>NZ_JACXBW010000022.1 GCF_014712225.1 Pseudarthrobacter sulfonivorans
CCACCACCGGCTCAAACACACCACACCCTGGAAACCCACCGAAGCCACCAAAACCGAACCACCCGGCTGGATCTCACCCACCGGCCGCCACTACACCAGCGAACACCCCGACTGGGAACCACCTACCTGGCCAGACCAGATTGTGGATCTACTGCCCTATGGGGACCGTGGCCTTTCCCTGCCCGAAAGCCTGTCCGAATGCCCATCCGAGTTCCCGTCCGAGTTCACGTCCGAAAAACCGGTTCCGGCTGATCCCTGGCAGGAGCTGGCGTGGCTGCGACGTCGTCTCCAGAAACCGGAGCCGGTCGCGTTTGCCTCCGTACCTGACTTCCTCTGGCTCACTGAACAGCCGCTGGCGGGCAGCGGCGCGCGTTCGCCGGCCGGCAGCACTGGCTGATTAGGTCGTACGACCAGACGGGCCCGACCACCATGCTCTTCGACGCCGAGTCACGCATCGTCCATGACCACGGGCGCGGGAACGGGCCTCTGGAAGGACGTCCGCTAGGACTCGTAGGTGAGGTTCTCGTAGTCGGTGTCGTCTTCCTCATCGAGCCGGGCATCAAGCTCTTCGAGCAGCCACGGGTTCACGCGGGCCAGAATATTGCGGATTTCCTCGGTCTCCACGGCGGCATACAGCACCGGCCGGGCGTCCCGGTACTTGGTGACCGGGGGCTTGTCCGGCCATTTCTCGGCCAGTGCCTTGACACGTTCCGGCAGGGAATTGTGGGCGTTGTCCGCGATCTTCACGAGGGCGGCGTCGTGGTCCTCAGCGATGTAGCGGATGCCAGCCTGGTAGTTATCCGGATTGTCGTGCAGCCGGTTGGTAACCCGCTCGATGATGTCCGCTGACCGCTCAGAAACGCCCATCTCCAGAAGTGCCTGCCGGGTGATCGGGGTGTCCTCGGCGATGTCGTGGAGGTAGCCTGCAATCCGGATGTCATCGTCGAAATCAGCCAATGCGTCCCCTACGGCGATGACGTGTTCGCGGTAAGGGCGTTTGAGTTTGTCCTTCTGCCGGTTGTGGGCAACCTCCGCCAGGACCTTTGCGGTCTCAACAGTGAATCTGGGCCTGGCGCTGTGCTCCATGGAGTGCTGGTCTGACATAGTCCAAGCCTACGGCCCCATAGACCGCACCGCCGTACGGCCCCTTACACTGCACCGCCCCACAGCGCCTTGCGCAGCAGCGCCTTCAGGGTGGCCACTTCAGCGGTCTCGAGGCCTTGCAGCGCCTCGGCCTCGGCCTGCGCGGCCGCCTCAGAAGCACGCTCGTGGAGTTTGGCGCCCGCCGCAGTAGCAGTCACGGTCTTGGCCCTGCGGTCCAGCTTGCCGGGAGCCCGGACCACCAGTCTCCGCTTCTCCAGCTCATCCACCAGGGCCACGATCTGGCTCGGATCCAAGCTCAAGAAATCGGCGAGCTCCCGCTGGGTTGGTTCGAGGCCGCTGTTCGCGAGGATCAGCACCGAATACGAGCGCTCCTTGAGATCAAAAGCGGCGAGGGCCCGGTTGTTGAGCACGGACCCCGCTGCGTGCAGTTTTGCCAGCAGGAATCCCATGTCGCTAGTGATCGAAGCGGCCACCAACTTGTCCTCGACGCTGCCCTGCTTTGCTCCCTGCACTTCGATGGTCATGTCACTCCAGATAGTTTTCAAAATAAATCATTGACTTCTACAACAATCCATATTCTCATGGATACAGAACAGCATCCCATGCCGGACGGCAAGGTGAACATGGTCAGCTAGCAAAGGAGCAGCAATGAGCCTGTCAGGCAAAGTAGCAATCGTCACCGGAAGCGGTCAGGGTCTTGGCCTCGCCTATGCCCGCGAACTCGCCCGCCAAGGTGCCGCCGTCGTCATCAACGACGTGAACGCGGAGACCGCTGCGCAGGCTGTGGCACAGATTGAGGCCGACGGCGGCCGGGCCACCGCCGTGGTCGCCCCCGTGGGCAGCACCGAAGCCGCCAAGGCGCTGGTGGCCGGAGCGGTCGAAGCTTACGGCCGCTTGGATATTCTGGTCACCAATGCCGGGATCCTGCGGGACAAGAGCCTGCTGAAGATGTCCGACGAGGACTTCGACCTCGTGATCAACGTCCACCTCAAGGGCACCTTCACCTGCGTCCGGGAGGCCTTCGCCCACTTCAAGGAGAACAACGTCCAAGGCCGGATCATCACCATCGGTTCCCCGACGGGTCAGCGCGGCAACTTTGGCCAGACCAACTACGCCGCAGCCAAGGCGGGCATCGTGGGCATGGTCCGCACCTGGGCGCTGGAAATGAAGAAGGCCGGCGTGACCGTCAACTCCGTCATCCCGGTTGCCGCCACCGCCATGACCAAGACCGTCCCCTACTTCCAAAAGGCCGTGGAAGCCGACGAGCGCGGCGAGGCCATGCCATCCTTCTTCCGGCACGACCTCGGCTTCGGAACGGCCGGCGACGTCGCGGGCCTCATTGCGTTCCTCGCCTCCGACGAGGCCGCCAACATCACCGGACAGGCGATCGGAGCCGGCGGCGACCGGCTGCAGGTCTGGACCCACCCGGAGCCAGCGACCACCGAATACCGCGACGGCGGCTGGAGCTACGAAGCCCTGCGCGAGAACGCCGGTGAGCTGTTCAGCGCTGACACACTCCAGAGCTACGGCGAGGAATTCCTGCCGCTGCCGGAGGAGCTCAAGCCCGAGCCGGCCCCGGCACGCTAGTCCACTGCGCGCCGGCCACTGACTGCTAAGGAAATCCATATGCGTTATGAACTGGGCATCGATGCCGCCAAACTCGATGCGATTGACATGCACGTTCACCTGGAGGTGGATGGCCACGGCCACGAATCACTGCCACAGACCCTGACCGAGGCGTCCGCGAAGTACTTCAAAGCCGAGGACCGCACCCCCTCGCTGGACCGCATCGCGGAGATCTACCGCGAACTGAACATGGCCGCCGTCGTGTTCACCGTGGACGCACGCACCCAGCTCAAGCACGAGCCGAACAGCATCCCGGAGCTGATCGCCGGCGCGGCGAAGAACAACGACGTGCTGATTCCCTTCGGCAGCGTGGACCCCCGCACCGGGGAAGATGCGATTGCCGGCGCCAAGCACCAGGCCATCGAGCTCGGTGCCCGGGGCTTCAAGTTCCACCCGTCCCTGCAGGGCTTCGACCCTTCCAACGAGCGGTTCTACCCGCTCTGGGACACCCTCCAGGAGCTCGGGCTGCCCGCGATCTTCCACACCGGACAGAACGGCATGGGCGCAGGCCTCCCGGGCGGATACGGCATCAAGCTTGCCTACTCCAACCCGCTCCTGCTGGACGCCGTCGCCGCGGATTTCCCGGAACTGCAGATCATCATGGCGCACCCTTCCGTTCCATGGCAGGACGAGGCCAACTCCATCGCGACACACAAATCGAATGTCTTCATTGACCTGTCCGGCTGGTCGCCGAAGTACTTCCCTGAGTCCCTGGTGCGGATGTCCAACTCGGTCCTGCAGGACAAGGTCCTCTTCGGCACCGACTTCCCACTCATCACCCCGCAGAAATGGCTCGGCGCGTTCGCGGACCTCCCACTCAAGGACGAGGTCCGGCCCAAAATCCTTAAGGACAACGCCGTCCGACTGCTGGGACTGGGAGCCTGAGATGGGCACGACGACGGTGGAACCCTCAGTGGGTGCCATGCCTCCCGGAGAGGGACAAGAACGCCTCTATCGATTCTCGGACTTCTACGATGCGGAGTCCCTCCTGACCGACAGCGAGCGCCGGGTCCTGGGCAGGCTCCGCACCTTCCTTGACGAGAAGGCACATCCGCTGCTGGCGGACCACTGGGAGCGCGGCGAATTTCCCACTGAACTCGCGCAGCCGCTGATCGACCTGGACCTGATGGAGCCGGCCGAACTGACGGAACCTGCCGAACCGACGGGCGCCCCGGGTGCAGGACGAGTTCCTGCCCGGGGTATCTACCAAGGGTTCCGGATCTTCGAACTCGCACGCACGGACGCTTCACTGGCAACCTGGTACACGTCGCAGGCAGGGCTCTTCCGCACGGCCATCCGCGTGGGGGCCTCAGAGGCGCAGCAGCAGGAGTGGATGCCCAAGGTCATCGACTTCTCCCTCAAGGGTGTCTTCTCCCTGACCGAGCCGGAGCACGGTTCGGACATCGCCGGCGGACTGTCCACCACCGCACGCCGCGAAGGCGACGGCTGGGTCCTGGACGGCGCGAAGCGCTGGATCGGCGGCGCGTCCACCGCAGACGTCCTGGCCGTGTTCGCCCGGGACGTGGCGGACGGGCAGGTGAAAGCGTTCCTCGTCGAGCGCGAGGCCCCGGGCGTGGCACTGGAGAAGATCCACGGCAAGACGTCCCTGCGGATGATGCAGAACGCCCACATCACCCTCACCGGGGTCAGGGTGCCCGAAGCCATGCGCCTGCACAACGTGAACTCCTTCCGCGACGTCGCAGCGATGCTGCGGGCCATGCGCTCGGACGTCGCGTGGATCGCCACCGGCATCCAGGCCGGCGCCTTCGAAGCCGCCCTGGCCTATGTCAACGAACGCCAACAGTTCGGCCGCAGCCTTGGCTCGTTCCAACTGGTCCAGGAGAAACTGGCCCGGATGCTCGGCAACATCACCTCCTCCCTGTCGTTGGTGGTCCGGTTGACCGAACAGCAGGCCAAAGGCATCTACCGCGACCAGGACTCAGCCCTGGCGAAGATGCAGACGTCCCTGCTGATGCGCGAAACCGTGGCGTTGGCCCGCGAGGTTGTGGGCGGCAACGGCATCACCCTCGACACCGACGTTGCCCGCTTCCATGCGGACGCCGAAGCCGTCTATTCCTACGAAGGCACCCATGAGATCAATGCGCTCATTGTGGGCCGCGCCCTGACCGGCGAAAGCGCCTTCACCCGCTGACCAGCGCTCAAGCACGGAACCCGGCACCCGCCGTCGTGCTTTCAACTACTAACCCCGAACCAAACCCAACCAGGAGGCAAAGATGCCCAATCTCGTCGTCGACTTCGACAAACTGCTCACCCTTTCCGGCACCGACCTGGGCGTTACCGAATACATCGAGATCACGCAGGAGCAGATCAACAAATTCGCTGACGCCACCGGTGACGACCAGTGGATCCATGTGGATCCGGAGCGAGCCAAGGACGGCCCGTTCGGGGCCCCCATCGCCCACGGCTTCCTTACCCTCTCGCTCATCATCCCGTTCTGGGGCGAGCTGTTCGACGTCGAAGGCGTCACCACCAAGGTCAACTACGGCCTGGACAAGGTCCGTTTCACGTCGCCGGTGAAGGTCGGCTCGCGGATCCGCATGCAGGCCACCATCGCCGACGTCACCGAGGTCAAGGGCGGCGCCCAGATCAAGGTCGCGAGCACCATCGAGATCGAAGGCCAGGAACGCCCCGCTGTCGTCGCCGAATTCCTGGCCCGGTTCTACAAGTAACCACCCCTCCGCGCACTTTTTTCAAAGGAACAACCATGTCCGGACTCAACCAGCTGCAAGCCCTGGGCACTGCCGAGCGTCGCAAGGAAGCACGCACCGTCATCGCCTCCAGCTACCTGGGCAGCACCATCGAGTACTACGACTTCCTGCTTTACGCCACCGCCGCCGCCGTAGTGTTCCCGAAGGTCTTCTTCAGCGGAATGGACGACTGGGTGGGCGTTGTGGCCGCCTACGGCACGTTCGCCGCCGGCTATGTAGCCCGCCCCCTGGGCGGCATCATCTTCGGCCACTTCGGCGACAAGCTCGGCCGCAAGAACATGCTGATCATCTCCATGCTGATGATGGGCATCGCGTCCACACTGATCGGCGTGGTACCCGACGCCTCCGTGGCAGGCCCCTGGGGCGCGGTGCTCCTGGTAATCCTCCGCGTCTTCCAGGGCATTGCCGTGGGCGGGGAGTGGGGCGGCGCAGCACTGATGGCGCTGGAGCATTCCGAATCCGGCAAGCGTGGCTTCGCTGCGTCCTTCGTGAACGCAGGCGCTCCCACTGGCGCCGTCCTCGGCACACTCGCCATGGGCGCATTCGCTGCCCTGCCCAATGACCAGTTCCTCAGCTGGGGCTGGCGCGTGCCGTTCCTGCTCTCCTTCGTCCTGCTGGGCGTGGGCATGTTCGTCCGCCTGAAGGTCTCCGAAAGCCCCATCTTCAAGGCTGCACTGGAACAAGAGAAGGCTGAGAAGGCAATGGCCGAACAGGCAGCCACCCGGGCAGGCATCACCCTCAAGCGTGACATTCCGCTGCTGCTGGTTCTGCGGCGTCCCAAGACCCTGATCTTCACCATGCTGGCCGGTGCCGCCGGATTCGCACTCCAGGTTGTGCTGGCGACGTTCTCGGTCACGTATGCCGTGTCCAAGGGCGCGGACCGGCAGGGTGTGCTGTACGCCTTTGCCGCAGCGTCAGCACTGTCCATCGTGTTCGTCATCCTGGGCGGCAAGCTCTCCGACAAACTTGGCCGGCGCCCGGTGATGATCGGCGGCCTGGTGCTGTTCATCATTTACCTGATCCCCATGTTTTCGCTGCTGTCCTCGAACAACATCATGCTGATCTTCGTTGCCTTTGCGATCGGCCTGATGATCCACTCCACCCTGTTCGGCCCCCTGGCGGCCTTCGTGTCCGAACAGTTCGGAACCACATCCCGCTACACCGGCGCTTCACTGGGCTATCAACTGGCAACCCTCCTGGGCGCCGGCTTCACCCCGGGCATCGTGGCCCAGATCTTCAAGGATTCGGGGCAGAACACGTCCTCGGTGGTCACCTATCTGGCCATCATGTCCGTGGTTTCCATCGTGTTCATCCTGCTCACCCGGGAACCCAAGAACAACGACCTCCTCACGGTGAAGTCCTGATGGCCTTCTCCCCCTCCGCCACCACGGACTAACCTCACAGTAGAAAGGATCCGCCATGGAGAACTTCGGTATCGGCTCGTGGCTGGAGCGGCGCCGCCCCAAGTCCGGCAGCAAGACAGCGCTCATCAACGGGGACCGGGAACTCAGCTACGAGCAACTCGCTGACCGGAGCGTCCGGCTGGCCAACGCCCTCCGGGACGGCGGGGTCAGCCGGGGGGACCGGGTGGCCTACCTCGGGGACAACCACCCGTCATTCCTTGAAACGCTCTTCGCGTGCGGACAGCTGGGAGCCATCTTCGTCCCCCTCAATACCCGGCTGGCCCCGCCGGAGATCCAGTTCCAGCTTCAGGACTGTGGAACGGAAACATTGATCCATGCCGGGAGCCTGGATCTCCTCGCCGCCGCCGGAGCGTCGGGCACGGGAGTGAACCGTCGCATCTCGGTGGATGATTCCACCGACGGCGCGGTTACCTCCGGGAGTGCCGGCGGACAAAGCACGACGGCGGCGGAAGACTTCGACGCGGTGCTCGCCTCAGGAGGGGACCAGTACGTTGATGAAGCGGTGGACCTGGCCGACGGTGCCATGATTCTCTACACCTCCGGCACCACCGGGAACCCCAAGGGGGCGCTGCTGACGCACGGGAACATCGTGTGGAACTGCATGAACGTCATCGTCGACTTCGACTTTGTTTCCACGGATGTCGCGCTGATGATCTCGCCGATGTTCCACGTGGCTTCCCTGGACATGGGTGTCCTCCCCACGCTCCTCAAGGGCGGGACGGTGGTTCTCGAGCCCAGGTTCGATCCCGCACGGACTCTGGAGCTGATCGAAAAGCATCGTGCCACAACTATCAGCGGCGTACCCACCACGTATCAGATGCTGTGCGAGCATCCGGCCTGGGACACCACCGAGCTGAGTTCGTTGAACAAGCTAACGTGCGGCGGGTCGGCTGTTCCCCTGCGGGTGCTGGAGGCCTATGAACAGCGGGGCCTGCGCTTCTCCAACGGCTATGGCATGACGGAGACCGCGCCGGGGGCCACCACCCTGCCCGCGGCCCGGTCCCGGGAAAAGGCTGGCTCCTCCGGGCTCCCGCATTTCTTCACGGATGTGCGGATCGCCGACTTCGACGGGACGGTGGCCCCTGCGGGATCTGTGGGCGAGATCCAGATCAAGGGCCCCAATGTGATCCACGAATACTGGAACCGGCCCGCGGCAAGTGCCGAGTCCTATGACGCAGGCGGATGGTTCAAGTCCGGCGATATGGGCTACAAGGACAAGGACGGCTTTGTGTTTGTGTCCGACCGCCTCAAGGACATGATCATCTCCGGCGGCGAAAACATCTATCCGGCCGAGGTGGAGCAGGCCATCACCGAACTGGATGCAGTGGGCAGCGTGGCCGTCATCGGCGTCGCCGACGAGAAGTGGGGTGAAGTCCCGCGAGCCGTCGTCCTCCTGCGTGAGGGCGCCCAGCTCACCGAGGCCGAGCTGCGGACGCATCTTGAGGGAAGGCTGGCGCGTTACAAAATCCCCAAGTCAGTGGTGTTCGTGGACGAAATGCCGCGCACTGCCAGCGGGAAAATCCGGAAGAACGATCTTCGGAAGCTCTCCGCGGGCCAGGGTTAATCGGCCAGGGGCAGGACCCCTATGCCCGTCCACACCCACGGCCCGCGGGGAAGGTCGGCGGGCCGGAACGCAGCGAGCGCTTGTTCCAAAGTCCCTGCGGGCAGGCCCAGGGACTGGAGGATGAGGTCGCGGACCTCCGTTTCAGTAGCACCGGCGAGCGCGAGGTCGGCCAGCGTAACGGCACCGTCGCGCTTGGCCAGCCGGGCGCCGCCGGAATTCACCACCAGCGGCACATGTGCATATTCCGGAACCGGCATATGCAGCAGTGAGGCGAGGTAGGCCTGCCGGGGAGTGGAGGGCAGGAGATCGTCGCCGCGGACTACCTGATCTATCCCCTGGGCGGCATCGTCCACCACCACCGCCAGGTTGTAGGCGGTCACACCGTCGTTGCGGCGCAGGACGAAGTCATCGACAACCCCGGTGAATTCCCCGCACAGGACGTCGTGCACGGTGTATTCCGTGACGTCCGCGCGGAGCCTGATGGCCGCCGGCCGCGTGGAACGTTTGTACTCCAGCTCTGCCGGATCCAGGTTGCGGCACGTGCCCGGATAGGCACCCTGCGGTGCGTGCGGCGCCGATGGCGCCTCCTGGATTTCGCGGCGCGTGCAGAAGCACTCATACGTCAGGCCCGCGGCGGACAACTGGTCAACGGCGTCGTCGTACACCGCGGTGCGCTCTGTCTGGCGGACGACGGCGCCGTCCCAAGTCACGCCGATGGCCGCCAGATCGCGGAGCTGCTCAGCCTCCGCACCGGCACGTGCGCGGTCCAGGTCCTCAATGCGCAGCAGAAAGTCCCGCCCCGTGGAGCGGGCGAACAGCCAGGCAAGAATGGCGGTGCGGAGATTACCGACATGGAGTTCACCGGAGGGGCTGGGGGCGAAGCGTCCGGCACGAGTCATGATTCAACCCTACGCACAGGGACAACGCGGGGTCAGTTACGGCCCGATATGGAGCGGCAAAATCATACGGTCGTTGCAACATTCTGATTATTTGGAGGTTGCAAATGCCGAGTGGTTATCCAGCGTCTGATGTGTTGAAGGATGAGTTCTTTTCGCTCCTGCGCCGCGGGGTGACGGTGAAGGAGGCATCTGCCCGGATTGGGGTGTGGCGCAGCACTACCCAGCGTTGGCTGGGTAAGACTGGCGGCATGCGGATGCGTATGGGTGTCAACGGCGGTGTTGAAGGTGGCCCGGTGCCGGCTGTTCGGGCGGGATCCAATCGGCTTGATCTGGTGGACCGGACGATAATCATGATCCGGTTCCGCGAGGGGGCCACGGTTGCGGCTATCGGGCGGGAGATCGGCAGGGACAGGTCGGTGGTGTGGAGGGAGGTAAGCCGGAACCAGTGCACCGATGGGACGTACCAGGCCGAAGTGGCCCAGGTACGCGCCCATCAGCGCGCCAGGCGCCCGAAGGCCTTCCGGCTTCAGCACCCGGAGCTGGCCACATACGTAGAAGATGCCATGGATGATGGCTGGTCCCCAAAGCTGGTGTCCTTGGTCCTGAAGCAAACCTTCAGCCACGATGAGAACATGCAGGTCAGCCACGAAACGATCTATCGGAGCCTCTACGTTCAGGGCCGGGGCGAACTGCGCAAGGATCTGTACCGGTGCCTAAGCACCAGCAGGAGCAAACGGACCCCGCGCGGGGAACGGCCGCGGGGAAACGTCGGCCATCCTTACCGGGATGCTCCAAAGATTTCTGAACGTCCCGCACAGGTCGCTGACCGGGCCGTTCCAGGACATTGGGAAGGGGACCTTATCCTTGGCAAGGACAACCACAGCGCCATAGGCACCCTGGTCGAGCGGAGCACCCGGTTCACGATGCTCCTGCACCTTCCAGGCCGGCACACCGCACAGGAAGTCGCCGATGCCATGATTGCCCAGATGCGCCGGCTCCCGGACCAGCTGGTCAAAACTGTGACCTGGGATCGGGGGGTGGAGATGACCCAGTACCCCCGCATCCAGATGGCCCTGGACGCGGGGGTTTACTTCTGCGACCCGCACTCACCCTGGCAGCGCGGCACCAACGAAATACCAACCGGCTGCTGCGGCACTGGTTCGAAAAAGGCACAGACCTTTCGGCCTTCACAGCCGAGGACCTTGACACCATCGCCGACAAACTCAACAACCGGCCCCGCCCAACCCTGGACCTCGAAACCCCTAAACAACGCATGCGCCAACTCATCGCCGCCGCGGCATGACCTCCAACTGTTGCAACGACCAGTTGACTTTAAGAGCTCCGGAGGGGCAGGAAGTGACCCCGCGTTGCGGCAGGACGGACGGACAACACAAGAGCCCCTCAGCTACCGATGACGCCGGAGGATCCGACGCCCGGGAGTTCAGGGGCTCTTGCCGTGTTTGCAGAATGACCGTGGTGTGAACAAGTGTCATCAGCGGCGGCCCCCTTGCGGGAGGCTGTGTCCAGGTTCCGGGTGGTGTGCCGGTGAGCCTGTAAGCCAGCGGGATGGGCGGTAGCCTGTTTCCTGCTTGTTGCCATTATTTGAGCAGACACCTTACAGTTGGCGCAACCGACCCGAGAATCAATGGTCAGACTGACCAATACGAGCCCCGGACAGCGACAGGAAATGATCAGATTGCAGGAATTGGACGTAACTGACAAGCGGATCCTCAACGCCCTGGACGAGGACCCGCGCGTTCCGATCATGGTCCTGGCCCAACGGCTTGGCCTTGCGCGCGGGACCGTACAGTCCCGCCTGGAGCGGATGACGGCGTCGGGGGCGCTCCGCCCCAACAGCAGCCGCGTCCTGCCCGCCGCCCTTGGCCGCGGGGTCGCAGCCGCCGTGAGCGCCGAACTGGACCAAAGCCATCTCAATGAAGCCATCGCCGCCCTCCGCGAGATCCCCGAAGTCCTTGAGTGCCACGCCCCCGCCGGCGACACCGACCTGCTGATCCGGGTGGTGGCAACCAGCCCGGACGATCTCTACCGCGTGTCAGAGGAAATCCGCCTCTGCCCGGGGATCGTCCGCACGTCAACAAGCATGTTCCTGCGCGAGGTCATCCCGTACAGGACCACGGGGCTGCTGAAGGACTAAACCCCCGACAGCCAATCGACTGCGGTGCAACGCGGGGTCAGTAGCGGCCAAAAGAAGGGCTCCGGAACGGCATTGAGTAACCCCGCGTTGCAGTTAGACCGGCGGACCGGTGTTGGACTTAAGGTTCTTCATCACCAGCGTGGACGTCAACCGCTCCACGCCGGGAAGTGAAGTGAGCTCGGCGTCGTAGAAACGCTGATAGGCCGGCAGGTCCTCGGCAATGACCTTCAGCAGGTAGTCCGGCGAACCGAAGAGCCGCTGCGCCTCCACAATGTTGGGCGTATCCGCCACACGGTTCTCAAAAACCTCCATCGTGGAGCGGTCCACCTGGCGCAACGTGACAAACACAATCGCCTCAAAACCCAGGCCGACGGCGGCCGGATCGATGTCCGCCTTGTAACCGCGGATCACTCCCGAAGCCTCAAGGTCACGCAGCCTCCGGTGGCAAGGCGCCACCGTCAAACCCACCTTGGCGGCCAGGGCCGTGGCAGTCATTCGGCCATCCTGTTTGAGGTGGCGCAAAATATTCCTGTCGATATGGTCAATCACGCAATAATCTTACCCATAAGGCGCCAGTCGCGGCGAAATTGGTAAGCACTTATGGCCGGAAAATTCATAGGGTTTGTCCTGTAGCCATCGGACAGGAGCCCGCCATGAACCCCCAGTTGTTTTTCGCCTTTGTGCTCGTGGCGGCCGCCCTCGCCTGCACCCCCGGCGTGGACTGGGCCTACTCCATCAGCGCAGGGCTTCGGCAGCGCAGCTTTGTTCCGGCCGTGGCCGGACTTTGCGGCGGGTATGTCCTGCACACGCTGCTGATGGTGGTTGGTCTCGCGGCCCTGCTGTCCGGAATGCCCGGCCTCCTCGGCTGGCTCACCGTCGCCGGGGCCGGATACCTGCTGTGGCTGGGCATCAGCACCCTCCGCTCCTGGCGCGGCGCCTCCTTCAGTGCGGCAGACGCCGTCGGAAAGCCCGCCAACCAGCTCCGGACCTTCCTTCAGGGCATGGGCACCAGCGGCATCAACCCCAAAGGCCTGCTGTTCTATGTGGCGCTGGTGCCGCAGTTCGTCAGCCCGGAAGCCACTCTCCCGCTGCCCGTCCAATCCGGGCTGCTGGGCCTGACGTTTGTGCTGCTGGCGGGCACTGTCTACACCTGCGTGGCGCTGCTGGCCCGCAAACTCCTCCAGTCCCGCCCCGGCGCCGCCCGCGCAGTGACGCTGGCCAGCGGCATCATCATGGTCCTCCTGGGCGCGGTGCTTCTGGCGGAGCAGGTTGTCCCACTGCTTGCCGGACTCACGCAGCAGGCTTAGACATCACGCTCCATGAACCATTCGGTGAAGTCGGAGGCGCGCCCGTCGGGCTCTAACCGGATCACCCACAGGTTGTCATAGCTGGGCCGGTCGCCCAGATAGTGCGTGAAGCCCTGCACAAAAGCCAGCCCACCGTCGGTGCCCAGCAGCGTCCAGTCGAAGGTCCATTCGTCGGGTTCGTCCCGCTCAACCAGCCAGCGGTCCACGATTTGCTCGCGGCCCCGCCACGGAGCCTTGTCATGCGGCCGGGTGGCGTAGACGGCTTCCTCGGTAAACAGCGCCCGGATGTCCTCGGGCTCGTTGGTGGTCCACGCCGCGATGTACTTTTCCATCCAGGACCTGGCTGCGTCGCTCATGCCTCCGTTGTACCCCGCCGCGGGGAGCCCCACAAGGCGTCCGCGGACCGGAAGCCTATTTCCCGTCCAGGTTTTCCCACTCCTGCTCCCACAGCCTGCGCTCGTCCACGTCCTTGCGGATCACCTCGAAGGTTTCCAGCTCCGCCGGCCGGCCCCGGAGCCAGTCCCGCGGGTTGAGGGACCTCCTGCCGTTGTCCAGCACCAGCAGCGCGCGGTCCGTCAGGGCATCGTTGCGGAGCACGGGGTCGGTTTTACGACGGCGGAGCACCTCCTGGAGAGCCTCCTGCGCCTTCGAGTGGGCGCCGAGCCGCCGCAGTGCACGGCCGCGGAGCAGCAGCAAAGCGGCCGACAGGTCGTCGGAATTCAACAGCCCCTCGGTCCAGATCACCACTTCCTTGTCCCGCCCCAGCGCGAAGGCCAGGGAGCAGCGGGCCAGGGCTGACGGCAGCGACGGCGGCAACCCGGTTACTGTCTGCAGCGCCGCTTCCAGCTGGCCCGTTTCCCGCAAGGAATGCGACAGCGCCAGGAAGACGGACTCCTGACCGAAGAGCACGGGGACTTGGACGCGTTCGGCGACCTCCACCCGGGTGACCACACGCGTCAGATACGTGGCCGCATACTGGTTGGCGTCGTCGTCGTTCCTGATGGACAGGCCCCGCTGCAGGAGTTCGGAAGCGCGCAGGTAGCCGCCGTGCTGGTACGCCAGGAGACCGGCCATGACAGAACATAGGCCCGCCCAGCCGGGATACGTGCGGCCCACGGCAATGAGCCGGTCCGGTTCCTTGCTGGTGAAGATGGCGTCATGGACTGCCCTGACCGCCCTGCCCGGCATGAGCTTCAGCCTGGGGACCTCGCCGTCCACGGCCAGGAGCGCCGCATCCCGCCTGCCCAGCACGCCGTGGATCAGCCCGCCCACAGTGCCTGCGAGTTCCCGGACGGGAGTCTGCAGTTGGACATTCCCGAACGGCGTCAGGTCACGGGTATCCCGGTAGATCGGTCCTCTGGCATCCCCCAAGGTCATCTCTCCATGCTACGTGTCAGCCCGGTGTGGTCGCCTGCGTGGCGATGCTAGGTAGCAGCCGCGATCCAGAGTCCGATCACCCAGGTGCTGGCGGCCAGGCAGGCAAGGCCGAACTCCGCGAGCATGCCCAGGCCGGTGGCTTTCAGGGCAGCCCAGCTGGTGGTGGTCGCCGTGCGGATCTGCCGGGTCCGGCGAAGCTCGCTGAGCAGCAGGCCGGCGGCGAACCCAACAAAGAGCCCCACGACGGGGATGATGAACATGCCGATCACGCCAGCGATCAGGCCGACCACCACACTCCGGTTGGGGATGCCGTGCTGCTTGAGCTTCCGGCCGGTCAGCACGGCGCTGGCCGACATGCCGGCGACCACAAAAACCATTCCCACGGCGAAGATCACCCAGCCCAGCGCTCCGGCGCCGCCCCAGATGGCCCATGCCAGCAGGCTGAGTCCGATGAGGAAGCTGCCCGGCAGCACCGGGATGATGGTGCCCGCGACTCCCACCAGGATCGCCACGCCGCACAGGATGCTTACAACGGTTTCGGAGTTCATGTGCCCCAGTTTAGGGTGGCCCAGGTGCACCGGCCGGCACCCGGCTGGCACTCCGGCTTAATGCCCGACGGCGGCGCCTCACCTTTGAAAGGAGAGACGCCGCCGTCCGGCGTTAGGGCAGTGGGTGGCTGCGGAGGTTACTCAGCTTCCACAGCGGCGGCCACGGCGGCCGTCACTGCGGGGGCAACGCGCGGGTCCAGCGGGCTCGGCACGATGTAATCAGCGGACAGGTCCTCGTCGGCCAGTTCCGCGATGGCGCGTGCCGCGGCAAGCTTCATGGCGGGCGTGATCCGGCGGGCGCCGGCGTCCAGCGCGCCGCGGAAGATTCCGGGGAATGCCAGCACGTTGTTGATCTGGTTGGGGAAGTCGCTGCGTCCGGTGGCCACAACGGCGGCGTACTTTGCGGCCACCTCGGGGAGGACTTCCGGGTCCGGGTTGGAGAGGGCGAACACGATGGAATCGGCGTTCATCAGCTTCAGGTGCGCTTCGTCCAGCTTCGAGGAGGAGACGCCGATGAACACGTCGGCGCCGAGCAGTGCTTCGCCGGGGCCGCCGGTGACGCCGCGCGGGTTGCTGCGCTGCGCCATCCGGGACTTCTTGCTCTGCGTGTCGGCCGCAATATCGGCCCGCTCGCTGTTGATGACGCCCTTGGAGTCGAGCAGGACAACATCCTCGATGCCTGCGGTCAACAGGATTTCCGCGACCGCGATGCCTGCCGCACCCGCGCCGGAAACGACGACGCGGAGGCCGGCGAGTTCGCGGCCGGTGACCTTGGCGGCGTTGGTGAGGGCGGCGAGGGCCACCACTGCGGTGCCGTGCTGGTCATCGTGCATAACCGGGCAGTCCAGGGCCTCGATGAGCTTTTCTTCCAGCTCGAAGCAGCGGGGGGCGGAGATGTCCTCGAGGTTGACTGCACCGAAGCTGGGGCGCAGCCGGACCAGGGTTTCCACGATCTCGTCGACGTCCGTGGTGTTCAGGACCAGGGGGATGGAATCCAGTTCGCCGAAGGTCTTGAACAGGGCGGACTTGCCCTCCATGACGGGCAGCGACGCGCTGGCGCCGATGTTGCCCAGGCCAAGAACGGCGGTCCCGTCGCTGACCACTACCACCAGGCGCTGCGCCCAGGTGAGGGTCTTGGCGAGCTCCGGGTTGGCGTGGATGGCGCGGCTGACCTCGGCCACACCCGGGGTGTAGGCGATGGACAGGTCGCGCTTGTTGGACAGCGGAACGGTGCTGGTGACCGAGAGCTTGCCGCCCTGGTGGGCATCGAAAATCTCGGCTTCGGTCAGGGCCGTTGCTGCGGAATTGTCAGTGGGTGCGATTGCGTCAATGGACACTTCGTTGTCTCCTGGGGCTAGCCGTGGGCGCACGGCGCAGAATGGCTCAAGCGCAGGGAGGCTCAAGATGGTGGGGTTCGGCACTTCGCGGACCCAAGGGTGACGGGTCCGGGGTGAAGTCCTTGCAGCTGCGGGTTGCCAGCCACTCCGGTATTGCAATACTAAACAGCGCCTATGGGCGAAACCGGCAGCGCGGGGACTTTGCCGCCGTGCTAAATCGATTTAGCACGCTCAAATGTGATCCACATCACGCCATAAAGACGTATTTAATCGGTCATTGGTCTAGACCAGTTACGCCGATTTGCGGGCGGCCTGCCCGTTCGGTGCCACGGGGGCAAGCAGGGTGCAGGCCTTTTTCAGGTCTTCTTCGGCCTCAAAGAGGGACAGGCGGCGGTTGCGGACGGACTGGACCAGACCAGTGACCGTCAGCAGGAGCACCCGGGCCGCCACGGCGTCGTCGGAAGCGGTGACTACTGCCCTTTCGCTCAGGTCATCGATCTCCTGCAGGAGCTCGGTGGTGTCCTTGCCCTTGAGGTACACGCCGCGCGTCAGGCACTGCTCGACGGCGGGCTGCATCACCCGCATGTGGAAGATCTCCATAACCACGCCGGTGAGGGCACGGCCGCCGAAGCTGGCAGCTGACGTGCGCGCACGCGTCTCAAGCTCGTCCAGCTGCTGGCGGTAGAGCGACAGCATGAGATGGGTTGGGGACGGAAAATACCGGTACACGGTACCGAGCGGGACGCCCGACTTTTCCGAGATTTCCGCGAGGTCCACGGATTCCAGCCCCTTGCGGGCAAACCCTCCGGCGGATTCGAGGACGCGTGCATAGCGCAGCCTCTGGCGTGGGGTGGCGGGCCGGGCGGCCATGGGCGGATGGTCGGGAAGGGTCTCGGGCATCAGCATTCCGGGGTAGTGAATTTATGGTGCAGCAGCCGGCGGATCCCCATCCCGGCCGCCCTGCAGTCCGCGTCAACTATACGGCACGGGCCGATAACGCCTCAGTCCACGCCCTTGATCTTGACCACGAACACGGCGCCCAGCAGGCCAATGACGGCCGCCGTGGTGAACAGCGTGACGTACCCGCCGAAGTGCGTCACGGCGAGGAATGCGAGGCCGGGCGCGAACACCTGCGGGAGCGAGTTGGCGACGTTGATGACCCCCATGTCCTTGCCTCGGTCGGCGGCCTGCGGCAGTACCTGCGTCAGCAGCGCGAAGTCGACGGCAAGGTAGGCGCCGAACCCCACGCCCAGGATGCCCGCTCCAACAAGTGCCCCGGTCCACACGGGGAAGAAAGCCATGGTCAGGCCCGCGGCGGCAATGATGGCGGAGGACCCGATCACAAACGGCTTCCGCCGGCCCAGCCTGTCGCTCCACGGCCCCGCGATCACAGCGGTAATCATCACCATCACCGCATAAATGCCGGTCAGGGTCAGGACCCCCACTGCCGGGTCCTCGTGCTTGAGGACGTCCCGGAGGAAAAAGAGCAGGTACACAATGGTCATCTGGTTGCAGACGTTGACCAGGAAGCGTGTGAGCCACGCCCAGGCGAAGTCCGGGTGGCGGGACGGGCTGATCCAGAAGTCGCGCAGGAAGCTGCCCCGCGAGAACGGCGGCCGGAGCTCCCTGGGCAGCGGCGGGTCATTCCGGTGGAAGAGGTACGGCAGCACCGAGAACAGAAGGGCGGCCGCACACATGGTGTACCCCACCATGTAGTTTCCGGATACCACCGCCCCGAAGACCGCGCCGAGCAGGATGCCGCCCGTCTGGCCCATCGCGGCCAGGCCGCCCACGCCGCCGCGCTGCAGCACCGGCACCCTGTCCGGGACGGCGGCGGTGATGGCGGCGTACGCGGCGTTGGCGCCCAGCTGGACCAGGCACCAGAACACGACCATCAGGGCAACAGCAGTAGCGCCGGACATCGCCAGCAGGGCGGCGGTTGCCAGGATTGCGCCCGCCAGAACCCACGGCGCACGCCGGCCGAAGCCTGAGACCGTCCGGTCAGACAGGGCACCGAAGAGCGGATTGGCCACCAGCGACACTGCGGCGCCACACATTGTGACGAGGGTCAGGATGGCTTCCTTGTTGGCCTCGTCGATACCGATGGCCTGCTGGCCGATAAAAATGTTAAGGGGACCGAAGAAGGCCGCGTTGATGCCGACGTTGACCAGCACCAGTCCGGTGACCCAGCGCGCGGTGACCTTCTGCGTCGGCTCGGCGAGCGCCGCCGTCGGACTTTCTGCTGCTGCCCGGTCCGCTGCCGGGCTGGGACCCAACGCCGGGCGGGGGTCCGCTACCGGGCTGGGATCCAACGCCGGCCCGGAATCCGAGGCCGTGCCGGAATCCGGTGCAGCGGGTGTGTCGGGCAGGCTCATGGCAGGTTCCCCCTGGAACGGTCGGTGATGCTGAAAATCAGACTATCGTGGGCTTGATCGCCCCGCTTGTCATATGTCGCAGGCGCGCAGCGGGGCGCCCCGAACATGACACCGGACATTGGAGATGCAATGAACGCACCCGCACCGAGCCCCAACCACACGGTCAACACTGCCGACCTGTACGACGAGCGCGGCGACGAACTCGCGTCCGTGTCACTGCAGTTTCAGTCCCTGGGCGGGCGTTCCCACTTCAGCGGGCCGGTCCGGACCATCCGCTGCTTCCAGGACAACGGCCTGGTGAAGTCCACGCTGGCCACGCCGGGCAACGGCGCGGTCCTGGTGGTGGACGGCGGCGGTTCCCTGGGCACGGCCCTGATGGGGGACATGATTGCCGAGAGTGCCGTCGCCAACGGGTGGGCCGGCGTCGTCATCAACGGCGCCATCCGCGACCGCGAGGCCATCGCGGGGCTGGACCTCGGCGTCAAGGCGCTGGGCAGCAACCCGCGCAAGAGCGCCAAGGCGGGCGCCGGCGAGGTTGACGTGGACGTGGTGATCGACGGCGTGACCTTCCGTTCCGGCGTCACCGTCTGGTGCGATCCGGACGGCATCCTCGTGGAGCGTTAGGCGCGGCTGCATCCATAGGCGGGATCTCGGCGCTTTGGCGCCGGCTTAGCGCGGAGATCCCGCCGTTCGATTCGGTCGGACAGGAAACCGGGGCTCCCGGGAACAATCAGGGAAGTAACATAGTTACTGAAAGCAACTATCAAGCTTAAATCACCATTTTTCTTCCCTTGGAGAAGCCATGTCCAAAACATCCGCCGTGCGTGCCGCAGGCGAAACCCTGACCCAGCGTCAGGTCGTCACCGTGATGGTGGGGCTCATGCTGGGCATGTTCCTGGCATCCCTGGACCAGACCATCGTGTCCACCTCGATTTACACCATCGCCAACGACCTCGACGGGCTGTCCCTTCAGGCATGGGCCACCACGGCCTACCTGATCACTTCCACCGTCAGCACACCCCTCTACGGCAAGCTCAGCGACATCTTCGGCCGCCGCCCGCTGTACCTGACCGCCATCGTGATCTTCCTGGCCGGTTCGCTGTACGCCGGCTCCGTGCACTCCATGACGGAACTGGCCATCGCCCGCGGCGTGCAGGGCCTCGGCGCCGGCGGCCTGCTGGCCCTCGCGCTGACCATCATCGGCGATATCGTGTCCCTGAAGGACCGGGCCAAATACCAGGGCTACTTCATGTCGGTGTTCGGCATCTCCTCGGTCCTCGGCCCCGTGGTGGGCGGCGCGTTCGCCGGGTCCGCCAACATCCTCGGCTTTGACGGCTGGCGCTGGGTGTTCTTCATCAACCTGCCCATTGGACTGGCTGCCCTGACCGTGGTGTTCCTGTTCCTGCACCTGCCCGCCAAACACATGAAACAGAAGATCGACTACTGGGGTGCGGCGGCCATCACCCTCGCCATTGTGCCGCTGCTGCTGGTGGCCGAACAGGGACGCAGCTGGGGCTGGGCATCGCTGGACTCCTTCCTCTGCTACGGACTGGGCATTGCAGGCATCGTCTGGTTCCTGCTGGCCGAAAAGCGCGCCGGGGACTACGCACTGATCCCGCTGCGACTCTTCCGGAACACCACGTTCGGACTGTCCTCGCTGCTGAACTTCATCATCGGCATCGGCATGTTCGGTGCGATCGCCATGCTTCCGATGTACCTGCAGCTGGTCAAGGGACTGACGCCCACCGAAGCGGGGCTCATGATGATCACATTTACCGTGGGCATCCTGACCGGGTCCATCACTGCCGGCCGCACCATTTCAGCGTCGGGCACCTACCGGATCTTTCCCATCATGGGCACGGGCATCCTTACCGTTGCCGCCGTGACGATGGGCCTGTCCCTGGGCGTGGACACCGGGCTCTGGGTTCCCGGCGTGATCGCGGTGTTCTTCGGCATGGGACTGGGTTTCTGCATGCAGCCGCTTACCCTGGCCATGCAGGTTTCCGTGCCGCCGAAGGACATGGGCGTGGGCACCTCGTCCGCAGCGTTCTTCCGGTCCATGGGTGGCGCGGTGGGTACTGCCGTGTTCATCTCCATGTTGTTCAGCCTGGCGGCAGGCCGGATCGCGGACAGCATGAAGTCGGCCATGTCCAGCGCCGACTACCAGGCCGTTCTCAGGGACCCGGCCGTGGCCGCGGACCCTGCCAACGCCAAGCTGTACGAGTTCTTCCAGAACGGCGCGTCGAACGATTCGCTCAACGACACCAGCTGGCTCCACACGGCCAACAGCGTGCTCACCCGTCCCATCACGGAGGGCTTCGCCTACGCGATCGACGCCGTCATGCTCACCGCCGCCGTTCTCACGGGCATCGCCTTCCTCATCAGCTTCGCGCTGCCGAACAAGAAGCTGACGGACCCGAAGGCGGCCAAGGAGCCGGTGGCAGCCCACTGAGTCGCCGGTTCCGGCACTGAGGACGACGACGGCGGGCCGCTCCGCCGTCGTCGTGGCGCCTTTCCCGGGGGGAGTCCGCCAAGTGGAACGCCGGGCGGTGTCGTGCAACACTGTTTAGCGCGCGTGCGCCGGTCATTCGAGCCGGTACCGCAGCCGACGACGTCCGCACCGCGACCACCCACCCCCAAACCCAGGGAGCATCATGCCCACCGTCCAGGAGCAGACAACCGCCAAAATACCGCAGCGGGTGATCTGGCTGGCACTCGCAGGCGCGGTGGGCGGCTTCCTGTTCGGCTTCGACTCCTCCGTGGTGAACGGTGCCGTGGATGCCATCAAGGATGAGTTCGCGCTCTCAGAGGCCGTCACGGGCTTCGCCGTGGCGATCGCCCTGCTTGGCTGCGCCGCCGGCGCCTTCCTGGCCGGCAAGGTCGCCGACCGCTACGGCCGCATCCCCGCGATGAAGATCGGCGCTTTGCTCTTCCTGATCAGCGCGATCGGGACTGGCTTCGCGTTCGGAATCTGGGACCTGATCTTCTGGCGGCTGGTGGGCGGCCTGGGCATTGGCCTGGCATCGGTGATCGCGCCGGCCTACATTTCCGAGATCTCCCCGCGGCAGGTCCGTGGCAGGCTAGCCTCATTGCAGCAGCTGGCCATCACTACGGGTATCTTCGCCGCACTGCTGTCCGACGCACTCTTTGCCACCAGTGCCGGCGGCGCAGACCAGGCGTTCTGGCTGGGCATGGAAGCCTGGCGCTGGATGTTCCTCGCCGCCGCTGTTCCTGCCGTGGTTTACGGCGTGATCGCCTACACGCTCCCCGAATCCCCGCGGTTCCTGGTGTTCCAGGGCAAGGAGGACGAAGCCCGAAAGGTCTTCAACTCCATCGCCCCGTCCGAGGACACCGACCGGCACATCCGCGAGATCCAGGACGCCATCGAAGAGGACAAGGTGGCCGGCCAGAAGGGCTCGCTCCGCGGCAAGACGTTCGGCCTTCAGGCGGTGGTCTGGGTGGGCATCATCCTCTCCGTCCTGCAGCAGTTTGTGGGCATCAACGTGATCTTCTACTACTCCACCACCCTGTGGAAGGCCGTGGGTTTCCAGGAGAAGGACTCGCTCACCATCTCCGTGGCCACGTCCATCACCAACATCCTGGTGACCTTGGTAGCCATCGCCCTGGTGGACCGGATTGGCCGCCGGCCCATTCTCCTTACCGGCTCAATCGGCATGGCGGTCTCGCTGGGCACCATGGCGCTGGCGTTCTCCTCGGCCGTCGGCTCAGGCTCGGAAATCTCCTTGCCGGGCGCCTGGGGTCCGATCGCCCTCGTGGCAGCCAACGTCTTTGTGGTCAGCTTCGGTGCCTCCTGGGGACCCCTGGTGTGGGTCCTGCTCGGCGAGATTTTCCCGTCCCGGATCCGCGCCCGCGCCCTTGGACTGGCCGCAGCGGCGCAATGGGTGGCCAACTTTGCCATCACCCTGAGCTTTCCCGTGATGGCCGCCGCGTCGCTGCCGCTGACCTACGCCATGTACGCGCTGTTCGCCGCGGCGTCGTTCTTCTTTGTGATGTTCAAGGTGCCGGAGACCAACGGCATGTCCCTGGAGCAGGCCGAGACGCTCTTTGTGCCGAAGGGGTCCAAGAAGGCCTAGTCGCAGCCGTACGCAGGTACGCGTGGCCGCCTGGTGCGGCCACGCGCCGTCGGACTGTCTTCAGGCGTTGCCGGCAGTGAAGTAGTTGTGCACCTCGTGGAAAGTCATCTTCGGCGGACCAGCAAAACCGGCCTCCGTGGTGAGCGGGACCATCTTGTCCCGGGCAAAGGCATCGAACTTCTCACGGCTCTCCCAGACGTCCGTGACCTGCAGGCCCTTCTCCGTCATCGTTGCCCAATGAGAGATGGATCCATCCGGGCCGGCTCCGCCCGGGGTGAGCCCCATCAACCTGTTGACCTGGTCATATTGGTCAAGGGTGGTGCCTTCAAACTCCATGATTATTGCGACCGCCATGACGACTCCTTTGTCGGACAGACCCACCCACAATGGCAGCCTGCGAACGGATAGATAGAGCCTTGTCTACGCCGGGTGCCCCGCACCGTCAATAGGCGGCGGGAGCCGCTGCATGACAGCCGCCGCGGCCCAGCGCTCTCTCACTTTCAGGCAACGCTCTCTCACTTGCTGCGCATTTTCGGGCAACGCTCTCTCACTTTTCAGAGCGTGAGCTTCATGCCCTCGCGGCCGGCCTCAAAGCCCAGCCGCTGGTAGAACCGGTGGCGGCAGTCCGTGACTTGTGCGTGGTCAGCTGCACCAGTGTGCAACCACGACGCCGGGACTCGTCGATTGCCCACCGCACCGTCAGGTTCCCGATGCCCTGGCCGCGGAGGCTCCCGGCCACGCGGAGGCGGAAGGTCCCGCCGTCGACGTCGGCGGTCAGCAAAAAGGTGGGCGCATCTGGGTTCCAGGTCACGCCGCCAGCATTCCACAGCCGCCGGTGTACGGTGGTAAAGCTGATTTTGTAACCGCCGTCACCCTTACCGGCGGACCACTCGAAGGATTTTGCACATGTCTGACCAGACAACCACGGGGCAGAGAACTGCCTCCAGCCGGGACAGCGAGCCCCACCTTTCACGCTCGCTGAGCAACCGGCACATCCAGCTCCTGGCCATCGGCGGTGCGATTGGCACCGGCCTGTTCATGGGCTCCGGCAAGACCATTTCCGTGGCCGGCCCCTCCGTGATCTTTGTGTACATGATCATCGGCTTCATGCTGTTTTTCGTCATGCGCGCCATGGGCCAACTGCTGCTGTCCAACCTGAACTACAAGTCCTTCAGTGATTTCGCCGGCGATCTGCTGGGCCCCTGGGCCGGCTTCTTCACCGGCTGGACCTACTGGTTCTGCTGGGTGGTGACGGGCGTCGCCGACGTGATTGCGATCGCCGGCTACGCCAACGAGCTGTGGCCCGGCGTCCAGCTGTGGATCCCCGGCGTTGCCACCATCGTGATCCTGCTGCTGCTCAACCTGCCAACCGTCAAAGCGTTCGGTGAGACCGAGTTCTGGTTCGCCCTCATCAAGATCGTTGCCATTGTGGCCCTGATCGTCGTGGGCCTGGTGATGATCTTCACCGGCTTCACGTCCAACGCCGGCACAGCAAGCTTCACCAACCTGTGGAGCCATGGCGGATTCTTCCCCAAGGAGTTCATGGGCTTCGTGGCCGGCTTCCAGATCGCCGTCTTCGCGTTCGTTGGTATTGAGCTCGTGGGCACCGCTGCCGCCGAAACCAAAAACCCGGAGCACAACCTGCCCCGCGCCATCAACGCCATTCCCCTGCGCGTGATGCTCTTCTACGTAGGCGCCCTCATCATCCTGATGTCCGTCACACCGTGGACCGAGTTCCAGGCCGGCCACAGCCCGTTCATCGGCATGTTCTCTCTGGCCGGCCTGGGCATGGCCGCGATGGTGGTCAACCTTGTGGTGCTGACGTCCGCAATGTCCTCCGCCAACTCCGGCATCTACTCCACGTCACGCATGGTGTTCGGACTGGCCCACGACGGCGACGCCCCGAAGCTCTTCGGCCGCCTCTCGAGCCGCAAGGTTCCGCAGAACGCCCTGTTCCTGTCCTGTGTGCTGCTGCTCGCCGGCGTGGCGCTGCTGTACGCGGGCAAGGACGTTGGCGTGGCGTTCGACATGGTCACCACCGTCTCCGCCGTCTGCTTTATGTTCGTGTGGTCCATCATCCTGGCCAGCTACCTGGCGTTCCGGAAGCGCCGGCCGGAACTGGCCAAGTCATCCGCCTTCAAGATGCCCGGCGGGATTCCGATGGTGTGGGTGGTCTTCGCCTTCTTCGCCTTCCTGATCTGGGCGCTCACCACACAGCCGGACACGCTGACGGCCCTGCTGGTTACCCCGGCTTGGTTCGCCGTACTCGGCGTGGCCTACGCCGTAGTCCGGAGGACGCCGCTGCACCAGGCCCGCGTGGCCGAGTGGAAGGCAATGGCCGACGCCGAAAACTCCGCGGCCGCGACGTCCGCAGTCTGACCCGCGCCTCACCACCACCACCCACCCCCGCACCCCCGCACCGCACCCCCGACGCTCTCTCACTTAATGTGGGTTTTTCGGCGACCCTCTCTCACTATCCGTGGGAGAGGGTCTTGCCTTTTCTGCCGGACGTGAGGATTCTGCCGGGGATGGGACGGTTCCTTGTGATTCGGCCCGGCTCGTGTTTGGCCTGGCACTCGCGCGGCGGACGCACGCACCAATCGACGCCGCGGCGCCAACCGAGGAGGCGGCGGCTTCAGCCCCGGGTGAGGCCCGACGGCGGCACTCACCGTAAGTGCCGCCGTCGTGCGTTAAATTCTGGGAACCCAACGCAGATGCTGCGACAAGTGCGAGAGCGTCGCCGGAAGACCCACATCAAGTGAGAGAGCGTTTGGGTCAGGCGAAGTAGACGCCGATGCGGTTGCCGTCGATCTCCTCGATCCGAATGTCGATGTCGTACACGTCATGCAGCATCGCGGCCTGCATGATCTGCGCGGGGCTCCCCTGGTGGATGAGGCGGCCGTTCTTCATGGCGAGGATGGTGTCCGAGTAACAGGACGCGAAGTTGATGTCGTGGACCACCAGGACGATGGTCTTGCCCAGTTCGTCGGCCAGCCGGCGGAGCAGGCGCATCATCTCCACGGAGTGCTTCATGTCCAGGTTGTTCAGCGGCTCGTCCAGAAGCAGGTATTCGGTGTCCTGCGCCAGGACCATGGCGATGTAGGCGCGCTGGCGCTGGCCCCCGGAGAGCTCGTCCACGAACTTGTCCGCCATGGCCGTCAGGTCCAGCTGCCGGATGGCTTCCTCCACCACGGCAAGGTCCTCGACCGTGGGGCGGCCGCCCGAGTGCGGGAACCGGCCGAAGGCCACCAGGTCGCGGACCGTCAGCCGCATGGTCAGGTGGTTCTCCTGGCGAAGGATCGCCATGGTCCGGGCCAGGTCGCGGCTGGGCGTTGCCGCGATGTCCAGCCCCGCCACGGTCACGGCTCCGCTTTCCAGCGGCTGAAGCCGGCTGATCAGGGACAGCAAGGTGGACTTGCCGGCGCCGTTGGGCCCGATGATCGAGGTGATGCCGCCGCGGGGAATAACGCAGCTGACGTCGTCGAGGACCGCTTGGCCGCCATAGCTTTTCGAGACGTTCCGGACGTCGATCATTTCAGCGAGCCTTTCAGCAGGAGGTAAAGGAAGAGAATTCCGCCAGCGAACTCGATGACCACGCTCAGCGCGGTGGCGAAGCCGAAAACCCGCTCAAGGATCAGCTGCCCGCCCACCAGCGCCACAGCCCCGATCAGCACCACAATCGGGAGCAGCCGCGCATGGTTGAAGCCGCGGCAGAGCTGGTAGCCCAGGCTGACCACCAGCAGGCCGAAGAATGTCACGGGCCCCACCAGTGCGGTGGAAACGGCCACCAGCAGGGAACAGGCCAGCAGGATCCGCATCACGACCCGGCGGTGGTCCACCCCCACATTGATGGCCAGCTCACGGCCCAGGGCCAGGACATCCAGGGTGTGCCGGGCGCGCCACACGGCCACGCAGACGGCGCCGATGATCACGGCGGAGACGCCCAGCAGCGCCGGATCCACGTTGTTGAAGCTGGCAAAGAACAGGTCCTGCAGGATGATGAACTCGCTGGGCTCCATGAGCCGCTGCAGGAGCGAGGAGAAGCCGCGGAACAGGCTGCCAAGGATGATGCCCACCAGCAGCAACAGGTGCAGCGACCGGGTGGCGCCGGTGAACATCCAGCGGTACAGCAGGGCGCTGAAGGCAACCATCAGGACAACTTCGACGCCGAACTGCAGCGTGGGCGGCGCTGCGGTGACAGCCGCGGCACTCACGGTGAAGACGAGCGTGGTCTGCACCAGGATGTAGAGCGAGTCGAAGCCCATGATGGAGGGCGTGAGGATCCGGTTGGCGGTGACGGTCTGGAACAGCAGGGTGGAAACGCCCACCGCCACGGCCACCAGCAGCATGGCGGCCACCTTCAGGGCGCGGCGCGGAAGCACGTAGCCCACGTTGCCTTTGAGGTCGCTGAACAGGAAGAAGGCGACGGCGGCGATGGTGGCGGCGAGCAGGATGCCGATCACCAGGCGCGGCGGGGCGCGGCGGATGCTGTCCCGCAGGCAGGCAAGGGGCTTGGGCGCGGCCGGTTTCGGGGTGGCCGCGCTAGGCGTGCTGGGTGTGGCCGTTTCAGGCATTGCGTTTCCTCAGGATCAGGATGAGGAACAGGATGGCTCCCACCACGGCCATCACCATGCCCACGGGTACTTCGTAGGGATAGCGGATGGTCCGGCCGATGATGTCGCAGACCAGCACAAACCCTGTCCCAAAGAGGGCCGTCCACGGTACTGCCCGGCGCAGGTTGTCGCCGAACAGGAGGGAGACGATGTTGGGCACCACCAGGCCGAGGAACGGCACGGCGCCCACGGTGGTCACCACCACTGCCGAGATCAGCGAGACAATGATGAGCCCCAGCCGCATGGTCGCGTTGTAGTTCAGGCCGAGGTTGGTGGTGAAGTCCTCCCCCATGCCGGCCACGGTGAACCGGTCTGCGGCCAGCAGCCCCACCAGCATCAGGGCCGCGACGATCCACAGCAGCTCATACCGCCCTCGGAGCACTCCGGAGAAGTCGCCGATCATCCAGTTGCTCAGCGTCTGGAGCAGGTCGTACCGGTAGGCGAAGAACGTGGTGATGGCTCCGATGACCCCGCCCAGCATGATGCCCACCAGCGGGATGAGGAGGGTGTTGCGGGTGGGCAGCCGCCGCAGTACGGCCAAGAAAAGTGCCGTGCCGAGGACGGCAAAAACGCTGGCGACGCCCATTCGAAGGAGGATCGGCGCCGTCGGGACAGCCACGGTGACCACCAGGATTCCCAGCGTGGCGGATTCGACGGTCCCCACGGTGGACGGCTCCACAAAACGGTTGCGCGCCATCAGCTGCATGATCAGCCCGGCCACGGCCACCGCCATGCCGGCGAGGACCACGGCCAGGGTGCGCGGGACTCGGGAAACCCAGAAAATTTCGACGGCGGCCGGGTCGCCGCCGAGGAGTGCGGGCAGCGATACGTCGCTGACGCCCACGAACATACTCGCGATGGCCAGGCCCAGCACAACGGCCGCAGCCGCAACCAGTCCCACGTAATCGCGGGACCGGCTGCGGCTTACCGGCGCGGCAGTCCGCACCGCCGTTGCTGTCATGATCGAACGTCAGTCAGTGGTCAGGAAAGGCTCAGGCCACCGAATCGGCGACGGCCTCAACCATTGCCTGGACGTTGTTCAGTCCGTATCCAACGATGTACCAGGCAGCGGGGTCCAGGCTGATGACCTTGTTGTTTTTGGCGGCATTGGTGGACTGGACCAGCTCGTTGTCCAGGACCGGGTTGGCAGCGGCCGCTTCGGAGCCGATGGCGGTGTCGCGGTTGATGACGTACAAGAGGTCGGGGTTGACCTGCTTGATGTATTCGAAGGAGACGGCCTCGCCGTGGCTGCCCTCGGCCTTGACGTCCGCCGCGGTGGGGACGCCCAGGACGTCGTGGATGAGTCCGAAGCGCGAGCCGGCCCCGTAGGCGGTCACTTCGCCGCCGGAGGTCAGGACGATGAGGCCCTTGCCGGCATCGGCGGCCTTATCCTTGGTTGCGGCGATGGTGGCGTCAACGCTGGCCAGCTTCGCGTCCACGTCGGCGGACTTGTTGAAGATGGTGCCCAGCTTCCTGGTCTGGTCCTTGAAGCTTTCCATCGGGTTCTTGGCATCGATGGACAGGTCGATGGTGGGGGCGATCTTGCTCAGTTCCTCGTAGGCGCCTGCGGTGCGGCCGGAGATGATGATGAGGTCCGGGGCCCCTGCGCTGACGGCTTCGAAGTCGGGTTCCTTGAGCGAACCGATCTTCTGGTACTTGGCATCGGCGTACTTCGAGAGGGACGCCGGGTAGCTGGCCTCGGGCACGCCCGCGGGCTCAACGCCGAGCGCATCGAGGGTGTCCAAAACGCCGAGGTCGAACGTGAAGACCTTCTCCGGGTTGACCGGCACGTTGGCCGTGCTGCCCTGGGCGTGCTCCACGGTGATGCTGGAGGCTGCCTCGGATGCGGGCGTCGCGGTGGCAGCGCCGCCGCATGCGGTCATGGTCAGAAGCGCCGCTCCCGCCGCCAGTGCCCCCAGGTAGCTCGAAAGCTTCTTCTTCACGTCAGTTCTCCACTCCGGTAATAACGTCACACGTTTGTTGCCTAATGTCCCTGCACTCTATAAGTAAGGTAAGGCTAAGTTCAAAACGTAACGCCAGTTATTGGACTAATCGTGAGTGGGATCACAACGCGCGACGCCGGCACTCGGGTGAGTGCCGGCGTCGTACTTCCGTGCGAGAGGGTTCCGGAAAAACCCGCAGGAACTGCGAGAGGGTTCCCGAAAAGGGCGCATCAAGTGAGAGAGCGTCCGGGGGGGTGGGGGCGGGATGGGGGGGGTGGGGCGGGTGCGGGGGCTGGCGCTAGGCGGGGGCCTTTGCACCCTCCGCCTGGCGCTCCTCCACCAGCGTGGACACCGGCGCGAACAGCGGGTGTTCGGGCGCCAGGCCGGTGATCCGGGCGGTGGCGTCCGCCGGAGATGAGGACGCCAGGATCTGCGCGAGTTCGGTGGCCTCGGCGTCGGCAGGGTCGTTGAAGCGCAGGGCCGCGGCAATGGCCCCGAGCAGGGCCTCCGGCACAATCCCGCGCTCGGCCAGCTCAGCAGCCGGCCCGATGAACCGCTCATGCCGGCTGAGTTTCCGCATCGGCGCGCGGCCCACGCGGGTCACAGTGTCCGGCAGGTGCGGGTTGGAGAACCGGACCAGGATCTTCTGGACGTAGGCTTCCTGCTCATCGCTGTTGAAGCCGTGCTTGGCCACGAGCAGCTGCTTCGTCTCCTCCAGGACGGCCCGGACGTCCTCTGCAACGTCCTGGTCGGCCATGGCATCGGAGATCTTCTCCAGGCCTGCCTCGAACCCGAAGTACGCCGCGGAAGCGTGCCCGGTGTTCACGGTGAAGAGCTTCCGCTCGATGTAGGGCGAGAGCTCGTCCACGAAGGTGGCCCCCGGAATCACCGGCGCCGCATCGCCGAAGGCGGTCCGGTCTATGACCCACTCGTAGAACGTCTCCACCGTGACATCCAGGCCCTGACCGGGTTCCTGGTTGGGCACGATCCGGTCCACGGCGGTGTTCGCAAACACCGCAATGGAGTCCAGGGAGCCGGCGGCGTCGTCCCAGAGCGCGGCCACTTCGGTCCGCAAGATGTCCGTGGCGTTGATGGCGTTCTCACAGGCCATGATCTGAAGCGGCGCCAGCACGGCCTCGCGCGCGGCAATGCCCTTGGTGATGGCGGGTGCCACGAACTTCAGGATGTGCGGCCCCACGGCGGTGGTGACGATGTCCGCCGTCGCGATTTCCCGCACCAGTTCCTCTTCCTGGGTGGCTGAATTCAGCGCCCGGAAGTTGTCCACCGTCCGGACGGTGGGGTTCTCCCCCACCTCGTTGACGTTGTAGCTGTCCGCTGCTGCCAGCTGGTCAATGAGGGCGTCCGCTACGTCGGCGAACACCAGCTCATACCCGGCCTGGTGCAGCAGCAGCCCCACGAACCCGCGGCCGATGTTCCCGGCGCCAAAATGTACTGCCTTCACTATGCGTTGACCTTTCCGAACAGGTCCAGGACTTCCTCGACGGACGTCGCGGCCTCCAGCTGGGCCACCTGGGCCTTGTTGGTGAAGACCTTGGCGATGGAGGACAGGATGTGGAGGTGCTCGTTGTTGATGCCGGCCACGCCCACCACGAACTTGACCTGCTTGCCGTTCCAGTCGATTCCGTCCGGGTAGCGGATCACGGAGACAGCGGACTTCATGATGTGGTCCTTGGCGGCGTTGGTGCCGTGCGGGATGGCCAGGAAGCTGCCCATGTAGGTGGACACGGACTCCTCGCGCTCGTGCATCGCGGCGATGTAGTCTTCGTCCACGGCGCCGCGGTCCAGCAGGAGCCGGCCCGCCTCGTCGATGGCGGCATCGCGGCTGGTGGCGCTGCCGTTGAGGATGACACTGTCGGCCACCAGGATGTCGGAGGGCGCGACGGCGGCTGGTGCAGTACCGCTGTCAGCGGCAGCTGTTGCATCAACCGGGGCGTCGGCCACGTGCGCTCCATGGGCCGCCGCGGCGGCGCCTGCGCCGGCGGCACCGGCCGTGGCACCAGCGCTGCCCGCGGCTTCCGGTGCGTTGCTTTCCTTGACCAGCTCCACGATCTCGTCGTACCGGGGGCTGTTCATGAAGTTGTCCACAGAGAAGTGCACCGCGCTCGAGGTGGCCGGCTTGGCCCGCTCGGTGAGGTCCTGGTGGGTGATCACAACGTCGTAGGTGTCGCTGAGGCTGGCGATGGCCGCGTTGGTGACCTTGACCTCCGGGAACCCGGCAGCCTTGATCTTGTTCCGCAGCACCGAGGCGCCCATGGCACTGGAGCCCATGCCGGCGTCGCACGCAAACACGATGTTCTTGACGGGACCGGCCAGCACGGCCGTGCCAACGCCTGCGCCTGCGCCTGCGCCCGCACCAGTCAGGACCGAGGAGACGGAGCTCTTCTTGCCCTTCATGCCCTCCATCTTGGCCGTTGCGTCGGCGAGGTCCGTCTCGTCGCTGTGCTTGGTGGTCTTCAGGATCACGGAGGCCACCAGGAAGGAGACCGTGGTGGCCAGGACCACCGCGAGGATCACCCCGACGTAGCTGTCACGGGAGGTCTGGGCGAGCACAGCGAAGATGGATCCAGGGGCCGCCGGCGCAACAAGCCCGGAGCCGGTGACGGCCAGGGTGGCGATACCCGTCATGCCGCCCGCAATCGCGGCCAGGATCAGCAGCGGGCGCATCAGGACGTACGGGAAGTAGATCTCGTGGATGCCGCCGAGGAAGTGGATGGCGGCGGCGCCGGGGGCAGAGGCCTTCGCAGCTCCCCGGCCAAAGACCATGTAGGCCAGCAGGATGCCGAAGCCCGGGCCGGGGTTGGCTTCGAGCAGGAACAGGATGGATTTGCCCTGCTCCAGCGACTGCTGGATGCCCAGCGGGGTCAGCACGCCGTGGTTGATGGCGTTGTTGAGGAACAGCACCTTGGCCGGCTCGATGAAGATGCTGGTGAGCGGGAGCAGGCCGTTGTTGACCAGGAACTGCACCACATTTCCGGCACCCGTGCTGAAGGCCTGCACCAGCGGGGCGATGCCGTAGAAGCCCAGCAAGGCCAGCAAAGCGCCCCAGATGCCCGCGGAGAAGTTGTTCACCAGCATCTCGAAGCCGGGCCGGATCTTGCCGTCCCAGAGGGAGTCGATCTTCTTCATGGTCCAGCCGCCCAGGGGGCCCATGATCATGGCACCGATGAACATCGGGATGCCGGCGCCCACAATAACGCCCATGGTGCCAATGGCACCCACCACGCCGCCGCGGACGTCGTAGACCATCCGGCCCCCGGTGTACGCGATCAGCAGTGGCAGCAGGTAGGTGATCATCGGGCCAACGAGGCCAATGTTCGGCTTCCCGTCGGTCTCGCCGAAGCCTCCCAGCCCGGGGACCGGGATCCAGCCCTTCTCGATGAAGAGGGCGGTGATGAGGCCCCAGGCGATGAATGCCCCGATGTTGGGCATGATCATTCCGGACAGGAACGTCCCGAACTTCTGGACGCCGACCCGCACGCTGGTGCGGGGTTTTGCAACTGTCTCTGTTGCCATGTGATTTCCTAACCGTCATTCCTGCTGCTGCGCAGGATGGGTCCGATATTTACGACTATTTACGACGATGCGCTGGTGGAGATCCGGTGGAGCCATTCGAGGAACAATTTAAGTTCCGAGCTTGAAAGCTGATCTGAGTGCGACGCCTGGAGTGCGGCATTCAAGGCGATCGCCGCCACCACCACCGAGGACCGCCCCGAGTTTTCGGGGGATGTCCCTGCGGCCTGCTCCGTGGACACCGCAAAGATCATGGCGTCCCGGGTCATGGTGGACAGTTCAAGGTTCCGTTCGGCGGCGGGCTCCGCTATCAGCATGAGCGTCACGCCCACGTTGGCGGCCAGGATGGACCTGGCTGCCTCCCGTGGCTGGACATTCAGCTGGCCCGCGGCCGCTGCCTTGGTCAGCATTTCCTCCATGAGCGCCTCGGCATCGGCAACGATGGCGGGACGGCTTTCCGGGCGGATATTGCCGAACATGACCAAGTACAGTTCCGGCTGCTTAAGCCCGAACAGGACGTGGTTGTCCCACATCCGCCGGATATCCTCCAGCGGATGTCCGGACGGGGCGAAATCCCTCTCGCCCGCAACATACTCTTCAAACCCTGCGGCAACAACGGCGTCGAAGAGACCTTCCTTGTCACCGAAGTGGTGGTACAGGGTGGGCGCCGTGACACCTGCCAGCTGCGTGATCTGGCGGGTGGAAACGGCTGCTCCGGCTGAATTTGCCAGCAATTCGGCTGCTGCTCGCAACAGTCGCATTTTGGGGGGAAGCTGGCCATCCAAACTCATAGCCGCTACCCTATCACCTATAGCATTGCTATATGAACTGAATCACATACAATTTTTTCAGGCACGTTTCCACTGCCGCACGCAGTAGTTGCGGCACCCCCGGCATGGCGCCGGGGCTGTTCCGGGGCGCGCCTGGTTACCGGCAGAGAATGAGGACCTTCAGTGCAGACCTTTTCAGGAGTAGGCGTCAGCCCCGGCCGCATCATCGGAACCGTCCGGCAGATGCCTAAACCGATCAGCGAACCCCCCGCAGGCGAGCAACTGGCGGCCGGAACTTCCGCCGAAGACGCCACCGCAGCCCTGAAGGCGGCGTCCCAGGCCGTGCACGACGAACTCAAGGCCCGCGCCGCCCACGCCACGGGTGACGGCAAAGCGGTCCTGGAAGCCACGGCGCTGATGGCCAAGGACACGATGCTGATCAAGGGAGCCGCCAAGCTTGTGGCCCGCGGCACCTCGAGCGAGCGTGCCATCTGGGAGTCCGGCTCTTCGGTTTCGGAAATGCTCCACAACCTCGGCGGCTACATGGCTGAACGCGCCACCGACGTCCTGGACGTCCGCGCCCGCATCGTGGCGGAGCTCCGGGGCGTGCCCGCGCCCGGCATCCCTGCGTCCAATACACCCTTTGTGCTGGTGGCGGAGGACCTGGCCCCGGCCGACACCGCCACCCTGGATCCGAACAAGGTCCTTGCGCTCGTCACCGCAGGCGGCGGCCCGCAGTCCCACACGGCCATCATCGCCCGCTCCCTGGGCCTTCCGGCGGTTGTTGCCGCGGTCGGCGTTGACGAGCTGGCGGACGGAACCGAAGTATTCGTTGACGGCGCGGCCGGCAGTGTCACGTCAGAGCCCGACGCCTCCTTCCGTGCAGCAGCAGATGCCTGGGCAGCCACGGCTTCCCTGCTGTCCGAGTTCACCGGCACGGGCACGACGGCGGACGGTCACCTGGTGCCGCTGCTCGCCAACGTTGGCGGCGGCAAGGACGCGGCAGCTGCCGCGAAGCTGGGAGCGCAGGGCGTGGGGCTCTTCCGCACCGAGTTCTGCTTCCTGGAACGGGACACCGAACCCAGCGTGGAAGAGCAGGCCGCTGCGTACAAGAGCGTCTTTGACGCCTTCCCCGGCAAGAAGGTGGTCCTGCGCACGCTGGACGCCGGCGCCGACAAACCGCTCCCCTTCCTGACCGACTCCACAGAGCCCAACCCGGCGCTCGGCGTCCGCGGCTACCGCACGGATTTCACGACCCCCGGCGTCCTGGACCGCCAGCTGGAAGCAATCGCGCTGGCCGAGAAGCAGTCCGAAGCAGACGTGTGGGTCATGGCCCCCATGATCTCCACGGCCGAAGAGGCGGCTCGCTTTGCCGCCATGTGTGCAGACGCCGGCATCAAGACCCCCGGCGTCATGGTGGAGGTTCCGTCCGCCGCGCTCACCGCCGAATCCATCCTTCGCGAGGTAGGTTTCGCGAGCCTCGGCACCAACGACCTCACGCAGTACGCCATGGCCGCAGACCGCCAGCTGGGTCCCCTCGCCAACCTGAACACCCCGTGGCAGCCGGCAGTCCTTCGCCTGGTGGGACTCACCGTGGAAGGCTCCCGCGCGGAAGGCAACGGTAAGCCCGTGGGCGTCTGCGGTGAGGCTGCCGCTGACCCTGCCCTCGCCGTCGTCCTTACCGGCCTGGGGGTCAACACGCTGTCCATGACGGCGCGGTCCCTCGCCGCCGTGGCGGCCGTCCTGAAGACGGTCACCCTCGCCGAGGCGCAGGAACTGGCCAAGCTGGCACTGTCCGCGCCGAGCGCCACCGAGGCCCGCGCGTGGGTGCGGGAGAAGCTTCCCGTGCTCGAAGAGCTCGGGCTGTAAACAGCGCTCCGGCGCCGTGCCGTTGCCAACCACCGCCAAGCACCAACCAGGAGGAACCATGCCCGAACGCATCGCCACCATCGCCAGCCGCTCCGGCCTGCACGCCCGCCCCGCCGCGCTCTTCGCAGAGGCAGCCGGGGACGTGGGAGTGGAAGTCACCATTGCCATGCAGGGCGAACCGGCAGACGAGGCGCTGGACGCTTCCAGCATCCTGTCCCTTATGACGCTTGGCGCGGCGAAGGGCGACGTCGTGGTGCTGCGGGCAGACGGTGACGGCGCCGATGCGGCGCTGGATTCGCTGGTGAAGCTCCTGGAAACGGACCTGGACGCCGAATAGATCGGTGCCCAAAAAGAGTACGACGCCGGCGCTCACCCGAGGCGGTGCGCGTCAGGCGGTGCGAGTCAGCTGTGCGCGTCAGGCGGTGGGCGTCAGGCGCTGCGCGTCAGCTGTCCGCGTCAGGCGGTGATGCCGAAGCCGTCCACGGCCCTGGCCCAGCTGGTGATCGCTGCGGCGGCCGGTCCGGTGGCGGTGTGCTGAAAAACGTGGCCCTGGCCCGGGATTTCGGTGAGGCTTCCCCGGGCCGCCTGGGCTGCGAGCCGCCGGCACCACTCGCGGCCGGCCACGGGGTCTTTGCTGCCACGTAGTATAAGCACTGGCTGACTGACGCCGGGTATCCGCGCCTCCAGGGGGTACTGCATCATCACGGGCAACTCGGTGAGATACCAGCGGGGACCCGCCCGGAAGTAGTCGGAAAAGACGATGGCGTTGGCGGACAGGCTCTCGCTGAACATGGAATCGCGGGTCAAGGCCAGCGCTTGTTGCGCAACCGACTTGCGGCGAGGGTCCACCACCGGGCCCATCAGCACGACGCCGGCGACGAGTTCAGGCTCTTGCAGGGCGAGTTCCACCGCATGCTGGGTCCCCATGGAATGCCCGATCACCACGCAGGACGTCACGCCGGCGTCCACCAGCGCAGCACGGACAAAGGCCGCGTACTCCCCCACCGGTACCTGGCGCTTGGGTCTGGGCGCATCGCCGAATCCGGGGAGGTCAAATGAGTAGACGGTGGCCGTCAGGGCCAGCTCCTGGTGCAGGCGCGCGAGGTAACGGTGGGAAACGCCGATCCCGTGCAGCAGGACAAAGGTTTGGCTCGGAGACTCGGCCGCGGGGGCCACGGAAGCGTAGAGCCGGCCGGCCAGGCCGCCGGCTTCGATATCCAGCCCACCAGTAAGTTTCACCCAGCGAGCATACCGCCCACCGCTGCCGGCGGCGGTTAGGGTGGGGGCATGGCACTGATAGCTCCCCGGATGACTGCCGGCCTGCCGGCCGACGACGCAGGCAAACTGCGGCAGGCACTGGAAGGCGGCCACGACATCACCGTCTTCGTGGACGGCACTGTCCACCGGCTGACGCCCCAGGCGAGGGACGCCGTCGTCGACCTCCTTAGCCGGTTGGGCCGCGGCGAAGCGGTGACCGTAAGCAGTGTGGAGGAAATGCTCACCACCTCCCAGGCCGCCGAACTCGCCGGAATCAGCCACACCTATCTGCGCAACATGACCGATCGCGGCGAGATTCCGGTGGAATACCGCGGCACACACCGCCGGATCAGGCTGGCCGCCATCATGGCCTGGCTCGAGCAGCAGAAGCACAGCGAGCACGCGAAGCAGGCCGGCCAGCCCGCCGAAACCAGCTAGATCCGGGGACGCGCCGCCCAGCGGCGCATCTTCAAGGCCGCATGGAGTTCCAGCCGGGGCAGGCCTTTCAGGGGGTCGACGCCGAGAAGCTGGCGGATGCGGCCCAGCCGGTTGTAGACGCTGCTGCGGTGGAGATGAAGTTTGGTGGCCACGTCCTGGACCGAGCCGTCGTTGTCGTAGATGAGCTCCAGGACCGGTAGGAGCTCGTGGTTCCGGTCGTGGTCTTCGAGCATTCGAACGTAGACGGACCCGGTGTCCGTCCAGGCGCCGGCTCCTCCGCCCGCTGATGCCAGCAGCTGGTAAACGCCGGTGGCCCGGCAGTCCACCAGTTCGCCGAGCTGGGGATCCACGGCGGCCGCCTGCGCTGCCTGCCGGGACTGCCGGTAGGCCTCGGCCAGCTCGCGGGGCCGCGCAAACCCCTCGCTGATGCCCAGGATGATGCGGTGCACCGGCCGGCCGGAGCGTTTGGCCAGCTCAAGCTGGTAGTGGACCAGGACCTGGGCATGGTTGGCGCGCCCCACGGACTCGCTGAACAGCACCACGGAGTGGGTTTCCGTGCCCGCGCTGAACAGTGCCATGTCCACCCCCACTGTGGCCTGCAGGGCGGCCGAGCTGTGAATCAGCGTGGAGGCAATGGGGTCGGGACCGCCGGCCCAGCCATCAGCGTCAAGCACGGTCACCACCTGCCACGGACCCTTGCCTTGGATTTCCTTCCAGCCCGCCACGGCGGCCACCGCGTTGGCGTCGCCGGAGCAGGCCGCCAGGAACTCGCGTTCACGGCTGCGCCTGAACTCAGACTCTGCCGTGTTGGAATCCAGGAGCAGGCCCGAAAGCAGCTCGATCTCCCGGGTCACCGCCGGCAGCTGGGAGACGATCGCGGCCGGGTTCTCCTCCGCAGAGTCCTGCTGCACCCAGAGGTAGCCCACGCGGAATCCGCGCACCATCAAGGGAACGCACACGCGGCCCAGCATGCCCAGGTCTGCATTGGCAGGGATCACTACCGGGCGGACCGCCGTCGCGATGCCATGGGACAACTGCCATGCACTGACGTCCGCCGGCACCCTTTTGCTCAACAGGAAGTTCACGCGGACCTGGTCCGCGTGGGACTGGTTGGAGCTGTAGGCGAGCAGCAGGCCGTCCAGGTCTTCCAGCGAAAGTCCGCGCCCAAGCTTCTGGGCCACCTGCTCCACGAGCTCTTCCACGTCCTGCTGCATGGGCTAACACTACTGCCCCGGAGGTTCCCCGGACGAACGGACACGAGGCGACACCTGACGCCCTCACGCTAAACATTTGTCGAACCGTGAAATCCCAATTCCGCGGAATCATGCGGGAGTTCCCTGCTTGGAAGTCGGGATCGCTGTCAGCTGGATCACAGCCGGATTTATTCTGGAATCACAACCTTCCCCGCAATTTCGGACCTATCCGGCCCGAGAACATGGAGCCCAGAATGATCATCGGTGTCCCCAAAGAGATCAAGAACAACGAATTCCGCGTCGCCATCACTGCCGCTGGTGTTAACGAGTTCCGCACTCACGGCCACGACGTCCTCGTTGAGCGCGGGGCAGGGCTGGGGTCGGGGATCACCGACGAGGAATACGCTGTCGCAGGTGCGGAGATCGTGGCAGACGCCGACGACGTCTGGGCCCGCGCCGACATGGTCATGAAGGTCAAAGAACCCATCAAGGCCGAGTACCACCGCTTCCGCAAGGGCCTGATCCTGTTCACCTACCTCCACCTCGCGGCCGAGCCCGAACTTACCCAGGAACTCATCAACTCCGGCGTCACGGCCATCGCTTACGAGACCGTCCAGGAAGGCCGCACGCTGCCGCTGCTCGCCCCCATGTCTGAGGTGGCCGGACGCCTTTCCGTGCAGGTGGGCGCCACATCCCTCATGGCGCCGGCAGGCGGCAAGGGCGTTCTTCTCGGCGGCGTTCCGGGTGTCCGTCCGGCCAAGGTGGTTGTCCTCGGCGCCGGCGTCGCCGGTACCAACGCCGCGGCCATGGCCCTGGGCCTCGGCGCGGACGTGACCATCCTGGACATCAACATCAACCGCCTCCGCGAACTGGACGCCCAGTATGCCGGCCGGCTCAAGACCGTGGCATCGAACAAGTACGAGATCGAAAAGTCAGTGGTGGACGCGGACCTGGTGATCGGTTCCGTCCTGATCCCCGGCGCCAAGGCCCCCAAGCTGGTCAGCAACGAGCTTGTCTCCCGGATGAAGCCCGGCTCCGTGCTGGTGGACATCGCCGTGGACCAGGGCGGCTGCTTCGAGGACACGCACCCCACCACGCACCAGGAACCCACGTACAAGGTGCACAACACCATCTTCTACTGCGTGGCCAACATGCCCGGCGCCGTGCCCAACACCTCAACCTACGCCCTGACCAACGTCACCCTCCGCTACGCCGTGGCACTGGCCAACCTGGGTGTCAGGACCGCCTTCGACCGCGACCCCGCCCTCGCCGCCGGCCTCAACATCGCCGGCGGCCACGTGGCACACCACTCCGTCTCCGAGGCCCACAACCTGCCCCTCGTGGCGGACTGGCACGAACTCGTTTCGGCCTAGCCACCCTCCATCGATTGCTCCGTAACCGCCCTTTTGGACGTCCAGAACGGCTGTTACGGAGCAGTCGATTGCTTTTAGGCCAGCGCGCGGGCTTGCTCTATAAGTTTCAGGGTCTCGACGGCGTCTTCCGGGTCTACTGGGACGGGCAGGTCGGAGGATATGCCGCCGTCGAGGATTTTTTCCGCGAGGATCCGGTAGAACTCCGGGTAGGCGCCCCGCTCGGTCGGCAGCGCGTCCAGGTGGCCGTCGCGGCCCAGCACTCCGGCCCACTCCGGCGCCTCAACACCGTACTCTGCGTCCAGCGGCCCGCCGCCGGCCACAATGTAGGGTTCCTGGGGGTCCACACCATGCTTGGTGAAGCCGCCGGTTGAGCCAAGGATGCGGAATCGCGGTCCCTGCTGGGCGCACAGCATGTTCATCGTCAGGTGGGTGAGGACGCCCGACTCGTGCCGCAAGGCCACGAACGAATCGTCGTCGGCTTTCTCCTCGGGACGGCGGATCTGAAGCTCCGCGTGAACCACCACCGCCGGGCCGAACAGCTGCAGCGCCTGATCGATCAAGTGCGCGCCGAGGTCGAACAGCACACCGCCGCCGTCCGCCGCCGTGGCACTGGCCTTCCAGGCCTTGGAAATAGCCGGCGACCACCGTTCAAAGCTTGACTCGAAGCGCGCGACGCTGCCCAATGCTTCCCCGGCCAGGAGCTTGCTGACGGTCAGGAAATCCCCGTCCCAGCGCCGGTTCTGGAAGACCGTGAGCACCCGGCCCAGCCGTTCCGCCAAGGCGATCAGCTCCTGTCCCTGGGCGCTGCTGACAGCGAACGGTTTATCCACCACAACGTCCAGGCCCGCCTCCAGCGCCGCCTTCGCCTGCGGAAAATGGGTGGCAGGCGGGGTTCCCAGTACCACGAGGTCAAGGTCCCCGGCGAGCTCAAGGACGGCATCGGCGTCGCGCACTGTTTTGACGCCCGGGTACCGCTGCGTCGCCGCCGCCTGCCGGCCGGCGTCGGACGTTGCGATGACGTCCAGGGAGTAGCGGGGGTCCGCCGCGATGAGCGGCGCGTGGAAAACGCTGCCGGAGAGGCCATACCCGACGACGGCAGTCCGGACAGTGCGGTGAAGTTCAGTCGAGTTCATAGGCAGTACCGTACCCCGAACGCTCTCGCAGATAATGTGCCTTAAAGCCAAACGCTCTCTCACATCCCGCGGATGACCGACCGGAAGTGAGAGAGCGTTGGCGAAAAACCCGCAGTAAGTGAGAGAGCGTTACAGGGAAGTGTTACTTCTTTTCCCAGCCGAGGGTGCTCCAGTCCGGAACCTGGGACAGGCTCTGGAACAGGGACGGGCCGTAGTTGGCCAGGCCGGTGCGGACGAAGGAGATCTGCGGGCCGTTCATCACCACACCCATGGAGAAGTACTTCGCCATGTGCTCCTTCTCCACGTCCATCGCTGCCTTGTTGCGTGCGGCGTTGTCCTCGATGGAGGCGAGGTCGGCGATCTTCTTGTCCAGTTCCGCGTCGCCCAGGCCGTTCTCGTTGACCTTGGAGTCGTAGTACTGCTTGACGGCGTCGGTTGCATCCGGGCCAACTGTGTAGCCAGAGACGCTGATGTCGAACTCGCGTGAGCCCAGGACTTTACCGAAGTCAGCGGAGGCGCGCTGGTCGATTCCCACATCCATGCCGCCGGCTTTGAGCTGGTTCTGGAGGGTCTGCGTGAAGGCCAGCGTGGTGGGATCGTCGCCGAAGTTGCTGATCTTGAAGGCTGCGGGCTTGCCGTCCTTCTCCATAACGCCGCTTGCGTTCGCGGTGTAGCCGGCGTCGGTGAGGACCTTCTTGGCGGCGTCCGGGCCGGTTTCCTTGACGGGGTAGTTGTCCTGGTAGTAGTCGGAGAAGGGCAACAGCATCATGGAACCGGAGCTGGGCTCCTCCCAGTTCAGGCCGTTGAACCGCACCTTGCGGAGGGCCTCACGGTCGACGGCCGCGAAGATCGCCTTGCGGACGGCCACATCCGAAATTCGCTGCGCGTTGATGTTCATGCCACCGGCGAAGAGCCGCTGGCCGCGGCGGACCTCAGAGTTGGTGCTGCCCTCAAGCTGCTTGTAGAGCGCGATGGTGTTCGCGGACATGGCATCGATCTCGCTGTTCTTGAAGGCCGCGATCTGTGCGCTGGTCTCGAGCTGGCGGAAGACGACCTTTTCCAGGACCGGCTTGGCGCCCCACCACTTGTCGTTGGGAACCAGGGAAACGGTCTTGGCCGCGGTGTCGTACTGCTCCACCTTGAAGGGACCGGCCATCCACTCCGGATGCATTTCACCCACGAAACCTTCGTTGAAGAGTGCCGGGGTGTTCACTGCGGGGTGGAGGAGGCCAAAGAAGAGGGCGTCCAACGGGTATACCGGCTGCTTGAGCTTGACGATCACTTCCTTGGCGCTGCTGCCGGCCTCTACTGACTCAACAAATTCGTAGGCACCGGAGCTGACAATGTCGTATCCGGCATCCGGGCTCTTCAGGGCGTTCCACGTGTTCTGGAAGGCCTTGACATCAATGGGGGTGCCGTCGTTGAAGGTGGCCTTCTCATTGACCTTGATGGTGATGGTCTGTTTGCCGTCCTTGACCTCGCTCTCCACGGATTCGCAGAAGTCCTTGTTAGGGGTGGCCTTGCCCTCGAAATTGAGTTTCCAGCAGCCGCCGATGCCGCCACCGGTCACGGCGACGGGGTTGATCGCAGCCATCAGCGCGGAGTTGTCCGAGTTGTTGCCGTTGTTGGAGAAGCCGTTGAAGTCCGGCCCAATGCTGCCCAGCGGCAGGGTGACCGTGCCGCCCTGCCCAAGATCCGCGGCTGGCTTTTCGTTGATGCTGATGAGCTTGGACAGATCGCTGCCCGATTCCTGCCCCTTGGCCGTTTCCGGGCCGGTGGGAGTACCCCCACCGCCACAGGCCGTCAGCGTCAAAGCTGCAGCTATTGCCGCGGCTCCGCCGATCCTGGTCAGATTCCTCATTGTTTTCCCTTCATAGGTGCGGGTGATGCTTGTGATGCGTATGTAAAACCTAGGGTCCATGGGGGTCCGCCGTCTCGTGGACCACCAGCATGTCCTCGTCCAGTTCGCCGTCCGGGAAGAAGCAAGCGAACTGCTGGTCGAGGGCAGCCGTGGGGCCGGCTTCCAGGGCTTGCACTGCCGGAGACGGCAGGACAGCTTCGAGCGGCGGCTCAAGGGTAAGGCACTTTTCCTGCTTCGCCGCCGGAAGCGCAGCGAAGACGGGGCACCGGGTGGCAAAGTTGCAGCCCTTGGGGGCATCCAGCGGGGACGGGAGATCGCCCTTGAGGATGATCCGCTCCCTGGTTCGCTCGAACTGCGGGTCCGGAACGGGGATGGCAGACAGCAGCGCCCGGGTGTACGGGTGGCGGGGATTGCCAAAGACCCGGTCCACCTCGCCGATTTCCACAATCTTTCCGAGGTACATCACTGCCACCCGGTTGGAGATGTGCCGGACCACCGAGAGATCGTGCGCCACCATGAGGTAGCTGAGGCCGAGTTCGGCGCGGAGCTTGTCCAGCAGGTTGATGACACCGGCCTGCACGGAAACGTCCAGCGCGGACACGGGTTCGTCCAGGACCACCAGTTTCGGGTTCACGGCGAGGGCCCGGGCTATGCCCACACGCTGGCGTTGGCCACCGGAGAACTGGTTGGGGAAGCGGTTGACGTGATCGGGCTGCAGCCCCACGAGCTTCATCAGTTCCATGATGCGCTTCCTGATGGCCTGTTTATCCATGCCCGCGTTCTGGAGCGGTTCGGACAGGACCTCATAAACCGTGAAGCGGGGATCCAGTGCCCCCGTGGGGTCCTGGAAGACCATCTGCATTTCCCTGCGCATGGCGCCCTTGGCTTTGGCATCGACGGCCTGCTTGTTGCTGATCCCGCCGATGACCACCTCGCCGTCCTGGTCCTTGTGGAACTCCATGATTTCCAGGAGGGTGGTGGTTTTCCCGGAGCCGGATTCCCCCACGATGGAGAAGCACTCCCCTTCCCGGATGTCGAAGCTCAGACCGTCCACAGCTTTGACGGTGCCGATGCGCCGCTTGAGGAGGGCGCCCTTGGTCAGCGGGAAGTGCTTCCGGACGTCCTTGAGTTCCAGGACAGTCGAGCGTTCGCCGCGCGGGACGGCGTCAAACCGGGAGACGGGAACCGGCGGCGCCGAGAAGATCTCAAGGACGTTGACATCTCCGCCTAGTTCTTCGGACCTAATGCAGGCCGCCTTGTGCGCGGCCCCACCGTCGGCCGGCAGCAGCGGCGGTTCGCCGGCCAGGCAGGCGTCGGTCACCAGCGGGCACCGCGGGGCGAAGGAGCAGCCAGTGGGGGTATGGAGCAGGTTGGGCGGGATGCCGTCGATCGGTACCAGCGAGGATTTCTCCGCGACGTCAACCCTGGGGACAGCCCCGAGCAGGCCCATGGTGTAGGGCATCCGGGGGTTGTAGTAGATGTCGTCCACGCTGCCGGTTTCCACCGGCTTTCCCGCGTACATGACCATGATGTCATCGGCGATTCCCGCCACCACGCCAAGATCGTGCGTGATCATCACGACGGCGGCACCGGTCTCCTCCTGCGCTGTATGCAGCACCTCGAGCACCTGGGCCTGGATGGTGACGTCCAGGGCCGTCGTCGGCTCATCCGCGATCAGCACGCGCGGGTTGTTGGCGATGGCGATGGCGATCATCACGCGCTGGCGCATGCCGCCGGAGAACTCGTGCGGGAAGGCCTTGAGCCGGTTCTTCGGGCTGGGGATGCCCACCATGGCCAGCAGTTCGACGGCGCGGGCCTCCTTTGCCGGTTTGCTCATGCCGGGGTTGTGGATGGTGAGGGCCTCGGTGATCTGGGCTCCCACCGTGTACACCGGGGTCAGGGAGGACAGCGGGTCCTGGAACACCATGGCGATGTCGTTGCCGCGGTAAGCGCACATGGCCTTGTCGCTAAGGCCCAGCAGTTCCTGGCCCTTGAGCCGGACCGAGCCGGAGATCTCCGCCGTGGACGGCAGCAGGCCCATGATGGCCAGTGACGTGACCGACTTGCCGGAACCGGACTCTCCCACGATTCCCAGGGTCTTGCCGGGCATCAGGTCGAAGTCAACGCCGCGGACAGCGTGCACTGAGCCGTTTTCGGAGTTAAAGCTGACGTAGAGGTCCCGGACGGACAGCACAGCGTCCGACGGCGAGTGAAGGCCTGCGATGTGCAGCCGCTCGGCTGTTGCGCCGGAAGGGTCAGCCGGCCCGATGGTGGTTTCGTTGCTCATTTGCCGGTCCTCTGTCCGCTCTTCTTTTTTGCCCGGCCAACGGAACTGGAGCTGGGGTCGAAGGCGTCACGCAGGCCGTCGTTCATCATCGCCAGGGACCCCGTGAGCAGGAACATCACCGTCAACGGCACCCAGAACATCCAGGGAAAGGTCTGGACCTGGGACGTGGCCCCGCCGATCAGCACGCCCAGGCTGACATCGGGAAGCTTGATGCCGATGCCGATGAACGAGAAGGCCACCTCCGCGAGAATGGCCCCGGTGACGCCGCGCGTGACGTCCAGGACAAGCAGCGAACCGATGTTTGGAACCAGGTGCCGCCAGACGATCCTGCGTGGCGGGACGCCCATGTACTGGGCGGCTTTGACGAAGTCACGCTGCATGAGCGACATGGACAGCGAGCGGATCAGCCTGGCCGTGCCCATCCAGCTGAAAACCAGCAGCACGATGATCAGCAGGAGCCAGCTGGGGAGGTTCTTCTTCAGCGTGTCCCCACCGCCGCTGGTGGCAACTGCCACCACCAGCAGGGCCGGCATCATGATGAGCGCTTCCAGGACAAAAAGCATCACTTTGTCCACTTTCCCGCCGAAGTAAGCCATGGTGCAGCCGTACACGGCAGCGATCAGGACCGACACGAGGCCCACGATCAGTCCGATGAGGATGGAGATGCGGGTCCCCTCAACGGTCATGGCATAAAGATCGATCCCTGCCTGGGAGGTGCCCAGGAAGTGGTCCCCAGAGGGCGGCATGCCAATGTTGAAGGGGTCGATGGTTTCTTTGTTCCAGGGCGTGAAAAAGCCGCCGACGAAGGAAAAAAGGGTCAGGGCCAGGAAGATCGCAAGGCCCGCGACCGCCGTCTTGTTCCGCATAAAGCGGCGGAAGATGATGGTGGATTTGGCGATTACCGCGTCGGCACTCTCCAGGTGGGCGTCCTGTGCGACGGCTGCCGCATCAACGGTATTGAGGTTGGTCAATGGCTATTGCACCCGCACTCTCGGGTCGACAAGCGTGGTGGCGAAGTCCGCGAGGATGGCGCCGATGGCGAAGATGACCGAGCCGTAGGCCAGGGTGGCGGTTGCGGCGTTGACGTCCTGCAGCGAGATGGCGTCGATGCTCCACGAGCCCACGCCGGGCCAGGCAAAGATCTTCTCCGCGAAGAAGCCGCCGGCGAAAATGGCCGGGATGGTGAAGGCGATGCTTTGGGCCACGGGGATGAAGGAGACCCGGAGGGCGTGCCGGGAAATGGCCTGGTTGCGGGTCAGCCCCTTGGCACGGGCCGTGCGGACGAAGTCCGCGTTGACGTTGTCCAGCAGGTACTGCCGCTGCGCGATCTGGTACGAACCCCACCCCACCAGTGTGATGGCAATGGTAGGCACCGCGTAGTGCGCCAGCATGTCCACGAACTGTGCCCATCCCGCTGCCATGCCGGGCGTGGAGATGCCGGTGACGAAGAAGATGCGCTTACCGACGGTCTCGTTGATGTTGATGGCGCCGAGCTGCACCAGGAAGTACGCGATGGGTGCAGGCACGATGTAGGCGAGGTAGCTGTAGGAGGTGATCACCCGGTCCTGGAACTTGTATTGGCGGGCCGCCGAGTAAACACCGAGGGCAACGCCGATGACCAGCGTCAGGATGATGGCGGCGAGGAACAACCTGGTGGAGATCCATACGCGTTCGCCGAACTCAGCGTTAATGAACGCGCCGTTGGGGCTGCGTCCCCAATCCCAGCGCGTGACGATCGCGGTGAGCCACTCAACGTAGCGTTCCCATGGACTGAGATCCGGGTCCAGCCCTTTCAGGCGCATGGAATTGGCAACCTGCTCGGGCGTGGGGCGCGGAATCCGCTCCTGTTCCAACAGGGCCGGCTTGAGGGAACTGACCGCCAGGAAGTATCCGGCCGAAGTGGTCAGGAAGATCATAAAAACGTAAGTGATGCCTCGTTTGGCAAGGTACCGGAGCATGTGGCGCCTAATTCAGGGTCGAGGACGCCGCCTGGACTGCGCAAGAACACCCGAGGGGATAGCCCCGGGTTGGCAACGGAGTATTTGCCTTGACTGCATCCATGTTCCAGATCCTTCCGATTTCCCGGCTACCCCGCGGGTCTCGCGGCTTCCAGGTGTCCACCAGCGAACCGCTGGCCTCCAGCGACCAAGCAGGCATGCCCGGATAGTGGACTATGTTGCGGGTCACATTCCAGAGGAAACTACCACATAGATGAAGCGGGAAAGCCGCCAATTCCCGGAAACCGCCGGCCCCGTATCAGATCGTTATGAAGAATTCAGGGGAAGCGATTTGACTGGACGATGACGGCGCTTGTAGCTATGCTATCGGCCGCTGACAACCCGCGTGACAAGTTCACGCCACGTGGACGTGAGCCGCTCGGTGGTGAAACCCTGCACCCGCACGGCATGGAGCAACCGTTCAGGGTCAAGGGTGGAGATCAGCGTCATGGCCATCAGTAGAGGGTCCGCCTCCATGCCCTCTTCCCGCAGCAGGATTTCGACGTGGCGCTGCCACAGCAGTGCCGCGGGGACCTCATACCTGCTCTGCGCAGAACTCTCGGCGGCACGCACCAGATCCCCGTGCTCCAGCACGTACGCGATCCGCGCCGAGCCAAAGGCGATCAGCCGCTCCAGTCCGGGAGCCCCGGGGCCAAGCGGCGGCGGACCAAACATAAACCGGGCCTGGAAAGCAGCTTCGGAATCGCTGAGCAAGGTAATCATCAGGCCGGTACGGCTGCCGAACCGGCGGAAGACGGTTCCCTTGCCCACCCCGGCCCGCCCGGCCAGCCTGTCCATGGTGAGGGAGTCCACCCCGCATTCAGCGATCAGTTCGCGCGCTGCCTCCAGCAGGCGCTCCCGGTTCCGCGCCGCATCGCTCCGCTCAGCGACGGGGGCGGCAAGAGAACCGGGCAGCAATGGGATGTAACTCACAGTCCACATCCTAGCCGCTGGGAATATTAATCGGACCGCGGTCCGTTTAGCTTCCAGAGGCAACAAAGCCCTTCCACCGGCCGAGCCCCGGCCCGAATACAGGAGTTCGTATGTCAAAGAGCACCGTTCTTACCCTTGTTGGCAGCCTGCGCGCCGAATCCACCAACCAGAAGCTGGCGGAAGCCATCCAGCTGAACGCTCCCGAGCAGGTTGACGTTGTCATCCACGAAAGCCTGGGCAACATCCCGTTCTACAACGAGGACATCGACGTCGAGGGCCAGGTCCCCGCTGCCGCCGCCGCCCTTCGCGCCGCCGCGAACGAAGCCGACACCCTCCTGCTGGTGACCCCGGAGTACAACGGCACCCTGCCCGCAGCCCTGAAGAACGCCATTGACTGGCTGTCCCGCCCCTACGGCGCCGGCGCCCTCACCGGCAAGCCCACCGCCGTCGTGGGTTCCGCCTTCGGCCAGTTCGGCGGCGTCTGGGCCCAGGACGAAGCCCGCAAGGCCGTCGGCATCGCCGGCGCCCAGGTCCTCGAGGACGCCAAGCTCGCCGTTCCCGGATCCCTGGTCCGTTTCGCCGAACTGCACCCGAAGGACGACGCCGAGGTTGTTGAGCAGATCAAGGGCGTCTTCGACGCGATCACCGCAGCCCAGCCGGCAGCCCAGCCCGCAGCGTAAGGCTACCGCTGGCACGAGCCGGCGATGATGCCACCTCGATGCCCCGGACACTGCAAGGTGTCCGGGGCATCGGCCTGCCTGAAGCGATTTTGTTACCGCACCGGCCTCCTCAGGCCCCTGCGTGACCAACTCTTGGCCCAACCGGTACCGGACGGGCATTCTCAAGGCCCGGAGACCGCCGTACCGTTAATTGCACGATTCAGCGGTTAGCTGCATGCGGTGCTGCATGCCGCGCAGCGGCCAACTGCACGGCATGCAGGGTGATGGGAACGCGGCGGGGACATGGCAGGCAGGTGGAGGGCCGGAGGGATTGCGGTGGCGACGGCGGCGCTGACGCTACCGCTTTGGCTCGGTTCCTGCACTCCCGGCTCCGCTCCTTCCGGCAGTGGCGCCCCCGCCGGGGCCACCGCGATCGAACCGACGGAGACCCCCGGAACAGTTCCGGTCCCGGCCCCCCAGCCGCAGGCACCTCCGCCCGCGGCAGCGCCGGCTGAGGCCGGGACTGCCGCGCCCGCCGCGCAACAGACCCCGACGCAACAGTCCCCCACACCCGCCGCCAGTGCGGGAGCCCCGGAAACCGGCAGCAGGACCGCTCCGGTGCCCGGCGCAGGACCGGGAGCGAACGCCTCCATCGTGCCAAGGCCGTCGCCTGCACCTGAGGCCTCCGCGCCGCCGCCGCCCACGCCATCCGGCCGTCCGCCTGCCCAGCAGGCCACCACCCGGCCGGTCACGGCCTACTACGTACTGCTTGACGACGGCGGCGCGAGGGGTGTGCGCTTTGGCTGCAATGACAGCCTCGCCGGGGTCCGCCGCTCCACTCCCGGACCGGCCGACCCGCTGCCCGCCGCCATGAACGCCCTGCTGGACGGATCCGCAGAGCCTGCGCCCGGACTGTACAACGCGTTGTCGGCCTCGACGCTGACGTTCCTGTCCGGTTCGTTCGATGGCCACACCGTTACCGTCTACCTCTCCGGCGCGCTCCGGCCGGGCGGCGTGTGCGACATCCCCCGGGTCGAGGCCCAGCTCACGCAGACCGCCCTGGCGTCTGTCGGCGCCATCCGCGCGGATGTCTACGTCAATGGCGTGGGACTGGCCGATGCCCTCAGCCTCAAGTGACGCCGTCGGCTGTACAGATCAACAGATGTTGCCTTGTTGGCAACCCGCGGCTGTATCCTGAGGGTGTGACCCACGAAACGCTTGACGCTGCAGCAGCGCCGCTCCCAGCAGAAGCCATCGACGCCATCGAGCGGGCGGCCACGTCCGCGCACCGCTCGGCCCATCCGCACGAGGCCCTCTTTTCCGAGCGCGCCGCCAACATTAAGCAATCAGCCGTCCGCGACGTCTTCGACATCTCGCTGCGCCCGGGGCTGGTGTCCCTCGCCGGGGGCAGCCCCTACCTGCAGTCCCTCCCCCTGGAACGCCTGGCGGCGACTGCTGCCAACATCATCGCCAAGGACGGCCTGACCGCCCTGCAGTACGGCGGCGGCCAGGGCACCGAAGAACTGCGCACCCAGATCTGCGAGGTCATGGCCGCCGAAGGAATCGTGGACGCCCTCCCGCAGAACGTGGTGATTACCGCGGGCTCCCAGTCAGCCCAGGACGTGGCCACCAAGGTCTTCTGCAATCCCGGGGACGTGGTGCTGGTGGAGAACCCCACATACGTGGGAGCCCTCAATACCTTCGAGGCGTACCAAGTGGAGGTCGCCACCGTTGAGATGGACGACGACGGCCTGGTGCCTGAGCTGTTGGAAGCCAGGATCGCAGCGCTCCAGACCGCCGGGAAGAGCGTCAAGCTCCTCTACACCATTCCGAACTTCAACAACCCCTCCGGAATCACCTTGGCCGCGGAACGCAGGCAGCAGATCGTAGATATATGCCGAAAGGCGAATATTCTGGTGCTTGAAGACAACCCGTACGGGCTCCTCCGTTACAAGGGCCGGCCGCTGGCGCCCCTCCGCGCAGCCAACCCGGCCGACGTGATCTACCTGGGATCCTTTTCCAAGATCTTTGCCCCCGGCCTGCGCATCGGCTGGGCCCTGGTGCCCGAACACCTCCAGCGGCGTTACTACCTGGCCTCGGAGTCCGTCACCTTGTGCCCGCCTGCGCTCAACCAGATGCTGGTGTCCGCCTATCTGCGGGACTACGACTGGAAGGGCCAGATCGAAACTTACCGGGGGCTCTACGCAGAACGGTGTGCCGCGATGCTGGCTGCCCTCGAAACCCACATGCCCGCCGGTGCCAGCTGGACCAGTCCCGAGGGCGGCTTCTTCGTGTGGGTCACTCTGCCGGAAGGGGTGGACACCTACCCCTTGCTGAAGCAGGCTATCGATGCCGGCGTCGTTTTTATCCCGGGCGCCGCGTTCACTCCGTCCGATCAACCCTCCAACAAGCTGCGGCTGGCTTTCAGCGCAGTCCCTCCGGCCGCCATTGGCGAGGGCGTGCGGCGGCTGGCCGGGGTACTGCGCGAAAGTCTCGCGGCGTTGTAACGTTGGCCGGACTGAGTACGGCAAACTTCATCTCTAGCAAGGAGCGCAAAGCATGAGCGGAATTATCGTTGTGGGTGTTGACGGCAGCGGAACTGCCAAGAAGGCCGCCGAATCGGCCCGGGACCTGGCCGCCGCCACCGGAGCCTCGCTGCACGTGGTCTCAGCCTTCGACAGCGACCGCACCGAAGTGTTCGGATCCGGCAGCGACCGGTGGATCGTTTCTGACGCCGACGGGGCCGAGCACGTGGCCAGAACGGTGGCCGAGTCCCTCGCCGGCAGCGTGAAGGTCACCTACTCCGCCGCCCGCGGCAAGCCGGCCGAGGCCCTGATCAACGAAGCCGAACGGCTGGGCGCCCGGATGATCGTGGTGGGAAACCGCCGGATGCGCGGCATCGGCCGCGTGCTCGGCAGCGTTGCCAACAGCGTGGCGCACAACGCAACCTGCGACGTCTACATCGCCAATACGTACGACGCCGACTGACAGGCGGCCGGACACCATGCACCGTCCTGAGTGGCGCGTGCATGGTGTCCGTTCTCACCCCTTTTAGGCCAGATCCGGCCAGTGCCGGGCGATAAAATGGAAGTGCCCTCAACGGAGCGGACAATCACTCTCCACTTCAGCAAAAGGGGCCCCCTTGCTTACTCTTCAGCGCCGCCAACTTGTTGGCCACGACATCCTCCTCGCCCGCCACGGCAACCACATCTGCTCCATGCGGGTTGACCGCGGCAACGGCCGGGTCATTGCGCTCCTGGATGACGGCTCCGTGGACAGCGCACCCAACCTCATCGCACCGGACCTTCGCCTGCCGGACACCATCCGCAGCGTCATGCGCGAGGACTGGACGTTCTTTGCCAGCATCACAACGGTCGCCGTGATCCTCGGCGGCCTGCTTTTCGGAACGTCCGCCGCCCTGACCGGCACGTGGGGCGGGAGCCCCGAAATGGTCGAAATGCTCACGGCTTACTCCGCGTACGCGTACTGACGGAGGCGCGGGTGGCTGCGGCTTTGGGTGGCCGCGCTAGAGGAGCCAGCCCCGCAGGAGCATCCACAGGCCTGCCATCACCAGACCGCCGAAGAGGGAACCCGCCACCACCTGCGCGAGCGTGTGGGCCCGCAGGACCACCCTGGACCAGCCGACGGCGGGAATGAGCGCCAGCAGCGGCAGCCACTCCGGACCGAGCATAAGCACGGAGATAACTGCCGCCGACGACACTGCCGCCGCGTGCCCGCTGATCTTCCAGAACGGGCTGACGGCGGCCAGCACAACGATGCCTGCCACGATGCCGAGCACCATCACCACTACGCTGCGCGGCGACCCCACAGCAGCCAACACCGCCAGCCCGGCGATGACGGAGGCCAGCGCCATGAGCAGCACGGGCGCCCGCTGGCGGCGGTCACTGACGTGATGGTCAGTGACCTTGCCCAGCCGCACGAGGATGAGAAGCAGAAACAGGGGCAGCACACAGACAAAGAGGGCAGCCAGTGCTCCGTAGCCCATGGTCCCCGGGAATCCCGGCTCGATCACGGGGCTGATGAGTAATTGCAGCGTCACCACGACCGGCGGCTGGAACGCCTCGGTCAGCCACCTGGCGGCCCGGTTTTTTGCACGGATCGCTGCCGGGTCCGCAGCTCTGGAATCCCTAGTCAAGTAGGAGCGCCGGCTCCTCGAGGATCGCGGCGACGTCGGCCATGAAGCGGGCGGACAGGTCGCCGTCAACCACCCTGTGGTCGAAGGAGCCGCCCAACGTGGTGATCCAGCGCGGAATGACCTCGCCGTCCAGCACCCAGGGCTTCTGCTTGATGGTTCCGAAAGCCACGATGGCCACTTCACCGGGGTTGATGATGGGCGTTCCGGTGTCGATTCCCAGCGCACCAATGTTGGTGATGGTGAGCGTGCCACCCTGCATCTCGGCGGGCCGGGTCTTGCCGGCGCGGGCCGTGGTGGCCAGGTTGTTCAGTGCCAGTGCCAGCTCTTTGAGCGAGAGATCCTGTGCGTCCTTGATGTTCGGCACCATGAGCCCCCGTGGCGTGGCCGCAGCGATGCCCAGGTTCATGTAGTGCTTGACCTGGATTTCGGCGGCGTCCGTCCCGCCCACGTTGTCCACCCACGTGGCGTTGACGCTGGGGTTCCGGGCCGCGGCCCAGATGACGGCTTTGGCCAGGATCAGCAGCGGCGAAACCTTGATGCCCTCGAAGTCGCGTGAGGCCTTGAGCCGCTTGACGAATTCCATGGTGCGGCTGGCGTCGACGTCAACGAAGATGCTCACATGCGGAGCCGAGAACGCCGACTCCACCATGGCCTTGGCCGTCGCCTTGCGGACGCCCTTGACGGGAATGCGTTCTATCCGCTGGCCCTGCGGCTTGCCCGCCTTGCCCCAGAAACCGTCGGCTTTGTCATGTTCGGCGTCACGCTGGGCCTGGTAGCTGACAAGGTCCTCGCGCGTCACTTCGCCGCGGAAGCCGGTGGCCACCACGTCGGCGAGATCGATGCCCAGGTCGCGGGCGATTTTGCGCACCGGCGGCTTGGCCAGGACCCGGTTCACCAGGCCGGTGATGGTTCCGCCGAGGGTGGGCCGGGTATCAACGACGCCGGTCTGGCCCGGAGCCTGGTTGTCAGTGCCTGCCGCACTCTCCTGCCGCCCCGCGAAGACTTCGGCCAGCGTGTGGGGCTGCACAGGCTCGATCTCCGGGGCGTTCACCGACACGGCAGCGGCCGGAGCCGCTTTCCGGGGGCGGCGCTTGACGGCGTCCGCCTTCGGACCCGATCCCACCAGCGGACCGCCGGCCGGGGCACCACCGGACGTGTCGGCGTCGTCCGCTGGAAGCTTGCCGTACAGCGGCTGGACCGGTGCGGCCGGTGCGGCCGGAGCGGGGACGTCGGCCGGTGTGGGGTCACCGGAGACGGCATCCGAGACGCTGATGATGGCGGTGCCGACGTCGATGGTCACGCCTTCCGGGACCAGCAGTTCGGTGACGGTGCCGGCAAAAGGGGACGGCAGTTCAACGAGTGACTTGGCGGTTTCAATCTCGCACAGGACGTCGTTGACGGCCACAGTGTCCCCGGGCTTGACCTTCCAGGCGACGATTTCCGCCTCGGTGAGACCTTCGCCCACATCGGGCAGGTTGAACTTGTTGAGAGTCATGGTGTCCTCTTTTGCGACGAGTTTTGCGGCGAACGCAAGCGGCCGGGCGCCTAGTAGGCCAAGGCGCGGTCCAGCGCCTCGAGGATTCGGTCGATGCCGGGAAGGTAGTCTTCTTCGACCTTAGCCACGGGGTACGGCATGTGGAAGCCGCCGACGCGGATCACGGGAGCCTCCAGCGAAAGGAAGGCACGCTCGCTGATCCGGGCTGCGATCTCGCCGCCGATGCCGCCGAAGGTCGGCGCCTCGTGGGCCACTACGAGGCGGCCGGTTTTCTTGGCGGAGGCGGTGACGGTGTCGAAGTCGATCGGGGAAATGGAGCGCAGGTCGATGACCTCGATGCTGTGACCGTCCTCAGCGGCAGCGTCAGCCGCGGCAAGAGCCACCGGCACCAGCGGTCCGTACGCAACAACAGTGGCGTCGGTGCCCTCGCGCAACACGTGGGCCTTGAACGGATCGGCCGACGCGCCCGGAGATTCGGTATCAACTTCACCTTTGAGCCAGTAGCGCCGCTTGGGCTCGAAGAAGATGACCGGGTCCTGGCACTCGACGGCCTGCCGGATCATCCAGTAGGCGTCATGGGCGTTCGACGGCGTGATGATCCGCAGGCCTGCCGTGTGGGCGAAGAGCGCCTCCGGCGACTCCGAATGGTGCTCAATTGAACCAATGCCGCCGCCGTAGGGGATGCGGACCACCACGGGAACTGTGAGGTTTCCGTTGCTCCGGGCGTGCATCTTGGCCAGCTGGGTGGTGATCTGGTTGAAGCCGGGGAACACGAAGCCGTCAAACTGGATCTCACACACGGGCTGGTAACCGCGCAGGGCCAGGCCGATGGCAGTGCCGATAATGCCGGACTCGGCCAGGGGCGTGTCCACCACCCGGTCCGCGCCGAACTCCGCGAGGAGACCGTCAGTGACGCGGTAAACGCCGCCCAGCGCCCCGATGTCCTCGCCCATGAGCAGCGAACGGGGGTTGTTGTCCAGAGTGGCGCGCAGGCCTTCGTTGATGGCCTTCGCTATGGTCATAGTGGTCATCAGCGGGCCACTCCTGTCGCTGCTTCATCGTCTTGCGTGCCTGCGGACCCGGGTCCGCCGGCGTGTGCTTCGTCAGTGAACCCGGCACTGTACTCCTCGAACCAGGCCAGCTCCTCCGCCACCAGCGGATGGGCCTCCACATAAGTGTTGGCGAAGGCCGTCCGGATGTCCGGGGTCTCGAGGTCGTGCGTTGTTTTGCGGACATAGGTGGCAAGTTCGTCGCCGTCCGCTTTGACCTGCGCGAAGAAGGCGTCGTCCGCCAGCCCCTGGGCGCGGAGGTATTTCTCCAGGCGGTCGAGCGGATCTTTGGCCCGCCAGAGGGTTTCCTCGGACGATTCCCGATACTTCGTGGGGTCATCGGCCGTCGTGTGGGCGCCGACCCGGTACGTAAACGCCTCGATCAGCACCGGCCCGTGGCCCTCCCGGGCCCGTTCCAGGGCCCATTCGGTAACGGCATGGACGGCGATGACATCATTGCCGTCCACGCGGATGCCCGGGAAACCGTAGCCCTTGGCCCGGTTGGACAGCGGAATGCGCGTCTGCACACTGCTGGGCACCGAGATGGCCCAGTGGTTGTTCTGGCAGAAGAACACCACCGGCGCATCGTAGGAGGAGGCGAACACCATGGATTCGTGGACGTCGCCTTCCGAACTGGCGCCGTCGCCGAAATACACCATGACTGCAGCTTTGGGCTCGGCCGGGCGGTCGGTCCCCTCCGCGGCCGCCGCGGCTGCGAGTTTTTGGTCCCGCTGGATTCCCATGGCATAGCCGACGGCGTGCGGCGTCTGCGCGGCGAGGACGAGCGTGTAGAGGTGGAAATTGGTGTCTTTGGGGTTCCAGCCACCGTTGGAGACGCCGCGGAACTGGCGGAGGAGTTCGGCGAGGTCCACGTTGCGCGTCAGGGCCACTCCGTGTTCGCGGTACGTGGGGAAGATGTAGTCCTGCGGCTGGCTGGCACGTCCCGAGCCGATCTGCGCGGCTTCCTGGCCCGTGAGCGGGACCCAGAGTGCCAACTGGCCCTGGCGTTGCAGCGCCGTTGCCTCGACATCAAAGCGGCGGATCTTGGCCATGTCGGCGTAAAAGCCCCGGAGCTGCTCCGCGTCCAGCCGGTCCGCGTACGCCGAGTAGACCGGGTCGGTACCCAGCGTCCCGTCAGGCGCAAGCAGTTGCACCATAGGCACGGCGGGGCCGCCCAGGCGCGCCTCGGCCTCGGCCTCAAGCCGGTCGTCTACCGCTGTTCCGTCGAACTCGGTGGAGGGCAAATGTGTGGCGCCCATACCGTCTCCTTGCTTGCCGCATGCGGATGCGTTGCAATGTCGCTGGGATATATGCCACTTGCGGAATGCATTCCGCGTCCGGCATATATATTGGCTTACTGGTCCTTACTTTATCTTCAGTAGGTCTTCGTCCAAGCCCACGTTAAGCGCTAGGAACGCCGTGGCGGCTTTGTATAGTTCGCACAGAGCGCCAGGAACCGGCTGTTCGCTTCCGGTTCGCCGATGCTGACACGAACACCCTCGGCACCAAACGCGCGCACCGAGAGCGCCTGCCGCCCCGCAAGCTCGGCGAATTCCGCGCTGTTGTGGCCCAGGTCCAGCCAGACAAAGTTGCCCTGCGCCTCAGGAACAAACCAACCGAGCTCCCGCAGCCCGGATGTAACCCGGTCACGTTCGTCCACGATGCTTTGTACCCTTTCTACAACCTGGGGGTAATTCTGCAACGAAACCATCGCGGCCTGCTCGGCGATCTGTGACACCGAGAACGGCGTCGCCGCCACCCGCAGGTACTGGGTCAAGCCCGGGTTTGAGACGCTGTACCCCACCCTCAGGCCGGCGAGTCCGTGGGCCTTGGAGAAGGTCCGGAGGACCACCACATTGGGATATCTGCGGTACAGGGCGATGCCGTCCACTGCGTCCCCGGCGCGAACGAACTCCTGGTAGGCCTCATCAATGACCACCACAACATCAGACGGGACGGCCTCGATGAACCGTTCCGTTTCGGCGGCAGTCAGGATGGGTCCGGTCGGATTGTTCGGCGAGCAGAGCAGGATGACCCTGGTGCGCACGGTGACGGCTGCGGCCATGGCAGCGAGGTCATGGCGCCCATCGGCCAGCAGCGGGACCCGGACGCTTTCAGCCCCTGCCAGGCCAACGCTGATGGGGTAGGCCTCGAAAGAGCGCCACGCATAGATCACTTCGTCGGCTTTGCCGTCGTCGTTCTGCCCGGCGAAGGTTGAAAGGAGCTGGTTGAGGGCACCGAGGCTTCCGGCGCCGGTAACGATGTCTTCCGCCGGGACGTCCAGGAACTCCGCGAGCGCTCCGCGCAGCTTGCTGCTGAGGGGGTCCGGGTAGCGATTGAAGTCTGTCTGGTTTGCGATGGCCGCCAGCACTGCCGGGAGCGGTGGCAGGGGGTTCTCGTTGGAGGAGAGTTTGTAGCTGGCCAGCCCGTCCACCGCGGCGGGGGGCTTCCCTGCGGCGTAGCGGGGAAGCCGGCCCACCACGGGGCGTGGCTGGATTTCCCCGGGCAGGATCTCTGATGACGTCATGCAAACTAGCCTACTTCTCCCGAAGCGGGGGAACCGGGCGGTGCCCGGGCACCTCACAGGACGGTGTGACAGCATAAACCCATGCGCTCCTTTATTGTTCGGGTCCTGATCAACGGGCTGGCCCTCTGGATTGCCAGCTGGATATTGCCAGGCCTTGATATCTCCACCTCTGCCACCACCGCGGCTGTGGCCAACACGGGCGTAACGCAGGGCACGGAGACCATCGGCATCATCCTGGCCTATCTGTTCATCGGGCTGATCTTCGGCGTGGTGAACGCGTTTGTCCGTCCCCTGGTCAGTTTCCTTTCCTTGCCCATCACCATCCTCACGCTGGGCCTGTTTACGATCGTCATCAACGCCGCCATGCTGTACCTGACGTCATGGCTCAGCAGCTACACGCCGGTGCATTTCACCATCGACTCGTTCTTCTGGACAGCGGTCCTCGCGGCCATCATCATCACCCTCATCTCGCTCGTGGCGGGACGGGTGCCGGGCGGCAGGCGGTAGCGCGGCGGCCCTTTGGCCGGCCGCTTGCCTTAACCGCCCGCTTGCCTTAATCGCCCGCGCCTCAACTGCCCGCGCGCCACAATGCCTCAGCGCTGCGTCGGCTGTGGTGACGGTGTGGCATCACGCCGCTCCTGTGGAGACGAGAGAGGTTGCTGCGAGGATGGCGGTGATGGCGCAGCCTGGGGTGTGGGCGTCGGCACCGGGCCGCGTACAGGCGCCGCGTCCGGGAGCTTAGCCCGGGTCAGGGCAAAACGTATGGCCTTTGCCGTGCCACCGGCTCCCAGCACGCCGCCAAGTACGGCAGTTGACGCCATCAGGGACGGATCATCGCTCTCTGCGACGAGCCGCGCGCCGGCCGTATAGTTGCTGAGCCGATGCCCCGGACCAAGGCCGAATTCACCACCATCCGGCGTGGTCACAGGGCCGCCGAGCGTCACTGTTACCCGGTTTTTGGCATCCGGGTTCGGTGTTCCGTCAGTTCCGGGGACCCAGTCCTGCCGGTGCTCCAGATGCAGCGAAGTAACGTCTGCGGCTGGAACGATGCCGCCCACGGGCGAGCCTGCCGTCAGCACGTACTTCATGTCGTAGTCGTTGAGGAACAGTTCGTCAGCGGCAAGGTTCATGGCATGGATTCCCCCTTGGCTGTAGCCGACAGCCACCACCGGCGCCCCTCTCTCAGCGCCGGTGGCCCGCAGAGCCTCCACCACGCCCGCGTTGACTTCATCGGAGCGGTGACCAAGCCCCTCGGAAATGCCCGCTTCATCGAAGGGGTTGGCCCCGCCCAAGTCACCGCCCGCCTGCGTGCCGGGAATGACCACCACGTAAGCCTTCTGCCCGCCGTTATCAACTTCGATCACCTCGACGTATCCGTCGCCTCGCTCACCGATGATCCGGGCCCGCTCCAGGAGGGCAGCCGGCGAGCCATCGAACCCAATGGGCAATGACTCCCTGCGGTCCACCGTGACCGGACGCGGCTGGAGAGTAGCGGCGGAGCGGCCAAGCAGGCCGGTGAGCAACGGAACCGCCGCCGAAATGTGCCGCCGCGCCGCCAAGTCCACGCCGAGCGCAATGAAAAAGCGCTCCGGCGAAAGGGCCAACAAGGCAGCCATCGCCAAGGGGCCGGCGACGAGTTCGGTGACTTCCCTGTTGGGAACCAAGCCCAACCTCAGGTCCACTGCCTGCCGCCCGATGGTTCCGGGGCTGGTCAATCCGCCGCCCAATCCCCGCGCGAAGCCCGCCCGCGCCTCCGCCGCCTCGTAGTCCTGTTTGCTTGCCCGGACGTGCTTGCTGATGTCCTGCAACTCTTCCCGGACAGCCTGGACGCTCCACCGGGCCTCGCCGACGGACAGCAGTGCCTCCGTCCCGGACGGACGCGAATCCTTCTGGTACGCGCCCAGGTCTCCCCAAATCCGGTGGACCTCGGCCTCCACGGAGGCCAACTCGTCCGCAAGGGCGTCGAGCCTGCCCGCCCCCATCATCAGTTCCTCCAGCTGGAAGGTAATTCCCCCAACACCGCCCCTGATTTCCAGGCCGCCGTCCACGGCCGGCCCGGTCAGCCCTATTGGCCCCCCGCTGCCCGATGGCGTCACGTCGGCCATCAGTACCACCCCGCGGAACTTCCGGCCGACGCCGCAACCTCCCGCGCATGGCGGCCCACCGCGAGCCGGGCCTCCGTAAGACGTTCGCGTGCCTTGCCGAGGGCCGCCTCCTGCAGGGCCACCGAGTTCCGGTACGCCCGTCCCGCAGGTGACTGCCATTCCAGCAGCTGGATGTCCCGGATCCTGGCCAAAACCGTTTCCACCTGTTCAGAACACCGGGCAACCCGGGACGCCAAATACTGAACCTCGGAGGCGCGGTTCAAGCACTCCTGGCTAGTACCCGTCACGTCCCCGGTCATGCCCGTTCCCCCTTGCCTGGTACATAGTGCTGCCTCCACCGTGCCGCCGCATCCTTCGATGCCTGATCTCTGAGCCCCACGCTACGGACGGTGCCCGCGCGGCGGGAGCACCGCCGTCGGCTATGTGGACAAGTCACCCTGAACCTCATGGAGGAGGCCCCGTTTGAGACCCGCATGAGCAGCGCTTAAGCCGCGGCCGGAGTTCGTGAAACAATCAGCACATGCCTGAAACTGCCGCCACAGCTGATACCCGCACGCCCTCCGGACGCCTGGCCCTCGCCGCGTCACCGGAGCCGATCGCCCTGGGCCCGCTGGACGGCCGCTACCAGTCCGCCGTCGCGCCCCTCGTTGACTACTTGTCCGAAGCGGCGCTCAACCGTGACCGCGTGGCGGTGGAAGTCGAATGGCTCATCCACCTGACCAGCAACAGCGTCCTTCCCGGGGCAGGCCCGCTGAGCCAGGAGCAGCAGGACCGGCTCCGCACCATCGTCACGGAATTCAATGCCGCGTCCGTCTCCGAACTCGCCGAAATCGAAGCCGTCACGGTCCACGACGTCAAGGCCGTGGAGTACTACATCGGCCGCCGTCTTCCCGGCATCGGCATCGAGAACCTGACCGCCATGGTCCACTTCGGCTGCACGTCCGAGGACATCAACAACCTCTCCTACGCCCTGGGCGTCAAGGGCGCTGTGGAGGACGTGTGGCTGCCCGCCGCCCGCGCCCTGGTGGCCCAGATCAGCAAGATGGCCGAGGACAACCGCGCCGTGCCCATGCTCTCCCGCACCCACGGCCAGCCCGCCACTCCCACCACCCTCGGCAAGGAACTGGCCGTCATCGCGCACCGTCTGACCCGCCAGCTGGACCGGATCGCCAAAACCGAATACCTGGGCAAGATCAACGGCGCCACGGGCACCTACGCCGCGCACGTCGCGTCAGTCCCGGGCGCCGACTGGCAGCAGGTTGCGAAGTCCTTCGTGGAGGGCCTGGGCCTGACCTGGAACCCGCTGACCACCCAGATCGAGAGCCACGACTGGCAGGCCGAACTGTACGCCGACGTCGCACGGTTCAACCGGATCCTGCACAACGTCTGCACCGACATCTGGAGCTACATCTCCATCGGCTACTTCGCCCAGATCCCGGTGGCCGGTGCCACCGGATCCTCCACGATGCCGCATAAGGTCAATCCGATCCGTTTCGAAAACGCCGAGGCCAACCTGGAGATTTCCTCCGGCCTCCTGGACGTCCTGGGCTCCACCCTGGTGACCTCCCGCTGGCAGCGCGACCTCACTGACTCCTCCAGCCAGCGCAACATCGGCGTGGCCTTCGGCCACTCGCTGCTGGCCATCTCCAACGTGGCCAAGGGCCTGGACCGCCTCGATGTGGCCGAGGACGTCCTTGCCGGTGACCTCGATACCAACTGGGAAGTCCTGGGCGAAGCGATCCAGATGGTCATGCGCGCCGAGGCGATCGCCGGCGTCGAAGGCATGGAAAACCCGTACGAACGGCTCAAGGACCTCACCCGCGGACAGCGCGTGGACGCCGCCCGCATGCAGGAGTTCGTCCAGAGCCTGGGCCTCTCCAAGAACGCCGAGGCACGGCTGCTCGCCCTCACGCCCGGCAAGTACACCGGCATCGCGGACCAGCTGGTGGACCACCTGAAGTAGGGCGTTTCACCAGCAGCAAAAAGTACGACGCCGGCGCCGGGCTCCCAGGGGCCCGGCGCCTTGGTTTCCGGTTGCTACAACCCGCGGCCGGCAGGTGCGAGACTGGACGGATGAAGCTGCTCCTCATCCGCCACGGACAGACCCCCGGCAACGTACTCGGCCAACTGGACACCGCCCACCCGGGGCCGGGGCTCACCGAACTGGGCGAGCGGCAGGCGGCGGCCATGGCGCGGTCCCTGGCCAATGAAAAGATCGGCGCCCTGTACGCGTCCACGCTGGTGCGGACCCAGATCACTGCTGCGCCCCTGTCCAGGCTCCAGGGCCTCGAGGTTGAAGTGCTGGACGGACTGCACGAAATCGAGGCCGGCTCCCTGGAGAAGCTCACCGACCATGAAGCCCACAAGCGGTACATGACCACGGTCTTTGCCTGGGCGGCCGGTGACCTTGACCGGCGGATGCCTGCCGGCCCGGACGGGAATGAATTTTTTGAAAGGTACGACGCCGACATCGCCAGGATCGCCGAACGCGCCGCCCGCGGGCTGGACTCCGCCGTCGTCGCCGTAGTCAGCCACGGCGCCGCTATCCGCACGTGGGCCGGCCTGCGCGCCTCAGGAGCCGACCACGAGTTCGCCGCCCGCCATGTACTGGCCAACACCGGCATCGTGGCTTTGGAAGGCGATCCCGACTCGGGGTGGAAACTGATTCATTGGGACGGCAGCCCCATCGGCGGACTGGCCCTTGCGGACCCCACAGCCGAGGACCCCACGGGCACGGACGTGGCCGGCCCGTAACAGCCGGAGGCGGCTGCGCGCTTTCAGCGCCGGTGAAGTAGCCTTGCCGGCTGCGGGTTAACCGCCAGTCGCCGGGCCATGACCGCTGCTTCCGCTGCGGACGGGCGTGCGGCGCTGTCCATGGCGGTGACTGCACGCAGCAACGCACCCCACCCGGGCCCCAACGAAGCTGGAACCACAGGGCTGCGCAGTGTCCGCGCCACGAGGGACTCCACCGCCGTGCCGGTGTACGCCCTTTCCGCGGTCAGGAGTTCCAGGAGGACCAGGCCCAGGGCGTAGACGTCCCAGGACGGCTGTGCGGCACCACCGGAGGCCTGCTCCGGACTCATGTAATGCACAGTTCCTGATGACATGCCCGGCTCGGGCGCCGCGCCGGCGGCTGCCGCAATGCCGAAGTCCACAATCCGGACCGGGCTTCGACGCAGCCCGCTGAGCATGAGGTTGGCGGGCTTGATGTCCCGGTGGACCAGGCCCCGGCCGTGAAGGTGGCTGAGGCCACCGAAAAGCCCGCCGGCCCAGGCCGCAACCTGCTGCGGGGAAGGCAACGGGCCGCGGGCCACCTCCGCAAGGCTGGGGCCAAGTGCCAGTTCCTCCACAATGTAGGACCGGCCCGGCAGTTGGCCGGCCACCGGCATGGTTCCGCCCTCAAAGAAGGTGATGACCGACGGATGGTCCAGACCGGCCAGAACGGCAGCTTCGTTGGCGATCCTCCCGCGGTGCTTGGGCGAGTCGTCAGCCGCAATCTTCACGGCGACGTCGCGGCCGCCCGCCAGGTCCACGGCACGGAAGACCTCGGCCATGGAGCCACGACCCAGACGCTCCCTCAGCTGGAAGCGGCCGCCCACCACGATTTCGTCGGCGATCGTGACAGGCGTGGACACTACGGCCGGGGGCGCACCCGAAAGGACGGTCACGCCGGAGGAGTGGCGGTGAGGATCGGCACGCGCTGCTCCGGTGTCAGTGATTCTGCCGGTTCCGTCCAGCCAGTCGCCCAGGCATCGAGCTGGAAGCCGCAGCTGCAGCGCCAAACGGGCGGCAGCCGGACCGGCCCCTCCGCCGGCTCAAACGTGTAGTCGACCGCACATCCGCCTACCGCCGGAACCACTATTTCCATCTCCGTGGCGCAGTGAACGGGCCAATCGCCGCCTTCGCTTGCGTACGGTAAAGGACCCGGCGGCAGTGCCTCACAGAATGTATCGATCGCGCTCATGACTCCCTTAAGGTTTTTCAGGAATGATCATAAGCATACATATTACTAGTCGCCCTAGCTATTTTCTCCCGTTTCGGCGTGCGGAGTCTCGAGCGCGCGGGTCATGCGTTCGAGGAATGCGACCACCACACGGGCCTCTTCCACTGAGAGCGCCTCGGCCACGGACATCATCCGGCGGTGCATCCCGCCGAGCGTCTCTCGGACCTCGCGGTCGGAGTCGGCGGTCGGCACCACCACAACCGACCGACGGTCGGAAGGATGGGACTCCCGGCGCACGTGTCCGCTCGCCACCAAGCGATCGATCAGGGACGTTGTGGAGGCGCTCGTTATACCGAGGAACCGGCTCAGGTCCTTCGGCACCACGGCGCCCCCGGACGCCTGTACGCGCAGGAGGTAGCGCAGAGCGAGGATGTCTGTCTCCCCCATGCCCATGGAGTCGCGGGCGGAGCGCCGGACGGTCGTCTCGGCGGTGCGGTAGTCGCGGAGGGACTTCAGCACCGCGGCGCTGTAGTCCAACTGGCCATCCGGCCCATACCAATACCCGGAACCTTCGTTTCTGGAGCCCATGCAATCATCTTAGACGGCCTGATAACTAGGCCATCGAGAATGTTTACTGAGTGGGAAGCCAACGGATCGAGCGGGGGATGTCGGCGCCAAGCCGCGGTCTCAGCGCCGAAACGTCGCCTCCCGATGGCCAGACCTTCCGTTGTTCTCTCAGTGCTTACGCCGAGGAAACACCCGCGTAACCCCGGGCCAATACCTTTGTCAGGCATAACCCTTCGGCGAATCGAGGCAGCCATGCAGACCAACCCGCGTCTCAACATCAGGGCCGTGACCTGGTCCAACCCTGTGGGCGCCGATCTTCGCCGGGCCCAGCAGGCCGAACTCGACGCCCGTTTCGGTACGGCTGACCACGAACCCGGGGTCCCGCCGTCGGGCGCCGACTGCGCTGTCTTCCTCGTGGCCTACGACAAAGGATCCGGCCAGCCTGTGGGCTGCGGCGGACTCAGGCTCCTGGACGACGCCACGGCGGAGATCAAGCGTCTCTACGTGCTCCCCTACACGCGCGGCTCGGGCGTGGCCAGTTCCATCCTGGCGGCCCTCGAAGCCGAGGCACACAAGCAGGGTATCAAGCGGATCAAGGCCGAAGCCGGCTCCGCGCAGCCCGATGGCAGGAACTTCTACGAGAACTCCGGCTTTGAACCAGTCCCCAACTTCGGCGCCTACGCCGGCGTGGAGCACTCCTACTGCTACGCCAAACCCATCGACTCGCACAGCGCAGCCCACACGGCCATGGCCTGAGACCGGACGCAAACCCACAGGGCGCCAGGTGCGGCGAACGGGCGTCACACAGGCCCGACACTGCGCACCGCAAGGCCCTGTCGACTAACCTCGCCCTATGGAATCAGCAGACATCACCTTCCGCACGCGCAAATGGGTGCGGCCCGAGGACCTCAATGCCAACGGCACGCTGTTCGGCGGCAGCCTGCTGAAATGGATCGATGAGGAAGCGGCCATCTACGCGATCCTCCAGCTCGGCAACGGGCGTGCGGTGACAAAATACATCTCCGAAATCAACTTCGTCAGCTCCGCCGTTCAAGGCGACCTGATCGAGATGGGCCTGACCGCCACCCGCTTCGGCCGCACCTCACTGACCATGCGGGCCGAAGTGCGCAACATGATCACGCGCCAAAGCATCCTCACCATTGAGCAAATCGTTTTTGTGAACCTCAGCCCGTCCGGTCAGCCCGAGCCGCACGGCTACACCGAAATCACCTATGACCGGGACCGGATCCCGACGCACCACCTCACTGAAACGCTCAACCAGGACTGACGACGGCGGGACTCGCCTTCGCGCTCCGGCCCACCTGCCTCCCGACGTTCACCGCACGTTTACGCACCGTGCCCTGAGTGTTCCGGCAACAGGACCAGACTAGACAGCCGGGCTGTTTATCGAATCGATAGCTTTTAACGCCCGCATCTGTCGAGTCCAGCTATAGGCTTGCCGGACAATGCTCCGAACCAAGTTCAGAAATGAGTCCTGATCGTGCGTAAACTGCAGACTTTGATGGCCGCGGCCGTCGCCGTCACCCTATTGGCCGGCTGCGGCGCCGGAACGGCCACGCCCGCCGCGTCCGGCGAGCCGTCGTCGACGTCGACCGTTCCTTCCGGCGAGACGCTGGTGGTCTACACGAACTCCAACGGCGAGGGCCGCGGCGAGTGGTGGACCGCGGAGGCCGCCAAGGCGGGCTTCAAGATCGAAGTGGTGGGAGCCGGCGGCGCGGATGCCACGAACAAGCTCATCGCGGAGAAAAACAACCCCATTGCCGATGTCGCCTTCGGGTTGAACAACATGTACTTCGCGCAGATTAAGGCAGCCGGCGCCCTGGAGCCCTTTGAACCCGCCTGGGCGGGCGAAGTGGACACGGCTGTGGGGGACACCGGTGACGGGAAGGCTTACTGGCCGCTCGTGAAGCAGGCCATCCTCCTCGGCTACAACGCGGACAAGTTCAGTGCCGACGCTGCCCCGAAAGACTGGACGGACCTCTGGACCAAGGACGAGTTCAAGTCCCGCTACGAGCGGGTCACAGGGCTCGGAACCGCAACGGCCCAGCTGGTTTTCGCCGGCATCCTCTCCCGCTACAAGGACGACTCCGGCGACCTGGGCATCTCAGCCGAAGGCTGGAAGCAGGTTGAACAGTACTTCCGGAACGGCAGCCCGGCCGTGGCCAAAACCGACCTTTTCGCGCGGATAGCCTCCGGTGAAGTGGACATGGGCCAGATGCCTTCCTCGATCATCGCCGAGCGCGAAAAGTCCTTCAAGGTCAACGCCGAAACGGTGATCCCGGCTGTCGGGGTTCCGCTCGCCGTGGAACAGATTGCCCTCGTGAAGGGAACAAAAAAGAAGGCTGAGGCCGGGAAGTTCATCGACTGGTTCGGCAGCGCGGACGTGCAGGCTGCCTTCGCCAAGCAGTTCAACTCGATGCCAGTCAACAAAACTGCCGCGGCCCAGGCCAACCCCGACGTGGTGAAGTTCTTCTCGACCGTCAAGCAGCAGGACATCGATTGGGGATTCGTCCAGGAGAACATGGGCTCCTGGGTGGAGAAGATCGAGCTCGAATACATGCAGTAGGAACCAAACCCCGCGCACCGTCCCGCACCGCAGCCGGGCCAGCCGGCTCTCCCTCAGACAGGTACCCATGATCCGCCTAGACAACATCGAAGTCACCTTCGGCGATTTCGTAGCCATCCCGAACCTTGACCTGCACGTCAAACCCGGAGAGTTCTTCACACTGCTCGGCCCCTCCGGGTGTGGGAAGACGACGGCGTTGCGCACGTTGGCGGGTTTCATCGAACCTTCCGGGGGAACCGTCCATGTGGACGGGAAGAACGTCACCCGGCTGCCGAGCGACAAGCGGCAGGTGGGCATGGTGTTCCAGAACTACGCCCTGTTCCCCAGCATGAGCGTTTGGGAGAACATCGCCTTCGGGCTGCGGGTGCGGAAAGAAAAATCCGCTGAGACGGACCACCTGGTGCGCGACATCGCGCGCCGGGTGGAGCTCAGCGATGAGCAGCTGCATAAGAACGTTGCCGAGCTTTCCGGTGGCCAGCAGCAGCGCGTGGCCGTGGCCCGGGCGCTGGTGCTGCGGCCCAAGATCCTCCTGCTGGACGAGCCACTGTCCAATCTTGATGCCAAGCTCCGGCACCAGCTCCGGCAGCAGCTCAAGGACCTGCAGAGCGAGTTCGGCATCACCACCGTGTACGTCACGCACGATCAGGACGAAGCCCTGGCCATGAGCGACAGGGTGGCCGTCTTCAACAAGGGCGTCGTGGAACAGGTGGGCACGCCGCAGTCGATCTACGATGACGCCGCCACGGAATTTGTCTGCAACTTCATCGGTGACAGTTCGCCGCTGACGCCGGAGTTCATTGCTGAACTCAACAGGCTCTCCGGTGCGGAGCTCAGCCCCGCTGCCAACTCCTACCTCCGGGTGGAAAAGGCGTCACTGACGCCGCCCGCCAACGGAGGCGACGCCGTCGGGCTTTCCGGCAAAGTGGTTTCACGCACCTATCACGGGCTCCACAGCCGCTACATTGTGCGGAGCCACGGCGCGGACCTCAGGCTGCTGGTGAAGGAAGACGGCGCAGCGCACCCGGAGGCGGGTGCGGAAACCACCGTGTACGTCCAGCCCCGGCACGTGCTGCAGTACCACGCGGATACCGGCAAGGCCTTGGAGAGGCAGGACCAGGCAGTGGTCCTGCCATGAGCGGGGCCTCAGCGAAAAGCATGCTCCGCTCCCCGTTCATCCTGATCGTGGGAACGGTGCTGACCTGGTTCATCGCCGCGTTCCTGGTCTGGCCCAACCTCAACGTCCTGCTCGCCACGTTCTTCCCGGACGGCAGCTTCTCCGGGCGGGCCGCGGAAAAGCTGTTCTCCTCCCAGCGCGCCATGAAGTCCCTCGGCAACAGCTTCCTGCTCGCCGTGGCGCTGTCCGTCACCGTCAACGTGGTGGGCATCTTCATTGTGCTGGTCACGCACTACTTCAAGATCCGGGGCTCCAGGATTTTGTTCCTGGGCTATGCCTCCACGTTCATCTACGGCGGCATCGTGCTGGCGGCCGGGTACAAGTTCATCTATGGGGACAAGGGAATTGTCACCGCCCTGCTGCTGAAGGTGTTCCCCGGCATGGACGCCGCGTGGTTCTCCGGGTTCTTCGCCGTCCTGGTGGTGATGACCTTTGCCACCACCACCAACCACATGCTGTTCGTGGCCAACGCGCTCAAGGGCGTGGACTACCAGACCATCGAGGCCGCCAAAAACCTCGGCGCGTCTGACTGGACCATCCTGCGCAAGGTGGTGCTGCCCATGCTCAAGCCCACGTTGTTCGCCGTCACCATCCTGTCCTTCCTGACAGGACTGGGGGCGCTCAGCGCGCCGCAAGTCCTGGGCGGCCGCGATTTCCAGACCATCACGCCGATGATCCTGACCTTCACGAACAGCCCCACCTCACGGGACCTGGCAGCCCTGCTGGCCGTCATCCTTGGCGTGGCCACCATCCTGATGCTGGCGGTCATGACCCGGCTCGAGAAGGGCGGCACCTACTACTCCGTGTCAAAAGTGTCCTCCGCGCTGCAGAAGCAGCAGATCACCAACCCGGCGGCCAACGCTGCCGTGCACGTGATCGCCTACCTGCTGTTTGCCGTCTACAGCCTGCCGGTGCTGCTGATCGTGCTGTATTCGTTCGCTGACGGGGCAGCCATCCAGACCGGGCAGCTCTCACCGGGCAGCCTGACGCTGGACAACTACACCCGCGTGCTGACCCAGGAAGCCGGCCTCCGCCCCTTCATCATCAGCGTCATCTACAGCGCCCTTGCGGCCGTGATTGCCGTGGGCGGCCTGCTGTTCGTGGCCCGCCTCCTGCAGAAATACCGCAACTGGGTGAGCTCCCTTTTCGAATACCTCCTCCATATCCCCTGGATCCTGCCCTCGGCCCTGCTCGCCCTGGGCCTCATCATCAGCTACGACCACCCCAACCCCCTGGTGGGCGGCGCCGTCCTGACCGGAACCACCGTGATCCTGCTGATCGCGTTCGTGACGGTCAAGATCCCCTTCACGCTCCGCATGCTCAAGGCGTCGTTCGCATCGGTGAACTCCTCGCTGGAGGAAGCCGCCGCCATCATGGGCGCGAAGACCCTGTACGTCTTCCGGCGGGTCCTGCTGCCCCTGGTGCTTCCTGCAGCCGCAGCGATCGCTGCGTTGAACTTCAACAGCATGCTGGATGACTACGACACGGCAATCTTCCTGGCGCACCCCCTGGTCCAGCCGCTGGGCCTGGTCATCAAGGCGAACACCGACGGCGCCGAAGGCGTGGAGGGCGTGGCAAACACGTTCGTGTACACCGTCCTGCTGATGGTCATCACCGGGCTGACCATGTACCTGGTCTACGGCCGGTCCAGCAGGCGCGGGGCGAAGGGCAAGCGTGCCCGCGCGCTCCCCGCCGCAACTGCACCTGCTGCGGGTCCCTCCCTCACTGAAGTGACGGGCACCAAGGAGCCATCGGCTCCGCTGCGCTAAGTTACCGGACTTCCACAGCACCGCACCTACACTTTCGTGGCGACGCCTTCCGGCGGCCGCACAATTTCCACCAGCTGTTCGACGTAGCGCGCGGCCAACGGGCCCACGACGGCCATGACCAATACATAGGCAGTAGCCATGGCCGCCAGGTCCTGGGTGACGGCACCGGATGCCACTGCCAGTCCTGAGATGACGATCGAGAATTCCCCGCGAGCTATCAGCGCGGCTCCGGCACGGAGACGGCCGGGGCGGCCAATGCCCGCACGCTTCGCGGCCCACATACCGGTGGCCATCTTGCTTGCCGCGGTGACAAGAGCGAGGACGAGCGCCCAGCCAAGCACCGGCGGAATGGACCCAGGATCAGTGTTCAACCCAAATGCCACGAAGAAGATCGCGGCAAAAAGGTCCCGCAGCGGTGTCAGGACGCGCGTGGCACTGTGCGATGTGACACCGGAGATCGCGATGCCGAGCAAGAAGGCCCCCACGGCCGCTGACACCTGCATGACTGATGCCACGCCTGCGACAAGCAGGGCCGCGCCCAGGACCTTCAGGAGGAAAACCTCTGAGTTTTCGCTGTGGACAGCCTTGGACACATGGTGGCCGTGGCGCAGCGCGACAATGAGGACCACGCTCACCGCAGCCAGCGCGATGCCCACGGTTGTGAGCCCGCCGAGGAAACTGAGGCCGGCAAGAATGCTGGTGAGGACCGGAAGGTATACAGCCATGGTCAGGTCTTCAAACACAAGGATGGAGATCACCACACGGGTTTCGCGGTTGTTCAGCCAGCCCAGATCCGTGATCACCTTCGCCGCGATGCCTGACGAGGAGATGTACGTGACGCCGCCCATCACCATGGCACCCACGAGCCCCCAGCCCAGAAAGAGGGCAAGTGCGGCCCCTGGCAGGAAATTCAGGACGAGGTCGAGGAGACCGGCCTGCCACGACCTCCGTAGTCCGGTGAGAAGCTGGGACGCCGTATATTCGAGCCCGAGCATCAGCAACAGCAGGATGACGCCGATCTCCCCAAAGAGGTGCGCGACTGGCTTCATGCCGTCAAGCTCAACAATCCCGCCTGTGCCAAAAGCGAGGCCGCCCAGGAGGTAAAGCGGGATGGGCGACATCCCGATCCGACCGGCAAGTCTGGCCAACAGGCCGAGGGAGAACACGACGGCTCCCAGTTCAATAAGGCTCAAGGCTAGCGGGGTCATGCCCTCTTCCTCTCTGCCCGTTTATGCCGACATGGTGGCAAACATTAGGGCCATGACGGCGGCGCCGAGAGCTTCGAGCCCGTGCTCTGTGCGGACGGAGAGCCTTGAAGCAGCGGCGTGGCGGTGACTGATCCCCGCTACCCGGTAACGGAGTAAAAGGACAACGAAAACTACGGCCGCGGCTCCGAATAGTCCTGTCAGCGCGATCGCCACATCGGGTGAGTGATCAATGGCTGCTACGGGCGTGCTTGGAGTTGCGGCTGACATCGCGTGATGGGCGTTCGGCATTGGCATGGCCGCGGCGGGAGCGTGGTGGGTGGTGGCCAGGCCCATCATGGCAACCATGACAGCACCGCCGGCCATGGTGAGGCCGTGGTAGAGGCACTTAATCCTGCCTTGGCTACCCGCGCAGAATGCTTTGAACTCTGGCCGGGCGACCGCCTGAATAACGAACCACAGTGCCGCACCGGTAAGGAGAGCGATCTGTGCCAGCATCGTTGATGGCACGAGGTTCCACAACATGGCCGCCATGACGACGGTCATGAGGGCATGAAGAACATTGTTCACCCGGTCCGTGAGCCGGTGAGACCTTGTTGCCTGTAGGCAGTGATAGCCTCCGCTGAACAGCAGGATGGCCGTGAGGGTCCAGGTAATGGCCGGGATATTGAACACGCGGATCACGCTCTCATCACTGGGTTTGGGTTAGATGCAGGACAGTCCCCGGCGCGGTTATCTACGGCGTCGGGGACCGTCTGCCTAGTGCTGCTCGTACTACCTGAGGTCCAGAACCTTTTCCCGTTCTTCAGCACCGTGTTCTGTGCGGGCAGTGGCTGCCTTGGCGTCGGCCCGCCGCAATTCGTGCTGGGTGTACAGCCAGATGGGGATGAAGAGCGCCAGCACGAGGAAGCCGACCCAGGTTGAGGTCCAGCCGATTTCCAGGCTGTTCAGGTACACCACGCCGATCAGGCACAGGGGCACGTTGAACAGGCCGAAGAGCATGGCGACATGCTTCCAGCCCTTGGGCGCTTTGAAGGGTCGTTCCAGTCTGGCGAAGGCGGGGTGCTTTTTGGCTTTGACATAGGCGAAAAGGCTGATGCCGTTGGCACAGGTGTAGCCGATGGCCGAGGCCGCGAGGATCGCCGCGGCATTTCCCATGGAGATGAGCACCAGGTTAAAGGCTCCGATGACCAGCATGGCGACGAACGGGGTACCGTGGCGGTTGGTTTTACCGAAGACCCGGGGAAGGTTCCCTTCCACCGACATGGAGTGCATGGCGCGGGTGGACCCCAGGTAGGCCGTTTGGATGATGAGGATCATGGCGGCGATCAGCATGATGATGGTGATCGTTGAACCGGCTTGGCCAAAGACGGCCTGGGCCACCGGGATCAGGGGCGAGACAGCCTCGGCCTGGACACCGTCGACACCCAGCACGCCGATTACCGCAGCTTGCAGCAGTACGTACAAAGCGAGGCAGATGAGGCCGCAGGCAAGCAGCGCCTTGGGGACATCCTTGGAAGGTTTCTTGTATTCGGGGCCGTAAATTGCTGCCGTTTCCCAGGCGCAGGCACTCCACTGTGCGATGCCAAAGATGCCAAAGAGCATCAGGATATGGTGCAGGTCCCAGGCCCAGTCAGTCGGCCACCAGTTGCCGGTGATGTGGGTTAGCTCAACGTGTCCGGTAGCAAAAGGCGCCACGGCCAGGATGACCAGCGGTATCAGGGATATGGCCGCCAGGATGTAACCCAGGATGGCGCCGTCCTTGAGGCCGAACCAGTTCACGATGAACAGTCCGGCGAAGATCACCACGCCTGAGATCAATGCGAGCTGATACTCGGTGAATGTCTCTCCCAGCACCGGGAACAACCCATGGAGATAACTGCCGGCCGTGATGGCGAAGATCGCCAGAATCGGATTCCAGCCAAACCAGTAGCTCCATGCGGTGAAGCCGCCGATCAGCTTGCCCTTGTCATACTTGCCCTTGTAGTTCTCGGTCCGGAATACATGCTGCGCGAAACCCGGCAGACCGGAAGCCTTGGGAAAGGTGGTGGCCATTTCGGCATACGCGGTGCTCTGCATGAAACCCTGCAGGACCGATATTCCCCAGATCAGGATTGCTGCGGCAGATACATACATCGGCAGGTAGCCCAGCGATGGCAGAATCAGCATGGGCACACCCAGCGCAATTGCCGCACCCTGCTTCCAGTTGATTGACCTTTTCAGGTCGTCGGCTTCATCCAAACGATCTTCACTCATAACATCTCCTTTGATGGCTGAACGTCGTGCGATGCCTACCGCCTTGATTGCCACTGGCGGACGGCGATGATGAGACGGGACTCCGAAGCGCGAACGTCCAAGCACCTAGGTGGGTCACAGAGTCTCTTGGTTTGCTGATGCAAAAAGTCATGCCTGGGCCGGCCGTCCCTGTCCAGCCGTGCATCTGGTGAGCCGGCTTGCAGAGAGGCAGCCCCGCGGACATGAACGCGCCTGGCGGTCAGGCCCCGGGAGCGCCTCTGACGGACAAAGACGCTCCCGGAACCTCAGTTATGGACTGTCAGTCCTTGTT
>NZ_JACXBW010000023.1 GCF_014712225.1 Pseudarthrobacter sulfonivorans
CCCGAGCATGCTCGTCAAGGTCCAGATGTCGTCTGAGTGGCGGAGTATCTCCAACGCCTCATAGCCTGCCGCGGCTGCGTCCTTGTGCTCAAGGAACGCGGGAAGCTGCATCGCACGCATGGCCAGGCCATGCCCGCGAAGCTCCGCATCACCGAGCCGGGAGGCCATGTCCAACTCTTCATCGATGGCCTTCATGCTTGAGTCGTAATCACCGCTCCAAGCCTGGGCAAAAGACAACGCACCAAGCAGCCGTCCCCGTTCGGCGCCCCCGTGGCCGTCAAGCATTTTAAGTCCATAAGCTGCCAAATCGAGGGCTTCATGCATCCGGAAAAACCAAAACATAGTATGAGCGGCCTCGCAGCTCGTGCGGGAGATGGCTTTAAGATCACCCACTTCCGCATAGATGTTTAGGGCGCTACGCAGCGAGGCCACTGAATCCGGCCAACGACCTATCATCCGCAACGCCAAACCGCGCTGGAACCAAAGTTCCGCACGGTCAGAAGCGTCGGCGGTATCCATGACCACCATGGCCTGGTTCAGATAGCGAAGCCCTTCTTCCGCCGCGGAACTGTTCAGCGCTGCCCTGCCAGCCATCGTGAGATACCGCAGAATATTCTGCCTATCTGAAATCGGACCCGCTTGAACAAGGTGCCGTGCGATCTCATCTGCCCGCTCTTCCAAGGTGTGAGAATACAACTGCTCCAAAGCTACGGCAGCTGCGGCGTGGATTCGACGCACGCGGGCTGGCGATACGCTCTCAATGATTGCCTTACGCACGATGGCGTGCACAAACTCATAGCGTTCGACAGCGTCCGGAGCAGCGGCTGTGACGTCATACAAAAGCTGTGCCTGCGTTGCTTCTTCTACTCTCTCCAGGAGAGACTGATCGTCTGCTTCAGCGAGGCGTTGCAGCACATTAAGTTCAAATGTCTGACCTAAGACGGCGGCCATCCCTAACAGCGTCTGCGTCTCTTGGCTAAGCCGCCGAACCCGTGCCGCAACGATGTCCTTCACTCCATGAGGTACATCTGCTGTACCCGCCGATCTCGGTCCGCTATCTTCCCCGAGGCTTCGGATCAGTTCTCGGGCATACAGTGGGTTTCCTCGTGTTTCCGAGTAGATGTCATAGGCCAAGCGCTCGGCGAAGACGTCGTCCGGAGACAGGGGCGACCCATTGTCTCTTCCCAAGAGTTGAGCCACCTCGAGCCGATGCAATCCACCCAGCTCAATTTGAACCGGCGTTGCCTCCCGGCGCAGCTCACCCAGGAAGTCGATTAAGGCGTCTGAAGAATATTTCGGGCGAAGAGTGCAGATTACTAGTGTCCGCTCAAGCATCTCTCTCTGCATAAGGTGCCTGAGCAATAGGAGGGTCGGCTCTGGGGCCCAGTGCAAATCATCAACTGCGAACAGCAACGGGGAAGACATCGAGGCTTGACGGAAAACCCGGGTGACGGCATCGAACAACCGCGAACGGATAAAGTGCGGATCTGCCCGCAATGCGTCAACAGGAACCCTTGGTAATCGAAGGCCGGAATTTGGAACGATTCTGCTCAAGTCTTCAGCCAAATCACCAAGTTCCGCCGCCAAGCGACCCGGATCACAGGCACGGAGATAGGGTGCGAGGGCCTGGCCGACAGCCTCAAATGGGCCTGACACGTCTTCATCACAACGTCCGTGCAGCACCAATGGGTGGTCAGTGACTGATATTTGTCGCACGAATTCAGCAACCAGCCTGCTTTTTCCAATGCCTGCATCGCCCGAGACCAGCACAAGGCGCTGTGCGCCCGCCTTGGCCATGTCCCACTCATCGTGGAGTTGTTCGAGCTCCGGACCCCGGCCCACGAACTCGCCTGCGTTGGCCATGCGTAGCAATGACGGGGGAGCCTCAATTCGCACGGGATCAGCGGTTTGTTGAGCGCGCACAGCAGCCACCAGGCCCGAGCGGTCAGGGACATCGAACTTCGTCAAGAGATTCGAGACGTGACTCTCGACCGTGCGTACGCTGATACCTAAGGCCGCAGCGATGTCGCCGTTCGTCAGGTGGTCAAGAACGGCCTGAAGCACCTCCCACTCCCTGGAGGTGATGCCCCGGTCACGGAACGATCCGGATTTCGGTTCTGTATAGTCTGCCGGCATTGATGGATTCCTCTCCGAACCCCCGAGTGTGGCAGGTCAACTGCACAATCAACCGGAAGCCTCAGCCGGCAGCATGCGCAGTTCGATCTGATCGGAACGGTTAGGCACGTGCAGAGCGACCGACGTGCGGCCGCCACCAACGCCGTTCCAGTTGCGGGACGCACATTCAGACTGTGTTGGACTTCATCGCTGGCGCACCTTGCGCGCCTGGAGTGAAGCCGAATTGCTCTGCAGCTACGTTTAGAATCTCTCCGCAGCTGGCAGATGTCGAGTCCCCGTCGTAGAACCGCAGAGTCCGGAAAGAGTGACGGCCACCGATTCCCGTATCGGTGGCCGCCGGCAGCTTTCGTGGCTGCCTAGAGGCAGTTTTTCATGGCCGCTAACAAGGGGCACTGGTCTGTGGGCGACCGCGGCCCGACAGCCTTCCGTACTGGCTCCCGCACTGGTTCCGTGGAGAAATCCGTGAGGGCCACGGATGCACAGTGCATACGGCACATTCCACACTGATAGGGACAGGTTGTAGTCCCAGGGTCTGGCCAGCGCCCCGCCGGCGGCACCTTACCAACAGCGCACTACCTAGCGAGAAAGGCAGACTGAAATGACACGCGAAGAAGCCTATGCAGGTTGCCCCTCAGATTCGTACGTGGAATTTTATGGCGGCCAATGGCTCGTGGTCCCGTTTGCGCCCGTCCAGCAGCCCGCCTTTTTCACGTGTCTGCCCGGAAACGGCCGGGTCACACCCCATAACCGCTCCAAGTGACCGTCAACACCGCGGACGACCACCACGCTCGGGCTCTTGCCGGCGCCCATGACGCGCTTGGATTCGGGGATGTGTCCTATTCGAACTTAGTTCCCGCGGTGTTCGAAATGCTCGGCGAGGTCGTATGTGGTTTGACTGCGGCAACGCGAAAACGACTTACTAACCCTCCGGTAGGCCACAACCTCCGCACAGATGACATAAGCAAATCCACACCCCGCTCGAAGGAGAATCATGCAGTCCACAATCGCCCCTGTTGAAATTAATGTCACCAGTCTGAAAAGCCTTGAAGAACGGCTTGAGGCCGCTGTCAGTCACCTTCAGGAAGCCGCAATGCTAACTGGTAGGCACGGAATCTTGGTTACTCGCAACCGGGCCGGAAGTTACACAGCTGCACTCTCAGACCAGGTTCCTTTTGGAATGACGCGCGAACTTGTTCGATGACGGCACCAGGACGACTGGGCAGAACCGGTTCGTTCCTGATGGAGCCGTCCACATCAGCCACTGCACCGAGGTGACGTCCACGCCGTCGAGCTTTATCCGTCCGGCATCCGGCTCGTAGAACCGCATCATCAGGTTCACGAGGGTGGTCTTGCCCGCACCGGTCGGCCCCACAATCGCCACCGTCTGCGCCTCAGCTTCGACGGGCCACTAGTCGGGAGCGTCGACCGCCAAACTGAGGGGGTCAACCCCGTGCATCGCATCGGCCGCCCGGACGAGTGTCAGGTGCGAGAAGGCCTGCGGAAAGTTGCCCGCCATCCGATCCTCGTCCGTGGCGTACTCCTCGCTCAGCAGGCCAAGCTCGTTGGCAAACCCCACGAGCCTGTCCATCAAAACCTTCGCATCTTCCTGCCGGCCTGTGCGCGCATACTGCTCCACCAGCCAGAAAGAGCAGGCGAGGAAAGGATGTTCACCCGGTGCCAGGCCATCAACGCCAGTCTCTGTCCGGTAGCGCAGGAGCAGGCCGTCGTCGGTCAGAAGTTCCTCTTCCAGCCGTGCGACCGTGCCAAGCATGTGCTTGTCGTTGTAGGGCAGAAAACCGACTTGGGGCATCACGAGGAGGGCCGCATCTGTCTGCGTTCCGCCATAGGTCTGCGTAAAGGAATTGATGCTGTGGTTGAAGCCCTCACGCATGATTTCTTCACGTAGCCGGTCCCGGAGTTTCTCCCACTTGGTCGCATCGCCAGGCAGTCCGTGGATCTGGATGGCCCGGATCCCGCAGTTGAAGGCGGCCCACATCATCACGCGGGAATGGGTGAAGTACTGCGCGGTCCCGCGCATCTCCCACAGGCCGAAGTCCTTGTCATCGATGTGTTTCTCGACGAATCCCAGGAGTGCCTTCTGCAGGGCCCAGGAGAAATGGTCTTCCTTGCCGCCGGCCATACGAAGCCGTTCCAGTGCCACCATCACTTCGCCCACAACATCGGCCTGGAACTGCGATACGGCAGCATTTCCGATCCGCACAGGCTTGGAGTCTTCATAACCGGGGAGGTGCGTCAGTTCGCGTTCGGGGAGTTCCCGTTCTCCCCCCACGCCGTACATGATCTGCATCTGCTCGGGATCGCCGGCGAGTGCCCGGAGCAGCCAGTTCCGCCATTGCAGCGCCTCGGTCTCGTAGCCATGGGTCAGCATCGATTCCAGCGTCAACGCCGCGTCGCGCAGCCAGCAGTACCGGTAGTCCCAGTTCCGCGGCCCGCCGAAATCCTCGGGGAGGGACGTGGTGGGCGCCGCGACGATGCCGCCCGTTTCAAAATGCGTCAGGGCCCGCAGCACAAGCAGCGAACGCTTCACCGCACCCCCATAAACCCCGTCCTGCCGGCAGTGGCTTCCCCAGCGGCTCCAATAGTCGGTGGCTTCCTCAAGGGCAGCGTCGACGTCAGTCGCAGCGGGCAACGGGCGGTGCGAGGGGAACCACGTCAGTTCGAAATCAAGTTGCTCGCCCTTCGACACGAGGAATTCGCCCTCGTGCGCGTGAGCGTGGGCATGCGGAAGATGAGGTCCCCTCAGGGCGAGGGCATCCGGACCGGCCATCGCCAACAGGACGGGCGCGGCCGTCGGCTCCTGGTCGCGTACCCGGCTCATCCAGGGCAGGACCGTTGAATATCCCGGCCGGATCCGCAGTTCCTGGCGCATCTCCACGGCGCCTTCCACACCGGTGACACGGCGGACAAGGGATGACCCGCTGTCCCCCAGAGGCATGAAATCGGTGACCAGGACGGAGCCGCTGCCGGTCTTCCAGATGGTTTGGAGCACAAAGGTCGAGTCGATATAGCGCCATTCCACAACTTCAGCGTCGGCTTCACTGGGGGCCAACAGCCAGCGGCCATGCTCTTCGGTGCCCAGGATCCTGCTAAACACCGACGGCGAGTCGAAGCGCGGGAAACACAGCCAGTCGACGCTGCCATCCCGGGCTATGAGAGGCCCGGTCTGAAGGTCCGACAGCAACGCATAATCCTCGATGGGGGAAGCCATGCTCCCCACTCAACCACAATTTTTTCACCCGGGTTAGGCCCGTTTTCGGCTCACCCTGACCGGCCCGGAACCTTCCCACCGGCCGCTTCCATATCAGGGATGGTGGGGCCCGATCGCGCTACCTACCTAAAGGGGTGGTTAGAACCATCCAGAAATAGCGTTTCGCCTACCTAACGATGACGGGACGATGGATGACAAGCCCACCTCCGGCGAAAGAGGAAAAAGCAGTTCCCATCCCAACGACGCATGACCTAGCGAGAAAGACTGATCACCATGACACGAGAAGAAGCCTACGCACGGTGCCCCTCGGATTCGTATGTGGAATTTTATGGCGGCCAATGGCTCGTCGTCCCGCTTGCACCCGTTCAGCAGCCCGCCTTCTTCACGTGTCTGCCTGGCGAACGCCGCAGCATCCGCCGTTGATCGATAGGAAGGAGCGAAGCCGGGTGCTGTTCGCACCCGGCTTCGGTCCTTCTGGCCTGGTTATTGGCTGGCGCCCCTCGGTTCGTCCTCGACGTCCTTAGGTGCGGTGAGATCCATCTCGAGCAGCGGCACTACTTTGCACTTGGTGATGTAGCGGTGACCCAGCCATAGAACGATGAAGACCGGCAACCCGATGTAGGAGGACAGCACCTCCACGGACCGTCCGGCAAGCACAGCCTCGTAGTTCTGTCCCGCGATGACCAGTATGAGCAGGGCGAAGGCCAGCAGCGGGCCAATGGGGAACAGGGATGCTTTGTACGGCAGGTCGCTGACTTTGTTTCCCTGGGCCAGGAAGCCGCGCCTGAAACGGTAGTGGGAGACCGCGATTCCCGCCCAGACGATGAAGCCGCATAGGCCCGACATATTCAGCAGCCAGGAGTAGGCTGCACCCTGCCCGACGATCGCGGAGAGGAACCCGAAGAGTCCCACGGCCGCCGTCGCGAGCAACGCCGCGATCGGCACACCACGCGCATTGGTTCGGCCGAAGATCTTCGGGGCCATGCCGTCATGGGCCATGGCGTAAAGCATCCGGGTGGAGGCATACAGTCCGGAGTTTCCCGCGGACAGGATTGCGGTCAGGATCACGGCGTTCATCAAGGCCGCCGCGAAGGCGATTCCTGCGCGGGAGAAGACCAGGGTAAAGGGCGAAGATGCGATATCGGACTCACCGGAGGCCAGCAGGCTCGGATCGGTGAACGGGATGAGGCAGCCGATGATAAAGATGGCGCCGATGTAGAAAAGCATGATGCGCCAGAACACAGTGCGGATGGCCTTCGGCACCTCGCGGCGCGGGTTCTCCGCTTCGCCGGCGGCGACTCCTACAAGCTCGGTGCCCTGGAAGGAGAACCCGGCAACCATGAAGACAGAAATGATCGAGACCCAACCCCCGTGGAACACGTCATCGCGGTTTTCCCAGTTGCTCAGTCCCGGAGAGTTATCCCCGAGGATGCCGAAAATCATCAGCACGCCGGCGATCAGGAAGAGCACCACTGCGCTGACCTTGATCAGTGAGAGCCAGAACTCCGACTCGCCAAAGGCCTTGGCCGAGAGGGCATTGAGCCCGGTCAGCACCAGCAGGAAGATCCCGGCCCACACCCACCCTGGGACGCCCGGGAACCAGAAGTCCATGATGATTCCGGCCGCGACCAGCTCTGCGGCCACCGTGATGGCCCAGTTGAACCAATAGTTCCAGCCGATCGCGAACCCAAAGGACGGGGAGACGAAGCGGGTGGCAAAGGACTGGAACGAACCGGCAACCGGAATTTGGGCCGACATCTCGCCCAGTGACTGCATCAACAGGAAGACCATCAGCCCGACCAGCGCGTAGCCGGCCAGCGCACCGCCGGGACCCGCCTGGGAAATGGTGCTGCCCGAGGCCACAAACAGCCCGGTACCGATCGCACCGCCGATGGCGATCATCTGCAGGTGGCGGTGGTTTAGCCCGCGCTTGAGTTCGTTGGTGGATTCGCCGGTAGGGCGATCTGCCGCTATCGCAAGGGAGGACCCCTGTGTTCCATCGGGCTTGATTTCTTCTTCGAAATCAATAGCCCGATCACTTATTTGCGTGTGGGAGCCAAGTCCCATGGTGCCTCCGAAAAGGTAGCTGCGGTGAGTTTGGGCCTTCCGAAGCCCGCGGGCCGGGAAGGATGGTGATCAAGCTAACACGGGCAAGGGAAGCGATATTTGGCGCGCCGAATGTTGCACGTCTGACGGGCCAGATCCTTACGCATAGCGGTGCCAATCCGCGCTGAGCACAACACTTGCTGATCTGTTCGAGCGCGGTGGCTAAGCAGTCCTGATGATCTGCTATGGCGCGCCAAGAGGCGGTGAGCAGGCAATTTCCACCGATGGCACACGTGGCACAGTCCGAAGCGCGACGCGTCCCGATACCGCTGCTTGCTGATGGTGATGCACCGTTCCCGGCTTGTCCTAAAACCAGCGACCCACAGGTCAGACGCACGCATTGCACTGAAGAGCAGTCCCTGAGCAAAAGTATTTCTTATGCATTAGCGAATAATCCTTCACAGATGCTTACGCACTGCTAGCTTCTTCAGGAATCCCCACAACTGGAAGGAACCAGCATGTCTGTAATCGCAACTCCTGAAGTGACAACCGTCCGGGCAGAAGACCTCAAGGCGCTCCCCGCATGGCAGGCTCTGAAGGCAGCCGTCGTCGGGCTGCAGCAGGTTCAAGTGCAGGACGGTTCCGTCCCGGAACCCGCTGACCATGACCAGGCCCGCCGGAATGTCGGCATCATCACGGACTCAATCAACGATCTGCGCCACCACCTCCTCCACGACACGGACTACCTCGAACTGCTCGTGCAGGACTTCCAGCGGTGGGCGTCCGAGGGCTTCGTCGTACCGGATTTCCTCGACTCATTGGTAGCCTTCCACCCCGAGCAGTGGCGCATCGACGGACTGCCGCACCTGGTTCTGTTTCCCATGTACACGCAGAACGGCAGCACGAACCGCTACTTCGAGGCCGTCCTCATCGAGGTCATTTGGCCTTCATTCGTGGCTGACTTGGAGGCAACTGACTACTCCAACAAGCTGTTCGTCCCCATCAGCTTCGTGGATTTCACGCCCGGCTATGACACGAACTCCGCAGTTCTCTTCCCCGAGAGCGTAGCGGTGCGAAGCACCCCCTCGTTCACCTGGGGAGGGATTTTTGCGGACCGCGAAGCAGCCCGGTTCCGTCGCGTCCTGAAAGCTGCTGCCGACATTACTTCCCTGGACCTGCCGGCCGACGCCGCGGAATTGATCGACGACCAGCACCTCACGGAGAAGACCTTCGTGATGTGGGATCTGATCCATGACCGGACCCACATGCGCGGTGACCTTCCCTTTGATCCGTTCATGATCAAGCAGCGGATGCCGTATTTCCTGTACTCCCTGGAGGAGCTCCGCTGCGATCTGACCGCCTTCCGCGAGTCCGTGCTTATCGAGCGGGACGAAACGGCTTCCGAGGACGCCCGCAAGCACGCCAAGCTGGTCCAGTACGCCGTGATCTTCGACCGCATTTTCCGCTTCGCGATTACAGGCAACCGGGTCCGTAACTACGACGCCGTGGGCGGCCAATTGCTGTTCGCGTGGATGCACCAGCACCGGGTCCTGCACTGGACCGATGGAAAGTTGAGCATCGACTGGGCCGACGTCGCTGGCGTGGTCGTCGAGCTGGGTCTCCGCATCGAGGAACTCTACTGGCGTTCGATCGACCGGCCGAAGACGGCACACTGGCTCGCTGCCTATGAGCTCGTCTCGGAAACCCTCACCCCCCACCCGGCCTCCGTATGGGCCAAGGGACCGGAGGCCCTTCCGCTGGACGGCCCGCCCCGGGGTCTGACGGACCAGATCCTTGATGACGAATTCCCCCTGTCGATGTTCTACGAGGCACTGGAGAAGAAGATGCGCCCTGTTATTGACTCAACTGCCGGAATCACAGGTAAGAGCCCTGTCAAGACTGAGGGCGGGGCGGGCGCATGAGCCAGGACCTCTCGGGGCGTACGGTCGTCGTCGCCGGTTCGACAAGCGCCGCAGGCGTCGCGGTAGTCCATGCCCTTTCGCAGGCAGGGGCACGTGTGGCCGCCGTGGATATCCTTGAGGACCGTGTGCAGGAGCTCGCGGCAGCGTACAACAACGTCACGGGCTATGCCTGCAACCTCGCGGACCTGCAAGCCGTTGAGGACTTGGCGACGTCTGTCCGCAACGATCTGGGTCCCGTGGACGGCCTGATCCATCTTGTCGGAGGGTGGCGGGGCGGTACCGGCATTACAGGCCAGACGGATGAAGACTGGGACTTCCTGCACACCAGCGTCCTCACCACACTGAGGAACACCAGCCGCGCTTTCTACGACGATTTGGCTGCCTCCCCTGCGGGTCGCCTGGCCGTCGTTTCCGCACAGTCCGCCTCCTCGCCGACAGCGGGCGGCGCCGCCTATGCCGCCGTCAAGTCTGCCGCCGAGGCATGGACCCTGGCCGTGGCCGACGGTTTCCGGCACCTGCAGGGAGGAAATGAAAGCCCCCACTCCGCTCAGCACTCAGCCGCCTTGGTCTTCGTCGTCAAGGCTCTGGTCGATGACCGGATGCGCGCGGCCCAGCCGGAACGGAAATTTCCGGGCTACACCGATGTCAGTGTCCTTGCCGACGCTGTAGAGCGGATCTTCGATCTGGAGGCAGAACAGATCAACGGGCAGCGCTTGCCCCTCACGGCCGGCCACCTCGCGGGTGCACCGGCATGAGCGTCAGCGTTGATATGAAAGCAGGCGTTCCACAGGTACTGGCGGGGCGCCTCCACGACCCGGCATACCGGGGCTTCGCCTCGGATAACTACGCCGGGGCTCACGCCGAAATAATCGAAGCAGTTCAGGCAGCCAACGAAGGCCACGTCACCGCATACGGTGAAGATGTCTACACGGCAGCGCTTCAAGTTGTCATCAAGTCCCACTTCGGGGCAGCTGCTACCGCATATCCGGTCTTCAATGGAACAGGGGCCAACGTCCTTGCCCTGCAAGCCCTGCTCCCGCGTTGGGGCGCTGTCATCTGCGCAGCAACAGCGCATATCAATACCGACGAAAACGGCGCCCCGGAACGGATTGGCGGAATCAAGCTCCTCCCTGTCCCCACACCGGATGGCAAACTCACCCCGGAATTGATCGACGCCGAAGCCTGGGGGTGGGGAGACGAGCATCGGGCGCAACCGCTGGTCGTATCGATCACCCAGACCACCGAACTGGGCACCTGCTACACGCCGGAAGAAATCCAACGGATCGCTGAACACGTCCATGCGAAGGGGATGAAACTGCACCTGGACGGAGCAAGGCTGGCCAACGCTGCAGCACATCTTGGGCTTCCTTTGCGGGCATTCACCACCGACGTCGGTGTCGACGTCGTGTCTTTTGGCGGCACCAAAAACGGGCTGTTGTTCGGCGAAGCCGTTATCTGGCTCAGCTCGCAGTCCGACCCAGGCATGAGCTACCTGCGCAAGATGAACATGCAGCTGGCCTCAAAGATGCGTTTCGTCTCTGCCCAACTCGTAGCCCTGCTAACGGATGGGCTGTGGCTGCGGTCCGCCTGTCAGGCCAACGAAATGGCTCAGCTTCTCAGCGAAGGAATCTCGGCCATTGACGGCGTCTCGCTGACGCAACCAACTCATTCCAATGGCGTTTTTGCCGTCCTTCCAACCGGGGCAGCCGCGAAAGTCCGGGAATCCTTCCGCTTCTATGACTGGGACCAGGCACGCGGGGAAGTCCGGTGGATGTGCTCGTGGGACACCACCGAGACCGACGTCCACTCTCTCGTTGCTGCAGTGAAGGCTGCCGTAGGCTCTCCAGCCAAACGAAACGCCTAAATAAGGAGACGTAACTGCCATCTACTGGCGGTACTTTCCAACGGGCGCGGTCTCAAGAGGCCGCGCCCGTTCCTAAACCTCAGCCACCGGAGCCGCGAACTGCGCCTCGTACAACCGCGCATATATCCACTGAAGACGTCGCCTCGTCGAGGATCAGCACCGACGGCCGGGCAAGGAAAGCCCGGGCGATCGTGAGCAGCTGCTTCTCCCCCGCGGACACATTGGAGCCTTCGTCCTCCAGCACCGTGTCGTACCCCTCCGGCAGGGACCGCACGAACCGGTCCACGTACGTCGCCCGCGCGGCCTCCAAAATTTCGGATTCAGTAGCTGAAGGCCGGCCGTACGCGGTTGTCGCGGATGGTCCCGCCGAACAGCCAGGTATCCTGCAGCACCATGCCTAGCCGCGAGCGCAGTTCACGCCGCGGCACAGAGGTGACGTCCACGCCGTCGAGCGTTATCCGCCCCGCATCCAGCTCGTAGAACCGCATCATCAGGTTCACCAGGGTGGTCTTCCCCGCCCCGGTCGGCCCCACAATAGCCACCGTCTGGCCCGGCTCCCACCAAAGAAAGAGACGAGATGTATGGGCTTATCCGGTGACTAGGAGGATGAGCGCACTAGCCAAGGGGCCGTCCGCCTTCCGCGACGCCGACCCGTTCTATCCTGCCCAAGTTGCCCCTTGAATTGAGTTACCAATTTGAGGCCAGCGCTTCCACCAGATTTGTCCTAGTGCTGAGTTACGGTTGGCAACACACAAGTACTTCTTCAGGGGGACGAATGGAATTTTCAGAAAAACTCTCGGCTTTGGCAGCAAAGGTGCGCCAGCAGCGAGGAGTAATTCAAACCGAAGAGGCAACGAAGAATGCTTTCGTCATGCCCTTCATTTCAACGATTTTGGGCTATGACGTGTTCAATCCGATGGAGGTCGTTCCGGAGTTTATCGCGGATGTGGGGTTGAAGAAGGGCGAGAAAATTGACTATGCCATCGTCAAGGACGGTGAGGTCCAGATCCTGATCGAGTGCAAGAAGTCCACCGAGCCGGTGAAGATTGAGCATGCATCCCAGCTATTCCGGTACTTCGCCGTGACGAACGCTAGGATCGCCATCCTCACAAACGGCGAGGTCTACCAATTCTTCACGGACCTCGACGCGCCCAATCGCATGGACGCCAAGCCGTTCCTTGTTTTGGATTTGAACGACATTGACGAGTCTCTCATTCCTGAACTCCAGAAGCTTTCCAAGGATGTTTTTGACCTTGACTCAATCATCAGTGCCGCGGGGGAACTGAAGTACATCGGCGAATTGAAGCGGACTCTGGCTTCGCAGTTCAAGGAGCCGGAAGACGACTGGGTCAAATTCCTAACTGGTCGTGTCTATCCTGGTCCGTACACGCAGAAAGTACGTGAGCAGTTTACGGCTCTGGTGACGAAGGCATCCAAGCAATTCCTGAATGACCAGGTGAACGAGCGGCTGAAGAAGGCCCTCGGCGCTCCAGGTTTCCCACAGACTGAAGACTCCGCCGCCGCCGCAAGCGTTACAAGTGCCCCTGTGGCGGACGCAGACTTGGCCGAGGCGGATGGTCTGGAAACGACCCTGGAGGAAATCGAGGGATACCAGATCGTTCGTGCCATTGTTTGCAGTGAGGTCAAGCCCGCACGGGTAGTCCAGCGCGATGCCAAGTCCTACTTCGCAGTGCTGCTCGACGACAACAATCGCAAGCCGATTGCGCGGCTGCACTTCAACCGCACCCAGAAGTACATCGGGATATTCGATGCTCATAAAGAGGAAACGCGAGTGCCTATCACCTCGCTTGAGGAGATCTACGAGCACACCGAAGCGCTCCGCGCGAGTGTGAAGAGCTACCTGTGAAGTCCGCCGAGCGACGATGAACAAAATTGCCCTAGTTATCGTCTTGATCGGGACAGTTCTTGTCGTATTTGCAACTACCTACATCATGGGGGCGTTGAGTACTGCCCCAAACGCGAGTGAGTCAGAGAGTACCGACAAGAGGGACAAGATGGCAAAGGTAACTACGGCACCCGACATCTTCGATCAAATGGGCGAAAGGTGGGAGGACGAGCTCGGCGAAGGCTGGGAAACGTCCCCACACTTTTTGATCGTGACGGAGGACGCCGACAAGGCAGCAGCCGGCCTCCAGGCCGCTAGTCCCCGGCTCTTCCGGGTGAACGGGAGGGGGCAGGAAGTAGACCTCGCCACTCACGATCCCAATGATTACACACCCAACTGGGTATCAGACGTCTACATCACGAGTGAGGGCCTGGTAATTTACGTGGACACCAAGGGCGACCTGCCGAAAGGTATGGCAGACACGATGCTGCGCATCGTTGTGGAGGAGCTGCTGGCGGCAGACGCTAGCGCTCATGTGACCGCGGCTCCAGCTGACTGGGAAGTTCTCGGAACCTATGCGCCCGCAGCAAGCGGAAACTAGGCCTCCGCCACCGGAGCCGCGAACTGCGCCTCATACAGCCGCGCATAGGCCCCGCCGGCAGCCAGCAACGAAGCGTGAGTGCCCTGCTCAACAATCTGCCCGGCCTCCATCACGAGGATGAGGTCGGCGTCGCGGATGGTGGACAGGCGGTGCGCAATGACAAAGGAAGTACGGTCGCTCCGCAACGCACGCATGGCCTTCTGCACCAGCACCTCAGTCCGGGTATCCACTGAAGACGTCGCCTCGTCGAGGATCAGCACCGACGGCCGGGCAAGGAAAGCCCGGGCAATCGTCAGCAGCTGCTTCTCCCCCGCGGACACATTGGAGCCCTCGTCCTCCAGAACCGTGTCGTACCCCTCCGGCAGGGACCGCACGAACCGGTCCACGTACGTCGCCCGCGCGGCTTCCAAAATTTCGGATTCAGTAGCTGAAGGCCGGCCGTACGCGATGTTGTCCCGGATCGTCCCGCCGAACAGCCACGTATCCTGCAGCACCATCCCCAGCCGCGAGCGCAGCTCGCGCCGCGGCACCGAGGTGACGTCGACGCCGTCGAGCGTTATCCGCCCGGCATCCAGCTCGTAGAACCGCATCATCAGGTTCACCAGGGTGGTCTTGCCCGCCCCGGTCGGCCCCACAATCGCCACCGTCTGCCCCGGCTCCGCCACCAGGGACAAGGACGAGATCAGCGGCTTGTCCGGCGAATACGAGAAGGAAACAGATTCAAAAACCAGCCGCCCCCGCCCAAACACCGGCCCGGACGAAGCGGGAGGCTCCACGGACTCCTCGTCCTCATCCAGCAACGAGAACACCCGCTCTGCAGACGCCACGCCGGACTGCAAAAGGTTGGCCATGGACCCCAGCTGCGCCAGCGGCATGGTGAACTGCCGCGAATACTGGATGAACGCCTGCACATCACCAAGCTGCATCGCCCCGGACGCCACCTGCAGGCCACCCACCACCGCGATCCCCACGTACACCAGGTTCCCGATGAACGTCATGGCCGGCATGATCAGCCCGGAAATGAACTGCGCCCCGAAACTCGCGTCGTACAGCTCCACGTTCTTCTGCCGGAACCGCTCCTCCACCTCACGCTGCCGGCCGAACACCTTCACCAGCGCATGCCCGGTGTACGTCTCCTCGATCTGCCCGTTCAGCTCCCCCGTGTGCTTCCACTGCGCCACAAACAGCTTCTGCGAGCGCTTGGCGATCAGCGCCGTCACCCCCAGCGTCAGCGGCACGGTCACCAGCGCGATCAGCGCCAGCGTGGGCGAGAGAATCACCATCATCACCAGCACACCCACCACCGTCAGCACCGACGTGACCGCCTGGCTGATGGACTGCTGCAGGCTCTGGGACACGTTGTCCACGTCGTTGGTCACGCGGCTCAGCAGCTCGCCGCGCTGGATCGAATCGAAATACCGCAGCGGCAGCCGGTGGATCTTCGCCTCGATCTCCCCGCGCAGCCCGAACACCGTCCGCTGCACCACCCCGTTCAGCACATACGCCTGCACCCACATAAACGCCGACGCCAGCACATACAGCACCAGCGCCCAGGTCAGCACAGTGCCCAGCCCGGCGAAGTCGATCCCCTGCCCCGGCGTCAGCGCCATGGGCGTGAGCATGTCCGCCTTCTGGTTCTCCCCCGCTGCCCGCAACTGCGCGATCAGCTGCTCCTTGGTCACCCCGGCGGGCAGTTGCTTGGACACCACGCCGGCGAAAATCAGGTTGGTGCCCTCCCCCAGCAGCCGCGGCCCGATCACCGAGAGCGTCACGCTGGCCACACCCATGACCAGCACCAGCAGCAGCCACGCCCGTTCCGGCCGCAGCGTGCCCAGCAGCCGCCTGGCCGACGGCCGGAAGTTCATCGCCTTCTCCGCCGGGATGTTCATCCCGCCGAACGGTCCGCCGCGTCCCGGTCCGCCCGCCGGACGCGGAATGCGTACGACGGCGGCATTTCCGGTTTTCGGGGCGGGTGCGGTTCCGGCGCTGGTTCCGGAAGAGGGTTGGCGGCTCATACCGTCTCCTCCGCTGCGAGCTGGGAGGAGACGATCTCGCGGTACGTCTCGGAGGTTTCCAGCAGCCTGCGGTGCGTGCCGCGCGCGACGATCCTGCCGTCGTCGAGCACCAGGATCTGGTCCGCGTCCACGATGCTGGACACGCGCTGGGCGATGATCACCAGCGTGGCGCCGGCGGTGTTGCGCTTGAGGGCCTGGCGCAGCCGGGCGTCGGTGCCGGTGTCCAGCGAGGAGAACGAATCGTCGAAGATGTACAGCTCGGGCCGTTTCACCAGCGCCCGGGCGATGGCCAGCCGCTGCCGCTGCCCGCCGGAAACGTTGGTGCCCCCCTGGCTGATGGGCGCGTCCAGCCCGCCTTCCATTTCCTCCACGAAGTCCCGGGCCTGTGCGATCTCCAGCGCGGCCCAGCACTCATCCTCGGTGGCGTCCGGCTTGCCGTACTGCAGGTTGCTGCGCACGGTCCCGCTGAAGAGGTACGGCTTCTGCGGGACCAGGCCGATGTGCCCCCAGAGCAGGTCCGGGTGCAGCTCGCGCACGTCCACGCCGTCGATCATCACCGAGCCGGTGGTGGCGTCGAACAGCCGGGGCATGAGGTTCACCAGGGTGGTCTTGCCGGCGCCGGTGCTGCCGATGATCGCCGTCGTCTGCCCTGCCTTGGCGGTGAAGCTGATCCGTGACAGGACGGGCTGGTCGGCACCCGGGTAGGCAAATCCGACGTCGATCATTTCCAGCTGCCCGCGCCGGTGCCCGTCCGGCGACACCGCACTGCTCACCGGTTTCAGCGGCGGCCGCACGCTCGATTCGGTGTTCAGCACCTCACCGATCCGGTCCGCTGAGACTGCGGCGCGCGGGATCATCACCGCCATGAACGTGGCCATCATGACGGACATCAGGATCTGCATCAGGTAGCTCAGGAACGCGATGAGGGTGCCCACCTGCATGGAGCCGTCCTCGATCCGGAACGAGCCGAACCAGATCACCGCCACGCTGGAGACGTTCAGCACCAGCATCACCACGGGGAACGCGAGCGCCATGAGCCGGCCGGCACGCAGCGCGGTGTCCGTGACGTCGTCGTTCGCCTGGCCGAAGCGGGCAGTCTCGATGTCCTCCCGGACGAACGCGCGCACCACCCGGATTCCGGTGAGCTGCTCGCGGAGCACCCGGTTCACGGTGTCGATCCTCTTCTGCATCTTCCGGAACAGCGGCACCATCCGGGTGATGATCAGCCCCACGCCGATCATGAGCGCAGGCACGGCGACGGCGATCAGCCAGGACAGCTGCACGTCCTGCCGCACGGCCATGATCACGCCGCCGATGGCGAGCATGGGCGCGGCCACCATCATGGTGGCGGACATCAGCACCAGCTGCTGGACCTGTTGGACGTCGTTGGTGGACCGGGTGATCAGGCTGGGCGCGCCGAACTTCGTGACTTCCTGCTCGGAGAACTCCCCTACCCGCGTGAAGATAGCCCCGCGGAGGTCCCTTCCGGCGCCCATCGCGGCCTTCGCCCCGAAGTACACGGCGATCACCGAGCACACGATCTGCAGCAGGGTGATCCCCAGCATCAAACCGCCCAGGTTCAGGATGACGCCGGTGTCCCCCTTGGCCACGCCTTCGTCGATGATGTCCGCGTTCAGCGTGGGCAGGTACAGGGACGCGATGGACTGCGCCAGCTGGAAAACCACGACGGCGATCAGCAGCTGCCGGTGCGGCCGCAGGTATTCGACAAGCAGTTTCCAGAGCATCAGGCTCCAAACGTTCCGTCCCGCGATAAGTGGTGCGGAGGTCAGTTTACGTCCGGAGGCTGGGATTGAGCCGGGTGGGCGGTGTGGAAAATCGGCCGGTTCTCCGACAGCGTATTCGCCGGTCCCGCTGGGCGCGTTCGCCTACTTGGCTGGCTGCCCGCCGTCGTTCGGGTTCAGGAGGTCCACCGAAGATGTCAGGGTGGGCCGGGTGATTACCGCGGCCATCATGGATCGGTGCAGCTTTACTGCGTTGTTGGGAGCGTTCCCCGTGTCTGCAAGAGAACGGCGACGTGCTCTGAGATCTCGGAGAGGACTTCGTCAACGGACCTCGAGATGTTGATCGTGGCCGCCATGCTGAGGAACATAATCGCGGAGACCATGTGCGCGAGCGCTGCAGCATCCTTGGGCTCGATGCGCGGGTCACGCCGCAACACGTCGGCGATCGCATCCTCGGTCTGAACGGTCAGGGCGAGGGCATCGCGGTGGTGGGGTTCCTCGGGGTCGCCGAACACGATCTCCCGAAGGTAGGTTCGGCCGTTGTCGATCTGCTTACGGTTGCACTCCACGACCGGGCGAACGATCGCCATCACTGCCTCGAACACATCGGGGATGGCCTCGGCGGCCGCTTTACCCTCCACGAGCGCGTCGGCGTAGCTGGAGTTCTGCACGAGCAGGAGCAACTCGGCTTTGGTTTTGGCGTACAGGAAGAGAGTCCCCGTACCGATGTCAGCTTTGTCGGCGATCTGCTGGGTGGTGACGTCATCGACACCGTGCTCGGAGAAGAGCTCCCGCGCGGCGGCCGTGATGCGGTCGAGCTTGTCCTGCTTGTTCCGCTCGCGCCGTCCGACCGGCTGAGGGGCGACTGACATTGAATGTTCCTTCGGGAATAGAATCTGACTATGCTCAGTTATGAGCATAGTCGCTACTGTTGGCGGCTCAAAAGTGCCTTCGCTCATTCTCTCACGGACGACGCATTTCGGGCCGGCGCAACGGTGATGTTCATGACCGATCGATCAAAGGAACACCTTTCCCATGTCCTTGTCTTCTCTCTGGCAACCGTTCACCCTCGGCCGGGTGGAACTCCCCCATCGGCTCGCACTGGCACCCATGACCCGCACGAGGGCCAACCCGGATGGCACCCTGAGCGACCTCACCGCCGAGTATTACGCGCAGCGCGCCTCCCTGGGATTGATCATCACGGAGGGGGTGCAGCCGTCGGAGGACGGGCAGGGCTACATCAACACTCCGGGGATCTACACGCCCGGGCACGTCGAGGGTTGGCGAAAGGTCACCGACGCGGTGCATGCCGAGGGCGGGGCCGTGTTCATCCAGTTGATGCACGCGGGCCGGATGTCCCACCCCGACAACACGCCGCACCACCGCCTGCCCGTGGCACCCTCGGCGATCTCCGCCGACCAGGACATGCTCACCCCCACCGGACCGCAGAAGACCCCGGTCCCGCGCGAGCTGAGCGTCGATGACATCCGGGCCACCATCGCCGAGTTCCGGCACGCCGCAGCTTCCGCCATCGCCGCCGGCGCCGACGGAGTCGAAATCCACGCCGCGAACGGATACCTGCTGCACCAGTTCCTCTCCCCCAACGCCAACCACCGCACCGACTCCTACGGCGGCTCCGTAGAAAATCGGTCCCGGTTTGTGATCGAGGTCGCCCAGGCCGTCGCCGATGAAATCGGGGCGGACCGGGTTGGTATCCGCCTCTCCCCTGCCATGCCGTTGGGCGGTATCAACGAGGGCGACACCGAGAGCGTGCGGGCTCAGTACCGGCACTTGGTCGGTGAGCTCGCCCCGCTGAACCTGGCCTACCTGCACCTTCACCACGTCGGCGACGACGAGCTGCTGCGCTCTTTCAGGGACGCATGGCCGACGGCGGTGCTCGTGGTCCGCTACGGACGAACCCGCGAGCAGATCGCCGGCGACATCGACGCGGGCCTTGCTGACATCGCACCGCTGGGCCGTTTCGCGCTGGCCAACCCCGACATCGTCGAGCGGCTGCGCACAGACGCCCCGCTGAACGACCTTGACCCTGCCACCATCTACGGCGGCGGCGCGGCCGGCTACACCGATTACCCGGCCATGGCACACGCCTGATCGCCGGCCCGTGGGCCGCCCGCCCCTGGGAGCCAGGGGCGGGCGGTCCCCCTAACCATCAACATCATCCGCGCCGACCGGTGCAGATAACCTCACCAGCAGAAAGTCCAGGAAAATGCCCTCACTCAATGAAGCAGTCGTCCTCGTCACCGGAGCCAACGGCGGCATCGGAACCCACTTCGTCAACGACGCCCTCGCACGCGGCGCCAGCAAGGTCTACGCCACTGCCCGTACCCCCCGCACCTGGGAGGACGAGCGCGTTGTTCCGCTCACCCTCGATGTCACCGACCCCGAGTCCATCCAGGCCGCAGTCGAGGCCGCCGGGGACGTCACGGTGTTGATCAACAACGCCGGAGCCTCCGTGGCCAGCAGTGGCATTCTCACCCACACCACTGAAGAAATCCGGACCAACGTCGAGACGAACTTCCTCGGCCCGCTGTTCCTCACCCGGGCATTCGCTCCGATCCTGTCAGCGAGGGAAGAGTCTGTGATCATCAACATCCACTCCGCCCTGAGCTGGTACGCCGTCGCCGGCATCTACAGCGCTACCAAGGCCGCCCTCTGGTCGGCCACCAACTCCCTGCGCCTGGAGCTCGCCCCCGCAGGCGTGCACGTCGTCGGAGTGCACGTCGGCTATGTCGACACCGCGATGGCCGCACACACCAGCGAGCCCAAAACAGACCCGGCCGATCTCGTGAGCACCGTCTTGGATGCCGTGGAAGCCGGTGAGTACGAGGTTCTCGCCGACGACACGTCCCTACAGCTCAAGGCCGGACTCAGCGCCCCCATCGAGGCCGTATACCCGCAGCTGACCGCCAACAGCGCCTAAAACACCCGTGGCGCCGTGGTCACGAGACGATCTCATGACCACGGCGCCGCAATCCCCGATCAAACGAGGGCGGGTATCCTCGACACTTTTCGCGGGTCCTGCCTACTCTTCGTAGCGCGGAAGGATGCGGCCGTCTTTGACGTAAGTCAGGGCCGCAGAGACGTCGTAGGCGTGGACCGCGGAGGCGAAGGTCGCCAGAGGGTGGGACAGGCTCTTAACCTCTGGACTCTCGAAGAATGCCGCACGGGCTGATTTGTCTGCGAAGCCGAGGATCAGTGAGGCATGAAAGTGCTGGTCTTTCGGGTTGTCGTGCGCGACGTCCGGGGTATCCCAGAGCTTCTCATACCAGGGCATGAAGGTTTGGGCGCGGAGTTCCATCAGCCCCGCCTCGGCGAAACCGGGCACGAGTTTCGTCGAGATGAACTTTCGGAAGCCGCGGGCGCTGACATCGTTTCGCCTGCGAAGGTAGACAAGCGCGCGGGCACCGACGTTTTCGTCCGGGCCCGTGACGTCGTACCAGCGGGAGGAGCCCGGCGGCCCGGCGTAGAACAGGGTGCGGCGGAACACGTTGACCTCGTCCTTGAACGCCAACTGCGTCTGCCTGCGGCCCATGAACGGCGACAAGGCGGACTGGAAGGTGACCTCCGCGACGCCGTCGATCTTTCGATCGACGGGGATGTCGGTTTCGATGCCGACGGTCGCCGGCCAGAAACCCGAATTTGTCTCGGCGAGATGGAGCTGCCGGTACTCTTTCAGGCCGGGGGTGGCAGAGATGATCCCGGAATGCGGGCCCTTCCAATAGTCCATCCCGGTTTGGCGGGGCTGGTCGGCGCGTATCCACAGCAGGATCGAGGAGGAGAGATGTTTTTTCAGGCTCAGCTGTCCGCCGTCGGTTGTCGTGTTCATTTCCTTCCTGCTTTGCTTCCTAAGGATCGCCGTCAGCGGGAGAGGAAATCTGCCGCGATGGGGGCGAACTTGTCGTGGAACTGAAAGATACCGCCGTGGCCGGAGCCTGGGTAGATGATCAGTTCGGAGCCGTTGATGCGGCGGTGCAGGTCCTCGGAGAGGAGCGAGGGCACCATCCGGTCGTTGTCCGCGTTGGCGATCAGGGTGGGGTGGGTGATCTTCGACAGGTCAGCCGGCGCCCCGCGCCCCCACTTCTTGATGGCTTTGAGCTGGGTCTGGAATGCCTTGACCCTGATCGGCGCGTCGCGGTCGGCGGTTCGCTCCTCGAGTCGCTGCACGAATGCCTTACCGGCTTGCTTGCCCGCGGTGTCGCGGTTGAAGAACAGGAATTCCTTCGGGTCGGACCGGGTAAGGGTGGCCCGAAGTATGTCGTAGTAGGTGGTCCCGGCCACCTTGTCCATGTCCTTGCCGCCCCTTGGGACCGGTTCCGGTGAGGACGAGCTTTCGGACGAGGTCCGGGTGCTTGACCACCAGGGCCTGTGCCACCATACCGCCGAGGGAGAAGGAGAAAATGTCGATCTTCTCGAATCCGAGCGCCTTAATAAAGGTGTAGGCGTCGTCGGCCATCGCCTCGATGCTGTCGGGCACCTGGCCCGTGGAGGCGCCAACGCCCTGATTGTCGAACGTGATGACATGGCGGTTCTTCGCGATGGGGTCGATGATGCGTGGATCCCAGTTATCCAGGGTCGCGGCGAGATGGACGAAGAAGATGACGGGGATGCCGCCTTGGGGGCCAAGCTCCCGGTAAGCGTAGGTGACGCCACCGGCGCTGATTTGGTGGGACGGCGCTTCGGCGTAGGACGTAACGACGGGTTCTTTTACGGGCTCGTGCGCGTTCATGACGGTTCTCCTGTGAAGTTTCTTTGGTCAGGGGTTGCTGATGACGGCCTTGCCCCGGATGCCGCCCTTTTCCAGGCCCTCGAGGGCCTCGATGGTCCGGCCGAAAGGGAAAACGCGGCCGACGACGGGGCGGAGCGCGCCTTCGTCGATCAGGGCGGTGATCTGGCGCAGCTGGTCACCGCTGGCGCGCATGAACAGGAATTCGTAGCTGACGCCGAGCTTTTTGGCCTGCCGGCGGATGCCTGCGCTGAGGCCGCTGATCGCCAGGCGGAGCACCGGATTCAGGCCGGCTTCGCGGGCAAATGCCGGGTCCGGAGGCCCGGCAATGCCGATCGCTTTGCCGCCGGGCCTGAGCACGCGCAGGGACTTCTCGAGATTTTCGCCGCCGAGGCTGTCCAGCACCAGGTCGTAGCCGCTCAGGAGCTGTTCGAAGTCTTGGCTGCGGTAGTCAATGGCGGTGTCTGCGCCGAGCTCGCGCACGAAGTCCAGGTTGGAGGCGCTTGCTGTGGTCGCCACGGTCGCCCCGAGGTGCTTGGCGAGTTGGATGGCGATCGATCCGACGCCCCCGGCGCCGGCGTGGATGAGGACCTCCTGGCCGGGCCCCACGTTGCCGCGCTCAACAAGCGCCTGCCACGCGGTCAGTGCGACCAGCGGCAGCGAGCCCGCCTCCTCCATGGTGATCGATGCCGGTTTGAGCGCAAGATCGGCCTCGGCAATGGCGATCCGCTCGGCGAACGTGCCGATGCGGTCCTTGCCGGGGCGTGCGTAGACCTCATCGCCAGGCTTGAACGCGCGAACCTTGGAACCGACACGGATGACGGTTCCCGCGACATCGTTTCCGGCGATCAAAGGAAGCCGGTACGGGAGGATCTGCTTGAACTCGCCGGCCCGGATCTTCTCGTCGAGCATGTTGAGGCCCGCGGCCTGCACCTGCACCAGCACATCCTGCTCCCCCACTGTGGGCTCAGGAACATTCGATTCCTGCAGCGGGCCTTTGTACTTTTCGACGACGAACGCTCTCATGGCTCCGACTCCCTCTTGGTGGTGCTGCTTTGCGCAATTACTGACTAACCTCAATTATGAGTTCAGTCAATAATGTTGTCAAGGGAGCACTGCCCTGCCCCTTGCCGTCGTCTCGTTCGACGGAACCTCTGAATCGGAGTTCAGCTGGCCTCAGCTCACGACTGTCCGGCAGCCCATCAACCAGATTGCCGAAGCAGCGGTCGAGGCAGGGCTCTCTGACAAGCATCCAGATGGCGGCATGCGCGCCCTCGGCACCAACATCGGGGGATCCACCCACGGTGTCCTCACCGACAGGCCCCAGGTGCTGACGAACGACTTCTTCGTCAACCTGCTCTCACGGGCACCAAGTGGAAGGCGTCCGAGGCCGAGCAGAACGTTTACGAGATCACCGACGTCACCACGGGCGAACTGAAGTGGACCGCCGCGCCTGTGGACCTGGTGTTCGGCTCCAACTCCCAGCTCCGGGCCCTGGCAGAGGTCTACGCGAGCGATGACGGCAGGGCGAAGTTCGTCAACGACTTCGTGACCGCCTGGGTGAAGGTCATGGAGCTGGACCGCTTCGACCTGCGCTGATGAACGCGTCCGGGCCGGTCGCAGACGCGGCCGGCCCGGAGCAGCGCTCCTGAATCAGAACGGGGGGGTTGTTGCTGAAGAAAAGCCGTCAGTTCTCCGAGGACGGCTAATGGCCCTCAGGACCAGGAATCGGAGGCCTTGGCCGTGTCCTCCTGCAACTCGTTGACCTCGGTGACTTTCCCGTCCCTCAGTGTGAACACGAGCACGGTGACGGTCCGTCAATGCAACCTTGGCGGTGTCGGCTGACCTGGAAAACAATTCACCGAAATAGGCCATGATCTCCTCCTGGCCCTGCTTGTCGCCTGCAAGCCCGCCGCTGCCTCACACGCGGTAGACAGCATCATGGGCGAAGAGGCCCATGAGCGTTTGCGGGAACCCTGGACGGACCAGCTAGCTGAAGACGCTTGCCGCTCGAGGCGCTCCGACGGAGCCGCGTCGGATCAGCCGGGCGGTGAGGGCAGGCGTTGTGGGGGCGGGTTTCCGGCCTTCGATTTGTCGGATCAGGGCTTCCGCGGCAGTGGTTCCCATCTCGTAAACGGGTTGGGCTATGACGGTCAGGGGCGGCGTGGTGAGCTTTGTCCAGGCGAAGTCGTCATACATCAGGAACGAGACATCGGCCGGGATGGTCAGGCCGAGTTCCTGGATGGCCTCCACGACACTGAGCGCGATAAGACCATCCGAGGCGATAATGGCCGTTGCCGCTTCAGGGCCCGCCAGTAGCTCCCGGGTGATCTTCCTGATGGATTCGGCGTTGCCGGCGTTCAGGCGCACCAGGTCCGCGGGGTAGCTGAGGCCCTTTTCCTCAAAGGCCCGCCGCATGCCGTCCAGGCGCTCGGAAATTTGGGAGGAGTCGAGTTCCATGCCGGCGGTGTAGGGGGCGTCGGATTTGAGGGTGGAAATGAAGGCGATCCGTCGGTGTCCGGCCTCGAGCAGGTACTGGGTGGATTCGTAGGAGATGCTGGCCATGTCCACGGAAACGGTCTCGACGTCGAGCCCCGCCGCGGTGCGGTCCAGCAGCACCAAAGGGCGTCCGGACTCGGGAATTCGCTGCAGATGCTGTGTTTCCACCGACGAAGCCGGGGCCACAATGAGGCCATCCACGCGCTTGTCCAGGAGCACGCGGACGGCTTCGACTTCGGCCGCCGTTTCCTCGTCGGTGTTGATGAGGATGACGTTGAAGCCGCGTTTCTTCGCGGCGTCTGTGATACCTCTGGTTGCCAGGCCGAAGTGCGGGTTTTCGATGTCCCCCACAACCACGCCCAGAGTATGGGATTTCCCTGTGTTCATGCTGCGGGCGAGCTCGTTGGGGCGGTAGCCGAGCTCCTCTGCCGCCGCGAGTACCCGCTCCCTGACGTCGTCACTGACGGCACCGTAATTGCCCAGAGCGCGTGCGGCCTGGGCTTTTGAGACCTGCGCGGCCTTGGCGACGTCCGCGACTGTGGTGTCGCGCCGCCTGGATCCATTAATGCTCATGTCGGCCTTCCAAAAAGGGCCTTGACGGCCGCTGTGGCTTGGGTTACATTTTTTAGCAACCCCATGTGAGTCCGGTCTCAATCGTAGTCGGTGAGACCGGACTCAGCAAGGGATACAGAACAAAGGGCTGAGGCCCGCCTCCTGCTTCCTATGATTGGAAAATGTTGTGACCAAACGAGTGAACTTTCGGCCCGGCGCGGTTGTCGCGGTTGCCGTTGCAGCCCTCCTTGCCCTGTCCGGTTGCGCCGGATCGACCTCTCCAGCGTCCTCCGGGGCCGCTGAAAACCCGTATGGCCTGATCCAGGCTGACACCATCAGGGTGGCGAGCCTGGGCGATGCGAAGCCGTATACCTTCGCGGACTCCCAAGGTAACTTCACCGGCTTCGACGTGGAGCTGTTCAAGGATGTGGCCCACCGGGCCGGCGTGGACAACGTGGTCTTCACCGGGCAGGACTTTTCCGCCATTCTTCCTGCCGTGGCCAACGGCCAGTTCGACGTCGGCGTTGCCGCTATCGGCATCACGGACAAGCGCAAGCAAACCGTCGACTTCTCCGAGGGATACCTGGCCGGTTATCTGACCGTCCTGACCACCAAGGACTCCGGGATCAAGGATGTTGACGGGCTCGCCGGAAAACGCCTGGGCGTTGTGCAGGGGACGCTGCAGGAGGCCTATGCGGTCAAGAACTTCCCGTCGGCAAACCTGGTCCGATTCCCGGACAATAATTCGGCCATCGCGGCGGTGAACAGCGGCTCGGCCGACGCCCATTTCCTGGACTACGAGGCAGCCAAGGCCTACAAGGAGCAGCACGGCCTCGTCAGCGTCGCGGACATCCCCTCCTTCGACGCCCCCGCGGGGTTCGCCGTCGCGAAGGGCAAGGACGCCTTCAAGGACGCCCTGAACAAAGGTCTGGCCTCGGCGATGGAGGACGGCACCTGGAAGAAGCTCTACCAGAAGTGGTTCCCCGGATCCCCGATGCCCGAGCAGTACCTGCCCAAGGCCGAACAAACCGCCACGCCCGCCCCGAGCAAATAAGCCTTCCGGCTTTTGACCGGGCGGGCCACCACCGGCGGCCCGCCCGGCTATACACCAACTAACTACGTCTGAGAGCAACCATGGACTGGTTCAACACCATCATCCGCACCTTCTTTGACTTCGGCGCGATGGCCGAAGTCCTGCCGCAGCTCCTCGGGGTCGGGCTCCTGAACACCCTGATCATCTCCGTGGCCGCCACGATCATCGGTGTGGCCCTGGGCATGATTGTCGCCGTCATGGGGATCTCCCCTTCCAGGTGGCTGCGGGTCCCGGCCCGCATCTACACGGATCTCTTCCGCGGGCTCCCGGCGATCCTGACCATCCTGCTGATCGGCCAGGGCTTTGCCCGCCTGAGTCAGTCGATCTTCGGACCTTCGCCCTACCCCCTGGGGATCATCGCGCTGAGCCTGATCGCCAGCGCCTACATCGGCGAAATCTTCCGCGCCGGCATCCAGAGCGTAGACAAGGGCCAGGGCGAGGCCTGCCGCGCACTGGGCATGAGCTACGCCAAGTCCATGGCCCTGGTAGTGGTGCCGCAGGGCATCCGCCGGGTGCTGCCCGCCCTGGTGAATCAGTTCATTGCCATCGTCAAGGACTCCTCGCTGGTCTACTTCCTGGGCCTGTTGGTCACCGAACGCGAACTCTTCCGCGTAGGCCAGGACGCCGCAGTCCTCTCCGGCAACCTCTCGCCGCTGGTCATGGCCGGCATCTTCTACCTGGTCATCACCGTTCCGCTAACCCACCTGGTCAACTACTTCGACAACAGGTTCAGGACCGGCCGCCGCCGCCCCTCGGCACCCAGCAGCGGGCTGAACGAAGTCAAGGAACTCGACGCGGCCTCGCCGCTGATTACCGGGAGCAATACATGAGCACCAGCACCAGCAATCCCAGCAACACCGCCGCTGACGTCCAGACCTTCCACGGCTCCAGCCTGGAGCTGCAGAACCTGACCATGGCCTATGGCGACATCGAGGTCCTGCGCAACGTCAGCCTCACCGTCGCGCCGGGCACGACCACGTGCATCATCGGACCCTCAGGTTCGGGCAAGTCCACGCTGCTCCGTGGCGTGAACCGCCTGCACGAACCCAAGAGCGGCGACGTGATCCTCGCCGGGGAAAGCGCCCTCGCGGTCAAACCGGACATCCTGCGGGCCCGTATCGGGATGGTCTTCCAGCATTTCAATCTCTTCCCGGACCACACGGCACTCGAGAACGTGGCCCTGGCGCTCTGGAGCGTGAAGGGCATGTCCAAGGCCGAAGCCCGGGAACGCGCACGCCGCCGCCTTGCCGAGGTCGGCCTCGCCGAGCGAGCTGATCACAGGCCCCGTGACCTCTCGGGCGGGCAGCAGCAGCGGGTGGCCATCGCCCGCGCCCTCGCCATGGAGCCCGAGGTAATGCTCTTCGACGAGGCCACCAGCGCACTGGACCCTGAACTGGTCAAGGGCGTCCTGAACCTCATGGCGGGCCTCGCCAAGCGCGGCATGACGATGGTTGTGGTTACCCACGAGATGGGCTTCGCCCGCAAGGTCGCCGACCAGGTTGTCTTCATGGACGAAGGCGAGGTCGTCGAGGCGGGCACGCCCGCGGACCTCTTCGACAACCCCCAAAGCGAACGGCTCCAGCGCTTCCTCTCCGAGGTGCTCTGATGCGCGACCTTACAGGTACACCCATCCGGACCGCCGTCGCGGGGTTCGGGGTCTCCGGCAAAGTCTTCCATGCGCCGCTGATCGCCGCCGACCCGAACTACAGCCTGGATGTGATTGTCACCGCGGACCCGGAGCGTGCCGCGGAGGCGTCCAGGCTCTACCCGGACGCCCGGGTCGTCCCGACGCCGGAGGCACTGTTCGCCCTTGCCGCCGGCCTTGACCTCGTCATCCTCGGAACGCCCCCGGTGACACATCTTGACCTGGCCGCGACTGCAATAGCCCATGGTCTGCACGTGGTGGTGGACAAGCCCTTCGTCACCACACCTGATCACGGCGAGGAGCTCATCACCCGGGCATCCGACGCAGGTGTGAAGCTCACGGTCTTCCAGAACCGCCGGTGGGACGCCGACTTCCTGACGCTGCAAAAACTCGTCCGGGAAGGCGCCCTCGGCGAGGTGCGCAGCTTCGAATCCCGCTTCGAATGGTGGCGCCCTGAAGGCTTCGGGAACTGGCGCGATACCGCCACCGTGGCCGAAGGCGGCGGCATCCTTCAGGACCTCGGCGCCCACCTGATCGACCAGGCCATTGAGCTCTTCGGCCCCGTCGCGGAAAGCTATGGGGAGACCGCCAACCACGGACATCCCGACGGCGCCGACACCGAAGCCTTCGTGTCCCTGCTTCACGAATCCGGGGTGCGGTCCAGGCTGTGGATGAACGGCATGGCCGCCCAGGTGGGACCCCGCTTCCACGTCCTGGGCTCCGAGGCCGGCTACACCAAATGGGGCCTGGACAGCCAGGAGCCCGACCTCGCGGCCGGCATGGCGCCCTCGGACCCCGCCTACGGGATAGATCCCCAGGATTCTTGGGGGGTCCTGGGAACCGACGGCGCGAGCGAACGCGTACCTGCCCTGAAAGGCGCCTACCCGAGGTTCTATACGGAACTGGCAGCTGCCCTCCGGGGACAGGGCCCCCTACCCGTCAACCCCGCCGGGCCCCTCGAAGTCCTCAGAATCATCAATAAAATCCACGCCTTCGCTTAACGGGCGCCAGGGTCAAACATCCGGCGCGTCAACAACGCCAACGCACAGACACCCCCGAGAACTTAAAGAAAGGGAGAACTATGTCCTCCATCGCTCCAGCCAAACGCGTCGCCGTCATCGGCGGCGGCATCCTCGGAGTCTCCACCGCGGTCCACCTTCTCCGCGAAGGAGCGTCCGTGGTTCTGCTCACCGAACAAGGCCTCGCCAGCGAAGCTACCGGCCGCTCACTCTCCTGGCTGAACTCCGCAGGCGAGCGGTCCACACCGTACCACCAGCTCCGCCTTGCAGGGGTGGACCGCTACCGCACCCTCTTCGCCGGCAATCCCGGCCGCGAGTGGCTGCAGTTCGGCGGCGGGCTCATGTGGAACGCCGCCGGCCAGGAGGCCGTTACCGAAGCCCGTCACGCCTACGAGAAGTCTGTGGGCTATGACTCCAAACTGCTGGCACCGGCGGAGATCGCAGCCGTAACCCCGGGCATCGACGCCACGGCGGTCCCGGAAAACGCCATCTTCAACCCCGGCGAGGGCTGGGTGAGCCTGCCGCACCTGGTGGAATTCCTCATGGAAGAGTTCCACTCCCGCGGCGGCCAGCTGGTACTCAACGCCGGAAAGGCTTCCGTAAAGGTCGACGGCGGCCGGGCCGCCGGCGTCGAGACCGCCGCAGGCGAAACCTACAAAGCTGACGCCGTGCTGGTGGCCTGCGGAGCGGCGACGCCGGCCGTCGTCGCACCCCTCGGCGTCGAGATCCCCAACGGTTCCCCCGTCTCCATGCTGGTGCTGACCAAACCCGTGGAACACGAGGTCAAGGCCGTGATGAACACTCCGCGGGCAGCAGTCCGTCCCAACCCCGGCAGCACCTTCGCACTGGACCACGACTGGTACGAAGAACACATCACCGAGCACGCAGACGGTTCATTCAGCATCCCCGATGACGTAGTCCAGGAACTCGCCGATGAAGCCTCCAAGCTCATAGGCGGCAACCCCGACCTCAAGCCTGCCTCCTGGAAGATCGGCTACAAGCCCATCCCCGGCGACGGCGAACCGGTCTTCGGTGAACTCGGCAAGGTCCCCGGCTGCTTCGTGGCCTTTACCCACTCCGGGGCCACGCTCGGGCTGATCGCCGGCGAACTCCTCGCCGGCGAAATCCTCACCGGGGACACCCACCCCATGCTGGCCACATTCCGTCCTGAGCGGTTCTCCTAGGCCATTGGCGGGCAGGGCCCCACGGCGCCCTGCCCGCCCTGTACCGGCACTCCCCTTCTCGGTTAAGGAGACACGATGGTTTCCGTCCTCACGGCGAGGGACAACGTGGTGGACCGCTACGTGGACGACAACCGCATATTTGCGGGTGGAAACGCCGTGAACGTTGCGGTCTTCGCCCGTAGGGCAGCGGCACGAAGCGCCTACGCGGGAACCGTCGGCACAGACGCCGCCGGAGCCCTGATCCGCGGTGCGCTTTCCCGCGAAGACGTATGCACCGATCTTCTGCTGACCCGCCCGGGAAGCACCGCACACTGCGTCATCCGCCGGCAAGAGGGCGAAAGATACTTCGGAGCGACCAGCCTGGGCGTTTCGCGCACTGATTTCCAAGATGATTTCGCCGCCACAGCGTCCCGCTTCGATGCCGTCCACATCAGCGAATCAAGCCGGCTGGAAAACATGATTCCCCGCCTCGGAGGGTCTTCCCGTTTGTCGTTCGACTTTGCCGTGAACCGGGATGGACGTCTGGTCGGCTCCGTGGCACCCCACTGCTTCCTCGCCTCCTTTTCTGGAGGCGACCTGACGCGCGCGGACGCACTCGCCCTGGCGCATCACGCAGCCCAGCAAGGCGCAACCTGGTCGCTCGTGACCCGAGGAGGGGCAGGGGCCCTTCTGGTGGGCAGGAACAGATGCTACGAAGTTGCGGCCGCCCCCACCACGCTCGTGGACACCCTGGGTGCCGGTGACACGTTTATCGCCACCCTTCTGGTCCGGATCCTTCAAGGGACACATCCCGCTGAAGCCATGGACCGGGCCTCGAAAGCCGCGGCGCAGACATGCGCCAGGCTCGGAGCCTTTGGAGAAGGACAGCCCTTCAACGACAGGAGATATTTTGACTGACGGAACATACATCGGGCCTGGCCCTGTAGCCCAGATCCCGGAGGACCTGGTGTCCTCCCAGGAGTTGGCCCTCCTACTCTGGCCAGATATCGACGACTACATTTCAGGGCTTCAGCGAGAGATCCGTGAAGTCTTCCTGGTGGGCGCCGGCGGTTCTTTCCTCGCTATGGTTCCTAGCCAATACCTCCTGGATCTCCGCTCCAGCGTTCCGGTGCATACCTACAACTCGGACGAGTTTTACTACCGGGCGCCGGCCAGAGTCGGCGAACATTCCCTCGTCGTGGTGCTTTCAGGTACCGGCAACACGCCGGAAACGATCCGGGCGGGCCGGTGGGCCGCGGAAGTGGGAGCAGCAGTGTTAGCGGTGACTTTGAAGGCCGACGGCCCCCTTGCAAAGGCTCTTCCGACGTCGTTTGTCGCCACAACCGGGCAGGGCAGCCAGATCGTTCTCCAGCTCATTGCCATGGCCATCCTGAAGCAGCAGGGTTTCGACACAACGCTCATGCACAGTGCACTTACCGCCACCCCCAAAGCGCTTTTCGACGCCCTCGCCAGCTTCGAGCCGGAGGCCTCAAGGATCGCTGCAGCCATGAAGGACGTCCCTGTCACCAACGTCCTGGCGTCCGGCCCGCTCCAAGGGGCCGCCGAAACGTTCACCATGTGCTACCTGCAGGAAATGCAGTGGATGCACGCAGCCACAATCAATGCCGACGAATTCTTCCAGGGCCCTTTCGAAGTCATCGACAAGGACATGAAGACCATTGTGTTTCTCGGAGAAGACAAGACCCGTCCCATGGGCGAAAGGGTTCGCAAATTTCTGGAAACTTACAGTGGCGAGACCTTCTACATTGACGCAGCACACTTCGAGCTACCGGGTCTGACAGAACAGGAACGCAGCTTTGCGCTCCCCTTGATCTTCCACGCACTGGTCGCCCGGCTCGCAGCCCACTACGCATCCGCCAGGGGCTACACCCTCGAAGGGCGCCGCTACATGTGGCAGGTAAGCTACTGAACCGAAGCGGCCGAGGAAGACACCATGCCGCTGAGTCGGCCACCCGATGCCCTTTACCCCCTTGTTGGCAGGGTGACCGTTTGGTGTTCAGCCTGGCCAGTCACAGAGCCGCGGACGACGGCGGGATGTCCGCCGTCGACCGCTGCTCTTTCAGCACTGGGCTCAGTAGGCCTTAACGCGCTGTTCCACGATGAGATGGATGAGGGCGAAGACGCCGTCCTCATCGATGGCCGCCAGGGCGGCGTCCAGTGCGGCCGGAACGTCACAGTCCTCGGTGACTGTGACCCCATAACCGCCGAAGGCCCGGGCCATCAGGCCGAAGTCCGGATTCTTCAGCTGGGTTCCGGAGACGCGTGCGGGGTAGTGCCGCTCCTGGTGGGTGCGGATGGTGCCGTATTCCTGGTTGTCCATGACGATCACCAGCGGCGTGGCCCCGTACTGGGCCGCGGTGGCCAGCTCCTGGCCGTTCATGAGGAACTCGCCGTCCCCGGCGATGGTGACCACACGGCGCCGGGGGTCGGCCAGCGATGCCGCAATGGCCGACGGGACCGAGTAGCCCATGGAGCCGTTACGGGCGCTGATCATGGACGCGTACCGTCGCGTGGGGAAATACCGGTGCGCCCAGTTGGTGTGCTCCCCCGCGCCGAACGTCACCATTGAATCCTCGGGCAGCCGGGGCACCAGGTTCGCCATCAAGGTATCCATCCTCGCCTGCCCTGCAGCCGGCGCCGCCGGCGGCAGCGCGGCGAACCGCTCCTGCTCGCCCCGCATCCGGTCCGTCCACGCCTTCCACTCGTCCTTCACCGGCAGGTCAAGGCCCACAAGGTCGCGGACAAAGGCCTCGGGCTTTGCCAGGATTTGCCGCGAGACGGGACCCGACCGGCCACGGAGTGAGGGGTCCACTGTGACAAGGAAGTTCTTTTTGTTCCAGTCCTGCCGGCAGACGAAGCCGTCCGTAATCACATCGCCCGGCACAGTCCCCACAAACACCAGCAGGTCCGTTTCCTCCAGCAGGTCGTAGGTGGGGCGGGGGCGGCCATAGCCAATCGGGCCCACATAGGAGGGTGAATCGAAGGAGACCGTTCCCTGCGTCCGCCATTCAGCTGCCGCCGGGATATGGTGCCGTTCCAGCCATCCCGTCAGCTGGTCCGCTGCTTCCTGCGTCCAGTCGTTGCCGCCGGTGACAAAGAGCGGCTTGCGTGACTCGGCCAGCGCAGCCTCAAGGGCGGCGGCGTCGGACGTGCTCATGCCGCCTGCCGCCACCGGAATGGCGGGGTGCAGCGCCGGGTCAATCTGCTGGCGGATGATGTCCTCCGGCAGGCCCACCACCACCGGGCCCGGCCGGCCGCTCATGGCCGCAAACATAGCCTCGGCAACGATCTCGGACGCCCGCTCCGGGTGGTCAAGGACCATCACCCGCTTCGCGCCCGTATCGAACCAGGCCTTGATGTCGAACTCCTGGAACGCCTCGCGGTCCCGGTGCGCGAAGGGGATCAGGCCCACGAACAGCAGCATGGGGGTGGAGTCCTGCCATGCGGTGTGAAGCCCAACATGCGCGTTGGCCGCGCCGGGCCCCCGGGTCACCATTGCTATGCCCGGGCGCTGGTTCATTTTCCCGTCGGCCTCGGCCATGTAGGCGGCGCCGCCCTCGTGCCGGCAGACGATCGTTTCAATATCCGAATTGTGGAGGCCGTCGAGAACGTCCAGGAAGCTCTCGCCCGGAACCACATAGGTGCGCTCCACACCATGGGCCACCAGCGAATCAACAATCACGTGCCCGGCTGATTTCAGTGCCTGGCCGGTGCCGGCATGAGGCACCTCCGGATGGTGTGCCGGCCGGGAGCCGTGATCAGAGTTCCCGACGGCGGCGGGCAGGGTGTGGGATGCGGTCAGGGTTGCTGCGGTTTCCGTTGTCATGGGCTTTCTTTGGCTGTTTGGACTGGTTTGGCGTTCGTAGCGGATGGTGCGGGTTTATCTGAAGGTCTTCGCGGGTGGGTTGGCGATGACGGGTGCTGTGCCGGTGAAGCCTTCCCGGGTGGCGGCGATTTCACGGATGCGGGTCCGGCAGGCGTACCAGCCCACAACCATGAGGGCGGAGGCGATGGCGGTGACGAGCATGGTGAGGGGTGAGTCGATGAAGACCATGATGAGGACGCCGGCGAGGAAGAGGAGGGAGAGGTAGCCGGTGTAGGGGGCGCCGAACATGCGGAAGGAGGGGCGTTCGAGCCAGCCTTTGTCGGCCCAGCGCTTGAGCTGGATCTGGCACAGGACGATGGTTGCCCAGGTCATGACGATGCCCACGGAGGCGACGTTGAGGACGATCTCGAAGGCCTGGGCCGGGACGAGGTAGTTCAGCGGAACGCCGAGGAGGGAGACGCCTGCGGTGATGGCGATGCCGCCGTAGGGGACGCCTGCCTTGTTCATCCGGGACGCGAACTTGGGGGCGGAACCGTTCACGGACATGGAGCGCAGGATGCGGCCGGTGGAGTAGAGGCCGGCGTTGAGGGAGGAGAGGGCGGCGGTGAGGACGACGAGGTTCATGATGACGTCCACGCCCTGGATGCCGATGGAGCCGAAGAACGTCACGAACGGGCTGACGCCTTTCTCGTAGGACGTGTACGGCAGGAGCAGGGCGAGGAGGATGACGGAGCCCACGTAGAAGACGGCGATGCGGAAGACCACGGAGTTGATGGCTTTGGGCATGATCTTTTCCGGGTTTTCGGTCTCGCCGGCGGCGGTGCCGACCAGTTCGATGGAGGCGTAGGCGAACAGGACGCCCTGCATCAGGATGATCATGGGGAGCAGGCCGTTGGGGAAGATCCCGCCGTTGTCCGAGAGGAGGCTCAGGCCCACCTGTTGGCCGTCCACGGGGGTGCCGAAGATGACGAAGTAGGTGCCGACGACGAGGAAGATGACGAGGGCGGCGACTTTGATGAGCGCGAACCAGAACTCGAGTTCGCCGAAGACCTTCACGGAGACGAGGTTCAGGGCCAGGACCACGAGCAGGGCGATCAGGGCCCAGGCCCACTGCGGGACCGCGGCCATCCAGGGGATGTAGTGGCCGAAGAAGTTCATGTAGAGCGCGGCGGCGGTGATGTCCACGATGGTGGTGGTGGCCCAGTTGATCCAGTAGAACCAGCCGGACACGAACGCAGCTTTCTCGCCGAAGAACTCCCGGGCGTAGGAGACGAACGAGCCCGAGGAGGGGCGGTGCAGGACCAGTTCGCCCAGTGCCCGGAGGATGAGGAACGCGAAGAAACCGCAGACCGCGTAGGCGATGACCAGCGACGGGCCGGCGGCATTGAGCCGGCCGCCGGCACCGAGGAACAGGCCGGTACCGATGGCGCCGCCGATCGCGATCATCTGGATCTGCCGGGGCTTGAGGTTCTTGTGGTACCCCTTGTCCTCGGCGTGGAGGGACGATTCGGTGGCGTGCGCGTGGCCGCCGTCAATGATGTGGTCGGGTGCAACATTCCGGTCCTGTACAACCTCGTCTTTGGGGTTGATGGGCATGGTTGATCCTTTCGATACGGAGAAGATCCTGCTGGGTTGGGAAGAAGTTGTGGGGGGTGCAACCGGCGGGTAGAAAGCAGGTTAGAAAACGGACCAGCCGGTGCGGTCGGAAAGGTCGGCCAGAGCGGCGGTGCCTGCCAGGGAGTTTCCTTTGGCGTCCAGCCGCGGGCTCCAGACGCAAATGGCGCAAACGCCGGGAACGATGACCAGGATCCCGCCGCCCACACCGCTTTTTCCGGGAAGGCCCACCCGGTAGGCGAACTCGCCCGCGGCGTCGTACATCCCGCAGGTGAGCATGATGGAGCCGATGCGTTTCGCGTCGCTGCGGGACACCACGGTTCCGCGTGCTCCGTGGCCGTCGCGGGCGAGGAAGAGTCCCGCCTTGGCGAGTTCCACGCAGGTCATCATGATGGAACATTGGCGGACGTAGTTTTCCACCACTGCTTCCGCGGCCTGCCTCAGGTTGCCGAAGCCCTTGAGGAAGTGCGCCAACGCCAGGTTGCGGCTGCTGCTGGAAAGCTCGCTGGCGGCCGCGGCCTCATCGATGAAGGGCCCGGTGGTGCCAGCCTGGGCGGTGAGGAACCGCAACACCTGGGTGGCGGCGTCGGACTCTTCTTCCATCAGGTGATCGGTGACCACCAGGGCGCCGGCGTTGATGAAAGGGTTCCGCGGTATGCCGTGCTCCACTTCCAGCTGGACCAGGGAGTTAAACGAGGTGCCGGACGGTTCGCGCAGCACCCGGGACCACAGTGTTCCTGAGCTGTCGCCTCGAAGCGCCATTGCCAGCGTGAACACTTTGGAGATGCTCTGGATGGAAAACGGGACGTCGGCATCGCCGGAACTGAACACCTCACCGGAAGTGGTGGCGACGGCGATGCCGAACCTGTCGAAGGGTACTGCTGCCAGGATGGGGATGTTGGCCGGGACAGACCCGGTTTCCCGCTGTGGCCTGTGGGTGCGGACGATGTCGGCAAGTATCTCGTGCAGCGGCGGTGCTTTAAGTGCTGTGGTCATTTCCTGCCCGATTGTTGTGTAGGTGCGCTGGCCCATTCCTGGATGTGGAGCAGGGCCACCAGCGAGTCCCGCGGGCTGCCGAAGTCCAGCCCAGTCGCCCGGGATGCCTTGCTGATCCGGTAGTAGACGGTGTTCTTGTGCAGCCCCATCCGACTGGCGCACTCGGCGACATCGAGCGAGGCTTCGAAGTACGCGTGCAGGGTCTCCGCGAGTTCGGTGTCCTGCCGCAGCAGGGCCGAAAGACCGCGGTGCCGGAACGGGGAGGACGTGAAATTCTGAACCGCTTCGCGGAAGAGGATCTCTCCCTCGAAGTCGTCCACCGTGGCAACGCCCCGGTCCGGAGACGTGCCCACACACCTCAACAGGGCCTCGGTGATGCGGGTGGTTGTGTGCAGCGACAGCAGATCCGGTGCTACCGGACCGACGGCTGCGAACGGGCTGATGCCGAGGTGCTTGACGGCATCCCGGATGATGGCCTCGGCCAGGCTCCGCAGCCCGGGCTCCGCGGACGTTGACTGCAGGCCGGGGACAATTACGGCGGTGTCGCCCTTGAACTGGCCGACGACGGCGGACGGCTTGTAGGCGGCCGCGTGGATGGACGCCAGGTTGGCGAGTTCGCCGTGCTTCAGTGCTGCGTCGTCGGCCTGGGCTTCGGAATCGGGCATTCCGACCAGGATCAGTGCGGCCGGGCGCTCGGCGGAGATCTTCTCGCTGTGGGCACTGGCCGCGGCTTCCGCCGAACCTGACAGGATCCGCACAATGCGGTCCTCGCGCATGTGCATAGACTGCTGGTTGCGGTGACGGATCAGCTCGGACGAGGCCCGGGCAGCAGATCCTTTCAGCACATAATCAACGTCCGGGCCGAAGCCGTCCCCGGTTTCCTGCAGCCAGATGTAGCCCATGATCCGGTCGCCGGCGAACAGTGTGACGGCCACCCGTTCCCGCAGCCCGTCCTGGGGCCGGGCCGGTACCCGCACCGGCAGCCGGGTCCTGTGCAGTTCACGGTAGGCGCCCAGGTCCTTCAGCAGCAGCTCGTATTTACGCGGACCGCGCCGGGCGAGGATGGAGGCCTTGCGCAGCTCGTCGATGTCGTTCGAAACGGTGGAGTATGCCAGCACCTTATTGGCGGCATCTTCGATGAGCACGTGGCTGGATGTGAGCCTGGCGGTGGTCTGGGCGATGGCAAACAGGTCCTCTTCCAGCAGCGTCAGCACTTCGCTCTGGTAGCTGCGCGGCTGGATGCGGTCCTTGGCGATCGACAGCAGCCGGTCCCAATCAGCCCCCGGATCCACCAGGAGCAGGCCCGTGCCGGCGTCGCGCAGCAGCTCTTCAGCTTCGGCAAGCTCTTCACGTCTACCCTTGACGGCCACCACCGGCGGAGGGTTCTTCAGGAGCCGCCGCAGGGCGGGCAAAGCCGAGCGGCCGCGGACGCCGATCAGCAGGACAAAGGCCGCGCCGCCGTCGGACGTTTCATCTTCCGCATCCACTATCAGGAACCGGTCGATCGCAGAGACGGCCGGGCCAGGCCTCAGGATGAGGCTGGCGAAACCCAGGGGGAGATCCGAGAGGATATCGTCCACCGTCACCGCTGCCATGGGCTTCCTTCTGCATCGAGCTGGGCCGGACCGCTCTGTCCGGACACCTCATGTTATCGAGGCAGGCTCCCGCGAAATATGGAAGGCTACCCAAATGCAGTGGCAGCCTTTCGGTCGGCTGACCAAGTTTGCAGGGTTCCTAAGCCTGTATGCGGCCAGCAGCGCTGCGCGTTCTGACGGCGTAGGGGGTCTCCCCCGGCCCTCCCGTCTGTGGTCAAATGGGAAGGTTGAACCGGCCGCCCGAGTCCGCTCCACGGCCTCGGCCAGATGGAAGGAAGCTCATGACCGATCGCCCGGAACACCCCCCGATCCCCACCCCTGGAAGTGCCCAAGGCCTGGACAGCAAGGTCGAGGGCGGCTGCCCGGTGGCCCACGGCAGCGTGACCTCGCACGGCAGCGAGAGCGAGAACCCGGCGATCGATTCGCCGCAGCCCAAGGGGCACCGGCCCCGCACGGTCGCGGACTGGTGGCCGAACCAGCTGGACCTCTCCGTGCTCCACGCCCACAACCAGGCGGGCAACCCGCTCGGCCCCACGTTCAGCTACCGGGAGGAGTTCCAGAAGCTCGACGTCGAGGCACTCAAGCAGGACATCACCCAGGTCCTGACCACCTCCCAGGACTGGTGGCCCGCGGACTTCGGCCACTACGGCGGCCTCATGATCCGCCTCAGCTGGCATGCGGCCGGCACCTACCGCGTCCATGACGGCCGCGGTGGCGCCGGGGACGGCAGCCAGCGCTTCGCGCCGCTGAACAGCTGGCCGGACAACGCCAACCTGGACAAGGCCCGGCGGCTGCTCTGGCCCGTCAAGCAGAAGTACGGCCAAAAGCTTTCCTGGGCCGACCTGATTGTCCTGGCAGGGAACGTCGCCCTCGAGTCCATGGGCTTCAAAACCTTTGGCTTCGCTTTCGGCCGCGAAGACGTGTGGGAGCCCGAGGAGATTTTCTGGGGACCGGAGGACACCTGGCTCGGCGATGAGCGGTACATAGGTGAGGGCCAGATGTCGGAGGAGGTCGGCTCCACGGAGATGGGCCTGATCTACGTCAACCCCGAGGGTCCGATGGGCAACCCGGACCCGCTCGCGGCCGCGGCGTTCATCCGCGAGACCTTCAAGCGCATGGCGATGAACGACGAAGAGACCCTGGCGCTGATCGCCGGCGGCCACACGTTCGGCAAGACCCACGGGGCTGGCGACGCCGACGCGCACGTGGGCCCCGAGCCCGAGGCCGCCAACCTCGAGACGCAGGGCCTGGGCTGGCTCAGCACCTACGGGACCGGCAACGGCCCTGACACCATCACCTCCGGCCTGGAGGTTACCTGGACGGATCGGCCTACCGAGTGGAGCAACCGCTTCTTCGAGATCCTGTTCGCGCACGAGTGGGAGCTTGTTAAGAGCCCCGCGGGAGCGCACCAGTGGGTGGCCAAGGACGCGGAGGAGATCATCCCGGACGCCCACGATCCCGGAAAGAAGCACCGGCCCACGATGCTCACCACAGACCTCGCGCTGCGCGTGGACCCGGCCTACGAGAAGATCTCGCGGCGCTTCCTGGAGAACCCGGACGACTTCGCGCTCGCGTTTGCCAAGGCCTGGTACAAGCTGCTGCACCGCGACATGGGCCCCGTCGGCCCCCACATGCTCGGGCCCTGGGTCCCGGAGGCCCAGCTCTGGCAGGACCCTGTCCCGGACGTGGACCACGAACTCATCAACGAGCAGGACATCGCCTCGCTCAAGGCGAAACTGGTGGACTCGGGCCTGTCCGTCTCGCAGCTCGCGGGCACGGCATGGGCCGCCGCGTCCACCTACCGCAAGACCGACAGGCGCGGCGGCGCCAACGGCGCGCGCATTCGTTTGGAGCCCCAGCGCAGCTGGGAGACCAACGAAACCGAGCAGCTTTCGACGGCGCTGCAGGCGCTTGAGACGGTGCAGCAGCAGTTCAACTCCGCCCAGACCGGGGGCAAGAAAGTCTCACTGGCAGACCTGATCGTCCTCGGCGGCTGCGCGGCGGTGGAGAAGGCCGCGAAGGATGCCGGCTTCGACGTCACCGTGCCGTTCCGGCCGGGACGCACCGACGCCGCCCAGGACCAGACCGACGTCGAGTCCTTCCAGTACCTGAAGCCGCGGGCGGACGGGTTCCGCAACTATGTACGCGCCGGCGAGAAGCTCCAGCCGGAGACCCTCCTGCTGGACAAGGCGTACCTGCTGGATCTTTCCGCCCCGGAGATGACGGTGCTGGTGGGCGGCATGCGCGCCCTCGGCACCAACGTCGGGGGCTCCACCCACGGTGTCCTCACCGACAGGCCCCAGACGCTGACGAACGATTTCTTCGTCAACCTGCTCTCCCCAGGGAGCAAGTGGAAGGCATCGGAATCGGAGGAGAACGTCTACGAGATCACCGACGTCGCCACCGGGGAGCTGAAGTGGACCGCCACGCCCGTGGACCTGGTGTTCGGCTCCAACTCCCAGCTCCGGGCCCTGGCAGAGGTCTACGCGAGCGATGACGGCGGGGAGAAGTTCGTCAAGGACTTCGTGGCCGTCTGGGTGAAGGTCATGGAGCTGGACCGCTTCGACCTGCGCTGATGAATGCGTCCGGGCCGGTCGCAGACGCGGCCGGCCCGGAGCACGCTTCCTGATACAGCCGTTAAGACCAGAACTCGGCGGCCTTGGCCGTGTCCTCTTGAAACTCATTGACCTCGGTGACTTTCCCGTCCCTGAGCGTGAAGACGATGACGCCGTGCTGCTCCATGGACTGGCCGCTCCGCTGTGCCTGAGCAGTTTGCAGGGCGACCGTGTGGCTCTCACCGGCGATGACATCCTGAAGTTCAGCTTTTGCCGTGCCGCCTGACCGCGAAAACAGCTCACCGAAATACGCCAAGATCTCGTCTGGCCCTTGTTTGACCCCCGCGAGGCCGCCGCTTCCGCCGACGCGCCAGACCGCATCAGGGGCGAAGAGGCCTTTGAGCGTTTCTATGTCCCCTGAATTGAAGGCTTCATAGCCGCGCCGCACCAGTGCGGCGTCTTCCTGATTTCCCATCGCGAACCCTTTCCAACACCATTGTCGGGGTCCCAGCGCAGCAAGTTTAGGCCTGGTGGATGGGGTTGTCCATGGCGCGCGGGGCTCGGGGAAAATGGCGGTACCCCGGTGGTCGCGGCCAAGGTCCTCGGCCAGGCTTTCCCGGATGCTCGCAGGTGCCTGCCGATACCGTTGGCCGCGCGTATGTGAAGTCGGTGGAAGGCATCCAGACAGGCCAGATCGACGCGCTGGACTGAGGTATCAAACGGGGCATGCCTAGAACGGCGGCGGCTCTGGCTGCTGGAGCGGATAAACAACCTTGCCGACGTTCGCTGGTTCGGTGGAATATTCCCGGCCCAGCGGTGAACACCACTCGAGATCCCCCGTGGGTGACGACTGTCTATAGCTCCAGGCGCCGATGGACTTCAGCGCATGGTGGCGTCGGCAAAGCAATGCCAGGTTGCCGGCGTCGGTAGTACCGCCGTCCTGCCACTCGATGGTGTGATCGGGTTCGCAGGCGGTGGCCCGACGCATGCATCCGGGGAATCGGCAGGTGCCGTCACGAGAATACAGATACCGGCGCAGAGCCTTCGGCGGACGGTAGGCCGCTCGGCCAACGCCCAGGGCCTGGCCCGTGGTGAAGTCGGTCAATAGCCGCTGCCATGTGGGAGCTAGGGCCGCCAAGCGCCGCGCCGTGGCAGCATCGAGGGGACCGTAGCCTTCAAGCTCAGCCATTTCAATGTCCTGGCCGCCGAGAACACTATTGACGGGAATGGTCACGCTGACTTCGGCACGGAATGCTCCGGATTCCTCCCCGTCAGATCCACCAAAGAGCTCGTCAGAGCCACCAAAAAGACGGTACGCCAGAGCATCAGCGCGAAGCTCTGACAATGTGCCGGAATCGGAAGTGGAGCCGGAATCGGAAGCACCGCCAACCCCGGAAGCGGCGCGGGATTCAGCCGTGCCGTGCCCTGGAAGGCTTCTGAGCTCTGCAGCCCGCGCATTGGCCTGCCGCGCATCGCGATCGAGTCCGTTGTAGATCGCCATCCCGACGTCCGCCGTGAGATACGCGGACAGCGTGCACATTCCGTCAGGCTCGGCGGAAAACCATACACCGCGCTCCCGCTGCGCAGACTCTTTGCGGGCCGTGAGGCTTTCGGGGTGGAGGTGCTCGCGCAGCCGCCTCAGGCAGGCGCGCAATTCGGACGGTGTGCGGCGGCGCCCCTGCCGCGTCCGCGTGCGCTGCAGGGCCGCTGATGCAAATTTTTCGGCCTGCCCGGGAGGAAGGGAACGGGCCTGGTCGAGGATGATCCGGGCGTGCGCGTCGGAAATTTTGCCCGCCTCAAGCGCTTCCAGGACTTCCCACTGGGACGTCGCCAGATCCGCTGCATCTCTCAATGAGCGTGCGGCAGTGCCCTCCGAGAGGGCACAGGCAGTGGACACTTCGGCGACGGCCAGCGCACGGACTTCTTCCCCGCCAAACCGTACCGGCTGGGCCTCTTGCCGCGGTGGAGCATCTTCGCCGACCGCTTCTTCGACCCGGGCCAGGGCGCCGTACTTCACGGCGGTTCCCCAAGCGATGAGCCGGTCGGCGGCCCCCGCCACCTCCAGCGCTTCGTCGGCCGTCAGGAAAGAGGGAAGCGGGAAGCTGACCGTGCCGGTCAGGGGCGAATCCCAGCGCTCCGTGAATGCGACGGCAGGAACCCATGTCTCGTCATCGGTAACGAACGCCTGAACTTCCATACCGCACCTCCTCCGAGAAACCACTTCCGACCTCCCCGCCGCCGGATACTTTCAGGCTAGTGGGAGGGTCTGACATTCATGCTGCGACCGGTTCACGCAGGTAAATACGCTCCAAAGCCAGCACCCCCACACAGCGGCAGGTGAGTCCGGCCGTCGTCGCCGGCCGGATCGTGAACAACGACTCCCAGTGCGGCCTGTATCCGGCGCCAGAGCACATCGCCTACAACGTGTCCACGGCCGCCGTCGTTGCCTTTACGCAGAACCCGGCCGGGGGCTACGCGTCCCACACCAAGGAGAATATCCCGGCCTACGCCGTTGCACCGGGCTGGGTGGCCACGGAGGGACCACCACATGACGCAGCGACGCATCGACGACTGGTGTGAGCTCACCGCGCCACCGTGGACATCCGGCAGCAGGGAAGAATCGTCGGCAGCGGGCTCGTAGACGCCGTCACCGGCGGCGGACAGAACAGTATGCGTCTGCGCCGTCGACCAGACCCTCCACGTCAAGCCCAGAATTCGGAAGCCTTGGCCGTGTCCTCTTGAAACTCGTTGACCTCGGTGACTTTCCCGTCCCTGAGCGTGAACTTGTTTGCGTCAGTGTTTTACGCGCGCGGAGTCCGCTGCGTGGCTGTCGCGCAGGCTGGCTTCGCATGCGGCCGCGCGTCCCTCGACGTCACCCTGAACGGCAGCCGTAATGGCCTGAACAACAGCAATCTGGCCGGTCGTGTCAGGGACGCCGGGGAACTGGACCTGCGTCTCGTCAGGAGCCGTCACAGACGGCTGGCCCGCGGATCGCATGCGAAGAAGCGCGATGCCGGAAATGAGGAACCAGGCAATATTCGTGACCACGGAAGGCCACGCCTCGTGGACCGCACCATTAACAATGAAGGCACAGGCGCCAATGAGGTTCGCCGTCTGGAAGCGTCTGCCGGCCTTCAACCAGCCCATGGACACCGACAGATAGGCACTCAGAATGAGAGCCGCGCCCGACCAGCCGGCGATTTCCCACAGCGCTTCCATAGTGACCTTTCAGGGGTTGGCCCGGCTGCTCGTGGCGGGGCGTGGTGTTGACGGGCAAGGACCTTATGCGTTGGCCGACGGCGTAAATCATACTCCTCGTACGTACTGCCTTTAGCCACCCATAGGTACGGCCGTACACATGTAATGTACGGTTGTACCTAACCGATTTCGCCAAAGGAGAGCCATGGAGAACAAGCACTTGATCGACGACGGCCGCAGCATGCGTCAGCGGATGCTGGACGGTGACGACTACATCGCCGACGATCCGGATTTGGCGGCTGCGAACCGCCGGGCCATCGAGCTGTCGTTCCGCTTCGAACAGACCTGGCCATCCGACCCGGCAGCAGGCAACGCGATCCTGGCGGAGCTCGTGGGCTCACTGGGCGCAGATACGGAAGTGCGCCCGCCGCTTCGCGTGGATTACGGCAGCTACATCTCCATTGGGGCCAGGACGTTCATCAACTACAACCTGACGGCCCTCGACGTCGCCCGCATCACCATTGGCGATGACGTTCAGATCGGACCGAACGTCCAGCTACTGACGCCCACCCACCCGGTAGCTCCCGAACCGCGCCGCGCGAAAGTTGAAGGCGCGAAGCCCATCACCATCGGGGACAACGTCTGGATTGGCGGCGGGGCAATCATCCTGCCCGGCGTGACCGTGGGGGAAAACTCCGTCGTCGGCGCCGGCGCCGTGGTCACACGCGAGGTCCCGGCGAACGTCGTGGTGGTGGGCAACCCCGCCCGCGTGGTTCGGCACCTCAACGAGACCGATCCGATCGACCCGGCATGACGCCGTCGTCGGCCAATGCCGCTACCGGCACGCCGCCGGGGCACCGCCAGCGCCGGCACGATCCCGACCGCAGGGAACGGCTCATCGATGTAGCTCTGGCAGTAATCGCCGAGCACGGCGTTGCCGGGACCTCCCACCGGCGTGTTGCCGCGGCCGCGGAGGTTCCCTTGGGCTCCATGACCTACCACTTTGCCGGCATGGACGAATTGCTGGAGGCCGCCTTCACCCGGCTGGCCGAGCACGCCGCCGATGCCTTCGATCAGGCCATGATGCAGGCCCGGACCCCAGTGGAGGCGGTGGAGGCGATCGTCGGACTGATCACCGGCACCGTACTGAACCGGCGTGAAGCGATGGTGGCCACGTACGAGTTGTACTCCCTGGCTGCCCGCCGGCCCGAGATACGCACCATCACCAACGCCTGGATGGCGCGCAGCCGCAGGGCCCTCGAACGCCACTTCGAGCCAGATACGGCCTTAATGCTTGACGCCTTGATTGAAGGCCTGACCATCCACCGGGCGCTCTCCCTCAAGCCCATGCCGGTCAGCACTGTCCGTGAAGCTGTCCAACGGATCGTCGCCTCATGACCCGTCGCAGCTCTCCCTAGAGGTAGTCGCCCACGTGCTCCCGGGCGATTTCCAGGAGAGTGGAGTGGAAGGCGACCTCTGCCGGGGCATAGACCTTGTCCTGGCGCTGGGCCAGCAATACGCGCCGCATGGGGGCCGCAGCACCGAGACTGATGACCCGCACGTCGGGGTGCTGGAGGGCCACTGCGGTTTTGGGCACCATGGCCACGCCCATGCCGACACTGACCATGGCCTGGGCCTCCTGGTAGTCGTTGGCCAGGAAGCCGATCGTCGGCTCGAATCCGGCGTCGTGCGCCGAGCGCTGCAGGACCTCAACCACCGGGTGGGCCTCCGCGCGAACTATCCAGGACTCCTTCCGCAGCTCCTCCATCTTCACCTCATCCCGGTCAGCAAGCGGATGCCCGCGGGCTACGAGGATTACTGTGCTCTCCTGGAAGACTTCTGTTACCCGGATGGAGTCGTCGTGGAACCTATTCCAGGGATAGTCCCAGAGCAGGCACAGTCCGGTGACGCCGGACTGGAGGTCTGACACCAGTTCGTCAAAGCGCGCGCTGCGCACCGAGAGGCCAATTGCCGGGTACCGCTTCTTGAAGGCCCGGATGACAACGGGCAAAAATGATCCGGCGAGGGTGGGAAACGTTCCCACGGTCAGGGAACCGCGCCTGAGGCCGGCGATCTGGTCCAGGTCAGATTGAGCTGCCCGCATCTGACCGATGATCCTGCGGGCGTGCCCGGCCAGCACCTGCCCGGCCTCGGTGGGCACTACTCCCCGGGAGCGGCGGTTGAGCAGGGGCTGCCCCACTTCCTGCTCCAGCTTCCGCAGCTGCTGGGAAACGGCCGACGGCGTGTACATCATCAAATCAGCCGCAGCGGTGATGGAGCCCTGCTCCACGACCTCAACCAGCAGGGCCAGGCGGCGGATGTCGAATAATTCTTGGCTCTCATCGTGAAGCAAAACTTCACCCTTCTGTTGTATTGGTTCATTCTATGCAGTTGTCCGCAGATCGGCGTGCCAGCAGCGGCATATAGTGCCGTGAATTGACCGGCTGGCCGTTCTCTAGCGTTGACCCCACAATGATTGAAGCAAACCTACATAGTCCCTCACATATTGAACATTGTCTTCATATGTGATTCGGCTCATTCTCTTATCAGGCCCCTGAACCGAATGCGCGGCCCGAGAGATGTGGGAAAGACAATGAAGATAGAAGCTGAATGGATGCGCGGAGGCACCAGCAAGTGCTGGGTCTTCGAAACGGAGCACCTGGACCAGACCCGCACCAGCCTGGATGAGCTGCTTCCCCGGCTGTTCGGAAGTCCCGACCACAGGCAGATTGATGGTGTCGGCGGGGCAACGTCGACCACCAGCAAAGCCATGATCCTTCGGCGGCCGTCCGATGCGGATGTCGACGTCGAGTTCACCTTCGCCCAGGTCGGCATCGAAGAGGCCGCGGTGGACTGGGGCAGCAATTGCGGGAACTGCTCCGCGGTGGTGGGACTTTACGCGATTGAAAAGGGGTGGGTGGTCCCCCGCGGAGACGTCACCCGGATCGTCACCCGCAACACGAACACCGGCCAGATCATCATCCAGCGCGTGGCCACTCCCGCAGGGGCCCTGCCCATCGTTCCGGACGCGCACATGCCCGGGGTTGCGTTTCCGGGCTACCGGGTGGGACTCGGCTTTCAGGACCCGGCCGGCAAGACCACTGGAAATCTCCTGCCCACCGGCGCCGCCACCGACACGATAACCGCGGGCGGAACGCGCTGGACTGTATCAATGGTCGACGCCGGCGCCCCGGTGGTGATCGTCCGCGCTGATGAGCTCGGCCTTGACCCCGCCCGGTACGACAGCTGGGCAGCCGGGGTGGAACTGCAGCTGGAAACGCTGGAGCACATCCGTCGCCAGGCAGCCGTCCGGATGGGGCTGGCACCAACCGTTGCCGCTGCCGCCCGCGCCATCCCCAAGCTCGCGATCGTCGCCTCCCCCGCCCAGCCGGACGCGGACAGCGACGTCAACGTCATGATGCTCTCGATGGGCAAGCCCCACCCGGCCCTGGCCATCACCGGGAGCGTCGCCCTGACTCTCGCCGCACGGACACCGGGCACCGTACTCAGCAGCATCACCGGCGACACCCCGCGGGCCACGCTGCGGCTTCGCACCCCTGCAGGGGTGATCGAGACCTGGAGCGAGGAGCGCGACGGGACTCTGCTGGTCGGCGTCGACCGGACTGCCCGCACCATTGCCACCACAGTCATCCACCTCCCCGAGGCCCTCGGCAACGCCGTCGAAGCCTCACTCGCATCAGCCACTCAATGAGGAGCCAAGATCATGACTAAAACCATTTACGAGCCTGCTTCCGAAGCAGAGCGCGATACCCGGAAAGTCCCTGCCAAGCGTCCCAGCCGCCGTATCCTGCTGATAGCGGTAGCCGCGACCGCGATCCTGGGTCTGGTCGCCCTCGTGTTCGGGGGTGCCATCTTCAACCCGGCAGCCACCCCGGAATCGGAGCCGACCATGACCGCCACCCAGATCATCCCCCTGGTCATCCTCGTCGTAATGTTCGTCGTCGCCACAAAATGGCCGCTGAACATCGGGGTGATGGGCCTGGTGGCCTCCTTTGGCGTCGGGTACTTCATGCTCGGCATGAGCGACAAGCAGATCCTCGAAGAGTTCCCCGCCAGCATCGTCCTGACGATCATCGGCGTCACTTACTTCTTCAGCATGGCGCAGCGGAACGGCACCATCAATATCATCGTCCAGACCTGTGTGCGCCTCGTCCGCGGCAAGACGATGCTGCTTCCTTGGGTGTTCTTCCTTATCGCCGCCGCCCTGACGTCGCTGGGCACCTTCTCCCCGGCCGCCGTCGCCCTGCTGGCACCCGCTGCCATCGGCTTCGCCTACGAGTCCCGCATCCACCCCGTCCTGATGGGCGCGTTCATCATCAACGGCGCCCACGCCGGCGGCTTCTCCCCGCTGTCCGTAGCCGGCGTGCTGGTCCACGACATCTCGGTAAAGAACGGCTTCGCCATCGACCAAGGCTCGCTCTTCGCGGCCAGCTTCGCCCTGAATCTCATCCTCTCCGCCCTCACCGTGGCCCTGTTCGCCCTCCTGGGCAAGCTGCGCGACGGCAAAGGCGGCCAGCACGCCGACGTTGACACCTCCCGCACCGGCCGTCCCCACGGCCAGCAGATCCTCACCCTGGCCCTGATCGCCGTCATGCTGGTGTGCACCCTGGGCTTCCACATGCCGATCGGCTTTGTGGCCCTCGCCGCCGGTCTCCTGCTGGCATTCGTGAACATCAAGGAACACCAGACCTTCATCGGCGGCATCTCCTGGTCCACCGTCCTGCTCGTGGCCGGCATGATCACCTACGTCTCCCTGCTCCAGCACGTAGGCGTCATCGACACCCTCGCCGAGCAGGCCCTCGCACTGGGCGCACCCCTGCTCATCGCCCTGGTCCTCTGCTACGTCATCGGCGTCGGCTCGGCCTTCGCATCCTCCACAGCACTGCTCACCGCGTTCATCCCCCTGGCCGGCCCGCTGCTCGCCACCAGTTCCCTCAGTGCTTCCGGAACCGTTGCCGCCCTCGCCATCGCCGCCACCGTGGTGGACGTCTCCCCGTTCTCCACCGACGGTGCACTGGTGGTTGCCAACGCCCGCGCTGACGACCGGCAGCGCGTCTACAAGCAGCTGATGATGTACGCCGGCGGCGTGGTGCTGGTGGCACCCGCCCTGGCCTGGGCCCTGCTGGTGCCGACCGGCATCATGTAAACGGTCCGCCCGTCATCGGAACCCCCGTATTAGCAGCCCGCCCGTAGCGGCCCGCCGGCATCAGCCGGCGGGCCGCTACGTGCATTCACTGACTACGAGGTTCCCCGGCGCTCAGTTGGAAGGGAAGTTGTACGAAGCGCCGGACGCGTGGCTTGCCTCGGGCCAGCGTGAGGTGACCACCTTGCCGCGGGTGTAGAAGGAGACGCCTTCGGGACCGTAGATGTGCTTGTCGCCGAACAGGGACGCCTTCCAGCCGCCGAAGGAGTAGTAGGCAACCGGAACCGGCAGCGGCACGTTGATGCCGATCATCCCGACATCCACGGAGCGCTGGAACTTCCGGGCCGCAGCACCGGATGAGGTGAAGATCGCCGTGCCGTTGCCGTAGGGGTTGGCGTTGATCAGGGCGATTCCGGCATCCAGGTCCTCGACCCGGACGACGACGAGGACCGGTCCGAAGATCTCCTCGGTGTACGCGCTCATTTCGGTCTTGACGTGGTCGATGACGGTGGGGCCAACCCAGAAGCCTTCCTCATGGCCGGGCACCACCAGGTCGCGGCCGTCCACCACCATCGCGGCGCCCGCGGCTTCCGCCTCGGCAATGGTCTTGACAATGAAGTTCCTGGAGTCCGCGCTGATGACCGGGCCCATGTCGGCGTCGGGTTCGGTGCCATTCTTGACCCGAACGGCGACGGCGCGCTCCTCGACCTTCTTGACCAGCAGATCTGCAGCATCTCCGACGGCGACGGCGACGGAAATGGCCATGCAGCGCTGGCCTGCGGAGCCGAACGCGGCGGCGGCCAGATGGTCGGCGGCGTTGTCCAGATCGGCGTCGGGCAGCACGATGGCGTGGTTCTTCGCCCCGCCCAGGGCCTGGACGCGCTTGCCGTGTGCGGTGGCCACTTCATTGATGTGCTTGGCCACCGGGGTGGACCCCACGAAGGAGATGCCGTCCACGTCGGGGTGGGTGAGGAGGCCGGAGACCACTTCCCGGTCACCGTGCAGGACCTGGAACACGCCGTCGGGCAGGCCGGCCTGCTTGAAAAGATCGGCGAGCAGCATGGCCGCGGACGGGACGCGGTGGGAGGGCTTGAGGATGAACGCGTTGCCGGTGGCGATCGCCATCGGAGCCATCCACAGCGGCACCATCACGGGGAAGTTGAACGGGGTGATGCCGGCGACGACCCCGATCGGCTCGCGGAAGGAGAACACGTCGATGCCGGTGGAGACCTGGTCCGAGTATTCCCCCTTGAGCAGCTGCGGGATGCCGCACGCGAACTCGATAACCTCCAGGCCGCGACCGATCTCGCCCTTCGCGTCGGACAGGACCTTGCCGTGCTCGGCGGTGATCAGCGCGGCCAGCTCGTCCACGTGGGATGCCACAAGCTCCCGGAACTTGAACAGCACGGCCGTGCGCTTGGCCAGGGAAATGTCGCCCCAGGTGACGGCCGCGGCCTTCGCCGCAGCGACTGTCGTGTCGAGGTCCGCCTGGTTGGCCAGCCGCAGCTCCGCGGTGATGGCGCCCGTGGCGGGGTTGTAGACAGGCTTGGTGTCGGTTCCCGAACCTGAGGCCTCGGATCCGCTGATGAAGTGGTTGATGAAAGTCATGGTTACTGCTCCTGTAGTAAGTGGTGTTCCACCGCGTGCACCGGTTCGACGTTCCGTGGGAGTCCTGCGGCGAGGGATTCATGGAGGGCGAGGCGGACGGCCAGGTTTTGCTCCGTCAGTTCCTGATGGACAACCTCTTGCCCGGAGTCGCGGGCCCAGATGCTGAACCGTTCAATTTCGACCTTGAACGGGTCCTCGATGACATCAAAGGCCTCCGTACTGCCATCCCGAAGCGAAACCGTCACGCGGGCCGCGTCCCCCGGATTCGGGTCAAAGGCGTTGTCGAGCGTGATCTGCCCCTTGGTGCCGATGATCTGGAACGTGTTCACGCGGGGTCCTTCAAAGCCGCAGTCCAAAGTTCCGATGACGCCGTCATAATCCAGGATCGCGGCGACGGTGGTCTCCACGGGGTCAGCCGGGCTGGTTCCCTTGGCGTACACGCTGACGGGAGCCCGCCCCATCACCATGTTCATGATGTCGACGGCGTAGCATCCGACGTCATTGACGGCGCCTCCCTCAAGTCCCGCCTGCAGCCGGACCTCCCCCGGGCTGCGGTCCATCACAAAGTGGAACCGCGCGTGCATCGAGACAATCGGGCCGATCCGGCCCGCGTCGATGAACTCCCGGACTTTCTGGTGCTGCGGATGGAAACGGTACATAAACGCCTCCATCAGGCTCACCCCGTTCCGCCCGCAGGCCTCGACGACGCGGGCGTAGTCCTCGAGACTGCCCACCAGCGGCTTTTCGCAGAGGATGTCCTTGCCCGCCTCCGCCGCAGCGATGATCCATTCGGCGTGCAGTCCGTTGGGAAACGGCAGGTAGACGGCCTCGATGGCCGGATCAGCCAGGAGTTCTTCATGCGATGAGTAGACGGCCGGGATGCCGAAGCGGGCAGCGACCTCGGCGGCGCGGCCGTTGGGGCTGCTGATCGCCGCGGCGGTTGCGTTGCGGGCCTTCTGCATGGCCGGCAGGAACTTGTCCTGGGCGATGCGGGCGGTGGTGAGGACGCCCCAGCGCACCGCGCTCATGTGGCGAGCCCGGCTTCCAGCTCACGGAGGAACGCCACGGACTGCCGGACATCCCGGACGGGCCCGTCGCCTGCCGGCGCGGCTTCGAGGATGGTGTCCTGTTCCATCGTGAACCAACCGCCATAGCCAGCCTCGAGGAGGTGCAGGACGATGTCGGCAATTCCCACGTCCCCCTGGCCAAGGGGGACATACATTCCGGTCTTGACGCCGTCGGTGTAGGAGATTTCACCCTTCTGGACCCGCTCCGCGACGGCCCTGCGTACGTCCTTGAGGTGCGTGTGGCCGATGCGTGCGGCGTAGTCCCGGGCGAGCTGGCCGGGGTCCGTGCCGCCGATGAGCAGGTGGCCGGTGTCCAGGCAGAGGTTCGCGGCGGTGTCGTTCAGGACACGGTTGACGTCCGACGTCGTCTCGATCATGGTGCCCACGTGCGGGTGCACCACTGCCTGGATGCCCTGATCGGCGGCGGCCTTGACGATGGTGTCCAGGTTCCGGCCGAACAGGTGCCAGCCATCGGCGTCGAGCTCGTGCCGCTGGTCATAACCGGCGACGCCGGTTTCCGCTGCCAGCACCATGATGCTCGCCCCTGCCGCCTGGTAGGCGTCCAGTTCGGCCGCCACGGCCTTGAGCGGGTCCTTGGCGGCATCGTGCAGGATGATCGGGAAGAATCCGCCGATGGCCTGCAGGTTGTGCCGCTGCAGCACCTCAGCGCGTGCGGTTGCTTCCTCGGGCAGGAAGCCTGCCGGGCCGAATTCCGTGGCGGTGATGCCCAGGGCGGTCATCTCGGACAGGACGCGGTCTGCCTCAAGCTGGTGGCCCCACCCGGGGACTTCACACACGCCCCAGGAGATGGGGGCGGCGGCAAGGCGGCTGGTGATGGTGCTCAATCTGATCCTCCAAGTACGTTCTGATCCCAGTCAATGACCGAGCCGGTGACCACTCCGCTCCTGCTGGAGAGGAGAAAAACTGCAAATTCGGCGATCTCGTCCACTTGGCCGAGCTTGCCCATCGGCACGGAGGCGTTGGCTTTTTCCAGCCAGTTGTCTCCTGCCCCGTGGAACTTCTTTTGGGTTTCGGATTCGCCGTCGGTGGCCGTCCAGCCGATGTCCAGGCCGTTGATCCTGATCTTGTCCCAGCGGTGCGCGTGGGCGGCGTTCCGGGTGGCGCCTGCCAGCCCGGCCTTCGCCGCCACGTAGGGCGCCAGGTAGGGCTGGCCGCCGAGTTCGGCGATGGAGATGATGTTCAGGATGCTGCCGGAAGCTCCGCGTTCACGGAGGTGTTTGATCGTTTCGGCCATGATGAAAAACGGTGACTTCAGGTTGACGGCGATGTGCGCGTCGAAGAGTTCCGGTGTGGTGTCCAGCATGGTTCCGCGGGTGGTGAGGCCGGCGGCGTTCACGGCGCAGTCGAGCCGTCCGAACACGGAGATGGTTTCCAGCACCGAGTTGCGTGCCTGCTCGACGTCGGCAAGATCGGTTTTGATGAAGCGGGCCTGGACGCCGGACTTCTCCAGCTCGGCGGCGAGTGCCTCGCCGGAGTCGGCGTTGCGGCCGGTCACGGCCACTCCGGCCGCGCCTTCGGCTGCCGCCCGGCGGGCGATGCCGGCGCCGAGGCCCTGGGTGCCGCCGCTGACAAGGACCACCTTGTCGGCGAGGAGCGGGCTGTTCATTCCCTACTCCTTTCCGATGGTGACCACGCGGCCGGACCTGGCGGATTCATCGGCGGCGTTGGCCAGGACGAGGGCCATTACGCCGTCGTCAAAGCCCGGGCTGCAGCTGGTTCCGCCGCGGATGGACTGGACGAAGCTGTCCAGCTCATTGCGGTAGGCCTGGCCGTAGCGTTCCAGGAAGAACGGCAGGTAGGCGTCGGACTCCTCGGTGCCTGCGGCGCTGTACTTGCGGACGGTGGTGGGGGCCATGTTGCCGGCGGTCAGCAGGCCTTCGCTGCCGAAGGCTTCCAGCCGCTGGTCATGGCCGTAGGCGCTGTGGCGGGAATTGATGATGGTGATCTGCTCCCCGCCGCGTCCGCGCAGGTTGATGACCACCGAGTCGAAGTCGCCGGCCTCTTCGATGTAGTCGCAGAACAGGTTCGAACCGGTGGCGGAGACTTCGATGATGTCCGGGACGAAGAACCGGGCCATGTCCAGGTCGTGGATGCTCTGGTCCCGGAAGATTCCGCCGGAGGTTTCGATGTACGCCTTCGGCGCGGGGGCGGGGTCGCGGCTGATGATGGTCAGCTGCTCCAGGCGCCCGATTTCGCCGGCCTCAACCCGTGCGCGGAGCGAGGCGAAGTTCGGGTCGAAGCGGCGGTTGAAGCCGAGCATCAGCGGGCTGCTGGTGCCGCGGAGCTGATCACGGCATTCGCGGACCCGGTCGATGTCCAGGTCGATCGGCTTTTCGCACAGGGCGGCGACGCCGGCGGCGGCGGCCCGGGCGATCAGGTCAACGTGGGTGCTGGTGGGCGAGCCGATGATGACGGCGTCCAGGTCGGCGTTGGCGAAAACCTCATCGGCGGTTTCGACGGCCTGGGCTCCGGTGGTGGCGGCGAGGTCCTGCGCGCCCTTGATGAACGGGTCAGCGATCCAGGCCAGTTCCAGGTCGGGGTGGTCGGCGATGTTCCGGGCGTGGACCTGGCCGATGCGGCCGGATCCGAAGAGTGCAACCTTGAGGGGTCGGTCACTGGACATGGGTGAGGGTCCTTTCCTGTTTGCCGCCGGCGGCTGATCCGCCGGCGGCTGCGTGGGCCTGATGGGGTGTGGTGGGGCTGTTCGTCACGGGGCCGCCACGGCCGCCGGGACGCGTCCGGCCAGGACATCCACGGCGCCTTTGGCGGCGTCGCGGACCGTGTGGGCCATTCCCTGGCGGGTGAACCCCATCAGGTGGGGCGTCAGCACGACGTTCCCGTGATCAAAGAGGACATGGTGGGCCGGTGGTTCGGGATCGTAGACATCCAGTCCGAGGCCGCCCAGCTGCCCGGAGAGTAGGGCCTCATGCGCGGCGTCCAGGTCCACGAGCCCGCCCCGGCTGCAGTTGACGAGCACCGCTCCGGCGGGCATCACGGCGAGCCGTTCGGCGTTGATGAGGTTGTGGTTTTCCGGCGTCAAAGGCACGTGCAGCGTGACGAAGTCGCTGCGGCGCAGCAGTTCCTCGACAGTTTCGCAGCGGATGCCGGCAGGGACGTCCGCAAACGGATCAAAGGCCAGGACCTTGAGGTCGAAGGCCTCCGCGATCCGGGCCACGCGGCGCCCGATGCGCCCGTAACCGATGATGCCCAGGGTGAAGCCCTCCAGGTCACCGACGGCCACCCCGGACCGCTCGTCCCAGCGGCCGTCCCGGACCAGCGCCGTCAGCGTCGAGAGCTTCTTGACCAGTGCCAGCAGGTGGGAGAACACGCCTTCGGCGACGGACGCCGTATTGCTGCCGGGTGTGATGACCACGGGGATGCCGCGGCGGTTCGCCTCCGCGACGTCCACGAGGTCGGTGCCGACGCCGGTCCGGGCGATGACCTTCAGGGCGGGCATCCGGTCCAGGAGTTCACGGTCCACGCGGTAGGCGGCGCGGACAATGGCGGCATCGGCCCGGGCGAGGTCCGCGTCGGTGGGATTGTGGATGATTTGCTGGTGCGGAGCCAGTTCAGGTTCCACCAGGCCGGCCTCGACGCTGCCAAGAGCTACGACTATTTGGGGTGTGCTTAGAGAAGCCATCGTCATCCTTGATGATGTGGGGGTGCACTCCCGGGAAGGCTTGGGAAAGCCCGCGGGGTGACGGTATGGGTGGGAGGTTAGAGGCCGAGCAGGCTGGACTTGCGGATGACCAGTTGCGGGACGATCGGCTGATGGACGAAGCCGCCGTCAAAGTCACGGTCCTGGATGCGCTGCAGGAGCGTTTTCGCCCCGAAGACGCCGATGCCGGAGCTGTCCGGGTCCACGGTGGTCAGTCCCAGGCGCGGCATGGCGCCCAGTGCGATGTTGTCGTATCCCGTAATGGCGACTTCGATGCCGCGTTCATCGGCAGCAGTCATGGCGCCGAAGGCGGCGAGGTCGTTGATGCACGCCAGCGCCGTGGGGCGCTGGTGCCTGGACCGCGAGGAACCCAGCGCCCGCTGGGCGGCGACGTAGCCGGACTCCTGGAAGAAGTCGGCGTCAACCACGTGGATGTGGCGGGCCAGCCCGTGTTCTTCCATCGCGGCCGAATATCCGTCCACGCGTGCCCGGCCCACCGAGCCGCCCAGCCCGCCCAGGTGCGCGATGTTCTCGTGCCCCTGGGCGATCAGGTGCTCAACAACCATGCTCATGCCGAGGGCATCGTCACTGCGGACCACGTCTGCGGTGTCAATGTAGTCCGGTCCGCCGCCGGCGAAGACCACGGCCCCGCCGGAAACGGCGCGGTTGAACGGCGCCTTGTCGGGCACCGTTCCCACTACGAGCAGGCCTGCGACGCGCAGGTCCCGGAAGGCCTGGAGGATGGACTGGTCCACTCCCCTGCCGGCCGCCGTGACCGCACTGAAGAGGACGGTGTGTCCTGCCTCTTCCAGGACGGTCCGGGCGGCGTCGGCCACGTCAAACGCCCACGGGTTGTGCATGTCGCTGACCAGCACGCCGATGGTTCCGTTGTCGCGTGTTGCCAGGGACCGGGCTGCGAGGTTCAACTCATAGCCCATTTCCTCAACAACTTCGAGCACCCGCTTACGGCGTTCGTCACTGACGCGCGGTGAGTCGCGCAGGACGAGGGAGACCAAGGACTTGGAGACGCCGGCGCGTTCGGCCACGTCCTTGATCGTGGGCCGACGGGCGGATGCGGTGGTCATCGCTAGACCCGCGCTGCCGTGGTGCCCTGGATTTCCTCAATCTTCTGCCACTGGCCGGAGAGTGAGGATGCTTCGGCAGCGCTGACGATCGCGGCAGCCGAGGCGGCATCGTGGATGTTGGAGTTTTCCTGGGCTCCGCCGGCGACGGCGACGAGGAACTTCTTCGCCTCGATCACCTTGAGGTCGTCAAAACCCATGCTGTTGCCGGGTCCGGGCTGGAAGTAGGCGTAGTCGCCGTGGCGCGGGCTGGCGTTCACCGTGGTGTAGCCCTGCTCGTCGTTGTTGCGTCCCAGGCAGACCTTGAGTTCGTTCATGCGCTCAAAGTCCCACTTGAGGGAGCCTTCGGTGCCGTAAACCTCAATCTGGTAACCGCACTCGGGGCCGACGGCGACGCGGGACGATTCGATGGTGCCGACGGCGCCTGCGCCGACTGCGGACGGGCCGAAGCGGACCAGCGCTGCAGCGTAGTCTTCATTCTCGACCTCCCCCATCTCACCGTTCTCGATCACCGCGAAGTGCGTGCCGGATCCCATGGCCAGTTTGGGCCGCTGCGTGTAGACGGTGCTGGTCAGCGCAGTGACCTCGGCGATGGGTCCGACTACATACTGGCACAGGTCGGTGGCGTGGCTGAACAGGTCGGCCAGCACGCCGGTCCCGGCGAGTTTCCGGTCGAAGCGCCAGGACAGGGCGCCGTTGGGCTCGGAGGCGTAGCCGGAGAAGAAAACGGCACGGACGTTGGTGATCCGGCCCAGGCGGCCGTCCGCAATCAGTTTCCGTGCGTGCTCCACTGCCGGAGCGTGGCGGTAGTTGTAGCCGATGGAAGTTACGACGCCGGCATCCACTGCGGCTTCCTGCACGGCGGCGGTTTCCTGGTACCCGCGTCCAACAGGCTTTTCGATCCAGAAATGCTTTCCTGCCCTGGCAGTTGCGATGCCGATTTCAGCGTGGAGAAAGTTGGGGGCGCAGATGGAGACGACATCCACGTCCGGGTGGTTCAGGACATCGTTGTAGTCGGTGGTGCCTTCGGCGAAGCCCAGGACGTCGCGGGCATAGTCCACGCGGCCGGGCGCCGTGTCGGCGGCGATGACGAGCTTGGTCTTCAGGCCAAGCTCCGGGTAGGCGTACGGGACGGTCTGGTAGGCCCGGGAGTGGAGCTTTCCCATCCAGCCGACGCTGATGAGACCGACGCCGATGGTGCGAGATTCTGCGTTCACGTTCTTGCTTTCCTTTGGTTGTTAGTCAGTTGCGGGCGGTGTCGAAGGCGTCGCGGTACGCCGTCGCCATGATGGTGGAGTCCGAGCCGATGGCCACGAACCGGAAGCCCTGGCGGACATATTTGGCGGCTCCCATGCCGTCCACGGCAAGTATTCCGGCGGCCTTGTTGTGCAGCTGGGCCGCGGCCACGACGCGCTGCAGGGCCTCCTGGAAGACGTTGCTGTCCAGCTGGAGCGGGACCCCGAGGGCGTAGGAAAGATCCAGCGGCCCGACAAAGATCACGTCGACGCCGTCCTGGGCGGCGATGTCTTCGACGGACTCCAGCGCCTCGAGGGTTTCGATCTGGATGACGCCGAGGGTTTCCTGGTCCGGTTCGGTGAGGGTCCGGCGGTCCATGCCCCAGCGGCAGGAGCGGTTGTAGGTGGCCACGCCGCGGTCGCCACGGGGCGGATACAGCATGTGTTTCACCGATTCGGCGGCCTGATCCACGGTGTTCAGCCGCGGAACCATGATCCCGGCGGCGCCCTGGTCCAGGACCCGGCCAATGCGGATGCGGTCTCCGGATTCGACCCGGACGATGGTGGGGACGCCGTAGCTGCCGGCGGCAATGACGCCGTCGCGTACCGCGTCCTCGCCGCCGGAGCCGTGTTCGAGGTCGATCAGGATCCAGTCGGCGCCGGCTGCCGCGCAGACCTCGGCCGCCGTCGCCGATGACATGCCTACGAACGTGCCGATGGTGGTGTCGCCGTCGGCAAGGCGCCGGCGGAGCTGGCCTGCATCCAATGGTCCGTGGCTCATCCGAACCACCGCTGGCTGCCGCGTGCCTTCTCGTAGTCGGTGCGGAGCGTGCGGACCCATTCCTGGCCGGAAACTTCCGCCGGGGCAACGTCCCACCAGACGTCGCCGCCGGGCAGGTCAACGTGGGGCACCGTGGGTACCACGATGACCACCGGGCCCTGGGTGTCCCTGGTCGAGGACAGTGCCTCCCGGACCTCGGCTGCGGTAGTGGCGCGGATGGCCAGTGCACCGAGGCCTTCGGCGATCTGCCGCAGGTCCACCTTGAGGTAGTCGCCGTCGAGCCGGGCCTTGGGGGCGTCGGCAGCTGCGACGCTGCCGCCGCTGGTGCGGTAGCGGAACTCGTTGCCGAATTCCTTGCCGGTGCGGTTCATCTGCAGGCGGTGGATGACCTGGTAGCCGTGGTTTTCGGAGACGATGATGGTTACGTTGAGCCCTTCCTGCGCCGCGGTGAGGATCTCCGTGGGTGCCATCAGGAACGTACCGTCGCCGATGAACGTGACCACGCGGTTGTCGTTGTTGCCTTCCGCCAGCCGGACGCCCATGCCTGCGGCGATTTCGTAGCCCATGCAGGAGAAACCGAATTCCAGGTGGCAGTTGCGGTTGCCCGTGGCGTCCCAGACCTTCTGCAGGTCGCCGGGAGCCCCGCCCGCAGCGGCGATGACCGTGTCGCCGGAGCGTGCGTGCTCCTGCATCAGCCCGATCAGCTGCGGCTGGGTGAGGACGGCCTCGGTGACGGGCGCGTCCGGGTGGTCTGCAGGGTTGTAGGCGGTGTCCGCGTCGAGCCATTTGGTCCGGATGGGGGCCCAGCCGGCCTTCTCGGACTGGACCGTGTCCTGCCAGGCTTCGCTGGTGCTGTGGCCTTCCAGTGCCTGGGCCAGGGCTTCGAGCCCGAGCCGGGCGTCGGCGAGGATCCCGGTGGCACCCTGTTTGCGGGTATCGGCGTCCACGATGTTCAGGGACGCGAACCGGACGTCCGGGTTCTCGAAGATGGACTGTGAGCCGGTGGCGAAGTCCGTGAGCCGGGTGCCGACGTTCAGGACCAGGTCGGCCTGCTTGACGAGGGTGTTGGAGGCAAAGTTGCCTTCCAGGCCCACGCCGCCCACCTGCCACCATTCGTCCTTGGTCACGGCGCCCTTGCCGCCGAAGGTCTCCACCACGGGAATTCCCACCTGGCCGGCCAGCGCTTCAAGTGCAGCGTGGGCGTCCGAGTAGTGGATGCCGCCGCCGGCGATGATCACCGGACGTTCGGCCGCGCGGATGAGCCGGGCGACGTCGTCGACCTCTTCGGGATCCGGCAGCGGCCGGCGGATCTTCCAGTCGCGCGGTTCGAAGAATTCGGCCGGGAAGTCGTAGGCGTGGGACTGCACGTCCTGGGGCAGCGAAATGACCACGGCGCCGGTATCGGTGGGGCTGGTCAGCACGCGCATGGCCTGCGGCAGGGCGGTCAGGAGCTGCTCCGGGCGGTTGATCCGGTCGAAGAAGCGGGAGACGGGCCGGAACGCGTCGTTGACCGTCGCATCAGCCTCGATGGGGTGCTCAAGCTGCTGCAGGACCGGGCCCTGATGCCGTGTTGCGTAGGTGTCTCCGGGCAGGAGGAGCAGCGGAAGCCTGTTCACCGTTGCCAGCCCGGCGGCGGTGACAAGGTTCAGGGCGCCCGGGCCAATGGATGCGGTCACGGCGAGGACGGCCTGGCGCCGGCTCGCCTTGGCAAACGCCGTCGAAATGTGGGCCATGTACTGCTCGTGGCGGCCCTGGATGAACGGCATGTCGTCGGCCAGTTCGTCGAAGGCCTGGCCGAGGCCGGCCACGTTGCCGTGTCCGAAGATTCCCAGCGCGGCGGGGACCAGGCGGCGCCGGACGCCGTCCGCAACGGAGTGCTGGACCGACAGGTATTTGATGACGGCTTGGGCTGTGGTGAGCCTGATGGTCTGTGAGTTAGTGGTCATTGCCTTATTCCAAGTTGGTGGTGGGTTACCAGGGGCGTCCGTGCAGGATGACCGTTTTTTCTTCGGTCATTTCATTCACTGCGGAGCGGACGCCTTCCTTGCCGATGCCGCTGCCTTTGAGCCCTCCGTAGGGCATCAGGTCGGCCCGCCACAGGGGCGTCCAGTTGATGTGGATGTTGCCGGCGTCGATCTGGCGCATGGCCCGGATGCTGCCGGAGACATCGCTTGTGAAGATCCCGGCGCCGAGCCCGTAATCGTTGTCGTTGGCCATGGCGATCGCTGATTCGATGTCCGTCGCGGAGGAAACCGCGACGGCGGGTCCGAACAGTTCGTTGCGGCTGAGCGGGGAGCGGGGGTCGACGCCGGCAACAACCGCCGGGGTGACCACGGCGCCGTCGCGGTCGCCGCCGGTGAGCACTTTGGCGCCGGAGTGCCCGGCCTCGCGGATCGAAGTGTGGACCCGGATCGCTTCCTCTTCGGAGATCAGTGACCCGAGCCGGGTGTCGGCTTCCTTCGGGTTGCCCACAGCGATGGCCTCCACCTTGGGCACCAGCGCGTCCAGGAAGTCCGCCTCGACGCGGCGGTCCACGATGACCCGCTGCACCGAGATGCAGACCTGGCCGGAGTTGATGAAGCCGCCTGCGGCGACGGCGCTGGAAGCCAGTTCCAGGTCGGCGTCCGGGAGGATGATCACGGGGCATGAGGCGCCGAGCTCCAGGGACAGTTTCTTCACCCCGGCGATCGAGCTGATCCGGGTGCCCGTGGCGGTGGACCCGGTGAAGGAGACCTTCCGCACCCGGGGATCGGTGACGAGCACATCCCCCAGGGTGCTGCCGGGGCCGGTCAGCACGGACAGCGCCTCCGCCGGCAGGCCGGCGTCGACGAAGCACTGCGCCAGTTTCAGCGCCGTCAGCGGCGTGGCACGGGCAGGCTTCAGCACGACGGCGTTGCCGGCTGCCAGCGCCGGTGCGATTTTGTGCAGCACCAGCAGGGCGGGGTAGTTGAACGGCGTGATGGCCACAACGATGCCCACAGGCTGCCGCAGGGTGAAGCCGATCTTGTCCTGTCCGGTCCCCGCGTTGGCATCCAGCGGAAGAGTGGAGCCGTACAACTGGCTTCCCTCGTAGGCGGCAAGGCGGATGATGTTGCCTGACCTGCTGGCTTCACCCCGGGCTTCCGTGATCGGCTTCCCGGTTTCGGCGCTGATGGTCTGGGCGATGTCCTCGGCGCGCTCATCAGCCAGGGCAGCCGCGCGGAGGAGGATGTCCACCCGCTCGTGCGCCGGCGTGGACCTCTGCAGGTGGGCGCCGATCTCGGCCCGGTCCAGGGCGGCGTGGGCGTCCTGGACCGTGGCGACGGGAACCGTGTCAATGATCCGGCCGTCGAAGGGTGACCGGACGTCCTCGGTCCTGCCGTCGGCGGCACCGCGCCAGGTTCCGGCGATTAGCATGTGCATGGTTGCTCCATCTGGTTGTAAACGTTCGCGCTCAGTGGCGCCGGGTGGTGCTTTCGTGGGCGGCGTCTGCGACGTCGGCGACTTCGGCCTGGACTTCCTTCACCACGTCGCTGTGGCCGCCGAGTTGTTCGAGTTCGTGCGCGAGTTCGGCCAATTCGGCGCCGCCTGCCATCTGGGCGGTGAGCTCGTCCAGGGTGATGTCTTTTTTGTCGTAGTAGCCGATCGAC
>NZ_JACXBW010000024.1 GCF_014712225.1 Pseudarthrobacter sulfonivorans
GAGCCGGGAGATTACGGCCAGGCGGTCCAGGGAGTTGTCCACACCCCGGCGCAGCGGATCCGGCCCGGCGGGGTCCTCACGCTGACGACGACGGAGCTCGGTCAGTTCGGCAACGCCAGCCACGACGGCCTCAAACGCCGCATCCGCTGACGCCGCGTGGACTGGCACCGCCCCTGGTGACCGCCCGTCCGCTGCTGTGCTTTCCATACCTCCATCATGTCGAGGGGGTACGACATTTAAGGCGCCCGGAAGCTACTCTTCAAAAACTTTGGGAAAGTCTTTGACGCCCTGCCTAGACCCGCCCCAGCGCGTCGATGTCCTCCAGGAAGTCTTCGTGGACCTCGGCGCTGACGGTGGTCCGCGTCTCCCCGATGGCGTCCAGATAATCCTCCGTGGAGGGCCCCTTCCGGACCGCCTCGCGAACCGAAACGCTGCCGCCGGAAGCCGCGCCGCCGTCGTCGTACACTGCCTTCTCCAGCGCACGCTGGGAGGCGCTGCGGGCGGCGTACTCAATGTCCGCTGGCGAGAACCCCTCGGTGCGCTCCACGAGAAGTTCCACATCGACGTCGTCCACCACGGCGGCCGGGATGAAGCGCTGCCACATGGCTTCGCGGGCTTGGCGGTCGGGGAGGCCGATGGGGATGACGTAGTCGAACCGGCCGTGGCGTAGGAAGGCAGTGTCCAGCGCCCGGATGAAGTTGGTGGCGCAGACCAGCAGGCGGCCGGGCTGTTCACGGAATGCCGGGATGATTTTCAGCAGCTCATTGGTGACGCCCTGCAGCGGCGACGGCGGTTCGCCCGAGCGCTGTGAGGCGATCTCCTCCACCTCGTCAATAAACACCACGCAGTGCTCCAGCTCGGCGATCTCCAGGAACGTCTGGCGCAGCGCGCCGGCAAGCCCCTTGGGATCGGAGGCAAGGCGGGACGGGAAAACCTCCACAAACGGCCACTCCAGCCGGGACGCGATCGCCTTCGCAAAGGTGGTTTTGCCGGTTCCCGGAGGACCAAACAGCACCACGGCCCGCGGCGGCACCACACCGTATTCGTCAGCGAGGTCGGCCTCCGCGAGCGGCAGGACCAGGCGCCGTTCCAGGAGCTCCTTCTCCTTGCGCATGCCCGCTACGTTTTCCCACAGGTCCCGTGCGAGGATCCGGCCACCCAGCTGGCCGAGCGCGCCGAGCTCCTGCCGTTGCACAGGGATGGTCCGCTCGAAATACCGCAGGTTCTTTTTCAGCGCGAAACCGCGGCTGAGGAAGGCCTCCACGCGGGTTTCAGCCTCGGGCATCAGCGCGGAAAGTTTGTTAAGGCCGTGCGGTGCCATGCGGTTTTCGACGGCGGCGAGCAGCGAGGTGCCGATGCCCCGGCCGCGGTATTCCGGCAGCGTAGCCAGGAAAACGATCCAGCCCTGGTCGTGGGCGGCCCGTCCGACGGCGGCTCCGACCACCTGCTCGCCCTGCACCGCCACCACTGCGTGGTCCTTCTCGCACGACGCCAGCACTTCCGAGAGGGCATAAACGGGCTCGACGTCAGAAGCTTTGAGGGACTCCCACAGATGCAGGATGCCGTCCAGGTCTGCTGAGTGGAAATCCCTGATCCGCCAGTTGGTCATGCCGTGTCTCCCGGGTGGTTCGTCGTTGAACTGCAGGTCGTAAAGTGCACAGTGCAGCGCGGTGAGGCGCTCTGCTGAGCATAGGCGATCTGCCCGCGACGATGGGTTGCGGGAGCGTTGCATTACAAGGCGGCCCCTGCGTGCCGCGATGGGGGTGGGACCGAATCAGACTTTGATCGGAACGGGGTGGACCTCGTCGGCGGGGTGGCCTGCGCGCTCATGTATACGCCGGACGGCATCCGCTGAAGGGGCCTCCGACAGGCAGTAGACCAAGCCCGACTCGGGATCGGCCCAGGCTGATTTGAAGTCAACTTTCTCGTCGTCCTGGATGGCAAGATCGGCGTTGTGGGCCTCCATCAGGGCTTCCTGGGTGATGCCAACCATGTTGCGATGAACATCCATGAATTCCGGCATGATGCCAATCTCCTTAACTCGGTTTCGCCGTTGAAACAGCAGGATGCGGCCGACGTTAGACCTGCGCCCTTCTGCAGTCAAGAGGATTGTGGAAGCGACGACGGCGGCACCCGGGTTCCGTGGAAACAGAACCCGGGTGCCGCCGTCGGGCGTCACCGGCGCCTTACTTCCTGAACGTGTCCGAAGGCGGGTTGGCGATGACGGGGGCGGTGCCGGTGAAGCCTTCTCGGGTGGCCGCGATTTGTCGGATGCGGGTCCGGCAGGCGTACCAGCCCATCACCATCAGCACCGAGGCGATGGCGGTGACGAGCATGGTGAGCGGTGAGTCGATGAAGACCATGATGAGGACGCCGGCGAGGAAGAGCAGGGAGAGGTAGCCGGTGTAGGGGGCGCCGAACATGCGGAAGGAGGGGCGCTCGAGCCAGCCCTTGTCGGCCCAGCGCTTGAGCTGGATCTGGCACAGGACGATGGTTGCCCAGGTCATGACGATGCCCACGGAGGCCACGTTGAGCACAATTTCGAAGGCCTGGGCGGGGACGAGGTAGTTCAGCGGGACGCCGAGGAGGGAGACGCCGGCGGTGATGGCGATGCCGCCGTAGGGGACGCCGGCCTTGTTCATCCGGGACGCGAACTTCGGCGCCGAGCCGTTCACTGACATGGAGCGAAGGATCCGTCCGGTGGAATACAGGCCGGCGTTCAGCGAGGAGAGCGCGGCGGTGAGGACCACGAGGTTCATGATGACGTCCACGCCCTGGATGCCGATGGAGCCGAAGAACGTCACGAACGGGCTCACGCCCTTCTCGTAGGACGTGTAGGGCAGGAGCAGGGCGAGCAGGATGACGGAGCCGACGTAGAAGACGGCGATGCGGAAGACCACGGAGTTGATGGCTTTGGGCATGATCTTTTCCGGGTTCTCGGTTTCGCCGGCGGCGGTGCCGACGAGTTCGATGGAGGCGTAGGCGAACAGGACGCCCTGCATCAGGATGATCATGGGCAGCAGGCCGTTGGGGAAGACGCCGCCGTTGTCCGAGAGGAGGCTCAGGCCCACCTGCTGGCCGTCCACGGGGGTGCCGAAGATAACGAAGTACGTGCCCACCACGAGGAAGATGACGAGGGCGGCGACTTTGATGAGCGCGAACCAGAACTCGAGTTCGCCGAAGACCTTCACGGAGACGAGGTTCAGGGCGAGGACCACGAGCAGGGCGATCAGGGCCCAGGCCCACTGGGGGACCGCGGCCATCCAGGGGATGTAGTGGCCGAAGAAGTGCATGTAGAGGGCGGCGGCGGTGATGTCCACGATGGTGGTGGTGGCCCAGTTGATCCAGTAGAACCAGCCGGACACGAACGCAGCTTTCTCGCCGAAGAACTCCCGGGCGTAGGAGACGAACGAGCCCGAGGAGGGCCGGTGCAGGACCAGTTCGCCCAGTGCCCGGAGGATGAGGAACGCGAAGAATCCGCAGACCGCGTAGGCGATGACCAGCGACGGGCCGGCGGCGTTGAGCCGGCCGCCGGCACCGAGGAACAGGCCGGTGCCGATGGCGCCGCCGATGGCGATCATCTGGATCTGCCGGGGCTTGAGGTTCTTGTGGTAGCCCTTGTCCTCGGCGTGGAGGGACGATTCGGTGGCGTGCGCGTGGCCGCCGTCAATGATGTGGTCAGGGATGGGAGTGGGGGGATTCGACATTGGGGGTGTCCTTTGAAATCCGGGGGCGGTTGGGGACTACTTGCTGAGGTCGGCCAGGCGTTCGGGGCTGAGGAGTTCCTGGAGTTGGCCGGCCGTGAGCAGGCCGTGTTCCAGCACGAGTTCCGCGACGCCCTTGCCGGTGGCGAGTGCTTCCTGGGCGATGGCGGTGGCAGTGGCGTAGCCCAGCTGGGGATTCAGGGCTGTGACCAGGCCGATGGACTGTTCCACGGTGAGGCGGAGGTGCTCGGTGTTGGCGGTGATGCCCCGGACGCAGCGGGCCGTGAGGGTGCGGCAGGCGGCTTCGAGGTGGGAGATGCTCTTGCGGAGGCTGTGGACAATGATGGGTTCGAAGGCGTTGAGCTGGAGTTGCCCGGCTTCGGCGGCCATGGTGATGGTGACGTCGTTGCCGATGACCTCGTAGGCCACCTGGCTGACCACTTCCGGGATCACCGGATTGATCTTGCCGGGCATGATGGAGGACCCGGACTGCACTGCGGGCAGGTTGATTTCTCCGAAGCCCGCGCGCGGCCCGGAGGAGAGCAGACGGAGGTCGTTGCAGATCTTGGAGAGCTTCACAGCCACCCGCTTGAGGACGCCGGAAAGGTGCACAAAGGCGCCCACGTCCTGGGTGGCTTCGATGAGGTCGACGGCGGTGACCAGGGGAAGTCCGGTGATCTCCGCCAGGTGCCGGCAGGCTGCCTCCGCGTAGCCGGCGGGGGCGTTCAGGCCGGTGCCGATGGCCGTGGCGCCGAGGTTGATTTCGTGGATCAGCAGTTCGGCCTCGGCCAGGCGCAGGCGGTCCTCACCGATGGTGATGGCGTAGGTGCCGAATTCCTGGCCCAGGGTCATGGGGACGGCGTCCTGGAGCTGGGTGCGGCCCATTTTCACCACGGTGCGGAATTCCAGTGCCTTCTCGCCGAAGGCCTCTTCGAGTTCGGCCAGTGCGTCCAGCAGTTCCCGGGCGGCGAAGATGGTGCCCAGCTTCACGGCCGTGGGGTAGACGTCGTTGGTGGACTGGCTGAGGTTCACATGGTCGTTCGGGTGCAGGCGGGAGTAGTCGCCCTTAGGGTGGCCGAGGATCTCGAGCGCCCGGTTGGCGATGACCTCGTTGGCGTTCATGTTCGACGACGTTCCGGCGCCGCCCTGGATCACGTCCACCACAAACTGGTCGCTGAGTTTGCCGTCCATGACGTCCTGGCACGCCTGTCCGATGGCCTCTGTCCGCTCTGCGTCCAGCAGGCCCAGCTCGTGGTTGGTCCGGGCTGCGGCCAGCTTTACGGCGGCGAGGCCACGGACCAGGTGCATGTTGGAGGACAGCGGCTGCCCGGTGATGGGGAAGTTTTCTACGGCGCGCAGTGTGTGGACGCCCCAGTAGGCTCCGGCGGGGATATCGCGGTCGCCGAGGAGGTCGTGCTCGGACCGGGTTTCCGGTACGACCTCAGTAGCATCAATGGTGGTCAGGTTGGTCATAGGGGTCCTCGCGGGGCTTCGTTGACGGGTTTGGACAGCGTTGTTGAGTGCACGGTTGATGGAGTCAGGAAAGTTGAGCCAGAAAATCTGCGTGCTGGACCAGGCCTACTTGGTGGCCGCCACCGAGGACCGGGGCGGTGCCGATGCCGGCCAGCGACGCAGTGTTCACGCCGAGGGACTCGAGCACGTGGACGGTGGCGGGCATCCGGGCGCGGTCGCCGCCGTCGGAAATCTTGACGGCAACGGCGCGGCCGTCCGGCAGGCCCACCAGTTGCACACCTTCAAAACCGTCCTTCGCCACTGCGCCGGGGAGCAGCCGCATCAGCTCGGTGACGTCCCGGCGCTCGCCGGCCACCATGTCCGGGTGCTGCTGCATGGCGAGTCCGACGGCGGCTTCCGCTGCCGGTGTGGCGGTCCCGCCGTCGTCGGGGGTTATTTCTGCGGGATGCGCGGTGGCTGCAGCGGCAGCGATGGTGCCGAAGGCGCGGGCCATGCCACGGAGGGTGAGGGCGAACAGCGGGGTGCCGCAGCCGTCGGTGCTGCGGGCCAGCGGCTGCTCGCCGGTCAGGTCGGTGACGGTGGCCGCGACCAACTGCTGCAGCGGGTGCGAGGGGGTCAGGTAGCCCTTGACCGGCCAGCCGTTGATGACGCAGGTGGCGGCCATGGCGGCGTGTTTGCCGGAGCAGTTCTGCGTGACCTGCGTGGCATGGAGTCCCGAACGCAGCCAGTTTTCGCGCTCGCGGGTGCCGTAGGGGAGGTCGGTGCTGTTCTCGAGGTCGCTGGCAGCGAGTCCGTGCATGGCGAGGATGCGCTGGGTGCCGCCGCGGTGTTTGGCGCCGCCGGAGTGGCTCGCGGACGCCAGGGCCAGGAGGTCCGCCGGGAGTTTCAGGCCGGCGCGGAGCATGGCCACGGCCTGCAGCGGCTTGAGGGAGGAACGCGGGTAGAACGGGGCCAGGGCATCGCCGGCAGCGGCCAGGATGGTGCCGTCCGGAGCCGTCGCGATGGCCGAGCCGTAGTGGACGCTTTCCACGAGGCCGTCGCGGGTGGCGACCACCAGGGGTGCGTGCTGCGGGAGGTTCCCGGCGTCGGTCGCGGTCGGGAATCCTTGTGCGGCGGTGCCGGATGCGCCGGCGCCGGGGGCAGCAGTCTGGTCAGCATGAAGGGCAGGGGAAGGCATGGAGTCCTAGGGGTTGGGGATGCGTGCTGAAGCGTTAGTGATTGAGGATGGAATCCAGGGCGACGCCCACGGCACGCAGATGTTCGGCCATCGCGCTGCTGGCTTCGTCGGCGGAGCCTGCTTCGATGGCCTCGAGGATGCGCTGGTGTTCGGCGTCCGAGGCGTGCTGCCGGTCGGCCACCATGTTCAGCGTCTCGGACTGGAAGGCCAGTGCGCCCCTGATGTCGGCCACCACGCTGGCGAACACTTTGTTGCCGCTGGCCCGGGCGATGGCGGCGTGGAAGCTGGAGTCCAGGGCAACCCAGGACTCGGGGTCGGTTTCCGTGGTCATCGCGGCGACGATGTGCCGCATCGTCTCAAGTTCTTCGTTAGACCTTCGGTGGGCGGCCAGTCCGGCTGCGGGAACCTCGATGTGGGGCCGGGCTTCGGTGAGGTCCCGGGCGGAGTACTGCCCCAGCGTGAGGTCGTTCGCAACCTTGTCGGCGACCACAAACGTGCCCTTGCCGGTTTTCGTAACCGTCAGGCCCAGCGCTGTGCAGGAACGGAGGGCTTCGCGGATCACCGAGCGGCTGACCCCGTACTGCTGCGACAGCATCGCCTCGGAGCTGAGCTTCCCGCCCACCGCCACCTTGCCTGACTCGATGTCAGCGCGGACTGCATTGAATACCGCTTCGGCAGCGCTGAGGCGGGCCAAGGGCTGGGCTCCCCCAATTGCCGCGGGCTGGAGTGCGGGGGACTCCTCGCGGGCGGAATTTGCAGGCTGTCCTGCTGTCCGGCTGTCTGACAGGTTCACGCTTCAAATATGGCACGGGTCACACTCCATGTCAAGCTCGTGCGCACGGGCACGGGCACGGGCTGGGGGAGTGGGTGGGGGTCTGGGTTCGGGCGCGGGGTTCGACGCGCGGGTGGTGCGACGTCGGAATGTGTCGCACGCCCGGCCGGCGTCGTATTTTGCCCTATCATTCCGGCGCGTTGGGTCACGGCCCGCGTATTCACGGGGGCCCGGGATCTCGTCATCGTGAATGATTGAGCAGAACCCGGCACGGTCGCCAAACCCTCAAGGCGCGTTCCGGTACGTTCGTGCCGGACCGCGTCTTTTGATGGCGCCCAATCCGGCGTAGACTCCCCATAAACACGAGAACGGCACGATCGTACCTATTGGAGCTGTCATGACCGAACCCATCACCACCATGTTGGCCGCTAAGGTGCGCTCCCGCCGGGGCGATCTGGGCCTCACGCAGCAGGATCTGGCCGACATGGCAGGCGTCTCCGAGCGTTTTGTCCGTTTCGTGGAGCAGGGCAAGCCGAGCATCCAGTTGGATTCACTGACCGCCGTACTGGAAACTTTGGGCCTTGAGCTTCGCATCGCCCCCCGGACCAGCGAAGCCGCCCGCACTCTCGGCAGCCCGGCGAGTGGGCCGGCCCGAGCCTTCGCCGGCCCTGCCAGCGCCGACAACATCAAGCCGTGAAGCACCGCATCGCGGACATCTACAAGGCCGGTGTCCTGGCTGCCAAACTCGAACGGCACGACGGCGGCACCCGGTTCAGCTATCTCCCGGCCTATCTGCAAAGCGGGGGACCCGCCGTCGCCAGTTCCCTCCCGCTCACCGGCGAGCCGGTGCTTTCCGCCGCCGGAGCGGCGCCGCCCTACTTCACTGGACTGCTGCCGGAGGGGCGCCGGCTCAATGCACTGCGGCGATCCATCAAGACCAGCGCCGATGACGATCTGTCCCTGCTCATCGCCGCCGGCGGGAACCCGGTAGGTGACGTGCAGATTGTGGGCCACGGCGAACCGCTTGACCCGGACGAGCATGCCGTCGAGCTGGACACCAAGCTGCCCATGGACTTCGACCAGCTGCTGGGAGACCCGGATCTGATTGACCCCGTTGCTCTCGCCGGCGTTCAGGACAAGTTGTCCGCCGGGATGATCTCGCTCCCCGTGGCCAGCGCCGGCAAACGGTTCATCCTCAAACTCAACGCGCCGGAGTTTCCGCACGTAGTGGAGAACGAACTGGTGATGTTCCGGTATGCGGCCAAACTGCGCATCCCGTTGAGCCCCGTGCAGCTGATCCGGGACGTCGCGGGCCGGCCGGGCCTGCTCGTGGAGCGCTTCGACCGGATCCCGGTTCCCGGCGGCGGGGCCAACGAGGTTCGGCGGCTGGCGGTGGAGGACGGGGCACAGGTTCTGAAGCTCTACCCGGCGGACAAGTACAACGTGAGCTTCGGGACGGTGTGCCATGCTCTGGCGGAGTACTGCTCGGCGCCGCTTCCGGCCCTGCGCAACCTCGCCATCCAGGGGGCCTTTGCGTGGCTCAGCGGCAACGGGGACCTGCACGCCAAAAACGTCTCCATGGTCCGGCTGCCGCACGGCGAGTGGACCATCGCGCCCGTGTATGACATCCCCTCCACAGTGGTTTACGGCGACAAGACGCTGGCCCTGACGCTGAGCGGGAAGCGGAGCGGGATCTCGAGGCGGCACTTCCTGGCTTGGGCCAAAGACCTTGGACTTACTGACCGGACGGCTACCCAGGTGGTGGAGCTGGCGCTCAAGGCGTCAGGGCCGCTGATCGCCGACCTGGAAGCCGGCACGGCGTTCGCCGCTGTCAATAGTCCGGGCAGGAACGACGACGGCGGCTCGCCGTTTCCGGACATGGTGACCCGTGCATGGGTCAAGGAGCTGAAACACCGGCGGAGGCTGCTGGAGGGGTAAGGCACTCACGGTGAGTGCCGCCGTCGTACGTCCCGAAATGGCACTTCGCGGCAGTCACGTCCGCGCAACTGCCGCGAACTGCCATCTCGCGGGGGAAGAGGAAGCTAGAGGTGCTGGATGCCTGCCCGCTGCATGGCGTCCTTGTAGACTTCCACGCTCTTGGCCAGGAGGTCCTCCTGCTTGGCCTCGGAAACAGCAAAGGCCCGCCCGCCGAGCGCGCTGGCCTTGTAAATCTTGATGCCGCTGTTCTTCAGGGAAGAATGGTAGGTCTTCTCGAAGAGGGTAAGGAACGTGGAGGCATCGGTGCCGTGGGCGATGACTGCGGAGACCCGGCGGTTGATTTTCAGGAACTGCCGGAAGGGCCGCAGCCCGTCGGTCTTTTCCTGGACGTTCAACGCCGACGGCAGTTCCGGATCGCGGACCCACGGGTAGGCGTTCCACGGCATCACGTAGCGGGGATCGAGCTCCGCAAGTTCGTAGATCTGCGTGGCCCGCCGGGCGGCTTCGTCGTCATTGAAATGGGAGACAAACCCGGATTCGGTGCCCTTGCCCGGGCTCACATGGAGGCTGACGATCCGGCATTCATCCTCGTCGTGCACGGGATCGATGTACGGAACAACGGACCCTGGCTTCTTTTCCATCAGTTCGTCGCAAAGCTGCGTTACCGCCGCAATGTTTGGTTCCTGTAGCAGGGCCTTTTTTTCGTCCCAGTCAATCGTCACGATCTCTCCCTCAGCAGCAAGGCGTCCAGAATCAGGCGTCTTATGCCACTCTACGCTTTTGGACGTTTAGGTGCGCAGTGCAGATTCGGGCAGCGGACCAGTGGCGGCCCGGGTATCGTCATCAGGATGGACAGGAAAACGCTCAAGTCTGACGGCTTCGCCGGCTTCAAGTCGTTCGACAGCCTCGAGATCATGCGGGTTCCGCAGGGCACGGGCGTGTTCGCCGTCCTGCGGCCCAACGAGTACGAGCCACACTTCCTGAAGAGAAGCACCGCAGGCGTCTTCAAGAAGAAGATCCCCACCCTGCCGGCGGAAGCGCTGTTCGCTGAATGGGTGGACGGCGCGGACATTCTCTTCATCGGCAAGGCAGGGCCCGGAAGCAAGGGCAACCGGGGCCTCCGCAGCCAGATCAAGGAGTTCCTGGACTTCGGCAGGGGATTGCCGCCGGGACACTGGGACGGCCGGCTGATCTGGCAGCTGACCCACACGGACGAGCTGATTATCGCGTGGAGAGAGCATCCCGTCGACGAAGTGAACCAGGCCGAAGCCGCCTATCACGCTGCCTTCGTGGCGGACCACGGCAAGCTGCCTTTCGCCAACCTCGTGCAGGCCAGGCTCAAAAACTAGCCCGGAACTAGGAGCCCTTAAGCCGTTCCATTTCCCGCCGGTCCTTTTTGGTCGGCCGTCCGGCGCCGCGGTCCCGCTGCGGGAGACCCAGCGCCGGTGCCACAGGCCTGGGCGGGGTGTGGTCCGTGAAACAGTGTGACGCGGCCTCGGCCCCCACGCGTTTGGCAATCAAACGGCGGACTTCAAGCGTGCGTTCATAGCCTGACATGCGTATCGTCACGGTCTCGCCCGTGACGAGCGTGGCCGAAGCCTTCGCGGGGCTGCCGTTCAGCCGCACGTGTCCGGCCCGGCAAGCGGCGGTGGCGGCGGAACGGGTTTTGTAGGCGCGGACGGCCCACAGCCACGCATCAATGCGGACGCTGGCGGGGGAGGCAGGAAGGCTGGTCATGGCTGGCACCGAGTATACGGCGTTGTCTCGTCCGGTCCGGCAGTTCAGGCGGTGGCCAGCGGAAGTGTGATCCGCATGGTGGTTCCGTCCGGGCCCGTGCGGGCGATCTCCACAGTGCCGCCGGCAGCGGTGGCCACATCGCGGACCAGGGCCAGCCCGATGCCGAAGCTGCGCTGCGCCCGCGTTCCGTCCGGACGCGGTGTCCTGACGAAGCGCTCGAAGATCCTGTCACGGTCGACGCCGGATATCCCGCTTCCCGTATCCGTCACCGTGATAATCGCGCTGCGTTGGCTCGCTGCCGCGGCGAGTGTGATGGCCCCGCCGGCCGGTGTGTGCGCCAGGGCATTGTCAGCCAGCGCCAGGATGGCTCGGCGCAAACTGCTTTCGTCGATCCGGGCCAACGGACGCCCGCCCGGAGTGACGGCGACCCTGACATCCTGGTCATGGGCGATGGTCCGGACGCTCTCCGCAACGGACTCCACCACCCCCGCCACATCAATCGGATCCGCAGGGGTTTCCGCTGCGGCTCCCGTTGCGGCCAGGAGCAGTTCGTTGACGATTGCCGTCAGCTCTGAGGTGTCCTGCCGGATCCGCACCAGCGCCTGCCCCTGCTTCGACTCTGAGGGGGTGTCACGCTGGGCCAGCTGGATCCGTGCGTCCAGGATTGCCAGGGGCGTCCGCAGTTCGTGGCTGGCATCCTGGACGAACCGGCGCTGCAGGGCCATCGCGGCACCCAGAGGCTCAATAGCGCTGCGGGCACTGAACCAGCCGACCACCCCGGCGAGGACGATCCCCGCTGCACCGGCGATGATCAGGGCTTTGAGCAGATCCTTGTAGTCAAGGTACGCAAAGTCGGCGGCCGGGCCGGACGGTCCGGGCAGTTCCGGGTGCGACAGCTGGTTGGTCAGGTAGATCGCGGCCCCCGCGAGCAGGCAGAGGACCATCACGGCGCAGGCAACACTGATGCGTACAGCGATCCTCAGCGAGGCCTTGCGGAGGGTGGCCCGGTCCGGGTCTGCGGTGGCGGTGTTTGTGTCATTCATGGCCGTCCCCGATCTGGTAGCCCACGCCGTGGACTGTGCGGATCACGTTCCGGGAAATCTTGCGGCGCAGGTGGTGGACATAGGTGTCGATCACGCTTGGCTGGTCGGTGGAGGGAAAAACGGAGCCGATGAGCTCCTCCCGGCTGAAGACACGGGCCGGGTCCGTGGCGAGGGCCGCCAGCAAGTCGCACTCCTTCGCGGTCAGCGTCACCACAGGCCCGTAAACGGACCGCACGGAACGGCCGACGGCGTTCAGGTCCCAGTCGCCGATGCTCACGCTCGGCTGGGTGTAGCTGCGGGTCAGCGCGCGCAGGCGCGCACCCAGCTCCCCGGCGTCGAACGGTTTGCTCATGTAGTCATTGGCCCCGGCGTCGAGGCCGCGGACCTTCTCGTCCGTCGCGCCCAGCGCGGTCAGGATCAGCACCGGCGTCGAAATCCCTTTCGCCCGCAGGGCGCTGATCAGCGCAATCCCGTCCATTCCGGGAAGACCACGGTCGATCACCATGACATCCCACGGTTCCCCGAGGGCGGTGCTCAGGCCAAGCCTTCCGTCCGTTACCAGGCTGATCCGGTAGTCGCCTTCCAGCAACTCTGCAATCAGCGGGCCCAGGACCGGATCGTCTTCGACCAGAAGCAGGGACGGCCGGGCATCTGTTGTCATGGGGCTATTCTTCCGCGGCCAACTCTTTCACGGGCTGATCCGCGGATTCTTCGGCCGGTTCCTTGGCGTTGCCCTTGTTCCTGCGGCGCTTGAGGTACTCAATGACCCACGGGATGACCGAGACCAGGACCATGGCCACGGCGATCAGGTCGATGTTGTTGGCGATGATTTCGAAGTGACCCAGCCAGGACCCCAACAAAATCACGGACGCGGACCACGCCACGGCGCCCACGATGTTCCAGAGGAGGAACTTCCGGTAGGTGTAGTGGGCGATCCCGGCTGCCAGCGGGGCATAGGTGCGCACTATCGGCACAAAGCGGGCCAGCACCACCGCGCCGCCGCCATGCCGGTGGAAGAACTCCTCGGTCTGGGTCAGGTGCGAGGTCTTCAGGATCCGGGCATCGTCCTTGAACCACCGCCTGCCGAACTTCCGGCCGAGGAAGAAACCCACCTGGTCGCCGGCCACCGCCGCGGCTGACACGACGCCGATCAGGAGCGGAAGGGTGAGGTTCAGCTGCTGGTGAAGCAGGCCCGCCGTGAAGAGGAGCGAGTCCCCGGGCAGGAACGGGAAGAGGACCCCGGATTCGATGAAGACCATCCCGGCGATGACTGCCAGGGCGGACGGTCCCAAACCCTCAAGGAGCCCCGCGGGATCCAGGGGCGACGAAGCAGCGGCGGAGGCGGCTACCGCGGCGAGTGCATGAAATGCCTGCATGATGCCTTTCCGAGGGCAAGAGGTACGAACCTGTTCCACAGACCCGCGAGAAGAACCACCGCCGCGGTGCCGGCCAGCAGCGAACCTGCGACGTCGGAAGGGTAGTGGACACCGATGTACAGCCGGGACCACGCCACGAGGGCAACCACCACCACGCCGGAGACCGCGACGAATTTCGCCCACCGGGTGCCCCGGGCCAGGAAAAACACCGCAAAGGCAAGAGTCACGGCGAAGGTCGCATGGCCGCTGGGAAAACTGTCTGTCCCGGATTCCGGGGCCAGGGGATCGAACAGCAGCGCAGCATCGGGGCGTTGCCTCGCCACCAGGAGCTTGAAGAACTCACTCGCCACCCACCCGGAGGCAGCAACAAGGCCGAACGCCAGGGCACTGACGGGCGCGCGGCGGACCAGCAGCAGAAACGCGGCAATTGCGGCGATCGCCAGCAACCCCGCCACGGGCCCGAACAGCAGGTTCAACGCCACGGCCACGGCCGTGAGCAGTGCAATGTGATGCAGGCTGAGGCCCTGGTCCACGCCCAGTTCGGTTGTGCTGACACCGGGAACATGTGCGACCGTCAGGCCAAGAATGACGACGACGGCGGCGAGCGAAATCCCGAGGAGGAGCCAATGCGGCGCCTGAGGCAGCGCAAGCGGCCGGGTCCTGGCCGCGGGCTGGCTTAAGCCAGGCCGGGTGGTGGCTGTAAGGGTACGGTCGTTACTTGCGTCAGGCATTGAGGCTCCGGCTCGGCACAGGGAGGCCGGCGGGCCGCCCCCATCAACTCTGCCGCGGGGCCATTAAGAAACCCTTAAGAACTGAGTTGGGCGCCCTACGCCACGAGGTTCGCGGCCGCAGTCTCCATGTGCTCGCGGATGGTGTTCCGTGCCAGCGAGGCATCGCCTGTCTCGATGGCGGCGACGATGTCGTAGTGCCGGTCCACGCTCATGTTCATCACACCCTTGTCCTGGCCCGCGAACATGATGGACATCCGGATGGACCCCTCCAGCGACTCCCACGAATGCAGCAGGGTTTCGTTGCCGGTGAGGCGGCACAGGGTCCGGTGGAATTCCAGGTCCGACTCAACCCGGTCCTGCAGGCTGGACTGCTCTGCAGCGGCCATGGCTTCAATGGCGGACCGTAGCGAGCCGATGACGTGCTGCCGGTCGGGGAGTTCGCACAACGTCCGGGCAGCCAGCGACTCCAGCGCAGCCCGGACCGAGTAGATGTCCCGGATTTCCTTGGCGTCCAGGTGCCGGACGGAAAGGCGGCCGCGTGGCCCGGCGGAGAGCAGGCCCTCCTGTTCCAGTTGGCGAAGGGCTTCGCGAAGGGTGCCGCGGCTGATCTGGAGCATCTCGGACAATTCCGTTTCCACCAGGTGCCGGCCGGGTTCAAGTTCCCCGCTGGTGATGGCGGCACGCAAAGCGGCAAGGGCCTGCTCGCGCAGGCTCTTCTTCTGCAGTCCCAGCAGGGGTGCTGTTGCTCCGGCCATCGTGATACTTCCTCAATGTCAGTGGTCGACTGTTTACACTCGATCTGTTAACAGTCGATGGTACGGCAGAAGCGCGACGCCGGGTGGTCCGGCGCCGCGCTTCCGAAAAGAAACGGTCCTACTTCAGTTCGGCGAGGACTTTCGCCACGATCTTTTGGATGCTGAGGCCGTAGCGGTCGTGGAGGGTGGGGAGGGCGCCGGCGTCGAGGAACTCGTCGGGCAGCGCCACGGGCACCACGCGTTTGCCGAGTCCGGCGGTGACGACGGCGGAGGCCACCGTTTCGAAGAGGCCGCCGATCACGCTGTGGTTCTCGAGCGTGACGGCTAGCCGGTCGGTATTGATTTCGGCCAGGACGGTGGCGGCGTCGAACGGCTTGATGGTGGGGGTGTGGACGACGGCGACGTCCACGTTGTGTGCCGCCAGCGCCTTGGCTGCATCCAGGGCGCGCATGGTCATCAGGCCGGAGGAGATGAACACAGCGTCGTTGCCGCCGCGGAGCACCTTGGCTTTGCCGAGTTCGAACGTGTAGTCGTATTCATCAAGGACAGTGGGGACGTTGCCGCGCAGCAGCCGCAGGTAGGTGGGTCCCTCGGAGGCCGCGAGTTGTGGGACGGCCTGTTCGATGTCGATCGAGTCGCAGGGGTCCACGATGGTCAGGTTGGGCATGCCGCGGAAGATCGCCATGTCCTCGGTGGCCTGGTGGCTGGGGCCGTATCCGGTGGTCAGGCCGGGGAGCCCGCCCACGATGTTCACGTTCAGGTTCGGCTCGGCGGCGTCCAGGCACAGGAAGTCGTAGGCGCGGCGGGCAGCGAACACGGAGTACGTGGAGGCGAACGGGACCAGGCCGGTTTCGGCCAGGCCCGCGGCGGCGCCGAAGAGCAGCTGCTCGGCCATGCCCATCTGGAAGAACCGCTCCGGGAAGGCCTTCGCGAAGACGTGCATGTCCGTGTATTTGCCCAGGTCCGCGGTGAGCCCGACGATCTTGTCGTTCTCCTGCGCGGCCTTGACCAGGGCGTGGCCGAACGGCGCGGACGCGGTCTTCTGGCCGGGTTCCGCGAAGGACGCGATCATGGCCGAGGTCTTCAGCTTGGGCCTGGCGGCAGTTGTGGCGTCGGGGGCCTCGGTTGTGGTGCTCATGCTGACGCCTTTCCTTCGTAGCCTGCGGTGAGTTGTTCGCGGCAGGTCTGCCATTCGTGTTCTTCGATGCGCATGAAGTGCGCCTTCTCGCGCTCCTCCAGCAGCGTCACGCCGCGGCCCACCTTCGTGTCGCACAGGATCACGGAAGGACGCCCGACGGCGGCGGCCTGGTTTGCTGCGTTGTCGAACGCTGCGAGCAGCGCACCGACGTCGTTCCCGTCCACCCGCTGGGTGTACCAGCCGAAGGATTCCCACTTCTCGGTCACCGGTTCGGTGCGGAGGACGGTGTCGGTTTTGCCGTCCGCCTGGAGGGCGTTGATGTCCACCATGGCGGTGAGGTTGCCGAGCTGGTGGTGGTGGGCGCCCATGGCGGCTTCCCAGGTGGAGCCCTCGTCGAGTTCGCCGTCGGAGAGGAAGTTGTAGATCCTCGCCGTGGAGTTCTGGTAGCGCAGGCCCAGCGCCATTCCCACGGCGATGGTCAGGCCGTGGCCCAGCGAACCGCCGGAGATTTCCATGCCGGGTGTGTAGGTGGACATCCCGGACATCGGCAGGCGGGAATCGTCGGAGCCGTACGTTTCCAGCTCTTCCACAGGAACAATCCCGGCCTCGGCGAGGGCGGCGTAGTGGCCGATCGCGTAGTGCCCGGTGGAGAGCAGGAACCGGTCTCGTGCCTCCCACTCCGGATCTTCGGCCCGGTAGCGGAGCTGGTCTGAGTACACGGTGGCCAGCATGTCCGCGGCGCCGAGTGCCTGGCCCACGTAACCCTGGCCCTGGACCTCGCCCATGCTCAGGGCGTGGTGGCGGATGCGGTACGCGGCGGCGCTGACGCGGTCGAGGCGGTCGGAGGCAGTTTCCTGGATCATTCGTTCCTTATGCGGGAGTTCGTGCGTGTGCAGTTCGTGGGTGGCAGTCATCAGGCGCTCACCGACTGGGGGGTGCTTTTGGTGGCCTCATCGGCCAGCTGGCGTTCGCGCTTGCCCCAGGTTTCCCGGGTGGCGAGGGCGGCCCACAGCCCGATGGCTGCGTACAGGCCGAAGAGCAGTGCCGGGCCCATCCAGCCGAAGCTGACGAAGAGCAGGGTGGTGATGAACGGTGTGAAGCCGGAGACCATCGCCGAAATCTGGTAGGCCAGGCTGGCACCCGAAGAGCGGGTCTTGGCCTGGAAAAGCTCCGGGAACCAGGCGCCCTGGGCGCCGGCGAGGGAGTTCTGGCAGACGGCGTAGGAGATCACCAGGGTGGCGATGACGAAGAAGAACAGCCCGGTGTTCACCAGCAGGAACATGGGAACGGCGAACAGGACGGCGAAGGCTGTGGACCAGATGTAGAGCGGGCGGCGGCCGATCCGGTCTGTCAGCCGGGCCCAGGCCTGGGTGGCGAAGATGCCGATTGCGGAGGCGATGCACAGGGCGACCAGCGTCTGGGTCTTGTCGGCAAGGTGCTGGCTGTTCAGGTAGGAAATCATGTAGGTGACTGAGACGGCGTAGCCGGCGGTCTCGGCGATGCGGAGGCCGATGCCCTTCACGATGTTGCGCCAGTCGGTCTTGATGACCTCCACGATCGGGGACTTCACGATGGCGCCGCTGTCCTTGACCTCATCGAAAACGGGGGACTCGGGGACCTTGGAACGGATGATCAGGCCGACGACGACCAGCACAATGCTGGCCAGGAACGGGATGCGCCAAGCGAGTTCGCCGCCCAGCTGCACGCTGAAGAGGAAAACGAGGTTCGCCAGGAGCAGGCCCACGGGGAAGCCGGCCTGCACGATGCCGGTGTACTTGCCCTTGGACTTCCACGGCGCGTGCTCGTAGCTCATCAGGATGGCGCCGCCCCATTCAGCGCCGAAGGCCAGGCCCTGGACGATCCGGACGAAGACCAGCAGTGCGGGGGCCAGCAGGCCAACCTGCCCGTAGGTGGGCAGGAGGCCGATGAGGAACGTGGCCACACCCATCAGGATCAGGGAGGCAACCAGGACGGGCTTGCGGCCCACTTTGTCGCCCAGGTGGCCGCCGATGATGCCGCCGATGGGGCGGGCGGCGAACCCGACACCCAGCGTGGCGAACGCTGCGAGCGTGCCTGTCACCGGATCGCCGGTGGGGAAGAACGCCGTGCCGAAGTACAGGGCGGCGGCGGTGCCGAACCCGATGAAGTCGTAGGTCTCGATGACGGCGCCAACACCGGAACCAATGGCGACGCGCCTTGCGTCCTTCGTGCCATGCACGTGGCCGCGCATTTTCAGAGCTTCGTTGCTCATGCTGAATCCCTTTCGAAGAGCGAGGAACGCTTCCGCACCGCCGCTGTCGACTGTTAACAAATGATATGCCCAAGTGTGACCCGCATCATGCTCCAATGTCAACAGTCAATGTTTGAGGTTGACTGTCAACAATGAATTGGCCTACAGTGATTCACATCACCACCCGCTTATCCAGAGGATCAACGACGATGTTCAATTCCCGACTCGGCTGCTCGTCCATCAGCTTCAGGCACCAGGACCTGCCGGCCGCCCTGCGGACCATCGGCGGCCTGGGCTTCGACGAAATCGATCTTGGCGCCCTCCCGGGGGTATGCGACCACGTGCCGTACAACCTGGATGCGGCTGCCGTTGCCGCGGTGACCGCGGACGTCGCGGCCTCCGGGCTGACGGTCCGCTCGGTCAACGGGGATATCGGCGACCTCAACGCAGTGCTCGACGCCGGTCAGCAGGCTGACCGCGAACGGCACCTGGAGGCGCTGCTCACCCTCACCGCCAACACCGGCGCGAAGGCGCTGGTCCTCCCGTGCGGCGCGCTCAGCCGCGAACCCGTTCGGAGCCTCGATGAGGATTTGGACGAAATTGCCGCCCAGCTCACCCACGCCGCACAGCGCGCGGCGGAGTTCGGCGTCGAGCTCTGGACCGAATCCCTGCACTTCCTCAGGTTCTGCTGGAACCTGGAACGCGCGGAACTGCTGGCCCAGCGGCTGGCGGGTACCGGCGTCGGAATTGTTATGGACTTCAGCCACATTGTCGCCGCCGGCGAAGGTCCCCTGGAGTACCTCGAACGCCACCAGGGCCGGATCGCCCACGTCCACCTCCGCGATGCCGTGCCCGGCAACATCAACCTCAGCATCGGCAACGGCCAGGCGGACTTCGCCGCCGGGCTTCGCGCCCTCTCGGCGAGCGGCTACACCGGCCACTTCTCCCTCGAACTCGAAACCCGGGACATCACGCACGACGAACGCCCCGCCGCCGCAGCGAAGGCGGCCAGCTTCATCACCGACCTCATCTGACCATCGATTGCTCCATGGACGCCCTTTTGAACCCTCAAAACGGCGCTTGTGGAGCAATCGATTCAAGAACAACACCCAACCAAGGAGCATCATGACCAGCATCCAGCGCACCGCCGTCCTCACCGGAGCCACCTCGGACCGGGGCATCGGCATCACCACCGCCCGCCGCTACGCCAGCCAAGGCTGGGGTGTGGTGATCCTGGACCTCGACGGCGAGAAGTCCGCCAAGGTCGCCGCCGACATCGGCAATGAGTTCAACGTCCCGGCGTTCGGCCACGAGATCGACGTCGCCAACGAAGGCTCCGTCACCGCCGCGTATGAAGCAGTCAAGAAGGAAACCATCGCCGGCATCCTGCCCCCGGTGGGCGCCCTGGCCAACATCGCCGGCATCACCTCGCCAGTCCCGTTCCTGGAAACCACCCTGGACCTCTGGCACAAGGTGATGGACGTCAACGCCACCGGCACATACCTGGTCACCAAGGCGTTCCTGCCGGACATGATCGAGGCCGGCTGGGGCCGGATCGTCAACATGTCCTCGGTGTCGGCCCAGCGCGGCGGCGGCGTCTTCGGCAAGGTCCCCTACTCCGCCGCGAAGGCCGCGATCCTCGGCCTCACCAAGGCGCTGGCCCGCGAAATCGGCGCCACCGGCGTCACGGTCAACGCCATCACGCCCGGCGCAGTGGACACCAACATCCGTGTGGGCAGCACCGATGAGCAGGAAGCCGCCATCAACGCCGGCATTCCGCTGGGACGCAACGCCACCACCGAGGAGATCGCCGCCGTCATCACCTTCCTGTCCTCCGAGGAATCCGCGTACCTCACCGGCACCACCATCGACATCAACGGCGGAAGCCACATCCACTAACAGCCCGCCCCCAAGACCACGTCCACGTCAGAGAGCCCATCATGACCAAGATTTTCAACGATCCGTCCGAGTTCGCGGAAGAAGCCCTTGCCGGATTCTGCGACGTCCATGCCGGGCTGGTGCGCCAGGTCCCCGGCGGCGCCGTGCGGCGCCACCGCCCTGCCAACCCGAAGGTGGCGGTCCTCGCCGGCGGCGGGTCAGGGCACTACCCGGCTTTTGCCGGACTGATCGGCGCCGGACTGGCCGACGGCGCCGTGGTGGGCAACATCTTCACCTCACCTTCGGCGCAGCAGGCCTACGCCGTGGCCAAGGCCGCGGACTCGGGCGCCGGCGTCGTGTTCACCTACGGCAACTACGCCGGGGACGTGATGAACTTCGGCATGGCCAGCGAACGGCTGGCCGCCGAGGGGATCCAGGTTGAGAATGTCCTGGTGACGGACGACATCGCCAGCGCGCCGCCGTCGGAAGCTGATAAACGCCGCGGCATTGCCGGTGACTTCACGGTTTTCAAGATCATGGGTGCTGCAGCCGAAGCGGGCGCAGACCTCGCAGATGTGGTCCGCCTCGGCCGGAAGGCCAACAGCCTGACCCGCACCATCGGCAGCGCCTTCCACGGCTGCACGTTCCCCGGCGCGGACGCCCCGCTGTTTGCACTCCAGGACAAGCAGATGGGGCTCGGACTGGGAATCCACGGTGAACCCGGCCTGTTCGACACCGATCTGCCGTCCGCAAAAGAACTCGGCCGGGAGTTCGTCTCCCGGCTGCTGGCGGAAACGCCTGAAGGTGCCGGCGACCGGCTCGCTGTCATTCTTAACGGCCTGGGCTCCACCAAGCACGAGGAGCTCTTTGTCCTCTGGCTGACCGTGGCCCCGCTGCTCCGGGACGCCGGCTACACGCTGGTGATGCCCGAGGTGGGCGAACTGGTCACCAGCCTGGACATGTCCGGTGTTTCGCTCACCATCACCTGGCTGGACGACGAGCTGGAGCCGCTCTGGTTGGCGCCTGCCGAAACGCCGGCCTACCGCCGGGGGAACGCCGCGGTTCAGTCAGGCGACGCGTCCGGCGAGGAAATATCCGACGACGGCGACGCGCCCGCCGCTTACGAGGCAACCGACGATTCGCGCGAGTACGCCGCCAACTGCCTCGCGGCATTGGATGCCGCCCGTAGCTGCCTGCACACCGCCGAAACCCGGCTCGGGGACATGGACGCCATCGCCGGGGACGGCGACCACGGCCGCGGCATGGTCCGCGGAATCGACGCCGCAACTGCCGCCGCGGCCGCCGCGGCCGGGCAGGGTGCCGGAGCTGGTTCCGTCCTGATCGCCGCGGGTGATGCCTGGGCGGACAAGGCCGGCGGCACCTCAGGCGTTCTCTGGGGTGCAGGGTTGCGGGCGTTCGGGGAGTCGCTGGGGGACCGGCGGAGCCCTGACGCCGAGGAACTGGCCGCCGGCGTATCCGCGTTTTCGGACAGGATCACCGGGCTCGGCAAAGCGGAACTTGGCGACAAAACCATGGTGGATGCCCTGGTGCCGTTCACGGAAACCTTCACCCGACTGGCGGCGAACGGTGCAGAACCGCGCCAGGCATGGGACGCCGCGGCGCTTGAAGCAACGACGGCGGCCGAGGCCACGGCGTCGCTGCGCCCCCTTAAGGGACGCGCCCGGCCCCTTGCCGAAAAGAGCGTGGGCACGCCGGACCCCGGTGCCACTTCGCTGGCGATGATTTTCACCGTGATGGGCCAGTTCCTGGCAGGTTCCGGCCATCCCGTGACCGACACCGCCGCCGTCACCGCCGCAGATAGCCAGACGGCAGGAGTGCTCTCATGACCACCACGCACGAAACGACCACGCCGGGCACCCCGGGGCTTCGCCTCGTCCTGGGCGCTGATGAAGCCGGCGTTGATTATAAGAACCGCATCCTTGCCGATCTGCAGGCCGATCCCCGGATCAGCGAAATCATCGACATCGGGGTCAACCAGAGCGACGCCCCGGAGGACTTCGTCAGGCCCTACCCCTACGTTGGCATCGCCGCCGGTGAGCTGATCCGCGACGGGCACGCCGACCGCGCCATTCTGTTCTGTGGGACGGGGATCGGGGTGGCCATCGCGGCCAACAAGGTTGACGGAATCCGCGCCACCACAGCCCACGATTCCTTCTCCGTGGAGCGCTCAATCCTGTCCAACGACTGCCAGGTGCTCACCATGGGGCAGCGCGTCGTCGGGGTGGAACTCGCCAGCCGGCTGGCTAAGGAATGGATCGGCTACACGTTCGACCCCGCTTCGGCCTCGGCGGACAAGGTCAAGGTCCTCACGGACTTCGAGGGCTGCTGACAGCTGCAGCCTGACGAGGCGCGCGCCACTACGCGCCGCCGCTCCGCTCCGCCCCACCGGCGCGGAGTTCTTGTCCAGACAATCGGGCTTTTGGTGCGTTTACCGGTCATGCTCTGGACTAAAACTCCGGCGGGGCTGCGGCTACTGCGCCGGTGGCTGGTAGTTCGGCGGGTAATTCGAAGGTGATGCCGGCGGCTGGCCGTAGGTCTGGTTCCAGCCGTTGGGAGGTGTCGGACCACCGGCGCTGCCAACGTGGGCCGACCCCGGAGGGGTGCCTCCTTGGATCCGGAGGAGCTCTGCGGTGTTCTCCGCGGTGCGGATACCGGCCACCAGGGACTCCAGGCCGATCCGTGCCAAGGCCAGGTAGATCAGCACAACCAGTGGTCCGATAATCAGCATGACCAGAATGCCGAGCATCACGTTCCGGGAAGCGAATGACGCGATGACGACCAAAATGTAGCCGAGGCCCAAGGCAACCATGATCAGGATGTAGACGATCCTGGCGATCGATGGCGATACGAATCTCGTGAATGACAGGTCGAACAGGTTTTTCATGGGTCCCCCATTTTTAGTTTCCGCTGTTCAGGCGGCTGTTGCTGACGGTTGCCAGCCTAACCGCTGGGTGCTGATCGCGCGGCGCGGACGCGTCACGCGAAGTTTTTGTCCACACAAAGGGGCTTTTGTTGCGGTTTCCGGCCACTATCTGGACCAAAACTCCGGCGGCTTAACCGAGGGAGCGGCTACAGCTGGGGCTGTGCCAGGAATTCCGCCAGGCTCAACGGGTCCCGGCCGGTCAGTGCGTGGACATCCGGCGAGAGCCCGGCCAGCTCACCTGCGGCGATCGCCGTGTAGGTGCTCACCCAGGCGTCCACCTGCCATGGCGGTGCCCCGTAGGACGCCCGGGAGGCGTAGGCCTCTTCAACTGTTTCCGGGTGATAAGTGATGCTCCGCCCGGTTTCGGCGGTGAGCACCTCCGCCGCCCGGGCGAGGGTAATCTCTTCCGGCCCGGTGAGGTTATAGGTGGCACCCACGTGGAGCGCGGGGTCCCTCAGCACCGCCACAGCGCAACGCGCGATGTCCTCACGGGCCACGGCGGAGACCACGCCGTTGCCGGCCGGCCCGCGGATCACCCCGTCCTCGCCCGTCAGGAGCGGCAGGAAGTCCAGGTAGAAGTTGTCGCGCAGGAACGTGAAGTCCATGCCGGAGGCCCTGATCCTCGCCTCGGTGGCGTAGTGGTCACGGCCCAAGGTGAACACAGAATCCGGCGCCGCACCGTAGAACGATGTGTAGACAACGTGCTGAACCCCGGCTGCAGCAGCGGCATCAATGAAGCTGTAGTGCTGCTGCAGCCTGTCCTCGGCCTCGGCCGCGGACACCATAAACAGGAACTTGACTCCCTCCAGAGCCTGGCGGGCCAGATCGGAGTCCGCATAGCTGAACACCAGCGGGTCCGCGCCCTCAAGCTCCGGTGCGCGGCCGGCGTCGCGCACCAGCAGGCGCTGGGCCTGCCCCACGTCCGCGAGCTGCCGGGCCACCATCCCGCCCAGGCCTCCGGTGGATCCGGTGACGGCGAGATCGGGCAGGATCGGAAGGGAGGTCAAAAGGGCTCCTTACGCTTCGCGGGTAGCAGGCGACTTGGTCTTCGCCGGATCGCGCTCAGCAAGCGAGCCGATGGCGTCGTCGATCTTCTTCAGCACCTCGGGCTCAAGGGTCACACCTGCAGCGGCCACGCTGTCGGCGATCTGTTCCGGGCGGGACGCGCCCACGATGGCCGAAGCGACATTCGGGTTCTGCAGGACCCAGGCCACCGCAAGCTGCGGCATTGAAAGCCCGGCCTCCTCCGCGATGGGCTTGAGGCCCTGGACGCCGGTGAGGACGTCGTCGCGCATCCAGCGCTCAATCATCCTGGCGCCGCCCTTGTCATCGGTGGCACGGCTGCCCTCAGGCGCAGGCTGGCCGGGCAGGTACTTGCCGCTCAGCACGCCCTGTGCCATGGGAGACCAGACGATCTGCGAGACGCCCAGTTCTTCCGACGCCGGCACCACCTCAGCTTCGATGACCCGCCACAGCATGGAGTACTGCGGCTGGTTGGAGATCAGCTGGAAGCCCAGTTCCTTGGACAGTGCGTGGCCGTCGCGGAGCTGCTCCGCCGTCCACTCGCTCACACCGATGTAGAGCGCCTTGCCCTGCCGGACGATGTCCGCGAACGCCTGCATGGTCTCTTCCAGCGGCGTTTCGAAGTCGTAGCGGTGGGCCTGGTAGAGGTCCACGTAGTCCGTCTGCAGCCTGCTCAGCGAGCCGTTGATCGACTCCATGATGTGCTTGCGGGACAGGCCCAGATCGTTCTTGCCCTTGGGCCCGGTGGGGCCGAAGACTTTGGTGAAGATCTCCAGCGATTCGCGGCGCTCGCCCTTCAGCGCCTCGCCGAGGACGGTTTCCGCGGCAGTGTTGGCGTAGACGTCCGCCGTGTCAAAGGTGCTGATGCCGGCGTCGAGTGCTGCCCGGACGCACTGGGTGGCGACGTCGTTCTCCACCTGGGAGCCGTGGGTCAGCCAGTTGCCGAACGTGATTTCCGAGACTTTGAAGCCGCTGTTTCCGAGGTATCTGAATTCCATGGTTTCCACGCTAACGGAGTTGGTTGCTCAGGGTAAGTGCCTGACCGGTTAACGGCGGGGTTGAAGGCCGGGCAGCGGACGACGGCGTTGCGCCGGGTTCCGCCGGTCAGCGGCGGCGGAGTTCCGCGTACTCCAGGGACGGGACGACGGCCCCGGCATCGCGCTCCACGAAGTTGGTCCCAGGCGGCACCAGCTCATCGATGGCATCCAGCACCGGTTCGCTCAGCAGGGTGTCCGCCGCCTTCAGGTAGGCCCGGAGGTGGGCTTCGGTGCGCGGGCCGACGATCACGCTGCTCACCGCCGGGTGGTTCAGTGCGAAGCCGACGGAAAGCTCCACGAGCGAGATCTCCAGCTTGTCCGCCAGCCTGGCCAGCGAGTCCGCCGCCAGGAGCTTGCGCTCACTGGAGGGCCCGGAGATGTCGTACCGGCCCGGGAGGGAATGCACCCGGGTTGGGGGCTTGCCGGCGTCCAGGACAAAGTCGCCGGACAGCCAGCCGCCTGCCAGCGGACCATAGGCGAGCACACCGAGTCCGTACTGCTGGGCGATGGGGAGGACGTCGCGTTCGTTGCCGCGGACCAGCATGGAATAGGGCACCTGGTTGGCCACGGGCGGGATCAGGTGGTTGGTGGTGGCAAGCCACTGCGCCTCCACCAGCTGCGCGGGCGTGAAGACCGAGGTGCCGTAGTAGAGGATCTTGCCCTGCCGGATGAGATCGTTCAGGGCGGTGATGGTCTCCAGGACGTCCGTGTTGTAGTCCGGCCGGTGGGCCTGGTACAGGTCGATCCGGTCGGTCTGGAGCCTGCGGAGGCTGCCCTCCACGGCCTGCATGATCCAGCGCCGGGAGTTGCCGGAGTGGGCGGGGTTGGGGCTCATCTGACCGTGGAATTTTGTGGCGAGGAAGACGTCGTCGCGGCGGCCGCGGAGCGCACGGCCCACCACCTGTTCCGATTCGCCCTGCGAGTAAACGTCGGCCGTGTCCACTGCGGTGATGCCCGCGTCCAAGGCGGACTGGATGATGCGAATGCTTTCGTCCGCGCCGGTGGGGGCGCCGCCTGTGCCGGCGCCGTCCGAAGCGCCGCCCGGGCCCTCGCCGAAGTTCATGGTGCCCAAGGTGAGCGGGCTGATGGGTGTGCCGGACCGGCCGAACACCCGAAGTTCGCTGAGGCTCATCCCCGGCTCCTCACGGTCGTTTCCCACGCGGATTGCTGTGGATCGTCACGACGCTACACAAATTTGACGGGGCGGAAACGATTTGTGCCTTAGTGCTTCGCTTTTCGTAGCGGGACGTAACGCAGCCCGGTGCCGTGACGATTTATGAACATGCCGACAGTGCCTGCCGCCGGAAGTTCAGCCCTTGTTGGCAGGCAGCTTGGCCCTGAGGACCTTCGCGTGGCCGGTCAACGACATGAGGGAGCCAGTGTCCAGCGGGGACAGCGGCGCCCGGGCCGGCGGCTTCGTAAACGAGCGGGCAGCCCCGGGCCCGGGAGCCGTCTTGCCGGTGTCAGTGGATGCGGTGTCATTGGATGCGGTGCCGTTTGATGCGCTGCCGTTGGGTCCGCTGTTGTTGGATCCGGTGTTCCCGGGGCCAGGGATGTCTTCGCGTACCGGAATGTCCTGGTGCAGCGCAGACTCCACCAGCGGGGCCACCGCTGCCACCTTTGCTGCGGGCACGGATGGGGCAGGAAGTTCGCGGACCGTCACCTTGATCTCGGGGGCGGCGGCCCGTGCCCGTGCCATGGCCCGGGCATCGGCGTCTGCGACGGCGGCGGCCCAGTCCCCGGCCAGCACCGGCGGCTCGCGCCGGGCTGCGGTGAGCAGCGGGTGACGCTCCACGGCTTCCTGGAACCGCGGCCCGAGCTCGGATGGTTTCAGGAAGTCCCGGCCGTGGTGCAGAGCCTTGCGCCAGTCGCGGGGAGCAAGCAGCGCACCGCGGAGCATCCGGGCGCGGGGTGGCTTAACGGAGGAGGGGGCGGCAGCAGCGTCGTCGTGCGTTGCCTCACGGGCATCCGACGGATGTCCGGCCCCGCCGGTGAGGCGGACCAGGGGCAGGGTTTCGTTCTTGGGAAGCCGCCCGAACAGGGCCTGCACGGTCAGTACCAGGAACCGCCCGACGCCGGCGAGCACCAGGGTCAGGATGACCAGCAGGAACAGGCCCAGAAACATCAGGAACGCGAGTCCCAGCGTGCCGAAAAACGTCAGGTTGAGAGCGATCGTTGCTGAATCTCCCACGTCATCACTCCAATCTGCCAGCGGCGGAGCCCGTGCCGGCACCCATCACCACGGGCACCAAACCCCTCCACTACCTTACGGACTATTTTTCGGACACACTGCCGGTTGCGGGGGTGCGGACGAGGTTGTTTCGAAGCTGTTACCGGATATGACAACCCGGCGTGCCATCCATATCTGCCGCCTATAGTCGGTAGAGACCATTTGGCCGCCAAGACGCGGCGAAGACCATCGTCAGAGGAGTGCCGTTGCGCGAGGACCCAGGCATTGCCGGCAACTGCGCCTGCCTGTCGGGCGAGGTGTACGGCGAATGCTGCGGGCGTTTCCACAGCGGTGGAGCCGACGCCGCCACGGCTGAGCAACTGATGCGTTCGCGCTACACCGCGTTTGTGCTGCTCAACGTCGAATACCTCCGAAAGACGTGGCATCCGAGCACCGTGCCGGCTGACCTTGAACTGGACCCTGCCATGGACTGGCGCCGCCTGGACATCGTCTCCACATACCGCGGCGGACCGCTGGACGCCGAAGGCATTGTGGAGTTCAAAGCGTATTTCCGGCACGACGGCGAACGCGGAGTCCACCACGAAACCAGCCGCTTTGTCCGCGAAAACCGGCGCTGGTACTACGTGGACGCCGTGCTTGCTTAGCTCTCGGTGTAGGTTTCGTCCGGCGTGAAACCGGCGCGGTCCACCTTGCGGTGGAAGTGCATGCCCGCCAGGCCGCCGAGCACGGCACCCACAAATGCCACCAGGGCAACCACGACGGCGGCGATGATGCTGGTGACTGTCAGGTCGCCCTCGTTGACGGGGATCCGCGGGAAGCTGTTGAGGGTGGCCAGGACGTTGAACTGCTGCCCTGCGATAAGGCCGAGCAGCGCCACAACCACGGCGGCGATCAGGGCCCAGGCCCACACCATCATGCCCTGCTTGGCGCCGTTGAACCGCGCCATCCGGCCGGCCACATAGCCGCCTGAATAGTACGAGACAAACAGGATCACCAGCAGGACGATGATGCCCACTAAGCCCACGGTCCCGTTGGTGGTCATCTGGCCGACGGCCTCGTTGACGTCCGTGTTGTTCGCCAGCCCCACCGCGGTGCCCGCGGCGGCAACGAAGGCCGTCAGCAGGACTGCCATGCCGGTGGCTGCCAGCCAGCCAAAGAAGGCGGAACCCACTTTGACGCCGCCGAATTGTTCCTTCTCCCGGGCGACGGCGGTCTGCCGGTCAGTCAGGTGAGGATCTGCCGCTGGAGCGGCCCCTGCCTGTTCTGCGGTGTAGGGTGTCGCGACAGACGATCCGGCCGGGTATGACGGATCCGCCACATAGGCCGGCTCAGCGTAGGGCCCTTCAGCGTTGGGCCGCGGCTGATCCAAAGCGCGTGTTGGCTCGCCGCCCGCGAAGGTTGCATCACGAGCAGTTTCACTGCGCAGAATTTCCTTCCGGGTGCGCCGCGGAAGTCCGTCCCCTGGTTCCATTTCGTTGCTCATGAATCAACTCAACCACTGGTCAGCAGTGATAACAAGGGTACTTACTATCTGCTAGCGGTAGTTCCGGTGCAGATTTTCCTTGGCAGACGCGCCCGGCGTGGCATCCGCGATCCACGGGCCCGTGCCCTCTGACTGGTCCAGGACACCGGCCTCCAGCCAGGTGTAATCCCCGGCCAGGACCTTTCCGGCGAGAGCGTGATCGGCGTCGTCGGTGTTGCGCCAGAGCTGGTCAAAGTACTCGTCAATGCGCACACGCGACTGCTCGCAGAACGCCTCTGCCAGTTCGTAGGCGCCCGCGGCATGCTCCGGGGTGGTGTGAAGAAGCATCTCGGCCCGTGAGCAGCACGCAGCCATGGCGAAGAGTTCGGCGCCGATGTCCACCACGCGGCCAAGGAACGCCTGCTTGTATTCCAGCTTCGCCTGCCAGCGGCCCATGCCGTAGAACGTTTGCCGGGCCAGCCGCCGTGACGTCCGTTCCACAAAGCGCAGGTGCTTGGCCAGCCGGCCGAAGTCGCTGTAGGAGCGGGGGTCCATCCCGGCGCCGGCGACGAGCTTGGGCAGCCACTTCGCATAAAAGCCTGAGGCCCCGACGGCGGCCCTCGCTTTGTCCTGCAGGCTCGCATCCACGGAGGCAAGGTCGCCGGCCGCGGCAAGGTGCGCGTCCACGGCCTCGCGGGCAATGAGGAGCTTCATGATCTCCGAGGAACCCTCGAAGATGCGGTTGATCCGGAGGTCACGCAGCTGCTGTTCCGCCGGAACCGCGCGTTCGCCGCGGGCCGCCAGCGATTCTGCTGTCTCAAAGCCCCGGCCTCCGCGGATCTGGACCAGCTCATCGGCGATCCTGCAGCTGATTTCCGTGGACCACAGCTTGGCGAGGGCTGCCTCGATTCGGACGTCCTTCTGCCCGGCGTCGGCAAGTTCCGCGGACAACTCAAAGACAGCGTCAAGGGCGAAGGCCGACGCGGCGATGAAAGCGATCTTCTTGCCCACGGCTTCGTGTTTGCCCACCGGCTGGCCCCATTGGGTGCGGGCGTTGGACCATTCCCGCGCGATTTTCAGGCTCCAGCGGCCGGACGCTACACACAGTGCGGGCAGCGAGAGCCGGCCCGTGTTCAGCGTGGTGAGCGCGATCTTCAGGCCCTGCCCCTCACGTCCCAGCCTGTTTGCCGCGGGTACCCGCACCTGGTGGAACCGGGTCACGCCATTTTCAATCCCGCGCAGCCCCATAAAGGAGTTGCGGTTCTCCACGGTGATGCCGGGGGAGTCCATCTCCACGACGAACGCGCTGATGCCGCCCTTGTGTGCAGTGCCGTCCGCGTCGGTGTGTGCCGGCACCAGGGCCATCACCACCACCAGTTCGGCGATCACCCCGTTGGTGGTCCAAAGTTTTACGCCGTCCAGAACGTAGGAGTCGCCGTCGTCCGCGGGAACCGCTGTGCTGCCCATCCGGGCGGGGTCGCTGCCAACGTCCGGTTCCGTCAGCAGGAAGGCGGTAATGGCCCCCGCGGCGCAGCGCGGCAGGTATTCCCGTTTCTGCTCAGCGGTGCCAAAGACCTTCACGGGCTCCGGCACGCCGATGGACTGGTGTGCCGAAATCAGGGCGCCGATGCTCGGATGGACACTGCCCAGCAGCGCAAGCGCCCTGCCGTAGTAGACCAGGGACAGGCCGAGTCCGCCATACTCCTGGGGGATCTTCATGCCGAAGACGCCAAGGTCCGCCAAACCGCGGATGTATTCGTCGGGGATTTTCGCGTCCCGCTCGATCACGCGCCCGGACATGGTGCGGGCGTACTCCGTGAGTCGCTCCATGAAGGCTTCGCCGCGTTCCACATCTTCAGCCTGCGCCTTCGGCCAGGGGTGAATGAGGTCGAGATCAAAGCTTCCCAGGTACAGCCCCTTCGCAAAGCTGGGCCGGTCCCAGCCGATCTCGCGGGAGGCCTCGGCCAGTGCCCGGGCGTCCGCGGCGGTGGCTTCGGGGCCGATGTTGCCCGCGTCCACGGGAACGTCGGCGTCCGGGGCATCGGTGGGAGGCGCCTCAGGGGCAGCTTTGGCGGCGGGACTGTCAGTGGCGGAGCTCATGGGGTATCTCCTTCGCCGGATGGCCGGTTCTAGCCATGGATCCGCCGGGTTGGAGAACCCTTTAGCTGTCTCCCAACATTACCCGCGGGTAGCTTCCGGTGCTAGGGGAGGGCTGCCCTTGGAAATCCCCCGGGGATACGTTGGCGGCCTGACGCACCAGCCGGTCCCAGCCCTGGTTGATGCCGTGGACCACTGCGAGCAGCGACGTTGAGGCGAGGAACCAGGCCAGCTTGCCCACCCCTACCAGGACCAGGGCAAGGAACCCCGCGGTCAGGACGAAGGCCACCAGGACCAGGGCGAACACCATGGTTCCGATGAACACCATGGTGTAGGTCTCCACTGCACTTAAGTCGAACTGCATTCTTCCCCCTGCGCCATTGCCTCGGTTGAGTCAGTAGGACTGAGCGTAGGGGCTGCCCGGTGTCCCAACCAGACGCGGGGCGCGCCGACAGGCGGGTTGATACGGGATCGCAATGCTACCCGGAGGTAGGTCACGGGGCGGTCGCGGAAAGCCTGCCGCTCCCCCCAATCCAACGCGGGGTCACTCCACGCTCAATTTTGCTCCCGGAGCGGGCGTTAAGTGACTGCCGCGTTGGTTGCAAGGGCTCTGCGTTAACCTTGTAGTTGGCAGTTTCCTGCCCAACCATCCCCCAACAGCTCAAGGAGAGTGCGTGCCCCGCTCCGCCAGGTCATCCGCTGACGCGATCAGCGCCCGGCTCCGGGACCTCGAACTCCTCACCAAAGGCCCTGCCTGGGCACTCACGCGCTCCGCGCCGTGGGTCATCGCCGTGCTGCAGGCATCCTTCACCCGCACGCGTCCGCAGCTTCCGCTCGAGGAGTTCCACGCCGACGTCGACTCCTTCCTTGAGCAGCTGCGACACCAGGAGCCGGGCGGGGCCGCCGCCGGGACGTCCACCGGCAGGAACTATGCGGACGAATGGACCCGCAAGAACTTCCTGACCCGCCGCAACCAGTCGGGGCAGATCGTCTACGAAGTCACCGAGCCTGCCGCGCGTGTGCTCGCCTTCCTGGACAGCCTCTCCAGCGAGCGGTCCACACTGAACGGGTCCCGGCTGGGAACCCTGCTCGGCGACGTGGAGAAGCTCGCCAACGAAACCAACCCGGACCAGAGCGCCCGGCTGGAATCCCTCGAGGAGGAGATCGGGGAGCGGCAGCAGCTGATCCAGGACATCAGCACCGGCGACTTTGACGGGCTGCTCGATGACGACGAAGCCGTGGAGGCCGCCGGCAACATCCTGGACCTCGCCGCGAGCCTGCCCGCCGACTACAAAAAGATGCGCGACCGCATTGAAGAACTGGTGGGCGAGCTGCGCAACCAGATCATCGAGGAGTCGCTCAGCAAGGGCGCCACCATGGCCCAGGTGCTGGAGGCGGACAAACGGCTCCGCCAGAGCCCCGAGGGCAGGACCTTCCGTTCCTTCACCGCATTCCTGGACGATCCGCAGCAGCAAATGCGGTTCCGCTCGGCCATCGGCGAAGTCCTGAGCAGGCAGTTCGCCGATGACCTCTCGCCCGAGGACCGCGAGACGCTCAAGAACCTGGTGGCAGAGCTCCGCCACCAGCACGGCCAGATCCAGCGCATCTACGGAAAGCTCAGCGAAAGCCTGAACACCTACGTCCAGAGCGACGACTTCCGCCAGTCGGTCCGGCTCCGGAAGGTCCTGCGCGAGGCGGAGCAGGCCATCAGGTCCCTGACGTACGAACGTGAACGGGCTGGGCTTGTCCGCGGCCCGGTGCTGTTTAATGCCGGCTTCGAATCCCTCGCCATGGTCAAGCTCTATGACCCGGACGAGTTTGCCGTCCCGCCCAAGCTCGCGGACCCCATCGCCTTCAGCGACTCGGACCGTGTGCGCTCGCCGAGGACAGGCAAGGCGCGCCCCGAGGCCATCCGGGCCGCCGTTGCCGGAGCGTCCACCCTGGCCGAGGCCTGGGCCCGGCTGCCCGCGGAAGAGCAGCACATCAACTCCATCCGCGCGCTCCTCTCGCACGCCCTCCAGGAAGGCGCGGCCTTCGACCGCGAAACCTGGGACGGCCTGGACTTCGAACAGATCGACGGCACCACCCGCAAGGCGTACCTGCCGGTGGTCACCCTCAAGAAGGATTCATGATGACTGAAGTTACGAACGATACGAGCTCGGGCGCTGAGCGACCCATTGCGGCAGCCCTCTCGCCCCGGGACACCTTTGTGGACGGCGCGGCGCTCTTCCCTGGCGACACCGGCGTGCTCTCGATGAAGGTGCGCCAGGCCCTGGTGAAGCTGCTGAAGGGCCCGTATGTCGACGGCGGGCGGGACGAGAAACTGTGGACCACCCTGCTGGACAACCAGCTGATCCTGCGCAGCCGCCTGTCCGAGCTCTTCCTGACCTTGCAGCTCGACCACGAACGCAAGGTCGCCGTCCTGCGCCCGGTGGACCCGGAGGCCATCGGAGGCAGCACACGTTCCAGCATCCTGCGCCAGCAGAGGGCGCTCAGCCGGGTGGAGACCATCGTGCTGCTCCGCCTGCGCCTGCTGCTGGACCGCCACGTCACGGCCCAGACCGATCCCACCATTACGCGCGAGGAAATCGCGGACCTCGTGGCCCATTATCAGCCCGCCGGCCAACAGGACGCCCTGCGTGATTCGGACGTGGTCAATAGGGCCATCACCAAGCTTTTGGCCCGCCAGCTGCTCCTCGCCACCGGCCTGGACGACGTCTACGCCATCTCCAACGCCCTCCCCTTGGCCCTCCCGTTTGAAAACATCGGCGACATCCCGGCCCAAATCGAAGCCCTGGTGGCAGCCACAACCGACCCCGCCGGCACAGAACCCCTGCTGGAACTGGACAACGACGCGGAGACTGAAACCGCCGAAACCGAGGAGGACAAGTGAGCGTCGCAACCATGCTCCCCCTCGGCGATCTCACGAACCCCGGCCAGATGCGGCTTGCCTTGGTGCAGGTGGTCAACTGGGGCACGTTCCATGGGGCGCACACCATGCACGTGGACCGCAACGGAACCCTGCTGACGGGCAACTCCGGTGTGGGCAAGTCCACGCTGTTTGATGCCATGCTCCGGGTGTTTGACGCCCGGCCACGCTCCAATGAAGCCGCCGCGCAGCGTGCCGGCGGGGCGGTGGAGGACAAAAGGACCACCTTCACCTACATGCGCGGCAAGGTGGGCGACAAAGCGGTGGGCGAGGGCTCGGCCAGTGCGTTCCAGCGCCCGGGTGCCACCTGGTCCGCCGTCGCACTGACGTTCGATAACGCCGCGGGCACCCGCGTCACCGTGTCGGCATTATTCGATGTGCCCAAAAACGGGACGGAGTCCAGTGTTGGACGTTTCTACCTGATCGACAACAAGCCGCTGGACCTGCCGGCCATTGAGGACATCGCGGAAAAGCGCTTCACGAAGGCCACACTGGAATCGGTCTTTCCGGACGCCCAGATCTTCGATGTGCACAAGGCCTTTGCGGAGCGATTCCGCCGGCTGCTGGGCATCAGTTCGGACCAGGCGCTGCCGCTGCTCCGCGTGATCCAGGCCGGCAAGGGCCTGGGCGGCAGCGTCAACACCTTCTTCCGCGACCAGGTCCTGGACGCCCCGGCAACCCTCTCCGCGGCGGATGCGGTGGTGGAGGAATTCAGCAACCTGATGTCCATCCGGCAGCGGCTCGAGGATGTGCGGCAGCAGCGGGACCAACTGGCCCCCGTGCCCGGCCTGAACAAGGATTACGCGCAGTCGCTGCTGGACGCCAACCGGCTCCGTGAACTGGCGGGCGAGGAGTTTGAGGCCTACAAGCAGCGGCTCGCAGTCACTGTGCACCAGAAAACGCTGGCCCGGTTCAAGGAACTGGCACAGGCCAAGACGAAGGAACTCGGTGCGGAACGCTCGGTCCGGGACGGGCTCGCCAAGGAACTGCGGGAGCTCGAAACCGACTACAACAACCAGGGCGGCAACGCGATCTCCGCGATCGAACAGTCGCTGGAAAACGCCAGGGTTGGGCTGAGGCTCCGCCAGCAGGTGGAGGACGCAGCCCGCAAGGCCCTGTCCGACGCCGGCCTGCAGCTTGACTGGACCGCAGAGGGCTGGGAGCAGGCCCACGAGCAGGCGGCGGCCAGGGCTGCCGAGCTCAAGGACGATTCCCAGGCCCTGCAGGAACTCCGATTCGAGGCCTTCGACGGCCACGCCACGAGAAAACGCGAGCTCGCGGCTGCCCAGCAGGAACTCGTGTCGCTGAAGACGCGCAAGTCCCTGCTGCCGCCGTCGAGCATTGAAAACCGGGCGGCGATCGCCGCGGCCACCGGCGTCCCAGAGGACCGGATGCCGTTCGGTGGCGAGCTGATGGACCTCGCCGACGGTGAGGAGCGGTGGCGGCCGGCCGCTGAGCGCGCACTCCGGAACCTGGCCACCACGCTGCTGGTACCGGGTGAACACTTCGCTGCGGTGACCCGGTACCTGAACGACAACAAGGTGCGCGGCGCCCTGCGCGCCGTGGATGTCTCCAAGCCGCTCGCGGGCGGCGCCCTCGCCGTGGAGGACGTGCGCGACGGCGACCTGCTCACCAAGCTGGACATCCTCGCCAGCGGCGCGGTGGCCGACGCCGGGGAATGGATCCGCGAGCGGATCGCCCTCGATTTCGCGTACCCGTGCGTGGAGGATCCCGACGAGCTGGCGAAGCTGGAGAAGGGCCTGAGCCTGGGCGGTGTGGTCAAACGCAACCGCCACACGGTGGAAAAGGACGACCGCTTCACCGGCCGCCAGGACTACGTGCTCGGGTTCGATAACGCCGCCAAGCTGGAACTCGTGGCTGCCCAGGTGGAGGACCTGCAGCAGGACCTGGCCAAAGCGGCCGAGCTCGCCCAGAGCCGGGAAGAGTCCCACCAGGGCATGAGCCGCCAGCTCGACGCGCTCCGCCGCATCGCCGAGGACCACCGCCCCTGGGAGCAGGTGTCCGCTGCCGTGGCCGCCGAGGAACTCACCAGGATTGAGCAGCGGCTCAAGGACGCCCTTGCGGCGCAGGCGGACCTGGAACCGCTGCGTGCCAACATCGAAACGGCGCGGCAGAAACACCAGGCCAGCACCGAGGCCGCGGCCGTCCTGCAAAGTGAATACAAGGCACTCGACCGCCAGCTGAGCGCCGCCGATTCGCTGCTGGAAGCCGCGCGTGCCCGCCTCGCCCAGGCGCCGCCGTCGGACGCTACCGTCACGGCGCTGGAACCATACTTCGCCGACTTCGGAGACGTCGGCGAGATGCATGAGCTGGACAACCTGGCCAACCGCGTGCGCACGGCACTGCTCGGCGAGCTGCACACCGCCGAGACGCGCGGGCAGGCCACGTCCGAGCGGCTCACCCGGATCTTCGAGGGCTTCGTGCGCGAGTGGGGGTCGGCAATCTCCGCGGACCACGGCACCGCCATCGGCGCGGCAGGGGAATTCGAAGCCCGCTACCACGCCATCGTCAGCGACGGCCTGCCCGCGCAGGAGAGCGAATTCCGGCAGTTCTTCAACCAGCGCACGCACGAATCCTTCAGCACCCTGCTGCACCTGCTGGACGAGGAACGGCGCTCCATCACCAGCCGCATCCTGCCACTTAACGGCATCCTGTCCGAGGTCAACTTCCACGAGGGCAGCTTCCTGGAACTGGACATCAAGCAGACGCTCCCGGCCACGGCGAAGCAGTTCAAGGACGCCATCCAGAACGCGCTGAAGGCCCGGCACACGCGCCCGGCGCGCGCCGCTTCGGACGCCGGCGCGGGCGACGACGCCGAGCTCACCGCGCGCTATAAAACCCTGGAAACCCTGGTGAAGCGGCTCGGATCCCCCACGCCCGAGGACCGGCGCTGGCGCGCCGAAGTGCTGGACGTCCGCGGCCACCTGTTCATCCAGTGCAAGGAACACCGGAAAACCGGCACGCGCACCGACGTCTATATGCACGCCGATACCGGCTCCATGTCCGGCGGCGAGCGGCAGCGCTTCACCGCCTTCATCATGGCCGCGGCGCTGAGTTACCAGCTGGGCATCGCCGAGCAGGGGTTCACCACGTACGGCACGGTGATGATGGATGAGGCGTTTGTGCTGGCGTCCGAGGAGTTCGCGGGCGCCGGCATCAAGGCGCTGCACGAGTTCGGCTTCCAGCTGCTGCTGGCTGCACCGGAAAACGTGATCGACCTGTCCCGGCACCTGGGCTCCGTCACGGAAATCCTCCGCGACAAGCGCACCAACCGCTCCGGCGTGCTCACTGCCCCGGTGGTCCGGCGCCGCCCCGGCTCCGAGGGCGAATGGCGGTCCGAGGCCAACCCGGTGGACATCGTCCTCCGCTGACCCAACCCCGCCTCCAAGACGCTCTCTCACTTAATGCGGGTTTTTCACTGGCCCTCTCTCACTTTCTTGAAGATAGTGAGAGAGGGTGCGCCGAAATGCCGCGTTAGGTGATAGAGCGTTGGGGAATTTCCGACGTTAAGTGATAGAGCGTCTTAGGGGGTGGGGGCCGTGCCGGCGTCGATCTGGGCCTGGATGATGGCGCCGAAGTGGGCGACGAGGTCGTCGAATTCCCAGTGGTCAAACAGGCCCAGCGTGCGGAACGTCTCGCCGAACCCGGTCATCAGGGCGAGCACCGTGGCGGCCGCGCGGCGGTCCGGTGACGTGTCCCCCATGACGCGGGCGACGGCCGCGAGGTAGCGTTCGCGGATCTCGGCGCGGGCAGCTTCGGGATCCGGGGCGTCCCTGACGGCGAACGGGATCATGGCCCACGGCTCCTGCATGCCGCGTTCCCGTCGCATCAGGACGCGGAACACCAGCGCCCTGCCGAGTTCCGACGCCGGGACGTCCAGGTCGGTGAGCAGCGATTCGTCCGGTTGCGCCGCGGCAAAGAGTTTTTCCTTGGAGAGGAACAGCTTCATGACAAGGGCAGCCGAAATGCCGGCATCCGCCGCGATGTCCCGGACCGTCACGCCGCGGTAGCCGCGTTCGCCGAAAAGGCGCCTGGCAGACTGCAGGATGGCGTCGTGGCTGGGGCTGCTCATACCCGCGCGGGCTTCCCCGAGTTTTCCTCCACAGCGGGTGCGGTGAGGTCCAGGGTGACGGAACGGCTGTCCACAGCCAGCTTGCCGGCCAGCGCCTGGTGGGTCACCGGATGCAGCATGGTGACAACGTAGCGGCCGGCAGGAGGCAACGGAAAGGCGTATGTGCCGTCGTCGCTGGTGTGGGTGGTTGCCACATGCTCGCCGGTGCCCTGCAGCAGCGACACCATGGCGCCGGGGACGGTGCGGCCGCCAACACTGACAGCGCCGCTGAGCTCCAGGCGCTTCCCCAGGAGGAAGTTCTGCTGCAGCGTGCGGCCGTCAAAGTCGAAGACCTGGGCCAGCGGTGCCCAGCCGCCCGCATTGGCCACCACCAGGTACTTCCCGGCCCCCGGCAGTGCCACGGAATAGTTGCCTTCCGCATCCACGCGGCTCCAGTCCACCGGCTCGCCGCCGGTCTGCAGAACGGTGACGACGGCGGGCGTCAAGGGGCGGTGGTCTGCTGCCAGGACGCGCCCCTGGACCACGAGTTCGCTGACGGCGCCGCCGGATGCCGCCGGGCGGGGTGCCGCCAACCGCGGGATGAACACCGCGGCAAGGATGGATCCCGCCGAGGCCAGGGCCGCCATCCAGAAAACGTCCTTGAACGCATCGAAGGAAGGAAGGTGGGCGGCGCCCACCGTGAGGGTCACCGAGGTGAGGACGGCGGCGACGGCGGCGCTCGACGTGGACGTTCCGATGGACCTGACCAGGCTGTTCAGTCCGTTGGCCGACGCGGTCTCGGTGATGGGCACGACGCCCATGATCAGGGTGGGCATCGCGGCGTAGGCGATGGCCGTTCCGATGCTGACCACTGTGGAACCGATAATGACCGACGCGATGGAGTCGTAGAAGAAGACGCGGCCCACGTAGCCGGCAATCATGACGGCAGCGCCGGCAATCAGTGCGGTCTTGCCACCAAAAACACGGATCAGGCGTCCGGAAACGGGTGCGAAGATCACCATGGCGAGTCCGGACGGGACCATGCACAGCCCGGCCGTGATGACGCTTAACTCGAAGCCGTAGCCTGTGACAGCGGGCAGTTGGAGTTGCTGGGTGGTGAGCAGCATGTTCGCGAACATGGCGAACCCGATCAGGAGCGAGGCGAGGTTGGTCATCAGCACGGGGCGGCGGGCGGAGGTCCGCAGGTCGACCATTGGCTGGCTGACCTTGAGTTCGTAGGGCACCCACATGGCCAGGAGCACCGCGGCAGTCAGGAACAGCAGCAGGACCGGCTCGGAGCCCCAGCCCCAGGAGCCGCCCTTGGAGATTGCCAGCAGGAGGGCCGCCAGCGCGGCTGACAGCACCACTGCCCCTGCGTAGTCGAAGCGCCCGGGGGTCCGGACCTTGGATTCCGGAACCACCAGCAGCACTGCCAAAAGCAGCAGCGTCCCGGCGGCAGCGGATACCCAGAAAATTGACGCCCAGCCCAGATGTTCGTAGAGCACGCCGGCGAGCGGCAGCCCCATGGCACTGCCGATGCCGAGGGTGGCGCTCATCAGTGCCACCGCCGATCCCATCTTTTCCTTCGGCAGTTCGTCGCGCATGATGCTGATGCCCACGGGGATCAGAGCCGAGGAGAAACCTTGGAGTGCCCGTCCGACGATGAGCCACAGGAATGATCCGCCAACTGCCGCAATGACCGAGCCGGCCACCATGATGGCCAGGCAGACCAGCATCATCCTTCGCTTGCCGTACATGTCCGCGCTGCGGGAAACAATGGGCGTCGCCACCGCGCTGGAAAGCAACGTGGCGGTCACCAGCCAGGAGGCGTCGTCGGCAGTTACGTCCAGGATGCGCGGGAAGTCCGGAAGCAGCGGCACCACCAGCGTCTGCATCAGCGACACCACCGTGCCGCTGAGCGCCAGGACTGCGGTGATGAGCGACGGCGCTGGGTTGCGTTGGGGACGGGCGGCGGTGGTACGGGGCATCTGCTGCTTTCGATGGGAGCGGGGCGTGGGAACCGGCGGCAGGAACGCGGTCGGCAGTACGCGCGGCGCGGTGAACGGGCGTTTACCCTCCTTCCAGTGAACCACCGTTCACCCCCGCGCCGCAATCTCTGGAGTCCGTCTTCTGCGTCACATATCCAATTACGCAAGGCAAAGCTTGCGTAATTTGCATGAGGGTAGGCTAGCCTTACTTAGGTTTCCTTCACTGACCTAAGGAGTTTCGTGACTTCCCCCCTCTTCCGTGGCCCCGGCGCCACCCGCCGGACCCTGTTCAAAACAGCCGGCAAGGCTTCTGCTGTGCTGGCTGCAGCGGCACTCACCCTGTCGGCCTGCTCCACGGGTCCGGCGGCGAATACGCCGAATGCCGGCACCGCCAGCTCAACCACCTCGCAGTTCCCTGTCACCATCAAGCACGTCTTCGGCGAGACCACCATCAAGGAACAGCCCACCCGGGTGGCCACCGTTTCCTGGGTCAATGACGACGTCGCCATTGCCCTCGGCGTTGTGCCCGTGGGCGTGCCCAAGAACGAGTGGGGCGGCAACGAACAGGGCTCCACGCCATGGAAGGACGCCGCCCTCGAAGAACTTGGCGCCGGGTTCGGCACGGACAAGGCGCCGGTCCAGTACTCGGAGGCCGACGGCATCAACTTCACCGAAATCGCCAAGCTCACCCCGGACGTCATCCTGGCCGCGTACTCCGGGCTGAGCGAAGAGGACTACCGGAAGCTCAGCGAGATCGCCCCCGTTGTCGCCCACCCCGAGGTCGCCTACGGAACGTCCTGGCAGGACTCCACCGCCATCATCGGCAAGGCCCTGGGCAAGGACGCAGAAGCCACCAAACGGATCGCGTCCACCGAGGCAACGGTCAAGAACGAGGCCGCCAAGTACCCGCAGATCGCCGGCAAGACATTCATCTACGGCTATGCGAATCCCGCAGATCCAACGGCCACGGGCTTTTACACGGCCAACGACAACCGTCCGAGGTTCCTGTCTGCCATCGGCATGAAGCTCGCCCCGGTCGCCGAGAAGGCCTCCGCGGGCTCCAAGGAATTCTTCCTGCCCTGGTCCGCCGAAAAGGCCAACGAACTGGAGTCCGATATCTTCCTGAGCTCGGTCGAGGACGCCGCCACCGGCGAGGCCGTCAAGAGCGACCCGCTGCTGGGCCAGATCCCGGCGGTCAGGAACGGCGCGTTCGTTGCCGATGCGAACAAGAGCCTGGTGCTGGCCATCTCCGCGTCCTCGCCGCTGAGCCTGCCCTGGGCGCTGGACACGTTCCTGCCGCAGCTCGCCACCGCCGCGGACGCAGCCACCGGCGCAGTGAAGTAAGCACCCCTTCATGACGGAAAGTACGACGGCGGCACGCGCCCGGGAGCGGGATAGCGGCGCTTTGGTGCCCCCAAAGCGCCGATATCTCACCTCTGGGCGCCCTCCCGGCGTCCGCACCCGCTCCCGCTCCCGGGGTGGGCAGGCAGCGTGGCTGCTGGCCGCCGTCGTCGTACTGGCTCTGTTGGCAGCCGCTTCATTGGCCATCGGGGCCCGGGGGCTTCCCCTTGCCACCGTGTGGCAGGGCCTCACACAGTTCGATCCCGCCAACGGGGACCACGCGGTGGTGCACGCCCGCATCCCGCGCACTGTCCTGGGACTGCTTGCCGGCGGTGCGCTCGGCCTGGCGGGCGCGGCCATGCAGGGTGTGGCCCGTAATCCGCTGGCCGACCCCGGCATCATGGGCGTCAACGCCGGAGCGGCGCTGGCTGTGGTCACCGGCATCTATGTCTTCGGGATTTCATCCCTGACCGGCTACATCTGGTTCGCTTTCATCGGCGCCGCAGTGGCCGCCGTCGTGGTTTACGTCATCGCCTCCCTGGGCAGGGACGGCGCGACGCCGGTCAAGCTCGCCCTCGCCGGCGCGGCCCTGAGCGCCGGACTGTTCTCGCTGATGAACGTCATCCTGGTCTCGAGCCAGGACACCCTGGACCGGTTCCGGTTCTGGCAGGTGGGCGGAATCGCGGGCCGCGATTGGTCCGCGGTGCTCCCCGGACTGCCCTTCCTGGCCATCGGAACCGTGATCGTCCTCTGCACCGGCCGCATCCTCAACAGCTTGGCACTGGGTGATGACATCGCCCGCGGCCTCGGCCAGCGCGTCGGCCTGGCCCGGGGCGTCACCGCATTGGGCATCGTGCTGTTGTGCGGCTCCGCCACGGCGCTGGCCGGACCCATCGGTTTCGTCGGGCTGGTCATACCGCACGCTGTCCGCTTCCTCACCGGTCCTGACTACCGCTGGATCCTCCCGTTCTCCCTGGTCCTGGCCCCGGCGCTGCTGCTCGGCGCCGACATCATCGGCCGTGTGGTGCTGCTCCCCGGCGAGGTCCCCGCGGGAATCATAACGGCGCTGGTGGGCGCGCCCGTCTTCGTCTGGCTGATCCGCCGCGGGAAAGGAGCCGGCCTGTGAAGAGCCTCGCACCACCTTCCAAACCGTCCGCCGAGATGGCACTTGACGGCAATAAATCCCGCAAACACTGGCGTGAACTGCCATCCCGCGCACTGAACCGGACCGGACTCCTGGCCGCCGTCGCCGTCCTGATGTTCGCCGTGTACGTCCTGCTGGGCAGCTACACCGTGACCATCCCGGACTTCTTCAAAATCCTCGTCGCGCACCTGACCGGCGGCGAAAGAATCCCCGGTGCCAGCTTCATCGTGATGGAAAACAAGCTTCCCCGTGCGGTGGTCGGCACCCTGATCGGAGCGTCCTTCGGCCTCGCCGGCGGACTGTTCCAAACCATGCTCCGCAACCCGCTGGCCAGCCCTGATGTGATCGGCATCAGCTACGGCGCCAGCGCGGCGGCCGTCACGGCCATTGTGGTCTTCGGTGCCTCCGGGGCGGCGGTCTCCGGCGCAGCCCTCGGGGGAGCGCTCGGAGTGGCCGCTGTCATTTACGCCATCTCCCGCGGCGGATCCCTCGGCTCAGGTGGCGGCAACGGGGGCAACGCCGCCGGGAACCGCCTGATCCTGGCCGGGGTGGGCATCGCCGCAGCCCTGCACGCCGTGGTCAGCTTCCTGATGACCCGGGCCGACATCCGCACCGCCGCCGACGCGCTCGTCTGGCTTAACGGCTCCCTCAACTCCGCCAACTGGGACCGCGCGGGAACGCTCTCACTGGCACTCCTGGTGCTGGTCCCGGCGGTCATCGCCCTCGCCGGCCCGCTGCGCATCCTGGAACTCGGCGACGACGCCGCTGCCGGACTGGGCATCCACGTCGGGGTGACCCGGCTTGCCGTGGTGGTCACCGCGGTGGCGCTGGCAGCGGTGGCGACGGCGGCCGCCGGCCCGGTAGCGTTCGTCGCCTTCCTCGCCGGTCCCATCGCGCGGCGCTTCACTAACAAGGCCAGCCTGCCGGCGTCGGCCTTTGTGGGTGCCCTGATTGTTTTGGCGGCCGATTACTTTGCCGCCAACATAGCCCCCTTGCTGCTGGACGGCACCGTGCTGCCCGTCGGCGTGATCACCGGCGCGCTCGGTGCCCCGTTCCTGCTGTGGCTCCTGGTCACGGCCAACCGAAAGGATGCCTGACATGGCAGTTCTCAGCGCACACGACCTGACGCTGAAATACGACCAGCGCTGCGTGGTGGACGCCCTCACGGCTGAAATTCCGGAGGGCAAGGTGACCATGATCGTAGGCGCCAACGCCTGCGGCAAGTCCACGCTCCTCCGCGGCCTGTCCCGCCTCCTCAAGCCTGCGGCCGGCGTGGTGACCCTGGACGGCAAGGACATCCACGCCCGCCCCGCCCGTGAACTGGCCCGCACCCTGGGCCTCCTCCCGCAGCACCCCACGGCCCCGGACGGCATCACCGTCCGCGACCTGGTGGGACGCGGGCGCTATCCGCACCAGGGCTTCTTCCGCAGCTGGAGCCCGGACGACGACGCGGCGGTGCACCGCGCGCTCGAAACCACGGAAACGCTGGAACTCGCGGACCGGAACGTGGATGAACTGTCCGGCGGCCAGCGCCAGCGCGCCTGGATCGCCATGGCCCTGGCACAGGAAACCGACGTGCTGCTGCTGGACGAACCCACCACCTACCTGGACCTGGCCCACCAGGTGGAAGTCCTGGACCTCGTCACGGACCTGAACCGGAAGCGCGGCACCACGGTTGCCATCGTGCTTCACGACCTGAACCTCGCGGCACGCTACGCGGACCACGTCATCGCCATGAAAGCCGGGGCCATCGTGGCCATCGGCGCCCCCAAGAAAGTGGTTACGGAAAAGCTGGTCCTGGACGTCTTCGGACTCGAGTCCAGGGTCATCGCCGACCCCATTTCAGGAACCCCGCTGATCATCCCGATCGGACGCCACCACACCACCGCCAACGAACTGGAGCTCGTTTCATGAAGACCCGCGAGATCGCCGCCACCGAGCCCATGACCCTTGCCTTCGAGGTCACCGTTTCCTCCGTCCAGGAGCTCAGCCCCAACTTCCGCCGCATCACTTTCGGCGGCTACTCGCTGCGCGACTTCGGCGTTTCCGGAAACACCCTGGACCTGCGGATCAAGCTGATGATCCCCTCGCTCGACGGCGACGGGCAGCAGATCCCGCTGCCCGTCTTCAACATGAACGCCTCCGGCTGGTATCAGGAATGGCTTGCCATGGACCCCGCCGTGCGCGGCTCCATGCGGACCTACACCGTGCGCAGTGAACGCCTGGACGGCGTCTACCCGGAAATCGACGTCGACTTCGTGATGCACTTCGACGCCGATGGACACGGCGGGCCCGCCGCCAACTGGGCGCAGACCGCCAGGCCCGGTGATGCCCTCACCATCATCGGACCCAACAATCGAGCCGCCCAGTGCCGCACCGCCGAAACCTACGGCGGCATCGAATGGCGCCCGGGCCTGGCCCAGAGAGTGCTGCTCGCGGGCGACGAAACCGCCGTTCCCGCCATTTCCGCCATCCTCGAAAGCCTGCCGTCCTACATGAGCGGCCACGCCTTCCTCGAAGTTCCGGAGGCCGGCGACTTCCTGGATCTCAAGACAGACGCCGACGTCGAAATCACCTGGCTTGCCCGCGGCGCGGCGATCGGACGCTCCCGCCCCCACGGGGAGCTGCTGCAGCACGCCGTGCGCAAGGCAGTGCCGGTGCCCGGCTGGGTGGGCATCAAAGCGGCCGACGGCGGCGCAGGCCCCGAGCCCGAGGACGTCAACGTGGACGAGGACATCCTCTGGGAGACTCCCGCGCGGATGGAGACTGCCGCGATCGAAGCCACCAAGAACCCCGACGTCCCCGCAGGTGCCATGCCCTTCTACGCCTGGATCGCCGGCGAAGCCGCCGTCATCAAGGACATGCGCCGGTACCTCGTCCGGGACGTCGGCATCGACCGGAAGCAGGTTGCGTTCATGGGGTACTGGCGTAAGGGGAAAGCGGAGCTCTAGACGCTCTCTCACTTGATGTGGGTTTTTCCGCGACGCTCTCTCACTTAATGTGGGTTTTTCGGCAACGCTCTCGCAGTCCATTCCCGTTGCTCGGTGTTCATCTTGGCTTTTCCTTCGGTGGCTACGGTGGAAGGGTGTGCGCTGATTCTTTGCTTCCTTCGAGTGGCCGGCGCGTTTTTGTTGCTCTGGGGGATTCCTTTACTGAGGGCGTGGGGGACCGGGACGAACGGCTACCCAACGAGGTGCGGGGTTGGGCTGACAGGGTGGCCGAGAAGCTGGCCAAGGCCGAACCGGGCTGGGAGTACGCAAACCTGGCTATCCGGAGCAAACGCCTGCGCCACGTCGTGAGCGAACAGCTGGAGCAGGCGCTGGCCATGAAGCCGGCACTGATCACCCTGTACGCCGGCGGCAACGACATCCTGGATATCGGCACGGACATGGCCGTCCTCATGGATGACTACGAAAAGCTTGTGGCACGGCTGGCCGGGAGCGGAGCAACGGTGGTCCTGTTCACGGGCTTTGACGTCAAGGTGTCGGCCGTGCTGGAGCTGCTGAAGAAGCGGAACACCATCTACAACCAGCGCGTGCGGGACATTGCCGCCAAGTACGGCGCCGTGCTGGTGGACTACTGGTGCCTGGATGCATTCCATGACCAGCGGATGTGGGACTCGGACCGGCTCCACATGTCAAAGGCCGGCCACAAGTACCTTGCGGGGCAGGTTTTGGACCAGCTCGGCGTGCCGCACAAAATCCAGCCCAAAGAATGGGAGCCGCAGCCCAGGCTAAGCCTGCGCGAGTGGGAGCAACGGCAGCGGCGCTGGGTGAACGACTGGGTGTTGCCACTCTTTGGGCGCAAAATCAGGGGCATCACGCTGGGGGACTCGCTGAACCCGCGCTGGCCCGACCCGGTCAAGGTACCGCGCAAGGGCGGCCTCAGGAAGCTGGCGGAAAAGCGCGAGAAGGCCAAAAAGGCCTAGGTGTCCAGCAGGTTCTCGTAGCCCTCAGCCACAGTCGTGGCAGTGAACTCAATGACCTCGAACTCGGCCACACCGTTGCTGTAGAACGGGTCCCGGACCAATGCGGCGTCGAGGGTGGCGCGGTCGGCCTTGGACAACAGCACACCGCCCACCGCCGGAACCAGGCGCCCGGACGCGAGGAACACGCCGTCGTCGAACGCCTGTTTAACCCAGGCCATGTGCGCGGGGCGGTGGTAGTCAACGATGTCTTCGGGCACTTTGTACGTGAGCGACACAACAAACATAGGGCCAGCCTACCGGCGCGCGGACCGGGCACTTGAACTGTCAAGAGTGTGTCCTCCTAGAATGGAGTCATGACCGAACCGCGCTGGCTGAACGCCGACGAACGCCGTGCCTGGCTGGCGATCCTGAGTATCAACACCCTGCTTCCTGCCGCCCTGGACAGCCAGCTCCACAGCGCCGGCAAGGTGTCCCTGTTCGACTACAACGTCATGGCCATGCTGTCGGAGGCCGAGGGGCATTTTCTTCCCATGAGTGAGCTGGCTGCCCGGACCAGTTCCTCGCTGTCCCGGCTCTCGCACGTGGTGTCCAAGCTGGAAAAGCGCGGCTGGCTGGAGCGCCGCCCGCACCCACGCGACGCGCGCGTCACCACCGCGCACCTGTCCGACGACGGGATGGCCACTTTGGTGTCGCTCGCGCCGGGGCACGTGGAAGCCGTCCGCACGAAGTTCCTGGACGCCCTGACGGACCGCGATGTCAACGATCTGGCCCGCATCGGGGAAAAAATAGTGGCCCGGCTGGACGACGACCACTGGATCCTCCGCGAAAACTGATTCTTGGTTGCTCGCGGCAACAGATGACAAACTGGGGCCATGGACTTCTCGACCCGGTATGTAGCCCTCGGCGACTCCTTCACGGAGGGTGTCGGCGATGATGATGCCACCCGTCCCAACGGTGTCCGCGGCTGGGCCGACCGCGTGGCTGAGCAGTTAGGCGCCGCCGATCCTGGCTTCGGCTACGCCAACCTCGCCATCCGCGGCAGGAAACTCCGCCAGATCATGGCGGAACAGGTGGACGCCGCCGTCGAACTTAACCCCACCCTGGTGACCATTTACGCAGGCGCCAACGACATTTTGCGGCCCAGGATTGATATCGACGATTTGCTGCAGGAATACGACGCCGGCATCCGCAAGCTGGCCGCCACCGGAGCCACCGTGGTGATGTTCACCGGCTTCGATGCCCGCGGGTCCAAGGTATTCAGCACCATGCGCGGCCGCACAGCGATCTACAACGAACTGGTCCGTGGCATCGCCGGCGACCACGGGGCGCTGCTGGTGGACTACTGGCGCTTCAACGAGTACTACGACTGGGGAATGTGGGCGCAGGACCGGATGCACATGTCTGCTGCGGGGCACGCCAACATGGCCAGGCGCGTCCTCACGGTCCTCGAACATGACCATTCGATCGACGTCCCGCCCATGACGCCCGTCCCGGAACTCAGCCGGGCCGAAGCGATCCGCGCCAACGCCCGCTGGGTCCGCGAATTCGCCGGGCCGTGGGTGGTCCGCCGGGTCACGGGCAAGTCCTCCGGCGACGGCCTGGCGCCCAAGTACGGCCGGCTCACACACCTCTGAACCGGTCCGCACGGGACCAAGCGGCGGAACGGCTTAGCGGCGGAAGTCCGGGGTCCCCAGCAGCGCCCCGTCCGGGCGAACCGCAAGCACGGCAATGTCCCAGCCGTCCGTAGCCCGGTCCAGCATGGGTATGCCGCCGGCCACGATGGCCGTAGCCAGGACGTCGGCCGTGGTGATGTCCGCAGCGGCAACCGACACCTGGACAAACGCCGGGGCTTCCCCGCGCTGCCGCCAGATGTGGTCCCCCCTCTCAGCCGATCCCGATGTGGCCAGTGCCGAGTGCCGCAGTCGTCCGCCCAGCGGGTAGCCGGCCTGCACGGCCCCGCGGTCAAGTGGATCCATGATGCCGGCGTCCCAGGGCCCGGTGCCGCCCGGGACAGGCGAACCGCTGACCAGCACGTCGCCGCCCGCATTGAGGCACCAGTCTGTGCGCCCCAGCGCCAGCAGCGAAGTCCCGGACTCCTGGATTGCGTAAGCCTTGATGAGGCCGGAAAGGTCCAGCACGCCGTCGGGCCTTTCCGGCGTGAAAGCCCCGTGCGTCCGCAGCCGCCACTCCAGCGCGTCCGAATACCGCTCGCGCATGCCCGGCGACGCATCGCGGAGCGACAGTTCGCCGCGCGCCAGGCTGCTCGCCTCGGAATCCTCCCTGTACAGGCTGAAAGTCCGGTCCAGTTCGAGGAAAACGCATTCGACGACGGCGGCCGCCGCTGCCAGCTCGTCCTCGGCTGGGTGCCCTCCCGGACCGGGGACGGCGGGCATTGTCAGGCTGACGACAGTGCCCATGCAGTGGAAGGTGGCCGCCCTTAGCGGAGCGGACTCCGTGGGAGGTGCAGGGTTCTCAGAGGTTCGCGGCATCGATGGCTGCCTGCAGGGATGAGAGGTACGCATTGCTGGTGACCGTGGCACCGCTGACGGTCTTGACCGCGGCGGACTGCGCGGACAGGACCTCGGTGCGGAGGAGCGGCGCGGCCCGGTTGCTGATCTGGATCGATTTGCGGTCGTCGTCGGTCAGCTGGAGGGCGGTTACCTCGGAAATTTTTCCGGCGCTGACCGTTATCTGGACCTGCACGGCGCCGAACCTCGTCTGCACCACCGATCCCTTGAAGGTCCCCGCCGTGGATGCGCCGCCGGAGCTGCCGGACGTGCCGGAGCTGCCTGCGGAACCCGACGAACCTGAACTGTCGGACGAACCGGAGCTGCCTGCGGAACCCGACGCCGACGCGCCACCGCCGGAGGTTCCGGCACCGCTGGTGCCTGCCGCCGTCGTACTGCCGTTGTTGGTGGTGCTGACCCCCGCGACCTGGGTTCCGGCCTGCCAGCCGGCCAGGAGGATTCCCGCGGAGGCAACTGCTGCGGACAGTGCTCCCCGTGCTTTCACCAGTCAAACCTTTCGTGATGGATCTGGTCGGGCCGGACACCCGCGGCGCGGGCATCGGCGATGACGTTGCCCGCCCAGCGGGCCGGACCGCAGATGTAGACGTCGGCATCCGCAATCTCCGGGACGTAGGACGGGAGGCTATAGCCGCTGCGGACGGCTTCATCGGGAAGCCAGGTGGTGGAGTTCCACTGCGCGCGGGGGCCGGTGAGGTGGAACAGCTTTGCACCGCGCTGCCGGCAGAGCTCCAGGATTTCATCCCTGAGGTAGAGCTCCTGCTCGGTGTGGCCGCGGAGCAGGACCGTGGCCTGGCCGGGGGCAAACGGCGTGGTTTCCAGCAGTGCCCTCAACGGGGTGATGCCGATGCCGGCGCCGACCAACACCACCTTGTCCCGGCCCCTGGCGGCGGTACTGAACAAGCCGTAGGGGCCTTCCAGTGCCACCTTGGTTCCGGGCCGCAACCGGACCAGCCGGGCGGATCCGCGGCCCAGGTTTCGGACCGTGATTCGGAGGGTGCCCTGACCCTCAGGCCCGTATGCGGCAGGCTCGGCGGACAGACTGAACGGGTGGGGATGCCACCACAGCCCGGGTGCCAGGAACCGCCAGACGAAGAACCGGCCGCCCGCCCCGGCCAGCCGGCCGAGGTGCCGGCCGGTCATCTCGATGTTCACGACGCCGGGGGCCACGCCGGTGACCCTGCTGACAGTCAGCCGGTGCCGGAAGGTGGCCACCAGGGGCTGGGCTATCCGGCAATAGAGGAGGGCTGCGCCGGTCGCGATGCAGACGGCGAGCCAGTACCAACGCTGCCACGTGCCTTCAGCAAAGAGCCCGCCCGCACTGAACTGGTGGGGGAGGGAGGTCCCGACGGCGGCGTACGTCAGCAGGTGCACCACGTACCAGAATTCGTACGGGAATCGGCGCCGGACGGCCACCAGTGACGTCACCACCACCGCGACAAAAAGGGCCATGGACACGAACGCGAGCCACATGTCCGGAACCAGCGTCCACAGCGCGATCGACTCGCTGATGGGGTCCAGTCCGTCGGCCATCCCGTAGCCGACGGCGATGAACATCCCGTGTGCCAGGAGGAGATACAGCGAGGGTTTGCCCAGTTTCCGGTGGAATTCCAGGGCCCGGTCGTGGCCTACCGTCCGGTCGATGAACGGTATGCGGGCCACCAGCAGCAGCATCAGCAGGACGAGGTCCATGCCCGCCAGGCCCGCAACAATTCCCGCGGCGGTGAACAATGCGGCCGGCGAAGTGACCGCTGATGTGCCGCCGTCGGCCAACCAGAGAGCCACTGAAGCCGCCACCGAAGTCCACGCGATAACGGTGAGAAGGTCGGCCCGCAGCAGCCGCTGCCGGTGTTGCCTGGCGAAGCGGCCGTGGTCGGTTCGTCCGCGGGGTGCGCGCGGGATGGAAGGGAGCCCGGGTTGGCCGGGGCGGCCTGTCGCCGGAGTGGCCGGCAGGAGCTGTGTCTTCATGCTTCAAAGGTGCGCCTCCAAGCTTTCATTTTGCTGTGTAAAGCAGGGGCTGTGGGCTGTGATCCTAGGGAAAGTGCCACTGGCGCTTATACACCTTTCGCCGGCGGATTGGTCTTTAATTGCCTGAACTCGTAGACTTGGTAGGCGCTAAGTGCGCGGAGCGTGCGCAATTGCTCCGGTGGCCCGGTAAATTTCTCCAGGGTAGCCGGTAGTTAGGGGCTCAAGTTGCGTGACTAACCGTTCACCCTGATCACTTTGGGTCGCTCTTAGACGCATGATCCTGCAGCAGATATGCGGATCATTACATTCAATTCTTGAGGAGAAGTCATGGCAGCACACTGCCAAGTGACCGGAGCCGAGCCGGGCTTTGGGCACAGCATTTCGCACTCGCACCGCCGCAACAAGCGTCGGTTCGATCCGAACATTCAGAAGAAGCGCTACTGGGTTCCGTCCCTGCGCCGTAATGTCACGCTGCAGGTTTCTGCACGTGGCATCAAGACCATCGACGTACGAGGCATCGACTCAGTCGTCGCCGCAATCCTGGCTCGTGGGGTGAAGCTCTAGTGGCTAAGGACAAGGACGTACGTCCGATCATCAAGCTCAAGTCGACCGCGGGCACGGGTTACACCTACGTAACCCGTAAGAACCGTCGTAACGATCCGGACCGCATGGTTCTGAAGAAGTACGACCCCAAGATCCGCCAGCACGTCGAATTCCGAGAGGAGCGCTAAACATATGGCTAAGAAGTCAATGATCGCTAAGAACGAAGAGCGTAAAGTCATTGTTGAGCGTTACGCTGCTAAGCGCCTCGAACTGAAGAAGGCTCTGGTTGATCCCAACTCGACCGACGAAGTTCGCGAAGCTGCACGCCTCGGCCTGCAGAAGCTTCCCCGCAACGCGTCGCCCGTCCGTCTGCGTAACCGCGACATTATCGACGGCCGTCCCCGCGGTACCTTCCAGAAGTTCGGTATCTCCCGTGTTCGCTTCCGCGACATGGCTCACCGCGGTGAGCTTCCGGGCATCACCAAGTCTTCCTGGTAATCCAGCACCGCTGATTCCAGCTGCTTGAGAAGAGCCGGCAACCGTTTGGTTGCCGGCTCTTCTGCATTTAAGGCCTCCGGCAATCGAGCGTGTCGCCGGGGATCGAGCTTGTCGAGATCAGCGCTGTTCAGTCTGCGACTGGGGCTGTGGGACAGCGCACAGAAGGAATGCACGACGGCGGGCGGTCGCCGGGAGTGCCTATGACCGCTTTTCACGCGGAATCACAAGGATCAGGGCCTCCGCCAAGGATGATTTGCCGTAGGGCGCTGAGGGGTGTATTGTTTTCTAAGTCGCCGCGAGGGGAACAGCGAGTAGCTGGTTACCGCGGGCGGCCAAACCCCCAAATTCAAGACCATATTCTGGTAGTTCTTTAGAGCGCCTCGGAATGGGTTGAGATGGTGTTTTCCTTCGGTACGGATCCTGAAAGATGGATTTGCGTCGGGGCGGGAAACCGGGTAAGTTTGAAAAGTTGCTCCGGAGCGATCCACGGCTGA
>NZ_JACXBW010000025.1 GCF_014712225.1 Pseudarthrobacter sulfonivorans
CAGAGTCATGGTTTTCTCCTTGTTCTTTTCAAAATGAGGGCTCACGGTATAGCGTCCGGCGCGGCTTTCCCGGCTGATGCCGGTGGAATTGCCATTGCGGAATAAATAGCCACAAAAGATCGCGGAATAACAGAACTACTCATCTTTAGTTTTGTCAGAACCGTCAATTCCCTTGTGCATGTGCTGCTGCGCTAAAGATCATTCCCGACACCGGATGAGGCTAGAGGAGGGATCACTTGCAATCGGCATCCTCAATTTCAGGAGTGTCAGCCGCGCTCTGCTTTGAGCACTGCTGGCGTGATGTCGATCACCTGCATTCCGTCTGTGGAAGAAAAACTACGTCATGCAACTCACCCGGGGCGAGCCTTTTCGGGATATCTGCGTGGGAAATTCACGGAGGCATTTTCCCACCCCAGTTAACATGCTGGAAACATTCGGGAGCGGGCCGGGAAGCACCAGGGGATGGGAAAATCGATCCGGATTTTTCTCACCGCAGTTAACATGTTGGAAACATTCACAAACGCGACCGCGGCCGTCATCGTGAGCAGGGAATGCTAATGTTTTGCACCTCTGGCCAGTGACTTATGTCACGCGAAATCAACGACGAGCCTGCACGCCGGAGGGAAAGTTGGTCCCAGTGCCTGCCCGCGGTGATCGCTTCATCACACGCCGCTCTCCAGTGGAGGGTCTGAGGCGGCGGAAGCTTTCCTTCCTGCCGGTGTTCGCGCAGTCAATAGCCAACGTGGCACCCGCGGGTGCGATGACGGTCATTCCGGCCCTGATCTTTCCGGGTCTTGTCTTTGGGTCCGACGGACCGAACCTTGTGCTGACATTCGGTGCAGCCATGGCGGTCATGATCCTGGTTTCTTTATGCCTGAGACCGATGGCAAAGCGCATGGCTGCCGTCAGCGGGCTATACAGCTACACAGCCAAGGGGCTTGGCCAACGGACAGCAATTACCGCCGGCTGGTCGGCCATCTTCGGGTACGGCCTTGTGGCCATGGCCAGCCTGTTGGCTGTTGGCACATATGCCATTGAGCTGTTCATCAACCTGGGCATCCGCGTGGCCGATGCAAGGTTTGTCACGGCGCTGGTCATTCTTGCGGCCGCAGGCGCCGCCTGTTTCCTTATGGTTAGGGGGATCCAGTTATCCGCGTGGGCCACACTGTTGATGGAAACCATTTCAATCGGGATCCTTGCCGTCCTCATGGTGGTCTACTTCGCCTTCAACGAGCCGAACGTCAATCTCGGGACTGTGTTTGCGTGGAACGGACATTTTGACTCGTTATCGATCGCAATCGTGGTGGCCGTCAGTGCGTTTGTTGGCTTTGAAAGCCCAACCACGCTCGGAGGCGAGGCGCAGAAACCCTTCGTCAGCGTGCCACGGGCCATCACTTGGACCCCCATCCTTGCGGGCGTTCTCTATCTCCTCGCCGCGACCGCCCAGGACGTAGCCCTCAAAGATGCACCGTTGGACATCACAGCCAGCCCCACACCGTTGTCTGACCTTTTTTCGCAGACTTCCCCGGTGTTCGCCGCACTCCTTGACCTGGGAATCGCTGCATCGTGGTTTGCGTGCGCCATCGCATCCGTGAACGCTCTGGCCCGGATTTTCTTCTGCATGGGCAGAGAAGGCGTTGCCCCACGGGCAGTCGGCCGGACACATCGCATTTTTCGGACACCCTCGACGGCGATCCTTGCCGTCATGCCGGTTGTTGCCATCGTTCCCATTGCGATGGTCCTCTCCGGAGCACGACCTGAGCAGGGCCTCGCCAACCTCTTCACACTGGGCGCCTACGGATATCTGGGGTCCTATGTCCTAGCCAGTGCTTCCCTGCCCTTTTTCCTGCGCAGGATCGGGGAGAACACGTACGGCAGTTGGATACTTGGAGCAGCAACCTCCCTGGTCCTCGGAGCAGTGCTCTGGACGGCTGCAACAACATCGATTAGATCGGGCAACCTGCAGACCCTCATCTACGGCGGCGTCCTCGCAACCAGCGTCGTTTATGCCATGTACCTTCACCGCCGGTTACCCCTGCGCCTGGCGTCAGTGGGCATCTACGACGAGACCCGGGAATCAGACCTGTTTCATGGCGGGCCGGTCAAATGAACTACAGGCCAAAACACGCCGGTTCCGGCCCAGCGTCAAATTCGCTCAGAATCCTGGAAATCGTGGCACGCTTCGGCACCGGGACAACGGCGAAAGAGATCACTGATGCCCTGCGCATGCCTCCGGCGACCGCCTACAGGCTCTTGAATGCGCTTGTGGGAGACGAATATCTGGTCCGCACTTCTGATCTCCGTGGCTTCGCACTCGGACACGCGATTTCAGATCTGGTGGCTGCTGCTGCCCCGCCCACCGTTCCCACCGCGGCCCGCACCGTCATAGAAGAGTTCCGGCGGGGAAACCGTTTCGCGGTGCACCTCTTCATGTTCAGGGGTGCTTCCCTCAGGATCGCCGATGAAGATCCTGATTATCCGCTCCACTCGGTATTCGAGCTGCTCCGGTATCCGCACACCTCCGCAGCGGGGAAACTGATGCTCGCTGAACTTGGCGATTCGGTCTTCCCGCTTCCAGGCGGCCAGTTGGTGAAGTTGACGGAGCAGACCATTACCGATAGTGGCCGGCTGGACGAGCAACTCGCGGAAATAAGGCTCACAGGCCAGGCCTCGGAAATCAATGAATTTGAATCAGGATCCGCCAGCCTGGCCCTTCCGGTACGAATGCCCAAAGGGTCAGCCGGCGGGGCACTCTGCCTCACCGGTCCCGCAGAACGGTTCGCCACAATCTCCGAGCACGCGGATGCGGCCCGGGAACTAACGTCACGGCTATCGCCTCTCCTGTTCTGACTGCCTGATGCCGCCTGGTCCAACCGGGGCATGGGAATGAGGCCTTCCGGCCGGCTGCCATGGCCGCGGACATTCGGCATAGGATCGATAGCCGGACCCATTGAAAGGACCATCTTGGCCAAGCTCTACTTCCGCTTTGGCGCCATGAACTCGGGTAAATCGACCGGACTGCTGCAGGCCGCCTTCAATTATGAGGAGCGGGGCCAGCGCGTCCTGCTGGCCAAGCCCGACGTGGACACCAAAGGTGACACCGACATCGTGTCCCGGCTGGGGATGACGCGGTCCGTGGACTTCCTGATTTCGCCCGCCACGTCCGTCAGGGAACTCTTCGCCGCCCACGCAGCAGGCGATGACCCCGACGCCCTCCTGAAGCACGTGGACCAGAAGCCGGTGGCGTGCCTGCTGGTGGACGAAGCGCAGTTCCTCACGCCGGAGCAGGTTGATGACCTGTTCCGCATCGCAATCCTGGACAACGTGCCGGTGCTCGCCTACGGCATCAGGACGGATTTCCTGACGCACGCCTTCCCCGGGTCGCGCCGGCTGCTGGAGGTCGCCCACACGCTGGAGGAGTTGAAGACGATCTGCCGCTGCGGTCGCAAGGCCATCTTCAACACCCGGCGCGCAGGCAACGACGTGGTCTTCGACGGCGACCAGGTTGCCATAGATGGCCAGGACGTCTGGTACGAATCCCTGTGCGGTTCCTGCTACCTCGAGGCATCCGGCGGACGCCTGGGGGCCTAACGGGCGGCTCGGGTTTTAGGCCGAGCCCCGCGTCAGCGCCTAGCCCCGCGTCAGCGCCTAGCGGGCCCCGGGCCAGCCGGTGTACGCCTCGGCCAGGTAGGCCATGCCGTGCCTGGAAGAGACTACCGAGTTGAGTTCGCCGAGCTGGCGGGCCCGGGAGAAGTCATCCGCGTCGGCGGGGGTGTGGAGCATGGTGGTCATCCAGTAGGAGAACTGCTGCGCCTTCCATACCCGCTCGAGGGCGCTGTCGCTGAACGAGTCCAGCAACTGCTTGGAGCCGGACTTGTAGTAGCTGTCCAGGCCCTCAAAAAGCATCTTGACGTCGTGGATGGCCAGGTTCAGGCCCTTGGCACCGGTGGGGGGAACCGTGTGGGCGGCGTCGCCGGCCAGGAACAGGTTTCCGTAGCGCATGGGGGTGTGCACAAAACTGCGGAACGGCAGGACCATCTTGTCGACGACCGGGCCCTCCTTGAGCTCAAAGCCGTTGCCGTTGACCCGGCTGCGGAATTCAGCCCAGATCCGGTCGTCATCCCACTCGGCCACGTTCTCCTTGGGATCACACTGGAAGTACATCCGCTGCACCGTCTCGGTGCGCTGGCTGATCAGGGCAAATCCGTTGTCCGAGTTGGCGTAGATCAGCTCATCGGAGCTCCGCGGGGCCTCCGCCAGGATGCCGAACCAAGCGAACGGGTACTCGTGGAAGTACCACTTGCGGTGGGCTTCGGGGATCTGGAAGCGGCAGTGGCTGCGTGAACCGTCCGCGCCCACCAGGAACTCGGCCTGGATCTCGTACTCGACTCCTTCCGAGTCGGTGAACCAGACCTTCGGTTTGCCCTCGAGGTCGTGGACGCTAGTGTCCGTGACGCTGTAACGGATGTCGCCGCCGTCGGCCTCCCTGCGCGCGGCGAGGTCCAGGAAGACGTCCGTCTGCGGGTAAAGCCAGACGGATTCGCCCACGAGGTCCTTGAAGTCGATGCGGTGGCTTTCACCGTTGAAACGGAGCTCGATGCCGTCATGCCGGTCGCCGTCGCGCAGGACCCGGTCCGAAACACCGCTGTCCACCAGCAGGTTGACGGTGCCGTGTTCCAGGATTCCGGCGCGGACCGTTTCGGAGATGTCCTTGTGGCTGCGCACCTCGATGACGGTTGATTCGATGCCGGCCTTGGCCAGCAGGTGGGAGAGCATCAGGCCGGCGGGGCCGGCGCCCATGATGGCCACCTGGGTGGTGATGATTTTGCGTTGTGCCATGGCTGGTCCTCGCTTCGTTGCGGGGGCTCTGACTGTCTGCAGAGCCTGGTCGGTTCGTCTGGCTACCAGTGTGCCGGGCTAAAGGTGACTGGCGTAATAGTGATTCCGTTCAACGGAATTGAAGCTCAGATTCCGGCGTCGCTGAGCCCGCGGGCGATGCCTCGCGCTGCAGTCTGCAGGGCGGGCACCAGGGCCTGCAGCCGCATCTCCCGCAGGGGAACCACGACGCCGAGCGCGGCCACGGCACGCTGCCGTCCGTCCAGCACCGGGACGGCTATGCCCCAGGTGTCCGGATCCACCACGCCCGCGAGCTGAGCGAACCCTTGATGGGCCGTTTCACTCAGCAGTGCGCGCACCACCTCCCCTGTCACCCGGCCCTCAGGATCGGAGAATTGGTCAAGGTACGCGGCCTGCACCGGCTTGTCCTGGTAGGCCATGAGGGCGAGCCCGGCCGAGGAAACATGGACGGGCATCCGGCCGGCCACCCTGGCCCTGTTGGCAACGGAACCGCGCCGGGAGAGCCGCTCCACAAAGAGCGCTTCCCAGCCGTCCAGGACCGCCAGGTTCACGTTCTGGTTCAGCACCTGCTGGATGTCTTCCATGAACGGCATGGCGGCCTGCCGCAGCGCGAGCGTGGGCGAATTGCGGTTGACCAACTCCCACAGGCGCAGCCCCAGCCGCACCGCCCCGCCGTCGACCGTTTCCAGCAGTCCATGCTCAGCCAACTGCCGGACCAGCCGGTGCGCGGTGGTCAGGGGCAGCCCGGCCCGGTCCGCGAGCTCGGACAGCTGAAGGCTGCTGACGCCTTCAGGAAAGGCGGAGATGACCCGGACCACACGGTCCACCACCGAGTCGCCGGAGAGTGAGTTGGCCACAGCGCTCCCTTCCATTCAATGGTGCGACTACCAGATTACACTCGCTGACGCCGCCACAGGGCCGGTGCCAGCACCACGGCAACACCGACGGCGGCGCCGATCACCGTCTCGATGATGCGGTCGCGCAGCAGGATAGTGGGCGAGGAAGGCACCACCAGCAGCGTGGAGATCAGCGCCAGCGGCGTCACGAAGAGCTGCGCGAGGACGTACTGGCGGGCAATGAACAGTTCTGCGCCGAACTGGCAGAGCGCGATGACCAGAACCGTTTGCCAGGGGGTGAGCCCTATGAGCAGGATGGCGGCCAGCAAGGCCAGTCCGAGGACGGTGCCGATGATCCTCTGCACGCCGCGGCGGACGCGATGCACGGTGCTGTGGCCAACGAGCGGAACCACCGCCGCCACCATGGCCCAGTAGGCGTGTCCAAACCCGAGCCGCTGCCCTGCAAGTGTTGCCAGCGAGCCCGCCAGCCCGGCGGCCACGAGATACCCCAGGCCCTCCAGCCAGGCGGCGCGGCGTTCGTCGGCGGTCCGCCGAATGCGGGCGGGCGGAACCCAGGGCGTGCGGTGGCTGGGCAGGACCCGGGACGAGAAACCGATGACCAGGGACAGGATGGTGGTCAGGACGGCCACCAGCATGGCCTGCCACGCGGGCGGCTGATGTGGAACGGAAGCGATGGCGGCAAAAGCGAAGATGTGGAACAGGGACCCGGCCGGACGCAGGCGCAGCAGGGAGATGGCCACCGAACACGCACCAGCCACCAGGGTTGTGGTCAGGACCAGGAGCCAGGCGATGGCCATCTGGTCGAGCCCGATCGCAGGGCCAAGTCGCGCAGTCAGCGTGGCCAGGAGGATCACCAAGAGCATCAGAAGTCCCGCGCGGAGCTGCAGCACGAAACGGGTGCCGTGGGGTTCGCCACGCCCGTAGATTCCGGCGAACGCACCGAAGGACGCGAAGATCGCCAGATCCAGCCGCCCCAGTACGACCAGCGTGATCAGCGGCACGAAGATTCCCACGGCGCATCGGATGGCCGGGTGGTGGTCTTTGTTGGCCGGGGCAATGCTGAACATTCCGGCAAGGATCTTCACGTGCGGAAACTGCCTTTCACTCTGTAGACCGCTGGCAAGCAGTGCCATTCTGGAGCGGCAGCACCGGCGTTCCTTTCGATCCTATGCCGCGGACCTTTCGCATAACCGGAACGGCAGGGCAACACGGCCGAAACACCGTGCTGTGATCCTTGGGACATGAAGCCCACCGCAAGTAACCCGGCCGCCTCTGATTTGAGCTGCGAAGTCTGCGGCCTGATGCCCGAGCCCACCAAGACCCGACTGACCGTGGCCAACGTGGCCGTGATGCTTCCCATTGAACTGCTGGTCCATGCGTTAGTGGTGGAGACGCACCTGCCGTACGTGGCCAAAGTGCTTGTCCTCACCCTGACGGCCACCGTATTGGTGATTTGGGTGGCTGAACCTTCCGCTGCCCGGGTCCTCCGCGGCTGGCTGCACGCGCCGGCGCTTCGGCACCGGAAGAAGCTGGGCAGCGCAGCGGCATTATGGCGGGCCCGCACGGTCCTGCAGGACCAGCCGGGTGCGCTGCAGAAGGTCACCCGGGCGCTGGCCCGCCTGGACACCAACATCCTCAGCATCCACGTCCATCCGGTCGCCGGCGGAGTGCTGGACGAGTTTGTGCTGTCCGCGCCGGGGGACCTGGGTGAACGTCAACTGCTGGAGGCACTGGACGACGCCGGCGGCTCACGATCCCACGTCTGGCCCACCACCGCCCTGGCCATGGCGGACGGCCAGACCAGGGCGCTCAGCCTCGCGGCCAGGGTGGCCGATGCACCGGGCGAACTGCCGCTCGCTGTGGCCGAGCTGTTGCGCGCGAGGATCCTCACGCCGGCCGAGGCAGCCGTGGAAACGCCCGACGCCGGGACCGTCCTCAAGGTCCCGACCGCCTGGCATGGGCCCATCACCTTTGCCCGTCCCGGCGAGCCGTTCACCCCAGCCGAATCAGCGCGCGCCCACCGGCTCGCCGAGCTCGCTGAAATCCTGGCCCACCGCCCGGCCCCCGCCTCCCCCATGTAGGTAGCAGCAGATGCCGTTTTGAGCCGTCAAAACGGCATCTGCTGCTACCCAGTTGGGCAGAGCTACAGGCGGATGGTGAGCGCCCCGGGCTCGATGGTCATTGCGACGTGTTTGCCCTCGCCCTCGTGGTCGCCGTCCAGCTGGTAGTCGTCGTTGTGTTCCAGCGTGATTTCCACGGATTTGCCTTGGTAATACTCCACGGAGGTGTCCTTGCCCCGGCCCTTGCCGATCATGCCGGCGATCACGGAGAACCAACCCAGCTTCCCCTGCGGGGCCAGCACCGCCACGTCCAGCAGGCCGTCATCCATTTTGGCGTCGGGGAAGATCTCCAGCCCGCCCTGGACCTTGCCGCAGTTGCCCACCATGACGCTGCGGATGCCGCGGTGCACCACGTCCTTGCCGTCGATCACGATGGTGGCCTTCACCGGCTTGCCGGGCAGGTTCCGGATCCCGGCGTCCACGTAGGCAAGCCAGCCCACCTTGTCCTTAAGGTCCTCGTTGGTGTCGGCCATGATGGTGGCGTCGTAGCCCACTCCGGCCATCACCAGGAAGAGCTGCTCCTTGTCGGGGTCGTTGCGGCGGGCACGGACTACGTCGATCTTCCGCTCAGTTCCCGCCAGAGCCCCGGCCATGGCGCCGTCAAAGTCCGTGACGTCCATCCCCAGGTTGCGGGCCAGGAGATTGCCCGTGCCGAACGGAAGCAGCCCCATGGGCACGTCCCCGCCGGCCAGCACCTCCGCCACGCACCGCACCGTACCGTCGCCGCCGGCAGCAATAACGACGTCGGCCCCTTGCCTGAGTGCCTCCTTCGCCTGGCCGACGCCCGGGTCCTCCTTGGTGGTCTCGAGCCAGATGGGCTCGCCCCAGCCGTTCTCGGAGCAGTGCTTGGCCGCGAGTGCCTTAACGTCAACCTCCACCGGCTTGGCGGGATTGACGATGATGGCCGGCCGTTTGAGGTCCGTGAAGCCGTTGGCAGTCATGGGTGTCCTTCGGTGAAGTTGAATATGCCTATGGAAAGGCTACTTGCTACAAGGCTTTGACGGCGCCGAGCACCTTGGCCAGTGAATCCTTGGCGTCGCCGAAGAGGAGGGACGTCTGCGGTTCGTACAGGAGCTCGTTCTCAATCCCTGCGAAGCCGGGACGCATGGAGCGCTTCAGGAAGATCACCTGGCGGGCGTCGGACACTTCCAGGATGGGCATCCCGTAGATGGGCGAGCCGGAGGATGTCTTCGCCGCCGGGTTCACCACATCGTTGGCGCCGACCACCAGCGCCACGTCTGCGGTCCGGAATTCGGGGTTGATCTCACCCATTTCCTTGAGCGACTCATATGGCACGTTGGCTTCGGCCAGGAGCACGTTCATGTGCCCGGGCATCCGGCCGGCCACGGGGTGGATGGCAAAGTCCACGACGATGCCGCGTGATTCGAGGGCCAGCGCCAGCTCCGCTGCGGTGTGCTGGCCCTGCGCCACGGCCAGGCCGTAGCCCGGCACAATGATGACCCGCTGCGCGTAGCCCAGGAGCACCGCCACGTCCTCCGCGCTGGAGCACCTGACCGGACGTTCGCTGACGGCGGTGGATCCAGCCGTCGAACCTCCCTTGAAGGCTCCGAACAGGATGCCCGCCACACTGCGGCCCATCGCCGCAGCCATGGCCCGCGTGAGGATGGTGCCGGAGGCACCCACCAGCGTGCCCGCAACCACCAGGAGGACATTGCCCAGCACCACGCCGGACGCTGCCACCGCAAGGCCAGTGAAAGCGTTCAGGAGGGAGATGACGATTGGCACGTCGGCCCCGCCCACGGGCAGCACCAGCAGTGCGCCGGCAACGAGTCCCAGCACCATCAGCAGCACCGCGAGCGCGAGGGAGCCGGTGAGGACGACGGCGACGGCGGTGCCCACCGCGGCGAGCAGCACCGCCGCCATCACCACAGGGAGGCCGGGGAACACCACCGGGCGGGTGGTCATCAGTTCCTGGAGCTTGGCGAACGTGACGCCCGATCCGGCGAAGGACACGGCCCCTACCAGGAGCGTGAAGACGATGGCAAGGCGTACCCAGGGGTCTTCGTTGTGGCCGAGTTCCAGAAGCGCTACAAGCGCTGCGGCACCGCCGCCCACGCCGTTGAAGAGGGCAACCAGCTGGGGCATCTGCGTCATTTTCACGCGCCGGGCCACGGGGGCGGCCACCGCCGTTCCCACCGCGATGGCACCGACGATCCAGGGGATGTTCTCCAGCCTGGCCGACAGGAACACGGTGACGACGGCGAGCAGCGCCCCGAAGGCGCCGATCAGGTTGCCGCGGCGGGCGGTGCGGGGAGAGCTGAGGCCGCGGAGGGCCAGGATGAAAAACACCGCGGCGGCGAGGTAAAGGAGTGAAGTCCAGACCGGATCGAGGAGGCTCATTTTCCCTCTTCCTTGGCTCCGGCGGCTGTTCCCGCGGCTCCGGTACGCACGGCTTCCTTCCGGCCGTGGAACATGAGCAGCATCCGGTCAGTGACCACAAACCCGCCCACCAGGTTGGCGGTGGCCAGCACCACGGCCAGCAGCGCCACGGCAAGAATCCCCGGGTCCGCTGCCTGGCCGGCCACGATGATGGCGCCCACCAGGATAATGCCGTGGATGGCGTTGGCTCCGGACATGAGGGGCGTGTGGAGTGTGCTGGAAACTTTGGAGACCACCTCGAAGCCCACAAACACTGCCAGCACCGTGACGGTCAGCAGACTCATGCCGTCCATCAGATTCCCCCTTCGGTTTGCATGCCGTCGTAATTTGCGGCTTCCATCCGGACGCCGATGTCCGGGACCTCGTTCTGGATCCTCGGCGCATGGTCGGGCAGTGCCGGGATGAGTGCCGCCAGTGCCTCGGCCGTGGGCAGATGCCGCACGGCGCCGTCGTGCGTGAGGCAGGCACCCGCGATCACGTCGTCGTCGAAATCGGGGGCCACCGTGCCGTCGCGGGTCATCAGCGCGAGCAGGTTGGCCACGTTCTTCGCGTAAAGGCGGGACGCGTCCGAGGCCATCGCGGACGGCGCGTCCTTGAGCCCTACCAGGGTGACGTGGCCGTGGCCGTCGGCGGTGGGCACCAGGATGTCCTCGCCGGGAACGGCACCCTCCACGTTGCCGCCGGACTCCGCGGCGAGGTCGACGACGACCGAACCGGGGCGCATGCCCTGCACCATCTGGCGGCTCACCAGGAGCGGTGCGCGCCTGCCGGGGACCGCCGCCGTCGTAATCAGGACATCGGCCTGGGCGACGTGCGGGGCGAGGAGTTCACGCTGCAGGGCGCCGCGGTCTGCGCTGAGTTCGCGGGCGTAACCGCCCGAAGCCTCCGCTGTTTCCAGGTCCAGTTTGATGAACGTGCCGCCCATGGACGCCACTTCGTCGGCGGAGGCGGGCCGGATGTCGTTGGCGGAAACGCGGGCGCCAAGCCGTTTCGCGGTGCCGATGGCCTGCAGCCCCGCGACGCCGGCGCCGAGCACCAGCACGCGGGCGGGCGGGACGGTTCCGGCCGCGGTCATGTACAGCGGGAAGAACCGCGGAAACCGGATGGCCGCCTCCAGCACGCAGCGGTAGCCGGCCACCAGGGCCTGGGAACTGAGCGCATCCATGGACTGGGCGCGGGAGATGCGGGGCACCAGTTCCAGGGCGAACGACGTGACGCCGGCATCCGCCAGCGCCTGCACCGTGGCCAGCTCGGACGACGGCGAGGCCAGGCCCACGGTGACGGCGCCGCTCTTCAGGGCCATCGCCGTCGCGGGTTCCAAGGGCCGCACATGGGCGAGGACGTCCAGGTCAGCAGGATCGAGGTTGGGGACGATTCGGGCCCCGGCTTGGGCGTACTCGTGGTCGGGGTGGCCGGCGGCGGCCCCGGCGCCCGTTTCGATCAGGACTTCAAGGCCCAGCCCCGCCAACTGCTTGACCGTTTCCGGTGTGGCGGCAACACGGCGCTCACCCTCATGCCGTTCCCGCGGTATGCCCAGTTTCAACCGCCAGCTCCCTTACGGACGTAGTTGGCTCGAGTCTATGACCCCCCGGGCGGGATATGCACTCATTTGGCGCTGGCCGTTCGGATGGCCGGTCGTTCAGCGCCGGGCTGTGCGGGCGCCCGGGCTTCGGCGCCGCCGGGCTACCGCCTCGCGGTCAGGTCCGCCGAGATGAGCTTGGCCGTGGCCACAATTTCCTGCGCAACCGAGGCCAGGTACGCTTCCGGGTCCGGCCGGGCCGCCACGGACTGGGCCTGCAGCGACACATTGACGGCCGCCACCACCTTGGTGGGGCCGTCGTAGACCGGAGCCGCCACGGACATCAGCCCCAACTCAAGCTCCTGGTCCAGCAGGCACCAGCCCTGGGCCCGGACAGTGTCCAGCACCGCCGTCAGCTGCGGAACGGTTCCGAGCGCCCGCGGCGTCAGCGGCTTGATCTCCGCGGCGGCAAGGTAGGCCTGGAGCCGGTCGGGCGGCAGGGCGGCAAGCAGCACCCTCCCCATGGAGGTAGCGTAGGCGGGGAACCGGGTGCCCACCGTGATGCCGACGTTCATGATCCGGCGCGTGGTCACCCGGGCAATGTAGGCGATGTCCGTGCCGTCCAGCACGGCCGCCGAGGTGGACTCGCCCAGTTTGAGGGAGAGTTCCTCCAGGTGCGGCTGGGCGAGCTGGGGCAGGGACAGCCCGGAGAGGTAGGCGTAGCCAAGCTGCAGGACCTTGGCCGTGAGCGCGAACGTCTTGCCGTCGGTCCGGACATAGTCGAGCTCAACGAGGGTGTGCAGGAACCGGCGTGCGGTGGCCCTGGTCAGGTCGGTCCGGGCCGCCACCTCGGTGAGGGTCATCACCGGGTGGTCGTTGTCGAAGGCCCGGATGACGGCCAGGCCGCGCGCCAGCGACTGCACGTACTGGTCGCTCGCCTGCGGAGCGGTGCGTGCAGCTGCCGGTGCGTTGGTCATGGTTACCAATCCTAGAGGGGGGTGGAGGCTCTACCACCGACTGCGGGGCCCCTTCTGCTCCCCGGGATGCCGCCCGGGAACGTAGTGCGGGCCCCGCAACGTGATTAGGCTGCGGCCTTCAGCGGGACGGGCACCAGTTCCTGGAGTTCCTCAAGGGTGCAGCCGAAGGTCTCGCGGACGGTGACGCCGTCGGGCCCTGTGAGGAAGACGGCCTTGTCGGTGTACACGCGGGTAACGCAGCCGACGCCGGTGAGCGGGTAGGTGCACGCGTCCACGATCTTGGAGGCACCCTCACGGGTCAGGAGCGTCATCATCACAAAGACGTCCTTGGCGCCGGTGGCCAGGTCCATGGCGCCGCCCACGGCGGGAATCGCGTCAGGGGCGCCGGTGTGCCAGTTGGCAAGGTCGCCCGTGGCCGAGACCTGGAAGGCGCCGAGGACGCAGATGTCCAGGTGGCCGCCGCGCATGATCGCGAACGAATCGGCGTGGTGGAAGTAGGATGCGCCCGGGAGTTCGGTGACGGGGATTTTGCCGGCGTTGATGAGGTCGCCGTCGATCTGGTCACCCTCCGCCGCGGGACCCATGCCAAGCATGCCGTTCTCCGTGTGGAGCGTGATGTTCTGCTCCGGCTTGAGGTAGTTCGACACCAGCGTGGGCTGGCCGATGCCGAGGTTCACGAACGAGCCGGGCTTGATGTCCCGGGCCACGAGCTCGGCAAGGTCATTGCGGCCCAGGGGCTTGTCACTGGTCTGGATGGAAGTTGCGGTACTCATGCTCAGGCCACCTTCACGATGCTGTTGACGTAGATTCCGGGGGTGACGACGTTTTCCGGGTCGAGTCCGCCGGTGGGGACAATCTCGGACACCTGGACCACCGTGTGCTTGGCGGCGGCTGCCATGATGGGGCCGAAGTTCCGGGCGGTCTTGCGGTACACGAGGTTCCCCACGCCGTCGGCCTTCAGGGCCTTGATCAGCGCGACGTCGCCGTGGATGGGTGTCTCGAACACCTGGCCGCGGCCGTCGATGATGCGGGTTTCCTTGCCCTCGGCCAGCATGGTGCCGTAGCCGGTGGGCGTGAAGAACCCGCCGATGCCAGCTCCGGCGGCGCGGATCCGCTCGGCGAGGTTGCCCTGCGGGACGAGCTCCAGTTCGATCTCGCCGGCGTGGAACTTGGCGTCGAAGTGCCATGAGTCGGACTGCCGCGGGAAGGAACAGATCATCTTCCTGACCCGGCCTTCCTTGATCAGCAGGGCCAGGCCCTGATCGCCCTGGCCGGCATTGTTGTTCACCACGGTCAGGTCCTTGGCGCCGCAGTCCATCAGGGCGTCGATCAGTTCGAACGGCTGGCCGGCATTGCCGAACCCGCCGATCATCACGGTGGAGCCGTCCTTGATGCCGGCTACGGCCTCGTTGACGGAATCAACAAAATTCAGCATGGTTATGCCTTTCCAGTGCCGGTGCCGGCGGTGACGTTTTCGAGGACGACGGCGAGGCCCTGACCCACGCCGATGCAGATCGCGGCGACGCCCCAGCGTTGCCCGGAGGCCTGCAGGGAGCGGGCGAGGGTGCCCAGGATCCGGGTGCCGGACGCGCCGAGCGGGTGGCCCATGGCGATCGCGCCGCCATGGGCGTTCACGATGGCGGGGTCGATGCCCCAGGCGTTGATGCACGCCAGGGACTGGGCGGCGAACGCTTCGTTAAGTTCGACGGCGCCCACCTGGTCCCAGCCGATGCCCGCCTTCGCGAGGGCCTTGTTCGCGGCCTCCACCGGGGCGTAGCCGAAGAACTGGGGATCGTTGCCGTGCGCGCCGCGGCCGGCGATGCGGGCCAGCGGCTCCAGGCCCAGGATGGACGAAGCGTTCTCACTCCCGATCCAGGCTGCGGAGGCGCCGTCGGACAGCGGGGAGGCGTTCCCGGCGGTGACGGTGCCGTTCTCGGCACGGAACACGGTCTTGAGCCCGGCGAGCTTCTCCGCGGAGGAGCCGGCGCGGATGCTTTCGTCGCGGACCAGGTCGGTGCCCGGGACCGGGGTGACCAGGTTGTCGTAGAAGCCCTCATCCCAGGCGGCGGCGGAGAGGTTGTGGGAGTTCGCGGCGAACTCGTCCTGCGCTTCGCGGGTGACGCCGTACTTCTCGCGGAGCCGTTCGGTGGCCTCGCCCAGGGAGATGGTCCAGTCCTTGGGCATGGCCTTGTTCACCAGGCGCCAGCCCAGGGTGGTGGAAGCCAGGGTCATGTCCCCGGCCGGGTAGGGCTTTTCCGTCTTGGGCAGCACCCAGGGTGCCCGGGACATGGATTCGGCGCCGCCGACGAGCATGAGCTCGGCGTCGCCGGCGTTGATCTGGCGGGAGGCGATGATCGCGGCGTCCAGGGATGACCCGCAGAGCCGGTTAACGGACGTCCCCGGGATCGAGACCGGCAGGCCCGCGAGCAGGGTGCCCATGCGGGCAATGTTGCGGTTCTCCTCGCCGGCGCCGTTGGCGTTGCCAAACACGACCTCGTCGATGCGCTCGGGGTCCAGCCCCGGCGCGCGCTTCACGGATTCCCTGATCACGTGCGCGGCCAAGTCATCCGGACGGACGGCCGCGAGGCCGGAGCCGAACTTCCCGAACGGGGTGCGCACGGCGGCGTACACAAAAGCCTGATTCATGGTGCTCCTCTTAATTTCGTGCGGTCCCAACTAGGTAGCAGTTGATGTCGTTTTGAGGGCTCATAACGACATCTGCTGCTACCTAGTTGGGCGGGGTGTTGGGTGCGGGTGCGTCGGTGGGGGTGTCTGTGGCGGCGTCCAGGTCGCGGAAGACCTGCTGCGCGGTCTTGAATGCTGTGTTCGCGGAGGGGACGCCGCAGTAGATGGCCGTCTGGAGCAGGATTTCCTTGATCTCGTCCCTGCTCAGGCCGTTGGTGATGGCCGCGCGGATATGCATGGCCAGCTCTTCCCAGTGCCCGTGCGCCACCATGGCGGTGATGGTCACCGCGGAGCGCATCTGGCGGGAAATGCCGGGCCGGGTCCAGATGCCGCCCCACGCGATCCGCGTGATCATGTCCTGGAAGTCCTCGGTGAACTCATCCTTGTTGGCGTTGGCCCGGTCCACGTGCGCGGCGCCGAGCACTTCGCGGCGGACCACCATGCCGCCGTCGTAAATCTCCTGGCTGCTGGCGTCCGGCTGGACCACGCCGTGCCGTTCAGCGCTGCTGAGCCTGCTCACTTGGCTGCTCCCCGCGATTCAGTCCAGGTGATGAGGCTCCGCAGCAGTTCGGCAACGTGGGCCGGTGCCTCCGCGGGGGCCAGGTGCGCCACACCTTCCAGGGAAACGGCGTTCGCCGTGCCTCCCCCGGCGGTGATGCCGGCAGCGATTTCTTCCGCGAACGACGGCGGCACAACAGTATCGGCCACCCCCGCCACAGCCTGGGTGGGGACCGAGATGCTGCCGAGCTCGGCGCGCACATCGTAGGCTGCCAAAGCTTCACAGCAGAACGCGTAGCTGAAGCGGTCGGCGTCGCGCAGGGAGTGCAGGAGCCGGCTGCTCAGCTCGGGCTCGCGGTCCATGAATCCCGGTGCGAACCAGCGTTCCGCCGAGCCCTGGATGACCACGGGCGTGCCCTGGCCGCGCACCAGTTCCGCGCGCTCCAGCCAGCCTTCCGGGGTGCCGATTTTGGCGCCGGAGCACTGCACGGAGAGGCTCTTGAGGCGTTCGCCGTGCTTGATGCCAAGCTGCAGGCCGGTGGCCCCGCCGAGCGAGACACCGGCGTAGTGGAAGGACTCGCCGGGGGCGATCGAGTCCACCAGATCCACCACCGAATCCGCCAGGCCGGCGACGTCGAAGGTCTCGGCGGCCTTCGGCGACACGCCGTGGCCGGGCAGGTCCCAGGCCACTACGTCGTACTCATTGGCCAGCAGCGCCGCCGTACCGCTCCACAGGGCAGCTGAGGAGGTGCCCAGGGAGGGACCCACTACGAGGAGCGGGCGTTCGCCGAGGGCTCGTTGGGGCGAAAGCAGAACTGCCTTCAGGGTTGGTTTAGCCACGGTTGGCTCCATTCCGGTCGGGGGTTACTGATGACGCCGGGTCGGCAGACACGGCAAGGGCTGGGGCGAAGTCAGGGAACTCGGCCAGGATGCGCCGGGAGATCTCGGATGCCTGGCCGAGGTAGCTCGCGGGGTCAAGAAGTTCATCGAGGCGCAGATCGGTGAGCGCGCCCGCGGGAACGGCCTCGCGGAGCAGCCGCCGGTAGGTCGGACCCTGCTCCGCAGCAGGCGCGGCAAGGGTCATGTCCACCACGTCCTGCAGCTGCTCCTTGCCCGTGCGGCCGGCCTTCTCCGCCAGGAGCGGGGCGACGGCGGCGCCCACCCCTTCGGCCAGGAGCAACGGTCCGGCCAGTTCGAGGTTGCGGCGCAGGGCAACCGGAAAAACCTGGAGGCCTTCGGCCAGTTCGCGGAGGTGGCCGACCGCTCCCAAAGCCAGTCGAAGAAGCTGCCGGAGTGCCGGCCATTCGGTGTGCCAGGCGGCGTCCGGGCGTTCGTCGTTGAAGTTGGCGGTGGCCAGGTGCAGTTGGGCCAGAAGCTGCGGAGCCTGGAGGGCGGCGCTGCGGATCAGGACGGACAGCACCGGGTTCTGCTTCTGCGGCATTGCGGAGGATACGCCGCGGCCCGCAGCGCGCGGTTCGGCGAGCTCGGCTACTTCGGGCCGGCTCATAAAGAGGACGTCCGTGGCGATCTTGCCCGCGGCGCCGAGCACGGCGGCCAACGCATTGCCGAGGGCCGTAACTGCCAGCCGGTTCGTGTGCCAGGGTGCGGGGGCAGTGGCCAGGCCAAGCTGTCTGGCCAGGGAATCGGCCAGGGTGAAAGGGGTGGCGGATGCGCCGGCGGTCAGCACGGTTCCGGCCGCCAAGGTTCCGGCGGCCCCGCCGAACTGCACCGGGAACGTGGCGCTCTCCAGCTGTCGGCCTGCGGCGGCCACGCCGTGGAACCACTGCGCCGCCCGCAGCCCGAACGTAAACGGGAGGGAGTGCTGGGTCAGGCTCCTGCCCACGCCCAGCGTGTCCGCATGCTGTTCCGCCAGGGCGGCAAGCGCCGCCGTCGTGGTTTTCAGGTCGCCGAGGAGCGCCTTCACAGTGTTCCGCGCCATCAGCATCAGTGCCGTATCAAGAACGTCCTGGCTGGTCAGCGAGGTGTGGACGGCCTCCCCGGCGCCGATGCCGGCCGCATCCAGCGCCGAAACCTGCTTCCGCAGGTCAGCCAGCAAGGGGATAACAGGGTTGCCGCCGCCCTGGGCCCGGAGTGCGATGTCTGCTGCGTCATAGCGGCCCGCTTCCGCGGCGGAAGCCACGACGGCGGCGGACCCGGCAGGTGCCAGCCCTGCCTTCTCCAGCACCGCGGCCCAGCCGGACTCGACGGCGAGGATCGCCGCGAGCACAGCCCTGTCGCCGGTCAGCGACGCCACCAGGGGCGACGCCGAGACGGGACTCAGCAGGCCGACGTCACCGTCGGCCGCGCTTGCGGACTCCAGGGCGGCGGCGCTCACTGGAAGTCCAGGAAGACTGTCTCGCCCTCACCCTGCAAACGGATGTCCCACGTCAGTCCGCCATCGGGGTCGCGGCGGGCGATCAGCGTCTTCCGGCGTTCCGGGTCCAGCGAGCTGAGCAGCGGGTCCTTGGCGAGGGCTTCCTCGTTCTCGGGCAGGTAAACGCGGGTGAACAGCCGGTTCATCAGGCCGCGGGCGAAGACGGCCACGGAAATAAACGGTGCGGCTGCTGGTTTTCCGGGGACCTGTTCAGTGCGGCCCGGGTTCACGGTGGTGAAGGTGTACACGCCGGAGTTGCCCACGGCGGCACGGCCCCACCCGGTGAAGGTGTAGCCGTCGCGGACCAGGGAGCCTGTCCGCTGCACGATCCTGCCGTCGGCGTCGGGCTGCCAGATCTCCAGGATGGCGTCCGGGATCGCTTCGCCGGAGCCGTCGTACACGGTGCCCTGGAGGCGGATGGAGCCGGCCGAGCCGGGTGCCAGGAGTTCGTTGTCCTTCTCGTACGGCAGCGCGTAGCCGTAGAACGGGCCAACGGTCTGGCCGGGGGTGGCAACAAGTTTGGTGGTGGTCACGTTATTCCTCGTCTCCTGCTGCGCCCAGCGCTTCGTTTTCAGTCCAGGTCCGCTTGGAACCGGTCAGGATGATGTCCCAGTTGTAGCCCAGGGCCCACTCGGGCTCGGTGAGGTCGTGGTCGTAATTGGCCACGAGGCGGTCGCGGGCGTCCTGGTCCACGATGGACTGGTAGATGGGGTCCAGCGGGAACAGCTGGTCGCCCGGGAAGTACATCTGGGTGACGATGCGCTGGGTGAACTCGGTGCCGAACATCGAGAAGTGGATGTGCGCGGGGCGCCAGGCGTTGAGGTGGTTCTTCCACGGGTAGGCGCCGGGCTTGATGGTGGTGAATTTGTAGGAGCCGTCCGGGCCGGTGATGCAGCGGCCCACGCCGGTGAAGTTGGGATCCAGCGGCGCCGGGTGCTGATCGCGCTTGTGGATGTAGCGGCCGGATGAATTGGCCTGCCAGATCTCCACAAGCTGGCCCGCCACGGGGCGGCCGTCGCCGTCCAGGACCTTGCCGGCCACGATGATCCGCTCGCCCTGGGGTTCGCCGTTGTGCTGGATGGTCAGGTCCGCTTCGAGCGCGTGCACGTCCTGGTGCCCGAAAGCCGGCGAGTACAGCTCGATGGTCTCCGGGTCCGCATGGTGAAGGCTCTTGGTGGGGTGGCGGAGGATGCTGCTGCGGTAGGGGGCATAGTCCAGCCGGGGCTGGGTTTCGGCCGCGGCGCCGTCCTTGAGGGCCCGGGCGTAGGCCTCACCCAGGGAGTTGATCTCGGCACTGAGATCGGCCTGGGTTTCGATGGCGCGGTCCAGGGGGAGGTGCGCGGCGTGGGGTTCGGCGGCCGGTACGAGCTCGTCGGTCTCAGGCTGTTTAGTGCTGATGTCTTGCGGCACGGCTGGCTCCTTTCGTGGTTGCTTTGGTGGTTTGGCTTTGTTCAGGTCGGGTTTGTTTCTTAGCGGCGGTGCAGGAGGTCGTACTGGACTGCGTGCCGGACCGGGGCGTTGGGCGCCCCGTAGCCGTCGTAGTTGCCGCGGCGCTCCACCATTTCGAAGAACACGCTGCCCACGGTGGCGGTGTAGAAGTGCAGGAATTCGCCGTCGTCATCCCTGTCGTAGAGGAGGTTCAGCTCCTGCAGCGTGGCCAGGAACTCCGGTGCCAGGCCGAACCGGGCATCCAGGTCCTCATAGTAGTTCGCCGGGATCTCCAGGAACTCCAGTCCGCGCGCTTTGCAGTCCCGGGCGGTGGCCACCAGGTCATCCACGGCGAAGGCAATGTGTTCCTGGTATGTTTTCCGCTGCCCGCAGCGTCCGCCGTCGGAATCGGCAGCGTCGCCAGAGGCACCATCCTGCTGGATGAGCGGCGCCAGGTTGAGCACCAGGCGCACGGAGCGGTCCTCGGTGACCATCACCTGCGAGCGGACCAGACCGGTGGGGCTGGGCACCTCCGCGAAGGGCTGGGGCGCCAGGGCCAAGGCGCTGGTGTAGAAGAGGACGGCCTCGTCAAAGTGCTGCCAGGGCTGGGCCAGGTTGACGTGGTCGATCACTGCACTCGCCGCGGCCTCGGGCACCTCCAGCCCTTCACCGAACTCGCTCGTCCACGCGGCGGTGCCGTCGGGACTGCCCTGGCAGAGGAAGATCTCGGTGGAGTCCGGCGCGGCGAAGCCCTGGAACACTTCCTCGTTGGCCTGGCTCTTGCGCGGAACGGCGGGGGCCTTGAGCTGCCGGGCCCGGGCGGAGGCAATCACCGGGGAGTCGACGTCGAACCCCAACGCGGCGATGGCAGGTGAGGCGTCCGCGGCCTTGTCGGCGGCCGGCGATGCCTCGTTGACGATCACGCGGGCGTGGCCCATGGTCCACAGCTGCACGTCCTTGGTGCGGTGCCGGCCGTTGAACTCAAAGCCGAGCTGGCCCAGGACTGATTCCAGGCCCTTGGTGTCGGCGGCCTTGACCTCGGCAAAGTTGTAGCCTGCCGGTTCGGCCACCTGCGGGAGCGTTGCCAGTTCCATCGGATAACGACGGCGGGCGGGCGCCTGTGTGCCCGGCGCACCGGAATCGTTCCCGGCGCCGGCGCCCGCAGCGGCAAGAGCCGGCGCGTTCGCCGCCAGCCATTTGGCGCTCTGCTCCTCCAGCCAGATGAGCGAGCGCATGCCGTCAACGGACGTACGCTCCACGTCCGACTGGCGGAAGACGTCGTTGAAGATTTCCAGTGACACCGGACCGCTGTACCCGGCACGGACCACGTGGCCCATGAACTTGGCCAGCTCAAACTGGCCCTCGCCCGGAAACACCCGGTAATGCCGGCTCCACGAGAGCACGTCCATGGACAGCTTCGGGGCGTCCGCCACCTGGACGAAGAAGATCTTCTCTGCGGTGAAGGCTTCGATGGGGGCCGTGTCCCAGTTGCGGGAGAGGATGTGGAAGGAGTCCAGGCAGGTGCCCAGATTGGGGTGGTCCACGGCTTCCACCAGCCGGTGGGCGTGCTCGTAGTCGCTGACATACTTGCCCCAGGCCAAAGCTTCGTAGGCAACCTTGACGCCGTGGTCCCCGGCCAGCGCAGCTAGCCGGCCGAGCTGCTCAGCCCTGAGGTCGTCGCTGTCGATGCTGGCGGTGGCCACGTTGGAGCAGACCAGGATGGTGTCCATGCCCAGCCGTGCCATGAGCTTGAATTTGGCTTCGGCCCGGCGGAGGTTGGCGGCGAGGAGGTCCTCGGACACGCTGTCAAAGTCGCGGAACGGCTGGTAGAGGTCCAGGGTGAGGCCCAGGTCTGCCGCCATCTTTCGGACGTCCTCGGGCGTCACAGGTGAGGTGACCAGGTCCTGCTCAAAGATTTCGATGCCGTCGAAGCCAGCGATGGCGCAGGCCTGCATCTTTTCCTTGAGCGTGCCGGAGAGGCAGACTGTGGCGATTCCGGTGCGCATCAGGCAGCCACCTCTTCCTGGGCCACGAGCTCCAGGAAGTGGCCGCGCATGCGCTCCGCGTTGGCTTCCATTCCGGTGAAGATCCGGAAGGAGTCCGCCGCCTGGCCCACGGCCATGCGGCCGCCGTCCAGGACCTCGCAGCCCTTGGCGCGGGCACCCAGGACAAGCTCGGTCTCGATGGGGCGGTAGACGATATCCGCCACCCAGTGCCGGGATTCGAGCAGGTCCAGGTCCAGCGGAACGCCCGGATGGGCGGCCATGCCCACCGGCGTGCAATGCACCAGGCCGTCGGCCAGCGGCATCAGCTGCGGCAGCTCCGCCGTCGTACGCGGTGTGATGGTGCGGTCCGGGAAGAAGCCGCCCAGCTCTGCGGCACGTGCCTCACAACGGGCGGCGTCGGTGTCCACCAGGTCCAGGACCTTCACGCCGGCGGTGAGCAGGGCGTAGGCGACGGCGGACCCGGCGCCTCCTGCGCCGAGCTGGACCACGCGGTCCAGCCGCGCGCCCGGAAGCCCGGAAGCCAGGGCGGCGGCAAAGCCGGAGAAGTCAGTGTTGTGGCCGATGAAGCGGCCGTCCTCGATCACCACGGTGTTGACGGCGCCGAGCCGGAGGGCGTCCGGCGAGACCTCGTCCAGGTGCTGGAGGACCAGCTGCTTGCAGGGATGGGTGATGTTCAGCCCGTTGAAACCGAGGCTGCGGGCGCTTTTGAGCAGATCCCCGACGGCGTCGCCGGACAGTCCGAGCTCCAGCAGGTCGATGGGGCGGTAGAGGTAGCGCAGGCCTTGGACATCGCCTTCGCGTTCGTGCATGGGAGGAGTGAGTGACGGCATAACGCCGTCGCCGACCAGTCCCACAAGGTAGGACTCAGTTCGATTGCTCATCCGGGCAGCTCCTTTGATACGGCACGTGACGGGCGGCGGCGCTCAAGGCGGACGCGGCGGGCCAGGTGATAGGGATTACAGTACAGTAGATGTTCACTTATCGCACGCTTGTTCTACATGCGAACAATTGCGCAGTTGCTTTACCGCTGCGGCAGCCGCGCGGCGAGTTCGGCGGCGGCATCCCGAAGCACCGGAACGTGCGCCAGCAGGGCCTCCATGCTGAGCCGGAACACGGGGACAGCCGTGGCCAGCGAGGCGAAGGCGTGACCCTGGGAGTTGAGCAGCGGCACGGCCACCGCGCGCATCCCGTTCTCGTTTTCCTCATCCATCACGGCATAACCCTGGCGCCGGACCAGGTCCATTTCGGCGCGGAAGACGGCACGGTCCGTGATGGTGTGCCCGGTGAGCGGTTCCAGTTCCAGTTCCTCGATCAGGGCTTCCCGCTCCGCATCCTCGGCAAACGCCACCAGGGCCTTGCCCACCGCGGTGGCGTGCAGGGCGCCCAGATGCCCGGGGTCGCTCGTGACGCGGAACATCTGCGGACCGTCCACTTTGTTGACCGTCAGGTGATGGTGCCCGTCACGGACGCTGAGGATGGTGGCCTCCCCCGTCTGCTCGGTCACGCGGCGAAGGACCGGCATGGCCGCGCCGGCGAAGCCGTGATGCTGTGACACCCGTTGGCCGAGCTGGAAGATGCGCAGGCCCAGGTGGTAGCGGCGGCCGTCCGGCTCGTAGTCCACAAAGCCGTCCCGCGTCAGGGAGCCCAGCAGGCGGTAGGTGGTGCTGAAGGGAAGCTCGGCGCGGCGGGAGATCTCGGCGGCACTGGCACCGCGGGGCTCATCCCCCAGGAGGACCAGCAGGCCCAGGGCCTTGCCCACCATGTCGGTGCGGTCGCCCTTGGGTTTTAGTTCGGCGGCAACGTCATCGTCCGCTGTGGTTTGGTTCACACTCATACCTTTGATGTTGCCACATCGTGGGAACTATTTCTAGATGGTGATTATTTTCTTGACAAGTGACTGTGCTCACAGCCATCATTGCTATATCGCACAAGTAGCTCCCACCATGTGGCTACTGGTCCGGGTCTTTCCACGGACACCAGCCGCACCGCTCCGCCGCAACAGGCAGGTGCGGCTGCGCTTCCCAGATCCATCCGCGACAACGTCGTCACATCAAAGGAACACAATGAGCCAGACACTTCCGTCCGCCGGGCCGGGCACCGTTGCCCCGGCCGGGACGCCAAAGAAAGCAGCCCTCGCCAGCTTCCTCGGCAGCGCCGTCGAGTACTACGACTTCTTCATCTTCGGTTCTGCGGCGGCACTGATCTTCCCCACGGTGTTCTTCCCGGACGCCGGCGCCAACGCGGCCGTCATGTCCTTCGCCACCTTCGGCTTTGCCTATGTGGCACGGCCGGTGGGCGCCGTCATCCTCGGTCACTTCGGTGACCGGGTGGGCCGGCGGAAGGTCCTGATGTTCACGCTCCTGCTGATGGGCGCCTCGACCTTCCTGATCGGCTGCCTCCCCGACTTCAACACCGTGGGCTGGTGGGCTCCGGCCCTGCTGGTGCTGGCACGCCTTTGCCAGGGCCTCTCCGCAGCCGGCGAGCAGGCCGGCGCCTCCTCGATGACCCTGGAGCACGCACCGGACAACCGCCGCTCCTTCTTCACCTCCTGGACCCTCACCGGCACCCAGGGCGGCCAGATCCTCGCAGCGCTCGTCTTCATCCCCGTCCTGGCCCTCCCGGACGAGATCAAGTACGGCATCGGCTGGCGCATCCCGTTCTGGCTCAGCGCCGTCGTGGTTATGGTTGCGTTCTTCATCCGCCGCACCCTGCACGAACCGCCCGCCTTCGAGGAAGCCCAGAAGACGGCCCAGATCTCCAAGCTTCCCGTTGCGGATCTCCTCAAGGGACACTGGCGCGACGTCCTCCGCGTTATCGCCTGCGCGTTCATCGCCGCCGTCTCCACAGTGTTCGGCACCCTGGCCATCAGCTACGCCAAGACCGTCGCCGGCGTTGACGGCACCACCACCCTGTGGCTCGTAGTTGGCGCCAACCTGGTGGCACTCGGCACCCAGCCCCTCTTCGGCATGCTCGCCGACAGGATTGGCCGCAAGCCGGTCTTCGTCTACGGTGCCGTGGCCAGCGCGATCCTCACCCCGGTGTTCCTGCTCAGCCTGGAATCCGGAAGCATCCCGCTGATGTTCGTCGCTGCCATCGGATTCTTCTCCTTCGGCTACGCGGCCTCCAACGCGGTCTGGCCGTCTTTCTATGCCGAGATGTTCAGCACCAAGGTCAGGTTCTCCGGCCTGGCGATCGGCACGCAGCTGGGCTTCCTAATGGCAGGCTTCGCCCCGGCCATCGTGGCCGCGATGGGCGGCATCAAGCCCGGCGGCTGGGTCCAGATCAGCATCTTCACCGCCGTGATCTGCGGTATCGCGGCGGTCTCCGCCCTGACGGCCAAGGAGACCTTCAAGGTCCCCACCAAGCAGCTCGGTCTGAAGTAACGCACCAGCCCCGTTTTGACACCGGAAAGCCCGCCATTCCCCCGAGTGGCGGGCTCTCCTTTGCCTAAAATGGGCTACTCCGGCAGCAAAACGTTCGACGGCGGGGCCCCTGGGTGCCTACGGCCGGCCGGTCTCCAGCACCGAGGCAAGGTCGAAGTTAACTGGTTCCTCCAGCTGGGCGTAGGTGCAGGATTCGGGATCCCGGTCCGGCCGCCAGCGGGAGAACTGGGCTGTGTGCCGGAAGCGCTCACCTTCCATATGGTCGTACCTGACCTCCACCACAAGTTCCGGCTTCAGCGGCACAAAGGACAGGTCCTTGCCCCCGCTCCACCGGCTCCCTTCCGCGTTGCGGGGCGTCCGCTCGCCTTCAGCCTGCTTGGCCCAGGCCCAGGGGTGGTCATCGAAGTCAGTGACCAGTGGCTGGAGCTGTTCGAAGAGTTCCTGCCGGCGCTTCATTGGGAAGGCGCCGATCACCCCCACACTGGCCAGGCCGCCGTCGTCCTTGTAGAGGCCGAGCAGCAGCGAGCCGATAGCATCCGGCCCGCTTTTGTGCACCCGGTAACCGGCCACCACGCAGTCGGCGGTGCGTTCGTGCTTGATCTTGAACATCACGCGCTTGTCCGGCTGGTAAGTGCCCCCCAGCGGTTTGGCCACGATCCCGTCCAGGCCGGCGCCCTCGAACTGCTGGAACCACTGTTCGGCGGTGGCCTTGTCCCGGGTCGCGGCGGTGACGTGGACGGGAGCCTTGCTGCCGGCGAGCGCCTTTTCGAGCGCGGCCCGACGATCCGCGAAGGGCCGTCCGGTGTAGTCCTCGTCCCCCAGGGCAAGCAGATCAAAGGCCACGAATTTGGCAGGCGTCTGCTCGGACAGCATTTTCACCCGGCTGGCGGCGGGATGGATGCGCTGTTGCAGCGCGTCGAAGTCCAGCCGCTGACCGGAGGCCCCCACCAGGATGATCTCCCCGTCCACCACACACCGTGGCGGCAGGTTCTCCTTCAGGGCAACCACGAGCTCGGGAAAATAGCGGGTCATGGGTTTCTCGTTGCGGCTGCCGATTTCCAGGTCGTCGCCGTCACGGAAAATGATGGACCGGAAGCCGTCCCACTTGGGTTCGTAGCTCAGTTCGCCGTCGGGGACGCCGCTGACGGCCTTGGCGAGCATGGGCGGGACAGGAGGCATGACGGGAAGTTTCATAGGCAACATTGTTGCCCGGCGGCCGCGCCGGCGGTAGGCCTAGGCTTGAGATCGCCGCACGTCAGCGGCGAGGAGCAGTTCGGCTTCGCGGAGTATGCGGGCCGCCGCCACCGAATCCACCACTGCCGTCCTGCCCCGGGAGCCAAGCCGCACTTCGTGACGGGGACCCTGCCGGGCCCCGGGGCGCGTCCCCGGGATCACGCCCTCCTGCAGTGTGTGCGCAAGCTCGTGCCGGTCGAGCTCCTGGTCCTGGATGCCCACGGCAAGTGAGCTCATCAGGTCAGCGTCCTCCGGCGTGGCAAGATCGCTGCCAATGAGCTGGACGAGGACCTTGATCCCGGCCAGCCGTCTCTGCGGATCGGCATCGTCCAGGGCCGAGTCGATGCCCCACTGGGCGCGCTTCCACCACTGGTCGCGTTTGTCCGCGTGCGATTTCTGCCGGTAGGTCAGGTACGCCACCAGGACAACGCCAAATGTGGCCAGCGGGGCCACTGCCGCCGCGCCCAGAATGACAGTCCAGATCCCGCCGGCGATTTCCATGCAACCACCCTATGCGCCTGATGCTCCGCATCGGCCGCAATCCTGCCCACCATCCTGCCGCGGCACCGAAACCGTACCGGTGCAGAGAACTAACAGGGCCATAACCATCAGGAAACCCTTCCGCAACAATGCGCAGCCACACTGGAAGTGCCGGCAAGTGCAGGCACCAGCTCCAGCCAGGAGGCCACCATGTTGAAGGAAGCCAAAGCCCATGTGACCCGGGTCCGCGCCCTGGACCAACTCCACCGCGGCGACGAAATCGAAGCCCGCCTGTCGGTGGGCCCGAACTACGACGATGTGGTCATCCGGCGCGGCAGAGTGCAGGAAACCGCGCCCGGCATCGGCGTCGTGTGGATCATGGACCGGCACACCGGACTGCGGAAAGCCATCAATGCGGACGAATGCAGCGTGTGGCGGGTCGCCTGAGGCTAGCCGCCGGCCACTGACTGGATGACCAGCACCTCCTGACCAGCGGCCACCTCGGTTTCCAGACCCTGGAGCCTGCGCACTTCGTCGCCGTTCACGTAAATATTCACGTAGCGGCGGAGTGCCCCGGTTTCGTCCCGCAGGCGCCGGGCGAGCACCGGGTAGTCCCCGGTCACCGTTTCGAGCAACTTCCCCACGGTCAACGGCCCTTCGGCGGGCGCAGTCAGGATGGACTGCCCGCCGGCCAGCGACTGCAGCACACTGGGGAGCACCACACTGATGTCAGGCACCGTGGGCCGCTGCCGTTTCCGGAACCGGCAGCGCCGCATCAGTGATCAGGGCCGCCCGGACGCACAGGACGTCCGGCAGGTGGGATGCCACCTCGGTGAACGTTTCGCCTTCGTCAGCGCTGGCATAGACCGTGCCGCCGCGTGTGCCGAAGTAGACGCCGGCCGGTTCAGCGGAATCAACCGCGGCGGCGTCGCGCAGCACGCTGTTGTATTCGCTGGTGGGCAGCCCGGAATCCAGGCGTTTCCAGGTGGCGCCGGCGTCGTCCGTGCGGTGGACCGCAAGCTTGCCCTCCGGCGGGATCCGCTCGCCGTCGGCCTTCAACGGCACTACCCAGGCGGTCCCTTCCCGGCGGGGGTGCGTCAGCATCACAAAACCGAAGTCGGCCGGAAGGCCTTCGGCGATGGAGTTCCAGTTTTCGCCGTTATCGTCCGTGCGGTACACGCCGTGATGGTTCTGCGCGTACAGGCGGCCTTCGACGCCGGCGTCGGCCGCAATCTTGTGCACGCACTGCCCAAACTCGGGGTTGGGATCGGGCATGAAGTAGGCCGAGATCCCCCTGTTCCGGGGCTCCCAGGAGGTGCCGCCGTCGAGCGAACGGTACACGCCTCCTGTGCTCATGGCGATGTGGACGTTGTCCCCCGCGGAGTTCACCACGATGGAGTGGGCTGCTGCGCCGCCGTAGCCGGCGCCCCATTCGCTCCGGTGAGGATGGTCCCAGAGCCCGCGGTTGAGCTCGAAGTGCTCGCCGCCGTCCGTGGACTTCCAAACCGAAATGGGCTCCGCCCCTGCCCAGACCACGCCGGGCCGCGACTCTGCGTCGGGGTAGATCTGCCAGATCCGTTCCACCGCCGCGCCCGTGTCTTCGGGAAAGGTGATGGCGCCCTTTTCGGGCTCAGACCACGTGGCGCCCAGGTCATCGGAGTGCGCCACCGTGGGGCCCCAATGCTCGGATCTGACGCCCACCATGATCCGGGTCCTGCCATCCCTGGTGTCTATGCCGATGCTGGGTATTTCGCTCATCAGGAAGTGCGGGCCGGAGAAGGACCAGCGCTGCCGGTCCTGGCTGGTAGCCAACCAAAGGCCCTTTTTGGTGCCGATCGCCAGAACAAAGCTCGCTGCGGTTGCCATGCACCCCATGCAACCACCCCCGCCCGGAGCCCGCAATAGTTTGGCTATGTGGAGTTACCTGGACTGACGCGGCGGCCGCTCAGTCGACAAATTCCGACTGCGTCTCGATGAAATCCCAATCTGCCTCTGCCAGGACCGCAACGGCAGTCCCCGGATGCGGGCCGCCCGCTTCGGCGATGCCCTGCAGCACATGCAGTGGAAGCTCCTCCGCGCGGAGGTTCTCCCGCAGCCATTCCTTGGTATCCAGGTTTACGTCCAGCCACCACATGTAAATTTCCATGCCCGTCACGCACCTTTCCTATGACTCAACGTTAGGCGCGGGCAAGTCGCCGTTCAAGGGTGCCGGTTACCGGCACCGGCACGAGTGTTCGCTTCCGGTAGTGCACTGTCGTTTCCGCGTAGGGGCAGGTATCGGCGCAGGTCAATGGCCTGCAAAGTCGAGTACACGCTACTCAGGACCCGCACCCGCCCGCGGCCCTAGCCTGAAGTCACAAGCAAGCTGACCATGTAACTGGGAACAAGGACGCTGCCGTCCCCTTGTCATGGTCCGTTTCACAACAGTCTGGGGAGAACATCATGAAACGAGCCTTACCAATCTTGGGGATCGCAGGGCTGGCATTGCTCACGGTCTCCGCGCCGGCGTTGGCGGGGACGGACACAGACACGGACTCAAAAAAAGTCCTCGTCTGCCACGCCACCAGCAGTGCGGCCAACCCCTACGTAGCCACGTTCATCAGCGTTAACGCCCTGGGCAGCCACAGGCTCGAAACGGCGGACATTGTGCCGCCCAATTCCGTGCTGAAGTGGGGACAAAACTGGACTGTTGCAGGACAAGCCGATTACGCCAAGTACTGCCCTACTACCCCGCCGGCCGAGGAACAGCCCCCCGTGGATGAGGAGCCTCCTGGCGAGGAGGAGCCTCCTGTGGATGAGCAGCCGCCTGTCAAGGAAGAGCCGCCCGTTAAGGAACAGCCGCCTGCCGAACAGCAGCCAGCAGTGGTGCCTGAAACCCCGGTTACGCCCACGGTGCCTGTAACCCCGGTCACTCTGACGCCGGCTGCGCAGACACCGGCCGGCCAGGCTGCCGCCCCTCAGGGTGCAGTCGCCAAGGTTCCGGCGGCGGCTGTCAGCCGCGGCACCAACCAGGGCTTCAACGCGCAAACGGCCGTAGGCGGAACTGAGGGCGGCACCACATGGCTGGCCGGGCTGGGGGTACTGCTGGGTGCGGGCGCCGTGGTTTCGGTCCGGCGCAGGTCCCGGACAGAATCGCCGACGGCGGGCTGACGCGGCCCAAGCGTCCGAGGACTCCATTGAGGGCGTCCCGCCCGATCCGGCGGGGCGCCCTCACCGTTCTCCCGACCAACTGCACCTGACCAGCGTCGTGACCACCCTGCACGGAAGGACCATCATGCGGAAGCAACCTGGCCGGCATAACGCCCGCGGACGCCTTTTGCGCACTTCCAAATGGAACCGGGTCAGCGGATTGAACCGGGGGGACCTCGCCATCCTCCTGTGCGGTGTCCTGGGGTTCCTGTCCCTGACCTTTGGCGGCCCTGTACTCAGCCATCCGGACGCCGGCAACCACGGGGGTGCAGGTGTCCGCGCTGCCGAAATTGCGGCACCATCGGTTGCACCGCCGTCGTCCACGGAACAAGCCAGCAGCGCGGCACCCCCTTCCGGCCCCACGCCAGTTGCAGCCGCCGCGGGACCGGCCCTCCCGGACGCTTCGGCGCCGCTTCGCATCCTCTACCCGGCGGCTGCAATTGATACCGCGGTCCATCCGCTCGAACCGGATGCCGCAGCGGCGGCCAGCCGCACTGTAGTGCCCCCGTCCACCATGGACGGGTACTGGCTGACACCCTTCGGAGTTCCGGGCAACGGCTCGGGCAACACCACCTACATCATCGGGCACAGCTGGGAAGACCGGGACGCACCGTTCAACCACCTCAGCTCCGGCGCGAAGGAAGGCGACGAGTTCAGCGTCGTCACGGCAACCGGCACCATCCGCTACCGCGTGGACACCGTCACCACCTATCTCAAGGCCGGCCTCAAAGACAGCCCCATCTGGGAAATGGTGCCCAATCGCGTTGTGCTCATCAGCTGCTACACCGAAGATCCCTGGGGGAAGAACGTGGTGGTCTCGGCGTCGCCCGCCGCCGCATAGCCGGCGGATTGACCGGCTAACACTCAGCCGTTCTTTAGCAGGGCCACGTCGGAAACAAGGTCGATGTGCTCCAGCATTGCCGCAGCCGCAGCAGCGGAATCCTGGACCCTGATGGCGTCGGCGATCTTGCGGTGGGACGCAAGGGACTGCTCAGGACGGCCCGGCTGCCCAAGGGACTCGAGGCGGGTTTCCAGGACCATTCCGGCGATGAATGACATCAGCTGCGCCAGGACGGCGGAGTGTGCGGCTGCGGTCACGGCCTGATGGAACAGCTCGTCGCCGTGCGCGCCACGTGCCCCCGAGGCAACCTCTTCAGCCATGACTTCGAGCGCTTTGTCGATGGCTTTCATGTCCTCGGCGCTGCGCCGGAGTGCGGCCAGCTCTGCCAGCTTCACCTCAAGTGTGCTCCGAGCCTCCACGATCTCCGGAAGGCGGCTGCTGTGCTCACGCAGGCCCCTGATGACAGACGGGACATTCGGGCGGTAAACGAGCACCGCACCGGTCCCGTGCTGGACGTCAATCACGCCGAGTACTTCCAGCGCCACCAGAGCCTGGGCGAGTGTTGCACGCGAGACGCCCAGGCGCTCGGCAAGTTCACGCTCGGCCGGCAACGTATCGCCGGGCGCAAGCTGGGCTGCCTCGATGTACTCCGTGAGCTGTTCCACGAGCTGTTCGTAGAGCCGTGGCCGGGTGACTCGGGAGATCTGTTGTGCTGCTGACCGTTTGGGCACCGCGTTTCCTTTCACAAGGCCTTCAAGGCAAGAGTACTTGATGACTATTGACAAAGACACCTAGTGTCTAGGAGGCTAGGCCAGTGAGCCACTTCACACCCATTCCGATCCGGAGGCACAAAGATGTCCGCTCCCGTTCTTTCCATCATCATCCTGGCCGCGATGTTCCTGCTGGCCACGGTGCTCCCCCTCAACATGGGGGCCCTGGCGTTCGCCGGGGCCTTCCTGCTGGGGACGGTCGTGCTGGGGATGTCCACCGCCGACATCCTCGCCAATTTCCCGGGTGGCCTCTTCCTGACCATCGTCGGCGTGACCTACCTGTTCGCCATTGCGCAGAACAACGGCACCATTGACCTCTTAGTCAGAGGTGCCGTCCGGATGGTGGGCAGCCGTGTAGCGCTCATCCCCTGGGTCATGTTCGCTATTACGGCGGTCATCACGGCGGTGGGCGCTCTCTCCCCGGCCGCCGTCGCCATCATTGCGCCGATCGCGCTGAGCTTTGCTGCCAAGCATAAAATCAACCCGCTCATGATGGGCATGATGGTGGTGCACGGCGCCCAGGCCGGCGGCTTCTCCCCCATCGCGGTTTACGGCGTCACTGTCAACGGCATCCTGGCCAAGACGGAGCTGGAAGCCAGTCCCATGGCGATCTTCCTGGCCAGCTTCTTCTTCAATCTTGCAATCGCCCTGGTCCTGTTCATTGTCCTCGGCGGGAGCAAACTGCTCTCCACCCGGGGAGGACGCCTGGTGGAACAGGCCGCCACCAAGCGGATGTCAGTCAGTCTGGGCGCCCGCGCAGCCGGCGTCACCCTGCAAGGCTCCGGATCTGACATTTCCCCTGCCGGCGTCTCGTCGAAGGGCACCTCAACCGGATCCGGGGCAACGGCCTCAGCCGGCTCCTCCACGACCGGCGCCCGGGAACCCCACGGCGCCCGGGCCTCGGTTCCGCAGCTCGTCACCGTCGCGGGCCTGATCGCCCTCGCCGTCATCTCCCTCGGCTTCAAAGTTGACGTTGGCTTCGTCTCCATCACTATCGCCATCATCCTGGCCCTCGTCTCCCCCGCGGCCCAAAAGGGCGCCGTGAACAAGATCAGCTGGTCCACCGTCCTGCTCATCTGCGGCATGCTCACCTTCGTGGGCGTCCTGGAAGAGGCGGGCACCATCAAGTTCGTATCGGCAGGCGTGACCCAGCTGGGCATGCCGCTTCTGGCCGCCCTGCTGATCTGCTACATCGGCGCCGTGGTTTCTGCGTTTGCTTCCTCCACCGCCATCCTGGCGGCCCTCATCCCGCTGGCGGTGCCGTTCCTGGCCAGCGGAGAGATCGGCGCCGTTGGGGTTATCGCCGCCCTCGCCGTCGCGTCCACGATCGTGGATGTGTCCCCGTTCTCCACCAACGGCGCCCTGGTACTCGCCAACGCCCCCGAGGACGTGGACAAGGACAAGTTCTACAAACAGATCCTGGCCTACAGCGGCATCGTCGTCGCCGTAGGACCCGCGATCGCCTGGCTGGTCATGGTGGTTCCCGGCTGGATGTAGCCCGCCGCCTTCACGACCAGCCCCACACCGCTAACAGAGGACTACCGCTATGAGCACCGAACCGATTACCCAGACCGACGGCCCGCTGTCGGGGTACCTCGTGGTTGACCTGAGCCGCGCCCTCGCCGGACCGCACGCCGGCATGATGCTGGCCGATCTCGGAGCCCGGGTCATCAAGGTCGAAAACCCCGGCACCGGGGATGACACCCGAGGCTGGGGTCCGCCGTTTGTTGGTCCCGAGGACGATCCGCAGGCTACGTACTTCCTGTCGTGCAACCGCAACAAGGAATCCATCGCCTTGGACCTGAAGGCCGACGACGGGCGGACAGTCCTGCGCGAACTGCTGGAACGCGCCGACGTTGTCATCGAGAACTTCCGCCCGGGAGTCCTGGACCGGCTCGGCTTCTCCGCAGCGGAAATGCATGCGCTCAATCCGGCACTGGTCATCCTGTCCATCACCGGCTTCGGGCACGACGGCCCGGAATCCAGCCGCAGCGGCTACGACCAGATCCTGCAGGGTGAAGCCGGCCTGATGTCCCTGACGGGGTCCGGGCCGGACGACCCGCAGCGGGTGGGTGTCCCCATCGCCGACCTGCTGTCCGGGATGTACGGGGCGTTCGGCACCCTCGCCGCCCTGCTGCAGCGCGAACGCACCGGGCAGGGCCAGATCGTCCGGACCTCACTGCTCGCGGCGCTCATCGGCGTTCATGCCTTCCAGGGCACCAGGACAACGGTCGCCGGCGAGACCCCCGAGGCGCAGGGCAACCATCATCCCTCCATCGCCCCCTACGGTCTGTTCCGCTGCCGACAGGGCCAGGTGCAGATCAGCGTGGGGAGCGAGAAGCTCTGGCGCTCGTTCGCGTCCACGTTCGGCATCGACGCCGAACAGCCGGAATTTGCCACGAACGCGGACCGGGTCCGCAACCGCGCGAAAGTCATCGAGGAGGTGGAGCAGGCCTTCGCCGGCCTTGAGGCCGAGCCGCTGCTCGCCAAACTCAACGACGCCGGCATCCCGGCCGGCAAGGTCCGCACCCTGGCGGAGGTCTACGCCTGGGACCAGGTCCACTCACAGGGGCTCGTGATCGACGTTGACCATCAGATCCTCGGCACCGTGAGCCTGCCTGGGCCGCCGCTGCGGTTCTTCAGCGCTGCCGACACGGCGGAAACAACGCTGACAGCCCACACCGCGCCGCCGCTCCTGAACCAGGACGGGGAGCAGATCCGGCAGTGGCTCGGGCTGGTGCCGGCGGGCGCACCTGGACCAGCGGCCGGCGCTGTCGCCGCCGGAACCGGACTGGGGAGGAACTGAACATGCTGACAGAGCAGAAAGCCAAGCATTTGGACGCCGGCGAACTCATCACCGCGGTGATCGATCCTGGCACGTACCGGAGCTGGGATGCCCCCGTTGTGGACCCTGACCCCGGTCCGGGGTACCGGGAGGAGCTGGCGGCCGCACGGGCGAAAACCGGTGTGGACGAATCCGTCCTCACCGGCGAGGGCCACATCCGCGGCCGCCGGGTAGCTGTCATCGTCAGTGAATTCCGCTTCCTTGCCGGTTCCATTGGCCTCGCCGCGGCCGAACGTATCGTGACCGCCGTCGAACGCGCCACGGCTGAAGGCCTGCCGCTTTTGGCGGGCCCGGCCTCGGGAGGCACCCGCATGCAGGAAGGAACCATCGCCTTCCTGTCGATGGTGAAAATCAGCGCGGCCGTCCGAGCCCACCGCCAGGCCGGACTGCCCTACCTTGTCTACCTCCGGCACCCCACCACGGGCGGCGTCATGGCGTCCTGGGGGTCCCTCGGCCACATCACCGTCGCGGAACCCGGTGCGCTGCTGGGCTTCCTCGGCCCCCGCGTCTACGAGGCCATCAATGGCACCCCCTTCCCCGGGAACGTCCAGGTCGCCGAGAACCTTTTCGACAAAGGCCTCATCGACGCCGTGGTCCCGCCGTCGCAACTGTCCGACGTCGTTGACCGCGCACTCAGCATCCTGATCACCGGCCCGCACGCGCGGCTCGAGCCACCGCGGACCCTTTCGGTCACACCATCCGACGCCGGTGCCTGGGAATCCATCGGCGTTTCCCGCAATCCGAAACGGCCGGACCTGCGCCAACTGCTTGCCTATGGCGCCAGGGACGTGCTGCCCCTCAACGGCACCGGGCAGGGCGAGAAAGACCCCGGCCTGCAACTTGCCCTGGCCCGCTTCGGCCAGGAATCCTGCGTGGTCATCGGCCACACCCGGCCCCGGCCATCGCAGCAGACTGCGATGGGGCCGGCCTCTCTTCGTGAGGCACGCCGCGGTATGAGGTTGGCCGAGGAACTCGGGCTTCCCCTGCTCACGGTCATCGACACCAGCGGCGCGGCTCTCTCCAAGGAAGCCGAGGAAGGAGGACTCGCGGGCGAAATCGCCCGCTCACTGCACGACCTCATCGGGCTGAACTCGCCCACCCTCTCGGTTCTGATGGGCCAGGGCGCGGGCGGAGGCGCCCTGGCGCTCCTGCCTGCGGACCGCACCATCGCGGCCCAGCATGCGTGGCTTTCACCGCTGCCCCCCGAGGGCGCCAGTGCCATCGTTCACCGGAACACCGGCTACGCACCGTCCATGGCCGCAGCCCAGGGCGTCCACGTCGCCTCGCTGCACGCCCACGGGCTCATCGAACACATCGTGGACGAACGCCCCGACGCGTCCCTCGAGCCGAAAGCCTTCTGCACGCGCATGGGGCAGGCCATCGAATACGAACTCGCCACCCTCTCCAACGCCGGGATCCACCGGCTGCTGCCGGAACGGCTGGCAAAGTACCGGAAGCTGGGCGGCATGCATTCATTGCTTCCGCAATGCTGATGCGCGCGCGCCGATCAGGCCGGCAAGGTACGGCGGGGCCTGTTCAGGGACCGCCGCCGGGCACAAAATGGGGTTATGACTCCTGAACGGTTCAGTGGCCCGCCCCCGCTCCTGGTGGGGGTAATGCCAAATCAGCATCCGGAAGTGCTGACAACGGCAGCCAAGCTTGCGGCAAGGCTGTCGGCGCCTTTGCTCTGCGCCTACGTCGACGAAGCCAGCTACCTGGTGGAATGGGATCCCGGTCGGTCGGCCCACCGTCTGTCGCTCCACCCGGGGCAGGACAACGAGGACATCCTGGCGGTAACCACAGGCATTAAGGCCGCCATTGAACGAACGGTGGCGAATGCCGGAACGGACGGTGTACGCGTGGAATGGACCCTGCGCACCCTCGCGGGCGACCCTGCCCGCGCCCTCGCCCGGCTCGCCCAGGAAAGCAACGTCCCCATGATCATCGTGGGCACATCCGAACGCGGCCTGTCCCACCGGATCTCCGAGATGCTCAACGGTTCGGTGGGCCTCTGGCTGACCCATCACCAGAGCAGGCCCGTACTGGTGGTCCCCTACCGGAGGCCGGCGCACGAGGACCGTGAATAGCTCTTTGGAGGCGTCCGGAGGCACCTGTGGGCGCCGCCGCTGGGGCGGCCGGGATAATAAAGCGAAAGTAGTTATTCGAGGTGGTGGCGGATAGCCATACCGGCAAGTAAGCTGGTTCAAGCAGAGAGATCCGGCCATCGGGCTGGGCAGATCTGCCCAAAGGCTGCTCCGGAGTGCGTATCCCCCAATAACGCACTCCGGAGCTTTTTTGTGTCGAAACCAGGCCGGCATACCCCCAGGGGGTAGTTGCGTGAGTACCCCCTGGGGGTATAAATTGTATCCATGGAATCCCCACAGGTAACCGCCCCAGGCCATGCGAGCCCCGAGTCCGCGCTGCCGCATGGCTACACCGCCAACAAAGACGCCTATCTGCGAAGGCTCAAACGCATCGAGGGCCAGGTCCGCGGCATCGCCCGGATGGTGGATGAGGACAAATACTGCATCGACATCCTTACCCAGGTTTCCGCCGTCACCAAGGCACTTCACGCCGTGAGCCTCGGGCTCGTGGAGGAACACATCGGGCACTGCGTGGTGGGAGCCGCCGCCGAGCCTGACCCTGACCTGCGGGCGGAAGCGATTGACGTCAAGGTCAAAGAGGCGGCGGAAGCCATTGGCCGCCTTCTGCGCTGACACCACCGCCGCTAACCAGCCAGCCAACCAGGGCCCGGCCAACCCGCCGGCCCTTATACCGGCCCTTATGAAGGAGCAACCATGAGCACCGTCTCCACCACCGTCAGCGTGTCCGGCATGACCTGCGGTCACTGCATTTCCTCCGTCAGTGAAGAAATTGAGTCCCTCGCCGGGGTCGAAGGGGTCGACGTCGACCTCAACGCCGGGGGCATCTCCACCGTCACCATCACCTCCAGCGAGGAGTTGTCGCCGGCCGAGATCGGCGAAGCCGTGGCCGAGGCCGGCTACCTGGTTGTGGCCAACGACGCGTAACCACCCAGATCGGGCTATCAAACCGTGAGCACTGAGCACCTACTGAACCAGACGGACAGCCGCGTTGTTGAACTGGACATCGAGGGCATGACGTGTGCGTCGTGCGTGAACCGCGTGGAACGGAAGCTCGGCAAGCTCGACGGCGTGGAAGCCTCCGTGAATCTCCCCCTGGAGTCCGCCCACGTCACCGTTCCGGCCAACATCACAGACCAGCAAATCGTGGACACAGTCAACGCCACCGGCTACAAGGCAAGAGTCCGCCATTCCCCCACCCACAGTCACGACGCGCAGAAGCTGCACGCCCCCGATCACGACCAGAGGCAATACGGCGGTTCGGAGGACGGGCACAGCGCCGACTCCGGTGGCATGCGGAAGCGTGCGTCTAAGGGAGGAACGACCGAGCACGCGGAGCAGGGCGCCGAAGGCGGCGCGCAAGGTGGTGACCATATGGCCCACGACGGCGCCGCCGCGCAACTGAGGCCGCGCCTGATCCTCGCCGCGGTGCTGGCCGTCCCAGTCCTCCTGATCTCGATGATCCCGGCCCTGCAGTTCCCCGACTGGGGCTGGGTGGCCGGCCTGCTGGCACTCCCGGTGGTCAGCTGGGCGGCCTGGCCCTTCCACCGCGCCGCCGCCGTTAATGCACGCCACCTTGCGTCCACGATGGACACCCTCGTCTCCATCGGCGTCGCAGCCGCGTACCTTTTCAGCGTCTGGCAGCTGGCGCTGGACCCCCGCATGACCGAGCACCCGGGCATGGAGGGGATGGAGGCCGGTGGCCTGTACTTCGAAGTGGCCGCCGTGGTCACCACCTTCCTGCTGCTGGGCCGGTTCCTCGAAGCCAACGCCAAACAGAAGGCCGGCGACGCGCTCAAGGCACTGCTCAACCTTGGCGCCAAGGACGCCACCGTCCTGCGCAACGGCTCCGAGCATAAGCTCCCCGCAGATCAGCTCCGCGTGGGGGATGTCGTGGTGGTCCGGCCCGGTGAGAAAATCGCCACCGACGGCGTGGTGATCGACGGCAGCTCCGCCGTCGACGCTTCCCTGCTGACCGGCGAGTCCGTCCCTGTGGAGGTGGGGCCGGGAGGCAAGGTCACCGGCGCCACCATCAACACCTCCGGCCGCCTGCTGGTCCGGGCTACCAGAGTGGGTTCAGAAACCACGCTTGCCCAGATGGCGCGGCTGGTGTCCCAGGCGCAGACCGGCAAGGCCCCCATTGCGCGGCTGGCTGACCGGATCAGCGGCGTTTTTGTTCCTGTCGTGCTGGTCATCGCAGTGCTCACGTTTGGGCTGTGGCTCCTCTTCAGCGGCCCGGCGATTGATCCTGCCGAGCTTCGGGCCGCTTTCACCGCCGCGGTCACGGTCCTGGTCATCGCTTGCCCCTGCGCACTCGGGCTCGCCACGCCGGTGGGCCTGCTCACCGGAACCGGACGCGGCGCCCAGCTGGGCATCCTGATCAAGGGCCCGCAGGTCCTCGAGGACACCCGGACCGTGGACACCATCCTGCTCGATAAGACCGGCACCGTCACCAGCGGAAAGCTTTCCGTGGATGGCACCTCGGCGTTTGACGGCCACCAGCGAAGGGACGTGCTGCGGCTCGCCGGTGCGGTCGAGGCCGCCTCGGAGCACCCCATCGCCCACGCCATCGCTGCAGCGGCCCGGCAGGCGCAGTCCAGGCACGACGGCGGGCGGCTTCCCGCCGTCCACCACTTCCGTTCCGCACCGGGGGGCGGAGTCTCGGGAACCGTGGGAGGGCGCGCCATCGTTGCCGGCCGTACGGGCTGGCTGGCTGCGAATGACGTCAGCATCTCCGAACTGCAGCAGGAAACGCTGGCTGCCGCGGAAGCGGACGGTGCCACGGCCATCTGGGTTGCGGTGGACGGCGTACCCGCCGGCATCATCAGCCTGCGGGACACCATCAAGCCGGGGTCGGCGGCAGCCATCGAACGGCTGAAGAACCTGGGACTGCGGCCCGTCCTGCTGACCGGGGACAACGCTGCAGTGGCCGCACAGGTGGCCGCCGCCGTCGGGATTCCCTCCAATGATGTTTACGCAGGTGTGCTGCCGGCCGGAAAAGTCGAGGCGGTAAAGAAGCTCCAGGCCGGCGGTGCAACCGTTGCCATGGCCGGCGACGGCGTGAACGACGCCGCCGCGCTGGCACAGGCCGATCTCGGCATCGCCATGGGCTCAGGCACCGACGTGGCCATTGAAGCGGCGGATCTCACCGTCATGGGCGATGACCTTGGCCAGGTGGCCCAGGCGATCGAACTCTCCCGGCGGACTCTGGCCACCATCAAAACCAACCTGTTCTGGGCGTTCTTCTACAACGCCATCGGCATTCCGGTGGCAGCCCTGGGTCTTCTGAACCCGATGCTTGCCGGCGCGGCGATGGCCGCGAGTTCGGTCCTGGTGGTGGCCAACTCACTGCGGTTGCGCAGCTTCGGCAAGTAGGCTGCGCCGGGCCCAACCAGGTAGCAGCGCTTAGGCCGTGCCGAAGCGGACGGCGGCCCGGGCCCTGGCCTTGGCCGCCTCCTCGTCGCGGTCCTTGGCAGGCGCATGCGTCACCAGCGAATCCAGCAGGTGCTGCGTGATGTGCGCGATCTCGTGCACTGCGGCTTCGAAGGCATCCTCATTGGCTTTGGACGGCTTGGTGCTCCCGCTGATCTTGCGGACATACTGCAAGGCGGCTGCGTGCACTTCCTCGGAGGTGGCGTGCGGTTCGTAGTTGTGGAGGGTTCGAATGTTCCGGCACATACGGCCATGCTAGGCTCTGGAGCGCCTGGAATCGACCCCCGTCACGTGCTGTCCGAGGGTCCACGCTGATGGGGAGTGGTGCATGGGCAGCAGTGCCCATCGACGGGTTTCCGGGGGCCGGGATAGGTTTGGGGCAATGGATCTTCCGGATGAGCCGGGGGCCGCTGGGGATGCCGACCCGGGTCGGATCCAACTACTTATGAGGAGAAACTGATGGCTATTTGGGGCGCAGATGTAGAGCAGCTCAGGACTCTTGGCACGAAGCTGCAGGCCGGTGCTTCGGAGATCGAGCAGCAGCGGAGCAACCTCACCCGCCTGCTGGACAGCACCGTCTGGGAGGGCCCGGACGCGAAGCACTTCCGCAGCGAATGGTCCGGCACCCACACCAGTGCCCTGAACCAGGTCATCCAGGCGCTGAAGGATGCCGGCCAGAAGGCCACGAGGAACGCCAGCGAGCAGGACCAGGCTTCACGCTAGGCCGGCCTTGTTTGACCGAGGGCCCGGACACACTGTCCGGGCCCTCGGGCGTTAACGGCGCGGCTGCTAACGGTGTGGCACTCAGTCAGCGAAGTGGCACTCAGTTATTGCCGCGGCACTCAGGGAACCGGCTCGACGTCGTTCGCGTGATCCACCGGCGCGGCCACGCCGGCGGGAACGGCAGCACCGGAGCGCAGCTCATCGAGCCGCACCAGGACTACGCCGGCAACAATAAGCACACCGCCCAGAAGCTGAATGACGCCGGGCAGCTCACCCAGAAGCAGCCAGGCCCAGATCACGGCGAACAGCACTTCGGTCAGCGAGACAAAGGACGCCACTTTGGAGCCCAGCGCGCGCGCAGCCATGATGCCGGAAACGTAGGCCAGGACAGTCGCCAATATGACCAGTCCGGCCAAGGCAGCCCACCATGGCGCAATCCAGGGGCCGAGCCGGGTGTCCGCAGTACTGAAAGCCATGGGAAGCAGCCCCGTGGCCGCGGCCAGCCACATCACCGCCGCACCCACCAGCAGCCCGGCGGATGCCAGGACGAGGGGCGGCAGCGCATCGTTCTCCTTCGCCGTGATGAAGAAGTAGATGGCCAGGCACACGGCAGCGGCCAGCCCCCAGAGGACCCCGACGACGTCGATCTTGACTGCACCGGTGAGGTCCAGTACCAGCACCAGGCCTGCGAGGGACAGCACGGTTCCGCCGATAGTGGAGGCCCGCGGCCGTTTGCGGCTGGCTGCCCAGATCCACAACACGATGAGCACCGGGGCGAGGTACTCAAGCAGCAGCGCAACCCCCACAGAGAGGCGTGCCACGGCGTTGAAGTAGAAGAGCTGGCAGGCGGCCACTCCGATCAGGCCGAAAAGCGCGATGGTGACCCAGTTGTCCCTTAGCTGGTGCCACCGTCCCCGCAAGGCAAGGACCGCCGGAATGGCCAGGATCAGCGCGGCGCCGGTCAGGCGGGCGGTCACGGCCGCACCGGGTGACCAGCCGGACTCCAGAAGCGCTTTGGCGAAGGAGCCGGAGAGTCCAAAGACGGCAGACGAGAACAGTGCGATCCCCAGGCCGGAGCCAAGGAATCCCCGCACTGCTGCGGGGTTGAGGGCGGCGGACACCGGCGCCTCCTGTCAGGAGTAAAGTGGGGTAATGGTCCTGACATTACGCCGGGTTTCAGTAAGGAGTCAAGATGGTCTTTGCCCCTGACACCGAAGTTGCCTTGCGCACGGTGGTCAACCTGATCAACACGGCGGCGAACGGACGCGAATCCTTAGCCACGGTGGCCGACCTGGACCGCTTCCTAAACGCGGAGCGGTTCAGCGGGTCCCGGACCCGCAATGGCGCGGAAGTGGCGAGCGTACACGAGCTGCGCGGCAGGCTGACGGCGCTGTGGACTGCTGACGAGGACACCTGCGTGGCTGGCGTCAACCGGCTGCTGCGCGAGGCCAACGCGCTGCCCCAGCTGATGAAGCACGACGGCTGGGACTGGCATCTGCACGCCACCACCAGGGAGGCCCCACTGGCAGAGAGGATGGGCACGGAGGCCGCCATGGCGCTGGTGGACGTCATTCGAAGCAAGGAAATGGACCGCCTGCTGGTCTGCGCGGCGGACGACTGCGACGCCGTGGTGCTGGACCTGAGCCGAAACCGGTCCAAGAGGTACTGCGACACCGGGAACTGCGCCAATCGCGCGCATGTCGCGGCGTACCGGGCAAGGCAGGCTGCATCTGCCTAGCATGCCGGTCCGGCCTTTTTTGAGTACCGGGCATCACAGCACGTAGCGGCTCTGCAACATTTCGGGTACCCGGTACTCGGGACGACCTGATGGGACGGGAACGACACTGGGGTGGACAGGCTGTTTCGCTGATCACCACAAATTTCGCCTTCCTGTTGCCCATCGACCGTCCATCCGGAAAGAGACAGGCCGCACCGTGACCGATCCATTTCCCCCCGCGGGCGGAGTTTCCGCCGGCGCCGTCATCATCCCGGCCCACAACGAGGAGAGCGTCATCGCACGCACGCTCGAGGGCCTCCTCCCCCTCCTATCGTCGTCCGAGGTAGACATCATCGTGGTCTGCAACGGCTGCACCGACGGCACGTCCGAGGTCGCCCGCCGCTACCCGGGTGTGACGGTGCTTGATTCGCCCATCGGGTCCAAGCCGGCCGCCATGAACATGGGCGACAGCGCGACGGAGCGCTGGCCGCGGCTGTACCTCGACGCCGACATCCAGGTCGAGGCGTCAGCCGTCGAAGCCGTCTTCCGCGAGCTCTCGCGCCCGGGCGCCCCGCTCGCGTCGCGGCCATCCTCCATCGTCGACACCCGCGGGGCGAGTTTCCCCGTGCGTTCCTACTACCGCGCCCGCGCGCGCATTCCCGAGCAGGCCACCCGCCTCTGGGGCGCGGGCCTGTACGCGGTCTCGGAGGCGGGGCACGTACGCTTCGCTGGTTTCCCCGAAGTCACTGCCGATGACTCCTGGTTTGACGGCCTCTTCGCGGAGGGTGAGAAGACGATCGTGGAGACGGTCCCCGCACGTGTGCAGGCACCGCGGACGACGGCCGCTCTGCTCCAGATTCTGCGCAGGCACCGCCGCGGCTACGTCGAGCTGGCTACTGCCGACCCCGGGTCGCAGGGCCGCGGCCGGGCACTGCTCGGCACGATTCGCGGCCTCCCGTCTGCGCTCGACGCACTGTGTTACACCGCGCTGGCCGCGGCGGCCCGGTTCCAGTCACGCCCCATGGTGGGTACCGGCACGCAGCAATGGGAGAAGGACACGTCGACGCGGGCGCCAGGGGCGCCCCCCTCGTCCACCCTTCCGGGGACGGCCAGCCAGCCCGCGCACACGACGGCGGCCACCCGATGAATTCCGGCACCCTACCCTCCGAGGGCACGAACTATGCAGTGTGCGTGGTCGGAGCCGGCCCCGTCGGCCTCTCGTTCGCGCTGGAAGCGGCCGAAGCCGGCCTGCGCGTGGTGCTGCTCGACGCAGGCGGCGAGGACACCGGCCGGCGTGACAAGCCGCCGGGGCGCCGCCGCAACGACTCCATCGTCGATCCCGATCGTCACGCGCCTGAGCTGCAGACCACCCGCGTCGGCGTCGGCGGTGCCTCGTGGATGTGGGGCGGCCGCTGCGTGACCTACGAGTCCGTTGACTTCGAGCAGCGCGACTTCGTGCCCGATTCTGATTGGCCCATCGACTTCTCGGCCATCGAACCATGGCGGGCAAAGGCCCAGGAGTACTTCGACTGCGGCGCGGGCGGGTTCACTTCCGACGAACCCGGCTGGGAAGGTCTGGGCGACCTGAAGATGTCGCAATTGGAGCGGTGGGCACGCCAGCCCAAGCTCGGCCCGCGCCTGGCGGCGCTGGTGGCCGCGCATCCCTTGATCGACCTCCTGTGCGACGCGCCCGTCGTCGGAGTGGCCTTCGACGCCGACGGGACGACTGTGGAGGGGCTGCGCATTTTGTCCAACGGCCCGCCGGGCATTGTGCGCGCCGATAGGTACGTGCTTGCCGCAGGTGGAATGGAGACGCTGCGCCTCCTGCTTGACGCCCAGCGCGGGCAACCCGCGGCATTCGGCGGTATCGACGGTCCGCTGGGCCGCTACTATATGGGCCACGCCACCGGCAGCATCGCGAACGTGGTGCTCACCGACCCCGCCGACATCGCCGACATGGACTTTCGGCTCGACGAGCACGACAGCTACGTCCGGCGCCGCTTCTCGCTCCCTGCGGAGTCGCTCCAGGAGCATAAGCTGCTCAACTGCAGCTTTTATCTGGACAACCCGCCGTTCTACGACTACCGGCACCGCAACGCCACGCTGTCGGCAGTTTTCCTGGCGCTGGCCCTGGCCCCCGTCGGCCGTCGCATCCTGGCCGAGGGCATCCGTCTGCGCCACATCGGGCCGGCGCCGCGCCGCTACTGGCCGCACCTTGTCAACGTCCTGCGGGGCCCGGTCCGCGCGACCGTGGACTCTGCCGACATCCTTCGCCGCCGCTATCTGTCGAAGGTGCGCAAGCCCGGTTTCCTGTTGCGCAACCCGGGCGGAACGTACGCCATCCATTACCACTCTGAGCAGGTCGCCAACCCCGACAGCAGGGTGCGCCTCGACGGCGGCCGCAACGCAGACGGCACGCCGAGCCTTGAGATCGACTTCCGCTACACCGAGCGTGACGTCGACTCGGTGCTGCGTTTCCATGAGGTGCTCGACGAGCGCCTCCGCAGCGCCGGCCGGGGCCGCATCGAGTACCTCTACCCGCCCGCGGGCCGCGCCGCCGCCGTCTGGGAGCAGGCGATCGATGGCTTCCACCATATCGGCACCACCCGCATGAGCGCGGTTCCAGCCGACGGTGTGGTCGACGGCGACTGCCGCGTCCACGGCGTCGACAACCTCTTTATCGCATCGAGCAGCGTTCTCCGAACCTCAGCGGAGGCGAACCCGACTTTCACCGCAGTCTGCCTGGCCCTGAGACTGGCGCACCACATCGCGGAGATGCCGTCGTCCGCGGATATCGAGGCCGTCGTGCACGACCCGGAGAGTGCAGCCGACGTCAGGGAGCCTGGTGGGGATCCTTGTCGTCAGGGGCGCCGTGTGAAGCTGGCGGGTTAGGTGTTCCGGAGCCGCCGAATCCGTGCGAAGGCTTTTTGGCCGAACTGAGATTGACGCCGGAGCCCTTGCCCAGGTGTTCGGCGTTTTCCTTGTAACTCATGGACAGCATGGCCGCTATCACCAGCGTGACAATGAAAGCGATGCCCGCGCCGGTGAAGGCAAGATCGAACCGCGGGGACTTGGCACTGCCGCCGGACGCAAAAATCAACACCGATACGAAGGCGAGGACGGCCCAGAACGCGGAAAACATCAGCGGCCCCTTCACCGAGGTCCGCAGCTTGCGCGGTTTGCCTGGTTGCTGGTCTGCCACGATATTTCCTCCTACAGCCACGCCGGATCGGCCTGCTGGTTTCGAATGTATTGAGTGTCCCCGCCCGGCAGATTTTCTACGCCGGGTAGAACGGTCTGCTTCTAGTTTACGGCTTCCGGGAGGCGCCCCGGGCATCGTGCCTCAGGGTCAGGCCGGACAGGACCCACAACACGCCCGAGATGATGGCACCGCCACCGGCGACACCCAGCAGGGCGTGGGCTCCCAGGCTGATGAAGAAGGGGAGAGCCGCGGCCGTGCCGAGGCCGATGACGCCGGAAGCGATCCAGTCGCGGGCCAGCACGTGCCGCGTGCGGTAGCGGATACCGCAATAAAGCTCCACAGCTCCAGCCACGCCGAGGCCCAGGGCTGCGACCACGCCGAAGACCCTGTCTCCATGCAGCAATACCACCGCAGCGCCCGCGCCTGTCAGGGCAGCCCCTGCGGCGGAGAGGATCTTGCCGGGCATCCGGTCCCGCGTGTAGCCCGCCTTCGGGATCCCCCAGAGCAACAGCAGGCCGGTGGCCAGCAGGTATAGCCCGCCCGCCCAGCCCATGACCTGGACCGACGGCGAAGGCCAGAAGACGGTCAGGGCACCGAATGCCAGTGCGGCGAGGGAACGGAGCAATACGGGCTTCCACAGGTCAGCCTGCTGTGCGGTGTCTCCGGCGGTATCGGCACGGGTCAGTGGTTGGTTCACCGGTCCAGTTTAGTGGGCCGGGGTCCTATGGCGAACCCAGCACCATCCAGCGGTCTGACCGGGCGCGAAGGCCCAGCGTCACGGCCCGGGCGGCCATGTAGCCGACGGCAAAAGCCGCCCACAACCACGCGAGACCTGCCACCGAAGATCCGCCGGCTACAGCCACGGCCACCAACAGCGGGGTATAGACGGCGAGGTTCGCCACCCCCGCCAGCGCCAGGTACTTGGCGTCGCCCGCTCCGATCAGCACCCCGTCCAGGACAAAAACGTACCCGGCGACGGGCTGGCCGGCCGCCAGGATCCACAAGGCGTACATCAGGGCGGACTGGACGCCGGCGTCGGAGGTGAACAGCGCCCCTGCCCACGGTGCCGCGACGGCCAGCAGCGCCCCGGTAATAACGCCGAAACCGGTACCCCAGCGGATCATCGTGCGTGTCAGCCGCCGTGCGTTCGCCGGGTTTGACGCCCCCAGTTCCTTGCCGATCAGGGCCTGCGCGGCGATCGCGAGGGCATCGAGGGCAAAAGCGAGGAACGAGAAAATGGTCATGGCCAGCTGATGTGCAGCGAGGTTGACTGCACCCTGGCCCGTGACCACAAAGACCGTGGCAAGGATCGCGACGCGCAGGCTCAGCGTCCGGAGCATCAGCCAGGAACCGACGCGGGTCATTTTCCGGATGCCGCGCCAATCGGGCATCAGGCTGACGCCGTGCCTGGCTGCATTCCGCTGGACCATCACCAGATAGACGGCAGCCATGGCCCATTGCGCCACACTGGTGCCGATCGCCGAGCCGGCTACCGACCAGCCGAGGCCATAGACCAGCCACAGATTAAGCAGGATGTTCAGGGCAAACCCGGCCGTGGCCACCACCAGCGGCGTCCTGGTGTCCTGAAGCCCGCGGAGGACCCCCGTTCCCGCGAAGATCAGCAACATCGCCGTCAGGCCGGGCATGGACCAGCGCAGGTAGTCCACGGCGAAAGTCCGCACGTCTCCTTCCGCCCCCATCAGGGTTACCAGCGGTTCGGCGGCCCAAAACCCTGCCACTGCCAGGACAATCCCCAGCAGCAAAGCCAGCCAGACGCCGTCGCGCCCTGCGGCGAGGGCCTTGGCCAACTGGCCGCGGCCCATTGCCCGGGCCACGGCAGGGGTAGTGGAGTAGGCGAGGAAGATCATCAGGCCGACGGCGGTGTGCAGCACCGCGGAGGCAAGCCCCACTCCGGCCAGCTGCGCAACACCCAAATGTCCCACGATGGCCGAATCGGCGAGCAGGAAGAGCGGCTCGGCAATCAGCGCACCAAACGCGGGGACCGCCAGGCGCAGAATGTCCCGGGCGGGGCTGGCGGGGCGCACCGCGGCAGCAACGGAGGATTGGTTCGGCACACTGCCAGCTTAACGGCGGGCCTGGCATGGGTGCCCGGCTTCCGTGACGCCCCGAGTCATGACAAAGAACACAAAAGCCCCGGATTGGTTGACACTTCAACCAATCGTGCGGGACACTCGAAACATGAACCAGTCACGCCTTACCACCTCCGCCCTGACCATCCTGCGCGTCGCCCTCGGCTTCCTCTTTGCCGCCCACGGCTGGCAGAAGTTCAACGAGTGGACCATCGCGGGCACCCAGGCCGCCTTTGCCCAGATGGGCGTGCCCGCAGCCAACCTGACCGCCCCCCTGGTCGCAGGCCTCGAACTGGCCGGCGGCATCGCCCTCATCCTGGGCGTACTCACCCGCGTTGTTGCGGCCCTGCTGGCCGTGGACATGATCGGCGCCCTCTTCCTGGTACACGCCGCCGCCGGCGTTTACGCCGACAAGGGCGGGTACGAACTCGTGCTGCTCCTGGGTGCAGCCGCCCTGGCGCTGGCCCTCACCGGCGCCGGCCGCATTTCGGTGGACCGCGCACTGTTCGGCCGGATGAACAACAAACTGGCAGTCCTCGCCTAAGCACCCCGCA
>NZ_JACXBW010000026.1 GCF_014712225.1 Pseudarthrobacter sulfonivorans
GGCGACGGAGTCGACACGAAAGGGCCTGCCCCAATCTCTAGTGGTCGAAGAACACCAGGCTCGAGTTGATCAGCTCGGCGATCACTTCGGCGTCGTAGGCCCGCCGCAGGGACTCCCGGAAGGACTCCTTGGACAGTGAACGTGCCAGCGTGGCCAGCACTTCGAGGTGATCGGAGAACGAACTGGCCGGGGTGGCGATCAGCAGGATGACGGTGGCGGGACCGTCGGCGGCACCGAAGTCGAGCGCGTGCCCGTACTTGGTGATCCCGACGGCGATCGACGTCCGCGAGACGAACTCACTGCGGGCATGTGGCAGGCCGATTCCTCCGGGCAGGCCGGTGGCGAGCTGGTGTTCGCGGGCGTTGACGTGCTCAAGGAAGCCCGGCAGGTCCGTGACCCGGCCGGCTGCGAAGAGCCGTTCTGCGAGTTGCGCCGCAGCGTCCGCCTTGTCCGTTGCCTCCAACTCCAAAATCACCAGTTCGGAGGTGGTCAGATCGGCATCGTACCGGTCAAGTGGTTCGGCCAAGGCGTGTTCCTTCGGTCAGGTGAGAAGTGTGATGCCGGCTCCTCAGCGCAACGGGACGATGTCCTCCACGCCCAGGCGCGCGGCGTCGGCTGATTCGTCGTCCGGCTGCTGCTGGCTCAGCCGTTCGGCCTCAACCCGGGCGATGTAGTGCTTGATTTCGCTTTCGCGCTGCACATCGCTCCAGCCGAGGACTTCGCCCATCAGTTTAGCGACTACCGGCACCGCGGACACGCCACGGTCCCACGATTCAATGGAAATGCGGGTCCGCCGGGTCAGGACATCATGAACGTGCCGGGCGCCTTCGTGGGTTGCGGCGTAGACGGCCTCCGCCTGCAGGTAATCGTCGGCGCCGGGCAGCGGCTCTGCAAGTTCGGGCCGTTCCTTGATGATGGCGAGCACTTCAGGCGTCATGGAACCGTAACGGTTGAGCAGGTGTTCCACCCTGGCCACATGGACGCCGGATTCCTCGGCGGTCCGGCTCCGCCGGTTCCACGCGGCCTTGAATCCGCTGGCACCGAGCAGCGGGATGGTTTCGGTGCAGCTCGGCGGGACCCGCTCATCCATGGTGCGGGTGGCTTCATCCACCGCGTCCTTGGCCATCACGCGGTAGGTGGTCCATTTGCCGCCGGCCACCACCACGAGGCCGGGTACGGGGTGGGCCACCACATGTTCACGGGAGAGCTTGGCCGTGGAGTCGTTTTCACCGGCCAGCAGCGGACGCAGCCCGGCGTAGACCCCTTCGACGTCTTCCCGCGTCAGCGGGCGCTTCAGCACCTTATTGACATGTTCGAGGATGTAGTCGATGTCCTTGCTGGACGCCGCCGGATGGGCCTTGTCCAGGTGCCAGTCGGTATCCGTGGTGCCGATGATCCAGTGCCGGCCCCACGGGATGACAAACAGCACCGATTTTTCCGTGCGCAGGATCAGGCCAACGGTGGACTGGAACCGGTCGCGGGGCACCACGAGGTGAATGCCCTTGGACGCCCGGACCTTCAGCTGGCCGCGGTCCGTGACCATGGCCTGGGTTTCGTCAGTCCACACCCCGGTGGCGTTGATGACCTGCTTGGCCCGGATGTTGAACTGCGTACCATCCTCGTGGTTGACCACCTTGGCACCCACCACGCGTTCGCCTTCACGGAGGAAATCCACCACGGCCATCTGGTTCACCGCATGGGCGCCGTAGTGGGCTGCGGTCCGGATGAGGTTGGCGCAGTATTTTGCGTCGTCCACCTGGCCGTCGTAGTAGCGGATTGAGCCTACAAAGGCATCTTTTTTGAGGCTGGGCGCGGCCCGGAGGGTGCCGCGCCTGCTGAGGTGCTTGTGGAACGGCACGCCCCGCCGGTGCCCGTTGGAGATGGACATCAGGTCATACAGGGCGATGCCGGCCCCCACGTAGGGGCGTTCGAGGAACGGTTTGGTCAGGGGGTACAGGAACGGCACCGGCCGGGCCAGGTGCGGCGCGAGTTCCGAAAGCAGCAGTCCGCGTTCCTGCAGCGCTTCCTTGACCAGCCCGAAGTCCAGCATTTCCAGGTAGCGCAGGCCGCCGTGGATCAGCTTGGATGACCGCGACGACGTGCCGGCAGCCCAGTCGCTTGCCTCCACGATTCCCACGCTAAGTCCGCGGGTCACCGCATCCAGGGCGGCACCGGTCCCGACGATCCCGCCGCCCACAATGAGGATGTCCAGTTCGTTGCCTGGCTCGGATGTGGCCCTCAGCCGGGCAATCGATGCTTCCCGGGCGGCGGGCCCCAGGGCACCGCCTTCGTTTGGAACACTGTTCATGGAACGCCTCCCCTTGCCGCTGCTGCCGGTAGTAAACCCACACTACTTCGTTGCCGCGCAGTTGGGCAGGCGTCTGCGGACCCTTAGTTACCGGTGTACGGGGACACCACGACGTCGACGCGCTGGAATTCCTTCAGGTCCGAGTATCCCGTGGTGGCCATCGACCGGCGAAGCGCACCGATCAGGTTCGACGTGCCGTTGGTGTGGTGGCCCGGCCCGAAAAGCACCTCTTCGAGCGGCCCCACAGTGCCCACATTGGCCCGGTCCCCGCGGGGCAGTTCCAGGTGGTGGGCCTCCTGGCCCCAGTGCCAGCCCTTGCCCGGAGCCTCTTCGGCCCGCGCGAGCGCGCTTCCGAGCATCACGGCGTCGGCGCCCATGGCGATTGCCTTGACGATGTCACCCGAGGTGCCCATGCCGCCGTCGGCGATGACATGGACGTAGCGTCCGCCCGATTCGTCCATGTAGTCACGGCGCGCGGCCGCGACGTCGGAGATTGCCGAAGCCATGGGCGAGTGGATACCGAGCGCGCGGCGGGTGGTGGCGGTGGCTCCCCCACCGAAGCCGACCAGGACGCCGGCGGCGCCGGTCCGCATCAGGTGCAGGGCGGGCGTGTAGCCGGCCGCGCCGCCCACAATCACCGGGACGTCGAGTTCGTAAATGAACTGCTTGAGGTTCAGCGGTTCGTCTTCTTTCGAGACGTGCTCGGCTGAGACGGTGGTCCCGCGGATGACAAAAATGTCGACGCCGGCGGCCACCACGGTCTTGTAGTGTTCCTGGGTGCGCTGCGGCGTCAGCGATCCGGCCACGGTCACGCCGGCGGCGCGGATCTCGGCGAGGCGGGACGTGATCAGGTCCGGCTGGATCGGGGCCCGGTAGAGCTCCTGCATGCGGCCGGTTACCGCGGGGCTGTTGACCTCGTCCTCGAGGGCGCCGATCTCGTCGAGGATGGGCTGCGGGTCCTCGTAGCGGGTCCAGAGGCCCTCGAGGTCCAGGACGCCGAGTCCGCCCAGGCGGCCCAGGGCGATGGCCGTCTCCGGGGACATGGCCGAATCCATGGGCGCCGCGATCACGGGCATCTCGAACTTGTAGGCATCAATCTGCCAGGAGACAGACACGTCCTTGGGGTCGCGGGTACGACGGTTAGGGACGATCGCAATGTCATCCAGGGAGTAGGCACGACGCCCACGCTTGCCACGGCCGATCTCGATCTCGTAAGTCACTGCTCTAGGTTATCCCAGCGGACCTTCTCCGAGCGGACGGCGGCCCATGGGAACCGGTCCCCATCGCGGTGGGCGCCGCAATGAAATACTTTGAAGGCAACAGCAGGCCGGCACGGACGGCCGGAGAACAAAATTTGGGGGACGACATGGCGCCAGGCATCTACGGTGCTGACATCGAGCAGCTCCGCGCCTTGTCCAAGTCGCTGGGACAGTCCGGCACACGCCTGAAGACCGTGGAGACCACCGTAAATTCGCTCGTGCAGTCAGCCATCTGGAAGGGCGACGACGGGGCAAGGTTCCGCAACGAGTGGACGTCCGTGTTGCGTCCGATGCTCACCAGGACGTCGGAATCCCTGCAACAGGAGTCCAGGTCTTTGCTGGTTCACGCTGACGAACAGGACCGGGCCAGCAACTCGAAGGCCGGCGCCGCCTCGGGCCCGGGTGCAAGCCAGCCCGCACCCGGAACTGCAGCTCCCGGACCCGGCACCCCGGGATCGGACGCTCCGGAACGGCAATGGACCGATGCCTTTACCGATCCCAACTATGAACACGCGCCGTCGGGCCTTGAGTGGCTGCTTGAAAAGTGGGTCGATGACGGCAGCGGCGCGTCGGACATTGCCAGCGCACTCCAGTTCGTCGCGGACAAGTTCAGCTGGAACCTTGACCTGGCCGACGTAGCAGCCGGAACGAGCAAGTTCTTCGATGCCATGAAGGTCGTTGGTAAGGGCCTGGCTGTTCTTGGCGCTGCCTTCGGCGTGCTGGACATCGCATCGGGCATTGAAAACCGTGATCCGTTCCGTGTGGCGGACGGCGCAGTCGGTGGCGGGCTGGCCATAGCCGCGGGCGTGGCCGCCGCCACTGGCGTGGGCTTGCCGGTGGCGGCGGCCATTGGCGGGGCCGGCCTCCTGTGGGGACTCGCCTCCATGGCATCGGGGGATATTCCGGTAACCAAACGGATTTGGGACTTTGGTGCGGGAGTGGTCGGCGGAGTCAGGGACCTGGCCGGCGGGGTGGCCAATGGGGTGAAGGACCTGGCCGGCGGCGCCCAGGACGCCTTCGGCTGGGTCGGCGGTAAGCTCGGGTTCGGCTAGAACCGGGGGCCGGCCCCGACGAAATGCGCACCGCCAGCGGACAACATGAGGATCACATGACTGAGCAGAAACTGCCCGACACGGCGTACCGCGTCACGAGCCACGAGGTCCTTGCCCTGCTCGCCTTCGAACCGGGGGCGGGAACGGCACTGACCCGGCGCGTCCTGGGGCTCGCGGACCTCCCTGATGACCACGACCTGGTCCGGGCCGGCGTGGGCACCCTGAACGTCAGGGACACCGCATCAGTTGACGGCGAGCAGATTACCCTGCACGGTCCCGCGGGCTACCTTGCCCGGGTCTTCAGCAGCGCAACACTGTGGTTCGACATCACCAGGGTGGGTCCGGACGCTGTGGCCCCGGCCTACATTGCTGAATCCCCGGCGGGCAGGGTGGCGTTGTTCCTGCGGCCCCTGAGCGAATATGTGTGCCTGCCGATGAGTGACGACGCCGCCACCCTGGACATGGTGGAGGCCACCGTCACCGACGCCGTGGAAACAGCCAAGGTGCCCTCCGGCGGGATCGTCACCTCCCGCAGGTACGACGGCGGCGCGGACCCCGTTGTGGCAAACATCAAGGTGCTCGAAGACGGCAGCCTCCAACTGGCTGCGGCGCCGCTGGACGAGAGCGGGCAGCTAACGGTCAGGGACCTGCGTGACGGCGAACAACCCGGGACCGTTGTCCGCGCTCTCCTGTCGGCATCGGCATCGGCATGACGGGCACGGCCACGGATCCCCGCGCGGCGGCCTTCGGCTTCGGCCAGCGCCGGTCCTGGGTGTTCTCGGCGTGGTGGTACCCCGCCGTGCTGGCGACCGCAGGAGCAGTGCACGCCGGACTGGCCACGGTCCTGGGACAAAGCGCGGAAATTGGCGTGGTCATGGTGATCCTTGGCGGGGTCTTCGCGGCCTTGGGCTGGATCTTCACTACCTGGCCGCGGTTCACCCGCAAACCGCCAAAGCCGGCCTCGGACATCCCCCGGGTGGAACAGGGAATCCGCATTACTCCCGGCATGGTCCGTTTTTTCCTTGCCGCGAGCGCACTGGGTATCGGCGCGTTGCTGCTGCTGACGCCCATGGGCGGGTCAGTGGAGGCGGTCCCGCTGCTCGGCATGCTCGTCGCGGTGACACTGGGGACGGCTGCAGGGCTGGCCTATACGGGGCGGCTCATGAAGAACAGCGCCGATGTATATTCCCGGTGGCTGAATCGCCGATGACCCGGCTCTCCGCGCGGCGGTGAAAGGCGATCTGGCCACATGGCGCGGACCTTAGCTCAACGCGGGTTATGGCCCGCTCTGGGCGTCGAGGCTCAGCTGGGACTCGAACATCCTGAAGTAGCGGCCGCGCAGCGCAACCAGTTCCTTATGCGTGCCCTGTTCCACGATTTGGCCATCCTCGAGCATGTAGACGATGTCCGCCTTCTCAATGGTGGCGAGCCGGTGGCTGATGGCAATGATGGTGCTGCCGCGGTCGGCGAACAGCCGGGTGAAGATCCGGTGCTCCGCCAGCGCATCAATGGCTGAGGTTGGCTCGTCCATCACCATGAATTCGGCGTTCCGGTAGAAGTTCCTGGCCATCGCGAGCCGCTGCCACTGCCCGCCGGAGAGTCCGCTGCCTTTCCGGCCGCGCGGATCCTCCATCCAGTTGCTGACGTGGTTGTCCAGGCCGTTCGGCAGCTTGTTGATGAATTCCAGGGCCTCGGCGTCGGCCGCCGCCCGCCGGATCCGGTCATCATCCGGTGGCGAATCGACGTCGCCGAAGCGGATGTTATCCGCGGCCGTGGCAAACTCGTACTTCAGGAATTCCTGGCTCAGCACGGCGAGGTGGCGGTGCCAGGAGGTGACATCGACGGCGGCGAGATCGACGCCGTCGAGCATTACCTGCCCGGAGTCCGGGGCGTAAAGCCCCGCGAGAATCCTGATCAGGGTGGACTTCCCGGCACCGTTCTCCCCCACGATGGCAATGTGCTGCCCTTCCCGGATGGTCATGCTGATGCCGCGGATCACCTCGAGGTCGCTGCCTGTGTAGGTGAAGCGGATGTCCCTCAGCTCCACAACCTTGGGCGACCGCAGCAGCGGCGGGGCATGGCGGGAGTGCACGGGCAGCGCCATGAACACTTCATAGTCCTTGAGGTTCGCCAGGTCCTCATCGATGGAGCTCAGCGACGACACCAGGTTGTTGGCCGTGGACAGGGCACGGCTGACAATCTGCTGGACGTACAGGAACTGGCCCACAGGCTGGGCCCGCGCGATGATCTGCCCCACCACCCAGATCAGCGAAACCACTTCGGCACCGTATTGCAGCGCATCGGCGGCCAGCTGCTTCGGGATATAGCGCTTCTGGAAGTCGAGGCGCCGGCGCTCGTCAGCGTCCCGCAGCCTGGACCGGAAGTCCATCAGGTAGCCCACGATCCCGTACAGCCGCATCTCCGCGATGTGCTGCGGGCGGAGCAGGTTCGTTTCGATCATCCGGCGCTGGCGGCGCGAATCCACCTGCGTGTTCCAATGCGCGATCTGCTCCCGGGAAAGCTTGAACTGCAGGTAGACGCTGGGCACGATCGCCACCAGGACAATCACGGCGATCCACCAGCTGACCAGCAGCAGGGCACCCACCGCCAGGATCACCGAAACCAGCTGGGTGAAGATCGCGGCGATCCGGTCCAGGACCCTGGCGTAGGAGTCGGAGAACCGTTTGGCGCGGTCGTACAGGTCTACGGTCTCCTTGTCGTCGTAGCGCCAGAACTCCAGCGCCAGGAACCGCTCGTACATCTGGTCGCCGACGATGGCGCCCACTTTGAAGCTCATGAGCTGCTGGATGTACCGGTCCACGCTGCTGAAGGCGCCCCAGAACAGTCCCAGGGCGGCAGTGATGATCACGTACACGATTGCCTGCTGGCCCGCCGCGGCATCGCCGGCGTAGGCAGCCGCCAGGGCCGTGGTGGTCAGCGCCGCAAAGTAGGTGGTCACCAGCGGGAGCGTCGCCGAGATGAGCGACCCCATCACCTTCATCACGACGGCGGCGGGCGAGGCCCGGAAGCTAACGCGCAGGACCTGCGCCACGGCCCGGGCGTAGGGCCTCACGGCAAGTTTCCGGCTGGGCGTCCGGGCCGGCCGCAGCTCAGACACGCTCGTTAGCGCGAACCGTAGTTCGGCGCCTCCACGGTCATCTGGATGTCGTGGGGGTGGGATTCCTTCAAGCCCGCCGGCGTGATCCGGACAAACTTGCCGCGCGCCTTGAGCTCCGGAACGGTGGGGGCGCCGGTGTAGAACATGGTCTGGCGGAGGCCGCCCACCAGCTGGTAGGCCACCGAAGCGAGCGGGCCGCGGTAGGCGACACGGCCTTCGATGCCTTCGGGAATGAGCTTGTCGTCACCGGAGACGTCCGCCTGGAAGTAGCGGTCCTTGGAGTAGGACGTGTTCTTGCCACGGGTCTGCATGGCGCCGAGGGAACCCATGCCGCGGTAGAGCTTGAACTGCTTGCCGTTGACGAAGATCAGGTCACCCGGGGACTCGTCGCAGCCGGCGAGGAGGGAGCCCAGCATGACGGTGTCGGCGCCGGCCACCAGCGCCTTGCCGATGTCGCCCGAGTACTGCAGGCCGCCGTCGGCGATCAGGGGCACACCGGCTGGGATGGCTGCCTTGGCGGACTCATAGATGGCGGTGATCTGCGGAACGCCCACGCCGGCCACCACGCGGGTGGTGCAGATGGAACCGGGACCCACGCCCACCTTGATGCCGTCGGCGCCGGCGTCGATCAGTGCCTGGGCACCTTCGCGGGTGGCTGCCTGGCCGCCGATGATGTCCACGTGGGCTGCCACGGGATCAGACTTGAGGCGGCGGATCATGTCCAGCACGCCCTGCGAGTGGCCGTTGGCCGTGTCAACGAACAGGGCGTCCACGCCGGCATCGATCAGGGCCATGGCGCGTTCCCAGCCGTCACCGAAGAAGCCGATGGCGGCGCCAACGCGGAGCCGGCCCTCGTCGTCCTTGGTGGCCAGCGGGTACTGCTCGGCCTTGGTGAAGTCCTTGGTGGTGATGAGTCCCTTGAGCCGGCCCTGCTCGTCAACGAGCGGAAGCTTCTCAATCTTGTTGGTGGCCAGCTTGTGGGAGGCTTCCTCACGGCTGATGCCAACATGGCCGGTGATCAGCGGCATCTTGGTCATGACGTCGCTGACCAGCCGCAGCGGGAAGTCGGCTTCGGGGACAAAGCGGGTGTCGCGGTTGGTGACAATGCCGAGCAGCCGCATGCCCTCGTCCACCACGGGGAGGCCGGACACGCGGTACTGCGAGCAGATCTCGTCCAGTTCCGCCAGGGTGGCTTCCGGGCCGATGGTCAGGGGGTTGGTGATCATCCCGGACTCGCTGCGCTTGACGCGGTCGACCTGGTCGGCCTGGTCCTGGATGGAGAGGTTGCGGTGGATGACGCCCAGGCCGCCCTGGCGTGCCATGGCAATGGCCATCCGCGATTCGGTGACGGTGTCCATGGCGGCGGACAGCAGCGGCGTGTGAACGGAGATCCGCTTGGAAATCCGTGACGACGTGTCAGCTTCGGACGGGATGACGTCCGTGTGGCCCGGCAGGAGCAGGACGTCGTCGTAGGTCAGGCCGATGAAGCCGAAGGGGTTGTGCTCGGGCTGGGTCATGAGTGCGCCTCTTACCTTGGTCTTGGGTTCTCGGGTAGGGGTTGCAGCTGATGACCAGCCCGTCATTACGGGACTGGTCGGTGCAGGGGCCTAATACGTCGGGTGCCGCACGCACGGAAGCCATGCGCAAAGCTTTGAGTAAATATTAGAACCTCGCAGCCGTTCCCCCTATTCCGGGAGCGCATTGTGAGCAAGGGCACTCCCCACCCGCTCAGCCAGAGGGTCACTTCCAGCCTGTGGCTGCCAGCAGCCGCTCCTCGAACATGGGGATCATGCTTTCGACGTACGTCCGGCTCAGATGGTTGTCGTCCTTGTACACGTAGACGTTCCCCACCACGGCCGGGCAGATGCCGCCGGCGCAGATGAAATCGCTCAGGTCCATCAGGTGCAGGCCGTCGACTTTGCCGCGATAGCTCTCCAACGGCGAAGGATCGACCAGGGACTCGTTCAGCGGCGGATTGCAGGCCGGGGCGCCCGGGGAGTGGCGCTGGACGCACTCAGGCATGTTGAAGGCGAACCGGGGGTTGTCCCGGATCCCGACGATCTCGATGCCGGCGTCGGCGATCGGCTGGATTCCTTCGAGGTAGGCGGGGACCTCAGTCTCGAACGGGGCTTCCTCATGGGTCAGCGTGGCCACCGTGAACACGGCATCCGGACGGTGTTCGAGCACGTACGCCGTGCTGGCGCGGTTGTAGGCGTTGCACTCGGCGTTCCGGGTCTCGGACTCCGCGCCGAAACGGCAGGCAGGCATCAGCAGCGTGACAAGTTCCCAGCCCCGGGCCTCCGCGATGGGGGCCAGGGCTGCCAGGTACTGCTGGGCGTGCGAGTCCCCCAGCACCACAATCCGTTTGGTCGCCTCGCCGGACGGGACCTCCTGCCGGCAGCCTTCCAGGACGGGATCCGGCGTCGCGTTTCCGTCGATACAGGGCGCGTGGATCCCCGCCCAGTCGTTGTCGAGGGCCGCCGGCGCGGGAATGATCCGCGCCGCGGGAGCCGGCCCCCCGACGTTCCCCTGGGTGAGTTGGGCCGCCCCCGGCGTCAGTTCCCGGGGCTGCGTCGCGGTGGCAGCCTCCTCCTCGGTGAGGCTCGTCTGCCAGACCGCCACCGGTCCGGCCAGGACGGCGCAGCAGGCTGAGACGACGACGGCGGTACGCCAGCTGCGCACCTGCGGCCAGCGCCACTCGCGGAGCGGCTTTTCGACAAAGCGGGTGGTGAGGACGGCCAGGACTATTGAGGCGGCAATGATCGCCCCGCCCTGGCTGAGGTTGGGTGACTCGACGCCGGTTGCGGCCAGCGCGAGCACCAGGACCGGCCAGTGCCACAGATAGAGGGCGTAGGAGTTATCGCCAAGTGAAACCAGCGGCTTCCAGCTCAGGAAGCGGTCCACGCCAAAACGGCTGCCGCTTTGGCCGGCCACAATGATCGCTGCCGCGGCCAGCGTGGGCCACAAGGCCACGAATCCCGGGAAGGCCCGGTCCACTGTCAGCACCAGCCCGCAGGAGATCATGGCCACCAGGCCGGCCCAGCCGAGCACCAGGCGGAGCACTTTGCCCGGGTTCAGCAACGGCAGGCTGAGCGCCAGCAGCGAGCCGAGGGCGAATTCCCACAGCCGGGCCCGTGTGTCGAAGTAGGCGTACGCCTGGTTCGTGGCTGTCTGGTCAATTGAATAAACCAGCGAGGCTGCAAGGATGACGGTAAACGCGGCCGCCAGCACGGCCCTGTAGCTGGTGTTGAACCGCCGGCGGAGGAGCTTCCACACCACGGCGGAACCGGCGAAGACGAGCGGCCACAGGATGAAGACCTGCCCCTGGATGGACAGGGACCAGAAGTGCTGCAACGGGCTGGCACCGGCATGGTCCTGGGCGTAGTAGTCCACGGCGGTGTCTGCCAGCAGCCAGTTCTGCCGGTAGAGCAGCGACGCCCAGGCCTGATCCAGCACTGCGGGCCAGCGGCTTTGCGGGAGGATCAGCCAGGTGCCGGCGAGGACACCGAGGATCACCACGACGGCGGCCGGAAGCAGCCGTTTGAAGAGATGCAGCCAGTGCCGGAGGAGGTTGAGGGAGGTCCCCGCTTCAACCTTCCGGACGAAGGACAACGTCAGCAGGAAGGCCGAGATCAGGAGGAAGATATCCACACCACCTGAAACCCGGCCAAGCCACACGTGGTAGGTCACCACCATCAGGACTGCGAGCGCGCGGAGCCCCTGGACTTCGGGACGGAAGGTGGGTTTCCGGCGGGCGCTGGTGGCCTCTGCCGTACCGCCCGGGCCAGCCTCTCTTCCCGCAATCAACACAAGTGACCCCTCAAGACCGGCTGGCAAAAACATCAAGCCTACGGACTGGCAAGGTTCAAGGCCAATCAGATCCGCCCAGGCCCCGCGCCGCACGAACTAAGCTGGCCACTACCAGGGAAGGGAGCGGACGTGATTGTCCAGCTGCGGATTTGTGTGCCCCAAGAGCTGGCGGCGGTAGCGCTGCAGGCCTGCCAGGAGCAGGTGGGGACGGCCGAGACAGCGTTCTTCCCGGGCGCGTCCCTGGTGCCCAAGGGCGATGTCATCGAGGTGCAGGCTGCCAGGGAGGCGGTGGAGGAACTGCTTGAGAAGCTCCACGTCCTCAAGGTGCAGGAGGTGGGCTCGATCGTCATTTCCATGCCGGAGCTGGTGTTGTCCCGGCGTGCGGAGAAGGCAGAATCTTCCGCACCCGGAGACGGCGCGGACGCCATGATCTGGGACGAAGTCAGCCACCAGACGGGCGAGGACTCCCGGCTCACCTGGAGCTATCTCGCCTTCCTGATACTGGCCACACAGCTCGCCGCGATCGGCATCGTGACGAATTCCACCATTGCGATCGTTGGGGCCATGGCCGTGGGGCCGGAGTTCGGCCCGCTGGCTGCATTGGCAGTGGCGTTGGCGAGACGGCAGTGGGCCCTGGGGCGCCGGGCTGCCGTGGCGCTGGCCGTGGGTTTTCCCGTGGCCATGCTGCTGGCGGCACTGACTGCCTGGCTGTCCGTCCCCCTGGGCTTATTTCCCGCCGATGCATTGGATACCGGGTCCGCCGTCGAGTTCATCTACCACCCCGGACCGTATTCACTGATCGTGGCCGTCCTGGCCGGAGCCGCCGGAATGCTTTCCGTCATCAGCCGCCGGTCGGCGGCGCTCATCGGTGTTTTCATCTCGGTCACCACCGTCCCGGCGGCCGGTTTCGTGGCGGTCGCCCTGGTCCTGGGCGAATTCCAGAAAGCGGCAGGGTCGGCTTTCCAACTGCTGCTGAATCTCGTGGGCATCGTTGTGTCCGCCGTGGCCGTCCTCCTCTTTTACCGTGTGGTCTCCAGGCGGCTGCCCGACGCAACGGCCCGGCAGCTCAGGCGGCAGCTACGGCAGACCCGCGGTTGACCGGGGCCGGCATCTTCGCCGCCAGATGGCGGGCATCGCGGCACACTCCGGGAAGGGTCGCGGACGCCGCCGAGTACATAAACTCCTGGCCCAGGAAGAACAGGCCAGGGGTCCCCAGCGCCGCGCCACGCTGCTGCCGGGGCAGCGCTCCGTCGTCGAGCATTGACGAATCAATCCAACCGAAGTCGTCCCGGTATCCGGTGCACCAGATGACGTTGGCAACCGCCAGCCGGGTCCCGTCCTCGAGGACCGGCAACCCGTCCCGCACCCCCGCGACCCGCGGCACTAGCTTGACACCGGCCTTCACGAGGTCCTTGGACTTGGTCCGGATCAGGGGCGCAGCGTGCGCCAGGAAGGCCGGTGCCGCCTTGCGGCCAATCGGGTTGCGGAGTGTCAGGACGTGCAGCCCCACGAACCGCACCACGGGCAGGACGTAGCGGGCCGCCGTCGGGCCGTGCTTCACCGGCAGCTCTCCCCCGGGCTTTCCGGCCACGAAGCTCGCATGGGTCCGTGAGACTTCGAGGGCGATTTCCGCACCCGAGTTCCCCAACCCCACCACCAGGACGGGACCGTCCTGCAATTGCGTGAGGTTCCGGTACTCACTCGAATGGAACTGCACGACGTCGGGCCCCAGTTCCGCAGCGAAGCCCGGCACCCTGGGCGCCTGGCTGCAGCCCGTTGCCACCACCACGTTGCGCGCCGCCCAGCGGCGGCCGTTGGCAGCCGCGATGAAGCGGTCATTTTCCTTCCACAGCCGTTCCACACGGACTCCGTTGATGACGGGGAGGCCGAGTTCTGCGGCGTACCCTTCAAGATATCCGGCGACCTCGTCCTTGCCAGGGAAAGTCAGCGGGGCTGCCGGGAAGGGCACACCCGGGAGTCCGTCGTACTTGGCGGGGGTAAAGACCCGGAGCGAGTCCCACCGTTGGCGCCAGGCGTCACCGGTGCGTGGATTGGCGTCGAGGATCTGGAACGTCCGTTTTTGGTTTTGCAGGTAGTGGCCCATGGCAAGGCCAGCTTGCCCGCCGCCGATAATGAGGGTGTCCAGCGTGCCGGTCACGCCATTGCTATTCATCGCTGCTCTCCTTTGTTGTGAACCCGGAATTGTTAAGGATGAACTGGGAGGTTCATGCTTTGAGGCTACGGGCGGGGGCCAGGAGCCCGCGTCGGGCAAATGATGCAATTACGGCAGCGGCAGGGATGGGTAATTCTGTGCAGGGTGAGCCGGAATGCCACTGGTCCGTGCGTGGGTTCAGCCTGCCAGTCCGTGCTCGTAGGCATAGCTAGTGGCTGCCGCACGGGACGACAGGCCCAGCTTCAGGAAGATGTTGCTGATGTGCCGTGCCACGGTCTTTTCGCTCAGGTACAGCTCGGCGGCGATGGATCGGTTCCCGGCGCCGGAGGCCACGAGCCGCAGCACTTCCGCTTCCCTGGGGGTCAGGGGTCCTGCGCGGGCCCCGGAGGCTTTCCGCATCAGGGACGCTGCCCAGGCTGCGGCCGGAGCAGCCCCCAGGTTCAGGAACTCCTCGTGCGACGCTTCGAAGTCCATCAAACTCGAAGCTTCGTCCCCCAGGGCACGGCACGCGGAGCCGATCAGCACGCGGCAGCGGGCCGCCTCATAGGGCACCCCGAGTTCCAGCCACAGCCGCCAGGCTTCACGCAGTGGCTGCACACCTCCCGCCGCGTCCCCGGCGGCGAGGCGGACAGCGCCATCGGCCTCCGCGGCCGAGGCCCGGACCATGGGCATCGGACATTCGCGGGCAAAGGCCTCCAGTTCGTCGGCGCCCTCCCGCGCGGCCTCCGGGTCGGCTGCAGCAAGTTCGATTTCCACTAATGCCGGCAGGAGGTGCCTGCGGGTAGCGACGTCTGCCGCGTCGGCCGCCCTCCGGACCATTGCTTGTGCCTGCTGCGCGTTTCCACGGGCCAGCGAGAGCAACGCGAGGCCAGGCTGTGGCTCATAACCGGTGCTGGCTGCCTGCCGGTAGGAAGCTTCGGCATCGTCCAGTTTTCCACTGAGCCGCTCCACCTCGCCCTGCTGGTAGTAGCCTCCGTAGAGCGCCTGCGGATCCCCCTTTTTTGATAGCCCCTGCGCCGAAGCAGCTGCTGTCAGCGCCTCGGCCCAGGCCCCGTGAAGCCTGAAGAGTTCGGCGCGGTGTGCCTGGCACTGGCCACTGAACGACACCATGTCGGGGCGTGCACCGCACCAGCGGTCCAGCGCAGCTGTCCATTCCAGCGCCCTTTCGAGGTCGAAGGCCAGATGGCAGTTGCCGATTACGGCGCAATAGGCCAGTCCCGAGGGGACGGGTGAGAGTTCACCTGCCGTGACGGCCACCATGACCTCGTCGAACATCTTGAGTCCCTTATCCGGGTGACCCAGCATCAGGGTGGCCTGACCGGTGCCGAGGAGGCCCAGCGCGGACACGTCCTTATCGTGGAACCGCTGGCCGAATTCGGCAACGCGGGAGAAAGTTTGCAAAGCGCCGGCAGGATCACCGCCGTAAAGTTTGCCCAGGGCCTCGGGGATGAGGAGGAGGCCCTGTACGGCGCTCGGCTCGGCCAGTTCATCCACGAGCCGCTGGCCGCGGGCCAACCACCCTCCGGCCCGGGCCGGTTCGCCCAGGAACATCAGCTGCATGCCCATCCAGCCGGCGCACCGTGCGGCACTCTCGACGTCGCCCATCACCAGGTACTCCTCGTGGGCGCGGGTGAGGGTGTCCACGCCCGTGGGGACGCTGCCGGTGAGGATCTCGGCAGTTGCCAGCCGCTCCAGGTCGGCAGCGGGCAATCCGCCGCGCCGGTCGGCGTCGCGGAAGCTCTCACGGGCTTCGGTCCAGCGCTGTTCCTGGAACGCTGACCGGCCCTGGTCGATGCCCGATTCAGCTGACACCCTGGCCTCCTCCGGATACCGCGTGCCATCCCGTTTCGGCCCGGTGGCAGCCGGGCCGGTGCAGGCGGGCAGCGGTATTAAGCGCCACGGTACGCCCGGTCGAGAAGCCGCACAAGCTAGGAAGGCAGCAGCCCGCGCAGCGTCTGAATCGTGTCGGCCTCCGCCGGCGTTTTGTCGTCGCGGTAGCGCTTCACCCGTGCGAACCGCAGTGCGATCCCGCCCGGATAGCGCGAGGACTGCTGCACGCCGTCGATGGCGATCTCGACGACGGTGACAGGTTCAACCCAGACGGTGCCCGCCGTACGCCGCACCTCGAGCTCCTGGAACCTCTCGGTCTGCCAGCGCAGCAGCGCGTCGGTGAGGCCTTTAAACGTCTTCCCGACCATCACGTAGCCGCCGGGCTCGCCGAACTCGCCGGTGGGGTCAAGCGCTCCGAGATGGAGGTTCGACAGCAGCCCGGTGCGCCGGCCGGACCCCCACTCGCAGGCGAGGACCACCAGGTCGTAGGTCAGCACCGGCTTCACCTTGATCCAGTTGGAACCACGCCGACCGGCCGCGTACGCCGATCCCACCGCCTTCACCACCACACCCTCATGGCCCGCGGCGAGCGCGTCGCGGGAGACTCTCTCGGCAACAGCGGCATCCGCCGTGATCTCCCCAGGGATCCGGTGCCCGGAAGCGATGCGCTCAAGCACACCGATCCGTGTGGACAGCGGCTCGTCGAGCAGGTCCCGCCCGTCGATGTGCAGCACGTCGAAGAACCAGGGATGGAGCAGCGTTGCGCGCACCGCATCCGCCCCGAACCGCGACATGGTCTCCTGGAACGGCCTCGGGCCGCCGTCCTCGTCGAGGGCGAGGGTCTCGCCGTCGAGAATCACATCGCGGACCGGCAGTGCGCGCACCACCTCCACCACCTCGGGCAGCCGGTGGGTCACCTCGGCCAGGGTGCGTGTGAAGATGCGAACATCGTCGCCGAGGCGATGCACCTGGATGCGCGCGCCGTCGAGCTTGTATTCCACGGATGCTTCCCCCGTGACCTCCAGCGCCTCGCTGGCGCTGGCCGCGGTTGCGGCGAGCATGGGCTGCACGGGACGGCCGACCACAAGGCCGACGGCGTCAAGCTGGGCTGCAGTGCCCGTGATCGCCAGGAGGGCGGTCCCGCCGAGGTCGCCGGAGAGCATGGCCGCGCGGCGCACGGCGTCGACGGGCCGGTCAGCGGCACGGGCCACGGCATCGGTGAGGACACCCTCGAGCGCGCCGGTCCGCAGTTCGCCGAGCAGCACACCGGCGATGAAGGCCTGCTCGCGCTCGATGGCTGCAGCCGTGAGCAACCGGAGGGTCGTGGCGCGCTCCGCGGCCGATCCGGAGCCTGCAGTGATGAGCAGCCGATCCAGTGCGGCGTCGAGGTCGGCTACGGTAAGGCTCGGCTCGGCGGCCGGCTCCCCCATGGCCGCCGACATGCCGCGCCAGCCGATCCCTACCCGGCCCTGCCGCGGCCTGGCCGTGAGCAAGCCGACGGCCGTGGCGATCTCCCCGGGCTCGAGGCGGCGCAGCAGCTCCGCCAGCGCAGCGACCTTCGCGAGCCGGGAGCGGGTGGACGCGACGGCGTTGGTGGTTTTCACGAGCTCGTCGAGCAGCATGCCATCAGTCTGCCACGCTGCCGGCTCTGGACAGTGCCGGAACGCCGTTCCACACTTGGTGGATGGGCATCATCGTCGCGAACCTGTTCATCACCCTCGACGGGGTCTACCAGGCGCCCGGCGGGCGCGAGGAAGACCCTGAAGGCGGTTTCGCCTACGGCGGCTGGCAGGCGCCGGTGTCCGATGACGAGGCCGGCGCGGCCATCACCGAGGAGATCGGCCGCATCGACGCCCTGCTGCTCGGGCGGAAGACCTACGACATCTTTGCGGCCTTCTGGCCGCACCAGTCCGACGAGATCGGCGGCAAGCTCAACAGGGTGCCCAAGTTCGTCGTCTCGGACACCCTGACGGCTCCGGGCTGGGAGGGCACAACGGTGCTGCCGGATGCCGAGGCCGCCGGCAGGCTGCGGGAGGAGTACGGCGAGGTGCACATGTTTGGCAGCGGCGTCCTCATCCGTTCACTGCTCGAGGCCGATCTCCTGGACCGCCTCCACCTCTGGCTGTATCCGATCACCCTCGGCCAGGGCAAGCGTCTCTTCGACGCCTGGCCCATCCCGGCTACCTTCCGCCTCACGGAGCCGGCCCGCACGTTCCCGAAGGGGGCAGTGTCCCTGGTCTACGAGCGCGCGGGCGACGTCCAGACGCAGGAGATGGCGGCAAGCTAGCATCCCACGGCACACAAAAACCGGCCCAGCGGATGCTGGACCGGTTTCTGTAGCGACTGTCAGCGGGCCTGGGCCCACGCCGTCAGGGTTCCCTGACCTCGCGAAGCGAGACTTGGGAGCCGGCGGGTGGGCCCACGCCGTCAGGGTTCCCTGACCTCGCGAAGCGAGGTGAGGGTGACGGTGGGGACTAGTGGCTGTGGCCTGCGTGCTCGTCTTCGTCAGCGGGCTTCTCCACCACGAGGGTCTCGGTGGTGAGGACCAGCGCGGCGATTGAAGCAGCGTTGCGCAGGGCTGCACGGGTGACCTTGACCGGGTCGATGACACCGGCGGCGATCAGGTCTTCGTACTCGCCCGACTTGGCGTTGAAGCCGTTGTTGGTTTCGAGGTCGGCAACCTTGGCGGTGACAACGTAGCCGTCGAAGCCGGCGTTCTGGGCAATCCAGCGTAGCGGCTGGACCAGCGCGCGGCGGACGATGCCCACAGCAGCGGCGGCGTCGCCTTCGAGGGCCTTCACTGCGGGATCCTCGTCGAGGGCCTTCAGTGCGTGGATGAGGGCGGAACCGCCACCGGCCACGATGCCTTCTTCGAGGGCGGCGCGGGTGGAGGACACTGCATCTTCGATGCGGTGCTTCTTTTCCTTCAGCTCAACCTCGGTGGCTGCGCCAACCTTGATCACGCCGATGCCGCCGGCCAGCTTGGCCAGGCGCTCCTGGAGCTTTTCCCTGTCCCAGTCGGAGTCGGTGCGGGTCAGCTCGGCGCGCAGCTGGGAAACCCGGGCTGCGACGTCTTCTGCGGAACCGGCGCCGTCAACGATGGTGGTGTTGTCCTTGGTGACCGTGATGCGGCGGGCGGTACCCAGCACCTCCAGGCCGACGGTGTCCAGGCTGAGGCCCAGTTCCGGGGAGACAACCTGCGCACCTGTGAGGGTGGCGATGTCCTGCAGCATGGCCTTGCGGCGGTCGCCGAAGCCCGGGGCCTTGACGGCAACCACGTTCAGGGTGCCGCGGATGCGGTTGACGATCAGGGTGGACAGGGCCTCGCCCTCGACGTCTTCGGCAATGATGAAGAGCGGCTTGGAGCTCTGCAGCGCCTTTTCCAGCAGCGGCAGGAAGTCCTGCACGGAGGAGATCTTGCCCTGGTTGATCAGGATGAGGGCGTCCTCGAGGACGGCTTCCTGGCGCTCGGAGTCGGTGACGAAGTACGGGGACAGGTAGCCCTTGTCGAACTGCATGCCCTCGGTGAGGACCAACTCGGTCTGCGTGGTGGAGGATTCCTCAATGGTGATCACACCATCCTTGCCGACCTTGCCGAACGCCTCGGCGAGGAGCTCGCCGATTTCGTCGCTCTGGGCGGAAATGGCGGCCACGTTGGCAACCTGGGTGCCTTCAACCGGGCGTGCGTTCTCCAGCAGGCGGGCTGCAACGGCTTCAACGGAAACCTCGATGCCGCGCTTGATCTGGCCCGGAGCGGCGCCAGCCGCAACGTTGCGCAGGCCTTCCTTGACCAGGGCCTGGGCCAGGACGGTGGCCGTGGTGGTGCCGTCGCCGGCCACATCGTTGGTCTTGGTGGCTACTTCCTTGGCCAGCTGCGCGCCGAGGTTTTCGTACGGGTCATCAAGCTCAATTTCGCGGGCGATGGTGACGCCGTCGTTGGTGATGGTGGGTGCCCCCCACTTTTTGTCGAGGACAACGTTGCGGCCGCGGGGGCCGAGCGTCACCTTGACAGTGTTGGCGAGCTTATCGATGCCGGCTTCGAGCGACCGGCGTGCAGCGTCATTAAACGCAAGCTGCTTTGCCATGGTTTTGTCCTTTCAAGACAGAACCCCGCGCAGCTGACCAGCGGGATGCATGGTCAGCGGCACGGGGATCCAAAAGTTACTTTACGACGATCGCCAGAACGTCGCGGGCGGACAGCACGAGGTACTCGGTGCCGCCGGTCTTGACTTCGGTTCCACCGTACTTGGAGTAGATAACAACGTCGCCAACGGCCACGTCGACCGGGACGCGGTTGCCGTCTTCGAAGCGGCCGGGGCCTACTGCGACAACTTCGCCTTCCTGCGGCTTCTCCTGTGCGGAGTCCGGGATGACCAGGCCGGAAGCCGTGGTCTGCTCGGCTTCGAGCGGGCGGACAACAATACGATCCTCAAGAGGCTTAATAGAGACCGACACTCGGACCTCTCCTTCTACGTCAGCAAAATTCATGGACAGTTGAGCTGCTTCGCCGTGGCTGGCAAACCGTCGTCGCGGTGCCGGCAGCAGCCTGGCTGGCAGCTCTTCATGTGTTAGCACCCTCCTAGGGAGAGTGCTAATGACGACTCTATGTACTCGTTAGCACTCGGTCAAGGCGAGTGCCAGAATTATGTCCCTGGTGAACAGCCCCCGTGTAGATTGGGGCGGTGCGAGCCGCCGTGTACCTGACCCTTGCCACCCTGTTTTGGGCGGGCAACTTCGTGGTGGGCCAGGCCGCCATGAAAACCATGCAGCCCCTTCAGCTGACTTACTGGCGCTGGGCTTTGGCCGCTGTCCCGCTGCTGGTGCTGGCCCATGCGGTGGAACGTCCCGACTGGCGCGCGGTCCTTCGCCGCTGGCCGGCTCTGCTGCTCCTGAGCGCCTTGGGCATGAGCGCTTACACGCTGTTGCTCTACAGCGCGCTCGGGCACACCTCGGCCCTCAACGCCTCGCTGGTGACGGCCGCGAACCCGGCTCTGATCATGGTCATGGCCGTCATACTGCTTCAGGACAGGCCCGGCCCGCTGAGCTGGGTGGGCGTTGTCCTGGGTCTCCTGGGCGTCGTACTGGTTCTCACCGGCGGCGACCTCGGGCGGCTTCTGACTTTCTCCATCGGCGCCGGCGAACTGCTGATCCTGGCCGCCATTACCGTGTGGGGCTTCTACACGATTCTTGCCCGCAGGCTTTCCATTCCCGCCATCACGTCAACTGCGGTTCAGGTGGCCATGGCAGCGGTTGTCCTCACCCCTTTCGCCCTGGCGGCGGGGGCCGGGCTGCCGTCCACCCCTGCAGAGGGCTGGTCCCTGGCTTACATCGTCCTGTTTCCCTCGCTGGGTTCCTATCTCCTCTGGAACCTCGCCCTGAAAAGCACGTCGGCGGCGAACGCCGGCAACTATCTGAACCTCATCGCCGTGTTCACCGCCATCATGACCGTGGTGATGGGTCAGCCCATCACCGTTCCGCAGATACTGGGCGGAATACTGGTCATTTCAGGGGTGCTGCTCACGAGCGCCGGGAGGGCACCTCAGCGTCCGAGGTCGTCGAAATCGACGTCCTCGTCGCCGTCGTTCCCGTCCTTGAAGGTGCCGCGCCGCAAATAAAGCACGACGGCGCCCCCTAGGGCTGCGAGCAGCGAGAGCACCAGCAGGATGACGCCGCCCAGCCGGGCGCCGCTGTAGAGGTTGCGGATGTCGCGGGCTTCGTCGGTTGCGTCCTGGATGTCCTTGCCGCCTACGGAATAGACGGTGGCATTGAAGGTGTCCAGGAAGAAGATGATCACCAGCAGGGCGATGCAGACAATCGCTATGGCGGACCCTGCAATCAGGGCGGGGCGGGCAATCTTCACCAGATCCGTGCGGCTGTTTCGGGGCGGTCCGGACGGCTGGGTGCCTGCGCTGTCTTCCATGTCTTCAACCCTAGCCGGAACCGGCGCTTGGCCACCTCCACTAGGCTTGAACCCATGTCTCAAGCACCGCAGGAACAGATCGCCCCACTGCTGACGAGCGAGGGTTGGGAGCTGCTGGCATCCCTGGGGCCGTACCGCGAGGACGAGGCGTTCGAGCTTAATTCGACGCTCCGGAAGGCCGGCCACTCCCCCGAACTCGTCTCAGCCGTGCTCACCCAGTCCAGGCTGCGCACCAAGGCTGAGCTGAAGTTCGGCGAGTTCGCCAGGAGCATGCTTTTCACCCAGGCGGGCCTCGAGCAGGCCACCCGGCTTAACGTTGCCGCCCGGCATGCGGAGCGGTTCGCGCAGGCGGGCATCCGCCATGTGGCGGATCTCGGCTGCGGGCTGGCAGCCGACTCCCTGGCGCTGGCATCGATGGACATCACGGTCACGGCAGTGGAGATGGACGAAACCACCGCGGCCTGCGCCACCGTCAACCTCATCCCGTTTCCCAACGCCACCGTGGTGCATTCCGACGCCACGACGGTTCCGCTGGACGGGATCGACGGCGTCTGGCTGGATCCCGCCCGCCGGGTCACCTCCACCTCGGGCACCAAGCGGATCTGGGATCCCGAGGCGTTCTCGCCGCCGCTGTCCTTTGTGGAATCGCTCGCCGCCACCGGACGGGCTGTCGGCGTCAAAATGGGTCCCGGGATGCCGCACGAATCAGTCCCTGCCGGCTGCGAGGCGCAGTGGGTCTCGGTGGGCGGCGACGTCACCGAAGTGACCCTCTGGTTCAATTCCGTCAGCCGGCCCGGTATCCGCCGCGCTGCCCTGCTTCTCGGGCCGCAGGGTGCCGCCGAGATCACCAGTGCCGAGGATTTCGACGGCGGTCCCACAGCGCCGGTGGGTCCGGCAGAGGGCTACCTGTACGAGCCGGACGGCGCGGTGATCCGCGCAGGTTTGGTTGCCGACGTCGCGCTTCAACTGTGCGGGCACCTGCTGGATGAACACATCGCCTACATCTGCGCCCCGAACCGGCTGGACACGCCCTTCGCCCGCGCCTACAGGGTTCTGGAGGTGATGCCGTACAACGTCAAGGCGCTCAAGGCCTGGGTCAAGGACCACGGCATCACGGTGCTGGACATCAAGAAACGCGGCATGTCCGTCACTCCGGAAGAACTGCGGAAGCAGCTGCTCCCAGGCGGCAAGGCCGGTTACCGGAACAAAAAGGCCGGAACCAGGACGGCCACCCTGGTCCTGACCCGCATCGGGGAGGACCGGGTGGCCATCTCGGTGCAACCCGTCTAATCCTTCGACTACCGGGTGCCCCCTACTCGGCGCGCGCTACTGGGCGCGCATGAAGTCCTCAGCGGCGCGGACCTGCTCGGCGGTGGGACGCACCCCGGTGTAGAGGACAAACTGCTCGAGCGCTTGGATGGTGGCCACCTCGGCACCGGTGATGACCTGTTTCCCGGCAGTACGCGCGGCCTTGACCAGGGGCGTTTCGGCCGGCAGCGCCACGACGTCGAACACCACTTTGGCCGCCGCGATGGCGTCCTCGGGGAAGGACAGTGAGTCGACGTCGGGACCCCCGGCCATCCCGATGGGGGTGACGTTGATGATCAGGTCGGCGGTGCCGCCGTCGAGCGCTGCCCGCCACTGGAAGCCGTACTGTTCCGCGAGCGCCCGGCCGGTGGTTTCGTTCCGGGCGATGACGGTGACGTCGGAAAATCCGGCGTCACGCAATGCTGCGACCGTGGCTTTGGCCATCCCGCCTGCGCCCTGGACCAGCACCGAGTACTCCGTGGGCACGGCGTTGCTCTTCAGCAGCTGTTCGATGGCCGTGTAGTCCGTGTTGTAGGCCTTGAGGTGGCCGTCGGTGTTCACGATCGTGTTGACCGAATCGATGGCTTTGGCGGAAGGGTCCAGCTCATCGATGAGGGCCATCACGTCCTCCTTGTAGGGCATGGACACAGCGCAGCCGCGGATCCCCAGGCCCCGGACGCCGGCAATGGCCTGGGCCAGATCGGTGGGGGCAAACGCCTTGTAGATCCAGTTCAGGTCCAGCTGCTCGTAGAGGTGGTTGTGGAACCGGGTTCCGTTGTTGCTGGGCCGGGCCGACAGCGAGATGCAGAGGGTCATGTCTTTATTCAGAATGGGCACGTCACCATTAAACCTTCCTCCCCCAACTAGGTAGCAGCTGATGTCGTTTTGGACACTCAAAACGACATCAGCTGCTACTTAGTTGGGTTAGGGGCAGCCGGTGCCGGCCGGGAAGCTTCCGACGGCGGCGGGCAGCTTCCCGGGGGCGATCGCCTTGCCGGTCAGCACGGCAACCAGCGCATCGAAGGCGCCGGGGGTCCGGCCGTAAAGGGCAATCTTCACGGGCGCGCCGGAACCCGCCAGCGGCCAGGGCGCATCCAGCGTCACGGCAATGTCGCCTCCGGCGGGTCGTCCCGCGTAGCCGACGAGCGTGAGCAGGGGACCCTGACCGATGCTCAGCCCGGCCTTGGCGGCCGCCGCAGCGAACCGTGCCCTGTCCTGGTCCGATCCCCCGGCAACCCGGACGCCTGCGGGGGCGATGGGTCCGGAACACTGCCCGGACAGCACCGTGATGGCCGCGTCGGAGACCCTCGCTGACGTATCGCCGCTGCTGCCGGGCGCGGCTCCCTGCGGGGCGCCCGGGGATGAGGCCGTCCGGCCGCGCCAGGCCAGCATGGTGGCAACCCGCGTGGCCGCCTCGTCCAGGCGCGCTGCCTGCACGGTTCCGGCGGCCACAGCATCCACGATGGCGGCATGGGCCTTGCCCACGTCGGCGGGCATCAGCAGCAGGTCCGCTCCGGCGGCGAGTGCAGCCGGGGCAGCGGAGCCGCCGGGATACTTCTGCTGAACGGCGCCCATGTTCAGGGCGTCGGTCACGGCTACGCCGTTGAAACCCATGCCGCGGAGCGCTGCGTAAGTCGGTGCCGATAACGACGCCGGAACACCGGGTTCAAGCGCGGGCACGGCGATGTGCCCCGTCATGACCATGGGCATACCGGCGGCGACGGCGGCCCGGAACGGCTTCCAGTCGCGGGCCTCGAGCTCGGTGATGCCTGCGGGCTGCACCGGCAGATCCTGGTGCGAGTCCACGGTGACGGAGCCATGGCCCGGGAAATGTTTGAGGGTGGGCAGGACGCCTGCGTCCTGCATGCCCTGGGAGAACGCCACTGCAAGCTGCCCGGCCTGGTCCGGGTTCCCCGACATGGACCGTGCCCCGATGGTGGGATCCGCCGGGCCGACGGTGACGTCGGCATCCGGTGCGAAGTCAAGGTTGAAGCCGAGGGGCGCGAGCTCGGAAGCCAATGCCCGGCCGGCGTCCTTGGCCAGGGGCGCGTTGCCCGCGGCCCCGAAGCTCATGGGTGTTGGCCACTCGGTCAGCGGTGCCCCCAGCCGGGCCACGATCCCGCCTTCCTGGTCCACGCCGATCAGCCCCGGCCACGGCCGGCCGTCGGCGCGGGCAGCCTGCGAAAGCCGCGCGTTCACGTCCGTCATGGCTCCAAGGTCCGCCTGGCCGTTGGCATCCAGCGGAATGTTGTCACCCATGATGATGGAACCGGCCAGGTGAAGGCGTTCAATGGTGGCGGCCTGGGCTGCAGGATCGGTCCCGGCGTACACAGGCATCAGGACCTGTCCTGCCTTCTCCTCCACGGACATCCTGGCCACGGCGGCCGCGGCCACATCCCGGTCCCGCTGCTCCGGGCCCCAGCCCAGCGGCCTCAGTCCGGGGTCAGGTGAGGGCGACGCCGAAGGAGGTGCCGTCGTCGGGCGTTCCGACGCCAGCGGCGAGGCAGTCCCGGCGCCGGGTGCGGAGCGTGAAGGCTCCGGCGCTGTGGCCGGGACTGCGGTACAGGCAGCCATCGCTGCTGCGGCGGCCGCAGCAGCGAGGAAGAGGGTAGTTTTGTGAAAACTGTCACGGGTCCGTACGAACAAAGCCATTAAGTCGATGCTACCCCTGCACTAGACTTGGACGCGGCGCGCGGCCACGGACAACCGAACAGTTAGGAACGCATTTGAAGATTGATTTCGCTTCATCGAAGCAATCAACTCTTGGTGTGGAATGGGAGCTGGCCCTGGTGAACGGCCAGACCGGCGAACTGGCATCGGTGGCCAACGAGGTGCTGCGCGGCGTTGCAGCCAAACACCCCGAACTTAACGAAGACGACGAGCATCCCCACATCAAGCAGGAACTCCTGCTGAACACGGTGGAACTTGTCACGGGGATCTGCGAGACGGCCGGCGATGCCAAGGAAGACCTCAGCAGGTCGCTGGCCGCCGTCCGCGAAATCACCGATCCCATGGGCGTGGAGGTCTTCTGCGCCGGCAGCCACCCGTTCAGCCCGCCGCAGCTGCAGCCGGTGACGGACAAAGCCCGCTACGCGAAGCTGATCGACCGCACGCAGTGGTGGGGCCGGCAGATGGTTATTTACGGGGTGCACGTCCACGTGGGTCTCGACCGGCGCGAAAAGGCCCTTCCGGTGCTGGACGGCCTGGTCAACTACTTCCCGCACTTCCAGGCGCTCTCGGCGTCGAGCCCCTACTGGGGCGGCGAGGACACCGGCTACGCCTCCCACCGCGCCCTGATGTTCCAGCAGCTGCCGACGGCGGGCCTGCCCTTCCAGTTCCGTTCCTGGGAAGAATACGAATCCTACGTCCAGGACATGTTCACCACCGGTGTGATCGACACCCTGTCCGAGATCCGCTGGGACATCCGGCCCGTCCCCAACCTCGGCACCATCGAGATGCGCATCTGCGACGGCCTGGCCACCCTTGAGGAAGTGGGCGCCATCGCCGCCCTCACCCAGTGCCTCGTGGACGAATTCTCCACCACGCTGGACAACGGCGGGACCATCCCCACCATGCCGCCGTGGCACATCCAGGAGAACAAGTGGCGGGCCGCCCGCTACGGCATGGAAGCGATCATCATCCTCGATGCCGCCGGCAACGAGCAACTGGTCACCGACCACCTGGTGGAGACCCTGAACCGGCTGGAGCCGGTCGCCGCTAAGCTCGGCTGCCCGGATGAGCTGGCCGACGTCGAGAAGATCATCCGCCGCGGCGCCGGCTACCAGCGCCAGCGCCGCGTGGCCGCCGAGCATGGCGGGGACCTGCAGGCCGTGGTGCTGGACCTCGTGAAGCAGATGCGGAACGGCCCGACGGGCTAACGCAGTCCCTTCCCCAAGACGGGGCACTTCGACACGGACACGCGAGCCGCCGTCGTGATTTGCGACGCCGGCGCCCGCAAAGTGCCCCGCGACGGTTCACAGGGGGTCGAGGGACGGGTCAGGCGGGGAGGGACACCGCGGTGACCGGCATCGAGGAGTCCGGGGCAAAGCCGATGCCGCTCGGCCCGATCCCCGCCATCACCAGCTGCGCGCCCAGGGCCGCCACCATGGCCCCGTTGTCCGTGCAGAGGTCCAGCGGCGGCACGTGGAGCCTGATTCCGGCCGACGCACAGCGCTGGCCGGTGAGCTCCCGCAGCCTGGAGTTGGCCGCCACTCCCCCGCCCAGCAGGACGTCCTTGATTCCGTGCTCGCGGCAGGCCAGCACGGCCTTGGACGTAATCACGTCCACCACCGCTTCCTGGAAGGCTGCGGCGATGTCGGCCACCGGCACCTCTTCGCCGCGGGCTTCGAACTGCTCGACGCAACGCGCGACGGCGGTCTTTAGTCCGCTGAAGGACCAGTCGTAGCGGTGCGGGCCGGGTTCCTCCGCGGTGCCCATGTACTTCGGCTGGCTGAGGCCGCGCGGGAACCTGATGGCCTTGGGGTTGCCGGTGCGGGCCAGCCTGTCGATGGCCGGGCCGCCGGGGTAGCCCAGGCCCAGGATGCGGGCCACTTTGTCGTAGGCTTCGCCGGCGGCGTCGTCAATCGTGGAGCCGAGGAGCTGAACGTCGCTGGTGATGCTGTTGATCTTGAGGATCTCGGTGTGGCCGCCGGAGACCAGCAGCGCGCCGAGGTTGTCGGGCAGGCGCGGGGCACCCGCGGCGCCCGCCGCCACAGAAGCCGGGGACCCGCCGTCGGGCTTTGCACCGCCGTTCGGGATACCGTCCAGGAGCCCGACGCCGACGTGCGCCACCAGGTGGTTGATGGCATAAAGCGGTTTGCCGGTCGCGAGGGCGAGGGCCTTGGCCGCGCACACTCCCACCATCAGCGCACCGGCCAGCCCGGGGCCGGAGGTGACCGCGATGGCGTCCACATCCTCCAGCTTCACGCCGGCATCGGCCAGGGCCTGGCGCAGCGTGGGGACAAAGGCGTCAAGGTGCGCGCGGGAGGCGATCTCCGGGATCACCCCGCCGAAGCGCACGTGCTCGTCCATCGAGGAGGACACGGTGTTGGTGAGCAGCGTGGTGCCGCGGACAATGCCCACGCCGGTTTCGTCGCAGGAGGATTCGATGCCCAGCACCAGGGGCTGCGAGCGGTTCATGCCTGTCCTGCTTCCGTTGTCGGGCCGTCGGCTGCCGGGCCGTCGGCTGTTGAGGGGCGGGGCGGGGCGGGGCCGTCGGGCACCAGCTGCAGCCGCATGATGAGGGCGTCGACGCCGTCGCGGTAATACTTGCGGCGCACGTGGATCTGTTCGAAGCCGAACCGCACGTACAGCTGCTGGGCCCGCGGGTTGTCCTCGCGGACCTCCAGCAGGACATCAGCTGCGCGGCGGCGCCGTGCCTCGTCGATCAGCCGGGTCAGGAGGGCCGAGCCGATCCCCCGCCCTTCGAATTCAGGCACGACGGCGATCGTCTGGACGTCCGCGATCGGCTCGATGCACATCAGGCCGGCGTAGCCCACAATCTCCCCGCCGCTCTCGGCCACCGTGTAGCGGCGCGTTTCCGGCTGGGACAGTTCCGCCAGGAACATCTCCACCGGCCACGCGTCGGCGGGGAACAGCCGCTGTTCGAGGGCGTTCACCGCGGGCACATCCTCGAGCGCCATGTCGCGGAAAACCACGCCGTCGGCGCCGGAACGGCCGGTGCCGGCCGGCGCGCTCACAGCGCCCGCTTCCGCGGTCCGGGGACCTGGGCGTCGGATTCGCGCAGGTACAGGGGCGTGGAGTCGAGGAGTTGAGCGCCGGAAGCGAGCCGGGCCAGGGCGAACTGGCCCAGATACAGCGCGTCGGGCTGCTCCTTGCTGAAGCCGGGATCAGCGCGCAGGACGTCGCTGTAGAGTCCGGCGCCGGCCCCGTACGCCGGGAGGTCCGGCAGGTCTGCTGCGAAACTGACGTGGGGGCCGTCCTCCAGCCGGGGCAGTTGACCGTCCGCCAGGCTGTAACGGGCCCAGTAGACCTCCTTGCGCCGGGCGTCGGTGACCACGAGGAACTCGGCCGCGGCGTCGGTGGATTCGGCCACTTCGAGGGCGACGGCGTCGAGGCTCATCAGGCCGTGCAGCGGCTTGTCCCAGACGAAGGCGAGCGCGCGGGCGGTGGCGATTCCTGAGCGCAGGCCGGTGAAGGGACCCGGTCCCACCCCAACGACGATCGCGTCAATGTCCTGGCCGGCGACGCCGGCGGACGAAAGCAGGTCCTCGATGCCGGGGGCCAGTACTTCGGCGTGGCTACGGGTGTCCTCCGTGGCGAAGCTGGCCACTTCGCCTTCGAGGGCGTCGTCCGAGACAAGGGCTGCGCTGGCCACGGCGGAGGTGTCGATCGCAAGAATGAGCATCAGGGTGTCCCTTCGAAGGCGCCGCCGAGGACGGGCTTGGTGCTCCAGCGGGGACCAAAGCCGCGCAGCACGATGGTGCGGGGCTCGTCGTCGTCCTCGGTGTCGAAGTCCAGGATGTCGGTGTGGCCGGGGATCGGTTCCGACGCGCCCACGGCGTCCAGCCCGATGGCGCGGTGCAGGTCCACTTCCAGGCGGCTTTCGCTCAGGTGCTCCACCCGGCCGCGCCCCCACTCCACCACGGTCACGGCCGAGTCCAGCGTGTTTTCCAGGTCAATATCGTCAATTTCCGAGGCCGATCCCAGCCGGTATGCGTCCACGTGCACCAGGTCCGGGCCGCCGGGCCGGGGGCCGTCAGGCAGGTTGGGATGGATACGCACCAGGACGAAAGTGGGCGAAATGATGCCCGCGCGCACGCCCAGGCCCTCGCCGAGACCCTGCGTGAACGTGGTTTTCCCGGCACCCAGCTCGCCGGTCAGCACCAGCAGGTCACCGGCCTGAAGCACCTCCCCCAAAGCCGCGCCGAGCGCGTGGGTCTGGTCCGCCGTCATGACCCTGAGCGTCTGTTCCCAGGTGGGCAGCTCTGCCTGGGCGGGCACGCTCACGGCGTGACCTTCTCGGCCGACTGCGGAGCAGGAGAATGCCCGACGGCGGGACTTTCGTTAATGAACCGGCGCGGCACCCGGGGGCTGATCCGGGTGACGATCTCGTAGTTGTTGGTCCCGGCGGCGGCCGCCCAGTCGTCGGCCGTGGGGCCGCCGTCGTCCCCGGTGCCGAACAGCACCGCCTCGGCACCGAAGAGGTCCGAGCCGGCGGGGCCGATGTTGCCGACGTCGATGACCATCTGGTCCATGGCGATCCGGCCCACCACGGGGTAGGTCCGGCCGGCCACCCGGACCGGGCCGCCGGTGGCCACGCGCGGCACGCCGTCGGCGTAGCCGAGCGGGATCAGGGCCAGGCTGCTCGGGCCGCTGGTGCGGTAGCGGAGGCCGTAGGAGACGCCCTGCCCGTCGGGGACGTCCTTGCACTGGGACACGAGGGTGCGCAGCGTCATGGCCGGCCGCAGTCCCAGCTCGGCCGAGGTCTGGCCTTCAAACGGGGAGAGGCCGTAGATGCCGAGGCCCACGCGCACCAGGTCGAAGTGCGTGTCGGGGCGGGACAGCGTGGCCGGGGTGTTGGCGAGGTGGCGGACCTCGGGGTCCACGCCCGCGTCCTCGGCCACAGCAAGCACGTCGCGGAAGACGGCCAACTGCTCGTCGGTTTCCGGCCGTTCGGGCTCATCGGCCACGGCGAGGTGCGAAAAAATGCCCACCACGCGCAGGAGGCCCTGGTCCTGGTACTCCATGGCCTCGCCCACCAGCTGGTCCCAGGATTCGAGCGTTGCACCATTCCGGCCCAGGCCCGTGTCCACTTTCAGGTGGATCCTCGCTGGGCGCTCCTGGTCGCGTGCGGCAGCCACAATGCGCCCCAGCTCCCAGCCGGAGCAGCCGATGTCGACGCCGGCAGCAACCGCCGCGGCGAAGTTGCTTTCCGTGGTGTGCAGCCAGGCCAGCAGCGGTGCGTCAATGCCGGCCGCCCGCAGTGTCAAGGCCTCGGAGATGTGCGCAACGCCCAGCCAGGAGGCACCGGCCTCAAGGGCGGCCCGGGCCACCGGGACCGCGCCGTGCCCGTAGGCGTCGGCCTTCACCACGGCCATGACCTTGGCGGGCGAGGCCGCGTCGGCCAGCCGGCGGACGTTGTGGCGGATGGCGTCCAGGTCGATCACGGCGGACCGCTCGTACAGAGGATCCGTTCCTGGGGACGCACGGAAGTCACCGGATGCTGCGGGGTAAGTCACCCTAGTGATTCTAGTGCGAGCCGCCCAGCCGCACGTCACGGCCCGATAATCGCCGGCTCTCAGGCGCCGCGCGGGCACCCCAGGGTGGCACCCGCGGCGCGCCGCCCGCCGTCGGGCTTTACGCGTCCGAGAGGTGCGCGATGGTGGCGCCGGCCCTACGCTGGGCGGCCTGCGGAACGTCGCTGACAATGTCGGCGAGGAAGCCGAAGCGGCGGAGCCACTGGCTGCTCTGGCGTTCCGGCCGGGCGTTGGCGCGCTTCCACCAGTCGGCGATGTCGCCCCAGCCGGGCGCCGCCAGTGAACCGCCCACTTCCTGCACCGCCAGGGAAGCGCAAAGGTTGGCGAAGCGGAGCCGGTTCCCCAGCGGCCAGCCCGCGAGGCTGCCCACAATGAAGGCCGCGTCGAAGCAGTCGCCGGCGCCCGTGGGATCGAAGGCCGTCACCGGCAACGACGGCACCCACTCCTCCTCCCCCGTTTCGGAGTCCACGGCCATGGCACCCTGCACGCCGAGTGTCACCACGGCCACCGGCACCCGGTCGGCCAAGGCATACAGCGCCGACCACGGGTTGTCCTTCCCGGTGAAGGCCATCGCCTCGCGCTGGTTGGGCAGGAACGCATGGAAGTACTGCAGGTTCTCCAGCCGGACCGGCGCCCATTCCCCGCTGGGGTCCCAGCCCACGTCCCCGAACAGTTTGACCCCCGCCTGGTGCGCGGCCTTTGCCCACGGTTCAATTTCGATGCCGAGCTCGGCGATCCCGGCGAGCGCCCGGGGCGGCGGGCCGATCAGTTCGGACGCCGTCACCGGCGCAGGGTGGCCGTGCGTCACCAGGGAACGGTCTTGCTGGACGCTGAGCGAGACCGTGACCGGCGAATGCCACCCCGGAACACGGCGCGACAGGCTGAGGTCCACGTGCTCCTGCCCGGCCAGGATCTTCCAGTTGTAGTCACCGTAACCGTCGTCCCCGAAGGCGGCGGCGAGCCCGGTCTTCAGGCCCAGCCTCGCCGCGGCAATGGCCTGGTTCGCCACGCCGCCGGGACAGCTGCCCATTCCCTCGCTCCAGATTTCGGTGCCGGGCTCGGGCGCGTGCGGCAGGCCGGTGAAGATGATGTCCTGGAAAACTGTGCCCGCCAGGATGAGGTCGAACCCGCCGTCGGCCTGCGTTCGGACGGACGAAAGCGGATCGAAACGGCGGTCCGGGATGGCGTCCATGTCCGGCAGACTACGCCCTGCCGCAGCGCCGCGATAGGGGCGGGTCCGCGGCACGGCCTACACTGCTGACTATGCGGCTCATGATTGCCGGCGGCGGCGGGTTCCGCGTGCCTCTTGTGTACCGGGCGCTGGTCTCTGGCCCCTTCGCCGGGCTGGTCAGCGAACTGGTGCTGTTCGACGTCGACCCGGACCGGCTCAGTGCCATCGCCGCAGTCCTGCGGGCCATGCCAACGCCCGCCATGCCAACGCCCGACGGCGGGGCTGCTGCCGGCGGCGGCGCGCCCGACGGCGGCACTCACCTCACTGCGCGGCCACCCGCCGTCCGCACCACCACGTCCCTGCCGGACGCCCTCCGCGGGACGGACCTCGTGTTCGCGGCCATCCGCCCCGGCGGCACGGCAGGCCGCGTCGCCGACGAACGTGTGGCCCAGGACCTCGGCCTGCTTGGCCAGGAAACCACGGGCGCCGGCGGCATTTCCTACGCCCTGCGGACCATCCCCGAAATGCTGGACCTGGCCCGACACATGCGGGAACTCTGCCCCGACGCCTGGCTGATCAACTTCACCAACCCAGCGGGCATGGTCACGGAAGCGCTCGTGCCTGTCCTTGGCCGCAAAGTCATCGGGATCTGCGATTCCGCTGGCGGGCTGGTGCACAGGGCGGCCCGCGCGGCCGGCCTCTCCCTGCCGGAAGGCAGGCTCGACGGCGTGGGCTACTACGGCCTGAACCACCTGGGCTGGCTGTACCGGCTGGAGTCCGGGGGCCGGGATCTGCTGCCGGGGTTGCTGGCCAACCCGGCCGCCCTCGCGTCCTTTGAAGAAGGCCGGCTTTTCCCGCAGCCGTTCCTCGCTGAGCTCGGCGCCCTGCCCAATGAATACCTCTATTACTACTACCAGCGGGACCGTGCGGCTGCGGCCATGCGTGCCCTGGCGGTCACGCGCGGCGAGTCCATCCGCCTCCAGCAGGCCGAGCTGTATCCGCGGCTCGCCGCTTCCGGAGCAGACGCGTACCGGCTGTGGGACGCCGCCCGCCGCTCCCGCGAGGAAGGCTACCTCGCCGAGGCGCGGACCCACGGTGAGCAGCGCGACGAGGCCGACCTCGCCGGCGGCGGCTACGAACGCGTCGCCCTGGCCGTGATGCGCGCGCTGGCCGGCGGGTCGTCCGGCGGGTCATCCGGCGCCGCTCCGGGCGCCTCCCCCGGCGCTGGCGACACGCAACTGATCCTCAACACCCCCAACACCCTTCCCGCCGGCCCTGCCGGACCCACCAGACCCGCCGGCGCGAGTCCGGCGCGAGAAGCCCCACCCAAGCCGGCCATTCCCGGATTGCCGGCGGACGCCGTCGTCGAGGTTCCCTGCACGGTAACGCCCGACGGCGCGGCGCCGCTTCCGCAGTCGGCCCCCACGGCGGAGCAACTTGCCTTGCTGCGCCGGGTCAAGGAGGTGGAGCAGCTGACCGTCCGGGCCGCGACGCACGGCGACCGGGCTGCCGCCGTCGAGGCCTTCAGCCGGCATCCGCTGGTGGACTCAGCTGACCTTGGGGCGGCGCTGCTGGCCGGCTACGAGCACGCGTTCCCGGCGCTGGGTGCACTGTGGCGGCAGGAGTAGTGTTTTACCGAGTGCACAACAGCCGGGGCGGACGCCGCGCCGGCGGCGGGAAGGAGGGGCGATGACACTGATCCGCAGGGTCGCATTACTCTCCCTCCACACCTCCCCCATGGAGCAGCCGGGATCCGGTGACGCCGGCGGGATGAACGTCTACATCCGCGAACTGGCCTCCGCCTTGGCCGAATCCGGCGTCGAAGTGGAGATCTTCACGCGCTCCACCTCGGCCAAGCAGGCCGCCGTCGAGCACCCCGACCCTGGCGTGTGCGTCCACAACGTGCTTGCCGGGCCGCCGCGGAAAATCCCCAAGGAGGAACTGCCGGCGCTGCTGCACAGCATGGTGGCCGAAATCGAGCAGATCCGCCAGCGCCAGCCGCACGGCCGCTACGACGTCATCCATTCGCACTACTGGGTGTCCGGGATCGCAGGCTTGGAGCTGTCCGAGCTCTGGGGCGTGCCGCTGGTCCACACCATGCACACCATGGCCAAGGTCAAGAACCTCCTGCTGGAGTCCGGCGAACAGCCCGAGCCGCGGCGGCGCGAAGAGGGCGAACACCGGATCGTGGACGGCGCAACGCGCCTGATCGCCAACACCAGCGCAGAAGCCACGGAACTGGTCGACCACTACGGTGCCGATCCCGACCGGATCGATGTGGCGCCGCCGGGCGTGGACCTCAGCACCTTCACGCCGGCCTTCCGCGCCCGGTCCCGGGCTGAGCGCGGCGTCCCGCCGGAGACCTTCCATCTGGTCTTCGCCGGCCGCATCCAGCGGCTGAAAGGCCCGCAGGTCCTGCTCAAGGCCGCGGCGCTGCTGCGCACCCGGCGTCCGGAGATCGACCTCCGGCTCACCATCCTCGGGGCCCTGAGCGGCAACAAGGACTTCAACCTCCGGCAGCTGATCGCCGAGTCTGGGATGGACGACGTCGTCACGCACCTTCCCCCGGTCGGCGCGGCCGAGCTCGCGTCCTGGTTCAGGGCGGCCGACGTTGTGGTGATGCCGTCCTACAGCGAGTCGTTCGGGCTGGTGGCCATTGAAGCGCAGGCGTGCGGGACCCCCGTGGTGGGCACGCGGGTGGGCGGCCTGTCGCGGGCCATCCAGCATGGCCGGACCGGGCTGCTGGTGGACGGGCACCACGCCAAGGACTGGGCTGACGCGCTCGAAGCCATGTACGACGATCCGGACACCCGCGCCGACATGGGGCGGGCCGCCTCCATCCGGGCGGAGAACCTCGGCTGGAACCGCACAGCCGCCATCACGCTGGAAACGTACCACGCCGCCGTCGACGAGAAACTGGCCGGTCGACCGGCCCCGCCCCTGCCCACCATTGCGGGGGCCCCGGCCGTCGCGGCGCCCTAAGGAGCTTGAATGTCCGGCCTGATTCCCCAGAACGACCTCGAAATCGCGAGGCAGGCCGTCATCCGGCCCATCGAGCAAGTTGCGGCCGAAGCGGGCATCAACTCCGCAGCTTTGGAACTTTACGGCCGGTACAAAGCCAAGGTTGATCCATCCCTTCTGACGGCCCCGGAGCCCTTCGGACGGGTTGTGCTCGTGTCCGCCATGTCGCCCACTCCCGCCGGGGAGGGGAAGTCCACCACCACGGTCGGGCTTGCCGACTCGCTGGCCCGGGCGGGCCACAGGGTGATGATCGCGCTGCGGGAGCCGTCGCTCGGCCCGGTGCTGGGCATGAAGGGCGGGGCCACCGGTGGCGGCTATTCCCAGGTGCTGCCGATGGACGAGATCAACCTGCACTTCACGGGCGACTTCCACGCCGTGACCTCAGCGAACAACGCCCTGATGGCCCTCGTGGACAACCACATCTACCAGGGCAATGAGCTGAACATCGACCCGCGCCGGATGACCTTCAAGCGGGTCCTGGACATGAACGACCGATCCCTCCGCGAGGTGATCATCGGCCTGGGCGGGCCGACCCAGGGTGTGCCGCGCCAGGACGGGTTCGACATTACGGTGGCCTCGGAGATCATGGCCGTCTTCTGCCTGGCGACGGATCTGGCCGATCTCCGCGAGCGCCTGGGCCGCATCACCTTCGGCTACACCTACGACCGGGTTCCTGTCACCGTGGCGGACCTCGGCGTTCAGGGGGCGCTGACGCTGCTTCTCAAGGAAGCCATCAAGCCGAACCTCGTCCAGACCATCGCCGGCACGCCCGCCTTGGTTCACGGCGGCCCGTTCGCCAACATCGCACACGGCTGCAATTCGCTGATCGCCACCCAGACGGCCCGGCGGCTCGCTGACATCGTGGTCACGGAAGCCGGCTTCGGCGCCGACCTGGGTGCGGAGAAGTACATGGACATCAAGGCCCGGGTGGCTGACGTTGCGCCGTCCGCCGTCGTGGTGGTGGCAACTGTCCGCGCGCTCAAGATGCACGGCGGCGTGCCCAAGGACCGGCTCACGGAACCCGACCTCGAGGCGCTGCACGCCGGCGTCGCCAATCTCCGGCGGCACGTGCTCAACGTGGAGAAGTTCGGCGTGGTGCCGGTGGTGGCCATCAACAGGTTCTCGTCAGATACTGCGGAGGAACTCGACTGGCTCCTGGAGTGGTGTGCCGCGGAAGGTGTGCCGGCCGCCGTGGCTGACGTGTGGGGACGGGGCGGTGGCGGCGACGGCGGTGACGAGCTCGCCGCGAAGGTGGCGGCGGCGATCGCTGCGCCGAAGAGGTTCCGGCACCTATACCCGCTGGAGCTGCCTGTGGAGGAGAAGATCCGGACCATCGCTCAGGAGATCTACGGTGCGGACGGCGTGGACTTCTCCGTCCCGGCCCTCAAGCGGCTGGCGGACATCGAAAAGAACGGCTGGTCCGGATTGCCGGTCTGCATGGCCAAGACCCAGTACTCCTTCACCGACGACGCCTCCCGGCTCGGCGCGCCCAAAGGCTTCACCATCCACGTCCGCGACCTCATCCCCAAGACCGGCGCGGGCTTCATCGTCGCGTTGACGGGGGCCGTCATGACGATGCCTGGCCTGCCCGCCGCCCCCGCCGCCATGCGCATGGACGTGGACGGCGAAGGCAACCCGGTGGGCCTCACCTAACCAAACGCTCTCTCACTTAATGTGGGTTTCCGGCGAACGCTCTCTCACTTAACGTGGGTTTTCGGCGAACGCTCTCTCACTTAACGTGCGTTTTCCCCTGACGCTCTCTCACTTATTGTGGGTTTTCGGGAAACCCTCTTGCACTTCCCCCGAGCCCAGTGAGGATGATGGCGGTCAGGCACCGGTGCGGGCATCCGCCGCCTGCACGGCATCAGCAGTCCGGCTCGTGCCGCCTACCCCGCCACCGCGCTTCAGCGAAACGAAAATCACCAGCGTACTCAGCACCACGAGCCCGCAGACGAAGGCCACGGAAGAGGGGTCGGTTGCGAGCAACTCCGGAATGGCACGGCCCGGCACTGTCACGGCAAAAACGAAGGCCACGCCAATGCCAATGTAGCTGCCAACCATGTTGCCCAAGTGCGAACGGATGTTGCGGCGGATGGCACTCACCAGGCCCAGCGTCACGGTCACGATGGTGAAGGCAGATAGCCCGTGGAGCCAGCTGAAATGCCCTTCGGACACAATCCAGAAACTGCTGAAGCAGACGTAATACATGGCTGAAACCCAGAGGTACCCGATGCTGCGGTGGATTCGGTCACGCCGCCGCCGAAAAATTTGCAGCGGCCCGATGGCGAGGACAAAGAGTGCAGCAATCACGTGACTGACGAGTAGTACATTCCACGGCTCCATAGCCTTAGGATAGAGCCACTATCCAACGGTGTACATCAGGATAGCCAGCGCGTGATTCACTATCCTGCCAGCCATGGCAGGAGCGAGGGGCAACGGTGCAGCTCAATGAACTGAGTGATCGGTCAGGCATCTCGCCCGCGAGCATCAAGTACTACCTGCGTGAAGGCCTGCTGCCGGCCGGCGAGGCTATCCACGCAACCCGCGCGGAGTATTCAGCCAGGCACGTTGAACGTCTCGAACTGATCCAGGCACTCCGGCGGATCGTGGGCCTGAACATCGGGCAGATCCGCCTCCTCGTGACAATGGCCGACGACGGCGTGCCCCGCCTTGATCTCCTCGCCGCGGTTCAGCGCGTGGTTCTGAGTCTTGAAAACTACGCGACAGCTATCGGCGGGGAACCCGCAGCCGCAACTGACGCCGTCGTGCGTCTCCGCGGATGGCCGGATGCGCCGAGTGACGCCCGGAACGCACTGGCCGCCCACCTTCAGCTGATGGCGAGCCTCAACATTCCTGCCTCAGCGGACGTGCTGAAGACCTACAGCAGGGCGGCGGACGACGTCGCCGGAATCGACATAGCGGCCACCACCGCCCCGGAGAGCATCGACAAGCTGATCCTCACGGCCGCCGTCGGCATGCATATGCACAGTCAGCTTCTGCTGAAACTTTTGGCACTCGCGCAGGCCAGCCACGCCATCCGCCGTTATCAGGATGGCGCTTAAAGCCGTGACGCTCCCCCACCGGAG
>NZ_JACXBW010000027.1 GCF_014712225.1 Pseudarthrobacter sulfonivorans
AGCTGCATACATGAAACTCAAGATGCCCCGTCACGTTGCGCTCTGCGATCTGGATATGGAGCCGGCCCACGCTGCGAGCAAAAGGCCGGGATTCGCCGGCAATGGCCTTTCAGCTTTCTAACTAATCTGATGTGGGGAGAAACTGAAGAGCAGCATCCATTACTGAACTCTAGACGCTTCCGATACCTAAGCACCCCTCGCACTGTCGGCGAACCGACCGGATGGGCTTACGTGCGGCCGCATGAAGCGTAATTCCTCGCTCCTGCGACGGAGGCTTAAGCAGAACTGCACACCCCACCCCCGTAGTACACGGACACACAGCGCAACGTTCCAGCCCCCAGACGTAATCTGTTTAGATGCCTCGTTTTGCGCTTGATATTGAGTCCGTCCCCCGCCCCGTCCGCGCCCAGGAGCTGCTGGATGCGGTGAACCACCGGGTCGTCATCGCCGATGGGGCGATGGGCACCATGCTGCAGGGGAGGGAGCTGTCGCTCGAGGACGACTTCCTGGGGCTGGAGGGCTGTAACGAGATCCTCAACGCCACGCGCCCGGATGTCCTCGCCGACATCCATGACGCGTACTTCGCCACGGGCATCGACGCTGTCGAAACCAATACCTTCGGCGCGAACTGGTCCAACCTCTCCGACTACGGCATCGAGGACCGCATCGAAGAGCTCGCCCGGAAGGGCGCCGAGATCGCCCGCGAGCGCGCCGAAGCGGCAGAAAAAACAGACGGACGCATGCGCTGGGTCCTGGGCTCGATGGGACCGGGCACCAAGCTCCCCAGCCTCGGGCACACCACCTACGACTACCTCAAGCAGACCTTCGCCCTGCAGGCCGAGGGCCTCATCGACGGCGGCGCGGACGCCTTCCTCATCGAAACCAGCCAGGACCTCCTGCAGACCAAAGCCGCGGTCAACGGCTGCAAGCAGGCCATCGTCACCCGCGGCATCCGGCTCCCGATCTTCGTCGAGGTGACCGTCGAAACCACCGGAACCATGCTTATGGGCTCCGAGATCGGTGCCGCGCTCACCGCCCTCGAGCCGCTCGGCGTCGACGCCATCGGCCTGAACTGCGCCACCGGGCCGGACGAGATGAGCGAGCACCTGCGCCACCTCTCCAAGCAGTCCTCCGTCGCCATCGCCTGCATGCCCAACGCCGGCCTGCCCGTCCTCGGCCCCAACGGCGCGCACTATCCGCTCTCACCCACCGAACTCGCCACCGCTCACGAGCAGTTCGTGCGCGAATTCGGCCTGGGCCTCGTGGGCGGCTGCTGCGGTACGACGCCGGAGCACATGGCCGCCGTCGTCGAACGTCTTGCACCCCTGCGCACCGTCGCCGCGGTCACCAGCGGCGGGCGGGGCGCCGACGGCAGCCGCCTTCCCACCGAGCGTGAAGCCGGCATCGCGTCCCTCTACCACCACGTGAATTTCGACCAGGAGTCCGCGTACCTCGCCATCGGCGAGCGCACCAACGCGAACGGTTCGAAGGCGTTCCGCCAGGCGATGCTGGAGGAGCGCTGGGACGACTGCGTCGACATCGCCCGCGAGCAGGTCCGCGTCGGCGCCCACCTGCTCGACGTCTGCATCGACTATGTGGGGCGCGACGGCGTGGCCGACATCAAGGAGGTCGTCTCACGTTTCGCGTCGGCCTCCACCCTCCCGCTCGTCATCGACTCCACCGAACCGCCCGTGCTGCAGGCCGGGCTCGAACTCATCGGCGGCCGCCCGGTGGTCAACTCCGTCAACTATGAGGATGGCGACGGCCCGGACAGCCGCTTCGCGCGCATCATGCCGCTCGTGAAGGAACACGGCACCGCCGTGATCGCCCTGACCATCGACGAACAGGGCCAGGCCCGCACCACCGAGGGCAAGGTTGCCATCGCCTCCCGCCTCGTCGACGCCCTGGTGGGTGAATGGGGGATGCGCGTCGAGGACATCATCGTCGACTGCCTCACCTTCCCCATCGCCACCGGCCAGGAAGAAACCCGCCGCGACGGCATCGAAACCATCGAGGCCATCCGCCAGATCACCGCCAAGTACCCCGGCATCAACACCACCCTCGGCGTCTCCAACGTGTCCTTCGGCCTGAACCCGGCGGCGCGCATGGCCCTGAACTCCGTGTTCCTGCACGAGGCCGTGCAGGCCGGCCTGACCAGCGGCATCATCGACGCCGCCAAGATCGTCCCGCTCGCTTCCCTGCCGGAGGAACAGCGCAAGGTGGCCATGGACCTCGTCTATGACCGCCGCGAATACGACGCCGACGGCAACGTCACCTACGACCCCCTGAACAGCATGCTGGACATGTTCGCCGGCGTCGACACCGCGGCGCTCAAGGACCAGCGCGCCGCGGAACTCGCGGCGCTGCCCACCGGCGAACGCCTGCAGCGGCGCATCATCGACGGCGAAGGCAAGGGCCTGGAAGAGGACCTCGACCTGGCGCGGAGCGAGGGCATGACCCCGCTCGGCATCATCAACGACCAGCTGCTCGAAGGCATGAAAGTTGTGGGTGAGCGCTTCGGCGCCGGCGAGATGCAGCTGCCCTTTGTGCTGCAGTCCGCCGAGGTGATGAAGAACGCGGTGGCCCTGCTCGAGCCGCACATGGAGAAGTCGGACTCCTCAGGCAAGGGCACCATGGTGATCGCCACCGTCCGCGGCGACGTGCACGACATCGGCAAGAACCTGGTGGACATCATCCTCACCAACAACGGCTACAAAGTGGTCAACATCGGCATCAAGCAGGGCATCGCCGAGATCATGGCCGCAGCAGAGGAACACAACGCCGACGTGATCGGCATGTCCGGCCTGCTCGTGAAGTCCACCGTGGTGATGAAGGAGAACCTCGCCGAACTCCAGTCCCGGGGCCTCGCGAAGAAGTGGCCCATCATCCTCGGCGGCGCCGCCCTGACCCGCGCCTACGTGGAGCAGGACCTGGCGGAGCAGTTTGAAGGAACCGTCCGGTACGCCAAGGACGCCTTTGAGGGCCTTGCCCTCATGGAACCCCTGGTGCAGGTGGCCCGCGGCGCTGACCCCGCCGCCGTCGGCCTTCCGCCGCTGAAGAAGCGGATCCACAAGGGCGGGCCGAAGTTCACAGTGACCGAGCCGGAGGCAATGCCCGGCCGGTCCGACGTCACCGCCGACAACCACGTGCCGTCGCCGCCGTTCTGGGGCACCCGCATCGTGCGCGGCGTCTCGCTCCACGACTACTCCACCTTCCTCGACGAACGCGCCACCTTCATGGGGCAGTGGGGGCTCAAACCCGGCCGCGGCGACGACGGCGCGTCCTACGAGGAACTCGTGGAACGCGAGGGCCGGCCGCGCCTGCGGTACTGGCTGGACCGCATCCTCGGCGAGGGAATGCTCGATGCGTCCGTCGCCTACGGCTACTTCCCGGTGGTCGCCGAGGGGGAACAAGTGGTGGTGCTGCACCACGGGGAAGACCGCGACGGCGTCCTCGGCACCGCGGGACTGCTCGCCCCCGACGGCGGTTCAGGCGGTCCGATCGGCACCGAGCGGCTGCGGTTCGACTTCCCGCGCCAGCGCCGCGACCGGCACCTGTGCCTCGCCGACTTTGTGCGCTCGCGTGAATCTGGCCAGATCGACGTCCTGCCGGTGCAGCTGGTCACAGCCGGCTCGAAGATCGAGGAAGTGACGTCCGAGCTGTTCGCCGGGAACCACTACCGCGACTACTACGAGCTCAACGGCCTGGTCATGCAGCTCACCGAGGCCCTCGCGGAATTCTGGCATGCGCGTATCCGCTCGGAGCTGGGCTTCGCTGCCGAGGAGCCCAAGGACAAGGCCGGACTGTTCAAGCTCGACTACCGCGGTGCGCGGTTCTCGCTCGGCTACCCCGCCTGCCCGGACATGGAGGACCGCCGCAAGGTGACGGACCTGCTGAAGCCCGAGCGGATGGGCGTGGTCCTGAGCGACGAGCTGATGCTGCACCCCGAACAGTCCACCGACGCGTTTGTGTTCCACCACCCGGAGGCGAAGTACTTCAAGGTGTGAGGTGTTGCCGGTGCGCAGTTCAGCCGGGACAAGGCCTAAGCTTCCCCTATGGGAATTATCATCACACTGCTTATCATCTGGCTTGTCCTGTCGATCCTCGGCTTCGTGGTGAAGGGCCTGCTGTGGCTGGCATTCATCGGCCTGATCCTGTTCGTGGCCACGGGTGTGTGGGGCTGGTTCAAGCGCAAAGCCAACGCCTGACGCCCCGCGGGGCAACGCTGTGCGGGCCTGAAACGGCAGGCAACAACCTGGATTAGTGCGCTGGCCGTGTTGGGCGCATGGCTCCGTCCGGCTTGGGCCGGGGAGCAATACCGGTGGTCCAGGTGGCCCGCACCCTTAGACCCCGCACCGTTACATACGGAAGCGGCCGACGGCGGGAGGTTCCGCCGTCGACCGCTTTCCTGTGTGCGCACTCAGGGCGTGAGCTGGGGCCTGTCCTTGTCAGCGGCGCGCCCGGCAGGTAAGAGATGCCGGTGCCGGCGGTGCCTGTCACGAGCGGGTGTTGAGGTAGTGCCGAATCTCCTGGGCCGTCTCCCCTGGAGCGCTGACGTGGGGGCAGTGCCCGGTGGCCTGAAGCTGCACCAGGGTGCTGTGGTCCAGATTCTTGTGCAGGTAGGCGCCCACTTCCGGCGGAGCAAGCCGATCGTCAGAACACTGCAGAATCAGGCAGTTGGTGCGCAACTTTTTCAGTTCAGGGCGGGTATCGGAGAAAAAAGTCACCCCGGCGAAGTGCCGTGCGATGGTCGGATTTGTCCGGCAGAAGCTGACACGCAGGTCCTCCGCTAATTCCGGCTCCTGCGGGTTGCCCATCACCATGGGTGCCACGGCCGCGGCCCAGGCGAAATAGTCTCTGTCCAGAGATGCCAGCAGGCCCTCGATGTCTTCCCGCGAAAACCCGCCCACGTAGCCGTCGTAGGGGTCATCCGTATGACGGGGTGAAGGAGCAAGCAGGACCAGGTGGGAGAAACGGTTGGGGTCCTGCACGGCGGCGATCACGGCGATCATCGTGCTGACACTGTGGCCCACCAGGATGACGTCCTCAAGTTCAAGGGCGGCGCAAATCTCCAGCATGTCCGACGCGTACCCATTCAGCGAACCGTACTTCTCCCAGTCATAGGCGCTGATGTCGGAGTGTCCTGCACCAACATGATCAAAAAGCACCAGCCGGTAATCATCAACGAATTTGGGCAGCAGCTTCTGCCACATAGCCTGATCGCAGCCAAAACCGTGGGCAAACATCATCACGGGCCCATCTTCCCGCCCGGATATGGTGACGTTGTTCCGGCCGATTACCGCAGCAACTGCTTCGATCACGTTCTCACTGACCCTCCGTTGGGTGGCGTCCTGTCCCAGACTATCCACGAGAAATAGCGAATCCTAGGGATCCTCCCACTATGACCTTCAAGGCGACGTCGATTCAGCCCATTACATACTGACGCGGCCTTCGCGACTCCTCCGACAGGGACCATGATCGCGGGTGTCCTCAGGCCCGGATTTGAAGCTGGTCCCTGTCCTGAGCGGGTGGGCCTGCGTGGCCCGCCCACCCGCACTTCCCACGCTGGAGACCGGCTTCACCCGACGGAGGGCGGCGAGAATGGCCCGCCCCACCACGGCGATTCCGATGATGGTGGTGACGGCACGCAGGGTGTCCCAGCCCGCCGTCGACGTCACCAGCGAGTAGAGCAGGAAGCTGCTGAGGTTGATGCCCAGCGGCGCGCCGGGCACGTACGAGATGCCGGTGCCGGCGCCCACCGCGAACGGCCAGAACCACAGGTTGGTCAGCAGGCCGAACACGTAGGACGCCACGATGCCATAGCCGCACAGCATCCACAGTTCGGCCCTGCCCCGCACACGCCGGGGGAGCAGCCCGGCCCCCGCGCCCACCCACGCGCAGGCGAAAATCTGGAACGGCGTCCACGGCCCGATGCCACCCCACAGGGCACTTGAGACGGCGATGGTGGCGGCGCCGAGGAGCATGCCGAACCGGGCGCCGAAGGCCCGGCCGGCCAGGATCAGCAGGATAAAGACCGCCTCCACACCCCCGACGCCGGTGCTCGCCACCCGCACCGCGGAACCGACCGCTGCCAGGACACCGAGCAACGCCACCGTGTGTGCGGAGCTGACCGAGCCGTCGAGGGACACCACGATGGCGACGACGGCGAGCGGCGCGATGGCCAGCGCGGCGTAGGGGAGTGCCGCGGCGGCGTCCTCCGGGAGGGCGGCTGCGAGCAGCGGCCAGCAGAAGGCTGCGAGGGCGAGGACGTTGGCGGCTGCAAGGACTGCGAGTTCGGCGGCGCGGGGCATGCGGAGGCGGCGGTGTCTGGCTGTTCCCGGGGAGTTTGTGTGTTCGATGACGCGTGGCCGGGGTCCGGCATCTGCCTGCCGGGGAAGCGGGCGGGGCGGCTCAGGGGCGGCTTGCGGTGCGGAGGAGGGTGCGACGCCGTCACTCATCGGAAGGATCCGGGCGCCGAGGCTTTGGGCAAAATCGAGGTCGTGCGTGGCGATGAGGACCGCCGCGCCCTCGTCCGCGGCTGCCCGCAGCGCTGCCGCCACTGCTGCGCGTGCCGCAGGATCGAGTCCGCGGGTGGGTTCGTCGATCAGGAGGACCTGGGGGTTGTCCATGGTCTGCAGCGTGATGGCCAGGATCCTGCGCTCTCCGGCCGAGAGGTCCCGGGGATGCTCGTGACCAATGGGAATCCGGACGTCTCCGCGCAAGCGGGCCAGGTGCGACTCCGCAGACCGGGTGGGAAGCTGGTCACCGCCTGGGTGGTTCAGGACCGGACGGCCCCGGCCCGACTTACGCCAAGCGCGCGCCTGGCGCCGCTCTGCCGCGTGCAGCTCGCCTGCCACGGTATCCCTCGTGAAGAGGTCGTCTGAGGCGTCCGGCACCAAGGCGACGCGTCCGCCGTCGACCATGCCGCCGTCGACCGTTCCTTCATTGCCCGTGCCTTCACCGAGGGCGAGCGCCACCAGGAGGGACGACTTTCCGGCCCCGTTCGGTCCCACCAAGGCCACCACTTCACGGCGGTGCAGGGTCAGGGAGGCTTCGCGCACGAGCGGCTTGCCCTTGCGGTGCACCGCGAGGTTTGTCGCCGTCAGCACGGGTTCCTTCCCCGAACCCGGAATGGGCGTGGGACGCGAAGCAGCCGGGACCGAAGAGGTTGGTTCGGCACCCGGCACCAAGGCGCCGTCGTCGATGGTCCACCAGGAGTCGGCAACGGGAACGAGCGCTTCCGCGCGGTGCTCCGCCACAATGACGCAGGCGCCGGCATCGCGGGCGAGGGCGTGGAGCACCGCGATGACGCGTGCGCGGGCTGCGGTGTCGAGGTCGGCCAGGGGTTCATCAACCAGGAGCAGGGCCGGATGATCCACCACTGCGGCGGCGATGGCGACGAGCGTTGCCTCACCGGCCGAGAGGGTGCTGATATTCCGGTCCAGCAGATCCGTGACGCCGATACGCTCCGCGACCTCCAGCACGCGGGTCTTGGCTGTAGCCGATGCCACGCCGCGCAGTTCAAGGGCGAGGGAGATTTCGTCCCGGACCCGGGTGCTGGCGAACGCGGCGCGGGGATTCTGCAGGACGACGCCGATGATGCGGGCGGTATCGCGGGGCGGCGTGGTGGCACGGTCCGTTCCGGCGACGCGCAGGGTGCCGGAAATTTCGCCGCCGTCAACGTGGGAGAGGAGGCCGGCGATACCGCGCAGGATGGTGGACTTGCCGGAGCCCGTCGGCCCGGTGATGACCGTGATGGACCCGGTCGACGGCGTGAAGTCGGCGACGCCGACCTGTGCGTCGCCGATGCGGAATTGGGCGTCGCGGACGAGAAGCGGGGCGTCGTCGTTGTCCGAAAGGTGCGCCGCCCGGCTGCCGAAGCCGCGCAGCTCCAGGGCCGCGGCAACCCGGGCCGCGTGCTCCAGCGTGCGCTCGAGCACGGGCACCAGGGCGCGGGGTCCGAAGCGTTCGCCCCGCAACCGGAACGCCAGGCGGACGGAGGTTACGGCGTCGGAAAGCGCCGGGAGCGCCGCCCATGCCACCACCAGGGTCCGGGCCAGGCCCTGCATGGGACCGCGGCGGGCCAGGTGCACGAAGCCGCGGGCCACGTCCACCCAGGCGTTGAGCAGGCCGAAAGCGAGGAACATCGCGGCAATCGGCAGGGCGGACAGGACCGCCGCCCACAGGCCAGGTCCCGTGACCGGACCGAGGAAGACCACGTGGGCGTACGGGGCAGGCAGCCGCATCGCCGGCAGGTCGAGCAGGACGGGCATGCCAATGCCCGCCCCGTTGAAAAGGACGCGGTAGATGACCCGCGCCGCGACGAAGACGACGGCGAGAGCCGCCGCTGCGCGTAACGGCGCGGGTCGAAAGGTCATGCCGCGGGGGCGGCCGGTTCGCCGTCGACCGTGTAGAGCAGTTCGAGGCTCTCGCCCGGGTTGACCTGCAGGGTGGCGAGGCCTTCCTGCGCGTAGGCCCAGTCGCCGGTTGCGGGCTTGGTCCAGAGCGACCAGTAGGCGAAGGCTGCGGGCATCTTGCTGCACTCTTCCCGGTACGTGCCGCCCTTGTGGGTGATGTCCAGGTCTGCGGCGGGCACACCGTTCACACGGCATACGAGTTCGGTGGGGTACTGGGTGGTGCCCTCGGTTTTCACCTTTGCCTCGTCGAGCACCTTGGACGCGGGAGTCGCCGCGGTCACGGGCACGCAAACGGACTTGTCGGCCGCGGACTGCTTCAGGGAGCCCGAATCGACGATGACCTTCACGCCGGCGCAGGGCCCGGCGGCTGCGCTGGATGACGCCGCTGCGGTCGACGCCGGGGCGGAGGTGGTGGGCTGGGTGGCGGCCGGCGTGGAACAGGCGGCGAGGGTAAGCAGGAGACCGGCGGCGGCGAGGGTGCTCGCGGCGGCGGTGCGGATCTTAGTCAAAGTCACGCTTCAAGGGTAGGGCGTGGGTTGTCCGGATCCGGGGGCGGTCACGTTCTGTGACGTGACATGTTGCGCAATCTCTTTGAACAGTGTTGCTTGTAGGGCAGCACCCACGACGCCCGCGGAGTTTTCCAAGCTGGCTGGAATGACCGGGGTGCGTAGTGACAGGCGTGGTAGGTACTCGTTACTGCATGCTGAAATTCCCCCACCGATGATGATCAGGTCAGGTGAGAAGAGGAACTCCACATGCGACAGGAACTGTTGCAGCCGGTCGGCGTACTCCATCCAATTTAGGCCTTCCTTTTCCCGGCTGATGGCCGATGCCCGGGATTCGGCCTTGTAGCCGTCGATTTCCAGATGGCCCAGCTCGAAGTTGGGTACCAGCCTTCCGTCAACTATTAGTGCTGATCCGATGCCAGTACCCAACGTCAGGACCAGGACAACGCCGGGTTTGTCCTTCCCGACGCCGTAACGGGATTCTGCCAAAGCAGCTGCGTCAGCGTCATTCACGACGCAAACAGGCCGACCAAGCCGAGCCCGCAAGTAAGCCTGAACATCCAGTCCGATCCAGCTGTCGTCCATGTTTGCTGCCGATCTGGCCACGCCGTGTTGGACTATCGAGGGGATGGCGACTCCGACAGCACCCTCCCGATGCCAGGGGCTTCCGGAGCCCAGCTCATCGATGAGCTGGTTCAGCACGTCTGCGACCGCACCCGCCGTCCCGCCAAGAGGTGTCGGGACTTTACGGACGCCGCCCACCGGGGTACCGCTACTCAGGTTGATGATTGCACCCTTGATCCACGTCCCGCCGACATCGATTCCTATCCGGGAATGCAGTCCTGACGGCACATCGGTGGTATCGGTCGCGGGTTGTGTCATGACGTTTCCTTTGAATAGCCAGGGGCGTGACCGGAGGGCCTCGGTCCGGGTTCATGGCGGTGCTGATGTGCATGGAGGAGCCTCCCGGCGCCTGGGCGCCGGGAGGCTGGGTTTGATTCCTGGTCCAGCTAAGCCTGGAGCCAAGCAGTGGTCGCTCCGGGCAGCGATCCTCCCTCGAGTGGTGAACTGGAGACCAGAGCCTTGCCAGCGGGCAGTTCGAAGCCTTCCGTGCCGAAGTTCGTTACGGAGGTCCAACCGTTGGGGCGCCGGAACGCCAGCACGTCAGAGCGGCCGGTTTCCAGCCATTCCAGCGCTTCGGCGGTTTGCAGCTGTGACCTCAGGGCCAGTGCCCTGCGGTAGAGGGACAGGGTTGAGTCTTCCTGTGTTTCCTGGGCTTCCACTGAGTGGTTGGCAAACCATTCTGGCTGCGGCAAGTGGGCGCCGCCGGCTCCGAAACCGAAGGAACTGCCCCCAGTAGCCCAAGGCAGCGGTACGCGACAGCCATCGCGGCCAATCTCGACGCCTTTGTTCCGGAAGAAGGCGGGGTCCTGGCGCTCGGCGTCGGGGATTTCACTTCCGACCTCCTGCAGGCCCAGTTCCTCACCTTGGTACAGGTACGCGGAGCCTGGAAGGGCGAACATCAGCAACGATGCGGCGCGGGCGCGGCGCAGGCCGAGTGCGACGTCGATCTCGTCCTGTTTGCCGCCGGCGAGCAGCCAAAGCTTGCCCGCCTGCCCGGCCATGATTTCCCCCTCGGTCGAAGGCCCGGACACGGGAAGCCCGTAGCGGGTGGCGTGCCGGACGACGTCGTGGTTGGAGAACACCCAGGTGGAGGACGCGCTGGACGCCTCGGCCTCGGCGAGGTTCTTGGTGATGATTCGCCGGAACTGGGCGCCGTCAAAGTCCGCCTGCAGCAGGTCGAAATTGAAGGCCTGTCCCAGGCCCTCCGGGCTGGCGTAGCGGGCCCGGCGGTCCGCGTGGACCCAGGCTTCGGCGACGGCGGTGCGCGGCGGGTTGTATTCGTTGAAGAGCTTTCGCCACTCGGCGTAGATCTCGTGGACTTCGTCGCGGTCCCAGTACGGGTGCGAGCCAGCAAGGTATAGCGCTTCGCCCTGGGCTTCGAGGTCTGCCTTCGTGGGCAGGGACTCTTCGAGGTTCTTGGTGAGGGCATGGGCGACGTCGATGCGGAAGCCGTCCACGCCCCGGTCCGACCAGAAGCGCAGGGTCGTCAGGAAGTCTTCGCGGACCTCGGGGTTGTCCCAGTTAAAGTCAGGCTGTTCCTTGGCGAAGATGTGCATGTACCACTGCCCTGGCGTTCCGTCGGGTTCGGTGATGCGCTCCCACGCGGGACCGCCGAACACGGAGTCCCAGTCTGACGGCGGCAGTTCACCGTTTTCGCCCAGTCCGTCGCGGAAGATGTAGCGGTCGCGGGCCGGGGACCCTTTGGGCGAGGCGAGGGCTTCCTGGAACCACTCGTGGCGGTTCGAGGAGTGGTTCGGCACGATGTCCACAATCAATTTGATGCCGGCGGTCTGCAGGGCGGAAGCCATGTCGTTGAAGTCTTCCAGCGTGCCGAGCCGTGCGTCGACGTTACGGTAGTCGTCCACGTCATAGCCGCCGTCGGCGAGGGCTGATGGGTAGAAGGGGCTCAGCCATACTGCTTCGATTCCGAGATCCTTCAGGTAGGGGACCTTGGCGGTGATGCCGTTGATGTCACCGATGCCGTCACCGTTGGAGTCGGAGAAACTGCGGGGGTAGATCTGGTAGACCGAGGCCTGGCGCCACCAGTTGGGGTTGGCCATGTTCTTTGGCTCGGTGCTGGTGGCCTGGGTGAGGATGGAGGGCAAGACTGGTTCCTTTACTTCGTTCTTAGTGGTCGGTTTGGCGGCTGGAGTCACTTGACGGCGCCCTGAGTCAGGCCGGACATTACCCAGCGCTGGGTGAACAGGTAGACGACAATCGCGGGTGCCATGGCCATCAGGTAGGAGGCGAAGGCAACGTTGTAGCTGTTGCTGAACTGTGTCTGGAAGATCTTCTGCAACACCGGGATTGTCTGCAGTTCCGGGTCGGAAATGATGAGTGACGGCATCATGAAGTCGTTCCAGGATGCGATGAAAGCGAAGATGCCGACCGTGGCGCTCATCGGCCCGAGCAGGGGGAAGATGAGCTTCCAGAACACCTGCCAGGTGCCAGCACCGTCTATGCGCATGCTTTCCTCCAACTCCAGCGGGATGGAGCGCAGGAACGCGGTGAACAGCATCGTATTGAACGCCAGGGCAAAAACGATGTGCAAAAGCGCGACGCCGAGCGGGTTGTCCAGTCCCACGAGGCCGGTGAGCTGGATCTGCGGTAGTGCCACCACGGGGAACGGGATGAACATCGCTGCGAGCAGGTAGAAGAAGGACCAGCGGAAGAGTCGGCGGTCCCAGTTGCGGACGATCGCGTAGGCTGCCAGCGCCGACACGATGATTTCCCCCGCCACGGAGGTCACGGACACGAACACGGAGATCGCAAAGCCGCGCGGGAAGTTCGTGAGCGTCCATGCCTGGACGAAACTATCGAAGGTCAGGGGGCTCGGCAGCGAGAAGGCGTTGCCGTCCACCGCCTGTCCGGTGGTTTTGAACGCCATGCTGAGGGTGACGTACAGCGGGACGAGCACGCTGAGGGTGCAGACGATAAGGACGATGGTGGCGGGCCAGTTGCTGCGCCCCTGGCCGGCGCTGACCTGTTGTTTCTTCCCGGCGGCCGCGGGCCGTGCGGGGATGGTGCTGGGTACGCTGCTCATGCTGCGATCCCTCCTTTGCCACGTGTGAAGCGAAGCTGGATGAGTGCGATGACGATGCTGATGAGGAAGAAGATCACGGCATTGGCCATCTGGTACGCATAGTCGCCGCCTTCGAAGCCGCGGAAGATCGACATCGCGACGCTGCGCGTGGCGACGCCGGGGCCGCCGTCGGTGAGGCCGACGATGATGTCGTAGACGTTGAGGTAGTTCTTGAAGCCGAGGACCATATTGATCACGGCGTACCCGGCAATCAGCGGCAACGTGATGTGCCGCAGGTTCTGCCAGGGCGTTGCTCCGTCGATGGAGCTTGCCTCGTAGACCTCGGTGGGAACCGTGAGGAGCCCTGCGATGTAGATCAGCATCGCACTTGGAACCGACTGCCACGCTGTGACGAAGACGATCGCCAGCCACGCAAGGTCGGGGTTGGCGAGGATGCTCGTCGCCAGCGGTTCGATTCCCATGCTTTGGCCTACGAGTGGCACAGAGTTCGAGAAGAGGTATTGGAAGACGAAGGCGATGACAATGCCCGAAATCACCATGGGGATCACGAATACTGTGCGCAGTGCAGCACGGAAGCGGACGCGGGACGTGAGTCCCAGGGCCAGGAAGAAGGCCACGGCGTTCACGACGATGACGGTCACGAGCGCAAAGGCGAGCGTGAAGCCGTAGGCGCTGAGGACTCCTTCGTCCTGGAAGACCGCGATGAAGTTTCGGATGCCTATGAAGTCGAATTCACCGAAGCCAACAGAGTTCGTGAAGCTGTAGACGAATCCGAGTACGGCCGGCAGTGTGACGGCGAGCGTGAAAATCGCCAGTGAGGGGAAAAGGAAAAAGTAGAAGAGCGGATCGACACGGCTCTTGCGCGCACTTGTCGCTCCAGTCGCTGCCGGGGCCCTCACCACCGCTCTGGTGGAAGGCTTCGTCGTCGATGACATGGTGGTCCTCGTTTCGTGCATTAGGTCGGAAGGGTGGTCACGCGCGGAAAGCCAGGCGCGCCCAGTCGGCGTCCATCCGGCGCAACGCGCTCTCGGCGTCGGCACCGCCGATGATCGACTGGAGGTAGTTGGCGGCGGGAATCGAGTTCGGAATGAACTGTGAGGCGCCCATGTAGAACCGGCCCTCGTCGTAGTACTTCTGCATCTCTACGATTCGGGGATCTGTGACCGCTGGTGCGTCCTTGCTCGTGCCGAATCCCAGGAATTCGGCGTTGTAGGTGTTCTGGACCTCCGGCTGCATGAGGTGTTGAAGGAAGGCGCGGGCACCCTCCTGTGCGCTCGCGACTTCCGGAACCCAGAGCGAGAGGTCGATGTTGACGCGAACCTTCAGATCCGCGGGGTCACTGGTCATTGGCAGCGGGAAAGTGCCGAGGTCCACATCCGTACCCGCCTTTTCAATCTCCCCGAAGGCCCACGGCCCCTGGAAGTACATTGCCGCCTGGCCCTGGGCCATGGCAGTGTTGCCGTCTCCGTAGCCGCGGCTCGACGCATCGGGGTTGACGTACTTGGTCAGCTGGACCATGCGCTTCACTGGATCGAGCATCGTTTTCTGGAACGACACTTCGGACTCCGGTCCGACCTTCTCGCCGATCTCGTGCATTGACTTGTAGAAGTCGCGCACGTTGACCATGCCGCCCACCGTGTAGTCGAACAGGCCCTGCGCGATGGTCCACGGGTCGCGGAAAGTGCCGTAGATAGGAGTGATGCCGGCTGCTTTGAGCACCTCACATACCTCGATCAGTTCGTCCCAGGTTGTCGGGACGGCCAGCCCGTTCTGCTCGAAGATGCGGCGGTTGTAGATGACTGAGGCGGCCATGACCGAGTAGGGGATGACGCTCGTGCGGCCTGGGTACGTGGGATACCAGTTCGTGAGGTCGAGGACGTCGTCCCGGATGGAAGCTGCTGCCGGGAGATCGGAAAGGTCCGAGAGTGCTCCGCGCTCCATGAACCGGGCCATCTCAAGGTTGTAGTTGAGGCAACCGAGATCCGGCGGACTGCTGCGCACAAAGCTGGCAGAAAGATTTGTGGCCATGTCATGCAGAACGCGGTACCGGTCCTGCGACGCGGTAAATTTCGCCGCCAGATCGCGGAAGTATGGCACGGCTTCCGGTTTTGACTGGTGGAACGTGACGGTGGGACGTGCACCTCCCGGGGTACATCCGGCCAAGCCAACGGCTGTCAGGGCGCCCCCGGCAGCGGCAAGGAAAGTGCGCCGGGAGACAAGAGTCCCAGCGGACGTCAAAGGTGGCAACATCGGCTCCTAGGTGGTCTCACTTCGAATTTATTTGGATCTTATATTTAGGTCCTATACGAGGATGAGGGATAGAGGCGATATCGTCAAGGGATGAATGAGACCACGGCGAGCTCAACGCAGCTGTTGCGGCAGATCAACTCGGATGCTTTGCTGCGCTTCGCTCTACAGGAGCGAGTCTTCACAGCTGGAGAGGCCATGGCCATGACCGGGCTGACGCGCGCAACGGTGCTCGGCGTGTGCGATGGCCTGGTCGACGCCGGCTGGTTGGAGCAAGTGGATGACAGTCCTGCCGCGGGCCGCACGCACAAGGGCCGCCCAGCACGCCGCTACCAATTGCGCGAGGCTGCCGGTGTTGTTGTTGGGCTGGACGCGGGGGAGATCTCCTTCACAACGATCGTCGCGGATCTGCGCGGCCGCGAGCTGGCCACTCGTCGCCAGAGCGTTGACTCGCATGCGCTGGGCCGCGCGGGCCGCGGCGCGAGCGCACGAGAGTTGATCCGTCTGACCCTCGACGACATCGGGCGCACCCTCGATGACGTCTTACTCACAGTCGTCGGCGTTCCCGCGCCGATCGACGCTAACGGTATGTCTCCCGAAGGAGAATTCTGGCATCTGATGAATTCCGGCTTTGCTGCGCACCTTCGCGGTACGGCCGTCGTCGAAAATGACGCCAACCTTGCCGCTATTGCCGAACGCGCACACGAGCCATCAGCTAACCAGGCAACCCTGTTGACAGGGGAACGATTCGGCGCTGGCCTGATCGTCGATGGGCGCTTGCTGCGGGGACCTCGAGGCGGCGCAGGGGAGATGCGATTCCTCGACACGCTTACCGCCGGCAAGTTCGTGCCCGACGAAGGGGGTGCGGATGGGTTTGGAGCACTTGCCCGGAAGTGGGCACGCTCGCGCATTCACTCATACGAGGGAGAAACCATGCTGCGGCAAAAGCCCGAGAAGGACATCACCGCGGAGGACGTGTTCCAGGCAGCCCGGGAGGGGGATCCGTTTGCAACGGACATCATCGCCCGGCTCGGCGCCCGTCTGGCGCGGATTGCGGTTGTGCTCTCCAGCCTCCTGGACATTGAACGTGTAGTCATCGCAGGCGGCATCTCACGGGCCATCGAACCTGTCCTCGAACACGCACGCAGCCTGCTGCCCACCGATTCCGGCTTACCGCTCCCGGAGCTCGTGGCGAGCACGTTCGGAGCCGAGGTGGTGGTCAAAGGTGCTATCGAGTCCGCACTGACGCGGATCAAGCTCGAACCTAACGCGTTCCTCCCGCGAGCCGCGCGATCCTGACTTGGCGCGGCTCCCGGACGCCCGACTGGCAGGATGGCAAGCTCTGCCGGTCCGCTGTCCAAAGGTCGACGACGGCACTCGGGTGAGTGCCGCCGTCGGCCTTTTCTGCTGGGTGTTACGACGCCTCTGACGCGGGCACCAGCGCATCCTCTGGGGCCTGGCGCAGCGCGGTGCCCGACGACGGATGCGCTGCGACTGCCGCGGCGTGCTCGGCCAGCACCCCGGTCTGGTGGCGGATCTTCAGGCGGTAGAGCAGGGTCCCGCCAATGATCACGGCGGCCACGAACATCACGCCGCCCCACTGCAGGTACCACTCGAACGGCGGCACCGAGTTGTAGATCTCCGGGCGGGGCCAGACCAGGTTCACCGTCATGGCCCCGCCCCAGAGGACCGCCAGGATGTTCACCGGCAGGCCCCACTTGCCCGTCGTGAACCCGGCTTCGGACTGCTGATCCCGCAGCGGCCACTGCTTCAGCAGCCGCTTCCGCAGCAGGGGAACCGTGACCAGCAGGTAGGACAGGTAGATCAGGACGATGCTGATGCTGGACAGGATGGTGAAGATTGCCGGCTGCATGACGTTGACCAGGAGCGGGATGACGGCAATGACACCGATCACGATCGCCGCGACCTTGGGGGTCCTGCGGACCGGATCCACCTTGCTGAGCTGCCGGCTGAACGGCAGGTTGTTGTCCCGGGCCATGGCGAACATCATGCGGATGGCGGCGGCGTGGACGGCCAGGGTGCACACCACCACGGCCACCACGATGCATGCCAGGAAGGCTTTGCCGAACGGCCCGCCCAGGACAGAGAGCACGATGTGCTGGAGGCCGCCGTCGGCAGCCCCCACCTGGGGGTCGGTCAGGTCCGGGGCGGCCAGGATGCCGAAGAACAGGATCAGCCCGCCCAGCAGGAACGAGGCCGTGACGGCGCGCAGGATCGCCTTGGGCGCGGTGCGCTTGGGGTCCTTCGTTTCCTCGCCGAGGGAGCTGGCGGTGTCGAAGCCGTACATGACGTAGCCGGACGCCATGGCGCCGATCAGGAAGACGCCGAAGAAACCCAGGTCGTGGCCCTCGCCGAAGCCGTTGGTTTCGAAAAAGACCTCCGGGCCCCGCACAGCATGCCAGCCCAGCGCGAGGATCAGCAGGACGGCCGCGATCAGCTCCACGAAGACGCCGATGCTGTTGATCCTGGTCATCAGTTTCACGCCGAAGGCGTTGATGAGGGTGGAGATGGTGATCATGATGGTGGCCAGCACCACGCCGTTCATGGCGAAGTCGTAGGGTCCGGTGCCGTCACCCACGAACTGGAATCCGGACCAGAGCTGCGGCAGGGTGAGCTGCAGCGCCAGTGCCACGGATCCGAGCGCCATGATGGAGGACAGCATCAGCAGCCAGCCGGCCAGCCAGGACGAGGTCCCGGACGAGAGCCGCTTGGCCCAGTTGTACACCGATCCGGCAACGGGGTAGCGGCCGGCCAGTTCGGCGAAACAGAGCGCCACCATCAGCTGGCCAACGAAGACGATGGGCCAGGACCAGGCGTACGCCGGGCCGGCCATGGAAAAACCAAAGTAGAACAGTTGGAAGACGCCGGTGAGGATGGAGATGTAGCTGACGCCTGCGGCGAAGCTGGCAAACTTGCCGATGCTCCGGTCCAGGGTCTGGGTGTAGCCAAATTCGTCCATGCCGCTTGAATCAATACTCTTGCTGGGTTCCAAAATGTGAACTCCTAAGTCAGAAAAGTACGCTCGATGCACCCGCGGCCGCCATTGGACGCGGGGTGAAATCAATAGCCTCCGGAACTTGCCTCTCAGGCGAAGGACGGGCTGAGCTCCACCTCTTCCCTTGCAGTGCCACCTGCAGCGCCACTTGCAGCGCCGCCGGTGTGGCCGGCGCGGATGAGGTCCGCCCGGACCAAATCGGCGCAGCGCTCGCCGATCATCATGACGGTGATGTTGGGGTTGACCGTGACGTGTTCAGGCATCACGGAGGCGTCCGCCACGCGCAGGCCGGTGACGCCCTTGACGCGCAGTTCGGGGTCAAGCGGTGACATCCCGTCGTCGGCCGGGCCCATCCGGACGGTGCCCACCGGGTGGTACACGGTGTTGTGGGTCTTGCGGATGTACTCCCGCAGCTCCTCGTCCGTCTGCGCCTCGACGCCGGGCGATAGCTCGCGGCCGGTCCATTCGGCCATGGCGGGCTGGGCGGCGATTTCGCGGGCCTTGCGGATGCCGGCCACCATCACGCGCATGTCGTGGCCGTCGGGGTCCGTGAAGTAGCGGGGGTCCACCATGGGCTTGTCGCGGAAGTCGCGGCTGCGCAGCCTGACGGTGCCGCGGGAGCGGGCGTGCGTGACGTTCGGGGTGAGGGAAAAGCCGTTCTCCGTGGTGGGGTAGCCGTGCCGCAGGGTGTTCATGTCGAACGGGACGGAACCGTAGTGCATCATCAGGTCCGGGCGGTCCAGGCCGTCCTCGGTGGGGGTGAAGATGCCGATCTCCCACCATTGGGTGGAGGCCTGCACCATGGGCCGCCTGGCCTCGAACTGGACCACGCCTTCGGGGTGGTCCTGCAGGTTTTCGCCCACGCCGGGGGAGTCCACCAGCACCTCGATGCCGTGCTGTGCCAGGTGCGCTGCAGGGCCGATGCCGGAGAGCATCAGCAGCTTGGGGGAGTCGATGGCGCCCGTGGACAGGATGACCTCGCGGTGCGCGGAGAGCCGGTGGGTCCGGCCGAATGCAGAGTCCACCACGTCCACGCCGGTGCAGCGCCTGTCCGCGTCGAACACCAGCTGGCGGGCGCGGAGGCCTGTGAGCAAAGTGAAGTTGCCGCGGTCGACGATCGGGTGGATGTAGGAGACCGAGCTGGAGGCCCGGGTGCCGTCCGCGCGGCGGTTGATCTGGAAGAAGTTGGCGCCGTTGATCACGGTGGTGCCTGCATTGAACTTCGCACGGGGAATGCCCGTCTGTTCGCAGGCGTCCAGGAGCGCGACGCCGGCAGGGTCCACCGGGGGCACGTTCATCAGGTGCACCGGGCCTGAGTCCCCGTGATGCGGCGCGTCCGGGCCGGCGTCCTCATTGGTTTCCAGCCGTTGGTAGACCGGCCAGGCGGCGTCGGCATTCCAGCCGGCGGCTCCGTACTTGGACTCCCACTCGTCCAGGTCCTCGCGGGGCGCCCAGAAGGCGATGCAGGAGTTGTGGCTCGAGCAGCCGCCCATCACCCTGGCACGGGCGTGGCGCATGAAGGAGTTGCCGTTTTCCTGCGGTTCCACCGGGTAGTCCCAGTCGTAGCCGGATTCGAGCAGCTCCATCCAGCGGTCCAGCTGCAGGATTTCGGGCAGGTTCCGGTCGTCCGGGCCCGCCTCCACGAGGGCCACGGTCACGTCCGGATCCTCGCTCAGCCGGGCGGCAACGGCGGCACCCGCGGATCCGCCGCCGATGACGACGTAGTCGAACCCGCGCTCGGTGAGGTCGTCAATGTTGTCGTAGTGCATCTAGCTCTCCTTGCCGTGGTCGGCGAACCAGCCGGTTACCTCGGGGCTGGTGTTCTGGTAGATGTGCTTGGCTTCCTGGTATTCGGCCAGGCCCGTGGGGCCCAGCTCGCGGCCGACGCCGGACTGGCCGAAGCCGCCCCACTCGGCCTGGGGGAGGTAGGGGTGGTAGTCGTTGATCCAGATGGTGCCGTGCCGCAGCCGGGACGCCACGCGCTGCGCCTTGCCGGCATCCTGGGTCCAGACCGCACCGGCCAGGCCGTAGATGGTGTCGTTTGCGGTGGCTACCGCTTCGTCCTCGGTGCGGAACGTTTCCACGGTCACCACCGGGCCGAAGGCCTCGTCGATGACCACGGACATTCCCCGGGTCACGCGGTCCAGGACGGTGGGCTGGTAGTAGAACCCGCCGTCGTACTTTTCTCCCTGCGGCGCCGCACCGCCGGTCCGCAGCCGCGCACCCTCCTGGATGCCGCGCTGGACATAGGCGTGGACTTTGTCGCGGTGGGCCGCGGAAATCAGCGGTCCGGTCTCTGCGGCGTCGTCGAAGGGGCCGCCCAGCCGGATGGTTTGCGCGCGGCGGACCAGCTCGTCCACGAAGCGTTCGGCGATCGATTCCTCCACCACAAGCCGCGCCCCGGCCGAGCAGACCTGGCCGGAGTGGACGAACGCGCCGTTCAGGGCATTGTCGACGGCGGCGTCGAAGTCCGCGTCCGCGAACACTATGTTGGGGTTCTTCCCGCCAAGCTCCAGTGCCACCTTCTTGACGGTGCCGGCGGCGGCCGCCGCGATGCGCTTGCCGGTTTCCAGCCCGCCGGTGAAGGAGACGAGGTCGACGGCGGGGTCTTCCGAGAGCGGTGCGCCCGCCTCGGCGCCGGGTCCGGTCACGAGGTTGGCGACGCCGTCCGGGAGGCCGAGGTCCTGCAGCAGCTGCATGGCCAGGATGGCTGTGGACGGGGTCAGTTCGGAGGGCTTGAGGACGAAGGTGCAGCCGGCGGCCAGTGCGGGTGCGATCTTCCATGCCGCCTGGAGCAGGGGGTAGTTCCACGGCGTGATCAGGCCGCAGACGCCCACGGGTTCGTGGACGATCTTGCTGACGACGGCGGGATTCCCGGCGTCGACCATGCGGCCAGCCTGCTGGCCGGCAAGCCTGCCGAAATACTCGAAGCAGGCGGCAATGTCGTCCATGTCGATGCGGCTTTCGACCATGCGCTTGCCGGTGTCCAGCGACTCGGCCCGGGCGAACTTTTCCCGGCGTTCGCGCAGTCCCGCGGCGACTTTCAGGAGGAAGGTGCCGCGCTCGGGGGCCGGAACATCCGACCAGATTCCGGAGTCGAATGCATTGCGGGCTGCGTCGATGGCGCGTTCCGCGTCTTCCCGGCCGGCCTCCGACACCGTGGCCACCAGTTCGCCGTCGGCGGGGTTGCGGATTTCGCGGACAGCGCCCGAGGCCGCTGGCTCCCAGGCACCGTTGATGAACAGGGTGGATGCTGTCTTGATTGTTGAGGTTCGAATGACGTTATGGGCTGGTGTGGCGTAAGTCATACGAGGGACAGTAACGCACATTGAACGAGTGTTCAATGCTTTTTTGAACACTCGTTCAATGCTACGTGCGGGAACTCAGAGTGCCCGGTGCTGCGGTCGAGGACGTGCAGCCCGTGGTTTTAGACGGTGTGGTCGCGGCGCGGTGCGAAGGCGATTTCCTCGGTGCGGGCGATGCTTCGCTGGATGGCGGCCGGATCAACGCCGAGAAGCGCCGTTAGCCACATGCCGTTTTGGATGACCACAATGTCAGCCGCCCGATCCCGGCAGGCCTCCCAGGAAAGGTCGGGTTGGGCGTTGGAAACGAGTGCAGCGAGGCCGTCGAGATAGCGGTCGAAGGCCTCGGCGTTGATCTGGGCATAGCCCTCGTCCGCCTGGGCGAGGGCCCACAGGTGCAGGCGCAGGGACAGATAGCGGGTGGTGAGCAAATCGGCGGCTGCCACTCGCCGCAGGGCCTTGCGCAGCTGTTCCTCCGGGGCTGACGACGGGTCGGGCGCCACCAGCAGAAGGTCGTGCTCGTCCACCCGGCGCAGGGCTGCCCGTATCAGGGTGGTCTTGTCGTCGTAGTAGTAGTTCACCAGGCCGAGCGCGACACCGGCCTCGCGGGCCACGGCCCGCATGCTCACACCCGAAATCCCGTGGCGGGACAGCAAATCCAGCGCAGCCTCGAGAATGCGCGACTGCCTGTCCATCTGTTCGCCGGAGTTCACGGCACTGGTCCCCATCTGGCCAGACTATTGCCTAACCCGTGCGAGTGCACTTTTGGGGTCGCATGACAACCTCGCGCACGCCGATGCCAGGGTACATTCTGAACCATGACTGAGATCCGCTGGCTGGAAGCCTTTGTTGCGGTGGCCGAAGAACTGCACTTCGGCCGGGCGGCGCAGCGCCTGCACACTTCGCAGTCCCCGCTGAGCCAGACGATCCGGAAGCTTGAGGCGGACCTCGGAACCCGGCTCTTCGAGCGCAACACCCGAAGCGTTGCCCTCACGCCGGCGGGATATGCCCTTCTGCCGCGCGCCTACCGTGTGCTTCAGGAGATGCGGCTGGCCCGTGAGGCGGCACAGGCGGAGATTGAGGGCATTCGGGGCAACATTCGAATCGGGTTCTCCGGTGCCGTGAACCACCTGACCCTCCCGCCGCTGACCCGTGCCGTGCGCCGGCGTCACCCCGACATCAAAATGGACCTGACCAGCCGGGTGCGCACGGCGGACGGATTGGCCAGCGTCGCGAACGGCACCCTGGACCTTGCCTTTGTGGGTCTTCCCGAAACCCCGGTCCCCTCGGTGCTGACGCGGCTGGTCGCAAGCGAGGAAATCGGTGCGGTGCTGCCGCTGGACCATCCGCTGGCCCAGGAAGATTCCATACCCTTGCAGGCGTTGGCGTCCGATGACTTCATCTCGCCCCCACTGGACGGCTCGTCCGCCATGACCGAAGTGATGCTCGCGTCCTGCATGGCGGCCGGTTTCCGCCCGCGCATTGTCCAGGAGCTCTCGGACCCCTACATGGTGCTGACCTTCGTGGCCGCCGGCGTGGGGGTCACCCTCATGAGCAGCGGGATAGCCGGAATCATTCCCTCCGGCGCAACATACGTGGCGTTGGATCCCCCGCAGCACTTCATGAATCACGCCATCGCGTGGTCCGAGGAAAATGACTCCGCCGTGCTGGCGGCTGTGCTCGCCGTCGTCGAGGAGATCTTTCCGGAGATCCCCAGCTGACGCCCGCTCAATATAGTTGATTTGCAGCATAGTGATAGACCATTTTAGTCGTGGACACACTAAGTGATCGCAGTCACACTGGATGGAGAAGCCGCATAGCGCGGCACACCGTTTCGCAGCCGGCCCGCCCAAGAGGCCCCCCGAAGCGGTCCCGTTACCTGAAGGGAACACCATGTCAGTGTCGACATCGGCGCCAGCACGCCCCAAGAACAATGCGAAAATCGCAGCCGTTTCGGGGTTCGTGGGCAGCGCACTTGAGTACTACGACTTCTTCATCTTCGGCTCGGCCGCAGCGCTGATCTTTGGAAAGCTGTTCTTCGCCCCCGGTCCCTCGGCGATGCTGCTGTCCTTCGCCACCGTCGGCGTTGCCTACATCGCCCGTCCGCTGGGGGCCGTGATCTGCGGACACCTCGGCGACAAATTCGGCCGCAAGAAGGTGCTCCTGCTCACCCTGCTGCTGATGGGCTCCTCAACCTTCCTCATCGGCTGCCTGCCGACCTACAACGACATTGGCATGGCAGCGCCGATCCTCATCGTGGCTCTCCGGCTCCTGCAGGGACTCTCCGCCGGCGGCGAATCGCCGGGGTCCAGTTCCCTCACCCTCGAGCACGCACCTGAGAGGAAGCGCGCCTTCTACACCAGCTGGACGATGAGCGGCATCATGTTCGGCATTGTGCTTTCCACGCTGGTGTTCATTCCCGTGGCGTCCATGCCCGAGGACCAGCTGCTTGCCTGGGGCTGGCGCATTCCCTTCCTCGCCAGCGCACTGGTGACCGTCATCGCCTTTGTGCTCCGCCGCCTCCTCGAAGAGCCGCCGGTGTTCGAGCAAGTCAAAGCCCAAGACGAAGTGGTCAAGGTTCCTCTCGTCACCCTGTTCCGGCACCACTGGGTCACCGTCATCCGTGTCACCGCCATGTCGCTGTTCACCATCATCAACACCATCATCAACGTCTTCGCGCTGTCCTACGCCACGTCTGTGATCGGCGTTGAAAGAGGGCTGATGCTGACGGTGATCGCCGTGGCCAACCTCGCCGCCGTGGCCATGGGCCCCCTGGCCGGCATCCTCGCAGACCGGATCGGCCGCAAACCCGTCTTCGTCACCGGGCTGGTGCTGCAGATGGCAATGATCTTCGTGTTCTTCTCGGCCCTGTCCGCGGCCAATGTTCCGCTGATCTTTGTGACCGGCATCCTGCTCATCGGCGTTGCCTACACTGGGTCCAACTCCATCTACCCCGCTTACTTCCCCGAGCAGTTCCCGGTCAAGGTCCGCTACTCCGGCATGGCCATCAGCCTCATGTTCGGCCTGCTCCTGGCAGGATTCGCGCCGGTCATTTCCGAGCTGCTGATCGGTGGCGACAAAGCCAACTGGGTGCCGGTGGCAACGTTCGCCGCCGTGGCCTGCGCCATCTCCGCAGTCGCAGCGCTGTTGGCACCCGAGACGTTCAGGACTCCGACGGCCCTGCTGGGACTGAAGAAATCCGACCCGCGGCGCCACGCGGCGTCGTCAGCCACCCCGGAACCCGCAGCGCGCCAGTCCGGCACCGGCGACGCATCCCCCGCAGTTGCCGACAAGGCACGGGCATGAGCCAGCAAACCCTGGCGGGCACCCGGGCATTCCGGCCGCCCAAAGCCGATACCAGCCACCGGTTCGTGGTGGGCCTGCTCGGGTCCGGCATCGAGGGATCGCTCACCCCGGGCCTGCACGAAGCCGAAGCGGACAGGCTGGGCCTTGCCTACACCTACCGCGTCATCGATCTGGACGCCATCGGACAACCTGCGGAAAGCTCCGCGGCGCTGGTCCGGCACGCAGCCGATCTCGGATTCGACGGCCTTAACGTCACCCACCCGAGCAAGCAACTGGTTCAGGACGGCCTGGACGAGCTTTCCCGCGAGGCCCGGATCCTCGGTGCCGTCAACACCATCACCTTTCAGGACGGCAAGGCCGTGGGCCACAACACGGACCACACGGGCTTCACCGGCGGCCTCCGGGCCGGCCTCCCGTCCGCCGCCACCGGCTCAGTGGTGCAGATCGGTGCCGGGGGTGCTGGCGCGGCAGTGGCCTTCGGCCTCCTCAGCACCGGAACCCGGCACCTGGTCATCGCCGACATTGAACCGGCCCGCGCCGAAGCCCTAGCCGCCCGGCTGGCCCCGCATTTTCCGGACAGCCGGCTGTCAGTGACCCGGACGGATTCAGTGGCCAGCAGCATCCGGGAGGCGGACGGACTGGTGAACTCCACACCCATCGGCATGACCGGCCACCCGGGAATGCCTGTGGATCCCAGCCTGCTCCACTCCGGGCTGTGGGTCGCGGACGTGATCTACCGGCCGCTCGAAACCGAACTGATCAGGGCGGCCCGCGGCAAGGGCTGCGCCGTGCTCGACGGCGGACGCATGGTGGTGGGGCAGGCAGCCGCCGCCTTCGAGCTCTTCACCGGCATCCCCGCCGATGCCGAGCGCATGCTGGCCACGTTCCGACAGGCGGTCAGCTAGCTATGGATTCCCAGGCACCGAGCACCATGGCCGAGTCCCGCTGCCTCGTCATCGGGGCGGCCAGCGGCATCGGACGTGCGACGGCAGCGCGCCTCAGGGCGTCCGGCGCCGCGGTGACGGGTGCGGACCTGCCCTCGGCCACCTGGCCCGGCGGACCAGGCGCCTCACTCGCCATGGACGTTACCGACCCCGCATCGGTTGCGGCTGCCGTCTCCGCGGCGGTCCTGGATATGGGCGGGCTCGACGCCGTGGTGAACTGCGCGGGCATCCTGGGTCCCGTGGCCCCGGCAGCCGCCACCTCGGTCGAAGACTTCGAACGCATCATGAAGATCAACCTGACAGGGGCGTTCATTGTCTCGCAGGCCGTCCTGCCGCGGATGGCCGAGGCAGGCTACGGCCGCCTGGTCCACATCTCCTCGACGGCGGGCAAGGAAGGCGTGGTCAACATGCCGCCTACTCAGCCAGCAAGGCCGGGATCCTGGGCCTGGTCAAGTCACTCGCCAAGGAGTTCGCCTTGTTCGGCGTCACCATCAATGCCCTCGCCCCGGGCAATGTGGTGACCCCGCTTTTCGCCGAGGTTCCGGAAGAACAGCAGGCGGCCCAGGCCGCCAAGATCCCGATGGGCAGGTTCGGCACACCCGCCGAAGCGGCCGCCCTCATCGAATTCATCGTTTCTCCGGCGGCCTCCTACACCACCGGCTCCGTCTTCGATCTGTCAGGCGGCCGGGCCACCTACTAGCCCCGCCCCAGCCTCTGCCGGACCTCACCACCATTTCCTACCAGCACCAGAAAGATGGCACCTGTTGATGATCACCCCATCACCTGTCACCGCCCGCCCCCTCCGCATCGGAATCGCAGGATGCGGGGCGATCTCCCGCAACCACCTCGAGGCGTTCCGCGCCCTGGACGACGCCGTCATCGTGGGAGTCTGCGACATCGACCTCCAGCGCGCCCGGGACACCGCGGATGCCTGGGGAATCCCTGCAGCCGTCAACACGGTCCAGGAGCTCCTGGCGCTGGACCTGAACATCGTCTCGGTCTGCACCCCGCACCCCACGCACGAGGATGTGGTGCTGCAGGCCGCGGCCGCAGGAGTCCACGTGCTCTGTGAAAAGCCCATTGCCACCGACTTGGCATCCGCAGAACGCATGGTGCAAGCCTGCGATGACGCGGGCCTGAAACTCGGCGTCCTGTTCCAGCGCCGGTTCTGGCCCGCCGCGCAGCGCATCCGCACAGCGATCGACGACGGCACCCTGGGCAAGCCCATCATGGGCCAATGCTCGGTGATGCTGCACCGCGACCCGGAGTACTACTCTCGCGACGCCTGGCGCGGGACCTGGGCCAGTGACGGCGGCGGGGTCCTCATGACCCAGGCCATCCACTACATCGACCTCTTGCAGTGGTTCATGGGAGACGTGGCCGAGGTCTACGGAAAAATCAGCACCTACAAACACGGCGAGCACATCGAAGTGGAAGACTCGGCGACAGCCATCATCACGTTCACCTCCGGCGCCATGGCCACCCTGGAAGCATCGACGGCGGTGTCCCCGAGCCTGGGCGTGCAAATCCGGGTCACGGGGGAGACCGGAGCGTCCGCTTCCCTGACGGAATTCCCGGAGGGCAGCGACGGACGCGTGGACCTGTGGGCCCTGGCCGGTTCGATCAGCACCGAGCCTGTTTACCCGGACGGAGTTGACCCGAACGTCAGCCTCGCGACGATCAACGGCCAGCTCATCCCGCACCACACGGCGCAGGTCCGTGATTTTGTCCGGAGCCTCCGCGGAGGCGGGGAACCGTCCATCACCGGCCAGGACGCGACGAAGGCCTTGCGGATACTGCTGGCGGTTTACGAATCGTCCCGGACCGGCAATCCAGTCCGCTTCGCACTGCTGCCAGAAAGCACACGACCCCTCGCACAGGTTGCGGGCTAAGGAACACCCATGGAACAGAACACACGCTACGCCGCTAGGCCCCTGACACTGGGGCGCAACGGCCGCACCCCAACAACCCTCCGTAACAGGCTCGCCTCCGCGCCGATGGAACGCAACTACGGGACCACGGACGGTCACATCACCGAGCAGTACATCGACTACCTGGTGACCCGCGCCAAAGCCGGCCTGGGCATGGTGACCACCGAAGCCACCTATGTCCGCGCGGACGGTAGGGGCCGCACTCACCAACTGGGCCTGCACAGTGACGCCATGATCCCGGGCCTGCGAAAGCTCACGGACGCCCTGCACGCCGAAGGTGCGCTCGCCGCCGTCGAACTTAACCACGGCGGCCGCACCGCCCAGTCCGCCCTCACGGGGTACAAAAACCTGGCGCCCTCACCGGTGGCGTGCGAGGTGGCCGGCGGCGAGGTTCCCCGTGAACTTACCGTCGAGGAGTGCCACGCGCTGGTGGAGGCCTACGCCCACGCTGCCCGCCGGGCGGTGCAGGCCGGTTTCGACATCATCAACATCCACGGCGCCCACGGCTACCTGATCCACCAGTTCATGTCGCCCCTCACCAACCACCGCACCGACGAATTCGCCGCACCCGAACTTTTCATGAACCTCGTCATCGATGCCGTGCGGGCAGCCGCCCCGGACACCATCGTAGGCATGCGCGTCTCCGTCGTGGAGGGCCCGGCGGACGGCATCACGGCCGAACAGCAGGTGGCCATCATCGCCAAGGCCCACCTGGAGCAGCTGGACTTCCTGGACATCTCTGCCGGCAGCTACGAAGCCGGGGAATGGATTGTGCAGTCCGGCGAATGGAAGCCCGGCATCCTCGCCGACTACGCCAAGGCCTACCGCCAGTTCGGACTTCCACTCGGTATGGCCGGCAGGCTGAACTCCCCGGCCATCATCGAAGAGGTACTCCGGGAGGGGACCTGCGATTTCGTCAGCCTGGCCCGGGCCATCCACGCGGACCCGGCGTTCGTGGGCGGCGTCCTGCGCGACGAGTGTTACCGGCCCTGCATCGCCTGTAACGTCTGCATCGACAACCTGGGCCTGGGCCAGGTCACCTGCACCGTCAACCCTGAGGTAGGACGTTCCCGCGTCCCCGTCCCGACACCCGCCGTTCGCGAAGGTTCCCGCGTGGTGGTGGTGGGTGCCGGACCCGCGGGCCTGACGGCCGCCCGCGAACTCGCCGAGGCAGGAGCAAAGGTGACCGTGCTCGACGACGACTCCCGCGCCGGTGGTCAGTTCGCCCTGGCGGAGCGGATGAAGTCCACCCCGGACTTCCACCGCTTCACCGAATGGTCCGCCGAGGAGAATGCACGGCTGGGCATCGACGTCCGGCTGGGATCGCGGGTGGACACCGACCAGCTTGACGGCCTTGTCCGTTCCACGGCAGCAGACGCGGTGGTGCTGGCCACCGGAGGCCTCCGGCCCGCTGGCGGATTTGCTGGGGATAACTCCGCCAATGTCCTGGATGTGCGCAGGTGGCTCGCCACCCACCCCGAGGTCCTCGAATCTGGCGCACCGGATTCCGCCGTTCCGGATGCCGTGACCATCTGGGGTGCGGATTCCGTCGCCATGAGCGTGGCGGACACGCTGGCCGACCGGGGGACTGCCGTCCTGCTCATCGGCCCGCAGCCAGCCTTGGCGCCGGAGTCCGGCCGCCGCGCCAAAATCCTGGCCGTGCCCCGGCTCGAGGCCAATCCGCGGGTGCGCATCCGGCTCGGTTCAAGCATCGAGGAATACGACGGCGGCCGGGTCCGGATCACCGGTCCGGGCCTTCCTCCCGCCGGCGAGTGGCTGGAAGCCCCGGGACCGCTCCTCGTTTCGCGCTCCGTGGTCCCGCTGGATGGCACCGTCGCTGCGGACCGCCGCGACGCGGACCTGAGCCGCGATGCCGGAGTGCCGGTGACACTGGCCGGAACCGTGGTGGACCAGACCCCGGCCATCGCCTCCAACGCCGTCAAGAGCGGGTACGACGCAGCACAGCGGATCGCCTCTTTCCTGACCACGGGCACCACTACAAACAACGAACTGAGCCTGAACGGAGCACAGTCATGACCGGAAACGCCCACAGGCCCGTCGGCCTGGCCCAGCTGTCCCTGCTGAACACCGCCCCGCCTGAACTGGTGGGCATCGCTGCCGAAGCCGGCTTTGATTTCATCGGCGTCCGCGTCCGCCCGGTGACTCCAACGGAACGGCCCTACAACCTCCAGCCGGGATCGCCTCTTTTACGGGAGACCCTCGCGCGGATGCAGGACACCGGCGTGACCGTGCGGGACATCGAATTCCTGCTTCTGGACGGCAGCGACCAGCGCGAAGCATGGCTGCGCATGATGGAAGCAGGACAGGCACTGGGGGCACGTTCCCTCACCGTCGCCGGCGCTGATCCGGACACTGCCCGGCTGGTCCATACCCTGGCCCGGATGACCGAGGACGGCCGCGGTTTCGGGATCACACCCACTCTGGAGGCGATCTCCTACCAGCCCGTCGCGTCCATCGCGCAGGCCGCGAACATCGCCCGCCAGGCCGGCTGCCGGATCGTGGTGGACACTTTGCACTTCAACCGCTTCAACGGTCCGGACGCAGCCGCCCAATGGGAGGAGCTAAGCGCCAACGCAGACCTCGTGCCGCTCCTTCAGGTGTGCGACGGCCCGGCGGCCCGCCCCGGCAGCCGCGAGGGGCTCGTCGCCGAATCCCGCTCCGAACGTCAGGTTCCCGGCGAAGGAGAATTCCGGCTGGCCGATGTGGTGGCCGCCCTGCCGCAGGGGATCCCGGTGAGTGCGGAGACGCCGTCGGACCGACGGGTGGCCTTACTCGGCGAGCTCGGCTGGGCGCGCCGGCTCAAGTCCGGGGTGGACGCCGTGCTGGCGGCGGCCGCAACTGCCCAGGCAACAGCAAATCTCCAGAGGACGGGAACAAAATGAGCGGCACCGCTGCAGAAATCACGACGACGGAACTCGCGCCGGGTGTGCGCATACCGCTGATCGGCCTGGGAACGTGGCCGCTGACGGGTGAGGCCGCTTCTGCCGCAGTGGCCCAGGCCATCGGTAACGGCTACCGGCACATCGACACTGCCGAGAACTATGCCAACGAGGCGGCGGTGGGGGAGGGCATCCGCCGCAGCGGAATCGACCGCGGGGACCTGTTCCTCACCACCAAGTTCAATACCCGGTGGCACAGCCGGGGCGGAGTGCGCGATGCCTTCGGCCAGGCGGTGCAGCGGCTCGGCACCGACTACCTGGACCTCTTTCTGGTGCACTGGCCGAACCCGGCCCAGGGGAGGTTCGTTGAAGCCTGCGAAGGGCTACAGGACCTCGTTGACGACGGCTCCATCAGGACCTGGGGTGTCTCAAACTTCAAACCGGCCCACCTGCAGGCCGTCCAGGACGCCGGCGTGGCCGTCCCGCTGAACCAGGTGCAGGTTGATCCCGAGCACGGCCAACCGGCGCAACTGGCATACCACCGCGAACACGGAATAGTCACTGCCGCCTACAGCCCCCTCGGCCGCAACGGGAGCTTCCTCAGCCATCCGGCAGTCAGCGGTCCTGCCGGGAAGCTCGGCAGGACCCCGGCCCAGATCGTCCTTCGCTGGCATGTCCAGCACGGCCGGGTGGCGGCGCCGAAGTCCGCGGACAACCAGCGCCAACGGGAAAACCTGGACGTCTTCGGTTTCGCCCTGACCCAGCAGCAAATGGCTGCGATTGATGGACTCGAAACCGGTGCACCGCCGCGCCTGGATTCCGACACCTACTTCCACTGAGAAAGCACTGAACATGACTGCACCCGTAAATCCTTCATCTGCCCTTCCGAGCCTGGACTGCGATGTCCTGGTGGTCGGCTCCGGCGCGGGCGGTCTGTCCGCCGCCGTGACCGCCGCCTACCACGGACTGAAGGTGGTGGTTGTTGAAAAGGCCGACGTCTGCGGCGGCGCCACGTCCTGGTCCGGCGGCTGGGCCTGGACCCCGGGCAACCCGCTGGCCAAAGCCGACGGCGTCAACGAGGACCGCGAACTGTTCCGCACCTACCTGCGCCACCGGCTCGGCAGGAACTACCAGGAAGAGCGGGTGGAGGCATTCCTGGAGGCGGTCCCTCACATGGTGGGCTTCTTCCAGGACAAAACCAGCCTCCAGTTTGTCCCGGGAACCAAGATCAAGGACATCTACGGCAGCACTCCCGGCGCGGGTACCGGCCACCGATCGGTGGGGCCAAAACCGTTGAACGCCCGCAAAATCAAGCCTGAGCTCCGCGCCAAGATGCGCCACCAGCTCTACGAGACCTCATTCCTGGGGATGGGCATCATGGCAGGCCCTGACCTGACCAAATTCCTCTCCGCTTCCCAAGGCAACATCAAGGGCATCTTCCACGCCGGCTGGCGGGTTGCATTCCATGCCCTGGACCTCGTCACCCACCGGCGCAACATGCAGCTGGTCAACGGGACCGCCCTGACCGGCCGGCTGCTGAAATCCGCCGATGACCTCGGCGTGGAGATCCGCGTCTCCACCCCGGCCCGGCACCTGCTGACCGACGCGTCCGGGAAGGTGACTGGCGCCGTCGTACTTTCCCCGGACGGCGAGCTGCAGATCAACGCCTCCCGCGGCGTCGTCCTGGCCGCCGGCGGGTTCCCCAACGACGTGTCCCGACGCAAGGAGCTGTTCCCGAAGACGCCCACCGGCCGGGAGCACTGGACGCTCGCGCCGAAGGAAACCACCGGTGACGGCATCACCATGGCCCAGGCCGTGGGCGCACGCTTCGAGACCGATGTGGAGTCCCCGGCCGCCTGGTGCCCGGTCTCACTGGTCCCCTACCGCAACGGGCGCACCGGAACCTTCCCGCACATCATGGACCGGGCCAAGCCTGGCAGCATCGGCGTCCGCCGGGACGGCAGGCGGTTCGTCAACGAGGCCAATGGCTACTATGACTACGTCGAAGGCCTGCTCAAAGCCACCCCGGAGGGTGAGCCGGTGGAGGCCTGGCAGATCGCAGACGCGGCGTTCGTGCGCAAGTTCCCGTTGGGCATGGCCAAGCCGCTTCCGGTGCCGCTGTTCCCCTACCTGCGCTCCGGGTACCTCAAGAAGGGCAACACGCTCGAGGAACTGGCCGCAGCCTGCGGCATCGATCCGCACGGTCTTGCCGCCACCGTTGCGGAGTTCAATGTCAACGCCCGCAAGGGCGTTGACCCCGACTTCGACCGCGGCGCCAGCGAATTCAACCGCTACGGCGGGGACCCCACGAACACCCCGAACCCCTCGCTGCGTCCGCTGGAAAAGGGGCCGTTCTACGCCGTCAGGATCGTCCCGGGATCCTTCGGTACCTTCGCCGGGCTCGCAGCCGATTCACGGGCACGGGTTCTGAATAACCAGGGCCGGCCCATCGGTGGCCTGTACGTCGCGGGCAATGACCAGGCCTCAGTCATGGGCGGGCACTACCCCGCCGGGGGCATCAATCTGGGTCCGGCGCTGACCTTCGGTTACGTGGCCGGCCGCGACCTCGCCGGCGCCACGCACTACGAGGACGATGGAACTGCAGCACCCGACACAATGACGGGAAATGAGGGCGCCGCCGATATCCAGCACGCCTCCGCTTGAGCCCCGGAAGGGGCCGGTCAGTAGTTGTTCCCAGGCCCTGGTGCTTCGAGGGCACTTACTCGAAGCGCACGGCGTCCCACTCCAGGATTCTTGGATCGGCGAGCCCCTCGGTGACGAAGGGATCTTCGGCGATGAAGCGCTCGGCGTCCTCGCGCGAGGCGAAAATCCCCATCGACCCGCCGGCCGGATCCGCAGTCTGGAACGGGCCCAGCGCGATGAGTCCTCCGCCAGCGGCATGGAATGCTTCAAAGTAGGCTTTGTGGCGGGGGTAGACCTCGAATAGTTGAGAGCGGTCCACGCCCTCGCGAACGTTGTACATCACGACGAATTCCATAGGCAGGATCCTACGCCGGGGCAGCGGCGGGGTGGGCGTCGGGATTCCGACATAGAATCGCGGACGGGCGCGACCGGGTGAAGCACCTGAAGCACTACTGGAACCGGCGCCTCGATGCGCTGGGAGAACTTCTGGACGAGGAGAAACCGTCATGACCGAGAACGCCATCCGGCTCGAGCGCCGCTTCCCGCACCCCAGTGCGGCCGTCTGGGCTGCGCTGACAACACCCGAACTCCTGGCCCGCTGGTGGGCGCCGGGCGACATCGCCCCCGTCGTGGGCCACCGCTTCACCATGGACATGGGCTCCTGGGGCCAGCAGCAGTGCGAAGTCCTCACCGTGGACCCCGGCAAGTCGATCACCTTCCTGTTCTCCGACGGCATGCTGGATACCACGATCACCTGGCGGCTGGAATCTGTCGACGACGGCACAGTCCTTCACCACGAGCACGCCGGTTTCCGCCTCGACACCCCCATGGGCAGGCAGGCGATCGAGGGGATGGGCAACGGCTGGCCGGGTCTGCTGACACGGATCGACGGCGTCCTCGCCGGGGTCTCCTGACGCTGAGGTGGGCGGACGACGACGGGAAGTCCCGCCGTCGTTCATCTCAACAAATCAATTCACCCGCGAGGGCCGGCTAGTCCGCTAGCCGTTCAGCGGTAGAAATTCCGACAGCGAAGCGCCCCGATCAGTGCGCCGGTGCCCGATGGGAATGGGGTGCGGGGTGCCTATGGGGTTCGAAGGCGAGCGACTGGGCTGCTCTTGGGCACGGAGGCAGCTCCCCAATCCTGCCTGCAGAGCCCAGCTGCGGACACGAGCCACGTCGTCTTGGATCTGGTCCACGAGCTCAGACGTACCGGCGAACTTGCGTTGCGGACGGATGAGGAGGCGCAGCGTCACCACAACGGTTTGTCCGTAAAGGTCGCCGGTGTAGTCCAAAAGGTTCGCCTCCAGCAGGCTCTGCCCTCGGGCGTAGTAAGTCGGCCGGTCGCCGATAGATATGGCGGCGACATGAAGGGAGCGTTGATCCGGTGAGTCGAGGTGGACCGTGCCAGCCCATACGCCGTTGCGCCCGCCATTGGGCGGTATGGCGATATTCGCCGTGGGGAAGCCCATCAGGCGTCCACGTTGGTCTCCATGACCAACCACGCCAGTGATCTGGAAATAGTTGTGGTTCGGCTGCTTTGGGGACCGCAGTGTACGCACAGCAGCAGTCCATTCCGTCTGGTCTGTTTTCAATTTAAACTCCAAGGCAAGTGACTAAGTGTTTAGCTCGATGACGTAAAACTGACTGGCATTAAGGAGGTGTGGACAATTCAGTAATGCATTCCTTCCCGCTATTTACTCCCCATACATCAGATTGGTTAGAAAGCCGAAGAGGCCAGCGTCAGGGACGGTAGACCTTTTGCTGGATACCTGAGCCGGCTCCAGATCGCAGAGCGCAGCGTGACGGGGCATCTTGAGTTTCATGTATGCAGCG
>NZ_JACXBW010000028.1 GCF_014712225.1 Pseudarthrobacter sulfonivorans
TTCCTGCATTAAGTGAGAGAGCGTCCGGGGGTGGGGGAAGGCGGGCGGATTCGGCCCGCCTCCCCTGACCCTGTGCGCATTCCGGATAACGGCGCATACTTGAACGCACGGGCGGCCACGGCCAGGGGAGGACATTATGAAGTTTCTCGGAGCACTGATTGTCATCTGGCTGATCATCGGCGGAATCGCCGCCTGGCAGCGCGGCTACTTCGGCGGCGCCCCCGGAACCTGCGCCCAGGCGGGAACGGTGGCCGTGACCATCGTGGCGGGTCCCCTGAACTACATGGGCGTCAATCCCAAGATTGAGTGCGAACTGCCCCAGCCCTCCCAGTAGCCGCGCCCCAGTAGCCGCGCCCTTGGAGCCGCGCCGGGCGTTCCCTAGAGTAGGGAATGCCGGGCGCGGCTTTGCGCGTTCTGCCCTGCACCTGATTCCGAACCTTCGAAAGGACCGCTGATGGCCTACGTAAACGTTGGAACCGAGAACAGCACAGACATCGAGCTTTACTACGAGGATCACGGGAGCGGACAGCCGGTGGTCCTGATCCACGGCTACCCGCTAAACGGCGCCTCCTGGGAGAAGCAGACCACCGCACTCCTGGCGGCCGGGTTCCGGGTCATCACCTACGACCGCCGGGGGTTCGGCCAGTCCAGCAAGACCACCGAAGGCTTCGACTATGACACCTTCGCAGCCGACCTGGACACCCTCCTGACCGCCCTGGACCTGAACGATGCCGCGCTGGTGGGCTTCTCCATGGGCACCGGCGAAGTGGCCCGGTATATCAGCACCTACGGATCGGCCCGGGTTGCCCGCGCAGCCTTCCTGGGATCGCTGGAACCCTTCCTCCTGAAGGCCGACGACAATCCCGAAGGCGTTCCGCAGGATGTCTTTGACGGGCTCACCGAAGCCGTCACCGCGGACCCGTACGCGTTCCTGAGGGAGTTCTTTAAGAACTTCTACAACACCGACACGTTCCTGGGCACCCCCCGCCTCAGCCAGGAAGCAGTGGATGCCAGCTGGAATGTGGCGGCCGCCGCAGGAGCCACCGCCTTGGTCGCAGCCCAGCCCACCTGGCTGACCGACTTCCGGGCAGACATCCCCAAGATCGATGTTCCTGCCCTGATTGTGCACGGCACGGCGGACAACATCCTGCCCATCGACGTGACCGGCCGCCGGTTCACCAAGGCGCTGCCCAGCGCCGAGTATGTGGAGATCGACGGCGCCCCGCACGGCATGCTGTGGACGCACGCCGCGGAGGTCAACGAGGCCCTGCTCGCCTTCCTGAAAAAGTAGAAGGAAGCGGCAGACGGTGGAGGGGCCAGGCATTCGCCTGGCCCCTCCACCGTCTGTTGTGCTCTGCCGCCTTAGGCCTGTGCGGCCTTGCCCGGCAGTGCCAGCCTGAAGATCTTGCCCCAGGTTGAACCCACCTGCTTCAGCAGCGGACCTGTGGTGTACTTCAGGCCGTAGCGCTCGCAGATTTCGCGGACCAGCGGGGCTACCTCGGCATACCGGTTGGACGGCAGGTCCGGGAAGAGGTGGTGCTCAATCTGGTGCGACAGGTTGCCGGTCATCAGGTGCATGAACTTGGACCCGGAGATGTTGGCTGAGCCGATCATCTGGCGGACGTACCAGTCACCGCGGGTTTCGCCTTCAACCATTTCCTCGCTGAAGGTGTCCGTGCCTTCCGGGAAGTGGCCGCAGAAGATCACCGCGTGTGCCCAGACGTTACGGACGGCGTTTGCGGTCAGGGTGCCGTAGAGGGCCTGCTTGCCGGAGCCGGTGAGCATGGCGACGGCGGGAGTGGCCGCGTAGTCCTTCGTGAACTGGGTGACAACCTTCTTGCCCAGTGCCTTGAGGTCCTTGAGCAGGGCCTCCTTGGACTTCCTGCCCTCTTTGAAATCGGTGAGCTCGAGGTCGTAGATGGCGATGCCCCACTCGAAAAGGGGTGCCAGGATGGCGTTGTACAGCGGGTTGCCCAGGTTCGCGGGCACCCACGGCTGGCTCTCGTCCATGCGCAGGAGGTTGTACCCGACGTCGTTGTCCTTGCCCACCACGTTGGTCCAGCGGTGGTGGAGGTCGTTGTGGGTGTGCTGCCAGGAGCGCGAGGGGGTGACGAAGTCCCACTCCCAGGTGGTGGAGTGGATGTCCGGGTCCCGCATCCAGTCCCACTGGCCGTGCAGCACGTTGTGCCCGATTTCCATGTTTTCGAGGATCTTGGCCAGGCTCAGGAGCGTGGTGCCGGTAACCCAGGCCGCCTTGTTCTTGCTGACCAGGAGTGCCGCGCGGCCCGAGATTTCCAGCCCGCGCTGGACCTTGATGATCCGCCGGATGTAGGCGGCGTCGGAGGCTCCGCGCTTGGCGAGGATGTCGTCGCGGATCGCGTCGAGTTCCCGCCCCAGCTCAGCTACCTGCTCATCCGAAAGGTGCGCGGCCGTGGGAGGGCGGACCGAAGGGCTGCCGGACTCGGCCAGCGCTCCGGGGCGCGTCCTTGACGCTCCGGAGGGGGCGGTCTTGCCTTCGGAAACTGTCTTGTTTTCTGAAACTACTGACATGCGGTGAGGCTCCTCAGAGTTCGAGGTTGACGGGTCCGGCGGCTGCCGAGACACACGTTTGGATCAGTTGGCCGGGCTCGCCGTGGATCTCGTTGGTGCGAAGATCACGGACCTGTCCGGCCAGGAGCGGGGTAAGACAACTATGGCAGATGCCCATCCGGCACCCGCTGGGCATCAGCACCCCGGCGTCCTCGCCGACGTCGAGCAGCGGGGTGTCGCCGTCGGCGTCGATTTCCCGGTCCGACGCCTCAAAGGTGACCAGGCCGCCGTCGTGCCCCACACCTCCGGCGAAGGTGGTGTTGAAGCGTTCGATCATGAGGTTGCCGGGATCACCGGCGATCGCGACGTCCGAACCGGGGGCAGCGGTGGTGAGCGCGGCCTGCTTCCACAGCGCCTCGGCGTCGTCCAGGAAACTGTCCGGGCCGCAGGCGTAGGCGGCGCGTTCCTTCCAGTCCGGACAGATCTGGTCAAGCTCTGCGGTGTTGGTCAGGTCCATCCTGCCCTGCTCGCCCGTGTACCAGTGGGCCAGGCGGAAGTTGGGGAACTGGTCGGCCAGTTCGGCAAGTTCCTCGCGGAAAAGGCTCTCGCCGGGGGTGCGGGCCGAGTGCACCAGCACGACGTCGGCGTCCGGGCGGCGCGGGACCAGCGTGCGGATCATGGACATCACCGGAGTAATGCCGCTTCCCGCGGTGACCATCAGCAGCGGCCGCGGGTGCTCCGGGAGGATGAAGTCACCCTGCGGCGGGGCGAGGAACAGGACGTCGCCGGGCTTGGTGGTGCGTACCAGGGTGCCCGAAACGGCGCCGACGTCGGTGACGGTGATGGCGGGGTCCTTGCCCGCGGGGGCACTCAGGGAGTACGAGCGCCAGTGGCGGACCCCGTCGAGCTCAACGCCGATGCGCGCCCACTGGCCGGCCAGGTGTGAGTGCCAACCGCGGCCGGGGCGGAAAAAGATGGTGGCCGACTGCGCAGTTTCCTGGACTACCCGGGTCACCACGCCGCGCAGCTGGCGCGCGGAGAAGACAGGGTTGAACAGCGCCAGCACATCTTCGGGCGACAAGGGTGAGGTCAAGACGGAGGCAGCCTGGGCCAGCTGACGTAGCCGGATCATGCAAGTATTCCTTTAGCGGCGCGAGCCATGTTTCTCTCTCCTGACCGTTGCGCAGCCATGCTGTAATAGTGGGCAGTTCGATCCCCCAAGCCCGCTATAAGCCTAACGGCTGCGGCTCGTTGATGGTTCCAGAAGAATATTAGTAAGGATGCTGACTTATTTCCACAGCAGGTCGCCGGGACGGGCCAGCCCGACGGCAGAGGGCGGTTTTCAGCGGCGGTCCCGCTCCTCGAATTCCTCGTCCAGGTCCTCGTGCCGGAACTCCGTCTCCGGGTTCGGTTCGCCCTCGGCCACGTACTCATAGTCCAGTTGACGCTGAACCTGGCTGTCCAGAATCTGCAGCTCCCGGTCCGGAATGGTGGACAGATCATCCGGAAACTCGTCTTCCGGCTTCAGGTGGAGCTTCTCGGACATAGTGACCCTCTCTAGGCCGTGGGAATAGCCGGGCCGCAATGGCCCGCACCCTCTCAGGATATCCCTTGCCCGATCACCCAGCGGAATTACGCCGGATCAAGAGCCGGCCGGCGTCCAGCCGACGGCCGGAGCAATGCGCCGGGCTATATTGCCCAGCATCTTGGCATTAAAATCCACGCCCAGCTGGTTGGTAACCGTCAGGAGCAGCGTGTCGGCTGACTGGACGGCGGCGTCGGCCGCCAACTGCTCAGCCAGGACGTCCGGGGCGCCGGCGTACGTCTTGCCGAAGCGGGCGGTCAGGCCGTCAATGACCCCCACCTGGTCCCTCCGCGGCGACCGCAAGCTCAATGCCCTGCAGCAGGGCCTCGCCCGCAGTTCTGGTCTGTGAATCCTGGCCGGGCCCCATTGACCGAAGGAGAGGAATCCGATACGCAGCATGTTTGGCCTAAGTGCCCCGGCAGCGACTGCATTCCCGGCTGGCATGATGAACCTGTGAACATTCCTGCTGAGACGGCGTCGATCGCCAAAACGGCTGTGCTTTTCGTCCTGGCCGCGGTGGCTGAAATTGGCGGCGCCTGGCTCGTGTGGCAGGCCGTCCGCGAAGGCAAGGACTGGTGGTGGGCGGGGCTCGGCGTCATTGCCCTGGGCGTCTACGGTTTTGTTGCCACCCTGCAGCCCGATGCCCATTTCGGCCGGATCCTGGCGGCCTACGGTGGTGTGTTCGTGGCCGGCTCGCTGGCCTGGGGCATGATCTTTGACGGCTTCCGGCCGGACCGGTGGGACGTAGCGGGCTCCGTAATCTGCCTGGCGGGCGTGGCCGTCATCATGTTCGCACCACGGAACGCCGGCTGACGCGACACAGCGACCGCATTCCCGGCGGCTAAACTGGCCCCGTGTCCAGCAACCAGCCCCCTCCGAGCGGTCCCCTGCCGCCGTCGACCCCGCCGTCGCTGCCTCCCCCGCCGTCGCGCGGACGGATAGCCGAACGGCTGCTGCCCGGCGGCACCGAACCCGACCCGCGCTTCACCCTCGCCAACGAACGGACCTTCCTCGCCTGGATCCGCACCGCGCTGGCGCTCCTGGCCGGCGGCATCGCCCTCGAGGCCTTCACCTCGGACCTCTTCCTTGAGCCCGTCCGCAAGAGTCTGGCCGTGCTGCTTCTGCTCCTTGGCATGCTGCTGAGCGCCGGCGCCGCAGGGCGCTGGCTCCGCGTGGAGCGGAGCATGCGCAACAAAACCCCGCTCCCGCTGCCGCTTATCGTTCCGCTGCTGGCCGGCGCCGGGGCCCTGGCTGCCGCCGTCGTCCTCGTCTTTATCCTCTGGCGTTAGCGTTATGGCGCGCACCAGGGTGCCGGACCCGGCGCCGCACGGCGATCCCGGGCTCCAGCCCGAACGGACCACGCTGGCGTGGGGCCGGACCATGCTGGCCCTGGTGACCGTCAGCGCTATTTTCCTGCGCTGGCTCCCCCACCACGGATGGCCCATCCTGCTGCTGTTCGCTGTGTCCGCCGCCGCCGCGGCGGCCATCTACTTCACCCAGCGTCGCCGCTATGGCGCCAGCGCCCGCGGCATCACGCGGGAGAGTATCGACGCCGATACCTCCGCTGTGCTCTGGACCGCCTTTGCCGGGGTCGTCCTGGGCGCGCTTGGCATTGGTGTGGTGCTGGCCGCCTAGGCCCCGATTGCATCGGATGCGGGTCCGTCCAAACCCGCGTTGGGTCCGGCAGCCATGGGCAACACGCCAGGCCATGGCAGTTGTTAAGACCAGGGCACGGCGGCCTCACCTTGGGGGTCAGAACATCGGCAGGAAGAACCCAACGATGAGCGCCGCGGCGCCGATTCCGGTGAGCACGCGGCCAAGCACGACGGCGGTTCTCCCCACCTCCTCGGGCGCTGCGGTCTGCCACTGGGTGGGGCGCTTGGGGTGGTAGTAGATCGGCAGGGTGTCACCGACGGCCAGCTCCCTGATGTCATAAGGCGACATCGGCGCGTGGTGGACCTGGAATTTGCGGTCGAACCAGCGGAACCCCGTTCCGCTCTCGTCCGCGTAGACCACGGCTTCAGCCACAGACCACGGGTGCACAAAACGGCGCAGGATACCGGAGTAGAAGAGCAGGCCAAGCCCGGCAGGCAGGCACAACCAGGTCAGGACCTCCAGGATGGGACCTGCCATTTCGAGCACGGTGGGCATGGAAATGATGCTACCGGTGGTTGGGCCCCCGGAAATATCGCTGGTGACTTCCAGCGGGACTCATTAGCCTGAGGGGACCCGCCAAGGAGCCAAGGAGAAGCCATGAACGATCAGGACATTTTAGGCCGCATTCAGGCGCTCGTCGCGGAAGAGCACGAACTCCGCGAAGCGTCCGGCGCTGGCAAAGCACCGGACGGGACGCGGCTGAGGCAGGTGGAAGAGAGCCTGGACCAGTGCTGGGATCTGCTGCGGCAGCGCCGTGCCAAGCTGGAGTCCGGCGAGAATCCGGACGAGGCGTCCACCCGCTCCGTCAGCGAGGTGGAGGGTTACAAGCAGTAGCCGGGACGGGCGGTGAGCAGCTGGTGACGTTCAGGAAATGCGGGGCCGCGTTCCACCGTCGTCGCCCGGTCTTACGCCTCCGGCGGGCCCCCATTTAACCTGCGCGAAACATGGCGGTTACGCGGTTTTCACGCAACGGCCCGTTACGTAACAAGCACGCAACGTGCTGCGGTACAGAACGAAACACGGCACCACGACGATTGATCAGGGGGATTGCCCGGGCAGAAGTCCCGGAGATCTGGATCAATGGGAAGGGACGCCGGTGCATCTCACTGCGCAACATGTCTGGCTGATGATCGCGGCGGCAATGGCGCTGCTCATGACCCCCGGGCTGGGCCTGTTCTACGGCGGCATGACCCGGGCCAAAGCCGCCCTCAACATGATCATGATGAGCTTCATCTCCGCCGGACTCGTAGGGGTTGTCTGGGTTCTGTGGGGCTATTCCATGACCACGGGTGAGGGCTTCCTGGGCATCTTCGGGAACCCGTTCGCCAACTTCGGCCTGCAGAGCCTCATGGGCTCCCCCGATCTGATCAAAGCCGGTTTCAGTGCCACGTTCGCGATCATCACTGTGGCACTGATCAGCGGCGCCATTGCGGACCGCGCCAAGTTCAGCGCCTGGGCCGTGTTTGTGCCGGTCTGGGTGACGCTGGTCTACTGCCCCCTCGCCTACATGATCTGGGGCGGCGGGCTCATGAGCGCAGGCGGTGCCATGACCGCAGTCTTCGGCCAGGTGATCGACTTTGCCGGCGGCGCGGTAGTGGAAATCAGCTCGGGAACGGCGGCCCTGGTCTTGGCCCTGGTGGTAGGGCAGCGTCACGGTTTTGCGAAGGACCCAAGCCACCGCCCGCACAATGTCCCCTTCATCATGCTCGGTGCGGCCATTCTCTGGTTCGGCTGGTTCGGGTTCAACGGCGGCGCCGCCACCACGGCCGAGCAGGCCGGCCTGATCTGGGTGAACACCCTGGTTGCTCCGGCCGCGGCCATGCTCAGCTGGCTGCTCGTAGAGAAGGTCCGCCACGGGCACCCCACCTCGCTGGGTGCAGCGTCGGGCGTGGTCGCCGGCCTGGTGGCCATCACGCCCTCCTGTGCCAACATCAGCCCAGTGGCCGCAATCGGCTTGGGCCTGGTAGCCGGGGCAGCTTGCTGCGTGTTTGTTGACCTGAAATACCGTTTCGGCCTGGACGACTCCCTGGATGTGGTGGGCGTCCACCTCGGCGCCGGCCTCATCGGAACCCTGGCCCTGGGCTTTATCGCCCTCCCGGTTGACGGTGAAGGCGGCGGCCTCTTCTACGGCGGCGGCTTCCAGCAGCTGGTGGCGCAGTCCGCAGCGGTAATGGTCACCGTCCTGTTGTCCGGCGTCGTCACCCTGATCATCGGCCGGGCCATCAACCGGTTCATCGGCTTCCGTGTCAGCCATGAGGCCGAAACTGCGGGCGTGGACCTGTCCGAGCACGCCGAGACTGCCTACTCCTTCGCTGAGATCTTCGCCGGCCACTTCAACCCGCTGGGCCACCGGATGCCCGCCAGGTCCGCGGCAGTGGCGGATCCCGCCGTCGACGCTTCCCCACGTCCAGCCGGCGGCGCCAAGGAAGATTCCTTCGCCTAAGCGTCAGCCTTCATCACATAGAAGGTGGTGCCAGCTGTCCGCCAGCACCTCGAGTGCATGTTCGCGGTTTGGTTCAAACTTACGGCGCGTCCAAAGCGTGGCTACATAGTCGAGCGAGGTGAATGCGAGCGTTCCCCGGATATGGCGCGTCTCTTCCGGGAAGCGGCCAGCCAGCTGCATGCCCCGGACGAGGTCGGAGATGACCTCTTCGTGCCATCCCTCAAGCATGGCCCGGACCTCACGATCGACGGCTGCGGCTTCGTCGAGCACGTCGAGGTACGGACGGAAGACCGGCCACAGAGCCGCGCGGGACTCGAGCCAGGCCAGGATGCCTGACAGTTCGCCCGCACGCACGACGTCCACCAGCTCGGCCGCGGTGGAGCCCTGTTCGGGGGCGTCGGCGCGCTCCAGCACGGCGTTGACGCGCGCCATAAAGTCCCGCATCAGATCAGCCCGCGAAGGGTAATAGGCATAAAACGTTGCCCGGGTGGTTCCGGCCGCAGCAGCAACCTCATCGATGGTCGTAGCGGCGTAGCCCTTCTCGGTGAACAGTTTGAGGGCCCGTTCGACGATGACGTCCCGGGTCAGCTGTTTCTGGGCTTCTCGCAGCGACGACATAAGTCCATCCTATCGGTGGCGTGCGGCGGCCGAACGCACGCAGCGAAGCGGTATGCGGGGACAGGCCTGACGCGCCATAACGGAAAGGGTGCAGGACACATCAGACGCCCGCCGCCACGGTCCGCTGGAGGACTTCAGGACCGGCGTTGGCCAGTCGCCGCAGTTTGGGGATGGGGATCCGGTAGTTGATCGCAGCGGCAGTCCCGGAACCGTCCTGGTGCTCCCAGCGCAGCAACAGCGAGTCGGTACCCTCGCCCGCCTCGCAATAATCCGGTTTGCCGACGACCGGGGTGAAGCCCACCGCCTTGAGCGCAAGACCGAAGCCTTCTGTCCAAAAGTAGGGCTGGAAGGTGAACCCGGGTGCGGCGTCACCCTGGAGGAGTCCGACGGCGGCTGCCTTGGCCTGGTCGATGGCGCTCGTCCACAGCGGAATCCGCTGCACGCCGCGGAGGGTGGGAAAGAACGCCACATCTCCGGCGGCGACGATGTCCGGCCGGAGCCGCCCGCGTGAATCCACGCGCAGCGACCCGTTGTTAAGGAGTCCCGAGCCCGCCAGCCACTCGACGTTCGGCTCATCGCCAATGGCGGTGACCACGAGGTCCGCTTCGAGTTCGGTGCCGTCGGCCAGGACAACCCGACGCCCGCCGTCGGAACCCGCCAGGCGGGCCCTCCCGCCACCACCCACTTTCAGTCCGCGCCGTATGGCCGCCGACGTGAAGATGCCCGCGAGATGGACGCCGAGCTGACGTGACAGCGGAGTGACATCGGAAACAAGGGTGACCTCGCACCCCATGTGCAGGCACCCGGAGGCGACCTCCATGCCGAGCGGTCCGCCGCCGATGACAATGACCGAAGGGCGCGATGCGACCAGTTCCTTGAGGAGGACCGCATCCTCAATGGTTCGCAGCGTGAGCTCCCGGGAAGGGAGTTGTCCGCGGGTGCCTCCCCGCTGCGGCGCCGCAGCCCCGTCGAGCGGGGCGAGCCGCTTCGCCCGGGAACCGGAGGCAATGACCAGGCCGTCATACGGCAACTCACCACCGCCATCCAATCGAACCACCCGGGCGTCGACGTCCAGGCCACTGGCGCTGACGCCGAGCAGCTCGGTGGCGTCGTGGGTCGGCTGAGGCAGTTCGTGGGCCTGCAGGTCGTCGTCGCCGTGAAGCAGTGCTTTTGACAGGGCAGGCCGGCTGTAAGGCTGGTGCCGTTCCGCGCCCACAACGGTCAGCTCACCGTCGAAGCCAGTGGAGCGCAGCGAGTCGCACGCCGTAAGCCCGGCGATGCCATTGCCCACCACCACGATCCGGCGCATCGTCATGCCGCGGCCAATCGCAGCGCGGCGACCGGGCAGATCCTGACGGCCGCCTTCGCGGCATCCAGCTCGGCCCCGTCCACGTCAGGGACATCGATGACAAGTTCGCCGTCGTCATCCAGGTGCATCAGCTGCGGTGCGGCCTCCTCGCAGAGGCCATGTCCCTCGCAGCGCGGCCGGTCGAGTTCGATCTTCATACTGCCACTACCTTCTCTACCTGGAGTTTCTCGATGCTCCGTGTGATGTTGCTCGGCTCCCTCACTTCGTCGCCGATGGTCAGGGTCTGAACGCGGCGGGCGAGGGCCTCGATGACCGCATGCGCTTCGAGTTTGGCCAGCCCCTGGCCGGCACAGCCGTGCGGGCCGTAGCCGAAGGACAAATGGTCCACGGGGTTGCGCGTGACGTCGAAGGTGTCGGGGTTTTCGTAGTGCCGCGGGTCGCGGTTTCCGGCGCCGAACAGGATGCCCACCTGCGCACCGGCGGGGATGGTCACGCCGTCGATCTCCACATCGCGGGTTGCCTTGCGGCCCCAGATGTGGACCGGCGCCCAGTAGCGCAGCACCTCTGCGAAGGCTGCCGGAACCAGTTCCGGGTTGGCCCGGACCAGGTCGAACTGCTCCGCGTGGCGCCCAAACAGCGCAACGATGTTCCCGATCGAGGCGATGGTCGTATCGACGCCGGCACCGAGGTACTGGTGGATGATGTGCCCTGCGGAGCCTTCCGGGATCTCGCCCCGGGCCTCGGCGTCGAAGATTCCGCGCCCGATGGAGCCGGGCGCGAGGTCTTCGGCGGTGACCGAGGAGCACCAGCCGTACAGCTCACCGGCAATCGGGAAGCTCTCCTGCGTGCGCTGGTTCAGCGGCCCGAGAACCTGCATGGCGGCCTGGCCCCAGCGGAGCATGTTGTCCTTGACGTGTCCCTGGAACCCGATGAGGTCGGCTACGATCTCGATCGGGAAGGCCCGGGCCAGGGAATCGATGGCCTCGAAGCTGCCGCTGTCAGCGAGCTCGGCGACGAGCTTGTCAGCCTTTTCATCGATGACCACCTTCAAGCCGCGGAGCGCCCGGGGCGTGAGGTTCTGCGAGAGAACGGCGCGCAGCTGGGTGTGCACGGGCGGGTCGGAGGCAAGGGAGGTGCCCTGCAGTGCCCCGTTGACCATGGGGTTGAAGCCGATGCTTGCGGACGAGAACGATTCCGGATCACCGAGGGCGTCGCGGATGGCGTCATAGCGTGTCAGGACGTAGAGGTCATTCTTCGGGAGGTGGACCGCCGCAGCCTGCTCGCGGAGCTCGGCGTAGGTGGGGTAGGGATCGACGAGGATATCGTCAGCCCAGATGTCGATGTCTGACTGGATGGGTGCAGTCACGGTGTTCTCCTTGCGGCTAGAAAATCGTTCGGTGAAGTTTTGGTGGAAAGGACGGCCGTCTGCCTAGACAACAGCCCCGGCGTTTTCTTCGGTGGCCTCGGCGATGGCATCGGTCATCGGGGCGGAGCTGCGTGCCGAGATGAAGAGGGTAAGGACGGCGGACAGGGTCGCCGCGATACCCGCGGTGAAGTACACAGCCTGGAAGCCCTGGCCCAGCGATGTGCCCGCCAAGCCCTGGATTTGCGGCTGCGCGGCGTTGAGGGCCTGGACCATGCCGTCGACGGCGGGGACGGGTGCGCCGCCGGCTGCTGCCTGGCCGGAGAACTGGGCGATCACGCCGTCCCAGCCGGAGAGGAAGCCCAGCGGCGGCACGTTCGCCAGCCCGCTGACGGCCTCTGCCGGCAGCCCGGCCCCGCCGAGGATCCCGGCAAGGGGACCCGCGAAGGCCGTGGCCCCGATGCCGAAGGCGATGGCTGAGCCGACAACGGGGCCAAGGGCGAAGCCAAGGTCGCGCAGGAGGTTCGTCGTGGCCGAGGCCATTCCAATGTCCTTCGGCGGGACGGTGTTGATGGCGACAGCGGTGACGGACCCGACGGTGAGGGCGAACCCGATGCCAAGCACCAGAAGCGGCGGGATGAAGGCGGTCCACGGCGTGCCGCCGAAAGCCTCAGGCGTGCCGAGGGCGAAGGTCGAGAGCCAGAAACCGGAGACGGCCATGAGGGCGAAGCCCGCGGTGAGCACCCAGCGCGGGGCCACGTGGTGGATGAGCCATCCCACCACCGGGATAAAGGCGAATGCGGGACCCTGGATGAAGACAAACAGCACGCCGACTTTCCAGGTCTCGGCAAGGGCGAGCCCGCTGACGGCGACGCTTGTGCTGAAGCAGATCGCGAGGAAGGCGAACATGCCGGTGACCGCGACAATGCCGGTGATCGAGTAGGCACTGTTCTTGAACAGCGACAGGTGAATCAGGGGCTCGGCGGTGCGTGATTCGATGATGACGAAGGCAACAAGGAGGATCACGCCGGCGACGTAGCTGGCTATCACCTGGGCGCTGCCGAAGCCGGCGTCCACCGCGGTCACCGTGGCGTAGAGGACGGCGATGAGGCCGAGCGCGAGCGTGAACTGGCCGGGGAGGTCCAGCTTGCGCCCTTCAGCTGCCGCCGAGTCCTTCGCACGGAGCGCGACAATGAGGACGAGCACGGCAAGGGCGGCCGCAACCAGGTAGGCCGCCCGCCAGCCGCTAAACGCGTTCGGTGCGCCCGGAGCAACGCCCGGCACGGTAAAGAACTGCGCCGTGAAACCGGCGAGGACCGGGGAGATCACCGCACCGAGGGACAGGAACCCTGCCCATGTGGCGATGACCTTCGCCCGGGCCCGGTGGTCCGGGGTGATCGCCGCGATCATGGACAGCGAGATGGGGAACAGGATGCCCGCCCCGATGCCGCCCACCGCCTGCGCGAAGATCATCATTTCGGTGGTCTGCGCCAAGGCGGCGAGTACGGAGCCGACAACGCTGACTGCAGCGCCGACATAGAGCAGCTTCTTGCGTCCGAACATGTCACCCAGGAGGCCCCAGCTGAGCTCGAACACCACGATGCCCATCAGGAACATGCCGGCAATCCAGGTCAGGCCTGCACCCGAGGTGTGGAATTCCACCGCAAACGTGCCGCTGAGGGCACCTGGCAGGGCGTTGGTGATCTGGGCCAAAGTGACCGCACTGTAGGCGGCCACGAAGGTGGCCCGTACCGAGCCGCGGCTCGACACCTTAAGGGTCTGACTCATCGATGAAACTCCTTTGTCTCCGGTCGATTCTCACGGGATGCGCCGGAACCGGATGGATCCAGCGCGTGGCTTATTGATGTGTGGCGGTGCCCACATTCTGGCGTGAATCTTTACATAATGTCAAGAGGACGTACGGAATGTTGGCTTCATAAACGCCGTGATCCCAAGCTGGCAAACATTCCGACTATTTCCTTGACACTATGTATAGAAATATGTGATGCTGGCTACATTGCAAGCGGAGCGACCGCACGGTCCGGCTCTGCAGCCCACCAGCATTCACCAACCCCACCTTCGAGGGAGAAGCCACGTGAGTCACACCCCACCCGTCGCCACCGGCGACGCGTTCCATGCCCCGGCGGGGCCAACCGTCAACACGGTCCTCGGCCCCGTTCCGGTCCACGAATTGGGCGTCGTCGCGGTTCACGAGGCACTCCTGTCGGTACTCCCCGGCGCGCAGTACGCCCCGGACATCTCCATGGACCGGGCGGAGATCTTCGAGGCCCTCGCCGCAAAGCTCAAGGAGTTCCGCGAGCACGGCGGGCAGACCATCGTGGACAGCACCGGCATGTTCCATGGCCGCGACCTGAAGCTGTACGAGGCACTCTCCCGCTCAACCGGCGTTCACATCGTCGCCTCCACCGGCCTCGGGCCCGAGGAAGAACTCGGCGGCTACTTCCTGACCCCGCAGACCAACCCGCCCACCCCGTGGCCTGCCGAGAAGTTCGCCGAGCTCTTCGGCAAGGAGGTCACTGAGGGCATGGTGGTTCCCCGGGTCGAGCGGCGTGCTGCTGCCGGCATCGTGGCCACCATCGCCGACCGCGCCGGCATGACGCCGACTGAGGAAAGCTTGTTCCGCGGCTCCGCCCGCGCCGCCAGGAACACCGGTGTGCCGGTCTCCATCCGTTTCGGCGCGGATGTCCTGCACGACCTGGATATCGTCCTGGACGAGCAGATCGGGGCCGACCGGGTGCTCGTCGGCGATCTGGACCGGAGGGACGCCAAGGGCTCGGCCGTCGAGGTGGCCAACCGCGGGGCGTTCGTGGGCATCGACCATGCAGGCCTGAACGACCACGCGGACTACGTCACCGACCAGGAGCGCGCCGACCTGGTCCTTGAGCTGGTCAAGGCCGGCCACGCGGACAAGATCATCCTTTCGGGCAACTCCATCGGCGTGGCCAAGGGCCTGCCCGAGTACAACCTGCCCTTCAGCCACGTCCTGACCACGTTCGTGCCCTTCCTCAAGTCCCATGGCCTGAGTGAAGAAGACGCCCGGCGCATCCTGGTGGACAACCCGCGCAACCTGCTGACCGTGCGCTAAGCACCCGTCGGCCCACCCACACCAAGCTTGAGAACCTCTGAGGTGAACGAATGACCAAGGTCAACACCGTGCTGGGAACCATCCCGGCCGAAGAACTGGAAATCGTGGCGGTCCACGAACACATCGGCTACGGCATGCCCGGGTCCGAACTGGACACAAAATGGTGGAAGACGCCTGAACAGGCGTACGAGGAAACCGTGCCGAAGCTGCGGAAGTTCCGCGAATACGGCGGCGGTACGTTCGTGGACGCCACCGGCATCTGCAACGGACGCGACGTCGACTACTACAAGTCACTGTCCCGGAAGACGGGCGTGCACATCGTGGCCTGCACCGGCTTCGTGGGTGGCGACACCGCACTCCCGCACTTTTCGCGCGCCACCGTGGACTACCTTGCGAAGGTCTTCATCCACGAGATCACCGTCGGCATCGGCAACACCGGCGCCAAGGCCGGCGTCATCAAGGTCGGCGTGAGCCGCGGCGGACGGATGACGGACCTGGACAAGCGCATCTACCGCGCCGCGGCCCGCGCCGCCGTCGTCACCGGAGCGCCGATCCTGACCCACCTGGCCATCGACCCGGAGCCTGCCGTGAGCATCTTCAACGAAGAGGGCCTCCCCCTGGACCGTGTGCTCTTCGGCCACGCCGACGACGGCCTGAACGCTCCGATCACCCCGCACGACTGGATCTACGAGCAGGGCGGCCGGATCGGGTTCGATACGTTCGGCTACGACCTCGAACTGCCCGATCCGCCGTTCTGGGGCCGCAAGCGCGCCGAACGCATGGAGCACTTCGTCAACCTCGTCAACAAGGGCTACGCGGACAAGCTCCTGGTCTCGGCCGATGCCAACTGCAGCCCCCTGGGCTGGCCGGGCGTCAAGGGCCACACCATCAACTACGTCTTCGAGGACATGATCCCCGACATGCGCGCAGCCGGTATCGATGACGCCACCCTCAAACTCCTGCTCGAGGACAACCCGGCCGACTTCCTGTCGCTGACCGTCTGACCCCGGCGACAGCCACCACATCTTCCAGGGCCCGCCCTGCGCTTTAGAAAGAGTTGAACCAATGAAGGCTTCAGAAATCCAGAACCTCAAGATCGCCATCGTCGGCGCCGGCTACGGCGGCGCTGCCGCGGCCAAGGCCCTGAGCCTGCTCGGCGCGGACGTCACCGTTTACGAACAGGCCAGCCAGATCCGCGAAGTCGGTGCCGGCATCGGCCTGCGCCCCGCCACCATGGAGCGGTTCCGCCAGTGGGGCACCTTCGACGCCATCGCCAGGGTCAGCTCCCCCAGCGACTACTTTGAGATCCTCACGGCCACCGACCAGCCCATCATGAAAGACAGCTGGCCCGTGTCCGGCGACGAAACCCGGACCTACCTCATCCACCGCGGCGACTTCATCGAAGCGCTCCTGGGCGTGCTCCCCGAGGGCATGGTGCGCCTCGGCCACAAGCTGGAGGGCATCGAGGACCGCGGCGCGACTTCCGTCCTGACTTTCGCCAACGGAGTCACGGCCGAGGCTGACCTGGTGATCGGTGCCGACGGCATCAAGTCCGTGGTCCGCCAGCAGCTGTTCAGCGACAAGGGCCCGGTGTTCTCCGGCGAACACGCCTACCGCGCCGTGATCTCCCTCGACGACGCGCAAGGCATGATCAACGACGACAACCTGCGCATGTACATCGGCCGGGGCACCAAGGTCTACCTGCTGCCGCTGCGCCACCGCAACCAGGTCTCCTTCGACATCACCGCCCTGAACCCGGACAGCACCTGGGCGCCCGAGGTCACCGTTGAGGACATGGTGGCAACGGTGCAGGGCTTCGATGAGCGGATCGTGAACATGACCCGTGGCCTGGACCTGGACACCGTCAGCATCCGCGCCGTCTACGACATCGACCCGGTGGACAACTGGCACACGGACTCCGTCGCGCTCCTGGGTGATGCCGCGCACTCGATGCTGCACCACCAGGGACAGGGTGCCAACTCGGCCATCGAGGACGCCGGCGCCATCGCCGATGCACTTGCCCAGGCCGGCTCCGTCAGGGAAGCACTGGCCCTCTACCAGGCCACACGGAAGCCGGTGACCGACGAGCTGCAGCGCATCTCCCGCCAGGGCTGGTCAGAGGATGAGGTCAACGACGTCTTCCCCGGCCAGAAGCCCACGTCCCAGACGCCTGCGGCCGCAGCGAAGGCCTAACGCCATGACCATCCATCCCGAAATCGCCAAGATCCTCACCACCATCCCGGCTCCTGACGGTTCGCCGCTTAACCCTGCCGCGATGCGTGCCGGCGAGGCTGCACAGGTGGCCCCACTCGCCGACCGGCTGCCGCTGCACGCTGTCGAAGACGTCACAGCCGTCACCAAGTCCGGCGAGGTGCCCGTCCGCATCTACACGCCGGCCGAGGCCGATGCCTACGGCGTGCTGGTGTACTTCCACGGCGGCGCATTCTTCCTGGGCAGCCTGGACACGCACGACCATGTTGCGCGGTCGCTGGCCAAGGAAACCGGCTACAAGGTCATCTCCGTGGGCTACCGGCTAGCCCCCGAGGCTGCCTTCCCGGCCGGCCTCGAGGACTGCTATGCGGTGGTCCGCTGGGCCGCCGACCAGGGCAATACCCTGGGCTGGGACGGCAAGAACCTGGCCATCGCCGGCGACAGCTCCGGCGGCAACTTTGTCGCCGCCGTCGCCGCCAGGGCCCACGATGACGGGTTCGACGGCGTCACGCACCAGATCCTGTTCTACCCGTCCGTGGACCTGGACTTCGACGAGGACCGGTACCCGTCGATGCGGGAGAACGCCGTCGGGTATGGACTCGAAACCGCAGGGCTCAAGCCGTTCAACGCGTTCTACCTCGACAGCGGCGCTGATCCGGCCGACCCCCTGGTCTCCCCCATCAAGCGCGAAGACCTGACCGGCCTGCCGCCGGCCCTCATCATCACGGCCGAGCACGACCCCCTGCGGGACGAAGGCGAGCTCTACGCCCAGCGGCTGCGGGATGCCGGAGTGGACGCCACGGTCAGCCGTTATGCAGGGGCCAACCACGGCTTCGTCCAGAACTTCTCCTGGATCCCGGAGTTCCACCGGCCCTTCCGTGAGGCAGCCGGCTTCCTGAACGCGAGGGCCGGGCGGTGACCGAACGGGTCGCCGTCCATCCCCTGGTCTCCCCGTGGGGCCGCTTCGGGCTCTACAGCTTCTTCATCGATGCACCGGAGCCCGCCATCGTGGACACGGGGATCGCATCCTCGCCAGCTGAAGGCATGGTGCCGGCACTGGAGGCGATCGGCCGCCGGATCGAGGACGTCCGCTGGATCTTCCTGACCCACGGACACATCGACCACATCGGCGGCGCGTACGCGCTGTGGGAGCTCACCGGAAGGCGTGCCCAGGTGGTCATCCACGAGGCCGACGCGCCGTTGCTGCGCTCACGCCGGGCCCACGTGGACGAATACCTTTCCGGGCGGGCGCGGTATCTGAACGACCCCGACGGCGAGGCCAAGCTGACGGCGGCCACCAACGCGGTCATCTCCGGCGAAATGGAGCCCACGATGCTGGTGCGGGGCGGTGAAACCATTTCCCTCGGCGGGGACGTCACCGTCTCCGTTCACTCGATCCCTGGCCACACCCCGGGCTCAGTGGCCTACGTGATTGACGGACAGAACGACGTGTTCGTCGGTGATGCTGTCCAGGTCCACGGCGCGGCCAACGGATTCCCCGGATTTGTGGACCCTGCCGGCTACCGCAGCAGCCTTCAGTACCTCAGCGACGAGATCCGACCGCGGCACCTCTACCTGGGGCATCCCTACCGGACCGCGGACGGCACACCGTACGGTGTCGAGCTCGACGCCGATCAGGCGCGGGAAGCGCTCCAGGGCAGCCTGGAGATCGAGGCCCGGGTCAAGGAAGCGGCGTGCGGTTGCCTGGCCGCCGGCCTGCAGGATTCGGACTCGCCGTATTCACCGTTCGCCCGCGTGGCCGAGGACCTCGGCTACGAGGGGGACCCCGCGTTGGAGCCGTCGCCGTTCTTCACAACCCTGCACGGCTACCGCACAACGTTCGACCGTTTGACCGAAGATGAGGAGATAAGCACTCGTGGATGACTTCCAGCTAGTGAATGCCGGCGGGGAAAAGATCGCCGTCCGCAAGGACCTCCGGGTCCCCATGCGCGACGGCGTCGAACTCGCCGCGGACGCCTACCAGGGCACCGACGACAAGCCGCGCCCGGCGCTGGTGGCGCTGAGCCCCTACGGCAAGGAGCTGCAGGCCCTCGCCCTGACCACCCCGCCGCAGCGGCGTCCCAGCCCCATGTGGGACGGCTGCATCGAGGCCGGTGACATCGCCCGGATCGTGAAGGAGGACTACGTCCACGTCATCGGCGACCTGCGCGGCTCCGGCGCGTCCGGGGGCGAGCACATCGGCAACTACAACGCGGGCGGTGTTTCCCTGGGCCAGGACGCGTACGACTTCATCGAGTGGGTTGCCGCGCAGCCCTGGTGCGACGGCAACGTGGGCATGGTGGGCATCTCCTACTTCGGCTCCATGCAGGTGCTGGCCGCGGCCGAACGCCCGCCGCACCTGAAGGCCATCTTCGTCTCCGGCGGCCACTACGACTTCTACGAAACCACCTACCACGGCGGCGTGATGTGGTTCATGCCCCGGGCCGCCCGTGAGGGCCGCGGCGGCGACTCCGGCTGGGCGTTCACCGACAACGTCAAGTCCCGCATGGTTGAAAAGTACGCTCCGGAGGAGCTGAAGAAGCTCGTCGCCGAGCGCCTGCAGGATCCGGACGTCGCCGCCTGGCCCAACCTGGTCCACGTCCTGCACTACCCGAAGAACCACGAGGCCTGGTTCGACATCGTCATGAACGAGCTCGACGGCGACTGGTACGAAGAGCGCAACCCGATCACCCTGGCCCCGAACATCGACATCCCCGTCTACCTGCAGCTCGACCAGGGCCGCGGCTGGACCCTGGACGGCACCATCGAGCTGTACAACGAGCTCAAGGGCCCCAAGAAGCTGGACATCGGCCCCTACCCGCCGATGCAGTCACGCCCCTTCATCGAGGAGCACGACAAGATGTTCCGGTGGTACGACTACTGGATCAAGGGCATCGAGAACGGTGTGATGGACGAGCCGCCCGTGAGCGTCTTCGTGGAAGGCTCCCGCGAAGTGGTCACCGCGGACCAGTGGCCGCCCAAGGACGTGGAATACAAGTCCCTGTACCTGCGCCCGCGCGGCAAACTGTCCCCGGAATCCGAGCCCATGGGCGCGGAATACGCCGCCCCGGACGGCTTCTACCAGGCACCGCTGACGGTGACGGACAAGGTGGAGATCCTGTCCTGGAGCACCGATACGTTCGAGACGGACACGGAGCTCATCGGTACCGGTGCCGCGCACATCTTCGCGGAGATCGACCAGCCGGACACGAACTTCATCATGCGCCTGTGGGACTACGCCCCCAACGGCAAACGCCAGCTCATCACCAGCGGTTACCTCAAGGCCTCACACCGCGAGCTGGACGAGCGCACCACCGAGGGCAACCCCTACCACCCGCACACGCGCTCAGTGCCGGTGGAACCGGGGAACATCGAGGAATACGTACTGCGGCTCTACCCGTTCGCGAACACCTTCAAGCCGGGCCACCGCCTGGTGGTGGAACTCTCCAACGACGAGCCGCTCGCCGACGAACACAACGCCCTGCTGCCGCCGGATGCCTTCCACCTGCCCGTGGGCCGCCCCGTCACCCACAAGATCTACCGCGACGCCGACCACCACTCCCGCCTCGTCCTGCCGTTCACCGCGCGCAAGGCTGCGGAAGAAGCGAACTAGTCCTGTCCGGGACGCCCCTTGGCGTCCCGGGGCGTCCGGGACTTTCCGGGCGCCGGACTCTCCAAGGAAACGCACGACGCCGGATCCTGGCTAATCGGCCAGGATCCGGTAGAGCGCGCGGCGGGTTTCGTCGAGCTTCTCCACTGCCGCATTACGCTGCTCTTCTGTCGCGGCGCTCCGGAACTGATGAATAACGCCCATCAGCTTCCCCACACTCTGGTGGAATGCCGGCCCGGATCCTTCGGCCTCCGTGTTCCAGGCACCCTCCAGTTCTTCGGCGTGCTCGGCCACGTAGGCCTTGCCGGCGTCCGTGAGGGTGAAGTCCGTCCGCCTGCCCTCGCTGAGCGGCGTGATGAGATCCTCGTCCACCAGCTGCTGGAGCGTTGGATATACCGAACCCGGGCTGGGCCGCCACGCCCCCGAGGTCTTCTCGGCGATGGTCTTGATCAGGCCGTAACCATTCGAAGGGGCTTCAGCCAGGAGCGACAGGATCGCCCAGCGGACGTCCCCCCTGCTGGCCCGCCGCGAACCTGGCCCGAATCCGGGACCAAACCCTGCGCCCGGCCCGAACCCTGGGCCGAATCCCGGTCCAAATCCGCCGCGCGGCCCGAATCCCGGGCCAAACCCTCCGCCGCGGTGCCCGTGCGGCCCGCGCCGGCCCCTTCCGCGCTCAAACTTTCCGTGCCCGGACGGCGGTTCCAAAAACTTGTCATCGTGAATGCCTTTCATGGTGGCATCGTCCCTTCATACGTTGTCGAATTATCAACCGGTGAACCTATCACCGATAGTTAACGATATATCGGTAACTATCGTCCCGCAAGAATCAAATGGATTTTTCTGCGATGACATTGCGGCTTGGCTATCAGTTCGGCCCACATCTGGCTGCCACCCGATCCGCGGCGTATCCTGTTCACACGTCGCGAGCTTGAGGGCTGATCAATGGCGAAGAAAAAGAAGCGCGAGCACCGGATTGCCAGGACCCTGGGAAGGATCCTGGGGTTCTTCGCCGCGAGCGCCTTGTGCGGCGTACTGGCCGCCAGCCTGGTGGTGCCGGCGGTGGCAGCCGCAGGGTTCGGAGTCAGCACTTCCATCGGGTTCTTTGACAGCCTCCCCGCAGAACTCACCGTCCCGCCGCCGTCGCAAACCACCAGGGTGCTCACCGCGGATGGTAAGACGATCGCCACGTTCTACGCCGAAAACCGCGTCAGGGTTCCCCTGGCCAACATGTCCCCGTACATCAAGGACGGCATCGTAGCGATCGAAGACAGCCGCTTTTACGAGCATGCCGGCATTGACCCCCAGGGCATCATGCGGGCTCTCGTTTCCAATGTGACCTCCGGCGGCCGGCAAGGTGCATCCACCATCACCCAGCAGTACGTCACCAATGTCATCAACGAGGCGCGGCTATCCCAGGACAAACGGGACGAGGTGATCCTCAGCGGCCAGAAGGACATGGGCGTCAAACTGCGGGAGATGAAACTGGCCGTCGCGCTGGAAAAGAAGTTCACCAAAGACCAGATCCTTGAGGGCTACCTGAACATTGTGTTCTTCAACAGTGATGCCTACGGAGTGGAAGCGGCCGCCAAGTATTTCTTCAGCACCACCGCCAAGGACCTGACCCTCCCGCAGGCAGCCCTGCTGGCCGGGCTGGTCAACAGCCCCACCTTCTACAACCCCGCACTCAACCCCGAGAATTCGATGGCCCGCCGCAACCAGGTCCTCGCTGAGATGCTCAAACACGGCAAGATCACCCAGGCCCAGCATGACGAAGCTGCGGCCACCCCCATCGAGCTCAAGATCACTGCGGAGCGGCAAGGTTGCGCCAACGCGGCCATGGCCCCCTATTTCTGCGATTACATCTCGCATCTGATCCTCAACAATCCTGCCTATGGTTCGAGCCTGATCGAACGGCAGAGAAAGCTCTACCGCGGCGGCCTCACCATCACCACCACGCTGGACAGCAGGCTGCAGGCAGCAGCCCAGGCGCAGGTGGATGGCTCCGCCGGCGCCAACCCGGACCACTGGGGCGCGGCCCTGGTCTCAGTCCAGCCGGGGACAGGGAAAATCCTGGCTATGGCCCAGAACACGGTATTCCTGCCAGCGCCCGGAAAATTCGACACTCAACTGAACTTCAATGTTGACGCCAAAGACCCCCAGGGGAATGACCTCAACGGCGCCGGCGGCTTCCAGCCCGGGTCAACGATGAAGCCTTTTACCTTCGCTGAGTGGCTCAACGAAGGCAAATCCCTCACGGCCGAGGTGGACGCGTCCCGGCGGGTGTACCCGCTGGGGTTCCCGTGGCGCTCCAGCTGCGGAAAGGTGCTGGGCGCTTACAGTACAGCCCAAAACAACCCGGAACTGGGCGCAGCGGATGACCTGCAGAACGCCGAAGAGGGCTTTTACCGCAAGATGCCGATCAACTACGGCCTGTACAACTCCATCAACACCGCCACGTTCGCTACCGCCGCCCAGCTGGACTTCTGCGGCATCCAGAAGATGGTGGACACGGTGGGCCTTCACAGTGGCCTGGACGGCGCCCAGATCAACATGCACCAGCTGGGCAACCTGCTCGGCGCCACCGGCGTGGCGCCCCTGCACATGGCCAACGCTTTTGCCACCTTCGCCAACGACGGAAAGTTCTGCACCCCCGTGGCGCTGGCGGATGTCACTGACGCAACTGGCGGCAAGCTCCCGGCACAACCCAGCGAATGCCGGGACGCGGTGAAGCCCGAGGTGGCCCGCGGGGTCAACTCGGTGCTGCAGGATGTGCTGGTAAAAGGCTCGGGCTTCTGGATTAACCCCAAGATCCACACCAAGATGCCCACCGCTGCCAAAACCGGCACCTCGAACAACAACGGCTCCACGTGGGTGGTGGGCTACACGTCGGGCCTTGTCACCGCGTCCTTCTTTGGTGATGCGCTGGAGGGGCAGAAGCGTTCCGGCCAGAACGTCACCGTCAATGGAACCTTTTACCCGCGGCTTGATGGCTGGATGATTGCCGGGCCGCAATGGGTCAATTACATGCTGCAGGCGGCTCCGCTGTATCCGGCCAACCAGTTCCCGCCGCCACCGGCATCGATGATGAAACCGTCTTATGACCCGGCGCCCCCGGCGCCATGGGTTGCGCCGCCGCCCGCGCCCGCCGCGGCCGTTATACCAGCCCCCGCTCCTCCCCCGCCGCCCGCACCACCGGCACCGGCGCCCGCTCCTGCACCGGAGCCACCACCGGCACCGGCACCGGCACCTCCTGCTCCGGCGCCGGAGCCGGCTCCAGCGCCAGGACCCGGGCCGGATCCCGCTCCGGCCCCCGCACCCGACTTCCCGACACCGCCCCAGACCCCGGACGATCCGGGGATCGATCCGCCGCCGGACGAACCTGAAGATTGACGACGGCGGGACGCCGCCGTCGTCCGCTCCCCTCAGCGGTTCCGCACCCGAAACGGTTCCGCAGCACCCGAAGCGCTTCCGCGCCCTAGGTGGTTCGGCGCCAGAGCCGCTGCCACCAGGAGGGCTCCGGTTCCGGGTCGGGCGCGGCGGCCTCTGCCCGCGAAGCCCGGCGCTCGTGCCAGCGGGCCACTTCGGCGTCCACGTCCCGCGTTTTGGTGATGACCGGGGGGCCTCCCTGGAGCTGGCGGCGGGCGTCGATCACCCGGGCGTTGAAGTCAGCCAACATGTCCCGGACCTGCTTTTCGGTGAACTGGGCATCGAGGCGGGCGTCCAATTCGGCGTCCTCGGCGCGCAGCAGGATGGCTTTGGGCCCAAGCCCGCTGATGTTTTCCCGCTGGATAAGGCCTTTGACCCACCAGTCCGGATCGTAGGCTTCCCCCAGCCCGGGGATGGGCTTGCCCGCGTATTTGAGGTTGTCGAACTTGCCCTGCGCCATGGCGTCCCGGATCAGGTATTCAGCCCGCCGGGCATCGTCCACCTTCTTGCGCTTGTCCCGCTCCTTCGCCTCGGCCGCCTCAAGCGCGGCCTCCTCTTCGGCGCTGATGCCCGCGCCGCGGTAGGAGCGCAGCTCAGCGGCCCGCTCCAGCCGGCGCCTGAAGTACCCCGACCCGCCGCTCATAAGACTGCCACTCCCTCCGTGTCGAAGACGACGGAGCCGGTCGCCGTCGAATCCGGGTTCAGCATCCAGCCCATCCGCTTGGCCCGGCTGAGGATCACGGCGCTTTCCACGAGCTCTATATCCGGAATGCGCTGCTGGAGGGCCAGTTCGGCATTCATGACATCCGCCAGCGACTTCAGCCACATGAGGATCACGAAGTTCGTCCTCCCGCTGGTCGACGCGCTCAAGCGGATCGTCCGCAGGCCTCGGAGTTCCGCAGCGGCTGCCTCGTGCTGGCCCGGCGGCACGTTGGCGAACCACTGGCAGCTCACCGGGTAGCCGGAGAGATCCTGTGCAATGTCGCAGCGGAAGGTCAGCAGACCGCTGGAGATCACCCTGTTCAGCTGCCTTTGCACCGTTGCCGGGCTCCTGCCCAGGCTCCGGGCGATGTCCGCGGCGCTCGCCCGCCCATCACGTGCCAGGAACGGAATCAAGGCCAGATGGCTCGCCGGCAGCGGGGCGCCGGACCGCAGTCCTGCCTGGGTGCCGTCCAGGCCGGCAAGAACCTGGAGGGCACTTTGCTGCGCATTGTCCAGGGCGTTGAGCCGCCAGGCATTGCCGGCGGAATGCAGCCTCGTCCCCAGCGATGTGCGGTACTTCAGCAGTCCCCGGATTTCCTTGAACCGCGGCAGCACGTTGTCCGTGAACTGTTCCAGGGTCGGCGAGATGACTGTCAGCATGAGGTCCCTGTTACTCGCGGCTTCCTCCACCGTGACCACGTCCGGGATGGCGGCAAGCTCGGCGGTGACCTCTGCCCGCAGCCGCATTTCGCAGTCCACATCCACCAGCGCCAAACACATCTGCTTGGGGTCGCCGATCAGATGCGCCGTGGTCCAGGCTGCCCCCGCGGACCTCAACCTGTCCCAGCGCGCGGCCAGTGTGGTGGCGTGCACCCCTAAGACCTCTGCCGCATCCGACCAGCTGATGCGCGGCGCCACCTGCAGGACGTTGATCAGGGCAAGGTCCTCCTCACTGAGCACCACTCGTGGCCACCTTTCGATACTGTGCACAATTTCTGCAATTCCAGCATACTTTTGATCTTTTCCTGCATGTTGGAACGTTGTGAACCACATCACCTCACAATGGACAACAGGTTATCAACGGGCACACGTCCAGAGGGAGAGCAGATGTCAATCAGCACCGACGCCAGGGAGCTGCAGCCGGAGCTTGTCCGGCTTCGCCATGAGCTGCACCAGGAACCCGAAACCGGCCTGCAGCTGCCCCGGACCCAGGAAAAAGTCCTCAAGGCGCTCGACGGCCTGCCGTTCGAAATCACCCTGGGCAAGAGCACGACGTCGGTCACCGCGGTCCTGCGCGGCAACGCACCGCACGCGTCGGCAACCAAACCAACGGTCCTCCTGCGTGCCGACATGGACGGACTGCCCGTTCAGGAGCGGACGGGGGTGGACTTCTCGTCGAAGATTGACGGTGCCATGCATGCCTGCGGCCACGACCTCCACACCGCCATGCTGGCCGGCGCCGCCACCCTGTTGGCCGAGCGCCGGGACCAGCTGGCCGGTGACGTGGTGCTGATGTTCCAGCCGGGAGAAGAGGGCTGGGACGGCGCATCCCACATGATCGCCGAGGGCGTCCTGGACGCGGCCGGCCGCCGTGCTGACGCCGCCTACGGGATGCACGTGTTCTCGGGCCTGGAGCCGCACGGCCGGTTCTGCACAAAGTCCGGCGTGATGCTGAGCGCTTCGGACGCACTCACCGTTACCGTCCTGGGCGCCGGCGGCCACGGCTCTGCCCCGCATGTGGCCAAGGACCCCGTGACCGCGGCCGCCGAAATGGTTACCGCCTGCAGGTCATGATCACCCGGCAGTTCAACGTGTTCGATCCGGTTGTCCTGACGGTGGGCGTCCTCCGGGCCGGCACGAAGCGCAACATCATCCCGGAATCGGCCACCCTTGAGGCGACCGTCCGGACCTTCTCCGAGTCTGCAAGGGAACGGATGATGACCGCCGTTCCCACCCTGCTGAAGGGCATCGCCGCTGCCCACGGACTGGAGGTGGACGTGGACTACCGTCACGAATATCCCGCCACCGTCAATGATGACGACGAAACCCATACCGCCGAGAAGACCATTGAGAACCTCTTTGGAAGCTCCCGCCTCGTCCGCTGGGCCACCCCGCTCAGCGGCTCCGAGGACTTTTCCAGGGTGCTGGCGGAAGTACCCGGGACGTTTATCGGCCTGAGCGCCGTCGCCCCCGGCGCCGACCACACCACTACTGCTTTCAACCACTCCCCGTACGCCGCCTTTGACGACGCCGTACTCTCCGACGGAACTGCACTCTATGCAGAACTGGCCGTCTCCCGCATCGCAGCCCTGGCCTCGGCCCACTAAGACCTCCCGGAGCGCACCATGACCACAACTGCAGACGTCCCAGCTGGCGTCAAAGTACACACGTCCCACCTGCGAACGCTCATCGGCACCGGCATCGGCAACGCCGTCGAATGGTACGACTGGGCCATCTACGCCACCTTCTCGCCCTTCATCGCGAGCGCACTGTTCAGCAAGGAGGATCCGACGTCGGCCTTCCTGGCCACCCTGGCGATCTTTGCCGTGGGCTTCGTGGCCCGCCCGTTCGGCGGCTTCGTGTTCGGCTGGATCGGTGACCGGATCGGCCGCAAGACGTCCATGACGTTCGCGGTGGGGCTCGCTGCCCTGGGCAGCCTGCTGATCGGCATCGCGCCCACCTTCGAAACCGTGGGGGCGTTTGCCTCCGTGCTGCTCCTGGTGGCCCGCCTGATCCAGGGCCTTGCCCACGGTGGCGAGTTGCCGTCGTCGCAAACCTACCTCTCCGAGATGGCGCCGAAGGAAAAGCGCGGATTCTGGGCAACACTGATCTACACCTCCGGCACCGTCGGCATCCTGGCCGGAACCATGCTGGGCGCCACCCTGTCCAACGTCCTGAGCAAGACTGACATGAACGCCTGGGGCTGGCGGATCCCCTTCATCATCGGCGGCATCATGGGCCTCTACGCGCTGTTCATGCGTGCGCGCCTGAAGGAAACGGCAGCGTTCGAGGCCGAATCACCCAAGGAAAAGCACGAGCCGATGTGGCCGCAGATCTACCGCCACCGCAAGCAGGCCCTGCAGGTCATCGGCCTCACCGTCGGGCTTACAGTCTCCTACTACATCTGGGGCGTCGTGACGCCGAGCTACGCTTCCTCCGTGCTGAAGATGGACCGCGGAGAGGCCCTCTGGGCGAGCGTGATCGCCAACGTGCTGTTCATCGCCGCACTCCCCTTCTGGGGCAAGCTGTCCGACCGGATCGGCCGCAAGCCGGTCCTCATCATGAGCGCCGCCGGCGCCGCGCTGTTCCACTTCCCCATGACCTGGCTGCTGAAGGACTCCCCGTGGCAGCTCGCGGTCACCATGACCGTCATGCTGTTCTTCATTGCCGGATCGGCCGCGATTGTCCCGGCCGTGTACGCGGAATTGTTCCCCACCAGGATCCGGACCGTGGGCGTGGGCGTGCCCTACTCCATCTGCGTCGCAGCCTTTGGCGGCACGGCACCCTACCTGCAGGCCTGGCTCGGAACCATCGGACAGGCCAACCTGTTCAATGTCTACGCCGTGCTGCTGCTGGCCATCAGCATTGCGTTCGTGTTCACCATCCCTGAAACGAAAGGCAAGGACCTGACCCA
>NZ_JACXBW010000029.1 GCF_014712225.1 Pseudarthrobacter sulfonivorans
AGCCGGGTGTGGAGAGTCAGCCTGAGAAGGTGCCGTGGGCCAGTTTCAACCAGAAGCTTCTGCGGTCTTTGGACTGACCCCCAACTCGGTCTTCAGGGTGAAGCGTCGTTTCAGGTCCGACGCGAACTCCGCCACCATGCCCAGGACGTTGAACAGCAACCGGCCTACCGGATCAGTGGGGTCGTATGTCCTGCCGCCAAGGCTGAGCTTCACCTCCTATCCGAAAGCTCGTCCGCAATGTCCCTGGCATCGGGACGCGATCGCGCCAGCCGGTCTGGTTTGGTCACCACGAGCGTGTCACCGTCTCGGTAGGCTGCCATTGCTTCACGAAGTCCTGGGCGCGCGCGATTCGCTCCGGTAAGGCCGTGGTCAACGTAGATCCGCTTCTCGTCAACGCCGAGGGCAAGGCGAGCAGTCCGCTGGGCGGTTCGGTCTTGTTCGTTTGTCGAGACTCGGGGCATAACCTATTTTCACTCCCGTCATGACGATATGGTTGCAGTAATCCCACCAGCTGCGTGCACGTCATCGTACGGTCTTTACGTACCTGGTCGCTGACCAGCCGCTATATTTCATGTGAGTTTCCGAAGTCGTCTGCACCGACCATCGAAAGTCGTCTGCACAGCCGTTGGAGGGCAGGAAAGCCCAGGCAGACACACGCTGGCGGACCGGCTAACGGGGACGAGCGACGGGCGTCGGCGATTTGGGACGGTAGGCGCCACTGGCTTGCTTTCACCTAATCCGGAGCCGCCGGAAGCTGTCGAAGTTCGGGAACAGTCCTGTTACCTTTAGGCATGAATCGAGAAAAGATTCGGCAATCATCAATTGTTCAATTGAGTTCCTTGAGATTGAGCCGCTTTCTCATTGGTATTAGCCTCGTTCTCTCCAGCATCGCATTCTTCGAGCGGGACACATCGCTGAATACCTTGGTAGCTGGCAGCTTTTGCCTGCGCCCTCATCTGCTTCTACCAAGCGACGATTGCATGGCTGGAACTGAAACGTCGTGAGCAAGCGTTCCAAATTGAGCCAACGGGGGCAGTCCGAGCATCACCTGGTTCATGGCGGCTTCTTGTCACGGCCAGAACACTCGTCTGGTGGTTCAAGGCGCTCTTCGGGGAGGGCATCGAACTTCTCCCGTCGTCTCGCAACCGACTTACGGGTATGGATCGGATCAGTGCTGACGCGGAGACATATGCTGCACCTATGGGTGAAGTCATTCAAGTACGACGACACGTCGACCTCGCTGCAACGGAAATTGATGCGCTCCAGAGCCTTTTCGACAGTGAGTACCTGAACGGATTTGGCCAGTGGAACCCTGATGCGCCCTACGGCTATTCGCCTGCAGACACTCACGTCCTGGCGTTCCGCGGAGATGCTTTGGTCGCTCATGTGGGCTTTCAACGTCGCCGGATCGCAGTGGGCACCAATGACGTCATGGTGGCCGGCACGGGAGGTGTCTTAGTCGATGAACGCGAACGCGGTACAGGTCTCGGCAGGCGAGTAATGCGACACGCTCAAAAGGTGATGCGTGATAAACCCTGGGTCGACTTTGGCTTTCTCGGATGTCGAAAGGAAGTCGTCCCGTTTTACGAGTCAGCGGGATGGGTTCAGGTCCATGCCACGGAACGGTGTTTGTCTCGTACAGACCAGAAATCCGTAGTTGTGTCTCAGGGTGGGCCAAACCTCATTTGCTCCGCACAATGCGATGCGAGCGAGTGGCCTGAAGGTGACATAGATCTTCGGGGCACGCCCTGGTGACGTATCTGTCCCAGAGCAGGTTCCACTGGACAACGCGCTGGCAGAGGCTCACTCTTGGATTGACCGCACCAACTGCGCATCGCGCTGACCTCGGGCGGTCGGGTGCCGCCGGTGTCGGGCACCCATGAGACGTCGACTCCGTCGGGTTCGCTTGAACATGGCTCCGTGCCGACTGAAGGACCGACGACATGACGAACAGCAACGCTTACGATCATCACAGGCGACCATCGCGGACTTCGAGGAACGGTGCGCGCCGACGGTGGGCGCTCTGCTTGATCCCGGCACTGACCGCTGCACTCGTTGTACCGGGAGTGTCGAGCGCCGGTGCCTCGAACGCTCGGAACGCGGCGCCGGCGAACACGGACGTCCTCATTGAGTGGAGCACCATCGCCCAATACCACGTCATCCCACTGCGTCCCACTGCTCACGGCCAACTCCGCGGCATGGCGATGGTTCAAGGCGCAGTGTACGACGCAGTGAACGCCATCGACCGCGGGTACCAGCCGTATCTGCTCGACGGCGACTCGGTCGGCGTCGGGCCGGAGGCATCGTTCGATGCGGCGATCTCGACCGCCGCACACCACGTGCTCGTCACTCTGGTCCCGTCGGCCCAAGTAGCTGGCCTCGACGCCGCGTACGAAGCAACGCTCGCGGGCGTCACCGACGGCCCGAACAAGGACGAAGGCTCGCCGCCGGTGAGGCCGCCGCAGCGGCCATGATCCTCGCCCGCACCGACGACGGGTTCATGGCCCCGTTCGAGTTCGACGTCGGACCCGGTCCCGGCGATTGGCGGCCCGTCGCGCCCGGTGCGCTCGATCCGGACGCCTGGGTGGCCAATCTCCAACCGTTCGTCATCGAGAGTCCTGACCAATTCCGCTCGGAAGGTCCCAACCCGCTGAGGAGTGCCGAGTACACAGCGGACTTCAACGAGGTCAAGGAGATCGGTGCTCTCGTGAGTACCACTCGAACCGACGATCAGACCACTGCGGCCATCTTCTGGCAAGCCACGCCGGTGGCACTCTGGAACGGTGTGTTCCGCAGCCTCGCCGTGGAGCACGGACTCGATCTGGCCGACGCGGCTCGGCTCTTCGCGATGACCAACCTCGCCGCCGCTGATGGCGCGGTCGCTTGCTGGAACGACAAGTCGAACTGGAACTTCTGGCGTCCGATGGCGGCGATCCGCGAAGCCGACACCGACGGCAATCCGGAGACGGAAGCCGATCCGACATGGAGACCGCTCTTCGATCCATCGACAGCGACCGTCCCGCCGCTCGGCACACCGCCGTTCCCGGACCACCCGTCCGGTCACGGCTGCGTCAGCGGCGCCGCTCTATGCGGCGCAGGAGTTCTTCGGCACGGACGAGGTCGCCTTCGACGTGAACTCCGGTCGCTTCCCGGGCAAGCCACGGCACTTCGAGGGATTCTCCGCAGCCATACAGGAGATCGTTGATGCTCGCGTCTGGGGCGGCATCCACTTCCGCACCGCCGACGTACAGGGCGCCGAGATCGGCAACGATGTGGCGTTGTGGCTCAGCGGTCACTACTTCCAGCCGGCGCCATGTCAGTAGCGTCCTGCGACTGACCCGATCATTTCCCAACCGATTTGGTTCATTGGCGGTCAGCATCGGTTGAGGTGACCTGAGTCGGACGTCGGTGGCGACCGCTTTGACGTGGGCCATGCGCTCGTCGAGCCCATCGGCGACGCACTCGCCGCTGCATCTCGGCAGACCATGAAAGTGTCGCCGTGCCGGAGGGCTTTGAGACAAGCGGCCAACTGAGGGCGGTCGTCTGTTCCAATAGACAAGCCCTCAGGACTATCGCAGTAATTCGATAATGAAAAGATGGCTATTCTCGGCAGATGAACGAACACTTGGTTTAGGCCGAGGGATACACATTTACGGTCGGCATTAGCCGAACGATGCTTCGGATAGCTGGGCTATGTGCAGTCGTTGCCGGGGCAATCCTTGCCGTCTTGATAAACGCCACGGAGCCGTTCCGCGTCCCTTTGGGAATTGCCCTTGGAGTCCTCGCGATCACCCTGCTAATCGCCTACGCCGTCACCAGCTCATCACGGGCACATGAGTAGAGGCCAGCGCCGACTAAACGCATCAGGGAGCGCCAAGTGATGTTCGGCAAAATAACGGGTAAGAAGTCCCTGGCGGCGGAACTTACCCTCCTTGCAGAACTCCATAGAAGTGGCGCGCTTTCTGACGAGGAATTTAGCGCTGCCAAGGACAGCATCCTTGGCAGCAGATCGCCCAGGAGTGCGCGCTCCCTGCGACGTATGAGAGGCGCAGGAAGCGACGTCAGACGGCTGGCGCGTGTGGGGTGCGGTCCCTTCGGATGACGACCGCGAGCAGGACTACCAATGAAACCGCGCTGAGGATATACAGAACCTTGCCCCAGGGCGCGTAATCCCCGCCGGATATTCCAAAGGCATCAGCAAGTCCCATGCCAGCTGGAAAGGAGGCCATCCAATGTGACGGCGCTGCTAGCACCAGCAGCAATAGGTCGAGGGCTGCAACGGCTTTTCCTGAGATGGAACGCCTCAGTCCGGCAATCAGTACTACTGCCGCCAAGGCAGTTCCAGTGGCTGCCCATATTAGAACCGCCGGCGCGGCAAATGATTCATTCGGCCCATCCATAACTGCCTGGATTTCGGCCAGCGTGGCGCCTGGAACAGCAGCCAGTGGATTCCACACTAGAACCTGTAAAGCACCGGCAATTGCGTAGCCCGCTATGAGCAGCAATCCCGCTACTCCTACCCATGTAGCCGAGCGCTGTCCATCATTTCCCCAATGCCCCATATCCGCAGCCTAGCGTCAACGTCCTTACTCCGTGATCTGAAAAAGACCGGGACGGAAATTCACGCTAGGGGTTCCCATCCAACTCAGTGCCACGAGATCCCTGGGTGGACAGAAGCTCGCGCTGATCCGCCGTCGGGCACTCAGCGCCTGGTCTCGTACCTGGTCAGGATCACACCGCCGGGGAACGTCCGGTTCTCCACCAGGTCCAGGTGCACCCAGTTGTCCAGGGCTGTGAAGAACGGAGTGCCGCCGCCCACCAGGACCGGATGGGTGACGATCGCGTACCCGTCGATCAGTCCGGCCCGCATGGCCGCCGCGGCGAGTGTGGCACCACCGATGTCCATGGAGCCGTCGTCGTCGGCCTTGAGCCGGGTGATCTCGGTGACGGCGTCGCCGGTGACCAGGCGGGTGTTCCAATCGACCGTTCCAATCGACCGTGCTGGTCGTCGAGGAGAACACCATCTTCGGCATGGCCCGCCAGCGGCGGGCGAACTCGATCTGCGCCGGTGTGGCGCCAGGCTGCTGGTCGGCGGTCGGCCAGTGGGAGCTCATCGTCTCCCACAGTTTGCGCCCGTACAGCGCTAGGCCCGTTGCCCCCACCCGGTCGGACCACCATTGGAACAGCTCGTCGCTCGGTACGCTCCAGCCGAGATCGTCGCCAGGCGCGGCGATGTAGCCGTCCAGGCTCAGGTTCATGGCGAAGGTCAGGTTGCGCATGGCGTCAGTCTCCCTTGAGTCGGTATTCGTTGTACAGTCCAGCGCGGAAAATCATCGGTCGCGCCACACTGAGGGCCGGTTGACCACCACGCCAAGCAGATGCTCCATACGGAAAGGATCCTCTTGCAGGCCGCTACCAGGTCGGAGACCGACGCGGCGAAGTGTGCCGACCATGCGCACAACACGGCAGCTGAGCATCACACCTCCGAACGAGATGGCCGACGCCCTACGCCAGCGCGTGAGCTCTGGCGCATACGCGAGCGAAAGCGAAGTGATCCGAGACGGGCTGCGCACCTTGTTCGCTCGGGACCAGGTCCTCGAGTCTTGGCTTCGCGAGGAGGTTGTCAGTGCCTAGGACGCACTCGTGGCAGATCCCTCCGCTGTGGTGAGTGTCGATGAAGTACGTGCACGGCTTTCGGCGAAGCATGACATTCGGCGGTGACTCACTACCGGCTTGTGTTCCGGCCGGAAGCACTGCAACAGCTTGAGGAGCTTTACGATTTCATTGCCGATGCCGGGTCTCCGGCCAACGCGGCAGGCTTTGCTGAATCGATCGTAGCGTTCTGTGAGGGTCTCACCGATTTTCCTTACCGTGGTTTGGCAAGGGAAGACCTCCGCCCCGGGGCAAAGGGCGATCGGCCATAGAAAGCGCGTCGTGATCGCCTACGCCATCCTGAATGAGACCGCGGCAATAGTCGGCATTTCTACGGCGGCCGCGACCACGAGCGGTTGCTCCGCGAACCGCACCAGGACCGGTGACTCCAGCTCGCCGCTCTGGGCAAGCGGCTGAGCCATCGCACGCACTGCGCCAGCAATTCCCCTACCGGATCCCGCCGAGGGTTGGTTTCATGATTGGCCTGCGCGCCGTCGGCGGGTTAGTCCATTCTGGCTCTAGCAACATGCACGAGGCGGCGAGAGAAGTAGACAATGGCGGAGACGCTCACTACTGCCATAATCCAAGCCGGCCATGCCGAGCACTGGGCCACTACTGCAGGTGCTCACGGCGCCAGACTCGGTTGTGTAGTCGATACACTCGCCTCGTTGGTACCCGAAGAACGGGACGATCACGATGATCACGAGCAGGATCGTCACGGCCCAAGGCCATCATCCCGGTGATGGAATCCCGGCGCTACCTCCATGCAGTCACCATACCGACGGAGCCGCCGAATATCTGCCCCTTGAAGGTTCCTTGGGTGGACCGGGCTTGCAGCCAGGCGTTTCCGAGGTCTGCAACAGGAATCCGCGCCCCGCAGCATCGAATCAGGGCTGCGGTATCACGAAGTGAGCGACGACTGTCAGGACCAGGAGTACAGGCACGGCGAGGACGACACCTCGGGACATACCTCCCAGCCAGGTGCTCGCCCGGGACGGCCGAAGCAAAATCCCGATGATGACAATGATGAGCAGTGCCACGAGGATGCCCGCACAAATCAGCGATGCGCGAAAGGGTAGCAAATGCGGAGGGCACATCGCCGGAAAACCGGTCGCACATCCCCAACCAGGCAGGACTGGCTGCGCTATCCATAGGGCTAGCAAGCCCAGGAGGACGACGCAAGCAGCGTCTACAGGAGAGCGCGTGGAGCCGGGTGTCTGAATGGGCATGTTGCCAGACTATCGATAGCACCCCCCGTTGCACGGTGATGACGCTACGGGCTGCTGGGTGTATCGGTAGCCCGTAGAGGGTGGGTTCCCCTATCGCATTCCCGAGGGCTGCTCGGCTGTCCGTGCGAGGAATCGACCAGAGCGGCCGAAATCACGTACTAAAAATATGATCCCGATTAAGAGGAGAAGTATCACGCATACAAAGAACCAGGCAAAGGGATCCCGTCCGGCAGTGTTAAGGGCTTGGGGAATGAATACCAAGGGGTAGAACGGCATTATCAACAGCTGCGTTGCTAGGGCCTTTCTCATCTGCACAGCCGCTCCCCGGGTTACCGTGAGATGTTCCGGAACGACTGTTGCCCTTCCTGCTATCTGGCGGCGAACATGCTTTCGTTCCTCGCTTGTTAGCGACAGGGTCACGTCGACGTTTCCATAGTCGGCTGCCTGTACGACTTTCTTCGAGTTAAAAATCAGACCCCCGATCATGGCGCCTACTCCTGCCAGCATCACGCCAAACGGTAAGTAGGATGGCCAGTCTCCCAAAGAACTGCCAAATGCCAGGACCGCCACCACGGAGCCAATCATGACCAGGACGATCACGCCGCCTGGCAAGAATCGCGTGTAGTAGACCTTCACCGCTTCGCCCAGGCCGTGGTCTGCCAACCCGTGAGCCCTCTTGGTGGCTTGAGCCCAGCGTTCGTTGGACTCGCCCATGAGATCCTCGATTCCGCTCATCTTTCCTCCTGGAACCTGCCGAGAACGGCTTCCACCGGCCTTGTGCTGATCCTGCTTGGTGCCGTCCCCTTTTGCAATAGACGGGCCCGACGACGGTTTCCCCAAGCGGAGCGCGTGAGTGCCGTTAGGGTTGCTGAATGGAGCGGCTTGCGGGCCCTTCTACGGGCTGCCCTTTCGGTACGATTTCAGCGTGCACGGGGGCCCTTTGCTGCTAACGAACCTGATGCGCGGCCGTTGCCCTGCGCTAGACGTGGGCAGAGGAGCGCGGAAGATTCACCCGTTCCCGCGGGACGAAAACGTCGTTGAATATCAGAGAAGACGAAAGCGCTCTGTCCGAAACTACGGAATAACCATCGTCGCGATAGGGGCGGCCTTTGCCCTTTTTTATTTCGTATTCGGGGGACGATGACTGCGTCCTTCCTGTCTGATGACGGGCGCGACCAGGGTTGCTCATTGAGCTTTTGAGTAAGCTCGGGCCATGCTGCCAGTTCGGGGAGGGGCCAATATTACGAATCGTCGGTGGGTCCTCGCCATAGGCCTTCTTACACTTGCATTGGCAAGCTGCGCACAGATCCCCAAGGATGTAAACATAGCAACTGGCAGCACCGACCGCTGGCTAGTTGGCGTTTCCGGCCCGAGAAGCGGCGGCATCGACGGATGCCTAGAAGACCCGATCATCGAGGAGGCAATCGGAAGTGCAAATCTGCCTTCCACGCACCTGGGCATTAAACTTCGAGAATCGGCGAAAGAAGAAGACGCCAGACGGATTGCAGACTGTCTTCAGCGGGGCTTGAAGAGTGGAGATGTATCCATCGTTAGCCCAAAAACTGACCCAGCACTCCAAGTTTTCAGCCTTTAGTCCCGCTAAAGGTTGGGTGAATAGGCCAGTCAGTGGGGCTGATTCGATGGAGTCAGCCCCACTGACAGGTTCTCTCGAACTGCTCTCACTCGTCCTTCTCAGCCTCCGCATGACTCTCAAGTGAGGGGGGCGGCCCGCCCGTCTGCTCCGGCACGTCGCTTCGGGCTTGACCGTCCTGAACGAAAGTAATCCTAATTTGGCTTCCCCACTCAAGGACCGACCCTGCGGAAGGATCTTGGGAGGTCACCCAGAACAGCCCCGGCCACGTACGCGAACGGAGCCCCGGCCCGTCAGGGTCCCCGGCTGCGAGACCAAACCCAATGTTCGCCGCCATCTCTTGTGCAATATGCACAGGCTGTCCAACAAGATCGGGAACAGTCAGCGTCTGACGTTCAACCATCTCTGCATCTCCTTGGAGCCTGAACAGCTGGAACGGTAAAACCAAACCTTCTCGCCACCAGAATATCGCCGGTGGCTCAGCCGGGCTCTCACCGGACCCCGTTAAAACATGGGTCCCAATGAGACTGCGACTTACCGCCAAACTGGGCTCAAATCAGATTGATGTTCTCAGGCTGGTCTGGATGGCCGACTGCTTAGCTGTGCTCGTTGGGGCCGGCTGCCTTGTCCTAACTTGAGATGGCACTGCTCGTAATGACCACGACCGTCCCGCAGAGGGTTGCCCAAAGGGCGGTTGATAAGGCCTTCGATTTTAGCCAGCCTGCGGTGGAGCGCAGTAGTACCTGAGGCAACCCGCGAGTTCTTCGTCTCCGCACGGCAGCAGCAAGGATTCCAGCGAGAAGACACTGAGAGTAATGGAGTGTCCGCACGGTAATCGCGGCGCAGTTCAAAGCTCCGCGGCGGCGAGCCCGATCCAAGACACGCCTGGACGGGCCAGTGTTCGACTACGGCGTTCCCGACGCCGACGGGTATACGCGTCGGCGGGTTTCCCGTCAGGAGTCCCTGGTACCTTTCACCGTGGACGGCTAAGGATGTTGGACCGGCGTTGTAATGTGATGGCGTGATCGTCCCCAATGTTTCCCAGAACGCCGTGGCAGTCGCGGATCACTACGACGAGCTCGATCCGATTTATCGGCGGGTGTGGGGTGAGCATGTCCATCACGGGCTCTGGTCGACGGGTCGCGAGACGCCCGCCGAGGCCGTGGAGGCGCTAGTCGACACGGTCGGCGATCGGTTGCGCCTTATGCCCGGCGAGGCCTGCGTCGACATCGGCTGCGGCTATGGCTCCACCGCAAGGCAGCTCGCAGTGACACGCAGGGTCCGCGTTACCGGGTTGACGCTTTCCGCTGAGCAGGCCCACTACGCCGCCGCGCGTCCCGTACCAGACGTGGACATCCATCTCCGCGACTGGCTTGTCAACGGGCTGACCGATGCCTCGGCCACTGCCGCATGGGCGATCGAGTCGAGCGAGCACATGGTCGACAAGCCCAGGTTCTTCGCTGAGGCGCATCGCGTGCTGTCGCCCGGAGGCCGCTTCGTCGTCTGCGCTTGGCTCGCCGAGACTGATGCTAGCGGTTGGAAGGTTCGCCACCTGCTCGAGCCGATCTGCCGCGAAGGGCGCCTGCCCTCGATGGGTACGCGCGAGGAGTATGAGGCGATGGCAATGGCGGCGGGCTTTGCGGTCGTTGGCTATGAGGATGCCAGCCGCCGCGTCGCGCGCACATGGACGATCTGCGCCCGTCGACTTGTGAAGGCGCTGCTCGTCGATCGCGAGACCCGTCGCCTCGCCCTTGGCGCACGCAATCGCATCTTCGTCCTGAGCATCCCCCGCCTGATCCTCGCCTACCGCAGCGGTGCGATGCGCTATGGGATATTCACGCTGTCGAAGGCGAGGGAGAACGACGCGCCACGCGAACCCGGCAAATAAAGGCGGGGTAATACTTGACCGCGGCAAGCTGTGAATGCAGCTGTAATACGATCGGGCGTGCACCATCGCTCAAGACGGGACCGTCGCCCCACACGTCGACGAAAGGGGAGACTCATGACAGCGAGTTCGATCATCGAGTACATCGACCGGTACGACGGCGATATACGGCAGCGGCTGCTGACCGTGTACGAACTGATCCGGTCGGCCGTGCCCGATGAAGCGGTGGAATCGATCAGTTGGCGTATGCCGACCTTCAAACTCGGCACCGAGCCGTTGTTCTTCTTCACCGGAACAAAGCGCCATATCGGGTTCTATCCGACTTCAGACGCGATCGCACATTTCTCGACAGAGCTGGCCGCATATGGAACCACCGAGCACGCTATCCAGCTGCGCCATGATGCCCCGCTCCCGACAGAGCTCATCCGCGAGATAATCGCGTGGCGGCTACAACAGCTGCCTTCAGACAGGGTTTGAGTCCGTCGCCTCGGCACACCGCACCGTTCCGCCGCCGGCTTAGCTGAGTGGCTCGTCCCACACACGAACCGCAGATGCTTCTAATGCTTCCGCCTCAGTTGATACCGCAAGAGGACGTTGGAGGATCCGCTGAACTGTTCGATGTCAAGAAGAGCGAGGGCCGCTGGTCTCATGAAGACCGATATGCCCTCGGCCAGTGCGTCAGGACCGACCATAAGGTGGATTTCGTCAACCAGCCCCGGATCAAGCATGCTGTTCCATAGGTTCCTGCTCGCGAAAATCAGGATGTCGCCCTCGCCTTCCCGCCGGCGGGCGCGTATCCATTCCGGCAGCTCCCAGCCAGGGATAACGGAAGTCGTACTCCGCCACGCGTTCCCGGCCGGTACCGTGAATGTGTCCGAAACTACCACTTTGGGCAGGGTGTTGTAGGCTCTGCTGACGCGGCGGTTTTCCTCGCTGACCGCACGGTTCCCGGGGTCTTCAGGGGCAGTGGCAATTCCAGGCCAGTAGGAGCTGAAGCCCTCGAAGGATTTACGGCCGAGGAGCACTATGTCCGCTGTCTCGATCCGGGTGCAGTTGTATTTGTCGAAAGCTTCGTCCATGTTCAGAACGAGCGGGTTACCGTCAGAGGCAGCATAGAAGCCATCCACGGACACCATGTTGGAGACGACGACCCTGCGCATGATGGAATCATTCCAGACGCCTTCCCGACAGGCCAGACTGGACTGCGACTTCAGGATTATTTGGAAGTCCGCACCTGCTGCGCTCAGCGGCAGGCAGCCGCGATCTCCGCGGTCCACTTCAAGGCCGCACCGTATAAGGGCAGCCCAGCACCGAGTAGCGGCCTTCGAACTGGTTCGCCTGGTGGTGCCTAGCTCGCGCCGTGCCGCTGAGCACCTGATCACGTTCCTTCGGCTCCGTATCGCTGAGCTGCAACGCACCGCCCCGCCCAAGAACGTCGCCAACGGCAGCGACTGAGGTTACTTCACCGCATCTTGCCAACACCCGGCACAGACGTGGCTTGTTTCATCCACGCAGCTATCTGGAGTTCGTCGACGTCGTCAATGGATTCGAGCTGCACACCCCGCGTTGACCTGCCCATGCCCACCGGTGTCACCGGCGGTACAGGCTCGAGCGCGTCACCATTCACAAACATGAGCTTCACATGGCCAGCAAAACCGCCGCAGCTGAAGCACCACCCGTCACCGACGCCGTAGTAGGACATGCCCCACTTCACGGCGCGCCGAAGATCAGGCAGGGTCCTTGCCGCCAGTGCATCCACGGTCTCTGCGATGCCGCGCTGCGGCTGAGGCAGGCTGGCAATATACGCGAAGACCGGCTCGTTGCCGACTGCCGCTTTCGCTAGGCTTGCCCTGCCGGTCATGGCCTCGGGCAGCGTGGTGCCGGCGTTGACTTGTGCTGCGCTGCCCGCGGCCGTCGGATTTTGGGCTTCCTTCATACCGGTCTCCATGCTGGTCGTGGAATTGATAATTTGCCGTTGGGCTTGATGACCACGCCAACATTCCGACCCCCTTGGATCTTCTTCTGGCGTTGGTCCAACGATCGTTGGACTCCGCCATGAGTTCATCAAGCCCGCTCATCGTCTTCGTCTTCCCAAGGATGCACCAATCCAGACAGGGCACGGGCAGAACCTATGCCAAATGCCGCTGTCCAGATGATCGAATCCTGAACTATTCATACCTGTTAGGCAATGGTCAACGACAATTCCTCGGAACGATCCGGGCGAGGGAGCTCTTTGTCATGAAAGGCCGTTTCAACAGCCGCGGGATCGACAACTCGCAGCCGCGTGTCCCCTCGAGGGCTAAGATTCCGTGGCTCGGGTCACGGCGTGTCTTTAGGCTCTCGCTGTGCGGTGACCACATCAAGGATCTTGTGCAGGGATGCCGGAGTTGCTGCTACTTCGATGTCCGCATTGGCCGTGGTGAGCTTGATTGATCGAAAGCCCGGTTCACCTATGTATTTCGAATCTTGACGTCCGAGCTTTTGAGGTTCCTGGGTCGCAGCCAAGACCGTGAATGAAGTTGGGCGTCCCGTTGGCTCCAGCGTGTCATAAACAGCGGGCTGAAACTCTACTTTCCCCGGGGCAAGAGTCGCGATGCCCCGATTCCAAATTCCGCTAAGCGAACCGGGCAGGGAGTTTGGATACCGTATGTAGGCCAAAACTTGTCCACGCGCCTCCAGTTCGGATGCCGTTCTACGCAGCCTCCGTGACGTGAAATATGCGGAGCAGCCCATGATGACCACCCAGAACAGTGAACTAAAGAAAGCATCTAGCAGCGGACGTCCAAAACTCACTAACGCCGCAGTCCCTGCTACCCATACAACGAGAATTACCCATGCCTGGAAGACCTCGGGGTGATCGCCGATCCAGCGTCTCATGAAGGCCATGGTAGCCGCAGTTTCCCGGACATTCCCGGCGACAACTCAGCTGAGGTTTGGGCCACGCGCATGACGGCGAAGAGGGGTTCAGCAAACTGAAGCCCCCCGGACTGATGCAGCAACTTCGCGCAATGTGTCGTTAGCGTTCTTCCTCAGCTTGGTAGAGATTTTCGATGATCCTCTCGGCGTGCGTTGTACCGACCTTTGGATACATGGTCCGGAGTTCCTTAACGGCAGCCTCATGTCCCTGATTGACGTGCATGGCACGCAGCCAGATGATCTGCACGCCGGACAGGCGGGGTCCTGCCTTGGAAATTTGATGCTGTTCCACAATGCGCCAGATGCTCACCGCCCCCTGGGCGAGTGCGAGCATGATAATCAGGGGCGTCAAAGCATCCACCCGCAGCGGAGAAGTAAAGTACATCCCCGTAAACAGAAACGAGACCAGCAGGGTGCCCACACCGAAATCCTGCGATCGCACCCAGTCCAGAAAGCCTACCGAGCCCAACGGCGGAACCTCAGAGAGCAGAGCCGTCCCGGCCGGCCTCACGGTAATTGCCATCGAACCTAGAAACAGGACCAGTGACCAAAACGGGGGTCTGGCAGGATCCCGGATTTCGGGCACGGCTAGGAAGAGTGACCCGATGACGGCCGCAGGCAGGATCGCCAGAATGGCATCCGCCGCCTGAGGCCGCATCAGGACACTCGGCGTTGATCTGCGGTCCCAGAACAGTATGATTCCACCTTGGATAAAGGCCATTGCAGCGAACCCCGCAGTGAACGCCGCCGCTCTGACGCTTTCCTGCTCATCCAAAAGCATCGCGGCTCGCCACAGGCCCAAGCTCGCGGCAACCACTACCACCCCACCAACCATGACGGACACCCGCTTCGCGTTACGGACTACCCGCATGAACGCCGTTCCTCCCCCTAAGGCAGTACCCCCGCATACTGCTTAGCTGCATCCTAGACCCGACACAGACGCTCGCTGTGCAAACGATGTACTTGGCTGCTGCAGCACGGATTAGGTGCTGCTCGGTCCTTCTCTTCTCTCAACGTCCTCCGCCGCCCCAGGGTCCTCGCCCCCAGAAGATACAACCGCCCAGCCAATCGCGCGCGGGACCACGCCTGAGCCACCGGCTGTAACCTCGGAGGCGTTTCCCTGGACACCATCTGAAAGGACGCGGCCCGTGATCCAGACAGAGCACCCCACTATCAACGCATGGAACCACGTTGTCGACCTGGCCGTGGACCCGCCTCCACCCGAAGATCCCATCAAGGGGCTCCAGACGGCGCGTCGCGGCGGGATTCCGCCGCCCTTCAGGGTGCCTTTGGTCTACACCGGAATATCCGCAGGACCTATCCACCTGACGGTTCAGGTCCTTGACCGCGAGCCGGACACGGTCGCCCCCGGCTGGGAGGACGTGGCGGAGGTGTCCTTGGTCCTCCCTGAGGGCAATGTGTACTTCAGCCAGCCCACCGGGTTCAGACACGCACGAGCTCGGATCCCTGTCCTCGGCAGAGGCGGGCAGTTGCCGTGCCAGGCTGCACGCGGCCGGCAGGGACACGGACTACGACAACGTCGTGGACGAGTCGAAGGAACGCCACCTGGTGCAGCTCTGGAAGGCGCTGCCTGCAGACACGACAGCGCTGGCCAACGCCTCGGCGGCCGGGAAGAGTCTGCCGCGCTTCGTGGCCATGTGGCAAAGGGGCCTCTGAGGAGCCCAGCGCTCCGTTCCGTGCCGGACCGGCCGGCCGGCCGCGTCGAGGGAGCGTCGCGATTCCGGGGATCCCTTGCATCCTCGGCCAAGCACTGTGGGAGACCCTGACAGCCGGGGCTTGGTCGATCGGATCTCTGCCGCTACTGGAGCTATTCGGCTCGCCTCGGTAACGTGCAACACATGGCCATCAAATTTGAGAACGTCGGCATCGCCGTTCGCGACCTCGAAGCAACAATCTCGTTTTTCACCGACCTCGGTCTCACAGTCGTCGGCCGTGACACGGTCAGCGGCGAGTGGACCGACACTGCCGTCGGTCTCGACGGCAACCACGCCAACATAGCGATGCTCCAAACGCCAGACGGTCACGGTCGACTTGAGCTCTTCGAATACATCCACCCCAAAGCGATCGAATCGAACCCAACTCGTCCCAACGAGATTGGCATGCACCGCGTCGCGTTCTCAGTCGACGACATCGACAAAGCCTTGGAGATAGCCGCGAGGCACGGCTGCCGTCCACTTCGGGGCGTGGCGACCTACAAGGACGTCTACAAGCTCACCTACGTCCGCGGTCCCAGCGGCATCATCGTGATGCTCGCCGAGGAACTCAAGAAAAACTGAGGGCCGGGTCGGCGCAGTTCAGCGTGTGTTGCTGGCCTCAGGGCTTCGGCCTGCCTGCTGGTCCGCCGCCTTGCGGGACGGGCTGCGGGCGAGCCTTACCGGGAAATCGGGCACCACCGGCTACTGCCTAGGGTGTGTACCTCCGGGTCGTGAACTGGATCTGGATGCGGTTCATTTCGGCCCGTGGAAGCACAGCGGTCACGATCCCGCCGTCCGGTGGTTCTGTTCCGATGCCGTAGACGAAGGGGTTTGTGTCGACGTCTACGGCGGGCATCTCCAGCCCATCGACGAAGACAGCGCCATGGCCATTGATCATCAGGTCGGTCACGGTGGGCGCGTGCTTGTCCCAGGGGCGACCGTCCACGGGACAGGACTACCGGGCCGGGCGTCGAGTGAAGACCAGGTGGAGGACTCCGGATGGAGAAGGGGTCGCTTCGATGTCAAAGCGTTGTTCGAGTCCTTCGAGTCCGTCCCAGAGGCGTTCGCCCCGGCCCAGGACGATCGGTACGACGGCGATGTGCATGTGGTCGATCAGATCCGCGTCGAGGAACTGTCGAACCGTGCTGACCCCGCCACCGATCCGGACGTCGAGGTCGCCGGCCAGGGCGCGAGCCCGCTGGAGCGCGGAGGCGGGGTCGGCGTCAACGAAATGGAAGGTTGTTCCGCCTTCCATCTCCAGTACCGGCCGAGGATGGTGTGTCAGGACAACCACGGGGGTGTGGAAGACAGGGTTATCGCCCCACCATCCCTTCCATTCCTCGTCCTCCCAGGGACCGCGTTGAGGGCCGAATTTGTTGCGCCCCATTATCTCGGCGCCGATCCCGGGACCCCACTGGCTGGCGAACGCCTCGTCGATGCCGAAGGATGCCTCCGATTCCCCGTGGAGGCCCATCGCGCGGAAGGTCCGCGTCCCGATAGCCCACTCCATGAGCCGTGAGCCTGCGTGACCGAACGGCGCGTCCAGTTGCTGGCCCTCGCCGGCGCCGAAGCCGTCGAGGGAGACCGAGAAGTTATGCACGCGGACGAGGGACATGTCATCTCCTGAAGTGCTAGTCGGTTCGCATCACTTTATGGTGATCGAACCAGCGACTCAAGACCGGCGAGGAAAGACCGCGTAGCGGCTGCCCCATCAGTGCGGCGCTCAAGGTCCTCGGCGCCGCCGGCCCCTCGTCGGAGCTGCCTTAGCCGAGGACGGCCCATCCCCGCGGCGGCACGAGGGCGGTGTCCGCGCCGGCGTCGACGGTCGCCTGTCCTGCGACGACGGCGGTGGCGCCCGCCACGCTGATCCGCTGGGTGTCGTGCGAGAGGTTCAGTGCGACAACGAGGGCATCGGCGTCAACCGCGATGCGGTATGAAAGCACCTCGTTGGAGAGCTGGAGGACGTCCGTGGTCGCCCTGTGGAGCCATGGGTTCCGCCGCCGCACCCCGATGAGTTCCTGGTGCATGGCGAAGATGGGTCTTCCCACGGTTGAGAGCTGGTCGGGGGAGGACGGGAAGAGTGGCCTCACGTCGTCGTCGCCCCCTGCCCTGTCCTCCTTGACGCCCCGGTAGCCCTGCTCGTCGCCGTAGTAAATGGACGGCGTTCCGCCGACCGTGAGCAGGACGACGACGGCGTGCGGCACGAGCGCTGGATCGGTGAGCTTGCTCGCGATGCGGGTGACGTCGTGGTTGCCGATGAAGGTGAGCGGTGCGTAGGAGCCCAGGAGCGCATTGTGCCGTTCAAATGCGGCCGCGAGTTCGAAGAAGTTCGCATCGTTGAGCGAACTCCAGACAGCCTTCCAGAGCTCGTATTGCGTGGCGGAATCAAGTCCGCCGGACCGGACCTCCACCGCATAGTCGCCGTGGATGTACTCGCCCACGAAGTACGCGTTCGGATGGGATGACCGGACGCGCGCGGTGACCGGGGCCCAGAACGACGACGGGACCGCATAGGCGGCGTCGAGTCGCCAGCCGTCCGCGCCCCGGCGCAGCCAGTGCTCCATGACCTCTACGACGAAATCGGCGACGGCCGGCTCGTTATGGTTGAGCGCCACGAGGTGGTGGTGGCCCTCGAAGTCGCGGTAGCCGGGTTCGACGCCGGGAGCGGCGCCGTCGGGCCACTCGAGCGAGAACCAGGAGGCGGAGTCCGCCTCCGGCCCGTGTGCGAGGACGTCCTGGAAGGGCGCGAAGGAGCGCCCGGTGTGGTTGAAGACGCCGTCGAGCAGTATGCGCAGTCCGCGGCGGTGTGCCTCGGCCACCAGGGTGTCGAAGTCCTGCTCGGATCCGAGCCGGGGATCGATCCGGAAGTAATCCGTGGTGTCATACCCGTGCGTTTCCGACGCGAAGATGGGGCCAAGGGCGAGCCCTGACGCCCCGAGTTCCACGGCGTAGTCGAGCCACGGGACAAGGTCCAGCAACCGGTGGTCAGCTGCGGGTTCCGGCGTCGCGGTCTTCTCCGCGCCGACGAAGCCCAGGGGATAGACCTGCCACCAGATGGCGTGCTGGACCCAGCCAGGTTCGTTCATGGCGATGATGCCCTTCCGTCCGTTCCCGGCCCGCCCGGGAAAGGCGAAGGGTTGGCCCGGGCGGGGCCAGCGTTCCTTCCAGCCTATATCGACCAGGAGGCGGCCGCCGGTGGTGAAGTGCTGGACTTCAACAGGCTCGAGGAACGCACCCTTTCCCACCCGGAACATCTCTCGTCGATGTCACGGTCGATGGCGGGCCGCGCCATTCAATTTCCGGCAGCGAGCACGTTCAATCCTCGGCGAGCGTCATCCATGAGAGTTCAGGTCGAGTGCATAGTGCACTATTTCGTACTCAACTCCGTTCCGCAAGACCGTCGCAGGGCTCCCTGCGACCTTGCCAAAGCCCGACCGCTCCAAGACTCGCTGCGATCCATTATCGGCGAGTGTGTCGTCGCCGTGATGGTCTGTTACCCTCGCTCGCGCAAAAGCGCACACTAAGAAGCGATCTCCCGCTGATTGTTCGTCCAGGAGTTCCTGGTGGCGCGCCTGGAACCGTGAGAAGTACTCGTCCCCGCGGTCCGGGACCCCCTCGGCGAAACATTCGCGATTGTCTCGTTCGAAGGTGAGCAGTTCCGAACTGACTCCGATGCTCAATGGTTTTATCGTCGTCGTGGATTCGAAGGCATGCGGCGTGACGGCAGGCTATCCGCCCACCTTTGGGCCCATCCGTCCACCCGCACGGGCACTGACGTTGACCAGGCCTGCACTCGTCGCCCCGCGATAGAGGACTTTTGGATGCAGGCGTCCATAGGTCACGGACGAGCTGTGGGGGGCGCCCCTTGCACACGGCGGTAGACCAGCGGAGTGGGGGACAGGCGAGAGCCGAACCAGAAAGTAGTTGATGTACTCCAGCGTGCGCAGGACCATACCGCCATCACGATAATGCGGTGCCGATATGATCCGGCCACCAAACGAGGACCCCGACCAGGCCTGCAGCCAGGAGAAAGGTATCGCCTGACCGAAAGGCACGGTGTAAGCATGCGGTGGTGGCGCGCATCGGCCTCAGCGCAACCCACGTTCGCGCCAGAAGCCGGCGGGCACCAGCCTGCACCAGGATGACGAGCAGGGGAGTCCGCGCCGCCCAAAGAGCGAGATCAAAGGGTGAATCCTCCATCCTCGGCATCACGATCACGACCACGATCACGATCACGACGGCGACAGCTGCAGATACGGCAGCCGCTACAAGTTCACCTGCTCCGAGTTCCAGATGCTTGCCTCGGCGCTGTGGCGCCTTTCATCTCTTACTCTGCCCCTGTCCGCCGTTCCGTGCTGGCAATCTATGCAGACGCAGTGGCTGCTTCTGCGGGAGGAGCCGGCCTGACGTTCGGATAAGGCGGTCGAAGTGGCTCAACGGGGCATCCGGCTGACACCGCGTTGAGGTCTATGTCTATCTGCGCTTTTTGATGCTGGGAGGCGTGTATCTGGGCCGATTTGCGGTGGGGGTTGGGTGGGTGTATTGTTTTCTAAGTCGCCGCGAGGGGAACAGCGAGTAGCTGGTTACCGCGGGCGGCCAAACCCCCAAATTCAAGACCATATTCTGGTAGTTCTTTAGAGCGCCTCAGAACGGGTTGAGATGGTGTTTTCCTTCGGTACGGATCCTGAAAGATGGATTTGCGTCGGGGCGGGAAACCGGGTAAGTTTGAAAAGTTGCTCCGGAGCGATCCACGGCTGT
>NZ_JACXBW010000003.1 GCF_014712225.1 Pseudarthrobacter sulfonivorans
CGTCCAACCTCTCTTTGCGCGCATGCATCGGCGCCCTCACCCCGGGCAGGGTGACTGTCCGGAATGACTGCGACGTGTGCGACGTATCGGTTACAACAGCCCGGTCATGTGCGCCGGGCAGGGTCCTATCACGCCTATGTCTGCATTCAGTTCCAGGCGGTCGCCCCGCAGGCATAGTTGTCACCAGCCACTCTAGCTCTGACTTCAGCGCGATGCGTAGCCGCGTCCATGGCACTGCGGTTGTATTTCGCCGTCATACTGGTTGTGTGACGAAAGCCGCTGCAACGCAGGCTGGAGGCCCTGGATGTGACGCAGAATATGGCGGATCGCGGGGTTGGCAGCTTGAAGCGCAGGCACAAAGGGTGTTGGCTTGGGAGTAATGGAAATCACTATGCGAATTGCATGTATTAGGCATTGGAGGAACACGTGAGCGAGGCCGACGCCGCCACTTCGGTAAATGTGGCGGAAAAATTGGGTTTCAAAAGCGGGGATCTGATTCAGGAGTTCGGTTACGACGATGATGTCGATTTCGACTTGCGTGATGATATTGAGGACCTCACGGGGTCCGAGCTCCTGGATGAAGACGACCATGACGTTGTAGATGCCGTCATTTTTTGGTGGCGGGACGGCGACGGGGATCTGGTGGATACCCTCATGGATTCGCTGACCACCCTGAGTGAGGGCGGCGTCGTCTGGGTGCTGACGCCGAAGTCCGGACGGCAGGGCTACGTGTCCCCGGCGGAAATCCAGGAAGCGGCTCCTACTGCGGGCCTGCACCTCACAACGTCCGCCGGTGTCTCCAAGGACTGGAGCGCAACCCGGCTGGTCAGCAAGAAAAACAAGTGACGGCAGCGCTTTCCGTTGCTGCCGGGCCTGTCCCCGCGGTGGGGGAGTCCGCCCCGGATTTCGAACTGGCGAACCAGTTCGGGGAGCCCGTGAGACTGTCCTCTTTCCGCGGGCAGAACGTTGTACTGGTGTTTTATCCCTTCGCATTTTCCGGGATCTGCACTGGCGAACTCTGCGAAATCCGGGACAACCTGGCTGTCTTCGAGGATGCCCGGGCCACCGTCCTGGCAGTGTCAGTGGACAGCAAGTTCAGCCTGCGGGCTTACGCCGAAAAGGAAGCCTACGGCTTCGACCTGCTGGCCGACTTCTGGCCGCACGGGGCAGTGGCAAGCACGTACGGTGTCTTCGATCCCGGGAGCGGGATGGCCAAGCGCGGCACGTTCATCATCGATGCTGCCGGAATAATCCGCTACGTCGTGGTGAATCCGCGCGGGCAGGCCCGTGAGCTCTCCGAATACCGCGATGTCCTGGCGGGTCTGGACCGGGCCTGACGCCGAATGGACCAGCAGCAGCGGGGTGTTGGGGTAGGCCTGACGGGCTTTGCCAGCCTTCCCGCTGCTGATCCCGCCGCGCTGGCGGATGACCATCTGCGGGAGTTGGAAAGCGTCCGGGCGCTGCTTTCCGGCAAGCGCCTGGCGTTGCTGACCGGCGCCGGGCTGAGTACGGATTCGGGCATTCCTGATTACCGTGGCCCGGACGCTGTGCCACGTTCTCCGATGACCTACCAGGAGTTTGTGCGCGATCCCGCCAACCGCCAGCGGTACTGGGCGCGGAACCATATCGGGTGGTCGCATTTGCGGCATGCGGATCCCAACCAGGGGCACCGTGCCGTGGCGGAACTCGAGCGGCGGGGGCTGCTGAGCGGCCTCATCACGCAGAACGTGGACCGGCTCCACGAAGAGGCCGGCAGCACAAACGTCATTGACCTGCACGGCCGCTACGACCAGGTGGTCTGCCTGGAGTGCAGGCGCACCTACACCAGGCGCCTGCTGGCAGGGGTCTTGGCGGAACTGAACCCGGAATTCCTGGAGCGTGCCACCACATCGGGCCTCGTGGAAATGGCCCCCGACGCCGACGCAACCGTTGACGACGCTGCGCTGATCAGCAGCTTTGTTGTGGCGGCCTGCCCAGCCTGCGGCGGAACGCTCAAGCCCGATTTTGTGTATTTCGGCGAGAACGTACCCAAGGAGCGGGTTGAGGCCGCCTACGCCATGGTGGACGACGCCGCCGCCCTCCTTGTTGCCGGTTCTTCACTGACGGTCATGAGCGGGCTGCGCTTCGTACGTCACGCGGCCAAGGGCGGCAAGCCGGTGGTGATCATCAACCGCGGAGAGACCCGGGGCGACCCCCAGGCCACCATCAAGCTCCATACCGGTGTTAGTGAGTCACTGACGTGGCTTGCCGCCGAACTTCCCGATCTCTGAACCAAAACTCCGACGCAAATCCCCGGCGCAGAGGCGTGAGCCACGGCCGGCGTGCCTGGATTGGCTTTTGCTCCTGCACATCAGGTAGAGTTTATGTTCGTTGGTCGACGCACTGAAGTGCGGAAACTGACCATTTGGGTCTTTAGCTCAGCTGGTAGAGCGCCACGTTTACACCGTGGATGTCATCGGTTCGATCCCGGTAGGACCCACCACTAAACCCCGTTTGTTCCAAGACTTCACGGTCGGGAACGGCGGGGTTTTTTGTTTCCCCGGCTGCAGCCGGGAGGCTCCGGCGCCCCGCCGGTTATTGTCGGTGCCCCGGCCTAGAGTTCCCGCTATGGATTATGTGGTTGTTAAGACGTCACGGGACGGCATCCCGACGGCGGTGGTCGACGGGGGCAGGGAATGGGCCGTGGGTGCCGAAGCCGTGAGGTGGTTCGAGCGGGTGAGCTGGTGGGAGGATCAGCGGCGAATGCCCAAGGGTCTGGGCCGTGTGGATGTTGAGGTTCTCCAGGTCCAGGTGAGGCTGGGACGCAACCCGCAGTCCGCGCTGACCACCATGGTGCTGGAACGCGATGGCGTCGGCGGCGGCTGGCGGTTGCGGGAGTCTGCCGCCGATGTGGCCTGAGTGCCGGTCCCTGACGTTTCCGGGGCATTGGAAAACCCTCCACCGCGACTATTGGGGGATGCCGCGGTGGAGGGTCTGAAATGAATATACAGTGAACTGCCGGAAACAAACAAATGCCCCACGTCACGTGCCGGGCGCTGCGGCCGGCCACGATTTTTCTCCGCCGGACAGCCCTGCAGCCATTATGATGGTTACTGTTCAGTGGAATGAACAACCTACACCTCAAGCGCTCCCGGCGTGCCGATTGAAGGAGAATCATGGCCGATTCCCGCACCCCCCGCTCCTCCGATGGCCTGGGGAGCGCATCGCCGGCGCCGGCAGTCACCCGTGCCGCCGCCGTCATGGATGCCTTGGCGGCCTCCGCTACCGGCCGGCTGACGCTCAGTGACCTTGCCCGCGAGCTGGGGATCCCGAAGTCATCCACGTCCAACCTGTTGCTGGCCCTGGAGGAAGCCCGGCTCATCAGCCGTCAGGGCGCCGAATTCACGCTTGGCCGCAAATTGGTGGAACTCGGCGCCGCCTACTTGAGCCGGCTTGATGAGGTGCAGGAGTTCTACCGGTTCTGCGAACAGGCACCTACCCTCTCGGGTGAGACGGTGCGGATAGCCATGCTCGACGGCACCAACGTCATCTACCTGGCACGCTACGAAGGGCATCCCGCCGTCCGGCTGACCTCCAACATCGGCGACAAAATGCCGGTCTCGCTGTGTGCCGTGGGCAAGGCCCTTATTGCACGCCTCCACGACCATGACGTTGACGCGATGTTTTCCGACACGGCTGAGCTTCCGGTCCTCACCCCCAAGTCGCTGCGCACCGGCGCTGAGCTTAAGGCCCAGCTGCGCACAATCCGCGAACAGGGCTACGCCTTCGAGGATGAGGAATCCACTACAGGCGTTGTGTGCCTTGCGGTCTCCGTGCCCACCCGCGGTGCCCATGGGCCAAGCCTGGGCCTGTCCGTCACTGCACTGAAAGCGACCTACACCGAGGAGCAGGGGTCCCAGATGGTCAAGGAACTCAAGGAGCTGGCCCGGTCCCTGGGCAACCCCATGGGTTAGGGCGGCCTGCTTCGCGCTTACTGCGGCTTCGACGGTCGTTGGAAGCAACAATTCAGAATGCCCCTTGCGGCCTGTTCAACTTGCTGTACTCTGTTCAGTATAGTGATCCGCACAACAGGTGTCGTCGCTAACCCACCAGGCCAACGGGGGCCTGGAGTGTTTTTGAGGGAGTTCTTGTGACAACTCGTACTAAATCACCGCAGGCTGACGAGGATGGCGCCGTCGTCGATCCGGAGCAGCTGCGAAGGGCAACTCTTGCCAGCTCTGTAGGCTCCGCCCTGGAGTACTACGACTTCTACATCTACGGCCTGGCCTCCGCACTCATTTTCGGGCCGCTCTTCTTCTCGCCCCTCGGGGAAAGCGGTGCTGTCATCGCTTCCTTCGCCACATACGGCGTGGGCTTTGCTGCCCGTCCGTTCGGGGGCGTTGTTTTCGGCTACATCGGTGACCGGTTCGGCCGGAAGATGGTCCTGATCCTGACCATTGGCCTGATGGGCATGGCAAGCTTCGCCATCGGACTCCTGCCCACCTTTGAACAGGCAGGAATGCTTGGGGCCGTTCTGCTGGTGGCCCTGCGCATCCTCCAGGGTTTGGGCGCAGGTGCGGAGCAGGCAGGTGCCACCACCCTGATTTCGGAGGTGGCCCCGCGCCGCCGTCGTGGTTTCTTCGCGGCCTTGCCGTTCGTCGGCATCCAGCTCGGCACGCTCCTTGGGGCAGGCACCTTTGCGCTGATGGCGCTGGCCGACAAGGAAGTCCTGCAGGGCTGGCTGTGGCGCGTGCCGTTCCTGGCGAGCGTCATCCTGATTGTGATCGCCGTCTTCATCCGCCTCCGGCTTAAGGAGACGCCGGTCTTCCAGGAGCTTGAGAAGCACAAGGCCGTGGTGAAGAACCCTGTGGGCCAGATCTGGAAGCACTCGAAGAAGAACGTGCTCATCGGCATCGGCCTCCGCATGGGCGAAAACGGCAACTCGTCCATCTACTCCGCGCTCCTGGTGTCCTTCATCAGCCTGCCCGCCGGTGTCTTTGCCGGAGACAAGTTCATCGGCCCCACCGGCCTCCTCATCGCTGCCGGCTTCGCAGCGGTCATGGTGGTCACCTTCGGAGCGCTGTCCGACCGCTTCGGGCGTGTCCCGGTCTACCGCTACGGCGCACTCTTCCAGGCCATCATCGCCCTGCCGGCCTTCTACCTGGTCACCCTGGGCAACGTCACCCTCGTCTGGGTGGTCATGGTGGTAGGCATCTCCCTGGGTGTGCAGTCCATGCTCGGCCCGCAGTGCGCCCTGCTCCCGGAACTCTTTGGCGCCCAGCACCGCTTCACAGGGGTGGCCCTGAGCCGCGAACTCTCAGCCGTGCTCGCCGGAGGCTTCGCCCCCATGATCGGCGTCGCCCTCCTGGCTGCCACCGGCCACTCCTGGCTGGTCCCCGCCATCTACTCGCTGGTGCTGGCGCTGATCTCCTTCGGAACCACGTTCTTCACCCCCGAGACTAACGGCCGCGACCTGGTCCTCGTGGAGGATGCCAGCTAGCCAAAGCCCGCGTACGCAGACGAAAGGCGGCCTTCCCGGTGAACGGGAAGGCCGCCTTTCGGTGTTTCGGGGAACCGGAACAGCGATGCCCGGCCGCCAGGGGATGGTCCGGCGCCCCGGCGGAAAGCCCGCCACTCCAGGGTATGGCCCACCGCGTCTGCGGAAAGGTCCGGCGCTCCAGCGGAAAGGCCCGGATACGTGAAGAGCCCCTGCCGGATTCCTGTTTCCAGGAGTCCGGCAGGGGCTCTGTCGCGTGAGCGGGGGTGCCGGTCAGTAGAAGTGGACCGTGTCCACCAGGTGGGGCAAGTCGCCGCCGTCGAGGAAGGTGCGGAGGTTGCCGGCGAAACGCTCGGCGATCAGGCGGTTTTCTGCCGCACTGAGCGCGGACGTGTGGGGTGACACGAGGACCTGGGGGTGCTCCCACAGCGGGCTGTCCTGGGGGAGCGGTTCAACTGCGAAGACGTCGAGGCAGGCGTAGGACACCTGGCCGTTGTTGAGGGCCTCCAGGAGCGCGTCCTCGTCCACCACGGTGCCGCGGCCGACGTTCACAAACACCGTTCCGGGCTTCATCGCGGCAAAGACGTCCCGGTTGAACAGCTTCTCCGTGAACGGTGTGCCAGGCAGGGTGTTCACGACGGCATCGGCAGTGGCAAGGAGCCCGGCGAGTCCGTCGTTGTCGGCAACCTGTTCGATTCCCTCGATGGGTTCCACCGTGCGCTTGGTTCCGCTGACCTTCATGCCCAGGGCGCGGGCGATCCGGGCTGTCTCCAGGCCGATCTCACCCAGGCCGGTGACCACCAGGGTGGAACCGCTGACCAGTCGGGTGGGGGTCCGGAGCTCGGGCCACACCTTGGCGGCCTGGTCTTGGACCAGCTCCGCGCTGCGCTTGAAGCCATTGAGGATGCCCAGGGCGGCGAATTCTGCGAGCGGCAGGGCGTGGACCCCGGCCGATGTGGTCACCTTGAACTTGCTGAGAGTTTCCTGGTCAAGTCCGGAAGCCTTGACCGCGCCGCCGGCCCCGGCAGCCATGGCGTGAACCCACTGGAGCCGCGGGTTCTCGCGGGCGATGCGCGCCAGGCCTGCCGGGCTCTCATTGGGCAGGCCGTACAGGACCTGCGCCTTGTTGAGCATGTCCCAGTACTGCTCTTCCTGCGCTGGCGTCCGCTTGAAGTCCGGATCCCCGGAATGGTCAGCGGGAAAACGCTCGGGCGGAAGGAGGTCCGGCTCGTAGAGAACGGTCACGGAAGGGTCTACGGCGCGGATGCGGTCCACATGCTCTGCTTCGAGCGGAACGGCGATCGCGACGGTGGTTTGAGTCGTCATAGTGTTCATCATACTGAATAGAGGCTAGGATATTGGACAGATTTCCCTACATTAACCACACAACGATGTGAGTCGAGGCTATTGATGGAAGACCAAAGAGCGGGTTTTGTTGGCCTTGGGCTGATGGGGCTGCCCATGGCACGGAACCTTGTCAGCGCTGGATGGGACGTCACCGCCTGGAACCGTTCCGACGGACCCTTGCGCGATCTGGTGCTGATGGGCGCAGCCGCGGCGCCGGACGTTGCAGCGCTGCGGGATCTCCCGATCATCGCGTTTATGCTGCCGGACCTTTCCTTCATCGAGGAGGCGACGGCGGGGCTGCTGGCGAGCTGGGCTGAAACGCCGCCGGCGGCCGGTACGGCGGTCGTCGTGATGAGCTCGGTTTCACCCGCCAGGGTCCAGGACTTTGGCCGCCGGGTGCGGGACGCCAGTGACGGCCGCGCCGTGGTGGTGGACGCACCGGTCAGCGGCGGAACCAAGGGGGCAACCGACGGCACCTTGGCCATCATGGCCGGCGGGTCGCCCGAAGACTTCCGGCGGCTTCAGCCCTTCTTTGCGGCGATGGGAACCACAGTCCGGCACATGGGTCCACTGGGCTCAGGGTCGCTGGCCAAGGCCTGCAACCAGCTCATCGTGGGAACCACGACGGCGGCGCTCGCCGAGGCGGCCGAGCTCGCCGAGCGCTCCGGCATGGATCCGGCGGCACTCTTTGACGTACTGGGCGGCGGTCTGGCCGGCAGCCGGGTGCTCGAAAACGTGGGACCACGGCTGGTCCAAAAGGACTACACACCAACAGGGCCGGCCAAATTCATGCACAAGGACCTTTCCTTTGTGCTCGAGTCAGCCCGGGCGGCCGGCGCTGCAGTGCCGATGGCGAGTGCCGGCGTCGAACTTTATGCCGAACTTAAGCGCCAGGGCTTGGGCGACCAGGACCTGGCCGTGGTGCGGCAGGCTATTTCACATTTGAGCGACAACCGCGATGACGCGCAAACTGCCGATTCGGCGACGAAAGGAACGGCTGCTTCATGAGTGGGCTTTTTGATTTGACGGGGCGGGTTGCCCTGGTGACGGGGTCGAGCCGGGGGATCGGCAACGCGCTGGCCCGGGCACTGGCCGATGCGGGTGCGACGGTGGTGTTGAACGGGGTCAATGCCGAGCGGTTGAAGGCGGCTGAGGTGGCGTTGGCTGCGGATTTCGGTCCGGGACGGGTGCACAGTGTCGCGTTTGATGTCACGAGTGATGCCGAGGCCGCCCGTGGGATTGCGTGGGTGGAGGAGCATGTGGGGCCTTTGCAGATCCTTGTGAATAACGCCGGGATCCAGCACCGGGTGCCGATGCTGGAGCTGGACGTCGCCGACTGGGAGCGGGTCATCAAAACGGACCTGACCAGCGCGTTCCTGGTGGGCCGGGAAGCGGCCCGGCACATGATCCCGCGGGGCAGGGGCAAGATCATTAACATCTGCTCGGTGCAGACGGACCTGGCCCGGCCCACGATCGCCCCGTATGTGGCGGCAAAAGGCGGGCTGCGGAACCTGACCCGGGCGATGACGGCCGAGTGGGCAGCCTCCGGGTTGCAGATCAACGGGATCGCCCCGGGCTACATCCACACGGAGATGACGCAGAACCTGGTGGACGATGAGCAGTTCAACTCCTGGATCCTGGGCCGGACCCCGGCGGCCCGGTGGGGGACCGTGCAGGACCTGGCCGGCCCAGCGGTGTGGCTGGCCTCGGACGGGTCGGACTTCGTGAACGGGCAGACAATCTTTATCGACGGCGGAATGACGGTGGTGGTCTGATGGGCGGAAACGTGATGAGACAGGGTGTGGCTGACGAGGTGATGCTGCCGGTCTCTGGTCCGGCCGTGGTGGCCCACGGTAAGGGGGATTTGCGGATCGAGGACGTGCCGCTGGCCGTACCTGGCCCGGATGAGGCTGTCGTCGAGGTTGCCTATGGCGGGATCTGCGGGTCGGACCTGCATTACTGGCTGCACGGTGCGGCGGGGGAATCGATCCTGAAGGCCCCCCTGGTGTTGGGCCATGAGATTTCCGGGACAGTGGTCCGGGCCGCTGCGGACGGCACCGGGCCCGCGGCGGGCACCCCGGTGGCGGTCCACCCCGCGACGCCCGGCCCGGGTGCCGGGGACATCAGGTATCCGGCGGACCGGCCCAACCTGTCCCCGGGCTGCACGTATTTGGGCAGCGCGGCCCGGTTTCCGCACACCGACGGGGCGTTCGCCCGGTACGTGAACCTGCCCGCCCGGATGCTGCGGGAACTCCCCAGGTCCCTGGACCTGCGCACGGCCGCTTTGATCGAGCCCGCGTCGGTGGCCTGGCACGCGGTGGCCCGGGCCGGGGACGTGGCCGGCAAGACGGCTTTGGTGATCGGGTCCGGCCCGATCGGTGCCCTGGCCATCGCGGTCCTCAAACGTGCCGGGGCATCGCGGATCACCGCGGTGGACATGCACGCCAAACCGTTGGAGATCGCCGCGGCGGTCGGCGCGGACCAGGTCCTGCAGGCCGGTGACGCCGAGGGCATCGCGGCCGTGCAGGCCGACGTCGTGATCGAATCCTCGGGAAGCCACCACGGCCTGGCCTCAGCCATTCAGGGTGCGGCCCGCGGCGGGACCGTGGTCATGGTCGGGCTGCTGCCCACCGGACCGCAGCCGGTCCTCATCTCGCTGGCCATCACCCGGGAACTGAACCTGAAAGGCTCCTTCCGCTTCAACAACGAAATCGATGACGTCATCACCGCCCTCGCCGACGGCACGCTGCACATCGGCCCCGTCATCACCCACGAATACCCGCTCAGCCAGGGACTCGAAGCCTTCGCCACCGCCAAAAACTCCGCCGAATCCGGCAAAGTCCTCCTCAACTTCCGGCCCGAATAAAGCCCCGAAAACGTCCCGGCGGGATGTCAGTGCCGGCAGACCATTCAAGTCCGGCGGACCGGAATAAACACGCGGGGCTGATCAGTCCAGGTTCCCGAAAGCCTGGACGTGGTGCGGCGCATGATCTGTTCGGAGGCACTGCGGGCCGCCGCCGCATCGCCCGCTGCCACGGCCTCGGCCAGATCAACATGCCACTGCAGCGCGCCCTCATGGGGGTGCTCCGGCATTAGGCCATGGACCGTGCGGCCGGTGAGGGTCTCGGCCACCTGGCCCATCAGGTTGGCGAACATTTCGTTGCCCGAGCCGGAAAGCAGTACCGAGTGAAAGGCGATGTCCAGCTCCAGGAACTTCTGCGCCTGCCCGTTGTGGCCGGCGTCGCGCATTGCGTGGGCAATGTCCACAAGTTCAGTACGCAGCTGCGCCGGGGCGTTTTTCGCGGCGAGCTCTGCGGCTGCAGGCTCGACGGCGGACCGCAGTTCGATCAGCGACCGCAGCTGAGCGCCGCGGCCGTCGCTGGAGAGCCGCCAGCGGATCACCTGCGGATCAAAGGGATTCCAGCGGCTGGGCGGCAGGACGCGGATGCCCACGCGCTTAATGGTCTCCACGAGGCCCAGCGACTGCAGAACACGCACAGCTTCACGGACCACGGAACGGGAGACCTTCAGCTCTTCCTCCAACTGCTCGGCCAGCATAACGTGGCCAGTGGGGAGGTCTCCGGTGATGATGCGGGTGCCAACATTCTCAATGGCACGGTGGTGGAGGCTGGTCGACATGGTGTCAAGCCTAGACGCGGATTGACCTGCGGGGTTCCACAAGGCGGGCGCCACTTCCCCTCAGCGTCTGGAATATATATGCTTTAATCGGATCCATCGGTTCGTGAGCGTGTGCTTCGCAGCAAACGCGGAGCCCTCTGCACGTCCATTGCACACAATGAATTGGAGTTTTTGATGTCAGCACACATCGGTGTCACCGGCCTTGCGGTGATGGGAGCCAACCTGGCCCGCAACCTGGCCCGCAACGGTTTTACGGTTGCCCTGCACAACAGGTCCGTGGAAAAGACCGACGCACTGCTCGAAAAGCACGGCACGGACGGCGACTTCATCCGCACCGAAACGCTGCAGGAGCTGGTCGACTCCCTGGAGAAGCCCCGCCGCGTCCTGATCATGGTCAAGGCTGGCAAGCCGGTGGACTCCGTCATCGAGCAGCTTGAACCGCTGCTGGAAGCCGGCGACATCATCATCGACGCCGGCAACTCGCACTACGAGGACACCCGCCGCCGCGAAGCCGCACTGGCCAAAAAGGACCTCCACTTCGTGGGCGTCGGCGTTTCCGGTGGCGAAGAAGGTGCCCTGAACGGCCCCTCCATCATGCCCGGTGGCTCGAAGGAGTCCTATAAGGCCCTCGGCCCGCTGCTCGAGAAGATCTCCGCCAAGGTGGACGGCGAGCCCTGCTGCGCCTGGATCGGTACCGACGGCGCCGGCCACTTCGTCAAGATGGTCCACAACGGCATCGAATACGCCGACATGCAGGTCATCGGCGAAGCCTTCGACCTCCTCCGTTCCGGTGCCGGTATCGAGCCCGCCGAGCAGGCCAAGATTTTCACCGAATGGAACAAGGGCGACCTGTCCTCCTTCCTGATCGAAATCTCCGCCGAGGTCCTCGGCCACGTAGACGCCAAGACCGGCAAGCCGTTCGTTGACGTCGTCGTTGACGCCGCCGGCCAGAAGGGCACGGGCCGCTGGACGGTCATCTCCGCCCTCGAACTCGGGTCCCCGGTTTCCGGCATCGCCGAGTCCGTCTTCGCGCGTGCGCTGTCTTCCCAGGCCGAGCAGCGCAAGCTGGGCCAGGAACTGCTGGCCGGCGGGGAAGCCGCCGTCGAAATCCCGGAAACCTTTGTTGAGGACGTCCGCCAGGCACTGTACGCCTCCAAGCTTGTTTCCTACGCACAGGGCCTGGACATGCTGACCTCCTCCGCCAAGGAATACGGCTGGGATCTCAAGCTGGACGAAATCGCCTCCCTGTGGCGGGCCGGCTGCATCATCCGCGCCGAGCTGCTCAAGGACATCACCAAGGCCTACGCCGCTGAAGAGAAGCCCGCAAACCTGCTCTTCGCTCCGGCCTTCACCCAGGCCATTGCGGAAGCGCTGCCGGCCTGGCGCCGAGTGGTGGCCACGGCTGTCCAGCTGGGCATCCCGGTGCCGGTGTTCTCCTCCTCGCTCGCGTACTACGATGGCCTGCGCCGCAAGCGCGTGGCGGCGGCCCTGATCCAGGGCCAGCGCGACCTCTTCGGTGCCCACACCTACGGCCGCGTCGACTCCGACGGCACGTTCCACACCCTCTGGGGCGAGGACAAGTCTGAAATCGAAGCAGTGGACACGCACTAACCCGCCACCTACTGCATCACCCTGCGGCCGGCACTTCCGAGGATATTCTGGGAGCTGCCGGCCGTTGGTGTTTTCCGGCAAGCGCGGTGTCCGTCCAGCCAAGGAGTCCCAGGTGCCCAAGCCAGTCGCATTCATCACGGGAGCGTCCACCGGAATTGGGTTCGAGGCGGCCAAAGCACTCAGCGGCCACGGCTTCCTGGTGTATGCGGGAGCCCGCCGGATCGCCAGGATGGAGCCGCTGGCAGCGCTCGGCATCCAGGTCCTGGCACTGGACGTGACGGACGAGGACTCGATGAGTGCCGCCGTCGGACGCGTCCTGGCGGAGCGGGGACGCATAGATGTCCTGGTCAACAACGCCGGCTACGGGTCGTTCGGGGCGCTGGAAGAAGTGGACCTGGCCGAAGGCCGGCGCCAGTTTGACGTGAATGTCTTCGGGCTGGCCAGGATGACGCAGCTGGTCCTGCCTGCCATGCGGCAGGCGGGCCGGGGGAGGATCATCAACATTTCGTCCATCGGCGGAAAATTCTATGAGCCGCTTGGGGCCTGGTACCACGCCTCGAAGTTCGCCGTGGAGGGCCTCAGTGACTCGCTGCGGCTGGAGCTGAAGCCGCACGGAATCAGTGTGTCGATCATTGAGCCCGCCAGCACCATCTCCGAGTGGGGACATGTCGCCGCCCAGGGGCTGCGTGAGACCAGCGGCACGGGACCGTACGCGTCCCAGGCGCAGCTGATGGCGGGCGCCCTGGGGTCCACGGACCGGGCCGAAACCTCGACCCAGCCCGGGGTTATCGCCGCTGCGGTGCTGCACGCGGCCTCCTCGGCACGGCCCCGGAGCCGATACCCGGTTGGCAACGGGGCGCGTGCCATCCTGACGCTGAGGCGGCTACTGCCCGACCGGCTTTTCGACCCCCTGGTGATGCTGGTGCTCAAGCGGGTGGCCGGAGGGACAGCAGCCGGAGGTCGGAATTAGGCGTCAGATCCGGTATTCGATGTCGTACTCGGCGGGGTCCACGGCGGGTTTGGTTTCGCGCTGCGCGTCCCGGTGACGCCACTTGGCGGGGACTCCGGTGACGATCGATTCAGGCGGCGCGTCCTTGACCACCACGGCGTTGGCCCCTACCGCGCTGTCCCGGCCGATGGTGATGGGCCCCAGGATTTTGGCGCCGGCGCCAATGGTGACGCGGTCCTCAATGGTGGGGTGACGCTTGACCTTGGCCAGCGACCGTCCACCGAGCGTCACACCGTGGTAAATCATCACGTCTTCGCCAATCTCCGCGGTCTCCCCGATAACCACGCCCATGCCATGGTCGATGAAGAAACGGCGGCCGATTGTGGCGCCCGGATGGATCTCAATTCCGGTCAGGAAACGGCCCAGCTGGGATACCAGCCGCGCGGGGAAACGCAGCCCCGGGACCTGCCACAGGCGGTGCGTCAGCCGGTGGATCCAGATGGCATGGAGCCCTGAATAGGCGAAAAAGTTCTCAAAAGAACCTCGAGCCGCCGGGTCGTGGGACCGGGCGGCGTCGAGGTCTTCCTTCAGTCTTGCGAAAAAGCCCACAAAGTTCTTTCTACAGGAAACGGGGCGACAACGGCTGGATCAGCCGCGGATGTCGTCATAGAGCACGGTGGAGATGTAACGCTCGCCGAAGTCGCACACAACTGCGACGATCAGCTTGCCGGCGTTCTCCGGGCGCTTGGCAAGTTCCAGTGCGCCCCAGACGATGGCGCCCGAGGAGATGCCGCCGAGGATGCCTTCCTTGATGCCGAGATCGCGTGCCACCCGCACGGAATCTTCGAGAGTGGCGTCCAGGACCTCATCGTAGACGTTGGTGTCCAGCAGTTCCGGGATGAAGTTGGCGCCCAGGCCCTGGATCTTGTGCGGGCCCGGGGCGCCGCCGTTGAGGATGGCGGAATCCTTCGGTTCCACGGCCACGATCTGGACCCCGGGCTTGCGCTCCTTCAGGACCTGGCCGACGCCGGTGATGGTTCCGCCGGTGCCGATGCCGGAGACGAAGATGTCTACCTTGCCGTCGGTGTCGGACCAGATTTCCTCAGCCGTGGTTTCGCGGTGGATCTGGGGGTTTGCCTCGTTGGCGAACTGCTGCGCCCAGATGGCGTTCTCGGTGTTGGCCACGATTTCCTGGGCCTTCTCCACGGCGCCGCGCATGCCCTCGGAACCGGGGGTCAGCACAATCTCGGCACCGAACGCACGGAGCATCACGCGACGCTCGGTGGACATGGTTTCGGGCATGGTCAGGATGACCTTGTAGCCGCGGGCTGCGCCCACCATGGCGAGGGCGATGCCCGTGTTGCCTGATGTGCCTTCAACAATGGTGCCGCCGGGCTTGAGGGCGCCTGACTTCTCAGCGGCGTCCACGATTGCCACACCGATGCGGTCCTTGACGCTGTTGGCCGGGTTGTAGAACTCGAGCTTGACCGCCACAGTGGCGTCCAGGCCTTCGCTCAGCCGGTTCAGTCGGACCAGCGGGGTGCCGCCGACCAGCTGCGTTACATCGTCATAGATCCGTGCCATGTACATACGCCTATCTCAAGAAGGATGAATACTGAGGTCAGCCTAACGACGGCCTGCGGCCGCTGCTAAGCATTAAGCCATGCAGAGTAATATTTGCGGGCCTTCGCCAGCTTGGGGTTGATGATCACCTGGCAGTAGCCCTGCTCCGGGTACTTTGCGTAGTAGTCCTGGTGGAAGTCCTCAGCGACATGGAAGCGCGGGAGCCGGCTGACTTCGGTGACGATCTGGTGGGACCACAGCGCCTGGTTACGGTCAATGGCTTCCTCGAAGAGAATCTTTTCCTCGGTGGTTTCATAGAACATCGACGACCGGTATTGCGTACCTACGTCATAGCCCTGGCGGTTGAGCGTGGTGGGATCGTGCAGTGCGAAGAACATGTCCAGGATGATTTCCGGCGGAATGACGGCCTCATCGAAGGTCACTGCCACAACCTCGGCATGGCCTGTGGTTCCGCTGCACACCGAGTAATAGTCAGGCTGCGGATCGTGGCCACCGGTATACCCCGAGACCACTGATGTGACGCCCTTGGTTTTTTGGTAGACAGCGTCCAGGCACCAGAAGCAGCCTCCGCCAAGAACAAAAGTTTTCATGACCTCTTCAATGGTTGAGAGTCCCGGATGATTCCCTGACTACCCTACGAGGCTGTGGCACGTGCGGGCCAAACGGCGTGATGGGGTAAAACTGAGTCTATGGAATCTGCAGACACCGGCGTTACAGATGCGGTCGGGGACGGCACCGGCTCCGGGGACAACACTGAGGCGGAAGTCCCGGCTGCCCCCACCCTGGGCCAGGTCCTGCTCGCCGTCGAGGAACTCTGGCCCGAGTCCCTGGCCGAAAACTGGGATGAAGTGGGTCTGGTGGCAGGCCACCCGTCCGCATCCGTGACCCGGGTGATGTTCGCAGTGGACCCCACGCTGGCGGTAATAGACGAGGCCGTGGAATGGGGTGCCGAGCTGCTGATTACGCACCATCCCTTGCTGCTTAAGGGGGTCACGTCGGTGGCTGCCACCACCGCCAAGGGTCAGGCAATCCACCGGCTCATCGAGTCAGGTACGGCGTTACTGACCGTCCACACCAACGGCGATTCCGCGGTCGGTGGCGTTTCTGATGTCCTGGCCGATGCGCTGGGACTGGAGGATGTTGCGCCGCTGACGGTCGCCGCGAACGGGCTCCCTGAAGAAGGCATTGGCCGCGTGGGCGATCTCGCCGAGGTCATGAGCCTGGGCGACTTCGCCGCGCGCGTTTTCGGCATCCTGCCGTCCGTAGCCGGGGGAGTCCGCGTTGCCGGCGACAAGGACGGCCTGGTACGGCGCATTGCGGTTTGCGGTGGCGCCGGAGACTCGCTGTTCGACGAAGTGCGGGCCAGCAGTGCCGATGTGTACGTCACCGCCGACCTCCGGCACCATCCCGCGTCCGAAGCGCGGGAGTCCGCGGCAAACGGCAGGCCTTATCTCATTGACGTGTCACATTTCGCCAGCGAATGGCTCTGGCTGCCGGCGGCCGCCTCGGCACTGGGCAACGTGCTCGCTGACCAGGGCCACGACGTGGAGATCCGCGTCAGCAACACCAACAGCGACCCGTGGGACTTCATTCTGACTCCCGGCGGGCGCTAGAGTCTAGGGAGCGCCGATCGGGTGCCCGGTTCCGGCCGGCAGGAATTAAGCGGAGGTAGCAGTTGGCTAAGGCAGCACCGGCGGAACAGTTGAAGTTGCTCGAACTGCAGGGGCTGGACGCAAAGCTCAAATCGCTGTCGAACCGCCGCCGCACCCTCAACGCTGATCCGCGGATCACCGACCTCCAGGCTGCACTCTCGGTCGCCAACGGTGAACTGGGCGGCGCCAAGGTGGCTGTCCACGACGCCGAGGCCGAGCTGAAGCGGGCGGAGGCCGACGTCGAGCAGGTCGCCAACCGGATAGAACGGGACGAGGCCCGGCTCAACAGCGGAACGGGGCTGTCGAAGGACCTCGTGGCGCTGCAGAAGGACATCGCGTCGCTCAACAAGCGCCGCTCAGACCTTGAGGACGTGGAGCTCGAAGTGTTGGAACGCCTCGACTCCCTTCGGGCCCGGCAGGCCGCCCAGCAGCAGATTGTTGACAACATCCAGGGCTCTTTTAGCGGCATTCGTGCGGAACTCGATGCAGCGCTGGCTGAAGTGGATGCTGAAGAGAACGTTGTTCGGGGCCAGCGGGACGAATTCGCCGCCGGCCTCGACGCCGGGATGCTGGCACTTTATGAAAAGACCCTCGCCAGGCGCGGCGTGGGCGCAGCCCGGCTTTTCCACGGCACGTCTGAGGCGTCGGGGATGAAGCTCAGCCCCGGCGACCTCGCCGAAATCAAGGCCGCCGCCGAGGACGACATTGTGTTCTGCCCGGACTCCGGCGCCATCCTGGTGCGTTCTGCCGAGTGGAACACGGCTGCCCCAACTGCCTAGCAACCCGATGTAGGTAGCAGCAGATGTCTTTATGGGCGCTCATAACGACATCTGCTGTTACTTAGTTGGGGAGGATGATGTTCAGGGCGTGGGGTTTCCGCTCTGAACCGTCCACCAGCTCGGCATCCCACTTTTCGCGCGTGGCTTTGAGCAGCTGAGCCGGGGTCTGCGGGGCGTTGCCGCGGCGGGACAACAGGTGCCGTGCCAGCTCACCGCGGGTATGTTTCGCGAAGTGGCTCACCACCTTGCGCACGCCGTTCACCTCGGTGAACACGTTAACCGACACAGTTTGCGCCGGCTCGGGCGCCCACGCCGCGGCGTAGGTGCTGGAGCGGCAGTCCACCAGCAGGTGCCCGGCAGCCGCCTCAGCGAGCGCCTCCGAAAGCTGCGGCTTCCAGAAAGAGGCGAGGCGGCCGACGTCGGGCAGTGCAGTTCCCATCGACAGGCGGTACGCGGGCACCCGGTCTGCGAAGCGGATGGCGCCCCACAGCGCGGAAACCACCAGCACCGATGCATCCGCTTTGCGGCGCTGCGTCGGCGTCAGGGTTTTGTAACCGAGCGCGTCGTACAGAACGCCCGAATAGATTTGGTGGGCAGGCGCCGCCGGTTCGGCGTGGAGCCGGGTGTTGCGTTCGACGTCGTCCTTGAGTGAGGCGCCGACGCCCAGCAAAGCGAGGGCGTCCTCGTGCGCGCTGACTGTGCCCAGGGCTTCGAGGACTTTCGCCCGGTACGTGTTGAGTGCCGGAAAGCTCAGGGCGGGCCAGTCGACGGCGGATCCGCGGGCTGCGGGGGTCTTGCCTTCGGAGGGGGGAAGCAGAATCAGCACCGTACGATCCTACCGGCGACGGCGAGGCCTCCCTGATCGCGCGCTCACAGGGGGCGCGGCCTCTAGGCAGCCTTGATGGGAGTGGCGGATGCAGCCCCGGCATTGTGGGCCTGCGCCGCCAGGTTTTCGCGTGCGAGGAATGCGGAGAGCTCTCCGATGGTGCTCATTAAGGGGGCGGGGAACACCACCGTGGTGTTCTTGTCCACGCCGATTTCCACGAGGGACTGCAGGTTCCGCAGCTGCAGGGCCAACGGGTGGGCCATCATGGTGTCCGAGGCGTCCCCGAGGGCGGTGGCCGCGATGGATTCGCCTTCAGCGGCGATAATCTTGGCCCTCTTCTCACGCTCGGCCTCGGCCTGCCGCGCCATCGCCCGTTTCATCCCTTCGGGGAGCTGGATATCCTTCAGCTCGACGAGGGTCACCTCCACGCCCCATGCGAGGGTGAGCGCGTCCAGGATCTCCCGGATATCGCTGTTGATGCGCTCGGTCTCTGACAGCGTCTGGTCCAGGCTGTGCCTGCCGACCACCTTCCGGAGGGTGGTCTGGGCGATCTGGTTGATCGCCGCCGCGACGTTTTCGATGGCCACTACTGACTTCACGGCGTCCACAACGCGGTAGTAGGCCACCGCAGAGATGTCCACGCTGACGTTGTCCTGGGTGATGATTCCCTGTGACTGGATCGGCATGGTCACGATCCGCAGGCTGACCAGCGGAAGCCTGTCAACCACAGGAATGATGAAGCGCAGGCCCGGCATCCGGACCCCGGCCACCCGGCCCAGCCGGAACAGGACACCCTGCTCGTACTGGCGCACAATCCTGACGGACATCCTGGCGAGGATGGCCAGCACAAGGAGGACGAGGAGAAGCACAACAACGGCAGTGAGGTCCATACGATCACTTCCCGGTCTGGACGGTTCCGTGCCGTCACCAGCGGCCGGTTCCTATTTCCATTGTCCCATCCGGGGCCCGGAAAGGATCCGGCGACGGCGGTGCCTCCTTCCCCGGTAGACTGGGTTCCGGATGGGTTGACCAGGCGGCCGCGCGTCACGCAAGTGGCTCGAGGAACGTCCGGGCTCCGCAGGGCAGGGTGGTGGGTAACGCCCACTCGGGGTAACCCGCAGGCCAGTGCCACAGAGAACAGACCGCCTGCGCTTTCCGCTTTCGGAAAGCAGCAGGTAAGGGTGAAACGGTGGTGTAAGAGACCACCAGCTTCCCGGGTGACCGGGAAGGCTAGGTAAACCCCACCCGGAGCAAGGCCAGACAGGGCACGTTTGAGGGCAGCCCGCCCGAGTGCCCGGGTAGGCCGCTGGAGGGCGTCGGCAACGGCGTTCGTAGATGGATGGCCGCTACTCCCGCGCTGGCAACGGCACGGGAGCACAGAACCCGGCGTATCGGTCAACCCATCCCACTAATTTCAACCGGCAGGGCGTGTGAGTGACTTCACGTCGCCGGAGGCTGTCCGGGCCGCGCCCCCAGCCTAGAATAGAGAGCGAACGTAGAAGTTCTGCCACCGGGTCTGCGTTCGCAGCCGGTGGTTTTTCTTTGCGCTTCTCCACGGCACCCGGGGTGTACAGAACCCCGCCGGTGCCAGAGCCCCTGGACAACATCAGGTGGCCGACATCCGCATACGAGGACGTATGTGGCTGAACCGAGGAAGGTAGTTCTGTGAGCCAGACGTCAGATTCTTGTCTTGATACGTGGATGGGCCGGGAGGCTCTTGCTGAGGCCATGATTCCGGTGATTGGCCGGCTGTACCGTGAAAACAACGTGGTGACCAGCATCCACGGGCGCAGCCTGATCAACAAGTCCACCATGAACATCCTCAAGGCGCACCGGTTTGCCCGCCGCATGAGTAACACCGAGCTCCTGCTCGAAGAGACCGCACCGCTGCTGAACGCACTTTCGCAGTTGGAGCTCGGCGCAGCGGCCATCGACGTGGCCCGCCTGACCGAGAAGTTCAAGCTTGAAGGCAACGGCGCTTCCCTGGAGGAGTTCCTCCGCGCCGAGTTGGCTGAGGTCGTCGGCAAGCGTGGCGCTGATGACCGCACCAGCACGGACGTGGTGCTCTACGGCTTTGGCCGGATCGGCCGCCTGCTGGCGCGCCTCCTCATCGAAAAGGCCGGTGGCGGCCACGGCCTGCGCCTGCGCGCCATCGTGGTCCGCCGCGGATCGGACAAGGACCTCACCAAGCGCGCCAGCCTGCTGCGCCGCGACTCGGTCCACGGCTCGTTCGAGGGCACCATCCGCGTTGACGAGGAGGCCAACACCATCACCGCGAACGGCGTGCAGGTCCAGGTCATCTACTCGGACAACCCCGCCACGATTGACTACACCGCGTACGGCATCAAGAACGCGCTGGTGGTGGACAACACCGGCCGCTGGCGCGACGCCGAAGGCCTGTCCCAGCACCTGCAGAGCAAGGGCGTGGCACGCGTGCTCCTCACTGCTCCGGGCAAGGGCGCACTGAAGAACATCGTGCACGGCATCAACCACGGCAGCATCCTGGACTCGGACCAGATCGTGTCGGCAGCGTCCTGCACCACCAACGCCATCACCCCGGTCCTGAAGGCCATCAACGACAGGTTCGGCGTGATCCACGGCCACGTGGAAACCGTCCACTCCTTCACCAACGACCAGAACCTGATCGATAACTTCCACAAGGGCGACCGCCGCGGCCGTTCCGCCGCGCTGAACATGGTCATCACCGAAACCGGTGCCGCCACGGCGGTGGCGAAGGCGCTCCCGGAACTTCAGGGCAAGCTCTCGGGCAGCTCCATCCGCGTCCCCACCCCGGACGTGTCCCTGGCTATCCTGAACCTGAGCCTGGAAAACGGCACCACCAAGGACGAGGTGAACGATTACCTGCGCCAGATGTCCCTGCATTCGGACCTGCGCAAGCAGATCGATTACATCGATTCGCCAGAGGTTGTGTCCACCGACTTCGTCGGCTCACGCCGTGCGGGCATTGTGGACGGCCTTGCCACCATCTCCAATGACAAGAACGTCATCCTCTACGTCTGGTACGACAACGAGTTCGGCTACAGCTGCCAGGTTGTCCGGGTCATGGAAGAGATGGCAGGGGTCAACCCGCCGTCGTTCCCGGCCAAGGAAGCTGCTGCCGCGTTGGCCGCAATCGCCGTCTAAAACGGGGGCCCTGACGGGCCAGTCACGACATTCCCGGCTGATTCCCGGCTGATTTGCTGGAATCGGCCGGGAATCGGGACCACACTGGTGCCATGGATAACGAAACTCTCCACGACACCACTCTTGAACACGCCCTCGACGTCGCCAAGGCCAACCATAAAGAGGCCGTCAGGCTCGTGGAGCAGGCCCGCGCTTCGCTGGCTGCCGGCGATATTGGCGAGGACCGGGTCCGGCAACTGGAAAGCCTCCTCCAATTGGCCGAAGAGGATCTCCGGCGGGTGGTCCGGGAGCAGTAGATCCCGGCCACTCGTCCTCCCCACTGTGGATAACAGTCCGCATGTCAGTGGGGTGTCCTAGGCTCTTCTGGTGGACGAGAATCCCGGAAGAGTTCCTAACTCATGACCGTCAGTTGGGGTGCCTACCGCCGTGCCCGCCGGCGCTCGAGACAGGCGTGGGCCTTGCTGGTGGTGCTGGCGTTGTCAGTACTGTCTATCGTGCTGTGGTTTTTCACGGCCGGCCAGTTCGCGGCGGCAGAACCCGCTGTTGCCGGACCCAGCCAGGCGCCGGTCTTTGACGGTACGTGGATGAAACCCGTAGTCCCCGTTTACCCCGTCCCGCAGGGGAGTGCCCGGGCTGCCCTGGACGGGCTGGCGGTCAAGGGCCGTGCGCCGAATATTAATTACCAGCGCGAGGCATTCGGGCAGGCGTGGCTGGATGTTGACCGGAACGGCTGCGACACCCGCAATGACATCCTCCGCCGCGACCTGGCGTCGGTGGGCTTCACTGAGGGATCGACGTGCCGGGTGGCGTCCGGTGCCATCGTGGAGCCGTACACGGGGACAGCCGTGGAGTTCCGGCGCGGGCCGGAGAGCAGCAAGGAAATCCAGATCGACCACGTGGTGGCACTCGGTGACGCGTGGCAGAAAGGCGCCCAGGGGCTCACCCCGCAGCAGCGACAAAGCCTGGCCAACGATCCGCTTAACCTCATCGCCGCAGACGGTCCCGCCAACCAGCAGAAAAGCGCTGGGGACGCGGCCACCTGGCTGCCCAAAAATAAGAACATCCGCTGCCACTACGTGGCCCGCCAGATCTCCGTCAAGGCATCGTATGGGCTGTGGGTCACGCAGCCGGAAAAGGATGCCATGAAGCGCGTCCTGGACTCGTGCCCCGACCAGCCCACCATCGCAGCAAGGTGAACTCATGGCAGCCGGCTGAGCTGTCCCCGGAGCTTCTAGTGGCCGAAGGGATCCGGGTCCACGCCCGGCATCCAGGTCAGCCCGGGAACGCCCCAGCCGCTCTTCTTGGCCAGTTTCATGGCCTTCCGTGAATAACGGTCCAGCAGCCGGTTTACGTACAGTTTGCCGTCCAGATGGTCGTATTCGTGTTGGATCACCCGCGCAAACCAGCCGGTGGCTTCGAAATCGACCGGCTGCCCGTGGCCGTCAAAGCCCTGGACCCGCGCCCACTCCGCGCGCTTGAGCGGGAATTGGCCACCCGGGAAGGAGAGGCAGCCTTCCTCCTCTTCATCGGGGTCGGGCAGTGCACCGGAAACCTTGGACAGCGTCAGCACGGGGTTCACGAGGACCCCGACGGGGGGAGCGTCGTCGTCGTTCGCGAACTTGTAGACGAAGACTCTTTTGCCCACGCCAACCTGCGGGGCTGCCAGGCCCACGCCGTTGGCCGCGTCATTGGTTTCGAACATGTCGGCAATCAGGGTGCGCAGTTCGTCGTCGAACACTTCCACCTCGGCGGCGCGACGGTGGAGCACCGGTTCTCCCCAGATCGTGATCGGCAGAACTGTCATGGCAGGTGACCCTTCGTGCGTGCGGCGCGGCGCCGGCAATTGTGCAAAAAAGAAGGCCGTACCGGATATCCGGTACGGCCTCCAAACTGACGGCTTCTGCTGCCGCCCTATGAGGGTGAGCTACGGGGGTTGAACCCGCGACCTCCTGGACCACAACCAGGCGCTCTGCCAACTGAGCTAAGCCCACCATGTGCCCTGCAGCTGATCCGGAGACCCGGTCCTCTGGAAAGGCAACTCAAACAGCTTACAGGCTGTTCGGCGATGGTTGTGCCACTTTTGCGGTTTTCGAGGAAAATTCCCCCGAAACGTGGCGCAGATTACTGTTCGGGGGCGCCTGTAACGCGCTGGGCAATGCCGCGGGCTGTGATGCTGTCGGGTCCGGGGGCCGGCACAAAAACCGCCTCGCGGTAGTACCGGAGCTCGTCGATGGAATCCCTGATGTCGCCGAGGGCGCGATGGCCACCCTTCTTGGCGGGGGACTGGAAGTATGCCCGGGCGAACCAGCGGCGGGAGAGTTCCTTGATGGTACTGACGTCGATCACCCGGTAGTGGAGGTGTTCAACCACGGCCGGCATGTCCCGCGAGAGGAACACGCGGTCCGTTCCCACCGAGTTGCCGCCGAGCGGGGCCTTGCGGGGGTCCGGTACCCACTTTTCGATGTATTCCATGACGGCGGCCTCGGCCTCGGCCATCGTTTTGCCGTGCGGCAGTTCCTCGAGCAGCCCGGACCGGGTGTGCATGTCCCGCACGAAGTCGTTCATCTGGGCGAGGGCCGCGTCCTCGGGCTTAATCACTACGTCCACTCCGTCGCCCAGTATGTTCAGCTCCGAGTCCGTCACCAGCGCCGCCACCTCGATCAGGGCGTCGTTCTTGATGTCCAGGCCAGTCATTTCGCAGTCGATCCAGACGATGCGTTCGTTAGTTATAGGCACCGCACCAGCCTACCGTTTAGCCCCGCCGCAACCGTCCGATGCTAGGATTTCGGGTACAGCGAGGCTGGGATTTTGGCCGCTCTGCTGTGCCTGCGCGGCCGGGGCGGCTACCGCGGCCCACTGGGCCGAAGCGCTGAAAGCAAAGAGATTGGACGATCCTGAGATGACGGCGCCTGTGCCTGCAGCGGGGGAGATGGCCACCATCGTGATCCCCAGGGCCGGTGCGGCCGAAGTGAACGACCCCCGTTCCCCGATTCTGGCCGGTTTTCTCGGCTCGGTCTTTATGGCCGTCGGATCCATAGGTGTCGGCTGGTTGGCACCGGTTTCCGAACTCCGCCGCGTTCCGATTTTTATCTGGATGCGCACAGAGGCCATCGGGGTGGCCCTGGCCATCGTGCTGGTCGCAGTCGGCGGAATGCTCCTGGTGCGCTCCTGGCTGCGGCTGGGGCAGCGCGTCCGGGTTTGGGGGCCCGAAGCGCGCAAAGCCACCCTGCAGGCCGTGGCGGCGTGGGGCCTGCCGATGGTGATCAGCGTTCCGCTCTTTAGCCGCGACGTGTACGCCTACATTGGCCAGGGCCGCCTGATGGTGGAGGGGTTCAACCCTTACGAGAACGGCATCTCGGCGCTATCCAACTACTTCCAGCTCGGCGCCGACCGGCTGTGGACCGAAGCTCCCGTGCCGTATGGCCAGCTGTTCCTGTGGATTGAGCAGTTTGTGGTCTGGTCCACCAACGTCCATCCCGAGGCCAGCGTGATGCTCTTCAGGCTGGTTGCACTGGCCGGCGTGGTGCTCTGCATCATTTACGTGCCGAAGCTCGCGGAGCTTCATGGCGTCAACCCGCACCGTGCGCTCTGGCTCACGGCCGCCAACCCCCTGTTCCTGACCAACTTCATCGCCAGCGTCCATAACGATGCCCTCATGATCGGGCTCGCCCTGGCCGGGCTTTATTACGCTGCCACGCGGCGGGTGGTGCTCGGGATCGTTCTGGTGACCCTGTCCATCGCCGTTAAGCCCATCACAGTGGTGTTCCTGCCGTTTATCGGCCTGATGTGGGCCGGCAAAAACGCCGGCTGGCCCCGGAAGTTCCTTTTCTGGGCCCTCGCAGGCGGGCTGAGCCTCGCCATGCTGTACGCCTTGAGCCTGGTCAACGGATTCGGTTTCGGCTGGATCAACGGCCTCTCCGCTCCCGGCAGCATCTTCATCTGGTATGCCCCGGTGGGACTCGTTGGCCTGGTGGTTGCCTCGATTTCCAACGCTTTCGGGCTGGACGGCTGGACCTTGGCAGGCTGGGTGTTCGACGCCGGCAAGTTACTTGCCGTGGGCATCGCCGCCTTCCAGATCTTCAAGGGTGAGCACGAGCGCCTGATCCGTCGCCTCACCCTGGCGTTCGCGGCGGTCGTGGTGCTGGCGCCCATGATCCAGTCCTGGTACGTGGTGTGGCTTATCCCGTTGTTTGCCGTGACGGGCATCCGCAACGACTGGCAGGTCAAGGCACTCTATTTCATCGTGTCGTTCTTTATGATCTACGCGATTTCGGACCAGCTCGAAGTGTTTCCCTACCTCCAGACCGGGGATCTGGGATTGGCCCTGGTCCTGGCCCGCTTCGCCGCTGCGATCACCGGCCTGCTGTTTGGCCTGTACCTGATCTTCATGGATCCGCAGACCAAGCGGCTCTTCCGGAAGACGGGGGAGCCTGTTACGGAGCGCCCGGTCATTTAGGGCTTCAGATGCCGCACGGCTTCCTTCCGCGACAGGGAACTCAGCTGGCCGGCATGTTCCGTCACGAAATCCCCGACCCACGCGGGGTTGGTCTTGGCGAACTCCCGGAGGGCCCAGCCGATGGCTTTCCGGATAAAGAACTCCGGGTCGCCCAAGTTGGCCTCGATCGCTGCGCGCAGCAGGCCGGTATCGGTCGCCGACTTCGCCTTAAGCTGGGACGTGATGGCGGCGCGCCTGATCCAGAAGTCCTCATCCGTGCTCCACTCAAGCAGTACGGGCGTGATCATAGCCGGGTGTGCCAGCAGCAAACCGCAGGTCCTTTGGCTCACGCCGTCCACGAAGTCCCACCAGGCACCGGTTCGAATGATTTCCTCATACACCGGCAGCATCAGGGGGTCCCTGGCAACCAGCCGGAGCCCGGTGAGGTCGATCGCCGCGTACTGTTCTTCCCGCCACTGCGCTTCCCGCCACAGCACGAGGGCGGTCCCGCGCAGCTGTTCCGACGACTCGAACGGAAAGGCGGCAGCTGCGGCCACCACACAACGGCGAACCTCCGGAACTCTGACACCGAGGGAAAGAATGGACGACTTCATATAGGCCTGCGCCCCGGCAGCACGCACCGGGTCAGCCCGCTCCATCAGCATCGTGCGGATCGCTGCCACGAGTTCGCGGTTCACCATTTAGCAACTCTAGCCACACGGGGCATCATCCTGTGGCCCCGGCCCGCGTGACACTGCCCGACCGTCACGGCAGGCGAGGGGCGCCGCGTACTGGCGAACCGCCGTCGAACCTCTTGCGGAGGCGGGTGATCCTCCCTAGTTTTAGGGGAGATAGTTTGACATAGACGGTGTGCGCTGCGGGAGAAGCCGGGAATGGCCGAAAGGGATGTCGGGAACAGCGCCGGTTCTGCGGGCCCGGGGGCACTCACCTTGGTCCAAGGAACGTCGTTCTGCATATCGGCCCCCAACGGGGACATGTCCGCGCGCCTTCCGCACGGCTTGTTCTTCCAGGACACGCGGTTCATCAGTGAATGGACGCTGAAGGTTCAGGGGCTGCCGGTTGAGGCGCTCTCGGCCACCACCCCGGAGCCGTTTCATGGCGTCTTCGTTGGCAGACCCCAGAGGGACGATCACGCCGACACGTCATTGCTCATTGACCGGGAGCGCGAGCTCGGGGAAGGTCTCACCGAGACCGTCACGGTGCATAACTACTCTCAACGGCCGCTGCGATGCCGGGTGGAGCTCTTCCCCGACGCGGACTTTGCCAGCTTGTTTGAAGTCAAGGAAGGCCGGCAGGCCCCACGCGGGCGTTGTTCCCGCCGGTTGACCCCGGGAGGCCTGACGCTCGAGTCGGAGCGGGACGGCCACACACGGCGCATCCGGGTCGCCTTCGCCGGATCGCGGCTTGAGGAGGAGCGGCTGGTCCTGGACACAACCATCGCCGCCCACGGGCAATGGTCAGGCACCATCTCGGCAACACCTCTGTTGGCGGGCAAAGCCGGCCACGCCAGTGCCGGAGCAGGAGGCGTACGGGGGGCAGATGCCTTGCGCCGTGTCATGGAGTGGCGCGAGTCCATGCCCACAGCAGATCTGCGGAACGAGGCAGTGGAGAGGGTCATCAGACGCAGCCAGGACGATCTGGGGTCCCTGCGAATTTTCAACCCAGACCACCCTGGCCGCGCCGTGGTTGCAGCGGGCGCACCGTGGTTCATGGCCTTATTTGGCCGGGACAGCCTGCTCGCCTCATTCATGTCCCTGCTCCTGGACCCTTCTCTGGCGAAAGGGACCCTTTTGACGTTGGCGGACTATCAGGGAACCAAGGTAGACGCCGCTTCGGAGGAGGAGCCCGGCAGGATCCTTCACGAAGTCCGCCTCGGAGCCACCGCCGGTCTCGCGCTGGGAGGCAGCGGGGTCTACTACGGCACCGCCGATGCGACTCCGCTGTTTGTCGTCGTCCTGGCCGAGCTGGGCAGGTGGGGACTTGATGATGCAGCGATGCGTCAGCTTCTTCCTGCAGCGGACAGGGCACTTCGATGGATGGAGGATTACGGCGACCGGGACGGCGACGGCTTTATTGAATACCAGCGGAAAACGGAAAGGGGCCTGCGCAATCAGGGGTGGAAGGACTCGGGAGACGGGATCAATTTCGCCGACGGATCCCTCGCCGAACCACCCATCGCCCTGTGCGAAGTCCAGGGCTACGCCTACGCCGCATACATCGGCCGTGCGCTGCTGGCCACGGCCGCCGGCGACGCGAAGACAGCCGATGCCTGCGTGGCCAAGGCGTCCAGACTAAAGCAGGCGTTCAACGAACAGTTCTGGCTGCCGGAGCGCGGCTATTTCGCGGTTGCGTTGGACAAGGACAAGAAACCCGTCGACGCGCTCGCCTCCAACATGGGCCATTGCCTTTGGACCGGGATCATCGACAACGACAAGGCCGCGCAGGTGGCCGAACACTTGGTGTCCCCTGACATGTTTACCGGTTGGGGGATCAGGACGCTGGCATCAAGCATGGGCGCCTATAACCCTGCCAGCTACCACAACGGATCCGTTTGGCCCCACGACAATGCCATCGCCGCCGCCGGGCTGATGCGGCACGGGTTCGTTGAGGAGGCCCACAAAGTGGCCTACTCCCTGCTGGAGGCCGCGGATCATTTCAATGGCCGGCTACCGGAACTCTTTTGTGGGCTGGACCGGTCAAGATACCCCGAACCTGTCCCGTACCCCGCCTCATGTTCCCCGCAGGCCTGGGCGTCGGCAGCGCCCGTTCAGCTCATCAGGACGCTGCTGCGCTTCGACCCCGGGCTTCCTTGGGACGAGGTATGGCTGGCCCCCACGCTGCCCCCGCAAGACACGCGCTTCTATTTCGATAATGTGCCGTTCTCAGGGGATGGGCGGCTGTCGATTCACATCGACGGTGATTCAGTCAGCGTTAGGGGACTGCCCCCAAATATCAGGCTGCGCCGTGAAGCACGCCCGCCACTCAGTGAACTGTTTAACCTGGGCGGGCACTGAATGGCCATGGGAAGTTCTGTTCGGAAACTGCGGCTCTCGCTAGACTTAACTTGCGCCGCAGAAAACGCAGAGTTCCTTTTGGGAAAGGCACGGTCATGACCCACAACAGCGGCTTCGAAGACACCCCGAATGAGGCAGGCCCGGAAAAACAGCCAGTAGAACCAGACCTCCGCGGCCGGTACGTCGAAGGAAACTTCGGCACGGCCGGAGCCCAGGGCGGCCGCCATGCGGACGATGAGGAAGGCCAATACGGCGAAGGAAACTACGGTACTGCCGGCAAGGAAGGCGGCCTGCCCGAACCCCTTGGAGACAAGGCCGGGGAGTCGGGACGCTACGTAAAGGGCGACTATGGTGATGCCGGCTTGGTACCGGGCCGCACCGCTGACTCCGAAATCGGGCGGTATTCAAAGGGCAGCTACGGAGCGGGCGGTTCGGTGGACCCCGCCCGGAAACCGAGTAGCGGTCCCGGGAAAAACAAACAGGAATAGTCCGGCGCCTGCCCACTCGTTCCGTAGGCTCGATCTGGAATGGCTACATCAGGGCGCCCCGGCGCCTAGCCACAGGCTCAGGAATCCGTGGGCAACATTCTTGAGATTCCTTCGGAGGGAAGCACGCCTTCAGTGCTGCGCCGCAGCGTGACATGGCCGGTGATGGTCGACGGCGCGGCTTCCTCGCCGATCATCCCTGCGGCCCTGCGCGTGGCCTGCCGGCCAATTTCCTCAAGCGGCAGGTGCACTGTTGAGAGGGCCGGGCGGAAGTCCCGGAGGGTCTCAATGTCGTCAAAGCCGGCGATGGTGGCATCCCGGGGTATGCGCAGGCCCTCGGAGCGCAGTGCCGCGGCCGCCCCGATGGCCATGACATCATTCACGGCAAAGATGCAGGTCCGCTTCGCATACCCGGAGGTGTCCCCAGCCTCCGGGGAAGCTTTGATCCGGGCAGCCAGGGCAACGCCCGCGTCGAATCCGCCGGAGCGGTTGAACCCGGTGCGGACGATCTCGGCCGGCGGCAGGCCGGCGTCGGCCAGACCGCGCTGGAATCCGCGGACCCGGTCGTCGGAGGTGAACAGGCCGGCCGGCCCGCCGATGATGACAAAGTCGTCGTCCCGTGAAACCGCGAGTTCGGCGGCGAGTTCGGCGGCAAGGTCCTCATTCGGCACGGGCACCACGTGGTAACCCTCGGTAGAGGAAGCGCCGACGACGGCGTGCCCGACAACTGCTACCTGACCGCCGTTGCGGCAGTAGCGGTCAAGCTCCGCCGCCAGCTCGGTGTTCCCTTCGCCATCCTCGGGACGGGCCGAGCGGGATCCGGCGATCACGATCGAATCCGCCCGCCGGGCTGCAAAGGCGGCCACCGCTTCCCTCTCGTCCGCCGGGGCTCCGGCAGTTGTTGCCAGCAGAACCATCCTGCCCTGTTCCCGGGCGGCTTCCTGGACCCCACGCGCGATGGCCGCAAAGTACGGGTCGGCGATGTCGTGCACTATCAGCCCGATCAGCCCGGAGCTCGATTTGGCCAGCCCCTGGGCCTGGGCATTGGGGATGTAGCCCAGGGATTCGGCCGCTGCACGCACGCGTTCGGCGATGTCCTGCCCCGGTGTCCTGGCGGAGCCGTTGAGGACCCGTGACGCGGTGGCCGGCGAAACGCCGGCCAGGCGGGCAACCTCTGAAAGGGTACTTGCAACCACGGCGTCTCCTGTCGGGCAAATTCAGTGCAAATCGGGTTCGGTTCAGTATTGCAGTTTCAGGATGTTTGGGAAAGCGCTTGCCAAGGTGGAATCGGCTAGGGCATCATGACATCAGTGGGAATGCGCTTTCCCAACTCGCTTGAGTATCACAACGCTCACTCACCGTGGAGGACACATGGGCTTCGAAACAAAGACGATCCGCATAGCCATGAACGGCATTACCGGCCGGATGGGGTACCGCCAGCACCTGCTGCGCTCCATCCTTCCCATCCGCGATGCCGGCGGATTCACGCTGGAGGACGGGACGAAGGTCCAGGTGGAACCGATCCTGGTGGGCCGGAATGAAGCCAAAATCCGCGAGCTGGCAGAGCTTCACAAGGTGTCCGAATGGACCACGGACCTGGACTCCGTCATCAACGACCCCTCAGTGGACATCATTTTTGATGCCTCCATGACCAGCCTCCGCTCCGCGACCCTTAAGAAGGCCATGCTGGCCGGGAAGCACATCTTCACCGAGAAGCCCACCGCCGAAACGCTGGAGGAGGCAATCGAGCTGGCCCGCGTCGGCAAGGAAGCCGGCGTCACCGCCGGCGTCGTGCATGACAAGCTCTACCTCCCCGGTTTGGTCAAGCTGCGCCGCCTGGTTGACGAGGGCTTCTTCGGCCGCATCCTGTCCATTCGGGGTGAATTCGGCTACTGGGTCTTCGAGGGCGACGTCCAGGCGGCACAGCGCCCGTCCTGGAACTACCGCAAGGAAGACGGCGGCGGCATGACCACGGACATGTTCTGCCACTGGAACTACGTCCTGGAAGGCATCATCGGCAAGGTCAAGAGCGTCAACGCCAAAACCGCCACGCACATCCCGGCCCGCTGGGACGAGGCCGGCAAGGAGTACAAGGCCACCGCTGACGACGCCTCCTACGGCATCTTCGAGCTCGTTACCCCGGCAGGCGAGCCTGTCATCGGCCAGATCAACTCCTCGTGGGCTGTGCGGGTCTATCGCGACGAACTGGTGGAATTCCAGATCGACGGCACGCATGGTTCAGCCGTCGCAGGCCTGAACAAGTGCGTTGCCCAGCAGCGTGCGCACACGCCCAAGCCCGTCTGGAACCCCGATCTGCCCGTGACGGAATCCTTCCGCAGCCAGTGGCAGGAAGTTCCGGCGAACGCAGAGTTGGACAACGGCTTCAAGCTGCAATGGGAAGAATTCCTCCGCGACGTTGTTGCAGGCCGCGAGCACCGCTTTGGCCTGCTGTCCGCAGCCCGCGGCGTGCAGCTGGCCGAACTGGGCCTGCAGTCCAGCGACGAACGCCGCACCATCGACATCCCGGAGATCGCGCTCTGATGACTTCCCTGATCCTTCCCACCCACGACGGCGGCACCCGCGAGTACCGCCTCCAAGGCGGTACATCCTGGGCCCGCCCCACCGCCCCGCTCACGTCCCGCCGAGCCTACGCCGCTGCCCACGTAATCCCCGAAGTACTGGGGGACAATACTCCCGGAGCGCCCGCCTCCCTCGACTGGGAAGCCACCATGGCGTACCGCCACGAGCTGTGGTCCTACGGACTGGGCGTGGCCGATGCCATGGATACGGCCCAGCGGGGCATGGGCCTTGACTGGGCAGCCACCCAGCAGCTCATCAAACGCACCGGTGTGGAAGCGGCCTCGGTGGTCTCCTCAGATAACGCCGCCACCACCGGCAAGACTGTTCGAGACCTGGTGTCCTGCGGCGCCGGAACCGACCAGCTGGACCCGGACCAGCTGCCTGACGGAGCCGCAGGAATCGAGGCGGTCATCAACGCCTACCGTGAGCAGATCGCCGTCGTGAGTGAAGCGGGACCCAAGGTCATTCTGATGGCCTCCCGCGCGCTTGCCCGCGTGGCCAGGGGGCAGGACGACTACATGCGCGTCTATTCGACGCTGCTGCAGGAAGTGGACCAGCCCGTTATCCTGCACTGGCTCGGGACCATGTTCGATCCCGCCCTTGCCGGTTACTGGGGTTCGGATGACGTCGCCACAGCCACCGAAACGTTCCTGTCCCTGATCCGTGAACACGCGGACAAAGTGGATGGCGTGAAGGTTTCGCTGCTGGATGCTTCCCACGAAGTTGCCCTGCGGGCTGCGCTGCCGGCGGGCGTCCGACTGTACACGGGCGACGACTTCAACTATCCGGAACTGATCGACGGCGACGGCACGCACCACTCGGACGCCCTGCTGGGCATCTTCGCCGCAATCTACCCGGCCGCTTCGGTGGCCCTGCAGAATTACGACGCCGGTGACCCCGCCAAAGCCAGGGCCATCCTTGATTCCACCCGGGAACTGGGCAAGCACATCTTCAGTGCCCCCACCTTCTACTACAAGACCGGGATCGCCTTTATGTCCTGGCTCAACGGCAGACAGCCGGGCTTCCAGATGGTGGGCGGCCTGCATTCGGGCCGGTCCGTGTGCCACCTGTCCCGGACGTTCGAACTCGCTGACCAGGCAGGACTCCTGAAGGACCCTGCCCTGGCCGCGTTCCGCATGTCCGATTACCTGCGAATCAATGGAGTGGGAGTATGACATTCAATTCAGGACCGTCCCCTTTTTCGCGACTGTCCCTCAACAGCGCCACCACCAAGAAATGGACCCTTGCCGAAGTAGTTGACGGGTGCGTCCGCGCCGGCGTGCCCGCCATCGGCCCGTGGCGGGACCGCATTGAGGAAGTCGGTCTCGACAAGGCCGCGAAGCTGATTCGGGACGCGGGCCTCCGGGTATCCTCGCTCTGCCGCGGCGGTTTCCTGACGGCAGCAGACGCCGAGGGACAAGCCGCTGCGCTGGCGGACAACCGCGCCGCCATCCTCGAAGCGGCTGCGCTGGACACCAGGGACCTGTTCCTGGTGGTCGGCGGACTGGGGCCGGGGGAGAAGGACGTGGTGGCGGCCCGCCGGCGGGTCGCCGACAGGCTCGCGGATCTGGTCCCGTTCGCCGCCGGGAACGGGATCCGGCTGGTGCTGGAACCGCTGCACCCGATGTACGCCGCCGACCGCGCCCTCATCTCTACCCTGGGGCAGTCGCTGGACCTGGCTGCGCCGTTCGACGCGCAGACGGTTGGCGTCGCCGTCGATACTTTCCATGTCTGGTGGGACCCGGACTTGAAGGCACAGATTGAACGCGCCGGCCGTGAGGGGCGCCTCGCGTCCTACCAGGTCTGCGACTTCAACATGCCCATCGCGGCTGATCCGCTGCTGTCCCGCGGCTACATGGGCGACGGCGTCATTGACTTCGCCACCATCACCACCTGGGTCCGGGAGGCCGGTTATACAGGCGATATCGAGGTCGAAATTTTCAACCAAGAGATCTGGGACGCCGACGGTGACACTGTCATTGAGACGGTCAAGGCGCGTTACGCCGAACTCGTGCTGCCGTACGCCTGATTTTGATTCTGTGGCCGGCCGCGGCCCTTGAAGTTTCCTGAGCTTGTTGGCGGATCCGAGCCTCCAAGGCCGGGATCCGCGAACAGGGCCTCTTTCCGGGCGGTGGCGGGCGCGGGGGAACGTCGAAGCTAAACAAAAGAACACCCCGGTCCGGAGACCGGGGTGTTCTTGTTTGGCTTCGACGCATCCGTGAAGGATGTCTCGACTCACCCTAACGGTGCCCCAGGAGGGAATCGAACCCCCGACCGGCGGATTAGAAGGCCGCTGCTCTATCCCCTGAGCTACTGGGGCACTTGGCGCCACGACCAGAAATCCGGCGCATGAAAAAGTTTACATTGCCCGGCGTGCCGCTGCGTCAAAGCCGCGCCACGTTTGGCACTTGTCCTCAACACAGCAGTTCACGGCGGGGTTGTCCACATACGGAAGTTTGTCCCTCGCGGCCTCATGCTGTCCGCGCGAAGCTGGTTCTGCCGCTAAGGCAACACCTTCGGAGACAGGACAAAACAATGAGCGATTACATGACGTTCCGGGGCTTCGTCGCCACCGACATCAAGACCTCCACTACCACTACCGGAGTGGGAACTGCCTCGTTCCGCCTCGGGTCAACGGCCCGGCGTTTCGACCGCACTACGAGTACGTGGGTGGACACGCACACCAACTGGTTCACCGTTCAGGGGTACCGCCAGCTGGCCGGGAACATGGGCTGCAGCATCAAGAAGGGCCAGCGCGTGATCGTGGTGGGCCGGCTCAAGCTGCGCACGTGGGAGAAAGACGGCCGCATCCACTTCGCCCACGAAATCGATGCAGAGTCCGTGGGGCACGACCTCATGTGGGGCTCGGCCAACTACATCCGCACAGTTAACAATGGAGCGCAACATACAACCGGGGGAGGCCCCGCCGATCCGGACGAGGACAGAGAGCCGGACGAAGGGGAGCCCGTGGACGACGATGCGGCGGCGGTCTTCGTTGAGGACGCTGACGGCAACTACGTTCCCGTTGATGCTGAAACCGGCGAACTCGTCGATTCCGCCGTCTGAGATGGAGGCTGAGGTCGCCGAGCGAAACGCGCGCCAGCGGGGTGCCGGCGTTCAGCCGGCACCCCGGCGGTTCCAGTGCGGGCTTGGCGCCGTGGAAGAATGGCGGCATGAAGCGCGCGACCGAAAACCGGCAGACAACTACCGTCATCAGCCGGCCGGCGCATGCCCGCCAGCGCACACCAGGCATCGCCAGGGCCTTGGCGCTGCTGACAGTCGGAGCACTGACCGCCTTTGTGCTCACGGGCTGCACCGGCGGTTCGTCGGCCGGCACGCAGCCAGCTGCCGGCCCCTCGGCGGTGGCAACCACAGAGTCTGGCACCGCGGCGGCAGTTGAGCCAGGCAGCCCGAAGCCCGGCACGGCGGGGGCGTCCGGGGCCACCGCCGCGGAGAACCCCGCCACCGCCGCGATGAAACAGACGGTGACGGATGCGCTGAGCCGGCTTGCGGCGGGAACCCCGAGACCGGCCACGGCGCAGGTGACGGAAGCCCTCACCGGCGCCGGTGTTGCCCCGGCAGTCCTTGAAGTATCGGCGAGCCGCACGCCCACCGGGCTGGAAGCCGATGCCATTGAATCCGCTGTACTGCAGGACACAGACTGCGTGCTTGGCCACATCCGCGACGGCAGCGTAACAGTCACCGTCCTGCCGGTCCTGGCCAGCGGGAAGTGCTTCGTGGGGGCAGGGGCCTAAGGCACCGAATGTGAGTTAAGCCCGCCAACCCACTAGATTTGGAACCATGGCGGAATTTATCTACACAATGACCAAGGCCCGCAAGGCCGTTGGCGAAAAACTCATTCTTGACGACGTAAGCATGTCCTTCTTTCCGGGCGCCAAAATTGGTGTTGTTGGCCCGAACGGTGCCGGTAAGTCCACCATCCTGAAGATCATGGCAGGCCTGGACACGCCGTCCAACGGTGAGGCGCGGCTCAGCCCCGGCTATACCGTGGGCATCCTGTTGCAGGAGCCGCCGCTGAACGAGGACAAGACCGTCCTGGGCAACGTCCAGGAAGGTGTTGGTGAAATCTACGGCAAGATCCAGCGCTTCAACGAGATCTCCGAGGAAATGGCCAGCCCCGACGCTGACTATGACGTGCTCCTCGAAGAGATGGGTCAGCTGCAGGAAGCCATTGACGCCGCGGACGCCTGGGACCTCGATTCCCAGCTAGAGCAGGCCATGGACGCGCTCCGCTGCCCGCCCGCCGACGCTGACGTGACCCTCCTCTCCGGCGGTGAGCGCCGCCGTGTGGCGCTCTGCAAGCTCCTGCTGCAGAAGCCGGACCTCCTGCTCTTGGACGAGCCCACTAACCACCTGGACGCAGAAAGTGTCCTGTGGCTGGAACAGCACCTCTCCGACTACGCCGGCGCCGTCCTGGCCGTCACCCACGACCGGTACTTCCTTGACCACGTCGCGGAATGGATCGCCGAGGTCGACCGCGGCCACCTGTACCCCTACGAGGGCAACTACTCAACATACCTGGAGAAGAAGCGCGCCCGCCTTGAGGTGCAGGGCAAGAAGGACGCCAAGCAGGCCAAGCGCCTCACCGAGGAACTCGAATGGGTTCGCTCCAACGCCAAGGGCCGCCAGACCAAGTCCAAGGCCCGTCTGGCCCGCTACGAGGAGATGGCTGCCGAGGCGGACCGCACCCGCAAGCTCGACTTCGAAGAGATCCAGATTCCCCCGGGCCCGCGCCTCGGCGGACTCGTTCTGGAGGCCAAGAACCTCCAGAAGGGCTTCGACGACCGCACCCTGATCGACGGACTGTCCTTCACCCTGCCGCGCAACGGCATCGTCGGGGTCATCGGCCCTAACGGTGTCGGCAAATCCACCCTGTTCAAGACTATCGTCGGCCTGGAGCCGCTCGACGGCGGCGAACTGAAGATCGGCGATTCGGTCAAGATCTCCTACGCTGACCAGAGCCGTGGCGGCATCGACCCGAACAAGACGCTCTGGGAAGTTGTTTCCGATGGCCTGGACTACATCCAGGTTGGCCAGGTTGAAATGCCGTCCCGTGCCTACGTCGCCGCTTTCGGCTTCAAGGGGCCTGACCAGCAGAAGAAGGCCGGTGTGCTCTCCGGTGGTGAGCGAAACCGGCTCAACCTGGCGCTGACCCTCAAGCAGGGCGGAAACCTGCTGCTCCTTGACGAACCCACCAACGACCTCGACGTCGAAACGCTCAGCAGCCTCGAGAACGCGCTGCTGGAATTCCCCGGCTGCGCCGTGGTGGTTTCGCACGACCGTTGGTTCCTGGACCGGGTGGCCACCCACATCCTGGCCTACGAAGGCGACGAGGAAAACCCCTCCAAGTGGTACTGGTTCGAGGGCAACTTCGAATCCTACGAGGAGAACAAGGTCGAACGCCTCGGTCCCGATGCGGCCAAGCCGCACCGTGTAACCCACCGCCGCCTGACGCGCGACTGACCGACCCGCGGCTGATTCAGGCCAAAGAAAGGCCGGCGCCCTGACGGGGCCGGCCTTTCTGCTGCCTTCGGGAAGTCAGTCCCGAACGGCCTTGCGGATCTGGTGCTGCAGGAGTTTGGACTGCACCGCACCCACCACTTTGTCCTTCAGGTCGGTGGGCACGCGGATCATGCCCTCCTGCGCCACGGAGGCGACGTGCTGCCCGGCCTGGTTGAAGATCTTTCCCGTGGCGAGTCCCCGCGCGCCCTGGGCGCTGGGGGACTCCTGGACGTAGAGCAGCCACTCGTCCACGCGGGCGGGCCGGTGCCACCACATGGCGTGGTCCAGGCTGGCCACGCTCATGCCGGGGGTTATCCAGCTGAGCCCGTGGCGGCGCAGGATGGATTCGAGCAACGTGTAGTCGCTCGCGTAGGCCAGCGCGGCCCGGTGCAGGTTCGCATCATCGGGCATGGGGCCGAAGGTCTTCATCCAGACGGCGTTCCGGGGTTCCTGCTTCCCCTTGGCGGAAACGTAGAGGGGCGGGTCCACGTGGCGGATATCGAAGGGCCGTTCATAGGCCCAGTGCTGTGCGATGGGATGGTCGAATTTGCCCAGCAGCTCGGCTGTGCTGGGGAGCGACTCCGGAGCAGGAATGCCGGCAGGCATCTGTGACTCGTGGTCCGGGCCTTCATCCAGGTTCTGGAATGACGCGATCATCGACAGGATCGGCACGCCTTCCTGGTAAGCGTGGACGCGCCGGGCCGAGAAGGACCGGCCGTCCCGCAGTCGCTGGACCCCGAAGGTGATGGGCTTGTTGGCGTCGCCGGGCCGCAGGAAGTAGCCATGCATGGAGTGGACAAAGCGGTCCGGGTCCACCGTCCGCATGGAGGCAATCAGTGACTGCGCGAGCACCTGGCCGCCGAAGACCCGCTCACGGGGCTGCGGCTGCGAGGAGGGGCCCAGGAAGATGTCTTCGTCCGTCCTGGCCCCTTCCAACTCACCCAGGTCGAGGAGCTGGATGAGCGTGGACGTGGGGTCGCCGCTGGGCGGCGCCAGCAGTCCGGTTTCGGCTTCAGTCATGGTTCGACTCTAGACGCAGCCCCGGCACCGCTCAACCAACGCACAGCCGGTAGTGTTCATGGTGTGTCTGATCTACTCACCCAGTCCCTGCAGTTCGCCGATCCGCGTGATCTCGCCGATCTCCGCACCTTCGCCACCCGTGCCAAAACAATCGACGACGGCGCCATCCGCCTCCAGGCCTCCGGTTCCGTCTTAGCGGCGTACGTGTGTGTCCTGCGGCCGCGGCTGCTGGGCGAAAGCACGCCCACCATCCTGGGCCTGCGGACGATCGGGCTGGCGGTGCCTTCCACGGTGGACGCAACCGTTGCGTTGTCAGCGGTCCTGGACCGCTTGGCCCGGGCGGGGGAGGACGACGTCGAGCTGCCGGTTCCGCCGTCCACCGTCACCGAATCGTGGACGGGGGTCGGCGCACCGCGGACGGGCTGGGAGCGGGTCGGCCCGTTGCAGGATTCCGAACTCCGCCGCGCCGCTGAAACCGGCATCACCGAGGTGGCGGGAATTGTCCCGGCTCAGCCCGGCGCCCTGATCGTCAACAACGCGCGTGCCGCGGTGTGGGGCCGGGCCTTGGACGGCTCCGGCCTCCCGGCAGGAGCAGCCTTCGCGGCCCTCACGCTGGGGTTCCTCGCTGACGGGGAACAGACGCTTTACCGGGCAGGCCGGTGGTTCCGCCTTAGCGGTCCGCGCGGCCACGTCCTGGTGCGGACAGGCAGTGGCCTCTAGGCTTCCGAAGGACTGTTCACCATGGACAGGGCAGCACGCTCCATGTAATCCCAGAGTGTTCCCTCGTACAAAGGGGGCAACGCCAGGGAATCCACGGCTGTCCGCATGTGGAACAGCCAGCGGTCCTTGGCTTCCGGGGTGACCCGGAACGGCATGTGGCGCATCCGCAGGCGCGGGTGGCCGCGTTCCTCACCATAAGTTGTAGGCCCGCCCCAGTACTGCTCCAGGAACATCAGGAAGCGGCGCTTGGCGGGGGCCAGGTCCTCCTCCGGGTACATGGGCCGCAGCAGTGGATCCGTCGCCACGCCGTCGTAGAAAACATCGATCAGTTTGACGAAGGTCTGATGGCCGCCCACGGCGTCATAGAAATTATCCGTATAGCCGGGCTGGCTGAAGGGATCGTTCTGCATGAGCTGGCGTGGCTGCTGCGGTTCGACGGGGATGGTCATGGCTCTATTCTCCCGCCTTCTGGGGCGTCTTCTTGGCCTCAGTGGCCGGCTCATGCAGAGCGGCCTCAGGCCCGGCCGCCGGGACATCTGAAACGGGAACATAAGTCCCCTGCGACCGGTTGCCCACACGCAGGATCTCGCCGTTGCGGAGGTACCAGATGGCGCCGTCCTCGGAGCGGACCCGGGTGATCCGCAGTCCCATGGACTCCACCACACCCACTACTTCGCTGGTTTCGATGACATCGCCGATCCCGTACTGGTCCTCGATGGTGATGAAGATGCCGGCAAGGAAGTCGCGGATCAGCTGCTGGGCGCCGAAACCGATCGCGACACCCAGGATGCCCACGCTGGTCAGCAGCGGGGCGATGTTGATGTCCAGGTTCTGCAGGACATACATGGTGGTAATGACGGCCACCAGCACGCCTACAATGCTGTTGAGCAGCGAACCGATGGTTTCCGCCCGCTGCACGCGCCGCTCATGGTCCAATGCCCGAATGGCCGGAGCAACCCACTTGAAATGCGCTTTCTTGAAGAAGTTGCTGCCCGACGCGACCCGCTTGCTGATCCGGGAAATCAGGAACGTCGCCACCAGCCAGATGGTTACACCGACACCGAGACTGATCACGATGCCTGCGACGCTGATGCCGTCAGGCTCGGTGGCGGCGGATGGAAGGATCGACAGCATGCTGAACATAAAGGGTGAAACTCCTTGGGGTCTCCGGCGGCGGCCGGGGATAAAGTGGGCCTGCGCGGGTTCGCCCGGCGCGTAAGGCTCTGTTCTCCTTCAACATTAGCGCCGTACCGTGGACCCATGCGCATCCTCGTCCTCGGCGGAACAGCCTTTCTCTCCTCAGAAGTCGCCCGGCAGGCAGTGGCCGCAGGGCATCAGGTCACCTGCCTGGCCCGCGGTTCCGCGGCTGAACCACCGGCGGGCGTCCACTGGGTGCAGGCAGACCGTTCACTCGGCGCGAACAGCTACACGGAGCTACGCGGGGACTGGGATGCCGTCATCGAGGTGGCCCGTGATCCTGTGCCGGCCACGGAAGCGCTGACAGCCGTGGCTAACCGGGCGGGCCACTGGACGTTCGTGTCCAGCTGTTCTGTCTACGCAGACCATTCGACCCCGGACGCCGCCGAGGACGCTCCGCTCCTGCAGCCCCTGGCGCCGGGTACCAAATCCACCCCCGAAAACTACGGCGAGTCCAAGGCAGCCATTGAACAAGTAACCCTCAAGGCGACCGGAGGCAAGGCCCATCTCTGCCGCGCCGGCCTGATCGGTGGACCCGGGGACGGGACTGACCGCTATGGTTACTGGCCGGCGAGGTTTGCGCGGGACAACCGGCCCGCCGTCGTCCCTGACATTGCCAGCCATGCCACCCAGGTCATTGACGTGCGGGACCTGGCGGGATGGATCCTCACCGCGGCGGAGCAGGAAGTGACCGGCCCGTTGAACGCGGTGGGGAACCGGGTGCCGTTCGGCGACTACCTTGAGGAGTCGCGGACCGCCGCCGGGTACGGGGGCGAGGTGCTCAGCGCTTCGGAGGATTGGCTCGTGGGGCACGGCATCGACTACTGGTCCGGACCGGATTCCCTCCCGCTGTGGCTGCCGCCCGGCCACGACGGGTTCTGCACACGCAGCAACCAGGCCGCCAGGGCCGCCGGCCTGACCATGGCGCCCTGGCAGGAGACACTGGCCGACACACTCGCGGACGAGCGCCGCCAAGGCCTGGAGCGCCGCCGGAAGGCAGGCCTCGCGCCGGCCACGGAAGCCCGGCTCGCTGAGGAACTCCTCGGCAGCCGCTAACCCCCACCCCGCCCATGTAAGTAGCAGCAGGTGTCGTTTTGGGCCCTCAAAACGACATCTGCTGCTACCTAGTTGGGCTGACTGGAGGCCACGGTCACAGGGGAGTGAAGCACCGGGAAATTCACGCTCCGGGCGATGAAGCAGACCTGGTTCGCTTCCCGGTGAAGCTGTTCGCTCAACGCCACGTGGGACGGGTCCACCACGGTGACGCGGGGGTTCAGCGTGACGGACTCGAACTGTCCACTGCCGTCCTGGTTAAGGCGCAGACGTCCCGTGGCCTCGTCGCGGTAATCGGTGACAACCACCCCGTGCCGCACCGCGACGTGCAGGAAGGACAGCATGTGGCACTGTGCGAGTGCCGCGAGCAGCAACTGCTCAGGGTTGTACCTGTCCCGGTCCCCGTGGAACGTCGGATCGGCCGAGCCCTTTAGGACCGGCAGCCCGGGAACCACTATGTCGTGGTCCCGTGAGTAGCCGCGGTAGGACGACGTCCCCTCACCCAGGTTGCCGGTCCACTGAACCGCCAACGAATAGTGGTGCTGACTCAGGCTCATGCCGCCGCCCTACACATCGCCCGGAAGGACATCCGCCGCGCGTGCCCGCAGGGCCCGGGCCACGCCGTCGCGGTTCTCCAGCATCATGCGCCGCAGCGCCGAACTGTCCGCCGGGAGTCCAGCAAGGAAGGCGTCCGTGCGGTCCACCGTGGCCTGCGTTGTCAGCAGCGCGGGGTAAAGCCCGACGACGATCTGCTGGGCCAGTGCGTGGGTGCGGTTCGCCACGATCCCGGGAACGGCGTCGAAGTACTTTTCCGCAAACGGCTCCAGGAGCGTCCGGTCCAGGACGCGCATAAAGCCCCTGACCGCCGAACCCTGCAGCGCATTGGAGAGCTCGCCCTTGACCACGATCGACTCCCAGGCAGCCGCCTTGGCCGCCGGGGTGGGGATCGCCGCCGTGGCCAGTGCGGCAGCGTTTTGCCCGCTGGCCGTGTTGTCGCGCTCCAGTTCCGCGTCGATCTCTTCCCGGCCCAGGCGGCCACCCGCCACCAGCGACGCCAGCAGTTCCCAGCGCAGGTCCTGGTCCACGGCCAGCCCGTCCAGCGCCACAGAGCCGTCCAAAAGGCCCGCCACTGTGTCCAGCTGGGCGCCACTGGAAGCCAGCAGGGCGAACGACTTCACAAACTGAAGCTGGGCGTCGGAACGGCCGGCTGCTGCGCTGGCGAGGCCCCACAGCGTGTCCGCGGCCGCAACGGTGGTGGCTGCGCGGTGCTCCTCGGCAACATAGAAGTTCAGCGTGGTGGCCAGCTGGCGCAGCTGGACCATGATCACGGAGGAATCTGATTCGGCAGCCACGTTGGCCAGGACCAGTTCCACGTACCGGCGTGCAGGGGTCTCGCCGTCGCGCGCGGCATCCCACGCGGAGTTCCAGACCAGGGTGCGGGGAAGGCTGCCGCTGAAATCCTTCAGGTGGGCCGTGGCCGTGGCCAACGACTTTCCGTCGAGCCGGACCTTGGCGTAGGCGAGGTCGTCGTCGTTCACCAGGATCAGGTCCGGCTGCGCCAGCCCGACCAGCGCGGGCACCTCGGTGCGCTCGCCGTCGACGTCGAGCTCCTCCCGGTGCACGCGTTCCAGCTTGCCGGCGCTGTCCAGGTTGTAGAACCCGACGGCCAGCCGGTGCGGACGGATGGTGGGCCACTCCGCCACGGCGGACTGGACGATGCTGAAAGCTGTCAGCGTCCCGGAAGCGTCCACTTCGAGTTCCGGCGCGAGCGTGTTGACGCCGGCCGTCTCGAGCCAGAGCCGGCCCCACTGGTCAAGGTCGCGGCCGCTGGCCTTTTCCAGCTCCGCCATGAGGTCGCTGAGCTCGGTGTTCTGCCAGGCGTGCTTGGCGAAGTATTCGCGGACGCCGGCCATGAACTGCTCCGGCCCCACCCAGGCCACGAGCTGGCGCAGTACCGAGGCGCCTTTGGCGTAAGTGATGCCGTCGAAGTTGACCTCCACGTCCTGCAGATCGTTGATTTCGGCGAAGATCGGGTGGGTGGTGGGAAGCTGGTCCTGGCGGTAGGCCCAGGATTTCTCCACCGAGGCGAACGTGGTCCAGGCGCTGGTGAAGGACGTGTTTTCCACCGCGGCGAGGTGCGACATGTATTCGGCGAAGGACTCGTTGAGCCAGAGGTCGTTCCACCAGCGCATGGTCACGAGGTCGCCGAACCACATATGGGCGAGCTCGTGCAGCACGGTGATGGCACGGCGTTCGATCTGCGCGCCGGTGACCTTGCTGCGGAACACGTAGCCCTCAAGGATGGTCACGGCACCGGCGTTCTCCATGGCACCGGCATTGAACTCGGGCACAAACAGCTGGTCGTACTTTTCGAACGGATAGGCGACGCCGAACTGGGCCTCAAAGAATTCGAAGCCCTGCCGGGTCAGTTCAAAGATGTTGTCCGCGTCGAGGTACTGCATCAGGGATTTCCGGGCGAAGACGCCCAGCGGGATCATCCGGCCGTCGGAGCTGGCCACTTCGCTGCGGACGGACTGATACGGGCCGGCGATGAGTGCAGTGACATACGAGGACAGCCGCGGCGTGGGGGCGAACGTCCAGACGGAGCGGGCGCCGCCGTCGCCGCCCGGTGTGGTTTGCACGGCCCCCGGGGTGGGGGAGTTGGAGATGACGTCCCAGTGCGACGGCGCCGTGACTGTGAAGGCGAAGGTGGCCTTGAGATCGGGCTGTTCGAAGACCGCGAACATGCGCCGCGAATCGGGCACCTCGAACTGGGTGTACAGGTACACCTCGTTGTCCACCGGATCAACGAACCGGTGGAGGCCTTCGCCGGTGTTCATGTAGGGCGCGTCCGCCACCACGGTGAGCTCGTTGCTGTCCGCCAGGTCGGGCAGCTGGATGCGGATGCCGTCGGAGACGCTGGCGGGGTCCAGTGCCCGCCCGTTGAGCGTGACGCTGTGCACGGTGTGGGTGACGGCGTCGATGAACGTGGAGGAGCCGGGCACGGCCGTGAACTTCACCGTAGTGGTGGTCCCGAAGACCTGCCCGCCCCTGGTGAGATCCAGGGTGACCTCGTAGGAGTCAACGTTGATGAGTTCGGCACGCTCGCGGGCTTCGGCGCGAGTCAGGTTCATACCTGGCAAGTGGGGCCTCCAGAAGGGTCGGTTGCCGGCGGGCGGTGGCCTGCTCCGGCACAAGTGAAGTCATTCTGTCACGGCCGCTGGCGGGAGTAGCGTTAGAGCATGGGAAAGTTCCGGGATTCAGTGGATGCCAGGGCGCTTCGCTTCGCGGTGGGCTTTCCGGTGGTACTTGCCGGGGCTTTTGTGTTCAGCGCCTTTTTGCTGCGTGCCGATCTTCCGGACCCGGTGGCGATCGGCTGGACGGCCGACGGCGGCGCTTACTTTGCGCCGTTCGGTGCCTACGCGTGGGGCGGCGCGGCGCTGATCATCGCCGCCGGCTGGCTGGTGCTGTCCCAGGCAGTGCCCCTGTCCCGGCCCACTGTGATGCGGCGGATCATGATGGGCGCAGGACTGTCCGTGAGCCTGTTCGTCACCGCTGTCCTGGCGGCCGGATTGGTTGGCCAGACGGGGCTCGCCGATGCCCGGGAGTCCCACGTGGACGTGATTGTCCTCGCGGTGGGAAGCGGCGCGGCCCTGTCGCTTGGAGTCATCATGGGGTTTGTCTTCAAGGCTGACAATCAGTGGTCGCCCGAGGATGACCGTGCCCTGCAACTTGCCCTCGCCCGTGAGCTGGATCCTGACCTGGCGGAGGACACGTACCGGCTCTGGGTGCACGCCCGGAGTTCCGTGTTTGTCATGATCGCTGTTGCCAGCCTCTTTCCGGCTGCCCTGATCGCTGTGGCACTGCCTTGGCTGGGTGCCCTCGTGGCGGCCGCTGCCGTGGTGGCCGCAGCGTTCCTCTTCGCCCGGGTCAAGGCGGACCGACGGGGCCTGCGCGTGCTGGTGGCCGGCGTACTGCCGGTCATGGATGTTCCCGCGGCCGCGATTTCCGCTGCCAGTGCCGCGGACGTCCGCGCAGCGGACTATGGCGGGTGGGGCTACCGGAACCACGGCGGCACCGCCGCGATGCTGGTCAGCAGCGGCCCCGCCGTCGTCGTACGCAAGACTGACGGACACAATGTCGCGGTCAGCGGCGGCAGCCCCGCGAAGGCCGCACGGCTTGCCGAGGTTCTGACGCGCGTCGCAGCGAGGGCACAGCGCGGCGGCCCCGGTTCAGGGCCCGGCGCGACCGGATCCTAGTATCCTTGTCGATGTTGATCTGACCCTGGCCCGAAACGAACGGACACTGCTGTGACTTCTTCCCCTGCCTTCCCGCGCGTACACATCGCCACCGACCACGCAGGGATGGAACTCAGCGCCCATCTGGTCAGCCACCTCACTGCCAGGGGCTACGAGGTGGTGGACCACGGTCCCAAGGAGTATGACGCGCAGGATGACTACCCGTCCTTCTGCATCAACGCAGCGCTCGCCGTGGTGGCCGACCAGCAGGCAGGCGTCCAGGCACTGGGCATCGTCCTGGGCGGCTCGGGCAACGGCGAGCAGATCGCAGCCAACAAAGTGAAGGGCGTCCGCGCAGCACTCGCCTGGAACCACTCCACTGCGAAGCTGGCGCGGGAACACAACGACGCCAACGTGGTGGCTGTCGGCGGCCGCCAGCACACGGTCGAGGAAGCCACTGAGCTGATCGAAGCCTTCCTCGCCGAGCCCTTCAGCAACGACGAGCGGCACGTCCGCCGGATCGGCAAGATCGCGGCCTATGAGGCCACGGGCGAGGTCATCGAGTAGTGCCGGAGGGGCACTCAGTCCGCCGCCTGGCGCAACAGTTCGGGGACGTCTTTACCGGTGAGACGCTGTACGTCAGCAGCCCGCAGGGCCGGTTTACGGCCGGCGCGGCGCTCCTGGACGGCCAGGTGCTGACGGACTCGCGGGCCCACGGCAAGCACCTCTTCCTGCATTTTGACCACGCCGTGGTGCTGCACGTCCACCTGGGCCTTTACGGGGCCTGGGACTTTGGCGGCGATGCCACCTTCCGTGGCGCGTCCAGCATCGGTGCGCCGCGGAAGATCGGTGAGAGCGAGCTTTTTGCGGACCTCGAGGAGGTTGCTTACTCGGGGCCGCCGGAACCCAAAGGCGCCGTTCGCGTCCGGCTCGTGAGCCGGCACGGCTGGGCGGACCTGCGCGGCGCCACTACCTGTGCCGCCATCACCGAGGCTGAGGCGCGCGCCGTCCTGGCCAGGTTGGGCCCCGACCCGCTGAGGAACCGGCCCGAAGACAAAACCGGGTTTGTGACGGGCCTGTTGTCCCGTAAGACGCCCGTCGCGGCGCTGCTGATGGACCAGAAGGTGATCGCCGGCGTCGGGAACGTCTACCGGGCCGAAGTGCTGTTCCGCCAACGGCTGGACCCCTGGCTGCCCGGCAACGCCTTATCCGCCTGCGCAGCCGGGCTGTTGTGGGACGATACAGCCGCAGTGATGGCCGACGGCGTCCGGGACGGGCGGATTATCACCACGCCGGCGGCGTATTGGGAGGAAGGCGCCGTGCTGCCCGCGGGGGACGACGCGCATTACGTCTATAAGCGGGAAGGGCTCCCGTGCAGGGTTTGTGACGCCCCGGTAGCCATGACAGAACTGGTTGGCCGCAAGCTGTACTGGTGCCCGGCCTGCCAGCAATAACAAAATCAGCCTGCAAAAAAGCAGGGCCCCTCAGCGAGGGGCCCTGCTTTTGTCTTGCATATCCGGAGGGGACGACGGGAATCGAACCCGCGTAATCAGTTTGGAAGACTGAGGCTTTACCATTAAGCTACGTCCCCGGAAAAGCACATTCGCCGGTTTGCCGGGTTGCTGCGTTCTTCGGGCTGGCTGTTGAAGCCGGATACAACTAAACCTAATTCATGCCCCACGTGTCAAATGTGCAAACAGGGCCGGAATGACCGTAGACTTGCCTGTGCACTTACGGGGTGTAGCTCAGCTTGGCTAGAGCACCTGCTTTGGGAGCAGGAAGTCGCAGGTTCAAATCCTGTCACCCCGACTCTGCGGCCTCGACCGTCTAGGCGGCCCGGGGAAGAAATGCGTTGCAGATACCCATCCCACAAACCCCAGGAGTACTTAGACCGTGAAGAGCGCTGTCGAGAACCTCACCCCCACGCGGGTCAAGCTCAATGTTGAGGTCCCCTTTGAGGAATTGAAGCCCAGCATCGACGAGGCCTACAAGACTGTTGCTTCGCAGATCCAGGTCCCTGGCTTCCGTAAGGGCAAGGTCCCGTCCAAGCTGATCGACCAGCGCGTCGGCCGCGGCTACGTCCTGGAGACTGCCATCAACGAAGGCCTCAACGGCTGGTACCAGGCTGCAGTTCAGGAATCCGGCATCCGCCCCCTGAGCCGTCCCGAGGTTGAGATCACCGAAGTTCCGGACCCCACCTCCACTGACGGGGAACTGAAGTTCCACGCCGAGGTTGATATCCGCCCCGAGATCGAACTCCCGGACTACGCCGGCATCAAGGTCGAGGTAGCTGCCGCGGAATCCTCCGACGAAGACGTGGACAAGGCCCTGGACGAACTGCGTGGCCGCTTCGGCACGCTCAAGTCCGTGGAGCGTCCGGCTGCCGATGGCGACTTCCTGACCATCGACATCACCGCCACCATTGACGGCGCGGACGTTGACTCCGCTGCCGGCCTGTCCTACCAGGTGGGCGCAGGCACCATGCTCGAAGGCCTCGACGAAGCCGTGACCGGCCTCAGCGTCGACGAAGATGCCATCTTCGACACCACCCTGGTGGGTGGCGACCACGCCGGCGAGTCCGCCCAGGTCAAGGTTGTCCTCAAGGCCGTCAAGGAGCGCGAGCTCCCCGAGGCCGACGATGACTTCGCCCAGCTGGCTTCCGAGTTCGACACCCTCACTGAACTCCGTGAGGACCTGGCCAAGCAGGCCGCGGACTCCAAGGTTGTTGAGCAGGGCGTAGAGGCCCGCGACAAGGTTCTGGACAAGCTCGTTGAGCTCGTTGAGGTCCCCGTTCCTGACTCTGTGGTTGAAGAGCAGCTCGAAGCCCACTTCAAGGAGGGCAACGGCCACGGTGAAGGCGAGCACGACACCGAGGAACACCGCGAAGAGGTCAAGGCCAACACGGCCCGCGCCTTCCAGAACGAAGTCATCCTGGACGCGATCGCCGAAAAGGAAGAAGTCAACGTCAGCCAGAACGAGCTGATCGACTACATCGTCTCCACCGCCAGCCAGTACGGCATGGACCCGAACCAGTTCGCCCAGATCATTGATCAGAGCGGCCAGGTCCCCATGATGGTATCCGAGGTCCGCCGCCGCAAGGCACTGGCAGTTGTCCTCGGCCAGGCCACTGTCACCGACACCGACGGCAAGGCTGTTGACCTCAGCGACTTCGTCCGCCCCGGCGGCGAGGAAGACGCTCCCGCTGTTGAGGAGTCAACTGAGGACGCCAAGGCCGGGACGGAAGCGACTCCCAGCGACGACCCGGCAGCTGTGAAGTTCTAGCACGCCCCCGGCAGTGCAACTGAAGGCAGCCCCTGGACCAACCGGTCCGGGGGCTGCTTTCGTTAAGGGCGCCGCCCCGGGAACGGCATTGCCTCGACGGCTGCCCGGGGATCGTGCGCCGTCAGCGAACAGCGCGATTCCGGCGAACAAATCAGCCATCAGACCGGTTAGTGTCCAAGTAGTGAAGTTCAGTGATGTCACCGTCACCAGCGAGAGGTAAGTACACATGTCACAGCACGCAGAGACCCCCCGGATGGCGACTGTCGATCCGGCAGGCCAGGACAACTACATCTACAACCGGCTCCTGAAAGAGCGGATCATCTGGCTGGGCTCCGAGGTGCGCGATGACAATGCCAACGCCATCTGCTCGCAGCTGCTGCTCCTTTCCGCGGAGAACCCGGAGAAGGACATTTACCTCTACATCAACTCTCCCGGCGGGTCCGTCACGGCCGGCATGGCCATCTACGACACCATGCAGTTCATCCCCAACGACGTCGTCACCGTCGCCACCGGCCTGGCAGCCTCCATGGGCCAGTTCCTGCTGTCCTCGGGCACCAAGGGCAAGCGCTACGCCACCCCCAACGCGCGCGTCCTGATGCACCAGCCCTCCGGCGGCATCGGCGGCACGGCCTCGGACATCAAGATCCAGGCCGAACTGATCCTGCACATGAAAAAGGTCATGGCTGAACTGACTGCGGACCAGACCGGCCAGTCCGTGGACACCATCCTCAAGGACAACGACCGCGACAAGTGGTTCACTGCCACCGAAGCCCTCGAGTACGGCTTCTTCGACAAGATCGCGGCCCACGCCGGTTCCGTGTCCGGCGGTGGCGGCACCGCCAACGGCACCTCCGGCGAGTCGGCTTCCGAGTAGTAACCGGCACTTTCGAACATTCAGATCAGGAGCAACAAAAATGACCTACAACTTCGGATCGACTGCCGGTAACCTTCCGACCAGCCGCTACGTACTTCCCCAGTTCGAAGAGCGCACGCCTTACGGCTTCAAGCGCCAGGACCCGTACACCAAGCTGTTCGAGGACCGCATCATCTTCCTCGGTGTCCAGATTGACGACGCCTCGGCCGACGACGTCATGGCCCAGCTGCTGGTGCTCGAGTCCACCGACCCGGACCGGGACATCACGCTCTACATCAACTCCCCGGGCGGCTCCTTCACCGCGATGACCGCGATCTACGACACCATGACGTACATTCGGCCGGAGATCCAGACTGTCTGCCTCGGACAGGCCGCCAGCGCCGCCGCCGTGATCCTGGCCGCCGGTACCCCGGGCAAGCGCCTGGCGCTGCCCAACGCCCGGGTCCTGATCCACCAGCCCGCACTCTCCGGCGGCCAGGGTGGACAGGCCTCGGACCTCGAGATCCAGGCCGCGGAAGTCATGCGGATGCGGTCCTGGCTTGAGGACACGCTGGCACACCACTCGGGCCGTACGCCGGAGCAGGTCAACAACGACATTGAGCGTGACAAGATCCTGACAGCTGCCGAGGCCCTGGATTACGGGCTCATCGACCAGGTGCTTGATTCCCGAAAGATGAAGCCGCAGGCCATCACCAGGTAGCCAGGCTCTTCAGCGGCCGGTGCGGTCCAGTATTTGGGCCGCACCGGCCTTCGCTTTCCACCCTTGCGGGCAATTGTGACCTAGAGTGGAAGGTGTCACGGCCGGTCCTCCCAGGCCCGCCACGATTCCAGCAACGGTGCACAGCTGCCTGGCAGCAAGATTCTAAAGGGGTTCACATATGGCTCGGATTGGCGAGAGCACGGATCTGCTGAAGTGTTCTTTCTGCGGAAAGAGCCAGAAGCAGGTGCGCAAGCTCATTGCCGGGCCCGGTGTTTACATCTGCGACGAATGCATTGAACTCTGCAACGAGATCATTGAGGAAGAGCTCGCGGAAGTCGCCGATCTGGGAAGCTTCGAACTCCCCAAGCCCCGCGAAATCTTCGACTTCCTGCAGGAATACGTCATTGGCCAGGAGCCTGCCAAGCGTTCCCTCGCCGTCGCCGTCTACAACCACTACAAGCGGATCCAGGCCGGCCACGCACCGAAGAGCGGCAGCCTCGCCGACGGCGGCCACCACGACGACGTTGAGATAGCCAAGTCCAACATCCTGCTGATCGGCCCCACGGGCTGCGGCAAAACCTACCTCGCCCAGACCCTGGCCCGGCGGCTGAACGTTCCGTTCGCCGTTGCCGATGCCACGGCGCTCACCGAGGCCGGCTACGTGGGTGAGGACGTGGAGAACATCCTGCTTAAGCTCATCCAGGCCGCGGACTACGACGTCAAAAAGGCCGAACAGGGCATCATCTACATTGACGAAATCGATAAGATTTCGCGCAAGAGCGAAAACCCCTCCATCACCCGGGATGTCTCCGGTGAAGGCGTCCAGCAGGCCCTGCTGAAAATCCTGGAAGGAACCGTTGCGTCGGTACCGCCGCAGGGCGGGCGGAAGCACCCCCACCAGGAATTCATCCAGATCGACACCACCAACGTGCTTTTCATCGTGGCAGGCGCCTTCGCCGGACTCGAAGAGATCATCGGCTCACGCTCCGGGCGCAAGGGCATCGGCTTCGGCGCCCCGCTCAACGATGCCAGCAACAAAGTGGACTCCTACGGCGAGGTCATGCCTGAAGACCTGCTGAAGTTTGGCCTGATCCCGGAATTCATCGGCCGCCTGCCTGTGATCACCACGGTCTCGAGCCTGGACCGCGACGCCCTCATCCAGATCCTCTCCACGCCCAAGAACGCGCTGGTCAAGCAGTATCAGAAGATGTTCCAGATCGACGGCGTGGAACTCGCTTTCGACGACGACGCGCTGAACGCGATCGCCGATCAGGCGTTGGAGCGCGGCACCGGCGCCCGCGGCCTGCGCGCCATCATGGAGGAAGTGCTGCTGCCGGTGATGTTTGACCTGCCCAGCCGGGAGGACGTGGCCAGCGTGGTGATCACCGCCGACGTTGTCCTGAAGAAGGCGGAGCCTACGCTGATCCCGCACGTGACCAAGCGTCGCAAATCCGCCTGACCCATCCCGGGCTCACGCTTTACGGCACCAACGATTCACAGCACTGACGAACCCAGAGGACTCACGCATGACTGAAACCACCACCAACCACGCCGATTTCTGGTTCGATCCGCTGTGCCCGTTCGCCTGGATCACTTCCCGCTGGATCGGCGAGGTTGAGGAAGTCCGGGACATCAGGACCGTGTGGCATGTGATGAGCCTGGCCGTCCTGAACGAGGGGCGGGATCTCGACGCCGGCTACCGGGAGCTCATGGACAAGGCATGGGGCCCGGTGCGCGTCATCATCGCCGCGAAGGAACTGCACGGTGACCAGGTGGTCAAGCCCCTGTACGACGCCATGGGCACGCTGATCCATGTTGGCGGCGAAAAGGACTTTGGCATCGTCATCAGCAAGGCCCTCGCCGAGTGCGGCCTTCCGGCCAGCCTGGCGGACGCTGCCACCACGGACGCCTTCGACACCCAGCTGCGGGCAAGCCACGAAGAAGGCATCTCCTTGGTGGGCCAGGACGTCGGCACGCCCGTTGTGGCCTTCAACGGAACCGCATTCTTCGGCCCGGTACTGACCCGCATCCCGCGGGGGGAGCAGGCCGGGCAGCTGTGGGACGCCTCGGTCACGCTGGCCTCTTTCCCGCACTTCTTCGAGATCAAGCGCAGCCGCAGCGAAAGCCCCGAATTCAACTGACCGGCACCCCTCGCCGGGCAGCAGAGAGCCCCTGAAGAATTACTCTCATGTAGTTCTTCAGGGGCTCTTGCGCTTGCCCCGCCACCGGACCAGAATAGTTCTTACCCACTTCGAAAGAAGTGAGACGCAGGAACCAAAGATTCAGTGATATATATCCGACGCAGCCTTCGGCAAAGTCAGATATAAGCTACCAGTGACGAGGTAGGAAGACCTGAAAATCCCAGGATCCTGCCAGACCATTAAGACGTCACCAGATGGCCGCAAAGTCGAAGCCCCACCAACGGCAAAACGCTGATGGGGCTTCCCCTTTGCCCGAAAACAGGCTGATACTTCGAGGCGGGCCCTCAACAGGGCCCGCCCAGGGGTCAGGCGGTCGGTTGCTCCTCGGGAGCCGCCAGGACCACGTCACTGACCGTGAGTTCGCCGTCGCCTGCCACCAGGGTCAGTTCGCGGGCGTTCGAGGCTGCCTTCAGGTCGCCCAGCCCGGCCTTCAGCTGCGTGGTCAGGGACTCAGAGGCCGTGATGGTGGCCGAGAGGACTTCGGTGCGCTGCTTGACCTTGGCCTCGGACTTCGCCTTGCGGACACCGCTGAGGGCAGTGCCCACGGTGGCCAACAGGGTGGTGTCGCCATCCACCTCAACGGCGGCGGGCCATTCAGCACGGTGCACTGAACCGGTGCGCCACCAGCCCCAGACCTCTTCGGTAGCGAACGGCAGGAACGGGGCGAACAGCCGCAGCATCGTGTCAAGGCTCGTTGCCAGGGCGGCCAGGACAGATGCCTGCTCTGCCTCGCCGGCAGCACCGTAGGCGCGGTCCTTGATGAGTTCCACATAGTCATCGGTGAACTGCCAGAAGAAGCTCTCGGTGATCTGCAGGGCACGGGCGTAGTCGTAGTTATCGAACGCCTTGGTGGACTGCCGAACAACGTCAGCCAGCTGTGCCAGCACGGCGCGGTCCAGGGGATTGGTCAGGACCGAGAGGTCCGTGGAGACCACCGAATTTTCGGTGGCCCCAAGGTTCAGCACAAACTTTGAGGCGTTGAGCAGCTTGATGGCCAGCCGGCGGCCGATCTTCATCTGGGCGATCTCATAGGCCGTGTCAGCGCCGAGCTTGGCTGATGTGGCCCAGTAGCGGACCGCGTCGGAACCGAATTCGTCGAGCACGTCGGTGGGGACCACCACGTTGCCCTTGGACTTGGACATCTTCTTCCGGTCCGGGTCCAGGATCCAGCCGGAGATGGCGGCGTGCTTCCACGGCGCGACGTTCTGCAGTGCGTCGGCCTGGACCACGGAGGAGAAGAGCCAGGTCCGGATGATGTCGTGCCCCTGGGGACGCAGGTCGAACGGGAACACCTTGGCAAAGAGGTCCTCGTCCCGGCTCCAGCCGCCCACGATCTGCGGCGTCAGGGATGACGTCGCCCAGGTGTCCAGGATGTCGGCGTCGCCGGTGAAACCACCCGGAACATCGCGCTGCGCCTCGTCGAAGCCGGGAGCGGCGTCCGCGGCGGGATCCACCGGCAGTTGCTCGTTCGAGGGCACGATCGGCGAGTCGTAGTCGGGGTTGCCGTCGGCGTCCAGCGGGTACCAGACGGGGATGGGCACGCCGAAGAAGCGCTGGCGGGAGACCAGCCAGTCGCCGTTGAGGCCCGAGATCCAGTTTTCGAAGCGGGACCGCATAAAGGCGGGGTGGAAGTTGATCTCGTGCCCGCGCGCGATCAACCGTTCGCGGCGGTCTTCGTCGCGGCCGCCGTTGCGGTAGTACCACTGGCGTGACGTGACCACTTCGAGGGGCTTATCGCCCTTTTCGTAGAAGTTCACGGGGTGCATGATCTTTTTCGGCTCACCGTCGATCAGGTCCGCGGCAGCCAGGAGCTCCACGACCGTTTCCTTGGCGCTGAAGACGGTCTTGCCGGCGATGGCTTCAAAAGCGGTGCGGCCGGCGTCGGTGGTGATCCAGCCCGGAGTGTCGCCGATGATGCGGCCGTCGCGGCCCACGATGGCGCGGGTGGGGAGCTGGAGTTCACGCCACCAGGTGACGTCGGTGAGGTCGCCGAACGTGCACACCATGGCGACGCCGGAGCCCTTGTCCGCCTTGGCGAGCGGGTGTGCCTTAACCTCAACCTCGACGCCGAAAACGGGGGACGTAACCTTCTTGCCGAACAGCGGCTTGTACCGCTCGTCGTCGGGGTTAGCCACGAGGGCGGCACAGGCGGCCAGCAGTTCCGGGCGCGTGGTCTCGATGTAGATCTTTTCGCCGTCTTCGGTGAAGAACGGGTACCGGTAGTACGAGCCGGCCACTTCGCGGTCCTCGAGTTCGGCCTGCGCCACGGCGGTGCGGAAGGTGACATCCCACAGGGTGGGGGCCTCGGCCATGTACGCGTCGCCGGCTGCCAGGTTTGCCAGGAAGGCGCGCTGGGAGACTTCACGGGACGCATCATCGATGGTCCGGTAGGTCAGCTGCCAGTCCACGGACAGGCCGAGCTGCTGGAACAGGCTTTCGAAGACCTTTTCGTCCTCCACAGCCAGTTCCTCGCACAGCTCGATGAAGTTCCGGCGCGAGACGACGTCGAAATCGCGCTGGTTCTTGGCGGGCTGCGCCGGCGGCTGGTAGTCGGCGTTGTAAGCAATGGCGGGGTCGCACCGGACGCCGTAGTAGTTCTGCACGCGGCGTTCGGTGGGCAGGCCGTTGTCATCCCAGCCCATGGGGTAGAACACGTTCTTGCCGATCATGCGCTGGTAGCGGGCCAGCACATCCGTCTGCGTGAAGGAGAACATGTGGCCTACGTGCAGGGACCCTGACGCGGTGGGCGGGGGAGTGTCGATCGAGTAGACCTGCTCCCGGGTGGTGTCCGGGTTGAACTTGTAGGTCCCTTCGGCAAGCCAGCGCTGCGTGAGGGCAGCTTCGAGCCCCTCAAGGGCGGGCTTGTCCGGAACGTTGATAGGGGCGGTGGAGGGCGTGTCTGTACCCTGAGTGTCTTCAGCCATTGGGCAATTGTTTCATGGACTCATCCGCCCGGTGGTTCCTGCGCTGCCGTAGCGTGCGGCGTATGGGTGAAGCGGCGGCAACTTTTGGGATCAAACGCATCTATGAGGCACCCGCGGACGACGACGGCTGCCGGGTTCTGGTGGACAGGCTCTGGCTACGCGGACTCAGCAAGGAGAACGCGCGGCTGGACTTGTGGTTGAAGGAAATTGCGCCGTCGCCGCCGCTCCGAAAGGAATTCGGCCACATGAAAGAGCGCTTCGAGGACTTCAGGCAGCTGTACTTGCAGGAGCTCGACAACAACCCTGCCGTTGACACGCTTCATGAGCTGGCGGTGACACACGAACGGGTCACGCTCCTTTATGGCGCCCGGGATCCTGAGGTGAATCACGCGCAGGTGATATGGGAGTTCATACAACGGCGCCCGTAGGTCCGTGGCCGTTAGGGTGGTGCCATGACTGACGATTCACGCACCAGGACAGCACAGAACCAGGCATCGCAAGAGGATGCACGCCACAACAGGGCGGCAGTTGTTACCGGCGCCAGCACCGGCATCGGCGAGGCAACGGTCCGCGCCTTGACGGCGGAAGGCTGGAAGGTCTTCGCGGTGGCGCGCCGCGCTGAACGGCTGGCTGCGCTGGAAACCGAGACCGGCGCCGTCGGGATTCCCGCCGACATCGCCGAGGACGACGACGTTGCACGGCTGCTTGCCCGTGTCACCGAGGCAGGGGGCGTGGGAACGCTGATCAACATCGCCGGCGGAGCGAAGGGAGCTGACCACGTGGGCGCCGCCAACACCGAGGACTGGGAATGGATGTACCGGGTCAACGTCCTGGGCACCCTGAAACTCACGCGGGCGTTCCTGCCCATGCTGCGGGCCAACGGTGAGGGCACGGTCCTGAACCTGACATCCACCGCGGGGCTGGTGGCCTACGAGGGCGGCGCCGGCTACAACGCGGCCAAGTTCGCCCAGCACGCCCTGACCGGTGCGCTCCGGCTGGAGGAAGCAGAGAATAACGTCCGCGTCATCGAGGTGGCGCCAGGCCTGGTCCAGACCGAGGAGTTCGCCCTCAACCGGCTCGGCGACGCGCAGGCGGCGTCGAAGGTCTACCAGGGGGTGGAGAAGCCCCTCACGGCAGAGGACGTGGCCGACGTCGTCCGCTACGCCGTCAGCGCACCGCACCACGTCAACCTGGACCAGATCGTCATCCGGCCAGTAGCCCAGGCAGCCGCCCATAAGCTCATCCGCAAGGGCTGATTGCGAACAGGTGAACTGTGAGTATGCGCGCCTCGGAATGGCGGTGGGCAGCCGGGCGATAGTAGACTCAAAGGTGGCTACGACCCGGCTATCACCGGTGAGCTTCCGGAAGAACGCACTCGCTGCCCTGCATATGGCGGCAAGTGTTACTAGAACCGGACGGGTAAGCCCGTCACAGCAGTAATGAGCGGCCGGCACAACAAAGGCTCCTTCCGGGGAGCTGACGCAGTGCCGGTAAGTGAGGTGGTACCGCGGTAAGTGTGCAGTTTTAGGACTGCACGGGAGCCGTCCTCGCATCCTGAACGGAACCGGCCAGCAGCGGCTGGACGGTTCACCAGCTCAACCCAGGATGTCGAGAATGACGTATTACCCCAAAGCCTCAGCTTCCCCTTCTGCCACTGCCTCGAGCGGTGCCGCCGCTGGCGTCTCTGCCTCTGTGAAGTTCCCGGAGATCGAAGAGCGCATCCTGAAGTACTGGGACCAGGACGGCACCTTCCAGGCCAGCATCGACCAGCGCAGCGCCGACGCCCCCGGCGGCGAACCCGGCAGCAACGAATTCGTCTTCTACGACGGCCCTCCCTTCGCCAACGGCCTCCCGCACTACGGACACCTCCTGACCGGCTACGCCAAGGACCTGGTGGGCCGCTACCAGACCCAGCGCGGCCGCCGGGTTGAGCGCCGCTTCGGCTGGGACACCCACGGCCTGCCCGCCGAGCTGGAAGCCATGAAGCAGCTGGGCATGACGGACAAGACCCAGATCGAAGCCATGGGCATCGACAAGTTCAACGACGCCTGCCGCGCCTCCGTCATGAAGTACGCCGACGAGTGGAAGAGCTACGTCACCCGCCAGGCCCGCTGGGTGGACTTCGACAACGACTACAAGACCCTCAACGTCGAGTACATGGAGTCGGTCCTCTGGGCCTTCAAGCAGCTGCACGAAAAAGGCCTGACCTACAACGGCTACCGCGTGCTGCCGTACTGCTGGAAGGACGAGACGCCGCTGTCCAACCATGAACTGCGCATGGACGATGACGTCTACAAGAACCGCCAGGACCAGACGGTCACGGTGACGTTCCCCATCACGGCGGGGGAGTCGGAGCTGTCCCGGCAGCTGGCCGGTGTGCAGGCGCTCGCCTGGACCACGACCCCCTGGACGCTGCCCACCAACCTGGCGCTCGCCGTCGGGCCTGCCATCACGTACGCCGTGCTCCCCGCCGGACCCAACGGCATCAAGGCCGCTTCGCCGGACGCGCCCGTCACCGGCAGTTTCCTCCTGGCCGCGGACCTCCTGGCTGCCTACGCCAAGGACCTGGGCTACGAGGACTTCGCTTCTGCCGAGGCTGCCGTCGTCTCGACCCACACCGGAGCCGAACTCGAAGGCCTGCAGTACGAGCCGCTGTGGCACGACTTCAGTGACACCGAAAAGTACGGCACGCAGAACGCCTGGCGCTTCCTCGTGGCGGACTACGTCACCACCACCGACGGCACCGGCATCGTCCACCAGGCCCCCGCCTACGGTGAGGACGACCAGAAGGTCTGTGAAGAGGCCGGCATCCCGGTGGTGCTGTCCGTAGACGAAGGTGCCAGGTTCCTGCCGCTGTTCAGCCACGGCGACCTGCACGACATCGTCGGCCTGCAGGTGTTCGAGGCGAACAAGCCCATCACCCAGGTGCTCCGCGCCCAGGGCCGCCTGGTCCGCCAGGCCAGCTACGAGCACAGCTACCCGCACTGCTGGCGCTGCCGCAACCCGCTGATCTACCGCGCCGTGTCCTCCTGGTACGTGGAAGTCACCAAGTTCAAGGACCGGATGTCCGAACTGAACCAGGAGATCAACTGGATCCCCGGCAACGTCAAGGACGGCCAGTTCGGCAAGTGGCTGGCCAACGCCCGCGACTGGTCCATTAGCCGCAACCGCTACTGGGGCAGCCCCATCCCCGTGTGGCAGTCCAGCGACCCCGAATTCCCGCGCACCGACGTCTACGGCTCCCTCGCCGAGATCGAAGCCGACTTCGGCCGGTTGCCGCTGAACAAGGCCGGCCAGGTTGACCTGCACCGCCCGTTTATCGACGAACTGACCCGCCCCAACCCGGATGATCCCCGCACCCCTGAAGAGGGCCAGTCCGTGATGCGCCGGGTCGAGGACGTGCTGGACGTCTGGTTCGACTCCGGTTCCATGCCGTACGGCCAGGTGCACTACCCGTTCCAGAACGAGGCCTGGTTCGATACGCACAACCCCGCCGACTTCATCGTGGAGTACATCGGGCAGACCCGCGGCTGGTTCTACATGCTGCACATCCTTTCCACCGCGCTGTTTGACCGGCCGGCGTTCCGGAATGTCATCAGCCACGGCATCGTGCTGGGCTCGGACGGGCAGAAGATGTCCAAGAGCCTGCGCAACTATCCGGACGTCTCCGAGGTCCTGGACCGCGACGGCTCCGACGCGATGCGCTGGTTCCTCATGTCCAGCCCCATCCTGCGCGGCGGCAACCTGGTGGTCACCGAGCAGGGAATCCGCGACGGCGTCCGCCAGGTCATCCTGCCGCTGTGGAATGTTTACAGCTTCTTCACGCTGTACACGAACGCCGCTGACGGCGGGGCCGGGTATGACGCGAAGCTGCGCTACGACGGCTACGCCGACACCCTGGACCAGTACCTGCTGGCCAACACCGGCGACCTGGTCCGCAACATGACCGCGCAGCTGGACAGCTACGACATCTCCGGCGCCTGCGACGAACTGCGCAGCTACCTGGACATGCTGACCAACTGGTACGTCCGCCGCAGCCGCCAGCGCTTCTTCGACGAGAACGTTGACGCCTTCGATGCGCTGTACACCGCGCTGGAGACCGTGTCCCGTGTCGCCGCCTCACTGCTGCCGCTGGTCTCCGAGGAGATCTGGCGCGGCCTGACCGGGGGCCGCTCCGTGCACCTGGCCGACTGGCCGGACGCGGAGCTCTTCCCGGCCAACGCGTCCCTGGTGGAAGCGATGGACCGTGTGCAGCAGATCTGCTCCACCGGCTCCTCGCTCCGCAAGGCCGCGAACCTTCGCGTCCGCCTGCCGCTGCAGGAGCTGACCGTGGTGGCACCCGGCGCGGATGCGCTGGAAGGTTTCGCCGCCGTCGTCGCCGATGAACTGAACATCCGGTCCGTCCGCCTGCTCGACGCCGAGAGCGCGTCCCCGGAGGAGTTCGGCATCGAACAGAAGCTCGTGGTCAACGCCCGCGCTGCCGGGCCGCGCCTGGGCAAGAACGTCCAGCAGGCCATCAAGGGCTCCAAGTCCGGTGACTGGTCTGTTTCCGAAGAGGGTGTAGTTACCGCCGGTGGTTTGGAGCTGGAACCGCAGGAGTACGCGCTGGAGACAGTGGTGGCGGGGGCTGACGGCGGTTCGGCTGCTGCATCTTCTGCTGTCGCAGTACTGCCGGGCGGCGGCTTCGTGGTCCTCAACACCGAAGTCACGCCGGAGCTTGAAGCAGAAGGCCTGGCCCGTGACATGGTCCGCGCCATCCAGCAGGCGCGCAAGGACGCCGGGCTGAACGTCAGCGACCGGATCCGGACCACGGTGACGGCCGGCCAGGCTGTCCTCGACGCGCTGCTGGCGAACGCCGAGCTGGTCAAGACCGAAACCCTGACCCTTGAGCTGGACACCGTTCCGGCCGGGTCCGGGGACCCCCGCATCACCGTCGAAAAAACAGAGGCCTAGGATATGACCGACGAATTCTCCGTAGAGAGTGTCTACGCCGAGCTGCTGGGCCGTGCGCCCGAAAATAAGATGGAGCCGCGGCTGGCACCGCTGTTCCGGGCCATGGACGTCCTGGGCGAGCCCAACAAGGCCTTTCCGATCATCCATGTCACCGGAACCAACGGCAAGACTTCCACGGCACGGATGATCGAGGCCGGGCTGCGCGCCCACGGCCTCAGCACGGGCCGCTACACCAGCCCGCACCTGTCCAAGGTCACCGAACGGATCAGCATCGACGGCCATCCCGTCTCCGACGAAACGTTCGTCCGGATCTGGGATGAGATCCGCCCGTACCTGCAGATCGTCGATTCCGAGCTGGAGGCCGAGGGCCAGCCCCGGCTCACCTACTTTGAATGCCTGACCATCCTGGGCTTCGCCATTTTCGCCGACCAGCCCGTCAACGTCGCCGTGATCGAGGTTGGCCTGGGCGGCATCACGGACGCCACCAACGTGGGCGACGGGCAGGTCTCGGTGATCACGCCCATCTCGCTGGACCACACGGACCTGCTGGGCGACACCACTGAAGACATTGCCTACGAAAAAGCCGGCATCATCAAGCCCGGCGGGTACCTCATCAGCGCGGCGCAGCCCGTGGATGCTGCCCAGGTGCTGCTGGAAAAGGCCAAGGACGTGGCGGTGCCGTTCCGGTTCGAAGGCGTGGAATTCGGCGTCGAGTCCCGGACCGTTGCCGTGGGCGGGCAGGTCGTCAGCATCCAGGGCATCGCCGGCCGGTACCCGGACCTGCTGCTGCCCCTGCACGGGGCGCACCAGGCGCAAAACGCGGCCGTTGCCGTGGCGGCGCTCGAGGCTTTCTTCGGCGGTGAGAAGGAATTGGATGCCGAAGTGCTGCAGGAAGCGTTCGCTTCCGTCACCTCACCGGGCCGGCTCGAAGTTGTCCGGACGGCGCCCACCATCATCGTGGACGCCGCCCACAACCCGGACGGCATCAGGGTTTCGGCCGAGGCCATCCAGGAGGCCTTCACCTTCACCCGGCTTGTGCCGGTGGTGGGGGTCCTCAAGGAGAAGGACGCGGAAGAAATCCTGCGCCAGCTCAAGGAGTCCCTGGGCGGCCTTGCGGAGGAGTACTGCTTCACGCAGTCCAACTCACCGCGGGCCGTCCCTGCAGCCGAACTGGCGGAACTGGCTGTGGAGATGGGCTTCGGCGAAGACAACATCCACATCGCGGAGAAGCTCGACGACGCCCTGGAGTGGGCGGTGGAGCGTGCTGAAGCCAACGATGACCTGGCCGGCGGCGTGCTGGTGACGGGGTCCATCACCCTGGTGGCTGAGGCGCGGATCCTGCTCGGAAAGACGGAGGCCTAGCCGTGGCCAAGCTGACCAAAGCCCAGCGTGAATGGCGTCCGGGGATGCCGAAGAAGCGCCGTTCCACCAAGGTAATGTTTGCCTCCACGGTCCTGCTGCTCGAGGCGTTTGTGGTCTTTTTTGCCACCCTGGCCGTTTTTGGGCTCAGGCGCGGTGAGTTCCCGCCGGCCCTGATCCTGGGGGTCGGCATCGCCCTCAGCCTGGTCATGGTCTTCGCCTGTGCGGTACTGTCCAAACCGTGGGGCGTGGCACTGGGCTGGATCCTGCAGATCGTGCTGATCCTCACCGGCATCGTTGAACCCATGATGTTCCTGGTGGGCGCCCTGTTCGGCCTGGCCTGGTGGTACGGGATCCGCACGGGCATCAGGATCGACTCGGAGTCGGCCAAGCGCGAACGCGAACAGGCCGAATGGGACGCGGCGCACGGGGACACCCCGCCGGCCTCGTAGACTTGTCCCGAAACCCCCACCAACGCATTGGAGCAACTGTGAGCATTGAGCGCACCCTCGTTTTGATCAAGCCCGACGGCGTGTCCCGCAACCTCAGCGGCGCCATCCTGAGCCGCATCGAGGCCAAGGGCTACACCCTCGCGGAGCTGAAGAAGGTCGACGCCAGCCGCGAACTCCTGGAGCAGCACTACGAGGAGCACGTGGGCAAGCCGTTCTACGAGCCGCTCGTGGAATTCATGCTCAGCGGCCCGGTAGTGGCCGCGATCTTCGAAGGCCACCGCGTCATTGAAGGCTTCCGCTCCCTGGCCGGAACCACCGACCCCACCACTGCCGCCCCCGGCACCATCCGTGGCGACTTCGGCCGCGACTGGGGCCTGAAGGTCCAGCAGAACCTGGTCCACGGCTCCGACTCCGTGGACTCGGCAGAGCGCGAGATCAAAATCTGGTTCCAGGGCTAGCACCTGCACCACCCGCCTCACCGAGGTGACAGTTAAGGCCAATGTCCGGCGCGGACATTGGCCTTAAGTGTCACCTCGACGCGGTTGGGGCCTAGAAGCCGGACGTGCCGGCGAACACCTGGATAAAGGCGAAGAAGATGGTGGCGATGACCGCGACATAGAGCAGCGCGGTGATGATCCAGCCCGAGTCGCCCAGGACTTTGGCTGCGCCGGCGGGCATGGGGATCACGCCGTGGCTGATGTTCCTGATGGTGACCCAGACGAACAGCGGAATCATGGCGGCCCAGACGATCATGCAGAACGGGCACAGGATGTGGATCACGTACAGGGCCTGGGACCACAGCCACACTACAAATGCGAAACCCAGGGTGACGCCGGCCTGGAGCCCTGCCCAGTACCAGCGGGCGAACGTAGCGCCGGACAGCAGGGCCATGCCCACGGTGATGATGATGGCGAAAGCCACAATGCCAATAAACATGTTGGGGAACCCGAACACCGAGCTTTGCCAGGTCTGCATCACCTGGCCACAGGAGATCCAGGGATTCACATCGCAGACGGTGGCGTGGTTGGGATCCTTAAGGACCTCCAGCTTTTCCAGGACAAGCGTTCCCGAAGCCAGCCAGCCGATGATTCCCGTAATGACCATGAGCCAACCGAGGGGCCGGTTACGGGCCATGCGCGGCAGGGCCGCGGCCTTCGTGGCCGGCGCGGCAGCCGGCGCGGCAGTGGGGGCCCCGGCGGAGGGGGAGTCGTGTGTTGTGTCGGTACCGTGCGGGGAACTGCTGGGCATGGTGTGTGGCGTCCTTTGCTTCGGGTGCTCCTAGCCCGATTGTAACGCCGGCGCCTGAACGCGCACTCCAGCGAGCGCCACAGGCCGGAGCCTCCAGGCGCGCATCCTTTGACCCCGCTTCCGCGGCCTCGGGGCCGGGGTGTGAGAGAATGAACATGGCTGGAGGCCGACCCACATTCGGACTCCGGTCCGGTGGCTTGTTTCAAGACCGCCAATGATGAGCAGGGCAGGCTTTGGATTCTCTGTGATCCGGCCTCCCGCAATTCCATTGGTCGGCACCTGGTTGTGGCGTTTAGAACAACGGGTTTCAGGACACAGCCGACGGCTCCCACGGGCTGCCGCACCCCAATGCCGGTGCGAACCTGGGAGTATCCAACTGACTTCTGTCAACGCCTGCGGGTTTTGACAATATGTGCCCCAATGGGTGCCGGATGTGGCGGTACGTCAGGGGCAGGAGTGTAGCTACACATGGAAAATGAACACGTACCAGCCGTTAATGCTGAAACAGTGGCAGCTGAAACCCCCGAGGCGCCCCGGAAGGCCACAAGGACCCGCCGTAAGGCAGCCCCGAAGGCAGCCAGCGTCGCAGCATCCACAGGTACCGGGTCACTGACCGAAGCCGCGGCGCAGCCCGACGCCGAGACTGCTGCGGTCCTTGAGGCAGTTGCCGTAGTGGAGACCGCGCCGGAGGCCAAGGCCCCTGTCCGCCGGACCCGCGCGCGCAGGAAGCCCGAAGTTGGGGAACCGCTGCCTGCTTTCGCCGTCGAAGCCCAGGACGCGCCAGCCGCGGATGCACCGTCCACGGAAGCATCTGCGTCCGGTCAGACCGTTGCGCCGGATGCCGCGGAACCCGCCGGCGGATCCCCGCTCGCCGAGGCAGATCCCGATGCCAAGCCGGTCCGCCGCCGCCGCGTTGCCACCCGCAAGGCTTCCGCCCCTGACACTGTTGTGACTGACGCGGCAACCCCCGACGCAGCCGCCCCTGACACTGTTGCGACTGACGCGGCCGCTCATGACACTGTTGCGACTGATGCAGCCGCCCCTGACACTGTTGCGACTGACGCGGCAGCCCCCGACGCAGCCGCTCCCGGGACGGCCTCCGCTCCCGTAAGAGCCGCCGCTGCCGCGGAATCAGCTCCGGCCCAGGCTGACGCCGCCGGACCGGAGGGCGAGCAGGCCGCCGCCGAGCCCGCCAGCCCGTTCGGTTCGCTGTTCCTGGAACCGGGCTCAGCCACGTCCGTGCTCTTCCAGGCCCCGGACCTGACAACTGTTGTCCGGCCTGTTCCCGCCGCGGTGGAAGAGCCGGAAGAGGACGACGCCGAAGAGGGCGAAGGGGACGACGCCAACAGCCGCCGCCGTCGCCGCAGCCGTGGCCGCCGCGGTCGCGCCCGCGGCGGTGACAGCGATGCCGGCACTGACACGGATGGTTCCGAGGGCAGCGAGGACGGTGCCGGACACGACGACGAAGAAGAGGCCGGCCAGAACGATGAAGGCGTGACGTCCCGCCGTCGTCGTCGTCGCCGCCGTGGCGACCAGGATCTTGAACTCACCGGTGGAGAGGGCGACGATCCGCCCAACACGGTGACGCGTGTCCGGGCTCCGCGCGCGGTGACCGAAGCGCCGGTCAACAACCGGGTGACCAGCGTGAAGGGCTCCACCAGGCTCGAAGCAAAGAAGCAGCGCCGCCGCGAATCCCGCGACACGGGCCGCCGCAGGACTGTGATCACCGAGGCCGAGTTCCTGGCCCGCCGCGAATCTGTAGACCGTCAGATGATCGTCCGCCAGCGCGACGACAGAATCCAGATCGGTGTCCTGGAGGATGGCGTCCTCGCAGAGCACTTCGTCTCCAAGACCCAGCAGGACTCGCTGATCGGCAACGTTTACCTCGGCAAGGTGCAGAACGTCCTGCCCTCCATGGAAGCGGCGTTCGTAGACATCGGACGCGGCCGCAACGCCGTGCTGTACGCCGGTGAAGTGAACTGGGAATCCGTCAACCTCGAAGGCAAGCAGCGCCGGATCGAAAACGCGCTCAAATCGGGCGACACCGTCCTCGTCCAGGTCACCAAGGATCCGGTGGGCCACAAGGGCGCACGCCTCACCAGCCAGATTTCCCTCCCGGGCCGTTACCTTGTCTACGTACCCGGCGGGTCCATGACCGGCATCTCCCGCAAGCTGCCCGACGTCGAACGCAACCGCCTCAAGCGCATCCTCAAGGACCGCCTGCCCGAGCATGCCGGCGTGATTGTCCGAACCGCGGCCGAAGGCGCCTCGGAAGAGGAGCTCACGCACGACATCAACCGGCTGCGGGCACAGTGGGAGGGCATCGAAAGCCAGTCCACATCCACCAAGATCCTCGCCCCGGAACTGCTCTACGGCGAACCGGACCTCACCATCAAGGTGGTCCGTGACGTCTTCAACGAGGACTTCTCCAAGCTGATCGTCTCGGGCGAAGAAGCCTGGGACACCATCGAGGCCTACGTCACCTACGTTGCCCCGGACCTGGTGGGCCGCCTGGAAAAGTGGACCAAGGACCAGGACATCTTCGCCGCATGGCGGATCGACGAGCAGATCCACAAGGCACTCGAGCGCAAGGTCTTCCTGCCGTCCGGCGGTTCGCTGGTCATTGACCGTACCGAAGCCATGACCGTGGTGGACGTCAACACCGGCAAGTTCACCGGCAGCGGCGGCAACCTCGAGGAAACCGTCACCAAGAACAACCTGGAAGCGGCCGAAGAAGTGGTCCGGCAGCTCCGGCTCCGCGACATCGGCGGCATCATTGTCATTGACTTCATCGACATGGTCCTGGAGTCCAACCGCGACCTGGTGCTCCGCCGCATGGTGGAATGCCTGGGCCGTGACCGCACCAAGCATCAGGTGGCAGAAGTGACGTCGCTGGGTCTGGTGCAGATGACGCGAAAGCGCATGGGCACCGGACTCCTTGAGGTCTTCGGCGAACAGTGCGAAACCTGCGCCGGACGCGGAATTGTTACCCACGACGACCCGGTGGAGCACCGCCGCGCGAACACCGTCGCCGCCGAGCACCACGTGCAGCGTGCGGACAACCGCCCGGACACGCAGCGCCCGGACAACCAGCGCGTCGACACCCGTCCGGACGCCCAGCAGGGCGGCCGGACTGACCGGAAGCGCCGCCGCGGCCGCGGCGGGCAGCCCCTGGACGTAGCGCCTGCAGCTCCGGTGCAGATCCATACGGTCCACCCGGATCCGAGCGATGCCGAGCGCCATGCCAAGGCTGAGGCCACAAGGGCGGCCCTCGCCAACATTGCGGCCGCCGCCCACGCGGCCCACCTGCACGACGACGAAGTAGCCCATGCCGCTGCCGGCAAGGCCTCCAGCCCGGAGGCCCCGGCCCCTGCACCGGCGCAACCTTCCGAAACGGACAGCACGGGCAGGCCCGCCGCCGTGCTGACGTTCGGTGGGGAGCAGGTCGTGCTGCCGTTTGTGGCGCACCACGAGGAGCAGCCGCAGGCTCCGGCACTGACTCTTGACCGCCTGGCGGAGGCGTTCGCCAAGCTTGGCGAACCGGCACCTGTTGCTGCCAGCGCTCCGGCCGAGCGCCAGGAGGCCGCGCGCCAGGCCGAAAGCAGGCCCGAGCGCCAGCAGACCGAGCGCCAGCAGGCTGAGCGCCAGCAGGCAGCAGAGCCTGCCCGTCAGGCTCAGGCCTCTGCCCAGGCTCCGGCGGCTCCTGCCGCGGCCGAGAAGGACTACTCCGACCACACCGAGCAGCCCCGTGCCCGCCGTCCGCGGCGGAACCGGAGCGCCAGCCGTGCCCAGGGCGCAGCCAACGCCACCACGGTGGAACATCACGAAGCCGCTCCCGCCGTCACCTCGGGGCATACCCATGCTGCCAAGGCGCCGGAGCGCACCAACGCCCCGGCGGCGGCCGCGCCGGCACAGACCAATGCGCCGATTATCCTCGGCGTAGGGGTACCCGCTTCCGAGCTCTGACTCTTCGCGGGGACTCCGCGCAGGATGCCCGTACGCGTCCCCTTCCAGGGGCGCATGCGGGCATCCTGCGTTCCGGCTTCATCTGAGGCGGCGGGAGTACGGAAGCGCTAGGGTGGGTTTCTGACACGGGGTGCCGCGCAAAGGGCCGGCTGAGATCCACACCCGTTGAACCTGTCCGGCTAGTACCGGCGAAGGGATGTCTCCTTTGGCTTCGACCTATGTCCTTCCTCCCGCAACCCCCGAAACTTCCGCCACCCCGGAAACCCGGGAACCAGCCCAAATTCCCGCAGCCCAGCGCCCGGTACCCGGGTCATCCACTTCGGGGGCCGTGCTGCATGCTACCCCGCGTGTGCTGTCCATCGCCGGATCGGATCCGTCCGGCGGGGCAGGCATTCAGGCCGACCTCAAGAGCATTGCCGCCCTGGGTGGCTACGGCATGGCAGCCATCACCGCACTGACCGTTCAAAACACGCGGGGTGTCCAGGATATCCATGTGCCACCGGCCGCCTTCCTGCGCCAGCAGCTTGATGCCATCAGCGATGACATCACCATCGACGCCGTCAAGATCGGCATGCTGGGCAACGCGGAGGTGATTGACACGGTCCGCAGCTGGCTGGAAAAGGTGCGTCCCGCCGTCGTGGTTTTGGATCCCGTCATGGTTGCCACGAGCGGGGACCGGCTGCTGAAGGAATCGGCGGAGGCTGCCCTGCTCGCCCTGCTGCCGCTCGCGGACCTCATCACCCCCAACCTCGCCGAGCTGGCCATCCTTGTGCACGAACCGCTGGCCCGGGGCTGGGCCGCCGCGCTGGAGCAGGGCAAACGCCTCGCCGCGGCCACCGGCGCCACCATCCTGGTCAAGGGAGGCCATCTCGACGGCGGTGCGTGCCCGGATGCCCTCGTCAACGCCGGGGGGCTGCTCTCCCGGCCGGTAGTGGAAGTGGCCGGAGATAGGATTCCCACCCGCAACAGCCACGGCACCGGCTGCTCGCTGTCCTCGGCCATGGCCACGGCACAGGCCCGGCTGGGGGACTGGGAAGCATCGCTGCGGCAGGTGAAGCCCTGGCTTTCCGGCGCGCTGCAGGCTTCGGGCCAGCTGGATGTGGGGGGCGGCAACGGTCCCATCCATCACTTCCACCACCTCCGGCAGCCCCTCGCCGCCGGGGAATTCGCTGCTGCCCTGCGCCAGGCGGCGGCCCCTGATCTGGACGCCATCTACGGGCTTGCATTCATCCGCGGCCTGGCCGAAGGCACCTTGGCGGAGGATCAGTTCGCCTACTACCTCGCCCAGGACGCCATCTATCTCAACGGCTACTCGCGTGCCCTGGCCCGGGCCAGTGCGCTGGCGCCAACGGAAGCCGCACAGCTGTTCTGGGCCCGGTCCGCCCGGCAATGCCTCGAGGTCGAATCCGAACTGCACCGCACCTGGCTCAGCACACGCACGGTGGAGCACGTCCTGGGCCCCGTCACCAAGTCCTACGTGGACCACCTGCTGGCAACCTCCGCCTCCGGCAGTTACGGAGTGCTGGTCGCGGCACTCCTGCCGTGCTTCTGGCTCTACGCCGAAGTGGGCCGGACCCTGCATTCGCAGTTCCTGGCAGCCGGGGCACCCGAAGCACACCCGTATGCCCAGTGGCTTCGGACCTACGCGGACGAGGACTTCGCACAGGCAACACGCGAAGCTGTCGCCATGGCTGACGAGGCAGGGCGGAAGGCGGCAGCGGACGAACAGGCCGCCATGCTCCAGGCATTCCGGCACTCGTGCCGTTTCGAAGTGGACTTCTTCGACGCGCCGCGCCTGCATGCCTGAACATCAGCAGGGGCTGCAGCCGGTACGATAGTCGGGCACGGTTTCGGATTGTCAGGACTGTTCCCCTCAGTGGGACCTATCACAGGCAGCCGGCCGTAACCAGCCTCATTTGCAGCCGAAGGCGAAATTAGCGTATTCTAGATCTTCGGTGCTTACGCCAACACTTGGGTTACGACCCCACGGCGTTGAGGCACAGCGGGAAACCCAGCCAATTTGGATTCGGGCCCGCACGCAAATTTAGTTATAAACGTCGAGAGAAGTGAGTTCCCAAGTGGTGTACGCGATTGTCCGCGCAGGCGGCCGGCAAGAGAAGGTCTCCGTTGGAGACTTCGTTACCCTCAACCGCGTCGCCGGTGGAGCTGGCAGCACCATTGAGCTGCCTGCCCTGCTCCTGGTAGACGGTGAAAAGGTCACCTCCGCAGCTGCGGACCTGGCCAAGGTAACTGTTACGGCTGAGATCCTCAACGACCTCCGTGGTCCGAAGATCGTCATCCAGAAGTTCAAGAACAAGACCGGTTACAAGAAGCGCCAGGGTCACCGTCAGGAACTGACCAAGGTCAAGATCACTGGTATCAAGTAACCTTCGTTACTGTTCAGGTTTTCAGCAGATTCCCCAGAATTTAGAGGCAGGCATTTCAAATGGCACATAAAAAAGGCGCGAGTTCCACTCGCAACGGTCGTGACTCCAACGCCCAGTACCTCGGCGTCAAGCGCTTCGGCGGCCAGGTAGTTTCCGCAGGCGAGATCATCGTCCGCCAGCGTGGCACCCACTTCCACCCGGGCGCCGGCGTTGGCCGCGGCGGCGACGACACCCTGTTCGCACTGACCCCGGGAGCTGTCGAATTCGGCACCCGCCGCGGTCGCCGCGTCGTCAACATCGTTACTGCTGCAGCTGCAGAGTAACAAATAGTTCTGAAGCGGTGGAGCGGGCCATTTGGTCCGCTCCACTGTTCTTTTAACCGCATTACAATCGTCTTGGCGCCTGTGGCGTCCAGGAAAAAAGCACTGAGGAGATCCACGTGGCGAGCTTTGTAGACCGGGTAGTACTGCACGTATCCGGCGGTACCGGCGGCCACGGCTGTGTCTCCGTCCACCGGGAGAAGTTCAAGCCCCTGGGCGGTCCCGACGGCGGCAATGGCGGCGACGGCGGCGACGTCATCCTGCGCGTTGATCACCAGACCACCACCCTGCTGGACTACCACCACGCCCCGCACAGGCACGCCACCAACGGCGGACCCGGGATGGGGGACTGGCGCGGCGGCAAGAGCGGCGAGACGCTCATCCTGCCGGTTCCGGACGGCACCGTGGTCAAGTCCAAGGACGGTACCGTCCTCGCGGACCTCGTCGGCGAAGGCGCCGAATACGTCGCGGCCGCGGGCGGCCAGGGCGGCCTGGGCAACGCCTCACTGTCCTCGCAGAAGCGCCGGGCCCCGGGCTTCGCCCTGCTGGGCATCGAGGGTGACGCCGCCGACATTGTGCTGGAACTGAAGTCCATCGCCGACATTGCGCTGGTGGGTTTCCCCTCGGCCGGCAAGTCCAGCCTGATCGCGGCCATGTCCGCTGCGCGGCCCAAGATCGCCGATTACCCCTTCACCACCCTGATCCCCAACCTGGGCGTCGTCCAGGCCGGCGACATCCGCTTTACCATCGCCGATGTGCCCGGCCTCATCGAGGGCGCCAGCGAGGGCAAGGGCCTTGGCCACCACTTCCTGCGCCACGTGGAACGCTGTGCCGCCTTGGTGCACGTACTGGACTGCGGCACGCTCGAATCAGACCGTGACCCGCTCGCGGACCTGGCCATCATCGAAGCGGAACTGGAAAAGTACGCCGTTGACATGAGCTACGCCGGCACCGACGGCGAAGTGGTGCCGCTGAACCAACGCCCCCGCCTCGTCGCCCTGAACAAGGTTGACCTGCCGGACGGCAAGGACATGGCCGAATTCGTCCGCCCTGAACTGGAGTCCCGCGGCTACCGGGTCTTCGAGATCTCGGCCACCAGCCACGAGGGCCTCCGCCAGCTTGGCTTTGCCATGGCGGAAATCGTCCAGGCCGCCCGCGACACCCTGGCCGCCGCGCCGCCGAAGGTCCAGCCGCCCGTGCTGCGGCCCCGCGCCGTCAACGAGTCCGGCTTTAAGATCCGCCGCGAAGAGAAGAACCTGGAGCCGCTGTTCCGCGTCCTCGGCGACAAGCCCGTGCGCTGGGTCAAGCAGACCGACTTCACCAACGAGGAAGCCATCGGTTACCTCGCGGACCGGCTCGCCAAGCTGGGCGTGGAGAACGAACTCTTCAAGCAGGGTGCCAAGCCGGGCGACACCGTGGTGATCGGCGAGGACGACGGCGTCGTGTTCGACTGGGAGCCGACCATGATGGCCGGTGCGGAGCTGCTCGCGGCACCCCGAGGCACCGACGTCCGCTTTGCCGATATCGGCGACCGCCCCACCCGCGGCCAGAAGCGCGATGAACAGCAGGAACGCAAGGAAGCCAAGGCTGCCGCCCGCGCCGAGCTCGAAGCAGAGCGCAAGGCCGGCATCTGGACCGAATCGGTCAGCAGCCGCCGGATTGCCAAGCCGCTCAAGGAGAGTGGACTGGGCGCAGACGATGACCAGTAGCGCCGCCACCGCGGTGCCACACCAGCGGACCGCGGACCGCAGCGTGCTCGCGCATGCCCGCAGGATCGTTGTTAAGGTCGGTTCGTCGTCGCTCACCAGCATCAAGGGCGGCATCTCCGAGGAAGCGCTGACCGCCCTGGCGGACGCGCTGGCAACGAAGCGCAACGCCGGCACCGAGATCATACTGGTGTCCTCCGGCGCCATCGCCGCCGGCCTGGCGCCGCTCGGCCTGGCCAAGCGGCCGCGTGACCTTGCTACGCAGCAGGCCGCGGCCAGCGTCGGGCAGGGCCTGCTGATGGCCCGCTACACCCAGGCATTCGGCGCCCACGGCGTGACGGTCAGCCAGGTGCTGCTCACCGCTGACGACCTGATGCGGCGCAGCCAGCACACCAACGCCTTCCGCGCGCTGGACCGCCTCCTCAATCTGGGCGTGGTTCCGGTGGTCAATGAAAACGACACCGTGGCCACCCACGAGATCCGTTTCGGTGACAACGATCGCCTGGCTGCCCTCGTCGCCCACCTGGTCCGCGCCGACGCGCTGGTGCTGCTCTCCGACGTCGACTCCCTCTACGACGGCCCGCCGTCGCACGGTGCCAAGCGGATTCCCCTGGTGGAAGGCCCGCACGACCTCGACGGCGTCACCATCGGCAAGGCAGGCAAAGCCGGCGTGGGCACCGGCGGCATGACCACCAAAGTCGAAGCCGCGACGATCGCCGCCGGCTCCGGCATCCACGCCCTTGTCACGTCCACCGCCAACGCTGCCGCGGCGCTGGCAGGTGAGGATGTTGGCACCTGGTTCACGGTGAACGGCGCGCGCAAGCCCGTGCGCCTGCTGTGGCTGGCGCACCTCGCCTCCGTCCGGGGACGGTTGATCCTGGACGATGGCGCGGTGAAGGCCGTACGCCACCGCCGAACGTCCCTGCTCCCCGCCGGCATTTCCGCCGTCGATGGGGATTTTGAAGCGGGCGACGCCGTCGAAATGGTCAGCCTGGACGGCACCGTCATCGCCCGGGGCCTGGTGAACTACTCCTCGGCCGAGTTGCCGCAGATGCTGGGCCGCTCCACCAAGGAACTGGGCAAGGCGCTGGGCCGCGGCTATGACCGTGAAGTTGTTCACGTTGATGACCTGGTGCTGGTCTGAGTCCCCAACTCGCCTAAACTTGGACCATGACTGAGGCACTGACCCATCCCACTGCTGCGACTACCGGAGATAACACGGGCGTTCCTGCTGCGCCGGAAGCGACGTCACCGGAGACCGCAGTGCCGCTGTCGCCCGAGGAAGTCGAGGCCGCAGTCCACGCCGTCGCCGACCGCTCCAAGCAGGCAGCCCGGCGGATGTCCCGGGCCAACCGGGCCTGGAAGGACCGTGGCCTCCGCGCCATCGGCGCCGCCCTGCTGGAACGGAAGAGCGTCATCCTGGCCGCCAATGCCAAGGACGTCGCTGCCGGAAAGGCCAACGGAACCTCGGCTGCGATGCTGGACCGGCTGACGCTTACCGATGCCCGAATCACCGGGCTCGTGGATGCCTTGGAGAACCTCGCCACCCTCCCGGACCCCGTGGGCAATGTGGTCCGCGGACAGACCCTGCCCAATGGCCTCCGCCTGCGCCAGGTCAACGTGCCCATGGGCGTGGTGGCCGCTATCTACGAGGCACGGCCCAATGTGACCGTTGACATCGCCGGCCTCGCGCTCAAGAGCGGAAACGCCGTCATCCTCCGGGGCGGCACCGCTGCGGCCGCCACGAATGAAGCCCTGGTGCAGGTACTCCGTGACGCCCTGCACGGCGTGGGCCTGCCCTCCGATGCCGTGCAGACGGTGGACCAGTACGGCCGGGAGGGCGCCAACGCCCTGATGCGGGCCCGCGGCCGCGTTGACGTGCTGATTCCCCGCGGCGGCCGGGACCTGATTCAATCCGTTGTGTTGAACGCAGCCGTCCCCGTCATCGAAACCGGTGAAGGCAACGTCCACATTTTCATCGACGAATCCGCCAGTGAAGAGATGGCGGTGGATATCCTGCTGAACGCCAAAACCCAGCGGCCCAGCGTCTGCAACACGGTGGAAACGCTGCTGGTCCACTCCCGCTCCACCGTGCTGCCGGCTGTGGCCGCCGCGCTCCGTGACGCCGGCGTCACCCTCCACACGGACGACCGCATCCGCGCCGCCCTGCCTGCTTCCATCGAGTCAACGCCCGCAACGGACGCGGACTGGGAGACCGAGTACATGGACCTCGACCTCGCCGTGGCCATGGTGGACAGCCTGGATGACGCCGTGAAGCACATCCGCACCTGGTCCACCGGCCATACCGAAGCCATCCTCACCAACAACCTCGCCAACGCGGAGCGGTTCATTGCGGAGATTGACTCGGCGGCAGTCATCGTCAACGCGTCCACCCGGTTTACCGACGGCGGCGAGCTGGGCCTGGGTGCCGAGGTGGGCATCTCCACCCAGAAGCTGCACGCCCGCGGACCGATGGGGCTCACCGAGCTCACCACCACCAAGTGGATCGTGCAGGGCGAGGGCCAAGTCCGCGGCTAGCAACGCGGTAACATAGACAGAAGTCCGGAACGGCGGGAAGATCCGCTGCCCACATCCTTGAAAACCCTAGGGGAGAAAATGCTGCTCCAGCAGATCGCCACATCCGTCGCTGCCGCCACTGAACATGAGGAACTGGCACCGCTGATTGCGCCGCCGTTCGTGATCGGCGGTGTGATGTTCGTGGTCCTGCTGGCACTGATGTTCGTGACGCTGTCCTACTCCAACCTGGGTAACCGGCACGCCGCAACGGACGAGCACGCCGATCCGCACCGCCAGCACCCCAACAAGCACGACCACGGCCAAGGCCACTGACATTTCCCGTGTTCTGCACCGTGAAGGTGCGCAAGGACGGCTGCGCCTGGGCGTGATGGGTGGGACATTTGATCCCATCCATCACGGCCACCTTGTCGCAGCCAGTGAAGTGGCTGCCAAGTTCGGTCTGGACGAAGTGGTGTTTGTCCCCACCGGGCAGCCGTGGCAAAAAACGCACAAGCAGGTCAGCCAGCCTGAGCACCGGTACCTCATGACGGTGATCGCCACTGCATCCAATCCCCGCTTCACGGTGAGCAGGGTGGATATCGACCGGCCCGGTCCCACGTATACCATTGATACCTTGCGTGACCTCCGGACCCAGCGCCCGGATGCGGACCTGTTCTTTATCACCGGCGCGGATGCGCTGGCACAGATCCTGTCCTGGAAAGACATTGATGAGCTGTGGTCACTGGCCCATTTCGTCGGTGTGACCCGTCCGGGACACGTGCTCGATGGCATGGGTCGGAAGGATGTCAGCCTGTTGGAGGTGCCGGCCATGGCGATTTCCTCCACGGATTGCCGGACCAGGGTGGCAGCGAACAACCCTGTCTGGTACTTGGTGCCCGACGGGGTGGTGCAATACATCGCCAAATATGGACTGTACGCCGAGGGTCTGCCTCCCGAGGCTGCGCAAACTACCGAAACAGACGAGCCAGCAAGTACTGAATGAGTTTTCAATGAGTCAGGAACAGCCCCCCGTCCGCAGCCGCCGCGAACTGCGGCAGGCCAGAGATGAGAACACGGCTACCGGGTCCACGGGCCCGGGCCAGGTTTCGCCTGCCTCAAAACAGCGCCGCGCGGCCGACGCGCCGGTGGATTCCGTCTCGGAACAAACCCAGGCCCAGAGATCGTCGCAGATTCGGGCCCGGGACCGTGCTGCCCTGCGCACCATCAAGGAACTTGAAGAAAAGGAAGGGCAACTCTCGGCCGGCGGCCCTCCCACCCGCAGGCAGTTAAGGCTCCAGCAACTCAAGGAACAGGCCGTCACCTCGGCCAACCCCATCATCGCCGCCCCGATGGGTAAGCCGCTTCCTGCTGGCCCCGGCTCTCCGGCCGGCGCCAAGCCAGGACCCGCGGGGCCCCGCCCGGCATCAGGCCCCGGCGGATCGGGACCCCGCCCCGCATCGGGACCCGGCGCATCGGGACCCCGCCCGGCATCCGCACCCGGTACAGCACCCCGCCCAGCATCCGCACCCGCAGCAACGGGGCTTCCCGACGGCATGAGCGTGGAGCAGGCCCTTGCAGCCCGCGCCCTCATTGCCGAGCAGGCCAGGAACCAGCTGGCCAAAATGGAGCACATTGCCTCCCTGGATCCCGAAGCCGTGGACCCCGACATCCTCGCCGAGCAGATCGCCCTCGCGGAGCGTGCCGCGGTCCTCAACCGCCGGGCCATGGCCAAGCAGAAACTGGCCGAGCAGGCGGCGCCCCCTGCCCCGCAGAGCGCACCGCCGCAAGGCCCGCACGTGCAAGGCGCCTCCACGCAGGCCGTGCCCGGCCAGCCATCGCCCGGCCGGTCGGCTGGTCAGTCAGGTCCGGCCACAGCTGACAACCTCGCCATGGTCACGCCCCTTGAATTCGTCCAGGTTCCCGGCGTTGACCGGCCTGTCATGAAACCCCCGGCAACCTCGTACGTGCCGGTGCAGACACAGTCCGGAGCCAAAGTCCGGCAGGGCGGCAAGAGCCGGCGTCCTTCGTCCGCATCCCGGCAGGCGCCTTCGGCAACGGCACCGGGAGCAGCTTCAGGCCGTTCCCGGGTGATCGCCCGGGCCGAAGCCGCAGCCCGTGCAGCTACTGAACCGAAGCGCACGGTTCCGGTTATTCCGGACGTCTCGGCGGGGGAGGGTGAGGGTCTTTACGAGGACCTGCGCATTCCAGCCCGCTCCGCGCATGGCCTTGAGCCGCTGGACGCGGCTACGGCAGGCCTGACCCGCGCAAAGCGGCTCAGGCTCATGCAGGTCCTTGTCCTGGTTTTCGGGATTGCGGCCCTCATTTCCGGCGTCATCCTCATCGCCACCGGCGTCTCCCGCTGACCGGCAGCGCCCCTTACAAAGCTTTAGAAAACTACAAGGAGTCACGTGACTGCATCAGATTCATCCATCGCCACAGCCCGTCAGGCCGCCAAGGCCGCCGCGGACAAGATCGCCCACGATATTGTGGCGCTCGATGTCAGCGAACGCCTCGCCCTGGCGGACGTCTTCCTCATCGCATCCGCACCGAGCGAGCGCCAGGTCAACGCCATCGTGGACGGCATTGAAGAAGAACTCTCCAAGCAGGATCTCCGTCCGGTCCGCCGCGAAGGCCGCGCCGGCGGACGCTGGGTGCTGCTCGACTACTCGGACATCGTGATCCATGTCCAGCACGAGGAAGACCGCGTTTTCTACGCCCTGGAGCGCCTGTGGAAGGACTGCCCCGTCGTCGACCTGCAGCTGGCCGGGGACACATCAGCCAAAGCATCTGCCGCTTCAGAAACCGAGTAACCGGCCTCGCCAGCCCGAATATGCCCGATTTGGAATTTTCGGAAATGCTGGTCTAAGATATTTGAGTTGCTCCGGAGATCACGGAGTAGCGAAGGTCCGGGGCTGTGGCGCAGCTGGTAGCGCACCTGCATGGCATGCAGGGGGTCAGGGGTTCGAGTCCCCTCAGCTCCACCGGATAGTCCGCCGGAATCGAGAGATTCCGGCGGACTTTTTTGTTGCCTCCGCAGTCCCTGTACGCATTTCCCCCTCGCATGGTCTTATCCCCTCGTCGTGCGCGGGGGAGAAGTCCGTTGAGCGGGGACTTCTCCACGTCATGCCTTTTTTCCGGCAAGCGGCTCCCGATTGGCGCACAGCGCAGATTTCTATTAAGCTAATCAGGTTGCTTCGAGAGGCCTGAACGGCCTGGAGAGCGGCGGTTTGGGGCTGTGGCGCAGCTGGTAGCGCACCTGCATGGCATGCAGGGGGTCAGGGGTTCGAGTCCCCTCAGCTCCACCAAACCGGACCACGTGTCCACAAAAAGAGCCACCCGGCCGGGTGGCTCTTTTCGTTTATCCGGTACTTTTCGGCTGCCGGTGCCGAGCGGTTCAGATCCAGTCCGTCCGGCGCAGCGGCGGCTGGTCCCCGCCGGCACGCTGGACCAGGACCTGGTTCACTCCCGTGAGGCCGGCTTCAAAGCCCAGGGCGCTTGAGGCCATGTACAGCCGCCATATCCGGGCCCGTCCCAGGCTGGTGAGGCCAACCGCTTCGTCCCAGTTGGTTTCCAGCCGCCGCACCCAGGCCCGCAGCGTCAGGGCGTAATGCCGGCGCAGGGCCTCAACGTCAAGGATCTCGAACCCGCCGCCCTCCAGCGCGGTGACCACTTCTCCGAGGCTGAGCATTTCGCCGTCCGGGAAGACGTAGCGCGGGATGAACGAGTCAGGGTCCGGCTTGGTGGGCCCGGCATTCCAGGAGATGGCGTGGTTGAGCAGCCGCCCGCCGGGGCGGAGCAGCCCATGCAGCATCTGCGCATAGTGCGGCATCTGTTCCCGGCCGACGTGCTCGGACATGCCTATGGAACTGATCGCGTCGAAGGGGCCGTCGTCGATATCCCGATAATCCTGCACGCGGATGTCAATCCTTTCGGTCAGGCCTGCCTCGGCGGCACGCTTGCGGGCAAACACGGCCTGCTCCGAGGAGAGGGTCACCCCCACTACCGTGGCGCCGTAGCTTTGGGCGGCGTGCAGGGCAAAGCTGCCCCAGCCGCAGCCCACGTCCAGCACCCTCATCCCGGGTTTCAGGCCGAGCTTGCGGCAGACCAGGTCCAGCTTGGCCTTCTGCGCCCCGTCCAGACCCGCCGGAAGGCCGTTGTTGTCCGTGTAGGAGCCCTCACCCCACACGGCGCACGAGTAGGCCATCGACGCTCCCAGCACGAGGGCGTAAAAGTCGTTGCCGACGTCGTAATGGTGCGAGATTGCCGCAGCATCCCGCTGCCGCGTGTGGAGCGGGCCCTTCCGGGTGACCTTTGCCTCTTCCGGCGGAGGGGTGGGGTTGGGGCCCACCGCTCCCAGCCGGACGGCGGTACTCAGCAGCGTGGCCAGCTCGCGGGGCGTCAGCGGCCGGAAGGGCCCGGGCTCGGAAAACTTGCCCGCCGAGCTCAGGGCAGCGAAGGCGGCGAAGATGTCGCCCGGCGCGTCGATGTCCCCGGCAACGTACGCGCGGCTCAACCCGAGTTGCCCGGGGGACCACAGGATCCGCCGCAGCGCCCGGCGGGACCTGAACTCGAGGACGGGTGCGTCGGGCGGCCCCGCCTCGGAACCGTCCCATGCCCGCAGCCTCAGCGGTATTTCATCAGTACCCAGGACGATGCCCAGCGCTTTCGCCAGCAGCGGTGCTGCCCGATTTTCCGTTGCCATGGTCGGTGCCTTTCTACAGGTATGGCCCAACAGTACGACGGCGGCGGGGCGCCTGTCAGTGCAGCGGTCCGATTATCATGGGGGAGTGAATGAGTCCCTGCCGCCGTGCCCCGAATGTGCCAGTGTTTACACCTATGAGATGGGTTCGCTCCTGGTCTGCCCGGAGTGCGGCCACGAGTGGGCCGCCGAGGCAGCGCCCGCAGCCGAGGAGGCCGGGCCGCGGGTCATCAAGGATGCGGTGGGTAATGTCCTGGCGGACGGCGACACCGTGACGGTAGTCAAGGACCTGAAAATCAAGGGCAGTTCCAACGTCATCAAGGTCGGAACCAAAGTCCGCGGCATTAGGCTCGTGGACGGCGTGGGCGATCACGACATCGACTGCAAAGTGGACGGCGTGGGGCCCATGCAGCTGAAATCCTCCGTGGTGAAGAAGGTCTAGCGGAACCCGGCCAGCAGACATGGAAGACGGAACCACCGGCGTTGTGGTCATCGGCGCGGGGCAGGCGGGGCTCTCGGCGGCCTACCACCTGCAGCGCAGAAGAATCGAATACAAGGTCCTGGACGCCGAGAAAGGCCCCGGCGGTGCGTGGCGGCACCGCTGGAAAAGCCTCATCATGGAAACGGTCAACGGCATCAGCGACCTCCCCGGAATCGCCAAACCCGACGTGGACCCGGCGGAACCCAGCTCAGAGTTCCTGAGCCGATACTTCAAAGCCTACGAGCACGAACTCGGGATCGAGGTCCTCCGTCCGGTCAAGGTCACGTCCGTGGCCAGGGAAGACGCGGATCCGGCGGGCCGACTTCGGGTCAGCTCTGACCGGGGTGACTGGTCGGCGAAGGCGGTCATCAACGCCACCGGCACCTGGACCAGGCCGTTCTGGCCCATCTATCCGGGCCGCTCCACATTCCGGGGCCGGCAGCTGCATGTGGCCGATTACGTCTCCGCAGAAGAGTTCCGCGGCCTGCACGTCATTGTGGTGGGCGGGGGAATCTCCGCCGTCGGGCTGCTGGACGAGATCTCACATGTCACCACCACCAGCTGGTTCACCCGGCGCGAGCCCGAATGGCGCGACGCCACCTTCGACGCGCAGGCCGGGCACGACGCCGTCGCCCTCGTCGAAGAACGCGTCCGGCAGGGGCTGCCCCCGCAGAGCGTCGTGGCCGTGACCGGCCTCATCTGGACGCCCGCCCTGCGGGCTGCAGAAAGACGGGGCGCGCTGCACCGGCAGCCCATGTTCAGTTCCATAGAGCCCGACGGCGTCCGGCTCACCGATGGCAGCCTCCTCCGGGCCGACGTGATCCTGTGGGCCACCGGGTTCCGCGCGGAGCTCGAACACCTCGCGCCACTTCACCTCAGGGGACCGGGCGGCGGGATCGCCATGGACGGAACCCAGGTGGCTGCCGAACCGCGCGTGCACCTGGTGGGCTACGGCCCGTCGTCGTCCACCATTGGCGCGAACCGCGCGGGCCGGGCGGCCGTCGCGGCCATCCTGAAGTTGCCCGCGTTTCTGCAGTGACAGCCCAACCACCCAGCACACTCCCGGACGGCAGGAACCACGTGGCAGCGAACAGCCTTGAGGACATTTTCGGTAAGCTCCGGCGGCACCCCGACGTCGAGGCGCCCAACCTGCAGGCCTGGGACGCCACGGACAAGCTCCTGCTGGAAGCCGCGGCCGGCCGGGTAGGTCCGGACAGCCGACTGGCAGTAATCGGTGACCGCTACGGCGCCCTCACCTTGGGGGCGTTGGCCTTCCTGGGCGTCCAGCGGGTCCGCGTGCACGAGGATCTCATCACGGGCGAGCGAGCCCTGCGGAACAACGCAACCGTCCTGGGGCTGGCAGGCTTCGGGCAGTTGCCGCTGGGGGAGCGCCTGCTTTCCGGTGCGGGGACGGTGCTGCTGCAGTTGCCCAGAACCCTGGCGGAACTCGAGGAAATCGCCGAAGCCGTGGCCCTATACGCAGCCCCGGACGTTGTGCTCATCGCCGGCGGGCGGGTCAAGCACATGTCGCTGGGAATGAACGCTGTCCTGGAGCGCCACTTCCGGACCGTCCAGCCCCAGCTGGCCCGGCAGAAGTCCCGCCTCATCATCGCCAGCAGTCCCAAGAAGGCCGCCCCGGATGCAGCTTCGGACACAGCTACGGAGGAAACGGGCGCACAAAGCTCCGGCCCCGCCGCCGGGCACGCCCCCATGGCGCACCCCGCCGTCGGACATCCCGCCGTCGAACACCTGGCCGAGCTGGACCTTGACGTTGCTGCGCACGGCGCCGTCTTCGCCGGCACGAAGCTGGACATCGGCACCAGGTTCCTGTTGACCTTCCTGCCGGAGATGCCCGCCGCCCGGCATGCCGTGGACCTCGGTTGCGGCACCGGGGTCCTCGCTGCCATGTACGCCCGGCAGAATCCCGGTTCCCGGGTCACGGCGACTGACCGCTCCGCCGCTGCCGTCGCGTCGGCCGAAGCCACTGCGCGGGCCAACGGCCTCGCGGACCGGATCTCCGCGCTGCAGGATGACGCCATGAGCACCCTGCCCGCAGCAAGTGTGGATCTGGTCCTGCTGAACCCGCCGTTCCACCTGGGCGCCAGCGTGCATGCCGGGGCCGGGCTCAAGCTGTTCGAGGCGGCAGCCCGGGTGCTTGCTCCGGGCGGTCAGCTGTGGACGGTCTTCAACCGCCACCTGCAATATCTCCCTGCCCTGGAACGGCGGGTCGGCCCCACCACGGTCAGGGGCAACAACCCGAAATTCACGGTGGCGGTCAGCACCAGACGGGCTTAGGCAACCGGCCGCGCCGCGGTCCGCCTCCGGCTCTGGGCGTGCGTCAGGCGGTAACGTACCATTCAGACATCATCTGTACGTGGCCGCAAACTATGGGGGCCGCAAACTATAGGGGAGACCGTGCCAGAAATTCGCCAGCCCTCGGCTCCACGGCGCGGGACGAACCTGCCGCGCATGGGGGACTTCAACCTGACGGTGATCCTCGATGCCATCCGCCGGTCATCGGGCGGCCTGAGCCGCGTTGAACTCGCCCAGATCGTGGGCCTCTCGCCGCAGACGATCTCCAACATCTCGCGCCGCCTGCTGGACCAGCACCTGATTGTGGAGGCCGGCAAGGAAGGCAGCGGTCCGGGCAAACCGCGCACCATGCTGCGGCTCAACCCGGCGGGCATGTACGCCGTGGGCGTCCACCTGGACCCGGCAGTTACCACCTTTGTGGTCCTTGACCTCGTGGGCGCGGTGGTGCAGCACTCCCGGATCAAAACCCCCGGCGGAAACGATCCCGCCGCCGTGATCGCCACCATGGCCACCGAAATCGGGCAGCTGGTTGCCGAATCCGGTGTGGACACAACCAAGATCGCGGGCCTGGGCCTGGCCGCCCCCGGCCCGATCGACCTGGACAACGGCACCGTGGTTGACCCGCCGCTGCTGCCGGGCTGGGACCGGGTGGAACTCCGGGACGCCCTGGCCAAGGCAACCGGGTACTCCGTTCTGGTGGACAAGGATGTTACCAGCGCCGCCGTCGCCGAGACCTGGGCCGGCGGCCCCAGCGGCGCGGGGAGCTTCGTGTTTATGTACATGGGCACCGGCATCGGCTGCGGCATTGTGCTCAATGACGAAGTGGTGCGCGGAACCTCAGGGAACGCCGGCGAGATCGGCCATATCATTGTGGACCCGGACGGCCCGGCCTGTGACTGCGGCCTGCGGGGCTGCGTGAAGTCTTCTGTTATCCCGAAAGTGCTGGTGGCGGAAGCCGTTGCTGCCGGAATTCTGGATGGCTCCGCGAAGCACACCAGCGGCGCCGAGGTGCAGGAGGGCTTCGCCCGGTTGTGCGACCTCGCCGACGCCGGAGATGAGAAAGCACTGGCCATCATCGACAAGTCCGCAGTCCTCGTGGCCCGGGCGGTCTCGGTGGTCACCAACACGCTGGATGTGGAAAGAGTGGTGTTTGGCGGCCCGTTCTGGAGCCGGATCGCTGACCGCTACCTTGAGAAAATCCCGGCGCTGGTGGATGCCAGCAGCGCAGCCCGCCTGATCCACACCATCGAGGTTGTGGGCACGGGAGTGGGTGAGGATGTGGGCGCCATTGGCGCCGCCTGCCTGGTACTGGAGCACACCCTGGCGCCCCGGGCACAGCGGCTGCTCCTGGAAGTCTGACCGCGGCTGCTTGCCTGTGGCAGGAGCCCCATCTAGCATGTGCATATCGCCGCGGCTGGGGGCCCGCAGTCAAAAGGGACAGCAGCCATTGATTGAATGGAGCATCATGCGTCCTCGGGCCTTCAAAATTACGTCACTGCTCGCCGCTGCGGCCATTGCGCTGACGGCTTGTTCACCGGCCGCGCCCCAAGCGGAAACCAAAACCCTCAAGGTGGTCTACCAGAAGACGGACTCCTTCAGCGCCCTGGATAGCCTGTTCCAGTCGGCCAAGCAGGAATTTGAAGCCGCGCACCAAGGCGTCACGGTTGCCTTGGAGCCGGTCCAGGCCAACGACGACGATTACGGCACCAAGCTTGCCCTGGCCCTCCGCTCGCCTTCCACAGCCCCGGACGTTTTCTACGAGGACACGTTCAAGGTGCGGTCCGACGTCGACGCCGGTTATCTCCTCAAACTGGACAGCCACCTCGAAGGGTGGAAGGACTGGGAGAAGTTTGAGGAGGGCGCCAAGGCGGCGGGGCTGGGGGACGACGGCGGCACGTACGCGGTCCCGCTGGGCACCGACACCCGGGCCATCTGGTACAACAAGAAAGTCCTCACTGCCGCTGGCGTCAGCGTCCCCTGGGAGCCCCGCACCTGGCAGGACATCCTGGACACCGCCCGGAAAATCAAAGCCAGCAACCCCGCTGTGGTGCCGTTCAACATGTACGCCGGCAAGGCCACCGGTGAAGGCACCGTGATGCAAAGCTTCTACGAGCTGCTCTACGGAACCGGGGCCGAACTTTACGACGCCGATGCCCAGAGGTGGGTGCTGGGTTCACAGGGATTCACGGACTCGCTCGCCTTCCTCAAAACCCTCTACGACGAAAAGCTGGCTGTCTCCCCGGCCGAAGCCCTGGATGCCAACGTGTGGAAGAAGGTCTTCGGGGAATGGCTCCCGCAGGGCAAGATGGCCGCCACGGTGGAAGGTTCCTACACGCCCTCGTTCTGGCAGAAGGGCGGCAGCTACGAATGGCCGGAGTACGGCCAGGACATGGGCGTGACCGCTTTCCCCACACAGAATGGCCAGGCGCCCGGTGGAGTCAGCATGTCCGGCGGGTGGACGCTGGCGGTCGGGGCGGGGACCAACGACCCCCAGTTGGCGTTCGATTTCCTCGCCACCGCCTTGAACCAGAAAAACTCCCTGGCTTTCGACATCGCAAGCTCCCAGATTGCCGTGCGCAAGGACGTCGCCGCTGATGCCGCATACCAGGGGGCCAACCCGTTTGTGAAGGACGTGTCCAAGCTCGTGGCCGTCACGCACTACCGCCCGGCAACGGCCGACTACCCGCGGATCTCGGCGGCGGTCCAGGAGGCAACCGAGGCTGTGATCACCGGGGCGAAATCCCCTGCGCAGGCCGCCGCGGAGTATGACACGGCGGTGAAGGGCATCGTAGGTGACGCCAAAACCGTCGTGAAGTAGCTTGTGGCAACTACCACTTCCCGGCGGCGGCCCACCGTAAGCCGTCCGCTGCTCCGGCGGCGGGCGCGGCTGCTTCCGGTACTCCCGGCTGTGCTGCTCCTGCTGGTGTTCCTGGCCGGACCCGTGCTGTGGGCCTTCCACGCTTCGTTCACCAACGCCGCCCTGACCGGCCGCAACGCCCGCAGTCCTGGCTGGGTGGGGCTCGAGAACTACCAGCGGCTCTTCACCGATCCGGTCCTGCCCCTCTCCCTTGCACTGACCGTCGTCTTCGTCGCGGGCTCGGCCATCGTGGGCCAGAACCTGCTGGGACTGGCCATCGCCATCCTGATGAGGCGGGCGCGCCGGCCGGTGGCCGCCGTCGTCGGAACCGCGGTGGTGGCTGCCTGGGTGCTGCCGGAGATCGTGGCGGCGTTCGCCGCCTACGCGTACTTCAGCCGCGACGGGACGCTGAACCAGGTCCTGGGGTCCGTGGGACTCGGCCAGCCCGACTGGCTGTATTCGTTCCCGATGGTGGCGATCATGCTGGCCAACATCTGGCGCGGCACGGCCTTTTCCATGCTGGTGTACCGCGCCGCCATTGATGACGTGCCCGGCGAGGTCACGGAGGCGGCGCTGATGGACGGCGCCAGCGGCTGGCAGCGGCTGGCCTACGTGACCCTCCCCATGATCCGCGGCAGCATCGCCACCAACCTCATGCTCATCACCCTGCAGACGCTGGCAGTCTTCACCCTCATCTGGGTCATGACGGCGGGCGGGCCCGCCAACGCGAGCACCACACTGCCCGTGCTGGCCTACCAGGAAGCCTTCAAGTTCGGTGACATCGGATACGGAACGGCCGTGGCATCCGTGCTGATCCTGATCGGCCTGGTTTTCGGCGCGGCCTACGTCCGGCTCCTCCGGGAGCCCAAGCAATGACGACGGCGGCGCGTGGCACGGCCGGGACCGGCCGGCGGACGGGAGGGGGTCCCGGGGGTGCCGTGTCGCGGGCACAGCAGCGCGCCCGGGTCCCGGCGGACGCGGCCCTGATCCTGATCGGTGCCTGCTTTGTCCTGCCGCTGCTGTGGCTGGTGCTGGCCTCCCTCGATGCCTCCGCCGGGCACGAGGCGAGGCTCCCCGGCGAGGTCTCCCTGACCAACTTTGCCGCGATCATGACTCCGGGGCTGCTGTTCCAGCCACTGTGGAACAGCATGGTCCTCTCTGCCGGGACCGCCGCCGTCAACCTGGCCGCGGCGGTCCTGGCCGCCTACCCGCTCTCCCGGTACCAGTCCCGCTTCAACAGGCCTTTCATGTACACGATCCTGTTCGGGACGTGCCTGCCGATCACAGCCATCATGGTGCCGGTCTACGGCCTGTTCGTACAGCTTGACCTGTTGGATTCCATGCCCGCCACGATCTTCTTCATGGCAACCACCACGCTGCCGATGGCCATCTGGATGACGAAGAACTTTATGGACGCCGTGCCGGTATCGCTGGAGGAGGCGGCCTGGGTGGATGGTGCCTCCGGACTGATGGCGCTGCGGACCATCGTGCTGCCGCTGATGCGGCAGGGGCTCGGCGTGGTGTTCATCTTTGTGTTCATCCAGGCCTGGGGGAACTTCTTTGTCCCCTTCGTGCTGCTCCTGTCCGAAGCGAGGCAGCCGGCGGCAGTGTCGATTTTCAGCTTCTTCGGACAGCACGGGGCAGTCGCCTATGGCCAGTTGGCCGCTTTTTCCATCCTGTACTCAGTTCCGGTGCTGGCCCTGTACGTCTTCGTGGCCAGGGGCGCCGGCAGCTCCTTCGCCCTGTCAGGTGCCGTCAAAGGCTAGACCTGCCGGGCCGAAGCAGTCAGTCGATGTCTTCGATGACGGTCCCGAACGGGATTGAATCGTCCAGATGCGCCTGGTGTCCGTGGGGCAGGTTGAGCACCCGCACACCGTGGGACTGATCCGCCGCTGACTGCATCAGGATGGGCCGCACGGTGTTGATGAAACTCTCGCTTTTTCCTGCGAGATACTCCTGGTAGCTGGCTGGTAGCTGGATCATTTCAACAGGATAGACCGGACGGACCCGCCATGGGGAGGGGTCCCCCTTGCGGGCCGGTTCGAAGCTGGCTTGGATAGGATGGCGGGCGGAGAGCCGCCCGCCGGCTACACCATCAGTCCACAGTCACCAGGCAGCAGCCTTCAGGGGGAAATCCAGTGCTTCAGACCAGCGCGCCAGCTCGCATCGAACCGGCGGAACTGGCCCGTGCACAGCAGGTGGCGGCAAACATTTCCCGCAGCTTCGGCGCCAAAGTGGTGGGCCAGGCGCGGCTTCGTGAGTCCCTGCTGGTGGGCCTCCTGACCGGCGGGCACATCCTGCTGGAAAGCGTTCCGGGGCTGGCGAAGACCACCGCCGCCCAGACCGTGGCCGAGGCCGTGAGTGCGGAGTTCCGGCGGATCCAGTGCACCCCGGACCTGCTGCCGAGCGACATCGTGGGAACGCAGATCTACGACGCCGCCAAGGGCACCTTCATCACGCAGCTGGGTCCGGTGCATGCCAACATCGTCCTGCTCGATGAGATCAACCGCTCCAGCGCCAAGACCCAAAGTGCCATGCTCGAAGCGATGCAGGAACGGCAGACGTCCATCGGCGGCCAGGAGTACAAACTGCCCTCGCCGTTCCTGGTGCTCGCCACCCAGAACCCGATCGAGCAGGAGGGCACGTACCAGCTGCCGGAGGCGCAGATGGACCGCTTTATGCTCAAGGATGTGCTGGATTATCCCTCGCCCGCCGAGGAAACGGAGATCCTCCGGCGGATTGATGCCGGGATCTTCACCGCGGAGCAGAAACCCGCCGCCGCTGCTTCGCTGGACGCCGTGGTGGGCGTGCAGGAACTGGTCCGCCGGATCTACATCGACCCCGCCATCACCAACTACATCGTGGGCCTGGTGTTTGTCACCCGCAATGCCGGGCAGTACATCGACCGCCGGCTGGCCGGGTTCATCGAGTTCGGCGCCAGCCCCCGCGCCAGCATTGCCTTCAGCCAGGCCGCCCGGGCCGTGGCGCTGCTCAACGGCAGGGACCACGTGATCCCGGAGGACGTGAAGTCCCTCGCCCACCGGGTGCTGCGGCACCGCCTGATCCTGGGATTTGATGCCGTTGCCGAGCAGGTGCCGGTGGAGACAGTCATTGACGCCATCGTGGCCTCCGTCCAGACGCCCTGAGCCCGGCGGTGGCCAGCCTCCTCCAGCGCGTGAAGTCGAAGATGGCCATCTTCGCCCACCGCAAAGCCCGCGGCATGCTCGACGGCGAATACGGTTCGGTCTTCCGCGGCCGCAGCCTCGACTTTGACGACCTCCGCGCCTACGTCCCCGGTGACGAGGTCCGCGACATCGACTGGAAGGCGTCCGCCAGGCACGGGTCGCCGCTCGTCAAACGGTATGTGGCCGTGCGGCGGCAGACTGTCCTGCTGGTGACAGATACCGGCCGGAACATGGCCGCCGAATCCCGTGACGGCGAACCCAAAAAGGACATCGCCGTGATGGCACTCGGTGTGGCGGGCTACCTCGCGCAGCGGCACGGTGACGTGGTGGGCCTGGTCTGCGGGGACGGGCACGGCACGCGCACCATCCCGGCGAAGGCCGGGGAGGCGCACCTTGAACGGATCCTGCGGGAGATTGATTCGGCCATCACCCTGGATTCCGGTCCCAGCAGGATCGAGGCCCAGCTGGAGCACGTGGCCCGCACCGTCAAGGGCCGGTTCCTGCTCTTCGTCGTGGCTGACGAACTCGCCGCCGGCCCGGACCTCGAACAGCTGCTGCGCCGCCTGCGTGCCCAGCATGAAATCCTCTGGTTCACCGTCCGCGACGCGGACCTGGCCGGGGAAGACAGCGCCATGCGGGACGCCTTCAGTGTGGCGGACTCGGCGGCGCTGCCGGGGCACCTGGCCGCATCCCCGGCAATCACCGAAGCGTACGCAAAGGCGGCAGGGGAGCGGGATGCCGGCAGGCAGGCCATGTTCCGCCGCACCGGCATCACCGAAGGCCACGTGACCGGCAGCAGCACGGTGATGACGGAATTGTTCGCGCTCCTGGAGAGGCACCGGCGTGCAGGCTGATCCCGGCCTCATCGGGCCGCTCCAGTACAGCCAGGGCTGGATGTGGGCGGGCCTTGCCCTCCTCACCCTGGTCCTGGGCTGGTACTGCTTCGTGTTCCTCAGCACCCGCCAACGGCGGTCACCGTCGCCGCCTGCCCGGTTCACGCCGCCGTCGGACCTTCATGACCTCAAGGAGGCTTACCTGCATCGGATTGACGCCGTGACTGCGGACGCCGCCGCAGGGCTGCTGACTGCCCGCGAATCGCACCAGGAACTGAGCCTGTTGGTGCGCCGGTTTGCCCGGGACGCTACCGGGGTGGACGCGCCCAGGATGACCCTGGCGGAGCTGCACGTGCACCCCCTTCCCGGTATCGCCGAGGCCGTCCGCAGGATCTATCCCGGCGAGTTCGGGTTGGAGCCGCTGCCGCCACTTACGCAATCGGCCGAGGCAGCCCGCCGGGCGGTGCGGCAATGGAACTGATGTTCTGGTGGTTGATCCCGCCCGCGCTGCTCCTGGCAGCCGTGGCCCTCTGGCGTGCCTTCCGCCCGGACCCGCAGGCAAACGCACGACGCCGGCCGGTGGCCAATGCGGACCGCCTCACCGCTCTGCCCGAATACCAGGCTGCCCTCCGACGCCACCGCCGCTGGCTCGCCGTGGCGGCGCTCGCGGCCGGGACCCTGCTGGTGTCCGCGGTGGCCGCGGCCGCGCGCCCGGCGGAGCTGACCACCGTCCGGCCGGAGCAGCGGAACCGGGACATCATGCTGTGCCTGGACAGTTCCGGCTCCATGAGCAGCGCAGATTCTGCCGTGGTGGAGGTCTTCGGCATGCTCGCGAAGGAGTTCGACGGCGAAAGGATCGGCCTCACCATCTTCGACAGCAGCGCCATGCAGGCCTTTCCGCTCACCGATGACTACGAATACGTGCAGGAACAGCTCAAGGCAGCTAAGGCCGCCTTCGACGGCGACCCCGGCAGTGCGGGTTTCCTGGACGGCACCTGGAGCGGCCGGGGATCCTCGCTGATCGGGGACGGCCTGGCGTCCTGCGTCAACGCATTCCCGGACTCCGGCGGCGCCGGAGCAACCACGACGTCAGAAACGGACGGGACTGGCGGCGCCGGTGCAGCCACGCAGCGCTCGCGTTCGGTTGTCCTGGCGACGGATAACTACCTCTCCGGTGATCCGATCTTCACCCTGGAACAGGCGGGCGCCCTGGCACAGGAGCGCGGCGTCCGGGTGTACGCGCTGAATCCCGGTGACTTCGACTACGGCCCCGGGCCCGGGCAGCCCGGTGCCAGGCTGCGCGCAACAGCCGAAGCCAGCGGCGGGGCGTACTATCCGCTGGACACCCCGGATGCCGTGGCAGACATCGTACGCAGGGTGCAGTCCACGGAAGCTGCCGCGATGCAGGGGGCACCGCGAACCGTGGTCTCGGACCTGCCCGACGTGCCCCTGACGGTGGCACTCCTGTCCGGGCTGGTCCTGGCAGGCGCGTCCTGGCGGCTGAGGCCATGACCCTGCAACCAGTCCTTCCGTGGTGGCTGAGGCCATGAACCTGCAGCCCGTCCTTCCCTGGTGGCTGAGGCCATGAACCTGCAGCCCGTCCTTCCCTGGTGGCTGATGGCCACCGTCATCGCCGTCGCCGGGCTGTTTCTGGCCTGGCGGCTGGTCCTGGCGTCGCGGGAGCCCGGGGCCCGCGGCCGGGGCCATGGCAGCCAGCTCCGTGAGTGGCTGTTCCGGGGCGCCCTGGTGCTGCTGCTCCTGGCCGCCGCCCTCAGGCCGGGGGTTCCGGGCGGCAGCGTCCAGGCCGCCGCGGCGGACGTCAATGTCTTCTTTGTGGTGGACACCAGCAGCAGCATTGTCGCCGAAGACTACGGCGACCGCTCGCCACGGCTGGACGGTGTCCGCCGGGACATCATGGCCATCGCCGGCGAACTGGCCGGAGCCCGCTTTTCGCTCCTGACGTTCGACAGCAACGCCGTTGTCCGGATGCCCCTCACCACGGACACGTCCGCGCTGGACACCGCCGTCGCGGTCCTGCAGCCACAGGTGACGGCCTTTTCAAAGGGGAGCAGCATCACCTCCGCCCGCAAGCTGCTGACTGAGCGGCTGCGTTCCGCGCGCGACAGCCACCCCGAACGGCCCCGCCTGGTCTACTACCTGGGCGACGGGGAACAGACCAGCGCCGCGGCGCCCGAGGCCATCAGGGTCGATGGCGGCCTGGTCAACGGGGGAGCCGTGCTCGGCTACGGCACACCGGAAGGTGGCCGGATGAAGGAGAATGCCGGGCCGCGTTCCGGCAGTGACGGCGGGGCAGGCTACATCCAGGACCGGACCACAGGAACGGGCAGGGACGCGCTGTCCGTCATCGATGAAGGGAAACTGCAGTGGATCGCCGGCCAGTTGGGCGTTCCCTACATCCACCGTTCGGCCGGCGATGCCGTGGCGCCGATGATGCAGGCGGCGGATCCCGGCAAGCTCGAGCGGGCACCGGAAGGCGCCGGTCCGGACGGCCGCAGTGAGCTCTACTGGATCTTCGCCCTGGGCGCGTTCCTGCTGGGTCTGCGGGAGGCCTTCCTGCTGCTGCGCCAGTGGCGCCGGCTCCCTGCTGGACGGTTGAATCCGGACGCTGCTCGGCCCCTGGCGACGGCACGGAAATGAACCACCAGGCAAAGGCGCCCATGAGATTCCCGGCCTCACATGGCCCGTCCGCACGTGGCCCGTCCGCACGTGAAGAGTCCACAGGTGGCCGGTCTCCTGAGGACAGGCTGCAGCGCCGCCGTCGGCTGCTCTGGTGGTCCCTCCTGCCGGTCCTGTTGGTCCTGTGCCTGGCCGCCAAGCTGTTCAGTGTGGGGGTGCTCGGCGGGGAGGCAGGCAGGGCTTTCGACGCCGGCGACTCCGCCGCAGTGGCCGATGCCGCGGCGGGGCTCCGTATCGCCAACGTCGCCGAGCCGCACAAGGCGCCTTTCGCGGAAGGTGACGGCTTGTTCCTCGCCGGGGACTACGGCGGAGCCCGCCGCAGTTTCGAGGAGGCACTGTTGCTGGCGGGCCGGGCTGACGAATGCGTCATCCGGGTCAACCTGGCGCTCAGCGTCGAACGCCTCGGTGATGCCAAGGCCGCTGCGGGGGACCTGGTGGCGGCGGGCCGGCTCTTTGCCGAGGGCCTGGCGGTTGTCAAGGCAGCACCGGACGGCTGCCTTATCGCCACAGCCGGGAGTGACTCCGGGGCCGGGGCAGCGGACAGGCTGAAGCAGGCGGCGGAACGGCTGACCCGGAAGTCGGCGGAAGCTGCCGTCGGCACCACCGCGCCTGAACCGGCCAAGAAGCCGGGGCAAGCCGGGCAACCGGCCGAACCGGGGAACCAGAGCCAGCTCGACCAGCTGAAGGACAGTGCCCGGGAGGCTCAGAGCGAGCGGAATGCCGGGCAGGAGCGGGACGAATACCTGCAGGACGATGACTTCGGTTCCGGGCCGGACCGGCCGTGGTAGGCGAAGAAAATTCTGTGCCGTCACGAAACACGGCGTAAACCTGCGTCTTAATTCGGCAGCGAACTTGAATGGTGTCCGGCGGGCTCCTAGAGTTCTATACAAGTTACCGAGGTAACGTGTCAGCGATCCTCCGATCCGGAGGGTGTGGGTGCCCCCATGTGGGCCTGACATTTGCTCACGGCGAACTTCGTCCAGGCGTAACAGTCGCGGCTGCGTCCCTGTGAAGTTTTTCCGTGTTCCCCAAACTCAATTCATTGCCGGCTTCCCGTCACATCTGCTGACCGGACGCCGCCAATGGCCCAAAGCCAAGGACGCAAATGTCACCGCCAAGCCTTATCGAAACGCATCCAAATCTTTCCGAGACCGCTCCCGTGGCCCTCTCCTATGAACTCTTCCCGCCGCGTTCGCCGGCCGCAGCTGAGTCGCTCTGGACTACCATCCGGGAACTGGAAACCACCGAGCCGGACTATGTCTCCGTCACGTACGGTGCCAGCGGCTCAAACCGGGACACCGCCGTCGAACTCATCAACCGGCTCCTGCTGGAGACCACCCTCCGGCCGCTGGCGCACCTGACCTGCGTGGGCAACACGCCGGAGGAACTGGCCGAGATCATCGGGGACCTGCTGGAGACCGGGGTGCGCGGCATCCTGGCACTCCGCGGCGACCGCCCCCAGGACGGCGAACCGCCCGTGCCCGGGTCACTCCGGTACGCACAGGACCTGATCGAGCTCATCCGCCGTGTTGAGCAGCGGCGCTCGGCGCTGCTGTGCGCCGGCAAGATCGCCGTGGGTGTGGCGGCCTACCCCACGCGGCATCCGGAGTCTCCCAGTGTGGCCCACGACGTGGAGGTGCTGCTGGCCAAGCAACGCTCCGGCGCGGACTTCGCCATCACGCAGGTTTACTTCCACACCGCGGAGTACGCGGACCTCGTCAGCCGGGCCCGCCGCGCCGGAGTCACCATCCCCATCATCCCGGGCGTTATGCCGCTGACCAGCCTGCGCCGCGTCACCCGGCTCGGCGAACTGGCAGGCGTTCAGCCGGCGCCGGAACTCCTGGCCCGCCTGGCTGCCGCAGACACCGACTCCGAACGGCTCCGGATCGGCGTCCGGGCAACCGTTGACCTCGCCAACGCAGCCCTCGATGCCGGCGCACCGGGCATCCATCTCTACACCTTCAACGAACACGTGAGCGCACTGGAGGTGCTGGACAAACTGGCACTTCCGCGCCACGTCCGTTCAGTTGGCCGCCGCAGCGCAGCTGTACGGTTCAACGCCGCGGCCCGCCAGCTGGCCAGCTGACCTCGCCCGCAACCCCCAGACCACTCTTCGCTCTCACAATCAAGGACTCTCCCATGCCTGAAAACAACATACCCGCCACTCCGTTCCCGGCCGCTTCCCTCCTGGGCTACCCGCGCATCGGCCGCCGCCGCGAACTCAAGAAGGCCGTCGAAGCCTACTGGGCCGGCAAAATCGACGCCGCGGCACTGGACGCCGCCGCCAAGGACATCCAGCTGACCATCGCCAAGCGCCTGCAGGAACTGGGCCTCACCGAAGCCGCCGCCGTACCGGGCACGTTCTCCTACTACGACCAGGTCCTGGACGCCACCGCCCACCTCGGCGCGGTCCCGGCCCGTTTCGGCAAGCTCCTCAACGCCGAGGGCCAGCTGGACATCGACGGCTACTTCACCCTGGCCCGCGGCACCAAGGACCAGCAGCCGCTGGAAATGACCAAGTGGTTCGACACCAACTACCACTACCTGGTTCCGGAGATCGGCCCGGAGACCGGGTTCACCCTCGCCTCCAACCGCATCGTGGAGGAATTCGAGTTCGCCCTGTCCAACGGCATCGAGACCCGCCCCTACATCGTGGGCCCGGTGACCTACCTGCTGCTGTCCAAGGCATCCGATGACGCGCCGGCCGGTTTCGCGCCGCTGTCCCGCCTCGAGGACATCCTGCCGGTCTACACGCAGCTGCTCGAAAAGCTCGCCGCTGCAGGTGCCAGCTGGATCCAGCTTGACGAGCCGGCCCTGGTTGTTGACCAGGACACCCCGGCTGCAGAAATCGAAGCGGCAGTGGCCCGTGCCTACGAGGTGCTCTCCGGTGCGGCCAAGCGCCCGCAGATCCTTGTGTCCACGCCGTACGGCGCCCTGGACGGCCAGCTCGGCACCCTGGCCGCCACGAACATCGACGCCCTGCACATCGACGCTTTCAAGGGCGCCGTTCCGTCCGCAGCGGCACTGGCGGGCCTCGGCAACAAAACCCTCGTTGCCGGCGTCGTGGACGGCCACAACATCTGGCGCAACGACCTCGCCGTCTCCGCCGCCAAGCTGGACGAACTGAAGGCCGCGGCCGGGAAGCTCGCAGTCAGCACGTCCACCTCCACCCAGCACGTCCCGCACGACGTCACCGAAGAGGGCCAGCTCACTGACGAGCTCCGCAGCTGGCTCGCCTTCGCCGACCAGAAGGCCGTGGAGGTCAAGACCCTCGCGTCCTACCTGGCAGACCCCGCCTCCGCCACGGCAGCCATCGACGAGGCGTCCGCCGTCATCGCCGCCCGCGCCGTTGCTGCCGGCGTGCGCCGGAACGACGTCCGGGCCCGCACCGGTGCCCTGACCGCTGCCGACTTCAGCCGCTCGGAGTACGGAGTCCGGGAAGCCGCCCAGGAGCAGGCCCTGCACCTGCCGCCGTTGCCCACCACCACCATCGGATCCTTCCCGCAGACCTCCGAAATCCGCTCCGCCCGTGCCCGCAACAACAAGGGCGCCCTCACGAACGAGCAGTACGAGCAGCTCATGAAGGACGAGATCAAGCGCGTTGTGGAGCTCCAGGAGGAGCTCGGTTATGACGTCCTGGTCCACGGCGAGCCCGAGCGCAATGACATGGTGCAGTACTTCGCCGAGAACCTCGAAGGCTTCGACGTTACGGTTCACGGCTGGGTCCAGTCCTACGGCTCACGCTGCACGCGTCCGTCCATCCTGTGGGGCGACGTCACCCGCAGCGCCCCCATCACGGTGGCCTGGGCCGAATACGCGCAGTCGCTGACCAACAAGCCCATGAAGGGCATGCTCACCGGTCCTGTCACCATCCTGGCCTGGTCCTTCGTCCGCGACGACCAGCCGCTGGGCGAAACCGCCAACCAGGTTGGCCTGGCCCTCCGCGACGAGATCGCTGACCTCGAAGCCGCCGGCATCAAGGTCATCCAGGTGGACGAGCCCGCACTGCGCGAGCTCCTGCCGCTGCGCAAGGCCGATCACGCAGCCTACCTGAAGTGGTCCGTGGACTCCTTCCGCCTGGCCACCGCCGGTGCCGCCGACGCCACGCAGATCCACACCCACCTGTGCTACTCGGAGTTCGGTGTGATCATCGACGCGATCGACGGCCTCGACGCCGACGTCACGTCCATCGAAGCCGCACGCTCACGCATGGAGGTAGTCCACGACCTCGAGTCCCACGGCTTCGGCCGCGGCGTCGGCCCGGGCGTCTACGACATCCACTCACCGCGTGTCCCGGGCGAAGCCGAGGTCACCGAACTGCTGGCCACCGCCGTAAAGCACGTCCCGTCCCGCCAGCTCTGGGTTAACCCGGACTGCGGCCTGAAGACCCGCGGCTACGCCGAGACCGAAGAGTCCCTGCGGAACCTGGTCAAGGCCACCAAGACGGTCCGCGCCAGCCTGCTGCAAGCAGCCAAGTAGTAACAACAGTCTGACCAAGAGAGCTCGCAGAGGCTCAAAGGCTGGTGCGGCCTGCCGCGCCAGCCTTTGAGAAGCGAGCGAACGAACGGCGGTCGGTCACCGAAAGGTGACCGGCCGCCGTCGCGCGTTAACCCATCGCGCTTTAAGTCATCGAATGCTGAGTAACAGCCCTTTTGAGCGCTCAAAAGGGCTCCTGTGGAGCAATCGATGGGAGGTGTTAGGGCTCCCCGAGGGCTTCGACAGGCTCAGCCGTCGACCTGCCCGCTGGTTGACCGGGTCGAAGCCTTCATCCGCAGGGCACTGACGAGTAACCACACGGTCCAGGCGAGGGTCGCCACAATCCCGATCAGGGTGGGCCACCTGTTCGCGGCGACGAAGCCTTCGGCTCCGATAATCCAGCCCTGAGCCAGGTATGCGACGCCGGAGAGCACCATGAGATAACCGATGACCCGGGACACCTGACGCGTGGCCGCCACAACGATGCCAAAAAGTACCAGGGCGGTTCCCAGCAGGAAACTCTGGTAGCTCCGCATGCCCCACTCGAGCCAGCGGATGCCCTCGGCGGTGGCAAAACGCATCGCCTTTTCCGGTTCGGCGGCGGTTGCCCAGGCGTCGGCGGCGTGTTTGAGGGCGACACCGTCCACGGCTTGGAGCGCGCCATAAAGAGCGAGGGCAATGGCCGCGGACAGGGCTCCGAAGCGGGCGGTCACGGCGAGGAGGCCCGGCCGGACAATGAGGGCGGGCAGCAGGACAAACAGCCCGCCCGTCAGCAGCGCCATGCCCACAAACTGGCAGAGGTGCACAAAAGTCCAGATCCCGCTGGCGGCGTACGCAGAGAACGAGGCCACGTGATCGTTGGCATCGTTTGATTCAGCATGGAACAGGCCGGCCGCCAGTGAAACCACTACGCCCGCAACCAGCAGCCACGCCGCCAGCCGCCACCTTCTGCGCTTATCCATGATTCATGGTGGAAGGGTGTCAGCGGCCGCCGCTAGGGCTAAAAGTCCCCATCATTCGCCCCGATTTCCATCGAATGCTGAGAAAGCGCCCTTTTGAGCCGTCAATAGGGCGGTTACGGAGCAATCGATGGGAATGCTCAGGACTCCCAGACGATTTCGTCGTCCACTACGCCGTCCTCATCGGCGGACGCCACCAGGACTTCATCGGTGAAGTGGGCGCCGAGGGTGAAGTCCAGGACAAAGTAGCGTTCGGGCTGGCCGGGGAAGATGCCGACATGGCCGAGTTTGAGGGCCTTGAGGAAGACGTCATTGGTGAGCTGGCTGCGTTCCTCGACGCCGAAGATTTTCTGCAGCTGCTCGGTTTTGAGGGCGCTGCAGTGGAAGTTGAGGTATTCCTGCGGGCTGGTGCCTTCCTGCCCCAGCTCCTCGGCGATCATCTCCCGGACCTCGTCCACGAGTTCGGGGAGGAAGCGGAGCCGGTAGTCCACCTTGTGCATCGCTGCTTCGTCGAAGTGGTCGTGCGCGTTGATGATCAGGTCGAGTTCCAAGGTATGGCCACCGAGCTCATGTCTGGTAGCGACGTTGTGGTCACTGCCGTGGTTGAGCTCGATTTCTCCAAAGTGCTGGCTCGCTACCCTGTTCATACCTTCAACATAGACCCCAAGCGCTGTGCATTCCAGCGTTCGGCACTATTTCCCGGCAGTCCCCAGCCCCGCCAGGGTTTCGGCGAGCAGGTCCACAAACAGCTGCACGCGGGCGGTTTTCGTCTCGTTGATGAGCAGGGCGAAGACGTTCCGGGCCAGCCGGATCTCCGGCACGTCCAGCACCACGACGCCGGCGGGCCGGTGCCGCAGCGCAAGCTCCGGTACCAGCGCGGCACCTAGTCCGGCTGCAGCCATTTCCAGGCTGGCGTGGAAATCGTCGCTGCGCGCCACCACGCGCGGGTGCAGGTTGCAGCTGGCAAAGAGCCGGTCGATCACCACGGCGTCGGGACTGCCCGGATGGTGCATGATCCACGGCAGTTCGGACAGGTGGTCTGCCGCCACTTTGGCCTCGGCCCCAAACCCCCAGCCGGCAGGAAGCACCACACGGAAGTTGTCGTCACCGATCCACTGCCGGTTGAGGGTGTGCGGCCAGGCCAGCCCGGACTGGCCCACCTGAAAGACCAGCGCCACATCCAGCTCACCGCCGGAGCGCAGTCCCTGGATGGTCTGCGACGGCTCGGCAACGGACACCCTGAGGTCAATGCCCAAATCCTTCCACGCAGGATTCTTCAGGATGCGCGGCAGGACGTACGTGGCGAGGCTGGGAAAGATGCCCAGCCTGAGCTCCTGGCTGGTGCTGTCATGGGTTTTGGCGGCGGCAGCCATCAGGGCCTCGATGTCGGTCAGCACCTTCGCGGCGTGCCGGGTCATCACCACCGCGGCCTCGGTGGGAACCACGCTGCGGGCGGAGCGCTGGAAGAGGATTACCCCCGCCTCGCGTTCCAGGGCGGACATCTGCTGGGAGACCGCCGATGCCGTGTAGCCCAGGCGTGCCGCAGCCGCGGCAAACGAACCCAGCCGGGTTACCTCCAGGAGGGTCTTCAGATGTACGGGATTGACCACCAGCCCACACTACTGCTGCCGGCCCGCTGATAAAAAAGTTCCGGTCCATCAACCCATCCGGCAAACCCGCTGTTCCGAATTGCCCTTGACTATCCAACGGCAAATGTTCAGCAGAGGAGCAAAGGTGTCACTGACCCCAGCATCGGGCGGAGGCGAGGGCAGGCGCGTCGCCGTCGTGGGCAGCGGAGTGGCCGGCCTGACGGCCGCCTATATCCTGAACCGGCACGACCAGGTCACGCTCTTCGAGGCGGACAGCAGGCTGGGCGGGCATGCGCACACGCACTGCGTCCCGCAACCGGACGGCTCCTCTTTCGGCATCGACACCGGGTTCATCGTCCACAACGAGCGGACCTATCCCACCCTGTTGCGGCTGTTTGCGGAGCTGGGCGTCAAGACCCAGAATTCTGAAATGAGCATGTCCATCCGGTGCGACGGCTGCGGCCTGGAGTACGCCGGGGCGCGCGACGGCGGGAAAGGGATCATCGCCCGGCCGTCCAGCCTGCTGCGCGGCCGCTACCTGCTGATGCTGGTGGAGGTCATGCGCTTCTACCGGCGGGCGCGGGCACTCATCGATGCCGGGACAGCGTCCGACGGCGGCCCCGGCGCCGGCGGCGCCGAACTCACCCTCGGCGAATTCCTCGCCAGGGAGCGCTTCAGCCCCTACTTCATCTCCCATTTCATGACGCCCGTGGTGAGCGCAGTCTGGTCCTGCGACCCCACCACGGCGCTGTCGTATCCGGCGAGGTACCTCTTCACTTTCCTCGGCCACCACGGCCTGCTGGGCGTCAAGGGTTCGCCGCAGTGGCGGACGGTCACCGGCGGTTCCGGGCAGTATGTGGAGAAGCTGGCCGCCACGCTTCCGGACATCCGGCTTAACAGCCCGGTCACCGCCATCCGGCGCCACGCCCTCGGCGTCGAAGTGGACACCGCCGAGGGGATCGAAGACTTCGAGGCGGTGGTGATCGCCACGCACCCCGGGCAGGCCCTCGGCTTCCTGGCCGACGCAACACCGGCCGAAAAGGAAGCGCTCGGTGCCATGCCCTACTCGGTCAACCACACGGTTTTCCACCGGGACCCCGCCGTCCTGCCCGCAGCGGACAACGCCCGTGCATCATGGAACTACCGGCTCCCGGCTTGCGACGCCCGGCCGGACAAGGTCCTGGTCAGTTACGACCTCACCCGGCTCCAGCGCCTGCAGCCCACTGATCGCCGGCCGTATCTGGTGAGCCTCGGGGAATCGGACCTGATCAGGGAGGACAGTGTGCTGGAGCGGATGGTGTACGAACACCCGCAGTACACCCCGGAGTCTGTGCGCGCGCAGCAGCAGATTGCGGCGCTGAGTGATGACCGGATCGCCTACGCCGGCGCCTATCTGGGCTGGGGTTTCCACGAGGACGGGGCACTGTCCGGCGTCCGTGCCGCCGCCAGCCTGGGACGCACCTGGGACGCGCCCGGTGTGGATGCACCCGGGCCGGCAGCAGGGGAGCCGGAGCTGATGGCAGCGTCGGAGGGCGCATGAGCCCCACGGCAGCGATCTACCGCACGTCCATCTCGCATGTGCGGCAGACACCGCTGAAAAATGCGTTCACTTACCGGAGCTACAGCTGGTTCGTGGACGTGGACCGGCTGCCGACCCTGCCCCGGATCCTGCAGCCACTGGCCGTGTTCCGGGCCGCCGACCATCTGGGCGATCCCGGGGCCACCATCCGCAGCAACGTGGAACGGTTCCTGCGCACCCGGGGGATAGAGCCCGACGGCGGACCCATCCGGATGCTGACAAGCGCCAGGGTCTTCGGCCACGTATTCAACCCACTCACCCTCTTCTGGTGCTACCGGACGTCAGGGGCGCTGCAGTGCGTGATCGCCGAGGTCCACAACACTTACGGCGAACGCCACTGCTACCTCCTGGAAACGGATGCTGCCGGCCGGGCCAGCGTCCCCAAGGCGTTTTATGTTTCACCGTTCAACGATGTTGACGGGCAGTACCGGATGAAGGTGCCTGCGCCTGAGGAACGGCTGTCCGTATCCATCGTCCTGGAGCGGGAGGGGCACCGGCCCTTCGTCGCCACCATGGACGGGGAGCGGCGGCCGGCCACCACCAAAAACATCCTGGCAGCGGCCGCAGCCGTCCCGGCCGCGCCGCTGCTGGTATCCGCATTAATCCGCTTTCAGGGCGTTAAACTCTGGGCAAGTCGCCTGCCCGTCGTCAAAAGGCCACATCACCCCTCACAGGAGGCAGTTCAATGACAATGACCGACGAGAACGGAACGGCCGCCGCGCAGGTTCCCGCCGCAAAGTCTGTGCGGCACCCGCTGGCAGGGAACATCGCTGCCGGGGTACCGGCGTCGCCCGCCACCATCGATCCGGAGATTTGGCCCGGTGTTACGCACGCGCCGTCGGGCACTAAAGCCGTTATAGCGGGCAAGGCCGCAGGCCTGCTTTTCAAGGCAGCCGTCCGCCGGTTGCCCCTGCAGGTGGCGTACCCGGACGGTTCGGTCCTGGGCATCGGTGGCCCCGACGCGCCGGTCATGATCTTGGTCAGGCCGGAGGCGTTCGAGCGGCGGATCGGGGACAACGGCCTGATCGGGCTCGGCGAGTCGTTTATGGCGGGGGACTGGGAGGCGTCGGATCTGGCCGGGGTGCTGGAGGTCTTCGCGGGATCCGTGGGCACGCTGATCCCCAAGCCGCTGCAGACGCTCCGGACCCTGTACTTGCCCCGGACCCCGCGGCACGAACTCAACGAAGAGCAGAACACGCGGAGCAACATCTCACGCCACTACGATCTGTCCAACGAGCTGTTCTCCAACTTCCTGGACACCACCATGAGCTACTCCTCGGCGCTGTTCCCGCGGAGCGGGGGTGCCCTGGAATCGGTGCCCTGGGAGGCCTTGGCGGAGGCGCAGCAGGCGAAGATCGACAGGCTGCTGGACAAGGCCGGCGTGGGGTCCGGCACCCGACTGCTGGAGATCGGCACCGGGTGGGGCGAACTGGCACTCCGGGCCGCTGCCCGCGGCGCCACAGTCTACAGCGTGACGCTGTCCAGCGAACAGCGGGACCTCGCGCAGGAACGCATTGCGGCCGCTGGCTACGCGGACCGGGTGACGGTGGCGCTGCAGGACTACCGGGCGGTGGAAGGCGAGTACGACGCCATCGTCTCAGTGGAAATGATCGAGGCCGTTGGCTATGAATACTGGCCCATCTACTTCCAGACCATCGACCGGGTGCTGGCCCCCGGCGGAAAGGTGGCCATCCAGGCCATCACCATGCCGCACGGCCGGATGCTTGCCACTCGCAACGCCTACACCTGGGTGCACAAGTACATTTTCCCCGGCGGCTTCCTGCCCTCCGTGCGGGCCATCGAAGGCGTGACCCAGCAGCACACCACCCTCAGGGTCCGTGAGCGGATGGGCATGGGCGACCACTACGCGGCAACGCTGCGCCTCTGGGAGGAACGGTTCGTCGCGCGCTCGCAGGAAGTGGGGGAGTTGGGCTTCGACGCCGTATTCCAGCGGATGTGGCTGTTCTACCTGTGCTATTCCCGGGCCGGTTTCCAGTCGGGCTACCTGGACGTGCAGCAGATTGTGCTGGACCGCCGGGAGGCGCAGCTGTAGGAACGGTCCTGTCCACCGGCCCGTCTCACGCCCGGGCGTGGAGGTGCCTCAGGCCTGGGCGTGGAGGAACCGTTCCAGGCCGTCTTCGCCCAGGGATAGTCCGGTGTGGATGAAGCCCGGGTCTCTTGCCGCGTCCGGGTGACTGTCCGGGTGGCCGCGCGGTGATCCTTCCTTCGATCCTTCCTGCGGTCTGGGTTGGTGGGGCCAGTGGGGTGGTTCCCAGTCCTGGTGTTCGCTCTTGTAGCGCCTTCCCGAGGGTGAGATCCAGCCGGGTGGTTCGTTTTTGGTGGCCGGGGTGGGCCGCCAGGCGCTGGTATGTCTCAGGCGGTGGTGTTTGGGGCATGGCTGTCCCAGGTTCGAGACCCCGGTGGTGCCGCCCTTGGCCCAGGCGAGGATATGGTCGGCCTCGTTGTCCAGTGAGTTGTTGCTGCAGCCCGGGAAGGGACACTTGCCGTCCCGCAGCCGCAGCCACTGCCGCATGGCCTTGCTGAGCCGGTAACTGGACCGCCCGATCTCCAGCGGGGCCCCGTCCCGGGGATCGACCAGGACGCGGTAGAACGAGTCGGCTCCGTTCGCCACGAGGTCCCGGGCCATCGACGCCGGGATGGGGCCGTAGCCGTCCAGCATCGCTGGCTCCTCGGTGGCGCCGAGCAGGGAGAACACCGGGACCGTCACCAGGACCTCGGCCCGCGGCGGCGGAACCTGCCCGGGATTGCTGCCTTCCGCGCTCCCGTTGCTGCCCTGGATATCGCCGCTGCCCTGGTTGCCGGCGCTGCCCTGGATATCGCCGCTGCCCTGGTTCCCGCTGCTGTCCTGGTTTCCGCCGCGAAGGAGGGCGGCGGCGAAGACGTCGGCCCGGAGTTGGGTGAGCGTCCGGGGCTCGTCGGGGCCTTGCAGACCACGGGCCACGGCGGTGGTCCGGTTCCAGATCGCAGCGGCTTGGTCCCCCGGGAGGTAGGCCGTGAGCCAGGCCATCCCGTCCTGGTCCGGCACGTACTCGACCCGACGGTCCAGGACACCTTTCGTGTGGCGCTTTTCGATGCTCTCGGTGTGGTGGCGTTCGCGCCAGGTGCGGGCCCGGTGACGGAACCGGGATGCCGGCATTTCGCCGGCGGGACACCCACTGGCCGGGCCCGGCGCGTCGGGGTCCAGGAAGTGGGCCTCCAGTGCGGCGGCACCGGCCCGGTCAAGGGTGGCGGCTTCGTCCGCCATGACCCGGGCGTGCTGCCAGGAGATGGTTCCGGACTGCAGGGCGGCCAGGGTCAACGGCAAGGTATTGGTCAGGGCGTGGGAAACCGCCAGGAACGAACCCGCCGCTCGGTCACCGATGGTCAGGGCACACGCAACCTCAGCCGTGACTGCCATCTCCTGGGCCTGGACCGAAGCCTCCGGAGGTGTTGCGGCCTGGGCAGTGTCCGCGTATGTCACCGCTGTTAGTGCTTTCAAACCAGCCATCTGCGCATCCGCCGCCGCGGCGCCGGTCAGAATATCCAGGCAATCCTCGGACAATACCCGCAGCGGGTCGCCCTCCGCAGGAAGTCCATCGGAACCGGGTTCGTTCACCACGCCGGTGAGCACAGCAACGGCCGCGCTGATGTCCGCATATGCCTTCGCCACTGCCGGGTTCCTCATGTATCCATCATGACAAGGGGGTCCGACAATCAAGCGGGACCGCAGATAGAGGCCGTCTCATCCGTCTGCGCGCAGGTAGGATTCTTGCGGCGCGCAGGTACGCTCGCAGACTCCGGCAGACTCCAGCGGCAAGGACTGATGATGAAGAGGACCACGCGGAAGGCGACCGACGGCGATATGGGGCAGGGCGCCGCAGCGCAACCGGGGCAGTACTGGAGTGAGCGTCCGTGGACAAGTTCCTACGGGCCGGGTGTCCCGGCGGACCTGGTGCTCCCGGAGGGTTCGCTGGTGGACCTCATGGACCAGTCCGTGCGCCGCTGCGGGTCCAAGACCGCCCTGGAGTTCTTTGGCGCCGGAACAAGCTACCGTGAGCTCGGAAAACTGATCAGCCGGGCCGCCGCCGGCCTGAAGAAACTGGGCGTCAAAGCGGGCGACAGGGTGGCCCTGGTGATGCCGAACTGCCCGCAGCACGTCGTCGCCTTCCATGCCGTGCTGCGTCTCGGCGCGGTGGTGGTCGAACACAATCCGCTCTACACGGACCGTGAACTGCGCCACCTGTTCGAGGACCATGGGGCCGCCGTCGCGATCGTTTGGGACAAGGCCGTGTCGCGGGTCCGCCAGCTGCCGGCCGACGTCGGGCTCCGCACGATTGTCTCGGTGGAACTCATCCCCGCGATGCCGCTGCCGCAGCGCCTGGCGCTGCGGCTTCCCGTACCCGCCGCTCGGAAGGCCCGTGCTGCGCTCACCGTCGGCAGGGGCGAGCCGAAGGGCCGGCCAGCGCCCGCCCCGCGCCCGGTGCTGCCGTGGCGGCAGCTCCTCACATCCGGAAGACTCAAGAAGAAACATCCGCGTCCCGCGGCCCAGGATCTTGCCGTCATCCAGTACACGTCCGGCACCACCGGCCTGCCTAAGGGCGCGATGCTCACCCACGCCAATCTGCAGGCCAACGCCGCGCAGGGCCGGGCCTGGGTGCCTGGGCTGAAGGAGGGCAGGGAGACCGTCTACGCGGTGCTGCCGATGTTCCACGCCTATGGCCTTACCCTGTGCATGACGTTCGCCCTCAGCATCGGCGCGAAGCTGGTCCTGTTCCCCAAGTTCGACGTCGACCTCGTGTTGAAGGCACTCACGAAGTCTCCTGCCACGTTCCTGCCCGCCGTACCGCCGATCTACGACCGCATTGCGGCCGCGGCGGCGCAACGCGGCATCGGGCTGGAAACCATCCGCTTCTCCATCTCCGGGGCCATGAACCTGCCCACGGCCACGGTGGAGACCTGGGAAAAGGCGACCGGCGGTTACCTCATCGAAGGCTACGGGCTCACCGAAACCTCGCCGATCGCCATCGGCAACCCCTTCGGACCGAGCCGGAAGCCCGGCACCGTGGGTGTGCCGTTCCCGCTGACGGACATCCGGGTGGTGGACCCGAAGAACCTGGCCCTGGACCGCGCCCCGGGGGAGGAGGGCGAGCTCCTGATCCGCGGCCCGCAGGTGTTCTGCGGCTACTGGAACCGGCCGGAGGAGACCGAGGATGCACTGCTCGACGGCGGCTGGTTCCGCACCGGAGACATCGTCTCGGTGGATAACGACTACTTCATCACCATCCGGGACCGGATCAAGGAACTGATCATCACCGGCGGCTTCAACGTCTCGCCCAGTGAGGTGGAGGACGTCATCGAGACCTTCCCGGGCATTTCCGAAGTCTCCGTGGTGGGGTTGCCGCGGCCCGGCGGGGGCGAGGACGTGGTCGCCGCCGTGGTTCCGATCCCGGGCACCACTATCGATCCTGATGCGCTGCTGGCCTTTGCCCGGGAGCAGCTGACTGCTTACAAGGTGCCGCGCCGGGTGGTGGTGCTCGACTCCCTGCCGCGTTCGCTCATCGGCAAGGTCCTGCGCCGGGAGATCCGGGACAACCTCGTGGCCCGGGGTTGAACCGGCGGGCTACGTTACGGGTTCTTCAGGAGCGTTACCGGTTCTTCAGCAGGCGTTCCACGCGGGGTTTGACCTCTGTGGCCAGCAGTGTGATTGATTCCAGGAAGTGTTCGTGGGGCAGGCCGCCGATGTCCATCTGCAGGAAGTGGCGCATGTGTCCCATGTGCCCGTGCAGATCCACCACGCGTTGGGCGACTTCGTCCGGGTCGCCTACGTAGTACGCGCCGGGGAACGCGGCCTGTGCCAGGAAGTGGCGTTTGTCCGGCGCGGGCCAGCCCCGGAGCTTTCCCATTTCGATGTTGAGGTTGTACCAGCCGGGGTAGAAGCGTTCCAGTGCTTCCTTCTTGGTCGGGGCGATCAGGCCGAGGGTCGCCACGGAGACCTTGATGTCGTCGCCGGTGTGACCGGCCTTCGCGGCGGTGGCCCGGTAGAGCTCTGCCAGTGGAGCGAACCGCGAAGGTGTTCCGCCGATGATGCCGTAGGAAATGGGCAGGCCGAGCTCCCCGGCGCGGACCGAGGATGGGGCGCTGCCGCCGGTGGCCAGCCAGAGGGGCAGCCTGCCGTTGACAGGCCGGGGCACGACGGCGAGATCGTCGAGTGCGGGCCTCACGGTTCCGGACCAGGTGACGTTTTCGGTTTTGCTGCTGTTGATGGCCATCAGCAGGTCAAGCTTTTCGGCGTAGAGCCGGTCGTAGTCACTCAGGTCGTAGCCGAACAGCGGGAACGTCTCAACGGAGGATCCGCGGCCGGCGGTGATTTCGATCCGGCCGCCGCCGGAGACAGCGTCAGCGGTGGCGAACTGCTGGAACACCCGCACCGGGTCATCGGTGCTGATGATGCTCGCGCCGCTGCCCAGCTTGATCTGCTTGGTGGCGGACGCTGCTGCGGCGATCACGGTTCCCGGTGAGGAGGCCGGCATGTCCACGGTGTGGTGTTCGCCGATTCCGAAGTAGTCCAGTCCGTTCTGGTCCGCGAGGACGATGGCCTCGTGGAGGTTGCGGATGGCCTCGGAGGTGGGCCTGAGGCTCCCGTCGGGATTGCGCGGGGTGTCGCCGAAGCTGTAGGCGCCGAGTTCCATGATGTTCTCCTGAATGCAGTGCTGTGGGTGGTTGAATGCCGGGGTTCAGGCGCGGGCAGGTTCGCGCAGCGCGGCCAGGATGGAGCGCAGCTGGTCCGCCGTGTGGCTGCCGTTGAAGATCTCGGTGCCCGGCTGGAAGCTGCGGCCGGCAGCGAGCGGCCCCGCGTCCACCGCGTCGTAGCCGATCCGGTTGATGAATCGGCTGACCAGCTCCTTCGCGTCCTGATGGTCACCGGCCAGGGCGAGGGCCCGCCGGCGTTCAGAGCCGGGTTCCTGGCCGTCAACTTCGAGGTCGTGGTAGCCGATGTGATTGAGCGTCTTCACGACGTTCGAGCGCGCCAGGTACGCCTGGACGATTTCGCTGCTCGTCCTGTCTTCGTTCTCGAAGTCGTCGATCTCGCCGTCCACTGGTGCCCAGTAGTTCATCGCGTCGATGACCGTCTTGCCGGCCAGGAGTTCCGGGTTTAGCGTGCGGTATTTGTGCAGCGGCACCGCGACGACCACGATGTCCGATCCCGCCGCCTCGGCGGCCGTGACCGCGATCGCGCCGGGCGTCATGATCTGCACCATGAGCGCGATGTCGTCAGCCGGCTGGGAGGTGGCGACCAGGACGTCGTAACCGGCCTTGAGCGCCTGGCGGCCGACGGCGGTTCCCACCCTTCCCGCGCCGAGGACCCCGATTGTCCGGGGTTCTGCCGGGTGATTCTGCGGAGCGCTCATGCTGTCGACCTTCCGGGATGTAAATATGTTGTTGGACAGACTATATTCTCAACAGAACATCTGTGCAACTTCACGGTTGGCGGTATGATGTGGTCATGACCGAAAGCACTCAGACCAGCACTGGAATCACGACTGCAGCCGTTCCAGGCGACCTGGGGTGGCACCTGGGCATGGTGCTGCGCGGCTACCAGACCCGGTTTGAGGCCGCCGTTGCCGAGATGCCGGCCGGCATCCGCGGCTTTCAGGTGCTCTCCGCCGTTGTGCATAAAGATCCGCCGAACCAGCAGGCTCTCGGGGCCCATCTGGCCATCGACAGGACCGTCCTGACCTATCTGCTCGACACCCTGGTGGACGCCGGTGTTGTCGAACGCATCCCCGACCCGGCCGACCGTCGGGCCCGGAAGATCATCGCCACCGAAAGCGGTCGGCAGATGCTTGTCACGTATGAGGAACGAGTTGCCGCCGCCGAAGCGGAACTCCTTGGCGGGCTCGAAGAGGACGACGCCCGGTCCCTCGGGGTCCTCATCGGCCGGCTTGCAAGAAACGTCCACCGAACCCAGCCCGGGGCTAGTCCCTGCGAAGCAATGGACAACCTCTAAGGCAATGGGAGACGTGCGTCTCTTGGCCGCGTCCGGTCGCGTGCCGTAGGCCACTACATGTAGTGGTCCGGGTCGCTTTCCCGGACCCTGGCAACGGGGCTCGACACGCCGTCCAGTAAACGACACGCGGGCCGTTAAATGTGGCTAAGTACTCCACAGGGTGTGGATGAAGCTGGCAAAAAACGCTGGAATCCGGGACATTTTGAAGCGCCCGCCTGTGGATTAAAAGTGCATTAAATGACATACTTGTAATACATCATCTTGGGGTTCCGAAGAGCCGTCTGCACTACATGTAGTATCGACGTACAGCTTGGGCGGGACAAAGACGAGCGAAGATTTCGATAAAGGGGACAGGGACTATGACCGTTACGGTTTACACCAAGCCTGCGTGTGTGCAGTGCAACGCGACGTACCGAGCGCTGGACAAAAAGGGCATCGCATACCAGAGCGTTGACATCTCCCAGGACGCCGATGCGCTCGAGCGCCTGAAGGCACTTGGCTACATGCAGGCACCTGTTGTGGTCACCGACCAGGACCACTGGTCAGGCTTCCGCCCGGACAAGATCGAGGAACTGGCCCAGGCTGCAGTTTCCTCCGTGGCTTAGCCTCCACTTCCCGCCAGCCGGCAATTTTCGAACCCACACATGAGGTGACTCCCGTGGCAGCACTGGCAGAGGCCAGGGCCCAGACGGCCCCGTTGCCGCCTGTCACCACCCAGAGCCGGCTCATCTATTTTTCCTCCACCTCCGAGAACACCAGGCGCTTCGTCATGAAGCTGGGCATCGACGCGGCGCGGATCCCGCTCCAGGCAAAGGACGCGCCCCTTCTTGCTGCACAGCCGTACGTGCTGGTGGTTCCTACTTACGGCGGCACCGGGGGAGAGGGCTCAGTGCCCAAGCAGGTCATCCGCTTCCTGAACAACCCGCAGAACAGGCAACTGGTCCGCGGGGTCATCGGTGCAGGCAACACAAACTTTGGGGACAACTACTGCATGGCCGCGGACATCATCGCGGCGAAATGCCACGTACCCCGGCTATACAGATTTGAACTTATGGGCACGCCAGAAGACGTTGCCCGCGTAAACAATGGATTGGACACGTTTTGGACACGACTGTCGCAGACACAGAAGTAACCAGGGCCGAAGGCCAGGGCACCCGCGCGGGTGCCGCCGTCGAGAAGCCCGAGATGCCGGCCGCCTACAAGGGGCTGGGCTATCACGAGCTCAACGCCATGCTGAACCTGTACGGCCCGAACGGCGAGATCCAGTTCGGGGCGGACCGCGAGGCCGCCCACCAGTACTTCCTGCAGCACGTGAACAACAACACCGTCTTTTTCCATGACCTGGAAGAGAAGCTCGAGTACCTGGTCAAGAACGACTACTACGAGCGCGAAACGCTCGACCAGTACACGATGAACTTCATCCGTGAGCTGTTCAACCGCGCCTACAAGAAGAAGTTCCGCTTCGAGACCTTCCTGGGCGCGTTCAAGTTCTACACGTCCTACACGCTGAAGACATTTGACGGCAAGCGCTTCCTGGAGCGCTACGAGGACCGCGTCTGCATGGTGGCCCTGCACCTGGCCCGCGGCGACGAGAAGCTCGCGCTGCAGATGGTGGACGAGATCATCGAAGGCCGCTTCCAGCCGGCCACCCCCACGTTCCTGAACGCCGGCAAGAAGCAGCGCGGCGAGCTGGTCTCCTGCTTCCTGCTGCGCATCGAAGACAACATGGAGTCGATCGGCCGGTCCATCAACTCGGCCCTGCAGCTCTCCAAGCGCGGCGGCGGTGTCGCGTTCGCGCTGACCAACATCCGCGAAGTTGGCGCCCCGATCAAGCAGATCGAGAACCAGTCCTCCGGCGTCATCCCCGTGATGAAGCTCCTCGAGGACAGCTTCTCCTACGCCAACCAGCTTGGTGCCCGCCAAGGCGCCGGTGCGGTGTACCTGCATGCGCACCACCCGGACATCTACCGCTTCCTGGACACCAAGCGCGAGAACGCGGATGAGAAGATCCGCATCAAGACCCTCTCGCTGGGCGTTGTCATCCCGGACATCACGTTCGAGCTGGCCAAGAAGGACGAGGACATGTACCTGTTCTCCCCGTACGACGTCGAAAAGGTCTACGGCATGCCGTTCTCCGACGTCTCGGTCACCGAGAAGTACTACGAGATGGTGGACGATTCCCGGATCAAGAAGACCAAGATCAAAGCGCGTGAGTTCTTCCAGACGCTCGCCGAGATCCAGTTCGAATCGGGCTACCCGTACATCATGTTCGAGGACACCGTGAACCGGGAGAACCCGATTGACGGCAAGATCATCATGTCCAACCTGTGCTCGGAGATCCTCCAGGTTTCGCAGCCCACCACGTACCACGATGACCTGTCCTACGACCAGACCGGCAAGGACATCTCCTGCAACCTGGGTTCGCTGAACATCGCCAAGGCCATGGACAGCCCGGACTTCGGCCTGACCATCGAGACGGCCATCCGGTCCCTCTCGGCAGTGTCGGACATGTCCAACATCACGTCGGTTCCGTCCATCGCCCGCGGCAATGACCAGAGCCACGCCATTGGCCTCGGCCAGATGAACCTGCACGGCTACCTGGCCCGCGAGCGGGTCCACTATGGTTCCGAAGAGGGCCTGGACTTCACCAACATCTACTTCTACTCGGTGGTCTACCACGCCATCCGGGCCTCGAACCTGCTGTCCATCCAGACCGGGCAGACCTTCGGCGGCTTCGAGAAGTCCAAGTACGCTTCGGGCGAGTTCTTCGACAAGTACACGGAGCAGGAGTGGGTGCCGCAGACCGAAAAGGTTGCGGAGCTGTTCAAGAACATCCACATCCCCACGCAGGAGGACTGGCGCGAGCTGAAGGCCTCGGTCATGAAGCACGGCATCTACAACCAGAACCTGCAGGCTGTGCCGCCGACCGGCTCGATCTCCTACATCAACAACTCCACCTCCTCGATCCACCCGGTGGCGTCCAAGATTGAGATCCGCAAGGAAGGCAAGCTGGGCCGCGTGTACTACCCGGCGCCGTACCTCACCAACGACAACCTGGAGTACTACCAGGACGCGTACGAGATCGGCTACGAGAAGGTCATCGACACCTACGCCGCCGCCACCCAGCACGTGGACCAGGGCCTGTCCCTGACGCTGTTCTTCAAGGACACCGCCACCACGCGCGACATCAACAAGGCCCAGATCTATGCCTGGAAGAAGGGCATCAAGACCATCTACTACATCCGTCTCCGCCAGCTCGCGCTGGAAGGGACGGAGGTGGACGGCTGCGTCAGCTGCATGCTTTAATGTTCAACTAAATCGGTGACAGTACGACGGCGGGCGGCCGCCCGCCGTCGTACGCTTAACTTCAAAGAACAAACCCAACATTTTTAGGGGATGACATGACCGAAAAGGTCAAGCTGCTTAGCCACGTCGAGGCGATCAACTGGAACCGCATCCAGGACGACAAGGACGTGGATGTCTGGAACCGCCTCGTCAACAACTTCTGGCTGCCGGAGAAGATCCCGCTGTCCAACGACGTGCAGTCGTGGGCCACGCTGACCCCGGACGAGCAGCAGCTCACCATGCGCGTGTTCACGGGCCTGACCCTGTTGGACACCATCCAGGGCACCGTCGGCGCAGTTTCCCTGATTCCGGACGCGATCACCCCGCATGAGGAAGCCGTCTACACGAACATCGCGTTCATGGAGTCGGTGCACGCGAAGAGCTACTCCTCGATTTTCTCCACGCTGGCCTCCACCAAGGAGATCGACGAGGCCTTCCGCTGGTCCACCGAGAACGTGAACCTTCAGAAGAAGGCCCAGATCGTCATGGACTACTACCAGGGCGACGATCCCCTGAAGCGCAAGGTGGCCTCCACCCTGCTGGAGTCCTTCCTGTTCTACTCAGGCTTCTACCTGCCCATGTACTGGTCCTCACGCGCCAAGCTGACAAACACGGCTGACCTGATCCGCCTGATCATCCGCGATGAGGCCGTGCACGGCTACTACATCGGCTACAAGTTCCAGAAGGGCCTGGAAGGCCTCTCCGAGGAGCGCAAGCAGGAGATCAAGGACTACACGTTCGAGTTGCTCTTCGAGCTCTACGAAAACGAAGTCCAGTACACCCACGACCTCTACGACTCCGTCGGCCTGGCCGAGGACGTCAAGAAGTTCCTGCACTACAACGCCAACAAGGCCCTGATGAACCTGGGCTACGAGGCCATGTTCCCGGCCTCCGTCACCGACGTGAACCCGGCCATCCTCTCGGCATTGTCCCCGAATGCTGACGAGAACCACGACTTCTTCTCCGGGTCAGGTTCGTCTTACGTGATCGGCAAGGCCGTTAACACGGAAGACGACGACTGGGACTTCTAGGACTTTTACTCGTCACTGCATGAGCCAAGATTGAGATTGAGAATCAAAAAATTGTTGGTCCACCGGAGGGGGCGGAGTGGCGGAGTCCGTTTGGACCCATCAGAATAAGGAGTGGCAGAAGACCTTGGACCTGGCCCGGCGCTTCGGGTGGTCCAGTGAGAAAGCCACCAGTCACGGCGGTTTGACCTTGATTTGCCCCAGTGCTGATCCCAACCACAAAATTCGGGTCTTCTCAACCGGGAAGGGTTCGGAAGGCGTGGCCCGTACATCCCGTAAAAGGGTCGGGCGGTGTGAACATCGTGACTTCAGGGACCCTCTTGGGCGGGTAGAGACTGCACTGGAGGAAGCTGCCAAGCTTCTTAGGGCGGCCAAAGCTCTTCTCGAGAGGAACGATGCCCAACAGTCGATGCTGGAAATCTTGGAGCTTGCCTCCGAGCAGCTTGCCGATGCGGAGGCGGCGTTCGATGAGGCCAACCAAGACCTCGACAATGCACAGGACCTGGTTGGTGAGCTTTTGGGGGCCGAGGGCGCCGATGCCATCCCCTCAGATCTGCTAGGTGTCGCAGGTTCCCAACTTCGAACAGCCGAGCTTACGCTCAGGGAGCTGCCGTCAAAGGATGCAACAGTCGAGCGGCTGGGTATTTGGCTGGACGAGCTGAAGAGCCAGCGTGTCGCCCTTAGGGTGTGGGCGAATCGTTACGGCTCTGTACCTAAAGATGGCCCATAGTTGGTTGGCAGTTGCCAACTGCTGTGGGATAGTTAGAAACAGCTATACATCTTGGGGAGTGAAAATGATTGAAATAACCCTGCGCGTATCCGGTATTGATCTAGAGTCTGAAGCTACTGAAAACGTCTTGGCCGAACAATTTTCCGACACGTTTTGGGAAACGGTGGATGGCATGGTCACGGTGACCGCCTTCGTTGAGCGCAGGGATGCGGTCGCCGAGGTTATCGATGTTGCCCGCCGCCTAGAGAAGCAGTTGGACGGTCTTAAAATTGTTGGTGTACATCGCGACTTGGTCGGTGTAACTGACATTGCTCAACGCGCCGGCGTCAGCCGGGAAGGGGCGCGAAAGTGGACCGCGGCCAAGGATTTTCCAGTGCCATTTGATTACATTGGTGCCGGGTCTATGAAGATATGGGCGTGGACGGAGATCGCCTCGTGGCTCAAGTCTGCTCGCGAACTTGACTTGGAAGAGGATCTTCCAAGTCTCGAGCTGATGACGCAGATTGAGAATTGCCTGATGCGCAATCCTGATCACACGTCCGTGCAATGGCATCAAGCCGTGATGAAGTTGCCGACGGTTCAGCCGAAGTTTCAGACCGTTTTGCCAGCCGTCCGCGTTAGCGCGGGCGGCCGTGCCCAGAAGGTCGTAACAGCTGTTTACGACCTTGTGGGGGCGGCCGCCCATGTCTAGCAAATTGAATCGGAGATATTGTGACCTTGCTGCGGATCCACGCTGAGCCGGAGGACGCTGCCGTAAATCCCTCTGAAGTAGCTGCCCTCGTAGCTGCGACCGAGCCGGTACAGGTCCGTCTGGATGAAGTCCATGCCGGGCCGGTCCAAAGCGCTGCCGCTGACATGACAGTGAAGCTAGTTCGTGGCGAACCCGGGTTCGCCTACGATCCCGAAGCAAATGTCCTGTTGGTTCGGCTGGAACACGTACTGAGCTGCTTTGCTGGCCAGGGCGAGGACAACGCGACAATTATCCGGGCAAACCACATTGTGGCCTTCAGTGTTATTGGGGAGCTTGACGTCAGCGCCGCGACAGTTTCGGCTTGGATTGAGACCAATGTCTACTTCATTGCTTACCCCTACATCCGTCAGTTCTTTACTCAACTAACTTCCGCACTCGGTCTGCCGCCTGTGGTTCTTGGTTACATGAAACGAGACGAGTGGCCGTTCGCGGATGCAACGTCAGAGTCCACAGTTTCTGCGGAAGAACCCGTCAACGTTAACTAGCTGTTGAAGCCCTAGCCCAGGCTGGGGAAATGCCCAACCTGGGCTGTTGCTGTGCAGCCGGGGCCGCAAGACCAGGATAACGGGGTCGGCTGAACGTCGCTCGATGTTTAGCCCTCGACGCAGCTCCACTCCCAATGGACCCGTGCCAGTCCATTCGCCGTTGAGGCATCGCTCTGTGATGACAGGCCAGGGGTCAAATGTCTTCCTTTGAGATCGTGGGGCTCACAGCGTTCTCTCGAGGTTGTACTTGCCTAGGGACATTGCGGGCTACGCCCGTGCCTCGGCAAACCGCGGCGCCATGGACTCCATCTGCTCCATGACGAGCTTGATCGCCTCCGGCTGCTTGTCCGGCGGATATCCGTTGAGGACCAGCAGCCGTTTGATGGAAGACCGGAGCTTAGCCCGGACATCGTCGCGCACGGTCCAGTCGGTCCGCACGTCGCGCCGCATGACGTTCACAAGCTGCCGCGCGATCTCAGCCAGCTTCCCCTCTCCCTGGACCTCAACCGCCGATTCGTTAGAAGCCACAGCATCGTAAAACGCGAGTTCGTCCGAGTTCAGTGGGGGAGTGAAGTGCGCTCCACGGTTACCTTCAGCGGCAACGTCGCGCGCCAGCTCGACCAGCTCAGCGATGACTTCAGCTGACGTCAGCTGCTGGTTAGTGTACTTCTTCATCAGCTCGGTAATCCGCTCTGAGAACGCCCTCTGCCGGATCACGTTGTTGCGCGTGGACGCGGCCGACTCATCCGCAATGAGCTTCCGCAACGCTTCAATAGCCAGTTGCGGATTCCGTGCCCTCTGCGTCTTGGCGATGAACTCGGGCGTCAGGTCATCCAGGGACGGCTTCGGCATGCCCGCCGCGTCGTAGATATCCAGCACCTCGCCCGACGACGTGGCGTTGGCAATGAGCTGACCCAGTAGCCGCTGGATCTCCTCAGGAACCGGTTCACCGCTGGCCTGTCGGTCGGCAGCGTCGTACTTCGCCATCCAGACACGGATTTCCTCGTATACCTGGATCTCCGGCCGCAGCTCCGCCAACGTATCCGAACCGGAGCACAGCGCCCAAGCACGCGACAACTGGCTGGAGAACCTGCGGTACTGAGAAGCAACCGACTCCTCCCCGTCTGCCGGCTGGTTGCCGGGCGTACCGGGATTGCGGAGGTAACTGACTGCGCCCGTGACTGCGTTGAGGAACGCCTTCGGGCCGCCCTTCATCAGCACAGCCTTCCAGTCGTAACCAGCCAGCAAGGAACGCAGGGATTCCACGAGGGAAACCGTCAGTCCGACGGCTTCGTCGATGTTCTTGCCCACCGGCTTGTTCGCCCGGTCCGACTGCGTGTACTCGCCCAGCGCCTTCGCCAGGTTCTCCGCCAGCGGCGCGTACGCCACCAGAAGCCCGTCCTGCTTGCCGCGGAACGTGCGGTTCACTCGTGCCAATGTCTGCATCAGCAGCGCGCCCTTGAGCGGCCGGTCCAGATACAGCGTATGCAGCGGCGGGGAGTCGTAGCCGGTGAGCATCATGTCCTTGACGATCACGAGTTCCAGCTCGTCGTCCACATTCTTGAGCCGCTCCTTCACCTGGGCGTTCAACGAATCGCGGCGCACATGGTCGGACACCGGCGGTGAATCCGTCGCGTCGCCCGAGTACACCACCTTGATCTTGCCCTTGGATAGGTCGTCTGAATGCCAGTCGGGCCGCAGCTCCACAATGGCGGAATACAGTTTCGCGCAGATCTCCCGCGTTCCGCCGACAATCATCGCCTTGCCGGGCGCCTCGATGAACTTGGCCATCCGCTCGCGCCGGTTCTCCCAGTGCGCCGCCAGGTCCTCGGCGAGCGCGGCGATCCTCTGCGGGGCACCATAAACGGCATTGACGACGGCGACACTCGCCTCAAGGCGTGCGCGTTCGGTGTCATCCAGACCAACCGTGGCCTCGTCCGCGGCCTGGTCAAGAATCTCCTCCGTGACGTCTGAGGCCAGTCCTACTTTGATCAGCCGCGGCTCGAAGTACACCGGCACCGTGGCACCATCTTCTACCGCCCGCGAGAGGTCATAGATATCGATGTAGTCCCCGAAGACGTCTTGGGTGTTGCGGTCGTCGAAGGATATCGGTGTGCCAGTGAATGCGATCAGGGTCGCGTGCGGCAGCGCGTCACGCAGGTGCCGGGCATAGCCGTCCAGGTCGTCGTAATGGGACCGGTGGGCCTCATCAACCACGACAATTATGTTGCGCCGGTCGGACAGCAGCGGGTGGTCGGCGCCGGCGTCCTTCTCCGACTTGCTGCGGCCGAACTTCTGCAGCGTGGTCGGCCACCATGGTCCACCGGTCGGCGATGGGCACCTCTGCAAAGGACGGCCCGAGCACCCACAACGCCTGGGGTTCGCGCGGCTTGGCGCGTAGCAGGCCCGGCTGCAGCCGGATGATGGCGCGGACCCTGCCGGACCGCAGGAGGTCCGAGCGGAGGTTGCCGTCGTCTCCGTCGAGGGCGTCGCACACGACGCGGGCGGAAGCGATGACCACCGCCCGCTGGGCGTCGTCCATTTGCAGCACGATGTTCTCGATGCCCAGCAGGATGCCGCTGGTGTTCGGGGACGGGTCGCCCGGGGCCGGGTATTGCGCCACGTGAACCGCGGGACCGCTGACTGCGAATGCTCCCTTGGCGTCCACCTTCACCGGCTCGTTGTCCGCGCCATGTACGGCCAGCCGCCGGCGCGCCTGCCGGGAGGCGCTCCCGTGGTGGTCTGCGGTCAGGAGCGTGATGGGACGCGACTCGCCGAACCGTTCCACGATGCCGACCATGACGTCGCTCCCGCCCGGCGTCGAGTCGACGATGACGGTCCTGCCGTCCAGCGTGGAGGCCAGCTCCATCGCGGCCGCCCCCATAAGCGTCAGCGCGGCCTCTGTCAGCGCCGTGTCTGACTGCTCGCGCAGCCCGTCCTTGAATCGGTGGGCAAGCAGCTTTTCGAACGCGGCCGGCGCACTGAAGGCGCTGTCCGCCAGCCTGTCGGCGAAGCTTGCCAGCCCGGTCAGCGCGGAGCCGAGGGCTTCAAGCTCGCTGTAGAGGAACACATCGTCCGGGTCGGCTTCATCGGCGGCGTCCAGGAGTTCCGCGGCGGTTTTCTGTGCCAGAGCCTCCCCGGTGATGACTTTTAGGGCGAGGAGCGAGGTCAGGCCGTCGAACGTCTGACGGCTGTCCCAGTGGGCTGCGGCTGCTGGTGCAGTAAGTTTCGCGAAGACCGCGACGTCGTTCCGCGCCTCCGGGTTGTTGCCGCGGCCAGTGGCCTGGAGCCAGGCGGTGACGTGATCGGCGTCGAACATCTCGATGCCGTTGATTCGCTCCGCAGCCGTCGGGAACGGAAGCGGACCTCCGCTGCTGCGCTTGCGCCACATGGACACAACCGGCCGCTGAACCTGGGCCAGCGAGGCGACATCGGAGAGCGTCATGCGCAAGGTCTGTGTTGAAGTCTCCAAGGCTGCCCCCTTCAGTCGTGATGGTCCCACCAGCCTATTGGTCCGAAGCGACATTCCTCGCTTTGCACTGATAACCCGGGTTATCAGTGACCCAAGGCCGTTGCATCGGTCGATGACCGTAGGTTCGTTCTGCAGCCAAGAAGGAATCTTCCGGAGCTGCGACGGTGGCGGGAGACCGCACATTGGGGGATCAGCATCCCGCCACCGTTCAGCTGTGATCCACGAACAGAGGAAGAGAACATGTTGAACACGGACGACGCCGGCACACCGCTGCCGGACACGGCGGAACCTTCGGAGCTCCAGGCCCAGCCGGAAGCTGCCGCACCGAAACGCAGCCGGAAGAAGCGCATCCTTGTGGCGACGGCCGCCGTCGTCCTTCTTGGTGGCGGTATCGCCTTCGGCACGGTACTTCCCGACCCGAAGGCGAGTGAGGCCTACACCGCTCTGGCTGGTGAGAAGGAAACGGTCGAAGTTGAGCGTGACGCAGCTCTGAGCAGTTACGCGTCTGTGAAGGGCAAGTACGACACCCTCCAGAACGGCATTGCCTCCCGTGAAGCCAAGGTCTCCACCAGGGAAACCGAGGTTGGGAAGGCAGACGCCGCGGTCAAAGCAGCCGAGGCTGCCGTGAAAGCCCGCGAAGAGGCCGTGACCGGGGCCGAGAAGGCGAAGGCTGCCAACACGGTGGGCGACGGCACGTGGACCGTGGGCTCCGACATCGAACCCGGGACGTACCGTGCCGCCGCAGCCGTGGGATCCACGTGCTACTGGGGGATCTACCGCAGCGGCAGCAACGGCGGCGACATCATCGAAAACGACATCCCTGGTGGTGGCCGCCCTGTGGTCACGCTCTCCCCGGGCCAGGACTTCAATTCAACCCGCTGCGGCAAATGGGAAAAGCAGTAACTCCGCAGTCACACCACACCACACTCTCGAAAGGCACCACCATGTCACACCAGAACTTTGATTCAGTCCCGTCCGCGCCGTTTGCTCAGGCCCCGGCCAAGCGCCGCCCGTTTTACAAGAAGAAGCGTTTTGTGATTCCTGCCGGCGTCCTGCTGCTCGGCATCGTCATGGGTTCGTGCTCCAGCGGCGGCAAGCCTGTGGCGGATTCCAGTCCCATCGCCTCTGCCGCTGCCTCCGCGGCTCCTGCTGAGGCAGCCGCGCAGCCGGCGGCAGCACCGCCGTCGGCCGCTCCAGCACCGGCGGCTCCGGCGGCACCCGCGGTGGGGACACCCTTCGCGGTGAAGATGAAGAACGGCGATGTCGCTAGGATCACCATTGTTTCCGCTGTCCGCACGGACGCAGTGACCACCACTGCCTTTGCAACGCCGCCGAAGAACGGGACTTACCTGCTCCTGGACGTGCTGTGGGAGACCGAGTCCGGAAAGACGAGCTCGAACCCGCTCTACTTCTCGGCCAAGGACGCCGGCGGCCGGAAGGCTGACCTGAACATGTTTGCCGACAACCAGCTGGGCTCCGGCGATGTACTGCCGGGGGACAAGTCCCGTGGGTTCATCGCCTTCGACGTGGCTCCCGGGGCGGCCACGGTGATCATCTCCGATCCGTTGCTGCAGGAAGCGGCGCGGATCCAGATTCCGGGCTAGGCGTGACCTTGGGGGAAGGAGACCTTCGGTTTAGCCGACACCCTGTCCTTCCCCCTGCGGCGCGATTTACGCTCCGTGCTCCCACACCTGAATAACACCTTTTAATAATGCGCAGCTACGACCCGCTGCGCCCTCACCCATACGTCCCAGCTTTTATAGCAACATAGATCCAGCAATCACAGTCGAAACGGAGAATCCCATTGAGCACATACACCGACCCGTTCGTAGATGCCGCACTGCCGATGAGTGCGTACGAGGGGCAAGTGTGGGACAAGCTCAACGAGCACTGGCAGAGGCGTAACAACCGCCGTGGTCTGCCGAACTGGGCGAGCGGCGCGCTCGAGCGCACCAGCGATGTAACGGGCAAGGCCATGAGCAGAGTTACGGCAGCTGTGCCAGACGGGGTCAAGGAGCCCATTCGCCGTGCCGGCGACGCTGTCGCCACCGCAGCCGTGCGACCAGCGCTCGAAGGCGCGGCAGCGCTTCTCGAGCTGGTCAACGACTGGGCTATGGAACTTAACGACCCTGAGGGCGTTGAGAAGCTGGCCCGCAAGCGAGGTCTCGACCTCAACAGTTTCACGGAACTGCGGGAGCACGACCTTAAGGTCTGCGACCGACTGCTGAGATTCAACACCCTCACTTGGCGGACTGCTGGCGCGCTGGAAGGTGGGGCAATGGGTGCGCTGGCTATGGTTCCTGTGGCCGGTATTCCTGCCGCTATGACAGCCGACATTCTCGTCATCCAAGTCCTGAGCACATCGATTGCGTCGCGCATCGCGTACTCCTACGGCTACGACGCTAAAGACCCCGATGAGCAGATCTTCATCCAACGCTTGGTACGCCGATCATTCATGGCGCAAGCAGCCAAGGTCGAGCCGCTGCGTGACGTCGCCCGTGCCGCCGAAGCTATCAAAGGACGTGTTCGATGGTCAGACAAACTCCGCGCCGACCACCGTCTGCTGGCCGCCCTCGAGAAGTTACTGCAGCACCTTGGTCCGGCTGGCTCTAGGGTTCCGGTTCAGAACGTTGCAAAGGTGGTGCCGTTCGTGGGCATCCTCATCGGTGCCGGCATGAACTCCGCAGTCCTCGGCAATGTAGCCGCCGACGCGCAGCGGTACTGCCAAACCCGGTTCCTGTGCGAGAAGTATGGGTTGCCGTTGCCGGCCGCGCTCGCAAGCGATTCAGACAACGAGCCCGTAGCCGAGGCTCGTTAGGCAAGGGCAGCTGTTCCGATTTGCATGTGTAACGGAAGTGGTCGCAGTTCAAGTGCAGGAAAAGGCCAGAGGAAGCAGTGGTTTTGCGCTAGAACGAGTTATTGAGTTGCGAGAACCAAGTAGCGTATGGGCATGCGAATAGTCTCCTGGAACTGTGCCATGGGTTATGCCAAAAAGCGCTGGCTGGTGGAGGCTCTTCAGCCCGATGTCGCGGTCTTGCCGGAGGTTTCGCAGAAACATATCGCTGAAACGGATGCTCCGTTCAATGCCTGGATCGGTTCCAACCCTCACAAAGGCCTCGGCGTCATAGGTTTCACCGACCGCTCCTACGTACTCCATGACGCGGGACGTCTCCTGCCCTGGCATATTCCGTTCACTGTGGACGGCGTGAATATCGTCGCGCTATGGGCCCACGTCCGCGACAAAGACCTGAAATATGTCCGGGTCACTCACGAGGTTGTCGATCGGCACGCTGACTTCCTGTCGTCGGCACCTTCTCTGCTTATCGGCGATTTCAACAGCAACACCATCTGGGACAGGGAACACCCGGGACGAAACCATTCCCTGTTGGTCGACAAACTTCACGGACTCGGACTCCGAAGCGTTCACCATCGGACTGAAGGCATCGCTCACGGCGTCGAAATTACCAAAACCTACTATCACACCAAGAAGCTGCACTTCGGACACCATATTGACTACGCCTTCCTCCGCGGCGCATCAGCGACCCTCGAGATCGGCCGGCACGAGGACTGGCTGCAGTTCAGCGACCACATGCCCCTGATTTTGGACATTGAACCTTTACAACGTGCCTCCGTTTATGCGGCCCCCGCTCTGGAAAGTCCTCATGCATGAGTGCTGCCATCCGCCCCTTCTCGTCCTGACCCTGGAGGATGATTTGCCAACCGATACCCGCTAATTCGTTTTCGGCGACGAGGTCCACCGCGTTCTGGTCGGGGCCCGACTCCTGCCAGAGCTGCAGTCCTGCCTGTCCCCCCGGTTGCATGACAGTGGAATGTTGTGCTTTTCCCGCCCGGGGGGGCTGGACGGGCATTCGCCTGACAGCCGCCGCGGACCCGGTCAAACCAGCCAGCGCCACCAGCGTGGCCGCTCCGGTTCCGGCGTCGGTTCCGGCTCCGGCTCCTCGCCCAAGGCCAGCGCGGCCTCGACGATGTCGTCCGCCGTGAGCGTCATGACGGCCTCACGATCGAGCGCGTCGAGACTTTGTTCCTCGTCGAGCGACAGCCGCAGCGCCTGACGGTTGAGCGCCTGCTCGAACAGCGTGCGAGCGAAACGTGCGTTGCCGGAGTCCTCGCCCGCGTGGAGCCCGGTGAAGATGCGGCGAAGCACCTGGTCCGCACCCGGCTCCAGCCTGTACTCGTGCTGGGCCAGCATTCGGTGGAAGATCGTCTGTAGTGCGTCGACGGAGTAGTCGGGGAACGTGATCTCGCGGGCGAACCGGGAGCGCAGTCCGGGGTTCGAGAGCAAGAAGGACTCCATCAGCCGCGGGTACCCGGCCACGATCACGACAAGGCGATGGCGGTGGTCCTCCATCCGCTTGAGCAGGACCTCGATCGCCTCGGGGCCGAAGTCCATCCGGCCGTCCTCCGGGGCCAGCGCGTAGGCCTCATCGATGAACAGGACGCCGTCCAGCGCACGCCGGATCACCCGGTCCGTCTTGATGGCGGTGGTGCCGACGTACTGCCCAACCAGGCCCGAACGGTCGACCTCGACCAGATGGCCTTTCTGCAGCAAACCGACCGCGCGGTACATCTCGGCCAGGAGCCGTGCCACGGTGGTCTTGCCCGTGCCCGGGTTTCCGAGGAACACCAGATGCTGTGATGTGGCCACCTCCGGCAGGCCGTGCGCCTTACGGCGCGCCTGGACCTGGAGCAGTGCGACGAGGGCCCGCACCTGTTCCTTCACCGTCTCCAGTCCAACCAGCGCGTCGAGCTCGGCCTGCACCTCGGACAGCGGCCGGGCCGGCCCCGGCCTAGGACCCACGAGATCGCCGACCAAGTCGTCGACGCGCTCCGCACCGGGCAGCTTGAGCTGATCGGCAAGGCGGCCGATCGTTTCGCGCAGGTCGTCGAGCGGATTGCGGCTGGCAGCCATGCATCCACTGTAGTACTGGATTCCCGACCGGGGATGGGGTTGGCCTCACCAGCTCCGGAATCAAGCACGATGGGCTCCGCCGCTACCTCAAGATTCATGCCATCAACGTGACACAGCCTGCGATGCCCGTAACCGTGTTTCCCTTAGAACAGCGGCCAGGGCACCGCCGGCATCTCACCGCTCGGAGCCGGGAACCGACGCGCAAAGCTCAACCGGGCGCAGCGCGCGGCGACCGACGCAATTTCTTCGGCGGTGAGCAGGTCCGCCAGGTCTCGGCCCAGCTCACCGTCCAGTCCTTCGCTGACACGATCGATGCCCGCAAGTTCCTCGAGGGTCAGAGCGTCTCCCAGCCACCCCCACAGCACCGTGCGCAGCTTGTGGTCACGGTGAAAGGTGAGCCCGTGGTCCACGCCGTGCCGGTGTCCGTCCGTGATGGCAAGGATGTGATCGCCTTTACGGTCGGCGTTGTTCACGACGACGTCGAACACCGCCATGCGTCTGAGCGCCGGAGAGTCCTCGTGTATGAGGGCGACCATCCGTCCATTCTCATCCTGACCCTCTAGGACGTGTTTCCAGCGGATCTCCGGTACGTCGTCCGACGCAACGAGGTCCACCGCGTTCTGGTCGGGGTCTGTCTCCTGCCACAGCTGCACCATCCCTTCGCCGAACGGACCATCGCGCAGCCAGGTGCGTGGCACCACATTCCAGCCGAGGACCTCCGAAACCAGGTACGCGGCAACCTCCCGGTGGGCAAGGAAGCCGTCGGGAAAATCCCACAGCGGTTTCTCCCCGGCTATCGGCTTGTAGACGACTTTCGTGTCCCCGATGCTGCCCAGGAAGGTGGCGTTCGACGCCGTCGTGATGCGGCCGGTAAGCGTCAGCTCGGCAGTCAGCAGGTCGGGCGCCGGCATCAGACCTCGGGCAGGGTGCAGACGTGCCCGTCAGCGTCTACGGGGTAACCGCAGAGCGGGCATGCGGGACGCCCGGCGCCCACGATCTCACGAGTGCGCTTGGCGAATGCGCGGGCGGTGCCGACCGGCATCCGCACCAGCAGCATTTCGGGCACGTCAGCGTCGTCCTCGTCAAGCGACTCGTCGTTGCTATCAGGGTCGACATCGGTGATCGGGTAGGCCTCTATCACCACCTGCGCCGTCGCCGGGTCCCAACCTAAACTCATGGCGCCGGTCCGAAACTGCTCCTGAACGGCCTCCAGCTGGTCATTGTCAACCAATTCAATGGGGGTACTGGTGGGAACGCTGTGGGGGTTGCCCTCGACGGTGAGGAGTTGGTCGAGAATTTCGTCGATTTTATCGGCGAGCAGAGCCGACTGCTGCTTCTCCATGGCGATACTTACGATCTGCGTCCCTGCGCGCACCTGCAGGTAGAACGTGCGCGCCCCCGGAAGGCCAATGGTGCCAACGACGACCCGATCAGGCCAAGCAAACTCATGAACACGTGTAGGCATATGAGCATTTTAGGCATATGAGCTTCATGGCGCCCCCTGCCCTGCACCGCCGCCCACCGGCGCGTCGCCAGAGTTGAGGCCGTTCGACAGCCATGACAGATCCCCCGCGTCGGTGTTTGTCGCGTAGACGCCCGGCCGACCAGCGCCGTAGTGCACGATCGATACGGAGGCAGGGCCCACGTTAATACGCTGGAACAGGTCGAGGTGCATGCCGAGCGCGTCGGCGAGGATTGACTTGATGATGTCACCGTGACTCACCGCCACCCACACGGCCCGCGTCCCGTACTCGGCTTCAAAGGCTGCATCGTGGCGTCGAATCGCTGCCACCGACCGAGCCTGCATCGCGGCCATGGATTCACCGCCGGGAAAGATGACGGCGGACGGCTGCGATTGCACGGCCGACCACAGATCTTCGGTTGCGAGATCACTGAGCGTGCGGCCCTGCCACTGGCCGTAATCGCACTCGGTTAGATCGGATTCCAACGGCGCGTACGGAGTGCCAGCCTGGCGATCAAGGATGAGCTGGGCGGTCTGCTGACAACGCTCGAGAGGGCTCGATACCACCCCGACGACGGGCACGGCCGCGAGCCGCTCTCCGGTCAAAGCCGCCTGCTCGCGCCCGAACTGGTCCAGGCTGACACCGGCGGCGCGACCGGCCAGCAGTCCGGTGGCATTGGCTGTGGTGCGGCCGTGCCGCACGAGAATAACTGTCGCCATCCACCCAGCCTAACCATCCGCTCGACCGCTGTTTACCCACACTTTGGAAATTTGCTGTTGCCGGGAACCAGGCACGCCGTTCATCCTTCACCGAATCCCGGCGTCAGTACGGTTGGTTGTCTGCATCCGCGTTACCGGTGCAAGTGCTCCCGCCAGTCTGCCGGTACCTTGCCTGCCGGTGCAGGTGCCGGCTGCTCGAAGGGTCTGGACTGGGGATCCGGAAGGCGCGGGCCGCGGAAGAACTTCTTCGTGGTGTGCACGTAGAACCAGTTCTCCCCAGGTTCAAAGGACCTCATGACGGGGTGACCGACGGTCCGCGCGTGGGCACTGGCATGCTGTGAGGGTGATGAATCGCAGCAGCCGATGTGGCCGCATTGGGCGGAGCGGCGAAGATGCAGCCACCATCCTGGACCGTCACCGCCGAGGCAATCCAGACACCCTGTTCCACTGGGTGTGGCGATGAGGCTGATTCCCGGAATGGGGCGGTCCTCCATGGGTCCTCCATTTTCATCGCTCAGGTTCTGCTCAGCTCATCCCGTTCGCCCGCCGTCGGGAGCTATTCTGGCAGAATCTCCGCGCCCTTGGAATGAAAAGGGTCGAAGGCGGCAGCAGAGCCTCCGAGCGCCCCTTGTACCCAATGTCCTAGCGCGAGTATCGTGGGCGCCACCGAACCCTTGAACCGGAAAGACGGCGGCCATGGATCACTCGGTTCCGGTCATGCTGATTGCCACCACAGACCCGGCCTCTCGGCGCATTCTTGAAGATGAGTTACGTCGACGCTACGGTGCTGATTACGAGGTGGTGGCGTGCGCCCACTACGCCCACGGGCGGGCGGTGCTGGAGGGGCTCCGGCACTGGAATCGCGCGGTCGCCCTCATTCTAGGGTGCTACGGACCGGCTGACCGCAGTGGACTCGATTTCCTGCGGCGTGCCTATGGCTTTCACCCCGCCGCCAAACGTGGTGTTGTGGTGATATGGGGTGACTTTGCCAGCGCCCCCACTGTATTCCGGGCGATCGCGCAGGGGTACGCCGAATTGATGATCATACGTCCCGAACGAGCGCGCGACGAAGAATTCCATGGTGCAATTACCGACGCCCTCGACGACTGGCACCTGGCCCAGGGGGTCGGGTTCGAGGCGGTCCGGCTGATCGGGGAGGTAGGCGACGAACGGACTCACGCGTTACGCGACTCCTTGAGCCGAAACCACATTCCGGTAGGCTTCCACCCGGTCGGGTCCGAGACGGCGGAACGGACGCTGGAGAGCTTGGGCCTGCGCGACCCCGTGCTGCCGGTCATGGTGCTGCAGTTCACCGCATCACCAATTGTCCTCGAGAACCCCAGCGACCTGGAGATCGCCGAAGCGATGGGGGTGACGCGACCGCCATCGGCGGACAAGATCTTCGATGTGGTGGTCGTGGGAGCCGGTCCCTCCGGTCTCGCGACCGCCGTGTATGCCTCCTCCGAGGGCCTTTCCACCATGGTGGTGGAGGGAGAGGCTGTGGGAGGCCAGGCTGGCACCAGCTCGTTGATCCGCAACTACCCTGGCTTCTCCCGCGGTGTGAGCGGCGCCCACCTGGCCTACCGCTCATTTCAGCAGGCCTGGACTTTGGGCACGGACTTCCTGTTCATGCGGAAGGCGATGGGGCTGGGCGTGGACGGAGCGTTGTTCGCTGTGTCGATTTCCGATGGCAGTGTCGTGCGGTGCCGCACAGTGGTGGTGGCCACCGGGGTGGACTACCGTCGCCTCGGCATACCTCAGCTGGAGGATCTGGTCGGCAGAGGCGTCTTCTACGGGGCGACAGTCTCCGAAGCGCCGTCGATGGCCGGGAGGCACGTCTGTGTGGTTGGTGGCGGCAACTCGGCCGGACAGGCGGTTCTGCACCTTGCGAAGTACGCGAAGAAGGTGACGCTGCTGGTGCGCGGACCCACCCTGTCGGCCAGTATGTCGGACTACCTCATCTCCCAACTTGAGGCCACCCGGAACGTTGCGATCAGCTGTAGCACCGTGATCGTGGGGGCCCGCGATCGGGACGGATTCCTAACCGCCGTCGAGGTCGCCGCATCCGGAGCCGCCGACGCAACCCCGAGCGAGGAGATCGAAGCGGGCGGCTTGTTCGTGCTGATCGGTTCGGTGCCGCGTACCTCCTGGCTGCCCGACACCGTAGAGCGTGACCCAGCCGGTTTTCTGCGCACGGGCGCCAGCCGCGATGTCAGTGACGCCGGGTCCGGAAGGCCCAACAGGGTGCCATTGGCGCTGGAAACCAGCATGCCCGGCATTTTCGCGATCGGCGACGTGCGGGCCGGTTCGATCAAAAGGGTGGCTACCGCAGTCGGGGACGGCGCCACCGTGGTCTCGATGCTCCACACCTGCCTGGCCGAGAACCCCCTGCCTGCCCCGGCCCCTGGTGGTGCAGCCACACCCGAGGAGTTGCCCGGTGACATCCGCTTCAACTGAGGTCACGCCGTTGATTCCGCCGATGCGGTGGCTGCTCTACGTCGCTGCATTCCTCGTGTTTCTTGCCGGGCTCGTGCTGTTCGTGTTTCCGCTCCGCACTGGGGAATGGTTCGCGTGGACAGTCAATCCGCCCATGACCGCGGTCTTCCTCGGGGCGGCATACTGGGCGGCCGCCGGCCTGGAGGTGACGGGCGCCCGCTCAGTGACTTGGGAGTCAGCGAGGCTGGCAGTCTGGCCCGTGTTCGTCTTCACAACATTGACCTTCGGAGTCACCCTGCTTCATCTCGATCGCTTCCACCTGTCGAAAGACAGTGCCCCACTTGCCCAAGTAGCCACCTGGGCGTGGCTGGCAATCTATGCCATCGTGCCCGTGGCGATGCTCGTCATCAGCTGGAGGCAGATCCGGTCACGGCGTCCTGCCCCAAAGTCCGTAGCGGCGGGACGGCCAGTGCTACCCCCTGCGCTCAGGCTGCTCCTGGCGGGAATCGCCGGGGTACTGCTGTTATATGGCGTGGCGCTCCTGGCAGTACCCATTCCGGCCGCGACGTGGTGGCCGTGGCCACTGTCCGAGCTCACAGCGAGGGCGATAGGAGCGTGGCTGGTCGGTCTTGGCTGGGCGGCCGCGCAGGGCCAGTTGAGCGGCAACCTCCGCACCGTCCGCCCCGTGGCGCTAACCTCCGTTGCCTTCGTCATTCTGCAGGCGCTTGCCCTGCTGCGGTATGGCGGCGCCCTGACATGGCCGAGCGCACCGGCTATCGGCTTCGCAACCGTACTACTTGCCATTGGAGTGGCCGGCGGATGGGCACTCGCACTATCCCGGTCGCCGGTAGCCCGGGAGGGACTTGGGTGAACGGCCTTCCGAGCCCCCCGCGAGGGCGGCAGCACCGCCGTCGGCCGCTACCAGGTTGCGGCGCGTGGGACTGACGGTGGGAACAGCGCTTCGACGGTAGATTTCCGACGGCGGTCCCTCCGCAGCCCACGAGCAACGACAAGGCAGGCAGCTACATCCGGGCAGCGATGTTGGGGGCCTGCTTCGGTTCATTCAGGAGCCGGGACAGGCACTTCTTCGGTGAAGCACAGGAGACCTATAAGCAACTGGCCAAAATCCTGGCCGTTCGAACCAGTGACCTCGCGCTTCCTCGCGGCCGTCAGTACATGTGGCCCATATCCGAGGAGGGCATCAGCTTCTGGTACCCGAACAAGATCGGCGAGGGGCGGATGACCTCCATGGTGGCCTGGAGCCGGATCATGTCGAACCGGCGAGCCTGCATGCGGTTGGAGACAAATTTCAGTACGCCTATTCAACAGACGCGACCCAAGTTGGGTCGCCGGTGTCGGCCGGAACGGCTTGGCGATCTGCGCCACTGTCCCGGCCGCCGGCTTCGTGATCCTCACGCCCTGAAAACGCAGCGGACTATTGCGAACCAGGGGCCAGAAAAAGGCCGCACGAAGGTGTCCGGTCAGTGCGGACACGGACGGCCCGCCGCAGGAGCTTTGCACTTGTAGATGGCGATCTGTCCAACCGCTTGGCGCCGGATTCCTTTGATTTTGAGAGGGGACGAAGGAATCCAGTTATGTCTTCTGCGGCGGCGGCGCGAAGGCGATGATTGGATTATCGACCCTCAGCCGGCACCAGATTCGATTGGAGAAGACCATGCTAAAGGCCTTGCTGTGCAAGCTGAACATTCAGCACGATTGGCATGTCGAACACGCGGAGGATGGCGCCCTATATAAGCGCTGCAAACGTTGCGGCAAAGACGACGACAGCGGAGGCGGGGGGACCGGTACCTTTGGTGCTTGGGCCGGTCCGGCTGGTGGCTAAGCGGGCCTCCTTAGTGTTGTAGGCAGATCCGGATGGCGTAGAGCGCGACTACTGACCGGTAGGTGAGGGCTAGCTGTCATCCCGTCCTCCGCCGTGGAGGGTGCTGACCCCAACCGCCGCACCCTTTGAATGCGAGGACCATGAACCGTTCAATCATGCTCCGCCTAGCCCCGGGCGCGATCTTCACCGCTGCCCTCACTGGAACAATTGCCGCCCCTGTCCAGCAGCCCCGGCCGCCAAAATCGTGAACCTGAAAGTCCCCATCACCGGCACAATCGCCTCCGACGCCGGGCCTCTCACCGTCAAAGGCACCATCCACCTCGTCATCCACCCGTTGGATCCGATCCAGCCCCAGGACCCGGTCCGGGTGCAGGCCAACCTCATCCAGGTCAGCGCGTCCAACACGGCCGTCAGCTGCAACGGACCGGCGCCCAGAAGTTCACCCTGGCCACCACAAACCACACCGTTCATCGGGTTCTACCCGACGGACCCCAACTACCCCGGCGACCCGATCCGGCCTGATGCGTGCCGGACGCTCGGCGGGCTGTCGGTGGACTTCCAGCTGAACGTCAACGACCAGGCATCGTAACCGGTGCCACTGCCGTCGCCCTCGATCCCGAGTAACGGGCCCTCACGGAGGCTCGCAGGGGCATTCCGGTCCAAGCAGCTCAGACGCCATGCCACTGCTCAGTCCAGGACGTCCGCCATGTGATCGAGAACCAGATAGTCGCCGGACGCAGGCTGGAAGCCGAACCGTTCCCAGTAGCGGCGCAGGGCAGCCCTTGCCGCCTCGTGCTCAGGGGTGCCCTCCTCGGGGTCGCCGTCGGCAAGGATCGGGGAGGCCTGCAGGATGACGGTGACAGCGGAGCGGCCGACGGTGCAGAGAATCGCTTTCAGGATGGCGTGGCCGAGCCTGTTCCCGCGGAACTTCGGTTCGATCCACAGTGAGGAGACAATCAGCAGGTCACCGCCCAACGCCATGTCCTCGATAAGGTCCGGACGTTTGAGGCTCAGCATCTCCCCGACGTTGGCCAGCTCCTGGTCCACAGCATCCAGGGTGAGGAACAGGTCGATAATGCCAGCATCCGGGACCAGGTACAGGCGGGCGTCCCCGACAGTGACTTCAGCACCGTCCCCGCCGTCGTCTTCCTCATCCCAGACGGTTCCCTTGACCGTGACGGTCCAGGAGACCGGGTAGCCCTCGGGATCGTGGCGCGCCCCGGGAACACCGCGGAACTGGCAGCTGTAATCGAAGGTCAGATACTCGGGCACCAGATCGGCCATGGAACTCCTTCGAGGGAACTTTACGAGGCTGTCGATGGCCCCGTGTGCAGTCTACGGTCGTCGCCGACCTCTTGAGCCCCCGGTCCGCATAGATTGCGCCGCGTCTCGTTGAAACCCTCGGGGGAGTGGAGTTACGGGGCCGGTGGGCTTGCCGTTCGCACTGCCCAGACCACATCCAGAATCCCCCGAGCGGCCGCGGCCGCGTCCTCCGGGTCATCGATCAATGACATGTGGGTGGATCCGTCAATGATTCGGTGCAGACTGTTGGTTGAGAGTGAGGCAAGGGCTTCCTGGGAAGCGGCCCAGCCGGGCTGGCTGCCGGTGCCTGCTGTTAGGACGACCAGCGGCTTATCGGTGAAGTTCCTCAACTCTGCTGCTTGCTGCGCAGAGGAGCCCGCACTGATGTACTCGTCCACTGTGCTCTTGAGGTGCCCGGGTGTCACGCCGAGCAGCCAGGCCAGGCCGAGACGCCCCGCGGCCGAGACCAGTGCGGAGGCACGCTCCATCGTGTCTTCGGAGTCCGCATTAGTGCCGCGCGCTGATTCCGGGTCCGATGCTGGTGCGGTTGAGTCCAGCAGGACCAACCCGGCCACGTCTTCGGGATAGCGGGCAGCGAAAGTGAGTGCGTAGAGGCCGCCGAACGAATGCCCTGCCAGCACATACGGCCCCGGCACATTCGCGCGCCGCAGCAGTGTGTGGAGGTCGGCCGCCGTCTGCGCGCCGTCCTGCACCCTGTTTGCCGGGTCGCTCCACCCACGGCCTGCCCGGTCGTAGACACAAACCCGGGTGTCGCGGGCAACGGCCGGTGCTATCCATGCGAGATCAGAGGACATCAGGCCGGCGCCCGGTTCCAGCACGACGGTGGGGCTGCCCGAGCCGGTGCAGTCCAGGTACAGGCGGTGCCCGCCGACGTCGACCAACTGACCCTGCACCGGGGAGGCCTCCGCGTCCGGCGTTTTGCGCACGGTTTCGAAGCCGCCGCCCAATGAAGCCAGGACGAGCAGCGCGATCACCGGGTACAGGAGGACGCGACCGCTCCGGCTACGTAGCAGCCGCCTGGTCCGGGCAATCATCCAGACCGCTAACACCAGCAATGCGGGCGGCCACAACCAGGCGAGCACTTCCTGGGTTGGGGAGCCGAACACCACCAGAAGGAATCCGCCCAATCCCATAAAAAGCGCAGGAGCCGCGGCCCACTTTTGTGGCTGATCGGTGAACCGGACCGACAGCGCAGCCAGCATGGCCCATCCCAGGCCAAGTCCCAGCAGGATGCCGCCGGTCACGCCGCTTTCGGTGGCCGGAATGAACGGGGCGAAGGCCAGCGATAGTGCAGCCAGGACGCCCGTAACCAACGAGCCTGCCACAATCCAACCCATGCGCCCCCTCTGTGAAGGACCAGCACTGCGCGGACGGTTCCGGCCCGTGGATGTGGTGCTCACGGGGGTGACAGCGGTCGTCTTCTGCCCTGCCGAAAAGATTGTCATACGCCAATGCTGCCAGTTACCGGGAGCGGAAATGCGTGGCAAAAATTCCCTGCATGGAAAGGATTCTGCCCAGTTCGTGCCTTCGTGAGTACAGTGGCCCTATGCACCGAGTCGTCGCACTGGCACTGCCGGATGTGGTCGCTTTCGACCTTGCCATTCCAGCGCAGGTTTTCGGCCACGAGGATGAGCGGCGACGGTACTCCTTTCGGGTCTGCGCAGCCCAGCCCGGCTTGGTGCCGACAACGTCCGGGTTCTCCATCCAGGCGACAAATGGCTTGGACGCCCTTCTGTCTGCGGATACGGTCGTGGTGCCCGGCTACGCACCGCTCAACGACCCGCCCGCCGAAGTCTGCGAGGCCCTCCGCCAGGCATCGGGCAACGGCGCCCGCGTCGTGTCCGTGTGCACAGGCGCCTTCGCTCTCGCTGCTGCAGGTCTCCTGGACGGCAAACGGGCAACCACCCACTGGAGAAACGCCGAACGCCTTCAAACCCTGTACCCGGGCGTCACCGTCGACGCAGACGTCCTGTACATAGACCAAGGCAGCGTCAGCACCAGCGCGGGGGTCGCGGCAGGCATAGACCTGTGTCTGCACCTGGTCCGGAAGGACTATGGAACCGAGGCAGCCAACAGAATTGCCCGGAGAATGGTCGTGGCCCCGCACCGGGAAGGGGGCCAAATCCAGTTCATGGAACGTGCAGTCGCCGCGCCCCTGGCCCTGTTCGCAGACACCTGCGCCTGGGCCAGGCAGAACCTAGCTGAACCGCTCACCGTCGACGACATGGCCACCCATGCGGGCTGGGCCGCCAGGAGCTTCGCCCGGAAATTCGCGGCCGAAGCAGGAATGACACCTCTGAGCTGGCTGAACGATCAACGCCTGGCCGAAGCATGCCGACTACTGGAAACCACCGACCTGACGGTGCACGCGGTTGCTTCACGGACCGGTCTGGGAACAACAGCCAATTTCCGGCTCCACTTCACCCGGAAGCTCAACACAACACCTTCAAGCTACCGCCGCCTCTACCAGGGCAGGAACCGAAAAGCTGCGCCTGCCTAGATCTTCCCGGCGTGCCAGACCCAGCCCCGGCCGGCGGCGGTCCTGTTCCTGGACACCCGGCCCGTGCACGCCATAGTCATCACGGCCTACTGCGCCGCTCACCGGTTCGTTGCAGGACCTGAGCGCCCGGCGCGCAGCGGAATCCCCGTTCTGGCGTGCAAGCTCCGCCTCCAAGAAATCCTCGACCCACGCCAGAGAGTCATCACGATCGCTTGAGCACCAGTACATTCCGACCTGGTGTTTGCATCAGAAGATCGTCATTTAGGTTCCGCCAAGCGGCGGAATACGTTGACGTGGACAGACGGGGCCCTCATGCTGGGTACCTGATTGCTTAGAGCCGAGATGGGGCCCGACCATGAACATCCCCCGCGCAACGTCAATGTTAAGCCGGTTTCGTTATGGGCTTGCCGTCATTGCAACCATGCTGTTGATGCTCCACACACTCCCGGCGGAAGCCGCAACAGCCGCCGGCCCGGGCAATGACGTCTCCTGGCCGCAGTGCGGCAAGGCGTTGCCCAAGGGCCAGACCTTTGGAATTGTTGGCGTCAACAACGGCCTCGCAAATACCACTAATCCCTGCCTCGCTGCCGAGCTGTCCTGGGCCGCTTCGTCAACGGGCACTACCGGACAGCCCAAAGCCGCGCTCTACGTGAACACCGGCAATCCGGGGTCAGCTGGCTCCTGGTGGCCTAAAAGCAATACCTATGGTGGAACCACTGTGGCCAACCCCTACGGCCAGTGCACGGGCGGATCCTTTGGGGCGGCCTGCTCATACATGTACGGGTACGCCAAGGCATACGACGATGCAAACATCCGGGGCGTGAGCAATCCCGGCTCATACACCTGGTGGCTCGACGTCGAAACCGGCAACAGCTGGTCCGCCGACAAGGCTGCGAACCGCGCGGATCTTGAAGGCATGATGGCCTATTTCGCGAGCATCGGTGCCACGAGCGGACTCTACTCCACGAGTAGCCAGTGGTCGCAAATAGCCGGCACCGCTCCGGCGTCGAGCCCGCTCTACACCGCCAGGAGCTGGCTCGCCGGGGCAAGTTCACTCGCGTCGGCGAAGCGGATGTGTGCCGCTGCGCCGCTGACCGGGGGAAGCAGAGTCACGCTCACGCAGTATGTCTCAGGTGGGTTCGACTACGACTACTCCTGCGTCTGAGTCCCGGAAGCCACTCAGCATACTTTTCCGTCCGGCGAGCGGCACTCGAGGAGTCCTGAACCCGTCTGGGAGGGCATCAGAGTGACCGCTGTGGCCGAAGGACAGGTCCCGAAAGAGTACTGCTCCAAGAGGGCTTGTTTTTCCGTCCCCGCGGGAGTGGACTGATTCCATGGCTTGTGCTGCGGCCAGTAGTGTTCGCCGGGCGGAGCCTGGTCCAACAGAAAGAATCGCGGATGGAGATCGTCATGAGCACAGCGACGCTCGACAGGAAGGCAGTGAAGCGCGCCATTTTCCATGTGCAACCCTGCGATGGGACGGATGGCAACAAGTGGGACCTGCATAAGTTCAGGACAAGCAAGCACCAGTATTTCCGCACTCAGAAGGAAGCCCTGGCCGCCGCGCACGTGGCCGTCGGATCGCAGCCGGCGCATGTGGTGATGCACGCCCGGGACGGGCACGCCTACCGGGAATTCGACCTGAACTGAATCAAAAGGGAAGTGGGCGACGGTGGAACCTTCTGCCGTCGTTCGCCTTGTTCGGAACTTATCGTGTTGAGGAACGACGGCGGCCGGCCGCCGTCGTTCCTTTGCTTACTTCCCGTAGGTGGCGAAGTTTTGGGTGGCTACCAACTGCGCCCCGTACGGGGAACCGGCGGCGAGCCGGGCCGAACCGAAGCCAAAGTCGGTCAGGCTGGCGTTGAGCATGTTGGCGTTATGGCCGGGGGAGGCCTTCCACGCAGCGAAGAGCGCATCGGCGTCGGCGTTCACTGCAATGTTCTCCGCGGAACGGGTCCAGCCGGACGGGATTTGGCCGGCAGCGTCCGGGTTGTGCCGGAAGCCGGCGCTGCCTTCGGCGTTGATGTCCGCCATCATGGTGTTTGACCATCCCTGCGCCACGGATTCGAGTCCCGTGTTGTAGCGAAGCGCGGCGAGGCCGTTGGCCAACCGGTATTGATTGATGAGTTCGAAGGAGCGGAGGGCCACGGCGTTGGACGCCGTGCCGCTGGCTGCCGGAGCCGCAGGAGGCTGGACCTGAGCCGGGGCCGGGGCCGGGGCCGGAGCGGGAGCAGCGGGTGCCGGAACCGGGGCCGGAGCAGCGGGTGCCGGGACCTGAGCCGGCGCCGGGGTCGCGGGAGCCGGATCCTGAATCGGAGCCGGCGTTTCGGGAACCGCAGCGGGAGCCGACGTCGGCGCGGCAGCAGGAGCGGACGTCGACGGAGCGGGTGGGGGCGTCGAAGCGGTGGCAAGCGCGGAAGGCTCCGCGGCTGCCGGGGATTGGGCGCTGGCGGTGACCCAGCTCCACCAGCCGAAGGGCCAGGAAGTGGCGTTGGCAGGAGCGGACGCGCCGATTAGCAGTCCACCGGCCATGGTGAGGGTAATTACGGAGGCGGCGATATGTTTTTTGTCCTTTAGCACCCGGAGAACAGTACCTAGTGGTCGCGCCACACCGCACATTCAGTGATGCTGCTCACCGCACCAAATAACAGAGTAGAAGGTGCGCCGTGTTATAGCGCTGCGGCGGCCTCGGAACCGGCTTCAGGCTACTGCTGTGGCTGTCGCGGTGATTCCCCAGGGCTGACCGGCGTTTCTGATGATAGGTCCTGTGAGAGCTCGGCTTCGAGCAGTTCGATGCTGGGCAAAGTGGCAGCGAATTCCTCGGGCAGCGACTCCACGATTGCGGTTTTCCACTCGGAGACGCCGATGGGCATTTGCGTTGTCCGGAGCGCGTAGTCGGCCCCGAGATTGTCCTTGGACTTGCAGAGCAGAAGGCCAATGGTGGGTTTGTCATCGGTGTGGGCGAGGAGGTCATCCACTGCTGCCATGTACATGCCAAGCCGGCCAAGGTTATGGCCAGCTGGCCATAACGCGGGTTATGCGCAGCTGGACGTTATGCCACTGCAGCATGATCCACGGTTCTGCGATGGGGCTTTGGTGGAGATTACTTTGCATAACGGTCCAGCCTTGAAGAATGGCGTATAAGCGCCACAAATCAAGGTTGGAGAGCTGCAATGGAGAATCAGATTGTTACGGTCGCCGATCTCGTGGGGGCGATCATCGCTGAGATGGAGCGGTGCAACTATAAGCCGTCTGTCATCAAGCAGTACCGCATCGTATGGGACAAGCTGTGCGCGTACTCAGGGGCGATGCCTGTGGGTGCTTGGCCCCTGGCCGTTACGTCCTACACCTACGAGGCACGTCGGGTCGATGGTCAATACCCTGTCGTCCCCGGCTGCCATCACCGCGGCACTCGAAGACGACCCAGCGACTGCTCCCGGCGCATGAGGGTGAGTCGTTCAGCTCGATCGGTTCACGATATCCGGTGATTCTGGAACGATGGCCTCGTATAACCGAGTGATGGCAAGGCAGTCAATGCACAGGAGCGCGTCCTGGATGTTTGCGCATGGAGCTTGTCGGTAGCAAGCCGGAGATCTGGCACCAGCTGGAACTCCGGGCGTCGCTGGTAGCGGAGTCTAAAGGTCCGGCCCAAGTTTGAAAGTTAGGCCGCGCACTCGGGGAGACGCCAAGAGGCGGGGTCCCTTCGCCTGCCTCGCGCTGCGCCGAGGTGGGGGCGGGGTTGCTGCGTTTTCGTTCAGGCCCTTTCCGTGCTTCCCCGGACGATAAGGTCACAGGGGAAGTTCACGCGGCGTGGGGCGCTTGCCGGAGAAAAGATGCGGTCAATGAGCATCTTCGCCCCTACGCGGGCCATCTCTCGGCTGGGCTGCCGTACGGTGGTGAGGCTGAAGGAGTCCCAGGCGGCCATTTCAACGTCGTCGTAGCCGATGACCCAACAGTCCTGGGGCTGGAGCTGATTGGCGCGGAGGGCATCCAGAGCTCCGAAGGCCATGTGGTCGTTGGCGCAGAAAACAGCCTGTGGACGATCGGCTCGGGAGAGCAGGCGGTTCATGACCTGGGCGCTGTTGTCGTGGGAGAACCCGCCGTGGAAGCGGAAGTGTTCGGGCACAGGATGGCCTCGCTCGGCCATTCTGCTGAGGAATCCTTCCATGCGCTCCCGGGAGGTGCTGGCGTTGTTGGCTCCGCCGATGAAGGCTACGCGGGTTTTGCCGTGAGCGAGCAGGTAGTCGGCGACGGCGGCGCCGCCGTCGGTGTTGCTGCTCGTGACCTGGTCGCATTCCAGACCCTCCACCACACGGTTGATGAGGACGATCTGGCTGTTCTTTTCGATGGCGGCCTGGAGTTCGACCGAGTCTTCGGTGGCGGTGGTGAAGATGACGCCGTCCACAGCGTGTTCCCGGATGGCCTTGAGCGCATCGTGGTGGCTTCCGCCGCCGGCGTTCCATATGACGGCTCGGAAACCGGCGGCGTCGAGTTCGCGGCTCAGTTCATCGAGTACCTCGGCGTAGAAGGGGTTGGTGAGGTCTGCGACGACGACTCCGATGGTGTTGGTTCGTCTGGTTTTCATGGCTTGGGCGCCGGCGTGGGGCACGTAGCCCAGGGTGTCCATGGCTGCCTGCACGCGGGCCTTGGTAGCGGGAGAGAGCTTTGCGGAGGAGGACATGACCCGGGAAACCGTGGCCTGCGAGACGCCGGCCAGTTCTGCGACGTCGCGGCTGGTTACCATCGCGGTGTTCTCCTTGCTTGGTGCCGGATGCGCTGAGCGGATGCCGGACTTTGGTTGTGGGCTTGCTTCAGAGTAGCCAAACTCAGGGCCCCGCGCCCGCCGGCATTTCGCCGACGGGCCGGGTCGGGCCGCTGAGGCCCCTGTTACGGGGCAGTGGTGGGATCATATTCTGCGCTGAGTCCCGTGCGGAGCCGGACCCGCGGAGCGGTTTCCGGTGACCACAGTGCGCCAACGATGGTGATGATCGAAGTGACCACCATGTAGAGGGCGACAAGCCAGTAGCGGTCGAACTCCGGGCCGATGAGCGCGGTGGCGATCAGTGGAGCGAATCCTCCGGCGAAGACGGCTGCCACCTGCGGGCCGACGGAAGCCCCGGAGTAACGGAGCTTGGGTTCGAAGAGTTCGGTGAAGTAGGCAGGTTCCACGGAGTAGCACAGGTCGCGTCCCACGTTGCAGGTCAGGATCAGGACGAGCAGGACCATGAAGAAGTCGCCGGTCTGGACGGCCCAAAAGAAGGGGAACGCCATCAGGAGCATCGTGGTGGCACCGGCGATAACCGTGTAGCGGCGGCCCCAACGGTCCGATACCCAGCCCCAGAACGGGATGGAGAAAACGCCCAGGCCTGCCATGATCATGGTTGCCAGCAGGATGGTGTTCTTTTCCAGCAGCACTGCCGGACCGTAGGCGAGCAGGAAGGTGGTGTAGATGTAGTAGTTCGCGTTCTCGGCAAAGCGCATCATGATGACTTTGAGGATGGTCAGGGGTCGAGTCTTGATGACCTTGACCACTGGCATTTTCTCGATTTCACCCTTGCGCTTGATTTCTTCGAACGAGGGGGATTCGTCCACCTTGCTGCGGATGTAGAAGGAGAGGACCACCAGCAGGATCGAGACGAGGAACGGGATGCGCCAGCCCCAGGCCACAAAGGCCTCCGGTGAGATCAGGTAGCCCATGATGTAGAAGGCTCCGTTGGCCAGCAGCGTTCCGGCAGGTACACCGATTTGCGGCCAGGAGCCGAAGAACCCTCGTCGCTTTGCCGGGGCGAACTCGGTTGCCATGAGCGCCGCACCGCCCCACTCGCCGCCGACGCCGATGCCCTGAACAATGCGCAGGAGCACCAGCAGGATCGGCGCAGCGATACCGATGGTGGCGAAATTGGGCAGGCAGCCAATGAGGAACGTACCGCCGCCCATTAGGCCCAGCGTCATCATGAGCATTTTTTTCCGGCCCAGTCGGTCGCCGAAGTGGGCGAAGATGATGCCGCCGATGGGGCGGGCCGCGAAGCCGATGGCGTAGGTGCTGAAGGAGAGCAGGATGCCGACGAACGGGCTGGCGTTCGGGAAAAATTGGCTGTTCAGGATGATGGCCGCGGCGACTCCGTAAACGTAGAAGTCGTACCACTCTATGCAGCTTCCCAGCACGGATGAAACGAGGGCCTTGCGGCGCATTTTCGGATCAATAGCGGGTGGCGCTGCGGTTGTCGCGGGGGTGCTCACTATGAGACTCCTTTGTCTTCGACCGGACAGTGACGGCAGCCACATCAGCTACCTCGTGACAAGGAGTGTATACGTAAACATTCGGCGCGCACAAGGTCTTGCGGCGACAAATGTATACGTATACACTCGTTTCACATGCAGGCTAGCTGGCCTGGCCCGGGGCGCTCCCAAAGTCGCCCATCAATGAAGATGGAAGGTTTTCCTCATGACCGCTACAACAACAACCAGTTCGGCCGTGGACTCCGTAATGTTGAAAGAGCCGGCTCAGAACAGCCTGAACCGGGGCAGCACACCTGAAGTGCGCGCCACCGTCGAAGGCGTCATCGCGGACATCCGCGAACGCGGCGATGCAGCAGTTCGGGAATACTCCGAGAAGTTCGACAAGTACGCACCCGAATCCTTCCTGCTTAACAAGGAGCAGCTGGAGGAAATCATCGCCCGGGTTCCGGAACAGACCATTGAGGACATCAAGTTCGTCCAGGAACAGGTCCGGGTGATGGCACAGAAGCAGCTGGAGTCACTGAGTGACTTCGAAATTGAAACCATGCCGGGCGTCTTCCTGGGCCAGAAGAACGTCCCGATCCAGGCTGCCGGCGCCTACATCCCGGGCGGAAAGTACCCGCTGCTGGCCAGCGCGCACATGACCATCATCACCGCGAAGGTTGCCGGTGTCGAACGCGTCGCTGCCTGCACACCCCTGATTCAGGGCGAGGTCCCGGACGCCACGGTCGCGGCGATGTATCTGGCTGGCGCAGACGAGATTTACCTCCTCGGCGGCATCCAGGCGGTAGCCGCGCTGGCGATTGGCACCGAGACCATCAAACCTGTCAACATGCTGGCCGGACCCGGCAACGCCTTCGTCGCAGAGGCCAAGCGCCAGCTCTTCGGCGAAGTCGGGATTGACCTCTTCGCCGGGCCTACGGAGGTTCTGATCGTGGCCGATGAGCACGCAGACCCGTTCATCGTCGCAGTTGACCTCCTGTCCCAGGCCGAGCACGGCCCCGATTCACCCGCGGTCCTGATCACCACCAGCGAAGAACTGGGCCGGAAGGTTATCGAGCACATCGATACGATCCTTGTGGACATGCCAACCCGCGATTACGCCGGAGCAGCATGGCGCGACTGGGGCGCGGTTCACGTGGTCGCGACCCTTGATGACGCCTACATCCTCGCGGACGAGTACGCCTACGAGCACGTACAGATCCTCACGGAGAACCCCCGCGAAGCCCTGGAGAAGATGCACGATTACGGCGCACTGTTCCTGGGCGAAGGAACCTGCGTCTCCTACGGAGACAAAGTCATCGGCACCAACCACGTGCTGCCCACCCGCGGTGCCGCCCGCTACACCGGCGGCCTCTGGGTCGGCAAATACCTGCGTACCGTCACCTACCAGGAAGTGACCAACACCGAATCCAGCGCCTTCTTCGGTGAACTCTGCGGACGTGCCTCACGGGTGGAACGCTTCGAAGGGCATGCACGCTCCGGTGACGTCCGGGCGGCTAAGTACCGGGGCACCACCCTGCCCTGGTCCGACCACACCTTCGGGAACTAAGGAACGCCAGTGCCTGACTTCCGCCTGGACGGCAAGAAAGCACTGGTCACCGGAGCAGCCCGCGGACTCGGCAAGGCCATCGCCGATGGCCTTGCCGAGTCCGGCGCGACCGTCTACGGAACCAGCCGCGACGCCGAAAGTGCACGCCTGATCAGCGAACGCTACGGAACCCGTGCCCTACCCGTTGATATAACGGAGCACGCCCAGATAGCCCGGTTCGCCGAGGACCTGATGCAGGAAAGCGGCGGCATCGATCTGCTCGTCAACAACGCCGGCGTCAACGTGCCCAAACCCGCGCTGGAACTGACGACGGAGGACTGGGACACCGTCTTTGACACCAATCTCAAGGGCAGCTTCTTCCTCACCACCTCACTGGCCCGGCACTGGATCAAAAGCGGAACCCAAGGGGCAATCGTCAATGTGGCATCGCAGGCCGGAATCGTCGGAATCGAGGAACGCGCGGCATACGGCACCAGCAAAGCCGGCCTCATCCACCTCACCAAGATTCTGGCCCTGGAATGGGCGCCGGCCGGAATCCGCGTCAACGCCGTAGCACCAACGTTCGTGCGGACAGAACTGACCGCTTCAACCCTCAGCCGCCCCGACTGGGCGGCCGAACTGCTGTCCAGGATCCCCATCGGCCGCTTCGGGGAACCCGAAGACATAGCAGGGGCAGTGGCGTTCCTCCTGAGCGACGCCGCCTCACTGATAACGGGACACACCCTGGCCATTGACGGCGGCTACACCATTCGCTAACCGCCTGACTCCTACGTTCGGGCGGCAGACCATCTTTCGAGGAGCTGTTCATGACCATCAAAGACACCATCTCAACCACCGCCGTCGTCGGGTCCGGGTACATGGGCGGAGGAATAGCCCAGGTGCTGGCTTTGCACGGCTACAAAGTCATGTTGGGGGACGTTGACGGCGAAACAGCCGAACGTGCCCGCGTGCGGCTTGTAGAACAAGCCAAGGACTTTGAAGCCCACGGGCTCCTGCCCGAGGGTGCCTCGAAAATCATCGACGCGAACCTGGCGGCGGCCCCGAGTATCGAGGAAGCCGTAGCGGCAGCGGATTACATCGCCGAAGCGGTTCCGGAAGAACCCGAACTGAAAGCCAACATCCTTCGCCGGGTCTCGGCCGCCGCCCCACCCCACGCGATCATCGGAACGAACACTTCAGCGATCCCCATCAGAGAACTCGCCCCGTCGGTAACCGGCCCGGAGCGGTTCCTAGGCGTCCACTGGATGAATCCCGCGCCCTTTATTCCCGGCGTCGAACTCATCCCCGGCCAGGAGACCAATCCGGAAGTCCTTGACCGCGCCGAACAGCTCATCCGCAGCCTGGGAAAGACACCGGCGAGAGTGGCAGACACGCCGGGGTTCGTCGCAAACCGACTCCAGTTCGCCCTCTACAAGGAGGCAGCCCAAATCGTTGACGAAGGCACCGCGACGCCCGAACAGATCGACGCCGTCGTAAGCAACACATTCGGATTCCGTCTGGCACTCTTTGGCCCCTTCGCCATCGGCGACATGGCAGGGCTGGACGTGTACGAATCCGCGTACCGCACCCTCGAAAAGGCATACGGTGAACGGTTCGCCGCCCCGGAAGCGCTCGTCGCGATGGTCAAGGACGGCAACCTCGGCCTCAAGAGCGGGCACGGTTTCCTGGACGTCGATCCCGGAAACAAGACCGCCCTCTTGGCCTATCGCGACAACGCCTACGCACGCCTGTCCCAACTCCGCACAGACCTCGGACAAGCGCCCGCACTCTAAGCCGCACCGTGGCCGTGAAGAACACACCATGTGGTAAAACAATGCCGGACCGGTCAGGCATATTGCCACGTCCGTTTGGTTCAGGTCCGGGCGGAGCCGATCCTGCCCGCCTCGGGACACTACAGTTGGATCCTCCCGTGCCCGCCAGCGTCGATGGCGCCTCCCCGCGACGGGTCCGCCGCGCCCAGGTTGCGGAAGAGCATGCCCCCAATGACCACGGGGCGCTGGCCGACGAGCTGACCATTAGAGCCAACAAAGTATGCCTCGCCGGTGTGTCACGGCAGGCTTTCCCTCTATGGCAACGAGCGCGCACCACCGGCTGAGTGCAAACTAAAGAGCCCGGCCCAAATACATGGGCACGACGCATTTCCAAGCATCTCGGCGACGCCGTGATCTTCGCAGGTGACATTCTCCGGACCCCCAAGCTAGCTACAACAAACAAACTTTCCTCCGACAAGCTCTACATAATCTCTACCATCGGCAACCAAGAGCCGGACTAACAGACTGCGGTAGTGACAGACTTCTGAGCGTGACGACGTCGTCATCGCTCACTGGCTGACCGCGGTTCAGATCCCTTTGCCAGGGGCGGGGAGATAGTGCATGACTTACTGAACAGCATCACCAAGTCAGAAGAAATTCCACATTCCTGACGGGGGAGCGGTGACGAGCAGTAACTGTGAAGTGGGTCGTTAGTGCGGTCAGCAGGCTATGTGATCATCGAGCTCAAGACGGGCAAATTCCAGCCTGAATACGCCGGATATGCGCAGCCAGACGTTATGCCGTGGTCTTCGTTAGCGCTGGCGTGTTGATGGGTTCTCGCTGAAGCGGTACTTCGCATAACGCCCCGCCCTGGTGGAATCGGGGTCTGGGGAGGACCGGTGCGAAATTTCACGCTCAGGGGTCAAGTGGCGGTGGAATGTAGCGTTTGTCCTCCCTTCACCGGGCATTTTCGCGGGCAGGTCTTACGGGAATTAACTGGCTCCGGAAATGCAGCGGTCGAGATCCGAATGCCTTGAGTGGCCGCTTGCGCTGTTGAGGGACCGGCTTGCGGAACCTCACGCGGACTGCCATCTTTCGGAACGCCGAGGAAGTGAACGCGAAATGGTAGTCTTCTCGCTGATACTGAGGGGCAGTAGGCTTTGCGCATGTCACCAAGTGGAGCCGGCAAAGACTAGAGCCGAAGATGACTCGCGGTGCATTTCGCTTCTTTATGACTATGGCGTGCATTATGTTCGCGCTACAGATGGTTGTTCTAGCCCTTCGTCTTTTCTTGCCTTGGGATGGCGTGAACTACTTGTACATCGCCACGATCCTGGCTACAGCAGGACTTGTTGGAAGGCTGCTCTACGTACGTCGCCGTGACTCACTCTTTTGGGACGAGGAGGAGGCCGAGCGAGAACGTTGGAATCAACGGGGAAGACGGTTGTAGAAGAACTTCTGCCAGGCGACAGCGCTCGGTTCACCAAAGGCTAGTAATGGTGCCCATGAGTTTCACCCAAAAGAGTCTATTGGGCCGGGCGCGGCGGGCTCGATGAGCTCGGGTCCATTTTCCAAACTGTTGACGGGCGTGCTGACTATCCGCGGCGTCAGTGTGGGTTTGCTGGGACACGGATGCGAGCAGCTCCGGATACCACTCCGGCAAGGTGCTCTTCACCGGAGTACCTGAGAACGCCGCAGCGTCGGCATGCTTGCGCGTACCGGGCCCGATGCCCAGCCTGTTGGAATCGGTCTGGCTAATGGGAGAAGTAGTGCGTGGCCCTTTCCGCATTTCGGATTGCTTGCCTCGAAGCTACCGAAGGGGGCCGACATTACAGCCGGGGTGCGCTGCTTGAGCATCAGATCAGACGCCGCAGACACGGGTGGCGGATGTTCCGCCTGTCCGGCGGGACTTGCTACTGTCGCCCTACACTCACGGTATGACCACCCTGACTGTCCGAGCACCGTTCCGCTCGCTTCTCCCGCTGAACCTGCGCACCGGTATCCTGCTGCTCATCCTTTTCGGGCTCGTGCGGGTGGCCCTCGTCCTGCAGGCAAACGTGACCGGCAGCTATCAGGCTGTCAGCGTCGTGTTTGTGGCGATGATCGCGCTGCCGTGGGTACTTCTGACCAGGGAAGGGCGCAGCCGCATCGGCCTGGTGTGGCCAACACGGTGGCGCTGGATTGCGCCGGCGGTGATGGCCGGCGTGTCAATGGCCCTCGCAGTGCACTACGCGGCTGCCGCCGTGTGGGGCCACAGCCTGTCCCACCCGTTCGCGTACATCGCACTGTCGTACTCGAGCGTGCCGGCAGCACCCTCCGACGACGACCGGCTCGTCTACTTCATCATCTTTGCCGTCATCGGGATGCTCTTCAGTCCGATCGGGGAGGAGGTGCTGTACCGCGGCGTGGCCCACGAGAGTTTCGCTGCGCAACTCGGGGACCGGCGGGCAGCGCTGATTGACGCGGCCGCGTTCGCCGTCACCCATCTGGCACACTTCGGGGTGGTGTTTGTTGCCGGTGTCTGGGCGTTCCTGCCGCTCCCGGCGCTCTTCTGGGTGGCTGCCATGTTCGCGGCGTCCCTGGTGTTCTACGGCTTCCGGCGGCTCACCGGATCACTGGCCGGTGCAGTAGCGGCCCACGCCGGATTCAACCTCGCCATGAACTGGGTCATCTTCTACGCGCTCATGCCGTGACGATGATGCGGCACCTAAGCCGGCGGACTTGATATCACCCCTGGGCGCGGTGGTCCTCGGCCCCGTCACTGACGCCGTCGGCCTGGTGCGCCCGGGTGACGAAATGCTCAACCCGACGGTCGGGCACCAACCAGATCAGTGCCACCACGGTGTAGACAGCAATTCCAAGCAACGGTTGGATAGTCCCCGCTGCGATGCCGAGGAGGTAAATCAGCGGCGAAGACTTGCCTTTCCAGTCCCGGCCGACCGCCTGCGCCAGGGCGCCGTCCCTGCCCTGCTGGCGAATCAGTGCCTGTTGCAGGATGAAGTAGGCGATTGAGGCGCAGAGAAGGTTGAGCCCGTAGATCAGGACCGGAACCTGCACGAATCCGGACTCATCCATCCACCGGGTGGAGAACGGGAAGAGCGAGAGCCAGAACAACAGGTGCAGGTTGGCCCACAGGATGGCGCCGTTGACCCGGCCGGCCAGGTGGATCATGTGGTGGTGGTTGTTCCAGTAAATTCCCACGTACACGAAGCTGAGCAGATAGCTGAGGAAAGTGGGCAGGACAGCCGCTAATCCGTGCCAGGTCGGTTCGTCGGGTGTATGCAGTTCCAGCACCATAATGGTGATGATGATGGCCAGCACGCCATCGCTGAACGCCTCGAGTCGGTTCTTGTTCACGGGGTTCCCTCCTTCAAAGCAGCGGTGTTGACTCCGTCCCGGCGGCGCCTGGCGAGAGCTGTTGCAGCGTACGCTCCGGCGAGGACAACCAGACTGCCCAGCCAGCCGGCCGCGAGGAGCAGTTGGCTCGTCCGGTCACTGTCCTCGAAAGGGGTCAGCGACTGCCCGGCGACGACGACCCCGCCCGGCGCCTGCCGCGCCACGACCGCCATCCGCAGGCCCGGCTCCGGCTGCCAGGTCACGGCGTCGGATCCCAAGGTTCTTGCCGTCTCAAGCACCCCGGCGGGAATGTCGGGAGGTGCCCCGTGGAGGCTGACTGTGGTGGATGTGGGTTTGTTGTCCGCCCCGAACACAATGATGAAGACTCCACTGTCGGCTGTCAGTTCCAGCCGGGGTTCGGTCGTCGGCTCGGAACCCATCCGTTGAACCTGTGCGGCGGCCGCCGCTGCGGGGGCCGCATTGGCTGAGTGACGGCCGAACTGCTGGAGCGTGACATAGACGCTTCCAAAGATGAGCGTGATGATGATGGTTGCCGCCAGCCACCCGATGATCCTGTGCATGCGACTATCATCCGCCCGAACGACCTGAGCTGCCCACGTCCCGGTCATCGAAATGAACAAACCACTGGGGCCGTGACGGGCTGCGTTGATTCAGGGATGGTGGTGGCCCTCTTGGACGCCCAACTTCCGTCATCAACCGTGCGCCCGGTGCCAGGCCCGGCGGGAGAGCCGTTAGTCCTTGCGTTGCTTCTGCGGGCGTAAGGCTCACGAGTGGGGTACCGGGCTGGATCCGGGCTCGATAGGCTGTGGCCATGGACGGGAGCCACACATGACCGCACGGACCTACCCGCAGGGAGTCCCATGCTGGGTCGACACCGAGCAGCCTGACGTCGAGGCCGCCGTCGAGTTCTACGCCGGACTCTTCGGCTGGACATTCGAGGACGTCATGCCGCCGGGAGCGCCGGGCCGTTACCTGATAGCAAGGCTCGACGGCCAGGACGTCGGCGGGATGGCCAGCGCGCAGGAGGGTGCCGCGGTGTGGAGCACCTACATAGCGGTCGAGGACGCGGATACCGCAGTGCAACGACTGGTCGACGCCGGCGCCAAAGTGCTGTCGGCGCCTGCCGATGCAGGGGAGGGCGGACGAAGTGCTGCGCTGACCGATCCGCAGGGCGCCGAGTTCCGCATCTGGCAGGCCAGGCGACGCCTGGGGGCACAAGTGGCCAACCTGCCAGGCACCTGGAATTTCAGCGATCTGCACGCGCCTGACCCGAGCGCGGCCATTGCGTTCTATGAGCAGGCGTTCGGCTGGCAGGTCGACGACCTCGGCTTCGGGATGATGATCCGCCGGCCCGGTTATGGTGATCACCTTGAGGCCACCGTCGATCCGGGCATCAGGGCGCGGCAGTCAGTGCTGGCCGCCCCGCCCGGCTTCGAGGACGCGATCGCCTGGATTGCGACTGCCGGCTCGGACGAACCGCCGCACTGGCACGTCTCGTTCACGGTCGCCGACCGCGACCGGACCGTGGTTGAGGCCGAACGGCTCGGCGCCAAGGTTCTAGGCCAAAGTGACACGGAGTGGACGCGGGCGGCTCTGATCCGCGACCCCCAGGGGGCGGAGTTCACCGCCAGCCAGTTCACGCCGGCGTCGGGATAAACGGTCCTGCTACACGCGGCAGCTCCCGAACGCTTGAGGTGCAGCCGGGCCTTTCGGTCCGGTCAGCCCTGGTTCTTATCGAGAACGGTGACATTTAAGGGCATGCGGTGGCAGTTTGCGGATTCGTGGCGGCGCAGGATGCGCCGCCACGAATCCCGCAAGGCTACCGGGCCAGGTACTCCGCGTGCTGCCGGTGCGCCTCGGCTACCTCGGTGCGGATGGCTTCCACGTCCTTGGCCTTGTTGCGGTACTTCGGGTCCATCTCTTCGATCTGCTGTACTTCTTCCAGCAGGGCGTTGTAGATACGTTCGCGCTCGGCGGGATCCGCGGTGTATCCGAGGTCCAGGTAGCAGACTGCGTGCCGGCGGGCGTTGTTGATAGCGGTCTGTGCCTTGCCGGACTTGCTCAGCAGCGATGCCACCACCGTGACGACCAGGGCGCCGATGATGACGGTCAGGGACAGGCCGGTGGTGATCTCGAAGACCGGGACCGGCTGGCCAGAGTTGATGAACGGGAGGTTGTTCTCGTGCAGGGCGTGCAGGATCAGTTTGACGCCGATGAAGGCCAGGATCGCCGCCAGGCCGTAGGAGAGGTAGATCAGCCGGTCCAGCAGTCCGTCAATCAGGAAGTACAGCTGGCGCAGGCCCATCAGCGAAAAGGCCGTGGCGGTGAAGACAACGTAGACGTTCTGGGTCAGGCCGAAGATGGCCGGAATCGAATCCAGGGCGAACAGGATGTCCGTGCCGCCGATGGCCACCATGACAAGCAGCATCGGGGTCAGGACCTTTTTGCCGTTCTCCATGGTGAACAGCTTGTCGCCGTCGTAGTGATCGGTGGTGTGGAAGAACCTGCGTGCCAGACGGATGATGAAGTTGTCCTCCTCGCTGCCGTGCTCGGGTTCGGGCTTGAGCAGGTTGCCGGCCGTGAGCAGCAGGATCAGGCCGAAGGCGTAGAAGACCCAGGCGAAGGAATTGATCAGTGCCGCGCCGAGGAAAATGAAGCCGGTGCGGGCAATCAGCGCGAACACGATGCCAAACAGCAGCACCTTCTGCTGATCCTCGCGCGGAACGCGGAAGCTGGCGATGATGATCAGGAAGACAAACAGGTTGTCCACCGAGAGCGCCTTCTCCGTGATGTATCCGGCGAAATACTCCGAGCCCATAGCCGATCCGCCGAAGACCAGAACGAGAATGCCGAAGATGATGGCGATGCCCACATAGAGGCCGGACCAGAAGGCCGCTTCCTTCAGCGTGGGCACGTGGGCCTTGCGGATATGGAAGAAGTAATCAAAGGCCAGAAGGGCCAGAATTACCACAATGGTGATGCCCCAGATCAGGGGAGAAACAGTCAACGTGTGCCCGCTTTCGTAAGGTGGGTAGCAGAGAGCCGGGTAAGTCTCTCCGCCCGCCGTCCGGCTGGCCGCTGCACCCGGCCAGGCATCTGTGCCTGACGTGTTGACGTATGCAGCGCTTCGGAATACTCCCTTACGTACCTACACTCTAAACGGGATGGCAGCCGAAATCGAACTGATTAGAGGTCGACCTGAGGTCTCATCGATGTGCAAGACGGGCTTAGCGGCCCGTTCAGGCCCGGCATCCAGGACAGACAACAGGCTGATGCCCTCCCGGTGCGCCCTGTCCCGAGGGCCGCTAGGCTCGCCTTGTGATGAGTTCGCAGAACGGCAACGAGCGCTACGTCGTCCGCCCTTGGTGGAGAGGAAGATCACTGCCCTGGGCGGCTTTGGTTGTTGGGGCCATCATCGTGACAGCCATTGCCCTTGAACGGACGACATTGTTCGCCTACGCGCCGACCCCGGAGTTCCTTGAGCGGTTGCGCGTGGGGAGGCTGGCCATGCTCGCCGGGGCTGCCATGTCCCTTGCAGCAGCTGTGTGGTCGCAAGTCCGTGCTAATCCGCTTTGGGTGACGGTCTGCGTGGCCTCGCCGGCGCTACTGGTGGGCATAGCGATCATGATCATGACCGTCCCGTCCCTGGCTCCCCTGATCGCCGGTCTCATCGCTCTGCCGGCAGCACTTGCAGGGCTCATCGGAGGCCTGCTAGCCCCCACCAGGGTCTGAACGACAGCACACGGTCCGGTTCAGTACAGGTGCCGACTCGAAGCGTCCGCTCCAGATGGAACGCAGGTACGGCCAGGCGTTCCAAGCCCGCCATCTGACTGGCGGAATTGAGGCCGAGGACAGCATCCGGGGCACCCGGCAATTCTCCCGTGGCCAGGGTGAGGCGCATTCATTCAGCCCCTGTCGGGAAGGACTGAGAGAAGCCATGAACCAAAACCGTCCGGACGCCTTCCTCGTTGTTGTCGACCCCGGCGCGCGGCCTGTCCAATACGTGCGGATCAAGCAGGGGCCCGGCGTCGCGGTGGTCCTGCCGCATCCGAGGTAACGCCGAGGAGGTGATCACGCCGGCGGCGGTACGGAGTGGACATTTGGAAGACCCTGTATCGGGACCTTGGGGTTTCCTAGCGCCGCCGGCTCGTCTGCGGAACGGTGGCGCGCCTGACGGGGAAGCCGCCAAATAATCGTCAAGGGGGGCCGACGGTGGCTGGGGGCGGTGCGCACGGTCTCGGTACGAACCACTCACCGCCGGCCCCGTTTCCCACACTAGGGTCAGGCGGGGACGGGTACACGAGTAGTCGATACCTAATTCACAGGTATGGGGCTACCCGCTTGTATGGCAGCTGCGCCGGATGGGAGCCCGGTACGCACCCCTAGCAGTTGTCGGCCGTGGGGCGGAGGCGCAGCAGGCTGACGCCCACAGCCATGAACCACGCCCACAGCAGCACCCCGTACGCCCAATAGAACTCCGGCAGCACGAAGCGCAATGCCTCTCTGAATACGCCAAGACCACCCGTTACGAGTCCAAGTCAGGCTACTGCACGCGGCAGTACGCCTCTGAGCATGACCAATGAAATAAGAAGGATCCCCACCGGCGATAGAAGGCCGGCGAGGGCATGAGTGTTGTTCTCGGCGATGATCGCTAGGATCAGTGCATGAGCAGCTCGCCCTCAGAGTCTCCAGTCGAAGTTCTCGCCCCGGCCGAGTGCTGGAAGTATCTGCAGTCCTCGTACATCGGGAGGCTGGCCGTGATCAACGGTGCGGTCCCGGAGATCTTTCCGGTGAACTTTATGGTCGTCGATGAAACGGTGGTCTTCCGTACGGCGCCGGGCACGAAACTCCGTTCCCTCCTCAGAGGCACCGCGGTGGCCTTCGAGGTGGACGGACTGAATCCCTACGGCACCGAAGTCTGGAGCGTTGTGGTCAAAGGGGAGCCGGGGCCCTTCGAAGGGGATCCGGCGAGCCTGCAGGAGGGTGGTCCCGACCGCGAACCTTGGCAGTCCGGGCTCAAGGAGCATCTGGTGCAGATCCGCCCGGCCGATATTTCCGGTCGACGGTTCGCGGTTTCACCGCGCACGCGCTGGTGGCCGCCGCAGGACTTTTCGGCCGACTGGCTCTAGAAGACTGGCTCTAGAAGACTGGTCCTAGGAGCTTCACTCAGCGCCGGGCGTCGCTTCGGATCGATCGATGGGGTAGCGTCGCGCGTGGATCCGGCCCAATACCAGCACGGCCAGGATGGCGGCGGCCGCGGCCGCGAGGGTGACCGCCAGGAGTTCGGGCGGAGGCCACTCCAGCATAAAGAAATCCGTCAGGAGCGGGACGGTCATCAGCAGGACAAGCCCGGTACACATGGCAGCCACGACGGCCAGTCGGAGGCCGCTGACGGGGCGGCTGACCGCCGCCAGAATGGCGAGGGCCGCCAGGGAAAGTGTCAGAACCGATGCTGTCCGGTTGGCACCGGCGCTGAAACCCCCAACGGCCATGGAGTACGCCTGCACGGCGAGGACCGCCGTCGTCACAATGACTCCTGCCGGGAGGGCCAGGGACAGCGAGCGCCGCAGGAAGCCAGGCCGGTAGCGCCGGGTGTTGCCCATCAGGGCGAGGAAGAAGGCAGGGATGCCGATGGTGAGGCCGTCCGTGGCGGAGAGCTGCCGGGGCAGGAACGGATAGCTCCACATTAGGGTTCCGAAGATGACTGAGAGGCAGAAGGCGTAGGTTGTTTTGCTGAGGAACAACACTGAGACCCGTTCAATGTTGGCAATAACCTGGCGGCCTTCGGCGAGCACGGCCGGAAGCCGGTCGAATCGCCCGTCCAGGAGCACCAGACGGGCCACAGCTTTTGTGGCCGGCGCTGCGGTGTCCATGGCTATGCCGATATCCGCTTCCTTGAGGGCAAGAGCGTCATTGACGCCGTCGCCGGTCATGGCGACTGTATGGCCCATTCTCTGCAGCGCCAGCACCATGTCCTTCTTTTGTGCGGGCGTGACCCGGCCAAACACTGAAAAGCTCTTTAGCGTTTCTTCCATCAGGTGTGCGTCTGCAGGCAGTTGCCGCGCGTCGTAGCCGGCACCGACGTCGAGCCCTACCTCTCGTGCCACGGCCGTCACCGTCCTGTGGTCATCGCCTGAGAGGACTTTCACGTCGACGCCCTGCTGCCGGAAGTACGCTAGGGTTTGGGCCGCGTCCGGACGCACCTTCTCCCGGAACGTCAGGAGGGTGGCAGCAGCCAACCCTGCGGGCAGCTGCACGTCGTCATCGGGGTCCTCGCCGGACAGCAGGTCTGGGGTGTGCGCCAGCACCAGGGTCCGCAGGCCCCGGGACGCCAGGCGGCGGGACTGGACTAGGATATCCTCAGTGGACGCGCTGCTTCCCGTTGGGTGGCTTCCTGCAAACACCATCTCCGGAGCACCAAGAACCCACGTTCCCGCGGCAGCGTGCGGGCGATCGAAACTGGCGGCGCTCCACTTCCGGGCGGATGAAAAGGGAACGACGGCGCCCGGGGCGGCGCCCCCGTCGAACGCGAAAGTGGGTGCCAGGCAGCGGGCAGTCGCATTGGCGTGCGGATCGCCGCCGAACCACCCCAGGGCCTCCCGCCAGCCCTGGGGAAGCTGCCGTCCGGTGTCGTGAACGTCATCGAAGACCACCCTGCCCTCCGTGAGGGTGCCGGTCTTGTCGATGCACAGGACGTCCACCCGTGCCAGCCCCTCCACAGCGGCGAGTTCCTGCACCAGCACGTTGAGGCGGGCCAGCCGTGCACCGCCCACGGCGAACGCCACGCTGGTCATAAGTACCAGGCCCAGGGGGATCATGGCGATGGCCGCGCCCACGGCGCCGACGAATGCCTCCTGCCAGGCACCGGTTCTGAAGGCAGTGTCCCAGCCGCCCTTCGCCTGCATCTGGCCGTTGGTGATGATGGCCACGACGGGAAAGAGGGCCCAACTGATCCACCGCAGGACGCGGTGGATCGCGTTGCGGATCTCCGAATTGACCAGGGAGAAACGTTTGGCTTCGGCGGTGAGCCGGCTGGCGTACGAGCCCGCGCCGACGGCGACCACCCGTGCCCGTCCCTGGCCCGCCGTGACGGTGGAGCCGGACAGGACGGACGAGCCCCTGTCCTTGCCCACCGGATCTGATTCGCCGGTGAGGACCGATTCGTCCATTTCCAGGCCTTCGTCATCGATGATGATGGCGTCGGCTACAACCTGGTCGCCGGCCTGCAGCACGCAGATGTCGTCCATCACCACGTCGGCAACGGCAACTTCCTGAACGCGGCCGTCACGGAGGACGCGGGCCTTGGGTGCATCCAGGACAGCCAACCTGTCCAGAAGCGTTTTGGCCCGGTACTCCTGGACAACTCCGATAACGGCGTTGCTGAGCGCGGCAAAGCCGAAGAGTGCGTCCCTCCATTGGCCCAGGAGGAGCAACAGCAGGAAGCAACCGCCCACAATGCCGTTAAACATCGTCAGCACGTTCGCCCGGAGGATCTGCCACAGGCTTCGGCTCGATTCCTCCGGTGCTCCGTTGGCCAGGCCTGCCAGCGTCCGCTCCCTGACCTCCGCGGCGGTGAGGCCGGACCCTGCGGGAGCATCAGCCCCGGACGGCGGGGGAGCCGCTGCCGTGCTCACTCATCTCCTCATGGCGCCGGGCGGACGGCTGCGGCGAGCGTTTTTGCCCAGCTGGCTGCTTTCTCAAGCTCCCCGCTGCGGAGGGGCCCTTCTGTGCCCCGGACGTAGAACGGGGCCGGGTCGGAAATGATGGTGGCGCCGCCCTCCTTCAGCAGCCTGGTCATTTTCCTGGCTGCGTCGCCATGGATGAAGAAACGGACGCGGGTGTCGAACGCTGCCGCGTTGATGCCCTGGAGCTTGCCGTCGCCCAGCCTCGTGAGGAGTTCCGTGATTTTGGGCGTGGGCCGCCAGCCATTGATGGGGGACCCGAGGACCAGCAGGTCGCCGGGTGACATGGTGGCGGGGTTGAAGTCCGCCACGGAGACCGCTGCAGCGCCGAGGGGTTTGAGCCCCTGCACCACGGCGTCCGCAACGGCCTTGGTGTTCCCGTAGGTGGAGTCGTACACAACGTGGGCTTTCATGCCGAAATGACCACCTTCAGCGCGTTGGTCTCTGCAGCCCTGGCGAACGTGTCGTAGGCCTCCAGGAACTGGTCGAAACTGAAGCGGTGCGTCGCAAATTTTTCTGCCGGCAGCTTCTTCCGGGCCACGAGCTTCAGCAGCATCGGTGTGGTGTTCGCGCTGACGAGTCCCATGCTGATGTTGATGTTCCGGATCCACAGGTTCTCCAGATGGAGTTCCACGGACTTGCCATGGACCCCGACGTTGGCGACGTTCCCGCCCGGCCGGACGATCTCCGTGCACATGCTGAAGGTCGCGGGAATGCCTACCGCCTCGATGGCCACATCCACGCCCTGGCCGTCGGTCAGGGCCAGCACCTGTTCCTTCCAGTCGGCGTCGCCTGAAACCACAACGTGGGTGGCCCCAAACTCGCGGGACTTCGCCAGCCGGTTCCGGTCAAGGTCCACGGCGATGATGCTCGCCGCCCCGTAGAGCCCCGCTGTGGCGATGGCGGCCAGCCCCACCGGACCGGCCCCCACCACTGCCACCGTGTCGCCGGGTTTCACGCGCCCGTACTGGACGCCGATTTCGAAGCCGGTAGGGAGGATGTCGGACAGCATGACGGCCTGCTCGTCGCTTACCCCGGGCGGTAGGAGGTGCAGGGAGTTTTCCGCGTAGGGCACCCGCACGTATTCGGCTTGGGTACCGTCGATCAGATGGCCGAACACCCAGCCGATGCCCGGGGCTCCCTCGTCACCCATGCAGTGCGAATAGAGGCCCACCTTGCAGTTGGCGCAGTGACCGCAAGACTTGATACAGGAGATGATGACGCGGTCGCCTGGTTTGAGGGTGGTCACTGACGAACCGACCTCCGTGATGGTGCCCACACCCTCGTGGCCCAGGATTCGTCCTTCCGTCACGGCCGGGACATCGCCCTTGAGGATGTGCAGATCCGTCCCGCAGATGGTGGTGGTGTCCACCCTGACGATGGCATCGGCGGGGTTCCGGATCGCCGGATCCGGCACATCGGTCCAGGACTTCTTCCCCGGGCCGCCGTAAACGATAGCCTTCATGTCCGTTCCTCGCTGTTGTTGATCCTGGGTCCACGGGGCGGGCGGAACGCTGCTCCACCTCAACGATGGCGCCCGGCTGCCGCCGCGGTAAGGGACAAAAGTCCCGGAAAGTCCGACGGCGGTGCCCGGGGTCCGGCGGTGTAGTCAGGGTCCGGACGGGTTCAGTTGCGGGCGATCAGCACCGGGCCTGTCGCGTGGTGGAGGACAGCATGGGCATCCGATCCGACAGTTCCTTTCAGCAGGCCGTGGCCTTTGCTTCCGACCACGATGAGGGCGGCGCCGCGGGAGGCATTGAGGAGCGCCCGGGGGACGGAATCATCCCGGACAAGGTCCTGGCCGACCGCCACGTTCGGTGCAAGGGCCCTGGCGTCGTCAGCCACCTTGTGGAGGAGACGAAGGGCCGCTTCATTGCCTCTCCCGGTTGCGTAGGTCATGTCGTCGTGGGATCGGATGACGTGGATGATCGTCAGTCCAGCTCCCGTGGCGCCGGCCAGGTCACAGGCAAGCCGAAGCGCCCCCGCCGACCCTGACGAGTCAATCCCCACCACGACGCGTCCCTGGGGGTGCTTATCAAACCGGATCACCGCGACAGGGCAGGCGGCCGTGGCCGCCAGCTCCAGGCTGACGGATCCGACGAGAAGCCCCAGGAAACCCCCGATCCCGCGGCTGCCAAGCACCAGCATGCGGGCATCCCCGGCCATCCGCCGAAGGTGGCCTGCGGGCAGGCCGTACAGGAGGTTGCCCTGGACCGGCACCCGGGGCGCCACGGACAGTGCCTCAGCTTTCCCCTCCTCAAGGATGGTCTGGGCCTGATGTTGCAGGCCGCTGCCTGCAATGCCTTTGACCGGTCCGAGGTCACTGGTCAGCAGGGGCCACAGCGAACAATGAATCACCTGCAGTTCACAGTCCAGGTGAGCCGCATGCCGGGCAGCCCAGCGCACAGCCGCCGCCGCCTCGGCCGAACCGTCGTAGCCAACAACCATGCGGTCAGGCGGGGGCATGGCTGGATCCGGTCTGGCCACCGCCTTCTGCAGAAAGCTGCCCGGGAGCAACCGATAATACTGCCGGCAGGTCCGTGCCATGCACCATGAGGACAGGGCATTTTGCGTGCTCAGCCACTGTCGCGCTCACCGCACCCAGCAGCAGGCCTTCAAATCCGCCGCGTCCGCGGCTGCCCACAATGACGGTATGCGCAGTACTGCTTTCTTCAACAAGGACCTTGAGCAGCGGTGCCAACGCTTGGGCCCAGCGGAGTGCCGTGAGGGACGGGGCGCTCCCGTCCACGCCCACCGCTATGGGATTCAGGCCAGGGGTTTGTTCCATGGTCTTCCCGGCCTCCTGGCTGACCCCCACTACAGGACAATGCGCGGGTGCAGTACAGGCGGCGCTCACCGAACTCATGAGCTGTCCCAGCAAGCCGCCACGGCCCCGCCGGCCCACGACGAGCAGCTGGGCGTTCCGGCTTTCTTCCACCAGGACCTTCGCCGGCGAACCCACTTTGACAACCGCAGAGAGGTGTTCGGGGCGAAGGCCCTCTCGAGGGCCTGCTCCATCAGGCGGCGGGCGATGGCCTCAAGTTCCGCCGGGGTAGCGAGGACCCCGCCAGGGGGCACACGTTCCGGAAGATAGAAGTCGGAATAACCCAGGCACGTGACCACATGCAGCGGGGCGCCCAGTGCGAATGCCAGCCGGCCGGCGAGGCGCAGCGCCGCGGGGGAGTATTCCGAACCGTCAATTCCAACCAGAAAGCGTTTGCCTTCACTCATGGCACTACCTTTCCCCAGTATCCGGCTCTGCGCCTAGGGTCGAAGGACACCTAAGGCGCAGCGCTTCCTCCCGCGGATCAGGATGATCGGAGCAGCACGGCAGCTCCCGTGAATCGGTCCCGCGAAAGATCAAGCAATGCCTGGTCCGCCTTTGTCCAGGGGTAGGCCACCGTGGTGGGGCGGAGGGGAATCTTCTCGGCCAGCGCCAGGAATTCCAGGCCATCGGTTCTGGTGTTGGCTGTAACACTGCGGAGGTGGCGCTCTTGGAAGAGGTCCTTTTGATAGTCAAGGACCGGAATGTCGCTCAAATGGATTCCGGCGACCGCGAGGGTCCCTCCGCGGTCCAGCGCCCTGAGCGCAACAGACACCAGGCCACCCACGGGAGCGAAGAGGATGGCCGCGTCCAGCAGCTCAGGCGGGTCGGCTTCAGCGGGCCCGGCGAACCGTGCCCCCAATTCCAAGGCTAGCTGCTGCGCCGCCGCCGATCGTGTCATGACGTAGACGCTTGCGCCTTCGTAGATGGCCATCTGGGCTGTCAGGTGGGCTGATCCGCCAAAACCGTAGATGCCCAGCCTGCCGCCCCGTGGGAGCCCGGAGCACCGAAGCGCCCGGTATCCGATGATCCCTGCACAGAGCAAGGGCGCAGCCTTCTCATCAGAGAATACTTCGGGCAGGGGATACACATAGTCCTGGTGGGCGACCATCAGCTCCGCGTACCCGCCGTCCGTGTCCCAGCCGTTGAACGTAGGGCTGAGACAAAGATTCTCCGACCCGCGCCGGCAGAATCGGCACGAGCCGCACGTTCGGGCCAGCCAAGCTGCCCCCACACGATCGCCAAGACGGAACCGGGTGCTGCCCGTTCCCAGTCCCACCACCTCGGCCACTACCTCATGGCCGGGGATCCTACGGGCCGCACGGGGACGGAGGTCCCCTTCGGCAAGGTGCAGGTCCGTGCGGCAGACGCCACAGGCACGCACGGAAAGCAGGACCTCGCCCGGGCCGGGCGACGGATCAGGCCGCTCGCCCATCCGCAACGGGCCGGACGCGATGGGACCGGGCTCCTCGACCCACCACGCCCTCATACAGGGTCATTCCAGCCCGGCGCGGGTTGCCTCGTCCAGGGAGCCACCCCAGGTAAGCGGCGCAGCAATCTTGAAACGCCGTCCACTTATTTCACAACACTCCAGGCCACGCCCGCATCGGTGTCAGCGCCATCGGCCTCGAGTGCCACCATTTTGCCCAATGCAGACGCAAGCTTGGTGCCCGCTCCGGTCCGGAGGACCAGTGACTCATGGTGGCCCTTGTAGTTGATGGGAAAGATTTCGGGATGCACCCAGACGGCAAGGCGGCCCACGGAACCGGCCCGCAACAGCTTCCAGCACTCCTCAGGCGACAGGCTGGCGGCCTGCAGTCTCGATGCATCTGTGGTCATGTCCACGAGCATAGGGGCGTGGTCGGCCCGCAACACAGGGCACAAAGACCCCTGAAGCCGGCCTCAGAGCGTGGAGGAAAAGCGCAGCGAGGGGTATTCTGTGTGCAACTGCTGCAGCCGGTCGGCTTTGCGTGTGCGGTCAAAAAGACCTCCGGAAGGCGGTTCCCGTGAGCGAACCCATCCGGCACACGGCTGAGGGCCCGCGCTCCGCTGCCGGCTCTAGGATGGACGAACTCCTGACGGACTTTGTTGACCGTGCCGGGGAGTTGGTGAGCGCCCAACAACGGATGCAAGGCCTTTTGAATGCCGTCGTTGCACTGGCCGAAGACCTGAGCCTGGAGGCCGTCCTGCACAGGGTGGTAGATTCTGCCTGCCACCTTGTTGGCGCTGAATACGGAGCGTTGGGAGTCATCGGAAGTGACCGTGGCCTGAGCCACTTCATCACGGTGGGGATCGAGGAGGACCTCGCCCACGAGATTGGCCCGCTCCCCACAGGCCACGGCGTCCTCGGCTTGTTGATCCGGGATCCGAAGCCGCTGCGGCTTCATGACCTGGGCCAACATCCGGATGCCTACGGGTTTCCCAGGCACCATCCGCCGATGAAATCTTTCCTTGGCGTACCGATCCGGGTGAGGGATGTTGTTTTCGGCAATCTTTACCTGACCCAAAAAAGGGGTGGTGGCGACTTCACGGACGAGGATGAGGAGCTGGCGGAGGCACTTGCTGCTGCCGCCGGCGTCGCCATAGAAAATGCCCGGCTCTACGATGACGCCAGGCGCAGAACAGCATGGCTTCAGGCTTGTATGGACGTTACCGGCAAGATGGGCGACGCGGAGACGCCGGGGGACCAGGACGGGGGACTGGACATGATCGCCGCCAGGGCACTGCAGGAGTCCGGTTCCTGCCTTGCGCTCATCCTGGTTCCGGAAGGCACTTCCGGCCTGTTCCGCGTGGCGGGGGCCGCGGGCGGAACCGCCGCGGAGTGGGTTGGACGGCTTTCGCCGTTTGATTCAGGGGAGATTGACGCAGTTCCTTCCACAGGCCAGGCGGCTGTCATCGAGGGCGCTTCGTCGGCCCTCGGCGGTGCCATGGTGCCGGGTGGCGGCCAACTGCTGGTCATAGACCTCAGCGCGCGCGGCACCAACTACGGGCTTTTGGTCCTCGTGCGCGAGCATGTTGCCGGGAGATTCAGTAAGACGGATGTGGAGATGGGCTCAGTGTTCGGTTCGCACGTTGCCCTTGCGCTGGAACTCGCGAGAGCTCACAGGATGAGGGAACAACTTGCGGTGTTCACTGACCGCGACCGGATCGCCCGCGACCTTCATGACTTGGTCATTCAGCGGCTGTTCGCCGCGGGGCTCAGCATCCAAAGCCTCCGGCGCTTGATGACCAGCGATGCCGGCGCGACTACCCTGCAGAACGTTACCGCCGAACTGGACGAGACCATCCGGGAGCTTCGCAACACCATCTATTCCCTGAATGACTCCGCCCTGGAGAAGGAACTTCTCAGCAGCCGTGTGCTGCAGGCAGTCCGCACCGCTGCCCGGTCGCTACGGTTTGTTCCCCGGCTTACCCTGACCGGCCCCATCGACGCGATCAGGGACGAGGAAACCGCATCCAACATCCTGGCCGTAATTACGGAAGGGCTGAGTAACGCCGTCCGGCACTCAGGGGCGGATGCCATCCGCGTGTCCGTTTCCGTAGACGACGGATTCGTGCATGTCCGGGTCCAGGACAATGGCGCGGGATTCAGCGTCCGAACGCCCGGGAACGGAATGACCAATATGCAGCACAGGGCCAGCAAGCTCGGCGGCACTTTCGAGGTCTCCAGTTCCCCTGAAACCGGAACAGCACTGACCTGGACGGCGCCTGTGTTCTAGCTTGGCCGCCGTGCTGCTGGCGTAGCTACTGGTCGCGGTGCTGCGCCATATGGACCGCCGCCTGCGTCCGGCGCTCAAAACCCAACTTCGCCAGCAGGGACGAGACATAGTTCTTGACAGTCTTCTCGGCAAGAAGCATGCGCTCGCCGATCTGGCGGTTGGTCAGACCCTCGCCAATAAACTCCAACACCCTGCGCTCCTGCCGGGTCAGCACCGCGATGCTCGGGTCCACGTGCTCCGGCTCGGCGAGGCCCTGCACGATTCTGGCCTTCAGTTCCGCATCGAACAGCGATTCTCCGTTGGCGGCGCGGCGCAGCGCTCCGATCAGGTCGGAACCACCTATCTCCTTCAGGACATACCCCGAGGCCCCGGCGAGGACTGCGCCGCGGAGTGCCTGCTCGTCGTCGTAGCTTGTAAGGATCAGACAATTGATCGTTGCATCGACCGAATGCACATCGCGGCAGACCTCAATCCCCGTGCCGTCAGGCAACCGGGCGTCAAGAATCGCCACATCAGGACGCAGCGCCGGAATCCGACGAGCCGCTTCAGCGGCAGAACCGGACATGCCGACGACGACGAAGCCTTCGCTTTCCAGGAGATCCTGCAGGCCTCGCCGCACCAACTCGTGGTCGTCCAGGATGAACACCCGGATCCCGTCGTTGGACACTTCGACGGCATGCTCCGGTGCTGTTGAGGCGTTCATCCTGATCCCTTCTGCGCCCCCGCCGCAAACCCGCAACGGGGTGCCTTCGTGAGCCTGACTCATTCTTTAGGAACCGGAGGGCCGCCACAAGGGTCCAATGACCCGAACGGGGTGCCGTAGGGGCGTTGGGGCTTCGAGCCGTGACCTTTGGCCCTACTAACCGGTGCACTATGGCCTAACTCTGGAAGGGACTCATTGCACCGCAGGGGGTGCGGGGCCACGTTGTTGCTACGACGGAAGGACTCCCATGAAAGCCCGTTCCATCACCATGCTCATAGTCGGCATCCTGTTCTCCATGATGGGTGTGGGGCTGCTTTTCGGCGGCATAGCTGCGTCGTGGGTGAACGCACTCCAGAACGACGGCGGATACCTCACCTCTCCGAGGGAGCGGTTTGCGGTGGATTCCACGGCCATAGTCTCCGCCCGGGCAGATGGAATCCGGGGCGACTCATACCCGGGACCCCTGCCCTTTGACGTGGGCAGCGTCAGGATCACGGCGGAGTCCGTCAACCCTGGGAAGGACATTTTTGTTGGCATTGCACCCAGGCAGGATGTCGACCGCTACCTTTCAGGAGCCAACTACTCCGAATTGCGGGAAGTCGAGTTCCGGCCGTTCCGTACTGAGTACCGGGAGGTGCAGGGAACAACGCCACTATCAGATCCCGCAGAACAGACTTTCTGGGTGGCTTCCGCGCTTGGTGGCGGCGAACGGAACCTGGACTGGAAGATAGCTGCGGGAGACTGGTCCGTGGTGGTCATGAATGCCGACGCCAGCCCGGGAGTATCAACGGATCTGCAGGCGGGGTTCCGGTCCGAGCTGTTCGGTCCGATAGCTGCGGGACTGCTCGCAGCAGGAGCCATCCTGTTGGTACTCGGGGTGCCGCTCCTGATCTTCGGCGCGCAAGGGCTGGGGCGCCACGCGGCGCAGCCGGCCGCTCGAGTGCCTGGAGCGTATTCTGGCGCCGCGCCCTACGGAGCCCCTCAAGGCCCCCCGAACCGGGTCATGGGCAATCAGGTCTCAGGCAATCAGGTCCCAGGTAACCAGCTCACAGGTGTCCATGATGCTGCCGACGCGATGCCCTATCCGGCCAGGCTTCGCGGTGAGCTCGATCCCGTGCTGTCCAGATGGATGTGGCTGGTGAAATGGTTCCTGGCCATCCCGCACTTTGTTGTGCTGTTGTTCCTCTGGTTCGCGTTCGTTGTAGTCACGATCATTGCCTGGTTCGCCATCCTGTTTACCGCCCGCTTTCCACGTTCCCTTTTCAACTTCAACGTGGGGGTCCTGCGCTGGAGCTGGCGCGTGTCCTTCTATGCCTATTCTGCGCTGGGAACGGACAGGTATCCGCCATTCACGCTGGCCCGGACTGACTACCCCGCTGATTTTGAGGTCGACTATCCGGAGCGGCTGTCCCGCGGACTCGTGCTGGTCAAGGGCTGGCTCCTCGCGCTGCCACATCTGATCATTATTGGGGCGCTGACAGGCGCCAGCACCGTCCGTTGGAGCGACCCCCAGAACCCGGGAATCAGGTACGAGACGGCAACGGGATTCTCGTTGTTCAACTTCCTGGTACTTGTTGCGGCTGTCATCCTGCTCTTCAGCGGCCGTTACCAGCGCCCCCTGTTCGACCTGCTCATGGGCTTCAACCGCTGGATCTACCGGGTCATCACCTACGTGGCCCTCATGCGCGACGAATACCCGCCGTTCCGCCTCGACCAGGGTGCCCGGGATAGCGGCGAGCGGGGGCCGGCTCCGTTGACTGGCCCGGTCCCGCCGGAGGGTACAGCCCCGCGAATCAGTCCGATGCCTTCGGGCAGCCCGGTGCCCACGGAAAGGCCGGTGCCCCCGGAAAGCCCCGTGCCGCCGTCGGACCCTACAACGCCCGCATAAGGCTCCTCCGCAGCATTGAGGGCACCGACTGCCAGCAACGGCACGGCCATGGCGGCAAGAATACCCAGTTGGGGTCCGAAGGCCCCTTAGCTGCGGATTCCGGACACGCCCTAGGGTCGTAGCCATGAGCCCAACACTCCTCAGGACTGCGATGGTGCGTTTCCCCGTGCCACCGTGGGGATCGGTGCAGTGGTCACGGTGTTGCTTGCACGGGGGGAGGACCCTGCGGCCCGGTGGACAGCAAGCGCCTACGCTGTCCTCATCGCGGTCATCCGGTCCGGTTCGATGCTCAGGGCGCTGCTCGGTGGCCGGTGGGGCATTGACCTGCTTGCCGTCACCGCCATCGGCGCCACGGTGGCGGCGGGCGAGTACGTCGCGGCCCTGATCATTGTGCTCAACGACGCCCCGGTGCTGGCCGCCGCCGAGGTCGGTGTCGCGATGGGCGCCAAAGGATCAACCGCGGCGAGTGAGTCGGCGGACGTCGTGATCATGCTCGACGACCTATCCAGAGCGGCGCTGGCCGTTGACATCGGCCAGCGCACCATGCGGATAGCACTGGCGAGCATCTGGATTGGCATCCTGCTCAGCGTCGGCCTGATGGTCGCGGCCGTGTTCGGTTTCATTCCCGCCGTTGCGGGCGCACTCCTCCAGGAACTGGTGGACCTGGCCACTATCCTCAACGCGCTTCGCGCCCTCCGCGGCGGCAGGAAGGCAAGCACGACGGCGGTGGGAGGCGCTCCAGTCAGCGTGGGCGCCGTGAGGTGAGCGCCGTCGTCGTGCGCTGCTCCGTTCCTCCCCGAACCTTAGGTCCGTCCGGTTCAGTGCCGCCCAATTCAGTGCCGCCCGGCATCCAGCGGCGGCCACCAGTGCGACGGGGGATTGATCACGAAACGCCGGCCGCTGACCACTGAGGGCGTGACCCGCACCAGATGGTCCTTGCTTCCGGTTTCCCACGGTGAGAGCCCGGCGTCCGCTGCCTCCTGGAAGTCCTCCTGCGCGTCCACAACCGCAGCCGTGCCCTTGACGATGACGCTCCAGGCGATGGTGCCGTAGGTGTTGAGGCCGTCGGCTTCCAACGCGATGGAACCGCCGCCCAGCACGGCATCCAGTTTGGTTCCTGATCCGGTGCGGAATATCACCGTGCCGTTATCGGGAACGTAGTTGACGGGGAAGATTTCCGGCTCACCGTTGCGGATCAGGGCAACCCGGCAGACCGAGACTGACCGGAGGTATTTCCAGCAGTCGTGTACGTTGAGGACTTCCGTCCGGGATCCCGAAGTATCGCTTTGCATGCTCGCAGGCTACTACGTCTGGTGCTAGATGCGGTGGATTGGGGTGATGACCGTGGGGCACGGAAGCTGCGTCAGGACCGCGTGTGCTGTGGAACCGAGGAGCAGCCGCTTGAAACCGCCCCTGCCCCGGCTTCCAACCACCAGGAGTCGGGCGCCGGCTGCGGCTTTGACCAGCGCCTCAGCCGGTTCCCGCTTGGTATCCATGATCCTGTGCACTACCAGGTCCGGGTAGTCCTCGCGGAGGCCGGAGACAGTTTCGGACAGCACCATCTGTTCCTCGTCCTCAATCCGCTGGGTCAGCGACTGGGTGAGAGCTCCACTGTCCACCCATTTGTCCGGTTCCCAGATGGCATAAACCACCGTCAGCTCCTGGCCTTCCCGGTCTGCCTCGGCAGCAGCGAACGCTACGGCCTGCGTGGCTTCCTCCGAGCCGTCCACGCCCACCACCACGCCCTGGCCGCCTTCAGCCTCCGTGACCCCAATGACCGCGACCGGGCACTTCGCTGCAGCGGCTACCTGCAGGGCCCGGTCCGTCAGCGAACCGCCCAAATGCGGGGCGCCGGAGCCGACCACCAGCATCGACACCTGGGAGGAATACTTCCGCAGCGAGTCAGCGATTCCTCCCTCCAGGACTTTGGTGGTGACCTCAAGCGGCAGCGTGCCCGTCATGCGCCCGGCTGCGGACTGCAGCAGCTGTTCCCCCTTTTCCAGCAGTTCCCCGGTCCACGGAATGGGGTCGGCCATCCAGCGGTCGTCAACGACATAGAGGATGGTCAGCGGAACGCCAGCCTTAGCAGCCCGGCTGGCAGCCCACTGCACGGCCGCCTGGCTTTGCGGCGAGTCGTTGGTGGCGACGGCGATGGGTTGAGAGGTTCTCACGGCTGGTTTTCCTTTGTTCTCTTATCGGGGCTGTGAACAACCAGGACGGGGCAGTGTGCATGGGCAACGCAGGCTGAGCTGACGGAGCCCAGGAGCAGGCCGCCGAATCCTCCATGGCCTCGCCTGCCAACAACGATCATGTCCGCGTGCCGGCTGGCGTCGATGAGGGAATCCCGCGGGTGGCCCCGGACAACGCGCGGGATGACGTTGGCCGGAATCTCGTCGCCGAAGGCCTGTTCCAGGGCGTCGTTGAGGACGATCATCACCCGGTCCTCGAAGCGGTCTATGCCCATTGCCACGTACCCGGCATAGACCTGCGGGTCATCCCAGTAGGCGGTGGCCAGTACTTTGGCCCCGACGGGGGCGGCCAGCCAGTGGGCCTGCCGGAGCGCCTCCACGGATGCCTCCGATCCGTCCACCCCCACCACAAACATGGCACCTTCTGACGCCGGCTCCATGATGCATCCCTTCAATGGACTCTTGCTGCTCTCCAGCCTGCGGCCAGGGGCGATGGACGTGTAGGGCCGAAAGTCACCTAGAAACTGGAGGAACTGCCGGAGCCTGAGAAGCTTCCCCCGCTGCTCCCGTAGCCGGTGGTCCCGCCGCCGCCCCTGGCCGAGCTGACGCTGCCGACGCCGGTGTTCAGGCCGGAGTTGAAGGCAGGGACGGAGAAGAAATAGTAGGAAGGGTAGACGGTGCCGAGGATGCTGGGTTCGTAGCCCCGACGGCGGTGGCGGTCGGTGCCTTCCTGGGCATCTTCCATCCCCCTGCGCATGAGTTTGGCTTCCCTTTCGGTCTTGGCGAAGCCCGCGATCACGGTTTCGGTGTGCTGCTTGAGCAGCTCGGACAGGCGGGTGCGGGCATCACGAAGGCGGTCCAGCGCTTCATCCGGGGTGATGGTCCCGTCTGTGAGCTGGGCGGTCCACCGTTCGATTTCCGCCAGGATCTGGTCGCGGAAGGACCGCAGGGACGCGGCGGTGGCGGAGTCGCCTTGCCCGTGACGCTTGGTCAGTAGCTGCTCCAGCCCGGCGAGGTCGCTGCGGAAGGGCGCCAGCTGGCGGTCCCAAGCCGTTGGCCAGGTGTTCAACCGGTTCAACAGCGCGTTGCTGTCGGCAATGACGTCATCGAGGGCATCCAGCTCGGCGGCGGCGTCCGCATACTCCCGGACCAGCTTGAGGTTTGGCCGGCGGCTCAACGCCCTCGGTGTCAGGGCGTGCACCCGGTTCGAAAGCCCGGTGGCCGCGTTGTAGCGGTTCAGGAAGGTACGGTGCTTCTCCAGGACACTGCTGCCGTACGAGGACGACTCCGGGATGGTGCTCGCATTGAGCTCGGTGACGTCCAGCTCTGTGCTGACGTTGGCGTAGCTTCGGTCTCCCCTCGCCAGCTCCTTGCGGCTGCCCGCCCTGGTTACGGCCCGTACTATCAGCAACGCAGCAGCCCCCGCCGCGGCCAGCGAACCCGTCACCCAGGCTGTGATGACGAAGGCGGCCGACTGGTACCAGGGCTGATTGATGAGTTCGGCTCCCCGCCGGACTCCCGCGATGGTGCCGTCCGTCCACTGGGCGTCGCGCAGGAGGTCCTTTGCCGCTTCCTGGATGTCATCGCGTTGCGCCAGTGAAACCTTGCGGTCCTCTCCCATGTAGGTGCCCACGTGCCGGCCCACGGGATCGAGCGCAAAGATGAAGAGACCGTCGGCCCATTTCTGACCGTCCGGGCTGATCCAGTCCGGGTGTTCCGCGCGGGCGAACCTGAGGACCTCTTCGTTGAGGTTGTCCGCGGCGCTTCCGTTGTAGGTGTAGACAGCCACTTTGGTGGGCTCATGGAATTCGATGGCGGTGATGGCCGGGACAAGGGCGTTGCGGTCGAGCACGCCGGCCCTGTCCTCAATAACGACGCCGGTCGGTGTGACAGCGAGCGCCGCCGTGCCGCCGCCCAGCAGCAAGGCAAACACGAGCAGCAGCAACGTGAAGCTCTTGAGCATCAGGTCACCGGCGGCCTTGCCCGCCTCAGCCGTTGACAGTCTTCCCGCCATGAATACCCCTCCCGGGATCGAGCTCAGGGCACCAAAGCCCGGCAGGGCCGGAAGCGAGGACCTACCCGCAGCTCATCCTACGGAGTTAACACCCTAATGTTCGCCAGTGTCTTACAGGCCAGCGCAGCGTGGTAGGGGCCAACGTCCCGCGGGGAGACCGCATCAGAGATTGACCGGCCGTGCGCCCGGCGTTCCTGGCGAGGCCTCTAGAGTGACTGTGCCGGCGTCGCCGTCCACGCTGATCATCTGGCCGCTGGCAATCCGCTGCGTTGCCACGCCGGTGCCGAGAACGGCGGGGATGCCGTACTCCCGCGCCACGATCGAGCTGTGGCTTAAGGGACCGCCGACATCGGTGACCACGGCGGAGGCCATCGCGAACAGCGATGTCCACGCGGGAGTGGTGATGCGGGCCACCAGGACGTCACCGGGCGCCATCAGGGCGAAGTCGTGAGGCCCGTGCAGGACGCGGGCGGGAGCTCTGACGCGGCCCGAGCTCGCACCGACGCCTTTGATCACGTTGCCGACCTGATGCTGCGGGCCGGCAGGCATCATGGACCCGAAGACCCTCTCCATCCACCGGCTCTCCGGGAGCAGTTGCGGGGCGGCAGCTTTGACCTGGCCCCGCCACAGCGTCCTGCGCTCCTCGACGGCGGCGGCGCGGACGGGCCGGTCGGCTCCGGTAATGGCCACGGCCGCCGGGGCTCGCGGTGCGGCCAGGCCGAACTCGACGGCGCTTCGCAGCTCCTGGAAGTGCAGCCAGAACACGTCGCCGGGCTCGGCAATGATGCCGGCATGCACCAGCCGCTGCCCGAGTTCGAGCAGCATCTGCCGCAGCAGCGGCCAGGCCAGTCCGACGTCGGCCAGCGCGTCCTCGCGGAGGGGTGCGAGGTCTTGGGCCCACCGGAGCAGCCGGAGGAATGCGGCCCGGCGGCGCGGCCCGAGCCGGGCGGACATCTGTTCAGTCAGCTCCTCCCGGCGCTCCGTGAGCTGCCTTTGCCGCTCGTGCGGGTCGGTGCCCTGCCCGCGCAGGTAAAACTTGAGCGTGTCCAGCAGTGCGGACGGATCGTCGGCCGGCACGGGGCTGGCGAAGTCCAGGTTGTAGACGGCGTGGCCGAACCGGTCCAGATGCTCCTGGAAGCAGAAACGCCATTCCTGCCAGATGGCAAGGTCCACGTCGGCGGGCGGGGAGCCGGTGCGCTGGCACTCGGCGAGCGCCGCCGTCGGCTCGTTCAACAGCGCCGATGTCAGTCCGGGATCGCTGCGGGCCCAGCCGGCGAGGTCATACAGCGACTTCTCCGCCTGGATGGGTTGGCTGTCGTAGCCGAGGAGGAGCGTCTGGGCCGGGGGATCGCCGTCGCGCCGGACCAGCCTGTCGTAGAACGCCCGGAAGGAGATTTCGCTGGTGGCTGCAAGCGGAATGATTGACTGCACGGCCGTGTAGTACACGGTGCCGGCGTCCAGCAGTACCTGCACGCCTTCGAGCAGTTCCTCACCGGAGAGCGCGCGGAGTGGCTTCGCGGACCAGCCTTTGATCACGCGTTCGTAGCGGGGATGCGAATATTCCCGCCAGCCGGCCACTCCCATGTGCGCCTGGCCGCGGACCAGCGCGCGTACGGCGGTCAGCGACCTGCCCATCACCCGCCACATTCCCGAGGTGCGGTAGTAGTAGTACGCGTAGCCGTTAACGGTGGGCAGCCCCACGTCGTCCTCGCGGATCACGTTCTTGCCGATGGCCTCTGACATCAAGGCCCTTAGCGACTTGGACACCGAGCCGTCGATGAGGTCGGCGAACAGCGGCGAGAGCGGGTCGGGCATCTGTTCCACGATGCTCGCCCGGAAGTAGAGTCCTTTCGGATAGGGCACAGGCCAGGTGTCCGGGACATCAGCTGCCGGTTCAGGCAGCGCGGTGATGGGACGGGATTGCAGGATAGCGAACCCGTCACTGGCCCGCGCCCACTCAATGTCCTGCGGCCCGCCGAAATGCTCCGCAATCCGCGTTCCATAACCGGCAAGTTCGGCCGCGTCCCGGTCATCAAGCACGGGCTCACGACGCCGTGCCGCCGGTACCGGCTGTTCCTTGGTGCCGTGCTCCCCGTAGACCGTCATGACCTCCTTGTCGGCTGTCCGCCGCGACAGCACACGGCCCGTCCCGGCGTCGACCACAATGTCATCCGTGGTGACCGTTCCACTGACCACGGACTCGCCCAGGCCCCACGCGGCACTTATCACCGTCTGGTCGCGGCGCCCGTTGGCCGGATTGGCCGTGAACATCACGCCGGCGGCCTTGGCCTCCACCATCCGCTGGACCACCACCGCGAGGCGGACCGAGTCCGGTGCGATGCCTTCGCGGGCGCGATAGGCCATGGCGCGCGCGGTCCACAGGGAAGCCCAGCAATCGATCACTGCCGCGTGCAGCTCTTCGGCCCCCACGACATTCAGGTAGGTCTCCTGTTGCCCGGCGAAGCTGGCCGAGGCAAGGTCTTCCGCCGTGGCCGACGACCTCACCGCAACGGCCGCGTTCCCGTCGCCGAGGCGGCCATAGGCGGCGCCCAGTTCTGCTTCGATGCCGGCCGGCATGGTGCCGTGAGTGAACAGTGCGCGGATCCGCGCGGAAGCATCCTCGTAGTCCTGCGGCGACGCCTGCGGTGACAGTGCGGCCAGTGCACGGATGTCCGCCTCGAGGCGATTTGCGCCCACAAAATCCGTATAGCCCGCAGTGTTAAGGACAAAACCCCGGGGAACCGGCAGCCCTGCCTTGATGAGGCCGCCCAGCCCCACGGCCTTGCCGCCGGCGAGCGCGACGTCATCTCGGCCCACATCACCCAAATTGCTGACGTACGTCATGGTGACCCCTCCATGCCTGCGTGCTTCCCCGCCGACCGGGCGTTGTCCACGATATACACCTGTCCTTCCGGCGCATTCTGGTGGGATTCCGTGGTGTAGAAGCGGATCTCATGGCCGTCCGGGTCCGAGAGCCCGGGAAGTATCCATCCTAGAGAGGCTATCCGGACGCCCGAGTGAGTGTCCCCCAGCCGGGTCAGCCGCGCTGAGAGCGCGTCAAGTGCGGCTTTTGTCGGAACGCCGATCGAGAAGAAATCGAATCCGGCAGAGGCGGCTGCTTTGGCCGGATCCAGCCGCAGCGCCAGCCGCGGGCCGCCATCCGGGTGGTTCAGTGCAAGGCCCATGACCTTGCCGTCCTCACGGAACTCCATCGCAGTGGCGTAGCCGAGCCGGCTCTGGAACCACTCACTGCTGCGGTCCAGATCGCGGACCGGGAGTTTGAGGTGATGTACACCATCGAGCTGGGGGACTAGACGGTCCACGGCAAATTCCTTTGATCGCAGGGTCGTCCTCCAAAGATAGGCCGGAATCGGTCATCGGAACATGGATGATGGTCAACCGGTCGGGTCCGACCCTGAATCATGGGGTCGAGAACACCCGGCCGAGTACTGGCACGCCCGGGGATTAGCAAGGGGCCGTCTTGGCCAACCACAGCGATGACATTGCAGCTGGCCTTCGACCCTGAACGGATCGTCGGGGACGCTGTGGAGCGGGGGAAATCAATACCGCGCGACCGACGCCGCGCGGTAAGTCACGGCCGTTCAGTGAGTTGCGTGCACATGTTCCACAGGCGTTGGCGGGTTTCCGGGTCCGAACCCATGCCCGGCGTCGGGAGCTCCTTGCGCTTCGACCACAGTTTGCCGGAAACTCCCGCTGTTTCGCCTGACGTGGCGAGCCACAGCGGAGTGTCCGCTGCCGTTTCAGCCGGCGCGCCCAACACGTTGGTAATCCAGCGGAACGGGCCCCCGACGTCCTGCAGCAGCGAGGTGTTCTTGACCAGTCCCGGATGAACGGCATTGGCCACCACGCCGGAGCCACGCAGCCGCTCAGCGAACTCCTGCGTGAGGAGAACACGGGCGAGCATGGTGGGCGGGGTGGCGCGCAGGTAGCTGTATTTGCCTTTTGCCGTCTGGAGGTCATCGAAGTTGAGCTTGGCATTTCCATACCGGGAGGCCACGTTCACGATCCGGGACGTCCGCGGCACCCGGGCCGGCTGGTCAGGAGTAACTTTCCCCGTCCCGGAGGCGTCTTTGAGCGCGTCCGGTAAGAGATTGGTCAGCAGGAAGTAGGCAACCACATTGGTGGCGAAGGTCAGTTCAAGGCCGTCGGGCGTCACGTGGCGCTCCTTGCGGAGCACGCCCGCTGCGTTGACGAGCACGTCGAGCCTGTCATGGCGGGAGCGGAAGTCCGCCACCGCAGTGCGGATCGAGGCCTGGTCCGAAAGGTCGCAGACCAGTGGTTCTAGCTGACCGGAAGGAACGCGCGAGCGGATGGCCTCGACTGCTTCCGCCGCCCGCGGTGCGGAGCGCGCGACCACCACCACCCGGGCGCCCTCGCGCGCAAGGCCCGTTGCTATCGCGTTTCCCAGGCCGCCCGCCGCTCCTGTTACCAGAGCCACGGTGCCATCCATGGATCCCATCTCGCTTCCCGCCCTCCTGACATTTTGCTCAACCTCCAGCTTCACTCAGCAGCGGCGGGGAGCGTAGGGCCGTCCGACCCATTCCTACCTCGCGGGCGGGGGGAGGAGTAGGCTGGAATGACCGTCAGGCAGAGCGCGGCCGCAAGCAAGACTGGGCATGGAACCCCCAGCATCCGGAAAGGTTGCCCATGGCTGCCCGACTTCCCCGCACCTATCCCGCCGCCGACATCACCGGCTACGTCGAGGACCTCGTTTTGAATTGTCCGGACCTCTCCGGCTTCCTCGAAGACCTCGCCGCACTCTGCGCCGAGCAGCAGGCCTATTTTTCGGGAGATGTGTCCTGCGGCATCACTGTTCTCAGAGCCTCCGGCATCCCGGCTCTCGGAAGCTCCGATGAAGCCACACGCGGTCTTGAGGCGGCCCAGACCAGCAACAGGGAAGGTCCTGCGTTGACCGCCGCAACGGATGAGTCAATGGTCCTTGTCCCGGATCTGAGGACCGAGGAACGCTGGCCCAGCTTCGTTGATGCCGCCAGGCGCCAGAAAGTGCTGTCCGTCCTGGCGTTGGCGATGCCTCTGGAAGGCGTCGCCAGTGCCGGGATGAGCTTTTACAGCCTCCGGCCGCACGGCTTCGGCAGGGAGGCAATCGCCAATGCGCACGCTTTGGCCGCCGACGCATCCAAGGGATTGCGCCTTGTACTCAGGATCGCGTCACTGCGGGAGGCGGAGCATAATCTCCGGACCGCGATGGCGGCCCGGCCACCCATAGACATCGCGGTCGGTGTCATCATCGGACAAGAACGCTGCAGCCAGGATGTTGCGCTTGAATGGCTCTTCCAGGCTTCGCGGGCACGCAACCTGAGCATCCACGAGCTGGCGGCCGAGATCGTTGCCTCTACCGGCGCCGCCCATCCGACCAGGATCCGTTCCGACAGCTGAGTACACCGGTGCGGCAGGACAAAAGCCCCTGCTGCGGCAGCGACGCCATGTGCTTGAGTTGGTAGATGACGGAGCACCGCCTGGCGCTGAAAGCCGTGAAGGGATTCCATACGTTTGCCTGGTTCACCATCGAGGCTTGCATGATGTTCGTGCTGTATTCAGGGATCCGAAGGCGGACTGACCGGCGCGTGGGACAGGCTGCCGCTGTTGTTGCCGGCGAAATCCTGATTTTCGCCGCCAACGGGTTCCACTGTCCGCTGACGCCGCTGGCGCGACGGCTCGGCGACCCCACCGGTTCCGTGACAGACATTTATCTCCCCAAATGGTTCGCCCACAACCTGCCGGCCATCCATGTACCGCTGATCGTCATATCGGTGGTCCTCCACGTACGAAACCTCAGGTCTGCCAGAGCCCGGGAAACGGGAGGGGCGAGGGGCCATGGCGGACTCCACCAAGATCGTTAGCGCAGCAGTCTTTCTCATCGCCGCGCTGTTGTGGGTAGCCTTCGGAGTTTTGCTGCTGCTTCGGCAGGGGGATCTTGGTGAGTCGTGGGCCGCGTTCCAAGGCCAGGCGTGGGTACTTCAGGGCCTGGAGTACCTGATCTTTCTTCCCTGGGCCGCAGCGTTATGGCTGTGGAACACTCCATGGGCATTATCGATCCGGGCCCTGCTGGTGATAGGGCTGGCATGGGCGAGCCTTTACCTCCTGAACCCGTGGCGCTCCTCGCCGGGGGCCCGGCCGAGGGTCAGAAAGCGGTCGTAAGCTTACGCTCCAGGCTCGACGTCGGCGCTCCGCAGGCAGTAGTCGTCCGGGTCCAGCACACTGAGGATGCGTTTGCCGATGCTGCCGAGCTGGCGTGACTGCGCCTTCGTCAGGGGATCAAATACCAGTGTGCGGACGGCCTGCACATGACCCGGGGCAGTCCCGACGATTTTTGCCCAGCCGTCATCGGTGAGCGCGGCCAAGGTGATGCGCCCGTCGGTGGGGTCAGGGGAGCGACGGACCCAGCCCCGCTTTTCAAGCCGGCTCACCACCTGGGACAGGCGGGGGAGGCCTGACTCGGTGAATCCGGCCAGATCGCTCATCCGGCGCGTGCGGTCCGGCGCCTCGGACAGGCCTGCCAGGACCATGTACTCAAAGTGGCTCAACCCGGCGTCGCGCCGCAGTTGCGCATCCAGGGCAGACGGCAGTTTCATCATCACGCCCACCAAAGTCAGCCACGCCTCGCGTTCGTCGCTGTTTAGCCAGCGGGGCTCCTCGGGTTGTTCCATGGGGCAAGTCTAGGGCATTCACTTCACGCATGAAGTTTTTAGTCCGCCAGATCACTTGCATCGTGAACTCATCGGCACTACTATTTACTTCAACATTCAAGTACTTTCGTTCCGACCTCCCGAGGAGCACATATGACCGTCCTGACCGAGACCGTCGCGCGGCCATATGAACAACCTGCCGCCGTGCGCAGCCAGGTCACCGTCCCGCTGCGCTTTCCGGATGGTTTCACCGCCACGGCCGAGGTGATGACCTTCCACGGACTGGCCGACGGCAAGGAACACCTCCTGCTTGGACTCGGCCAGTGGGAGCAGACGCTCCTGGACCAAGGACCGGACGGTGCCGCACCGCTCGTCCGGCTGCACAGCGAATGCCTGACCGGCGACGTCTTCGGCAGCGAGCGCTGCGACTGCGGTCCCCAGCTGCGCGAAGCTGTCGAGGAGATTGCCGCCGTCGGAGGTTTCCTGCTGTACCTCCGCCAGGAGGGGCGCGGCATCGGCCTGTACTCGAAACTTGACGCGTACGCCCTGCAGGACGCCGGCCTGGACACCTACGAAGCCAACGTGGCACTGGGGCGCGCGGAGGACGAGCGGGATTACACTGCCGCCGCCCAGATGCTCGGCGCCCTCGGCGCCGGCCGGATCCGCCTCCTGACCAACAACCCGGACAAGGTAGGCCAGCTGACAGCCCTGGGCGTTGATGTGACGGAGCAGGTCCCCACGGGTGTGCACCTGTCCGAAGCCAACCGGCTTTACCTGGCAGCAAAGCGGAACCACACCGGGCATACCATCGACTTCCCGGCCGCGGATCTCCCGGCCGTCGCCCTCCCGGCCATCGACCGCCCGGCCGTCGCCCTCCCGGCCATCGACCTCCCGGCCGCGGACCTCCCCGGGGCCGCCGCCGCGGTTCCGACGCATGACGAGCTGCTGGCCCGGGTGGACGCCCTGGTTCCGCGGTTGCGGGAGCGTGCGGGGGAAACCGAAGAGCTCCGCCGCATCCCGGCCGCAACCATTGCCGAACTGAAAGCCGCAGGTGTCTTCCAGATGCTCGCGCCGAAGGCCGTGGGCGGATTCGGAATGGGGCTCGAAACCTATGTGCAGGTGGTCCGCCGCCTCGCGCAGGGTGACGCCTCAACCGCATGGAGCGTCGGCCACCTTGTGGAACACGTGTGGATGCTGGCCCGCTGGCCGCAGCAAGCCCAGGACGAAGTATTCGCCAACGGCCCCGCCCCCTTGGCCGCGGCAACCGGAGCCCCTCCCGGATCAGCGGAGAAGGTCCCCGGCGGGTTCGCCATTTCCGGCCGCTGGAGCTTTGCCTCCGGCGTGATGCATTCTGACTGGGCGCTCCTGGCAGTCCGGCACGGCGACGTCCGCCTGCAGTGCCTGGTCCCGATGGCGGAGCTCGAGTTGCTGGACGTCTGGCACACGGCCGGCCTGCGGGGCACCGGCAGCAACGATCTCCGGGCTGAGGCCCTCTTCGTCCCGGCGCACCGTGCCCTCGAGTGGAATCTGCTGGCAGCCGCTGACAACCCGGGAAGCTTCATCCACCCGGATCCCAGCATCCACATCCCCATGGCCACGTTCCTGAACATGGTCGCGCCGGCAGCCGCCCTCGGGGCTGCGGAGCACGCACTCGAAGAGTTCCGCAACCTGATGATGGTGCGCAGGGTCAAGCAGACCGTGGAGAAACGCCAGGCGGATTCGCCTCTTGCCCAGGCCCGGTTCACCCAGGCGTACGGACAGGTTGCCACCGCACGCCTGCACTGGGAGGAAGCCGTCAGCGTGGTCTCCGCGTCTTTTGGACGCCGGCCTGTTGCGTTCACAGATGAGGAGCGCGCACGGTACCGGCTCTCCCTCGGCCTCAGCGGCCAGGCCTCGGCCGAGGCAGTCCGGCTCATCCTGACCGGCTCAGGCGGCAGCGTGCACCGCCTGACGCACCCGCTCCAGCGGATCCAGCGAGACGTCAACGTGCTGCTCAACCACGCTTCGCTGACCATGGACCCCATCCTGGAACAGGCGGGCAGGGGGCTCCTGGACCTAGGGTTTACGATTCCGGCAGAACAGTTCTAGCCGGCCCGGTTCCGCTTTACTGGAAGTCAGCGAGCCACAGGTCCGGGCCGAACACCTCGTACTGGATGTCCTTGGCCGGAACGCCCTTGGCGATCAGGGCGCTCCGCACCGCCTGCAGGAACGGCAGCGGCCCGCAGAGGTAGTATTCGGCGTCCAGCGGCAGCTCCACGGCATTGACGTCCATGAACCCCTGGAACGTTGAGCCGGACGGGCCCTGATCCTCTGCCGGGTTCACGAACCAACTGTGCAGGGATCCCTCAGGCAGCCGGCCGATGTCCTCGGTGACCTGCTGACGGAGTGGAAACGACTCCGGACTGTCGTCAGCGTGCAGGAGCATCACCTGGCGCTGCGAGCCAGCCTTCACGAGGTGGGAGAGCATCCCGGCCATGGGGGTGATGCCGATGCCGGCGCTGGCCAGCACCACAGGCCTGTCGGTGTATTCCAGCACCACATCACCGAACGGGGCTGAAAGCACCACTTCATCGCCGACGTTGACGTCCTGGTGCAGGAGGTTGGACATCTCGCCGTCAGGGGTGGCGAGCCCATGGACCCTTTTGACCGCGAAATGCCGGTGCTGCCCGTCATCGGCGCGGGTCAGGCTGTACTGGCGCGGCTGATGGACGCCATCCTTCATGGGCATCCTGATGGTCACGTACTGCCCGGGCAGGGACGGCTTCACGTCCCGTTCATCAGTCCTTTCCACCACGAAAGTGACCACGTCGGCCGTCTCCTGGATGCGCCGGGCCACCCGCCAGGTGCGCCAGATGGTTTCCGGGGAAAGATGCACCGCGCCATAGAGGCCGCGTTCCTTGTTGATCAGCAGGTTCCCCATCAGCCAGTACACCTCGTCCCAGGCCGCCGCGACCTCAGGGGTGACAGCGTCCCCGAGCACGTCCACGATGGCCCAGAACAGGTGGTCGTGGACGATCTGGTACTGCTCCGGGCTCAGGCCCAGCGAGACGTGCTTGTGGGCCACGCGGGACAACAAGTGGTCCGGCAGCTGGTCCGGCTTATCCACGAGGTAGGTGGCGAAGGCGGCGATTGATCCGGCCAGCGCCTGTTGCTGGCGGCCGTCGGCCTGGTTTCCGCGGTTAAACAGGCCGTCGAGCAGGTCCGGCCTCGCCCCGAACATGTGTTTGTAGAACCGTTTGGCGATTTCTTCGATGTTTTCACCCACCACAGGCAGCGTTGCCTTGATGACGGGGCGGGCAGAGTCAGAGAGCATGGTGCGTCCTTCCGTTATTACCGGCAGAACCCAGCAGTGAACCGGCTTGGCCGAGCCAATGTAGCAGTCGCGCCACGCCCGGAGAAGGGACTTATGGCTGTAGCCAGGCTCTGGTGGGAAACTCGGTTCCATGCGTGAATTCGTTGTCCTCGGCACTGCTTCGCAGGTCCCCACCCGGACGCGTAACCACAACGGCTACGTGCTGCGGTGGGATGGTGAGGGCCTGCTTTTTGATCCCGGCGAGGGCACGCAGCGGCAGATGATCCACGCGGGGGTATCTGCCTCGCAGATCACGCGGATCTGCCTCACGCATGTGCACGGTGACCATTGCTTTGGGCTGCCGGGCGTGCTTTCCCGGATGGCGCTGGACGGCGTGAGTCATCCAGTCCACCTGCATTACCCGGCATCGGGGGAGGACGTGGTCCGTGCGCTGGTGTCCGTCAGCACGCCCGGAATTGACCTGAGGCTGTACCCGCACGGGGGCGGCGGAGCCATCGCCTCAGGCCTGGAGGTGCAGCCGCTGAAGCACCGAATTGAAACGTACGGCTACAGGCTGAAAGAACCAGATGGCCGCCGCCTCCTGCCGGACAGGCTTGCTGCCGCCGGGATCCAGGGCGCTGAGGTGGGTCGCCTGCAGCGTGAGGGGGCTTTTGGCGGTGTGCGCCTGGTCGATGTGAGCGTTCCCCGTCCGGGGCAGGGCTTCGCCTTTGTGATGGACACGGCGCCTTGCCGGGGTGCCGAGGAGCTGGCGGACGGGGTGGATCTCCTGGTGGCAGAGTCAACGTTCAGTGACGACGACGGCGGGCTCGCCACGCAGTACTCGCACCTGACCGCCGGGCAGGCCGGGGAGTTGGCGGCCGGCGCCGCCGTCGGCACGCTGATCCTGACCCACTTCTCCTCGCGGTACGGTGACGACGTCACCCTGCTCGAGGGGCAGGCGCGGGGCCGTGCCGGCAGCTCTGCAGTCATCGCCGCCAAGGACCTGGACCGGATCGCCTTTCCGAAACGGCGGCAGCTGCCCTAGGAGGGGCCGGAAATGTTGCGCGCCCCTTGCCGTACGGCGTGCTTCGGAGCAGGATATGAGCCTCACGCGAGGAGGCTTGCCATGGTCCGGCTTGGAAAGTTTGAACGGTACCTGATCGAGGAGTTCTTCGATGATTACCGTGCCGGTGCAATGACGCAGCGCACCTTCACCCGGCGGGTCGCCTTCATCACGGGCAGCATGGCCGCGGCGTCGGCCGCGATGTTGCTGGTGGGGTGCACGCCGGAGGAAGTCCCGCGCAGCACCGACCCTATGCCCACGCCCTCAGCCCCGACGGCGGGCACGGGTGCCGCATCTACGGGACCGGTGCTTGGGGCGAAGAGCCCGCTGTCCGTTCCCGAAGGTGCCGCAGGATTGACGACGGCGACAGTCCGGTTCGCCGCCGGCGGCACCGACATCAGTGGTTACCTCGCCCGGCCGGACTCCGGTGCAGCGGGCCCGGCTGTATTGATCTGCCACGAAAACCGCGGGCTGACCCCGCATATCCAGGACGTGGCGCGCCGCTTCGCCAAGGCCGGCTACGCGGCGCTGGCCCTGGACCTACTGAGCAGGGAAGGAGGCACCGCCAGCCTTGATTCGGACGCCGTTTCCGGCGCACTGACCAGTGCCGGGACAGCCCGGCACGTTGCCGACTTCGCTGCGGCCTTTGATTACCTGCAGGCCCAGGACTTTGTGGACTCCGGACGCATCGCCATGAACGGGTACTGTTTCGGCGGCGGGATCACCTGGCAGGCGGCTACGGAGCTGCCCGGCCTGAAAGCCACCGCGGCGTTCTACGGGCCGGGCCCGGACCTCAACAAGGTGCCGGCCATCAAAGCTGCCGTATTCGGGGTGTACGCCGAACTCGACAAGCGGATTACCGGCGCGATGCCGGCCCTCCGCGATGCCCTCGACGCCACCACTGTGACGCATCAGCTCACTGTCTACCCGGGCGTGGACCACGCCTTCCACAATGACACCGGGGAACGCTATGACCAGACCCAGGCGACTGCTGCCTGGAATGACATGCTGTCCTGGTTCGGGCAGCACGTGTGAGTGTGCAGCAGCGGCCGACGACGGCGGGCGGCTGGGTGCCGCGCGCCGCCGTCCAGCCGGCCGGGATCACGCTACGCGGACGAAGGATGCGCCCTGGAGCCAGCTGATGGAGTGGACCTCGGTCTTGAAACCGTCCACGCCGCCGCTGACAACCTGGCCGTTGCCGGCGAAGACGCCGACGTGGCCGGCGGTGATCACCAGGTCACCCGGGGCGGGCGTGCCAACAACGCTGCCGTACTGGAAGAACTGGCCCGGGGCCAGGTCTCCAACACTCTTGCCGACGGAACGCAGTGCCTTCTCCACCATGGCGGTGCAGTCCTGCTGTACCCCGAGCTGGGAGTAGGCGTTGGCCAGGATTGCCGAGCCGGCTGAGCCGGTAGGGGCCTGGGCCGGAGCGGAGGTTGACGCCAGCTTGATGCCGGTGTTGGTGGGCGCGGCCGGGGCCGCGGCGGCCTTGGCTACGGGAGCCGGAGCCGGGGCCGCGACGGCCTGCCCGGCGCCGGGGATCTGGATCTGGTTGCCCGGGTAGATGATGGACGCCAGCGACAGGCCATTGGCGGCCAGGACGTCGTTGAGTGCAACGCCGTTAGCCGCGGAGATCTGGCCGAGGGTGTCGCCGGAAACGACGGTGTGGACATTGGCTGCTGCCGCTGCAGGGGCCGGAGTCACGGCTGCGGCCGGTGCGCTGACCTGGCCCTGTGCATTGGCTGTTCCGGAATCGTCAGGTCCGTGGACGCCGGCGTGAGCCGGGGCGCTGACGCCGAAAAACAGACCGGATGCGGCAGCGACTACAAGGGCCGGCCGTCCGATCATCAGGGCGCGGGACGTGGTGGTGGTGGCTGCACGGTGGCGTGCGGCAGTGTACTTCTTGGACATGGTTGATTGCCTCTCCCATGCCTGCGGGGTGAGCTGTCGGGTTCGGGTTGGAGAGACCCGGCCGGGATCGCCGTCGTTAGGGACGGGACGAATGCCGACTTAACCCCAAGGCCTCAATAGGCCGTGGAAACGTGGTTCCCCCGTCCCTGCCAGTTGCATTGCGTCTGGGGTCCCGGGTCAGTGGCAGGGCTCGGCATACTGACGGGAATGTCCCGGCTTTGAACCAGGGCACCGAACGACCATAGCTGCTGCTTTTCGCCAATGTCACATTCCGATAACGGAATGTAGGGCCGGAATTCACCTGGCCGAGTTGCTGGATTCTTCGTCCGTAAGGCACGACGATGCAGGTCACCGGCCGGGATCCGTATATGCCCGGTTGGGTCATCTAACTGATCGTTGTGTCTCAAAATTAAGATGCCGGACGGCCTTCAAGGCACCGATAATGGATAGAGAGTGCCCCTTCCCGGTGGCTGCGACCGGGTCGCCGGACAGCAGTCGGTGTGGTTCTGCAGGCAAGTGAGGGACGCCATGAGCGATGTTCTGGATCAGCTTTTTACGGCGCTTAATGCCCACGACCTTGAAGCGGCCGCGGCGCTCTTCCACGAGGACTACCGAAGCGAACAGCCTGCCCATCCCGGGCGGGCCTTCGTCGGACGGGCGCAGATGCACGCCAACTGGGAGGCAATGTTCGCCGGGATCCCGAACTTCCGTTCAGAAGTGATGCGCACGGTGGACGACGGAAACACCACCTGGGTCGAATGGAAGTGGACTGGCACCCGCTCGGACGGCCAGCCGTTTCAGGTGCGGGGGGTGGCGTTGTTCGAAGTGGAAGGCGGACTGATTACTGCCGCCCGGCTGTATCTGGAAGACGTCGAACGCGACTGGATCGATATTGAACAGGCGGTCCAGTCGTTGTCCGGACGTCGACCCCGCACCGGCGCCGGTTAGCCCCGCCGCGGCGTTTTGCCCGGTAAGCTCACGAACTATGTCCCCGTTTGTGCGAAATTCGCGGCTGCCCGGTCTCACGGCAATACTTGCCCTCGCCGTGGCCGCATCGTTTTCCTTGCTGCCTGCGCACGCCGCAGACGAGGCTCCTCCCGGTGGGTTTCCTTCCTGGCAGGATGTGGAGAAGGCCAAGCAAAGTGAGGCTGGCACGGCCGCTGAAGTCACCAGAATCGCGGATCTGCTCGGTGGGCTGCAGGCCCAGGCCGAGGCGCTGGGCAATGCCGCCGTAACCGCTGCTGCCGAGTACGCTGTGGCACAGTCCGCTCTTCAGGCAGCCAGTTCCAGGGTGGAGGCCCTGGCCGCGCAGGTGGCCCAGGCCCAGGAGGAATCGAGCCGGCACAAGAAGGAGATCGGGGCCCTCGCCGTGCAGTCCTACAAGACCGGGGGCACAAATATGGGCTTTTTCGCGGCGCTCGATGCCATGCAGACCAACAGCCTCCACGGCTTGGACATCGTCCGGATCATCAGTGACAAGACGGCGATACTGGTCCACAAATCGGCAGAGTCGGAACGAATCTCGGCGGCGCTGGCCGAGCAGGAGCGTGCCGCGAAGACCGAGCGCGAACGGCTCGCTGGCGTTGCCGAAGCCAAGCTGGGCTCAGCCCAGGAAGCCCAGCGTGCTATGCCGCGGCAGGTCGCGGAGCAACAGAAGCACAGTGATGAACTCACCGCCCAACTCGCCTCACTCAAGGGAACCAGCGCAGCAGTGGAAGGAGAATTCCGGAAAGGCCAGGCTGCCCAGGCTGCCTACGAGCTGTCCCAGGCCGCCAAGCGGGCGGCAGCGGAGGAGCAGGCACGCCGGCAGGCTGATGCCGCGGCCAAGGCTGCTGCCCAGGCCCCGGCGAACCCGGCACCCCGGGACCCGGCCGCCGGAGTCCCCGTTCCAGTACCGCCCGCTGAAAGTCCGGCGCCGACTCTGCCGCCCGTCGTCGTACCTTCCGTTCCCGGTGGCGCGGTGAATGATCCCGCCGGTGCGAGGAATTACGCCGCCGGGCGGCTTTCCGCCTTCGGCTGGGGCCAGGACCAGTTCCAGTGCCTGGCGCAGCTGTGGACGAAGGAATCCAACTGGCTGACCACGGCCACCAACCCGGACTCCGGGGCGTATGGCATCGCGCAGGCCCTGCCGGCCAGCAAATACGCGAGCGCAGGCAGCGACTGGCTCACCAGCTACCGCACCCAGGTCGAATGGGGGCTTGCCTACATCCTGAACCGCTACGGATCTCCCTGCGGCGCCTGGAACCACTCCGTAATCAAGAACTGGTACTGACAGCCCGCTGTGACGCGTTGATCCGGTTGCCGTCTGTCCACCGTAACCGGCGTCCCGACCGCGGAATGAAGGGACGGGGGGAGGACGGCGATAGGCTTTTCCCATGGCTGATTTTGAGCGGTTCCGGATCATGCTGGAGGAAGAGCGGGGCCGGAAACTGGCGCTGCTTCCGGCGCTCCGAGCGGACATCACGCTGGCCAATGCGGCCCGCCAGGACTCCAATGTGGATGATGAACATGACCCGGAGGGCGCCACCATTGCCTTCGAATTGTCGCAGGCGTCGGCGCTGCTGAACCAGAGCAGCGCCGGACTGGCCGAAGTCGAAGCCGCGCTGCGCAGAATTTCGGACGGCACATATGGGGTGTGCGCCGTCTGCGGAGGCCCCATCGCCGAAGGCCGCCTGGAGGCCAGGCCCTGGACCCCTTACTGCATCGAGCATGCCGCGGCAGGACGCCAAGGCCGGAGGTGACGCCAGTGAATCAAACAGTGCAGGACGCTGCCGGCTTCATCGATGCCACGCTGCAGAATGAAGGCACCTGGTACCGGGCAGAGGAAGTGGAGTCACGCGTGGGCGGGGCCCTCAGTTCCTATGGGGCATCTGTGGGAGCCGTGCGGGGCACTGTCCGGGACGCTGGTACGAAGTTCAAGGGCCTTGGCCACGACGACGTGACAGCACTGGCCTCGCAGCTCTGGGGCCAGCCCGGACCGGGCAGGCGGGCCGTCTATGAGCGTCGGCTCGCCGCCGTCGTGCTGCTGCAGTCCCGCGTTGCCCTGTTGCGCCACTCCGACCTGACCAGGCTCGAGGGCTTCATCCGGTCAGCGCACACTGCCGAGTTGATTGACCCCCTGATCGCCGACGTCATGGTTCCCCTGCTCGCGGCGCTGGAAGGCACCGACCGGCAACGCGCCAACGTGGTGATCGCGCGCTGGAGCCAGGACCCTGACGAGTGGGTCCGCCGCGCCGCGGCCCTGACCGCTGACATGACAGCCCGTACAGTCTGAGATCATCACCAACAAAAGGAGAAGGCCATGACCAACCCGTACAACCTGGAACGCTTTGTTGAAGCGCAGAACAGCGGCGGGACCTACGGGCAGGCCCTTTCAGAGCTGCAGCTCGGCAACAAGAGCAGCCACTGGATGTGGTTCATCTTTCCGCAGATCGCCGGCCTCGGCAGCAGCCCTGTGTCCGTGAAATTCGCCATCACCTCCCTGGCGGAAGCCCAGGCCTACCTCAAGCACGACGTTCTGGGGCCACGGCTGCTCGAGTGCAGCACCGCCGTGGCCACCCACACCGGCCGTACCGCCGTCGACATCCTGGGCGGCATTGATGCGAAAAAACTGCGCTCCTCCATGACGCTGTTCCTCCGCGCAGCACCTGGCGAGACCGTTTTCAAGACGGTGCTGGCACAGTTCTTCGACGGCGAACCCGATCCCGCCACCGATGAACTGCTCGCCGCGGCCAGGGACTGAGCCGGCGCCGGCCAGCGGTCACGGCGAAGGCGTGCCGCCGTTGACGTTCAGTGTCTCGCCCACCACATAGCTGGACTCTGCGGAGGCAAGAAACACATATGCCGGGGCGAGTTCGGCGGGCTGGCCGGCCCGGCCCAGGGGAGTGGACTGGCCGAACTCAGGCAGTTCTTCCTTCGGCTGCCCGCTGCTGACCTGCAGCGGCGTCCAGATGGGACCCGGCGCCACGGCGTTGACCCGGATGCCCTTGGGGGCGAGCTGCTGGGCGAGTCCCTTGGTGAAGTTGTTGATGCTTGCCTTGGTGGTGGCGTAATCCACCAGTGTGGGGGACGGGTTGTACGCCTGGATGGACGTGGTGTTGATGATGGTCGAGCCAGGGGGCAGGTGCGGGACGGCGGCCTTCGTCAGCCAGAACATGGCGTACACATTGGTCTTCTGCGTGTGGTCGAACTGCTCATCGGTGATGTCCGCGATGTCCTCCTGCGCCACCTGTTTGCCGGCGTTGTTGACCAGGATGTCCAGCCCGCCCAGGACCGCGACGGCGGTGTCCACCAGGTCGCGGCATGCGGCTGCATCCTTCAGGTCGCCGGGCACTTTGACGGCTTTACGCCCCGCTGCCTCAATCAGGCCGGCGATCCGCGCGGCGTCCTCTTCCTCCTCGGGCAGGTAGGACAGCACAACGTCCGCTCCTTCGCGGGCAAAGGCGATGGCCGTCGCCGCCCCGATTCCGGAGTCGGCTCCGGTCACGATGGCCTTGCGCCCCTCCAGCCGGCCGGTCCCGCGGTAGCTTTGCTCACCCAGGTCGGCTTTCGGTTCAAGCCCTGCATCCAGTCCCGGTTCCGGCTGGTGCTGCTCGGGCGGCGAAATCTTCTCTTAGGCTGTCACCGGGTTTCGGAAGGTGTACTGATCCGTCATGGCAATCCTCCTGTCAGGCGTACTAGCGGTCGGGTGCACTTGCAGCGGGCGGTGGCGGCCCGCACCAAAAAGGTAAGCAAGCTTATGTTCCCACCCTAGACACTCAGCGCTGTGGCTGCCAACCCCCTGTTCAGTCCCTGCGGACCTCCGCCAGCTCCACCTGCCGCAGAAGTCCACCATCAACTATTGCGGTCATGTACGTGCAGACAGGCTGGCGGCGGCGGTCCGTGGGCGAGCCCGGGTTGAGCAGCCGCAGTCCCCGCGGTGAGGTTGTGTCCCACGGGATGTGGCTGTGGCCAAAAACCAGCACATCGGTATCCGGGAACAGTGCCTCCGCACGTTCATTTCTGCCCTTTGCCGTGCCGGTCTCGTGGACTACGGCAAACCGCACGCCTTCCAGCACCACGTTCACTGACTCGGGAAGCCGCCGGCGGAGCTCCGGTCCGTCATTGTTGCCGTAGACCGCCACCAGGCGCCGGCTCCGCCGTTCGAACTCGTCCAGCACTCCTGCGCTCACCCAGTCGCCGGCGTGGAACACCACGTCCGCGCTTTCGACGGCGGCCCACACCTGGGCGGGCAGTTCCCGGGCGCGCGTGGGGACATGGGTGTCTGAAACGAGGAGGAGGCGAAGCGGCATATCTGAATCCTGCCACGCAGCCCCTGTTACTGCCTGCCGCCGAGTCGTACTCTGGGGCTTGGAGGTGATTGCCATGGAGGCAACTCAAGGGGACAGGATTATCGTCCGGGGCAGGACTGTCGGATCATCCGACCGGCACGGGGTGATCGTGGAAGTGCGGGGCGACGCAGGCCATCCGCCGTACCTGGTCCGCTTCGACGACGGACACGAAACGGTCATGTATCCCGGCGGTGATTTCGCCGTCGAACGCGGGCACGCAGGCCAGGCCGGCTGACACGTGACGTCGTGCCGCATGCGGGGATGGGCGGACACCTGTCAGACTTGGGGCATGGACCATTTTCAGGCTGCCACGTCCGCTGATGCGAGTTCCCGCGTTCCCCCGGTCCTGCGTGGTCCGCGGGACCCGGGCGACGCCTGGGTGGAGGGGGACCGCGGCCGGTTTTGGGGCAGGTTCGGTGCGGCCGGCGTGCTGGCGTACGACCCCTACAAGGGGGTACTTCTCCAGCACCGCGCACTGTGGAGCCACAACGGCGGAACCTGGGGACTGCCCGGCGGCGCCCTTCATCACGGCGAGGATGCCGTCACGGGCGCCCTCAGGGAAGCCTACGAGGAAGCAGCAGTGCCGGCGGATGGCGTTGATGTGCTTTTCACCTCCGTGTTGGACGTCGGCTACTGGACGTACACCACCGTTGCGGTCCTGGTGATTGAACCGTTTGAACCCGTGATCAGTGATCCGGAAAGCCTCGAGCTCCAATGGGTGCCGTTGGGGGAGATGGGCAGGAAGGAACTGCACCCCGGCTTCGCGCAAGCCTGGCCGCACCTGCAGCCACGCCTTCTTGACCGGGCCGGGCGGAGTCGGTAGGGACCGTCAGTAATCCTTGCCGTACTCCGCATTGACCAGGATGGGCAGATGGTCCGACTTGCCCCGCGGGAGGGTTTCCACGCTGGCAATATCCAGGCCCAGCGAGGTGGCGAAGTCGAAATGCCCCTTGAACACCTTGTAGCGGGTGTACGTCCGGCGGTTGCTGAGGGATAAGGCGTAACCCGAGTTCTTCATGTGCGCGTGCAGGTTCTTGGTGAAGAACGGATAGTTGAAGTCACCCACCATCAGCGTCATCAGGCCGCTGCCCATGCTGAGCAGTTCCGCGTGGGCAGCATGGATCTGCTTTCTCCGCAGCGAATTGGATGCAGTGAGGGGAGCCGCATGGAACGAACCGATGACCAGCTCGTGCTGGGTCTCGTTGTCCACCACGCGGGTACCGATCAGCCGCTCATGGGCCGGTGCCAGGACCCTGTCATGCACTGACTTCTTCAACGCAAAGGATTGCGTGTCCACGGCGGTAAACCGGCCCGTCCGGTAGTAGATGGCCAGTCCCAGTCGGTTGCCCTTGGTGGTATCGGCGAGGCGTAGCGGACCGAGCGCTTCCGGCAGCTCGGCGGCGTCCACTTCCTGCAGGCACAGCGCGTCGACGGCGAAATTCCGTGCAAGCGCGAGCAGCTCGCCGCTCGCTTTGTGCTTACGGAGGTTGTAGCTGATGACGCGCATGCGTGGAACACCTCGCTTCGAGGTCACTGACGGGACCCAATTTCCGAGTCTAGTCCGAAAGGGGGCCGCGGGCGCCGGTACTTTGTTCAGTTCAGCACCCCGGGGCCCGGCACATACTAGAGTTAATCATCATTCACCCAGACATGTCAGAAGGGGCCAACGTTGACCAAGGAACTGCCTGAACTTGCCCACGGGACTTTCTACTATCAGTCGCTGGGCAGCGGCCGGTTCCGCTCAACGATTCACGCCCAGGGCGCCTGGAACGAGCATGAACAGCACATGGCGCCCGCCGCCGGCCTGATGGCTGACAGCCTGGAGCGGCACGAACCCCGCGCAGACATGCGGATGGCCCGGCTCAGCTACGAGATCCTCGGGCTGATTCCCGGCGGCGAATGCCACATAGAAACCACCACGCTTCGTCCGGGCCGGACCATCGAGTTGCTGCAGGCAGAGCTGGTTGCCAGCGGCCGTGTGGCGATCAGGGCCACTGCGTGGCGGATGATCACCAGTGACACGGCCGCGGTGGCCGCCGTCGAGGATGCCGCCATTCCTGCGCCGGAGGACTGTAAACCGTTCGATGGCGCCGCCATCTGGCCGGGCGGGTATATCCGGTCCCTTGAGATGCGCGTGGCTGAAGGGCACCGGGACGGAGCAGGAACGGTCTGGCTGCGCACCCAGCATCCCCTGACGGACGTGGCGGACAGCAGCGACTTCACCCGCCTGATGGGCCTGGTGGACACCGCCAACGGAATCGCGGCCAGGGTCGCCCCGGGCGAGGGCAGTTACGCCTTTCCCAATCTGGACCTGCAGATCCACATGTACCGCCGGCCCGGGGGCGAATGGCTTGGCCTGGACAACGCCGTTTCCTTCGGTACCGATGGGATCGGACTTACCTCCACTGTCCTCCACGACCTTCAGGGACCTTTCGGCCGTGCGGAGCAGATCCTGACCCTGCGCCGGACCTGACGGACCTGACGGAGCTGACGGGCCCGACGGGCCGTGCTTGGGATTCTTCTGCAGGGCCGCGGCCGGCTAATCCGTTCCTGGCCAAGCAGTCAGGAGGCAGGGGGCTCCTGCGCCGGGGTGGAATCCTGACCGTATTCGGCGGTCACCAGGATGGGCAGGTGATCGGACGCGCCACGTGGCAGCGTCTCGACGTTCTCGATGTTCAGTCCCAGTGAGGTGGCAAAGTCGAAGTGCCCCTTGAACACCTTGTACCGCGTGTAGGTCCTGCGGTTGCTGAGCGAGAGCTCGTACCCGGAATCCTTCATGTGTTCGGTGAGGTTCTTGGTGAAGAACGGGTAGTTGAAGTCACCCGCCATCAGGGTCATCAGGCCGGAACCCATGCCGAGCAGTTCCTTGTGGGCCGCCTTGATCTGGTTGCGCCGCAGCGAGTTGGTGGCTGTCAGCGGCGCCGCATGGAAGGAAGCAATGACGAGTTCGTGGTCAGTCTCGTTGTCCCGCACACGCGTGCCGATGAGCCGTTCATGTGCCGGCGCCAGAACCATGTCGTGCAGGGACTTCTTCAGCGCAAAGGTATTGGTGCCGTGCGCGGTGAACCGGTCCGGCCGGTAGTAGATGGCCAGCCCCAGCCGGTTTCCTTTGGTCGAATCGGCCAGTTGGAGGTGACCCAGGGTGTCCGGCAGGTCAGTTGTGTCGCACTCCTGCAGGCAGAGCGCATCGACAGCGAAGTCCCGGGCCAGGGCCACGAGTTCCCCGCTGGCCTTGTGCTTGCGAAGGTTATAGCTAATGACTCGTATCAGTGGATTGCCTCTCCTGGAGGAGTGTGGGGGTACCGCCGGGTTCTGAGTTTAGCCACCCGGCGGGTGACGGTACGTCATAGTCCGTGCGTGTCAGGTAGCTTTTGCCGGGAGCCCGGTCAGGTGGACCGGAACACGAGCCAGCCGGCGAGCGTGGACAGCCCGGTCAGTGCGGCTCCCCAGAGAATGTCCACCACAATGAGCTGCAGCGGCCATGTCTTGAGGGTGGCGGCGTTGGTGAGGTCATACGTTGCGTAGGCAAAGGCGCCCAGCGCGGCACCGTAGCCGACGGCGGTCAGCCAGCTGCCGCCGTCGAGCGCCGGCCGCAGGGCGAAGAAGAGAATCCCCGCTATGTACATGACATAGAAAGCCACGGCGTAACCTAATTGGGGCTTGTCAGCGAGCAGGTCACCGATGTGGCTGCGGTAGAACGGGTTCATCAGCTTGAGCCAGATGGAGTCGATGACCGCGAACGCCGCGGCCACGACAAGGAATTGCATTATGACCATAAGGGAGCTTAGCAAAATGCAGGACGTCGAGGCCGACCGGACGCTCACCGTGGTGCGGCAGGACCATACTCTTGGCGCCGGGAGGGATCTGGAATTCGGCCTGGAACTGCTGACCCTGGCCAAGACCGGCGGGATCGGTCCCACCCTCCGGCTGTACCGGCCCGCCCCGACTGTTGCTTTCGGCCAGCGGGACACCCGCCTGCCGGGCTTCGAGGCGGCTGCGCAGGCCTGCCGGGACCACGGCTTCGAGCCCCTGGTGCGGAAGGCGGGAGGCCGCGCCGCCGCCTATCATGAGGGCACTTTGGTGGTTGACCACGTCATGCCGGACGCAGACGCCATTGCCGGCTCCAAAAGCCGGTTCGGTTTCTTTGGCGAGCTCCTGGCACAGGCGTTGCGGGACGCCGGCGTGCAGGCCGCCGTCGGCGAGATCCCCGGCGAGTACTGCCCCGGCGAGTTCAGCGTCCATGGCACCCACCCAGCGGATCCGACCCACCGGATCAAACTCGTCGGCACGGCGCAGCGTGTGGTGAGCGGCGGCTGGCTGTTCAGTTCGGTGATCGTGGTGGAAAACTCCGCCCCCATCCGCGCCGTCCTCACGGACAGCTATGCGGCGCTGGGCCTTGACTGGGACCCGGCCACCGCCGGGGCGGCCGACGATCTTGTGCCGGGGCTGACAGTCCAGGCCGTTGAGGACGCGGTAATTGCCGCCTACGCGGGCCACGCCACCCTCTGCCACGCTGACTTCAGCCGCGTGTACAGCAGGGAAGCGTAGCCCGCTTCGGTGGTCGGGCCCTAGTGGCCCCGGGCGATCCATTCATCCAGGTGCGGGGCTTCGGCTCCGATGGTGGTGGTGTCGCCGTGCCCGGTCCGGACCACCGTTTCGGCCGGGAGCGGCAGCAGCCACGTCCTGATCGACTCGATGATGGTGGGGAAGTTGCTGTAGGACCTGCCCGTGGCTCCGGGGCCGCCCTGGAAGAGGGTGTCGCCGCTGAAAACCGTCCCCTCGCCGTCGGGACCGTCAGCCAGGTGGAAGGACACCGAACCCGGCGAATGCCCCGGGGTGTGCAGAGCCGTCAAGCTCGCTCCCGCCACTTCGAGCACGTCACCGTGGTTGATGCGGACGTCCGGTTCCACGTCCGGGTAGACACTCTTCCAGAGCATCCAGTCGGCCTCGTGCAGGTGGATGGGGGCCTGGACAAGGTCCCAGAAGTCGCCCACCGAACGGATGTGGTCGTCGTGGCCGTGCGTGAGCAGGATCGCCTTGAGCCTCCGGTCACCCACCGCCGCGGCAACAGCCTTGGCATCGTGCGCCGGATCAATCACCACGCATTCGGCGTCGTTGCCCACGATCCAGACGTTGTTGTCCACATCCCAGGTGCCGCCGTCGAGCGAGAACGTCCCGGAGGTGACCAGACGGTCGATCCGCAGCGGACCGCCGTCGGTGCCTGCTGCCGGCGAGGAAGCCGCGGTCACAGCTCCACCACCGATCGCAGCACCGAACCGGAGTGCATCTTCTCGAACGCTTCCTCCACCTGGTCGATGGTGATCCGCTCGGTCACAAAGGCGTCCAGGTCGAGCTTGCCCTGCTGGTAGAGGCTGATCAGCATGGGGAAGTCCCGGGACGGCAGGCAGTCGCCGTACCAGGAGGACTTCAGCGAGCCGCCGCGGCCGAAGACATCCAGCAGCGGCAGTTCCAGGGTCATGTCCGGCGTCGGGACGCCCACCAGCACCACGGTGCCGGCGAGGTCGCGGGCGTAGAACGCCTGCTTGTACGTTTCCGGACGGCCGACGGCGTCAATCACCACGTCAGCGCCGAAGCCGCCGGTGAGTTCCCGGATTTTCTCCACCGGGTCCGATGCCGAGGAGTCCACGGCATGGGTGGCGCCGAGTTCCAAGGCGCGTTCCAGTTTCTTGGCATCGATATCGACGGCGATGATGGTGGTCGCGCCTGCGAGCGCGGCGCCGGCGATGGCGGCCACCCCCACGCCGCCGCAGCCGATCACAGCGACCGAATCGCCGCGCTTGACCCCGCCGGTGTTGATGGCGGCACCGAGTCCCGCCATCACGCCGCACCCGAGCAGGCCGATGGCGGCAGCGTCGGCGTCGGGATCCACCTTGGTGCACTGCCCGGCAGCGACGAGGGTCTTCTCGATGAACGCGCCGATGCCCAAGGCGGCGGAGAGCTCGGTGCCGTCCTCGAGGGTCATCTTCTGGGTGGCGTTGTGGGTGTTGAAGCAGTACTGGGCTTCGCCCCTGCTGCAGGCGCGGCATTCGCCGCAGACGGCCCGCCAGTTCAGGACCACGCGGTCGCCCGGGACGACGTTGGTGACGTCCGGACCCACGGCGCTGACCACGCCGGTGGCCTCGTGGCCCAGGAGGAACGGGAAGTCGTCGCTGATGCCGCCCAGTTTGTAGTGCAGGTCAGTGTGGCAGACGCCGCTGGTGAGGATGTCCACCAGGGCCTCGCCCGGACCCGGTTCCGGGACCAGGACGGTCTCCAGAGTGACCGGGGCGCCCTTGGAGCGGGCAACGACACCTTTGACTTTATGGACCACGGAAGGCTCCCTCAATGCAGATAGACAAAAACGGGACCAACCCCTGAGGTTGGTCCCGTTCTGTCTACCACATCAGCTGCCGGACTTAGGCTGCGAGACGGCTCTTTACCTCGGCAACTGACGGATTGGTGGCGGCGGTGCCGTCCGGGAAGAGCACAGTGGGGACGGTCTGGTTGCCGCCGTTGAGCTGCTCCACGAGTTCGGCGGTGCCCTCCACCTCTTCGATGTTGATTTCCGTGTAGCCGATGCCCTGCGCGTCCAGCTGCTTCTTCAGCCGGTTGCAGTAGCCGCACCAGGTGGTGGAAAACATGGTGATGGTGCCGTTCTCGGGGGTAAAGTCCACGGAGCTCTCCTGTATTCGTTGAGGGGGATTCCTTCTTCTCAACGGTAACCCTTGGCGGACTATTCCCTGTTGCTGCGCCGGCGGATGACAGTCCTTAACGGTGATGGCATGCTGGTGCCATGTGTGGACGCTATGTGATGGCCCGGGCCGTGGGTGACCTGCTGGCCGATTTTGACGCCCGGCTTGAGGATGAAGTGCAGCTTCCGCCGTCATGGAACGTGGCGCCGACGGACGATGTCCCGATTGTCCTGGAGCGGCTCATTGACGATGAAGCGGTCCGGCAGCTGCACGTGGCCCGCTGGGGCCTGGTGCCCTCGTGGGCGAAGGATCCGGGCATTGGCGCCAGGATGATCAACGCCCGGAGCGAGAGCGTGTTGGAGAAGCCTGCCTTCCGCAAGGCCGTGAAGTCACGTCGCTGTGCTGTGCCCGCGGACGGGTACTACGAATGGAAGCAGGGGACCGGCAAGGCCAAGCAGCCGTACTACGTCCATCCGGGATCCGGAAGCGGCCTGGTGTTTGCCGGCCTGTACGAATGGTGGAAGGACCCGTCCAAGGCCGACGGCGATCCGGGCAGGTGGATGCTCTCCACCTCCATCCTCACCGCGGATACTCCGCCCCCGGGTGCCGAGTCCACGGTGTTCGGCAAGCTCACCGAGCTGCATGACCGGGTGCCGCTGCCCATGGACCGGGCAACCATGGCCTCGTGGCTCGACCCGCAGATCGACGACGCAGCCTTCCTTGTGGACCTTGTCCGCGCCCATGTGAAGGATGTTGCCGCCGACTGGCACGTGGATTCAGTGGGCCGCGAGGTGGGGAACGTGCGCAACAATTCCCCGGAACTCATCCGTCCCGTGGAGGCCCTGTTTTAGACAGGTGACGCCCGTCCAGGCGGTGACCGGTCCTGGACGGTGACTGTGCCCCTAGACGGTGACCTTGCCGTCGTCGTCCACTGCCCAGGTGGGGTTGTACGCAATCTCCCAGCGGAAGCCGTCCGGATCGGCAAAATAGCCGCTGTACCCGCCCCAGGGCTGGGTGACAGGCTCGGCCACGATCTCAGCGCCGGCGGCGCGGGCTTCGGCCATCACCCGGTCCACGTCCTCCGTGCTGGGAAGGTTGTGGCTGAGGGTGATGCACGGAACCGGTCCGGGGGTACCTACGCCCGCTTCGGCGTGCATCTGCCCGGCGTCCCACAGGGAAAGGATCAGTCCGTGGTTGGCCTGGATGAACACCACATCGCCGGCGTGTTCCCGGCGCACTGGCCAGCCGAGGCCTTCAACGTAGAAGCGGCGGGAGGCGTCAACGCTGCGAACGCCTAGTGAGATGAAGTCGACTCTGGGCTGCATGCTTCGATACTGTCAGAAGATGGCAACAATTCAAGGAAACGATCGGGAAGCATTGGCCGACAAAGAGCAGCTCGCTGCCGTTCGGATTGCGGTCGATGAAGTCGACGAGCAGATTGTCACGCTCATTGCGCGGCGTGAACGCCTGATCCGGATCGCCGGAACCCTGAAGGGGGACGACGCTGAAGTCCGCGCCCCGGGCCGGGTGGAGCGGGTGATTGCGCACGTTCGCGGAGCCGCGGAAAAGAAGGACATTGATCCGGACATCGTGGAATCCACGTACCGGGCCATGATCTCGGGTTTCATCGAACTCGAGATGAAGGTCCACAAAGAAAACAGCTGAAGCTAGAGCGCTTCCTCGACGGCGACGCCGGACTGGAATTCCCGGCCGTCAGCCTCGCTGAAGGCTGACATGACGTGCCCCTTGCCCAGGCCGTGGACTGCGGCGAGGGGAAAATTCCCCGTGATGGTATTGCCGGAGTGTGTCACGCCATCAAGATCATAATTTTCTTCGGCGCTCTGATCGTGACTGAACGAGTAGAAGGCGATTGCCTCCCCGTTCATGAACTCAATGCCCAGCCGTCTTTGGGACGAGTAGTCAGGGCTGGCCGCCACGAGCCCTACTACGTACGCACCCGCTCCCGGTATGTTGCCGTCGATATCAAAGGTTGCCACGAGGGTTTCGTCCTCGGCTTTGATGCTTACGTGCTTGAGGAGTGCGCTTTGGGAGCTCATGCCACAATCCTGCCCTCCTGCTGGCCGTCCGTCCACCCCTGTCTAGGTTTTGCCGGGGCACCGTCGTAGACTGGATTTATTCGAACATGTATTCGAACAATCCGCTTTTGCGTCAGCATCTCGCATCAGCCCAATTCAGTTCGGGAGGCGCCCATGGGCATGTTCAGCGAGTCCGTGGACGTCGACTGCGCCGCTTCCGGCCAGCCGCTGAAACTCCGGTGGGCCGGGCAGCATTACACGGTGTGTGCTGAACCTGTCCGGTGGTACGAGCGCCGGCAATGGTGGGCTGAGGAGCGCCGGGCACCCCTGGGCAGCGGCCCAGGCCTGGTGGACCACGAGATCTGGCGGGTCCAGGTCCGGTTGGACCCGCAGGATGCCGGGGAGCCGCTCACCCTTGACCTTTCCCGGCATCTCGGCAGCGGCCGCTGGCGGCTGGTGCGGATCCACGACGCCCTCCAGCCCCGAACAGCATGAGCTTCACCCACCTCCACGTTTCCACCGCCTTCAGCGCGCACTACGGGGTTTCCTGGCCCGAGGAGCTCGCCCAGGTTGCCGCGGCGGACGGCGCGTCAGCGCTCGCGTGCACGGACCGCGACGGCCTGTACGGCACCATCAAACACCTCAAAGCATGCATGGCGGCGGGCATCGATCCCCTTGTGGGAGTGGACCTCGCGGTCTTCGACGACGACGGCGACCACCGCACCCAGCTCGCCGGCCGGGTGGTGGTGCTCGCCCGGGGCCACAACAACGGGGCCGGCTACCGGGCACTGTGCCGGCTGGTATCCGATGCCCATGCCCGCACTTCGGGTAAAGCCGGGGGAGCAGTGCCAGTAGCGGTCACCCGCGCCGAACTCGCCTCCCGGACCCTTGACCCCCAGACGCTCAAGCCGGTCCTGACCGTCCTGATCGGACCGGACTCCGACGTCGGACGGGCCATGGGCGGGCGGCGGTACCTGCGGCCCCGCACTCTCTTCAAACGCTGGCTGGAAGCCATGCCCGCCGGGAGCCTGGTGGCGGAAGTCGTTTCCCAACTCACCACCCCCGGCAAACCCCTGAGCACCGCCCACGCAGTGCGCATGCTCAAACTCGCCGAAGAACACCATGTCCCGGCTGTCCTCACTAACGCTGTCCGTTATTGCGCCGAGGACGGCGCCGCCACGGCGGACGTGCTCGACTCAGCCCGGACACTGAAGTCCCTGCCGGAACTTGCGGCAGAACCTTTACTCCAACCCAACGGGCAAGCCTGGCTCAAATCAGCAGAACAGATGCTTCAGCTGGGCAAGGAAATCATCCGCGCCGCAGGGTATGGCACGGCTGACCTCAAGCAACTGATGGCACAAACTGAGGCGCTCGCCGACTACTGCCGGATAGACCCGGTGAGTGACATGGGCTGGAAACAGCCCGTGGTACCGGAGGCCTCGGTCATCGGCATCAGCCAGGACCCGCACCTTGAACTGGTGCAGCGTTGCGAAGCGGGGATAGGCAGGCGGTTTCCTGGCATCTCAGGCCCGGCACACAAGGAAATGCGCTCGCGGCTGGAGCACGAGCTGGGGATCATCCGGAACCTCGGATTTTCCTCCTATTTCCTGACGGTGGCGGAAGTTTCCCGCATGATCCTGGACATGGGAGTGCGGGCAGCCGCCCGCGGTTCAGGAGCCTCCAGCCTGGTCAATTACCTGATCGACGTCAGCCAGGTGGACCCGCTGCAGCATGACCTGATCTTCGAACGCTTCCTGTCCCGGGACCGGGCAACGTTGCCCGACATCGACATCGACGTCGAAAGCGCCGAACGGCACAACGTGTACCGGAAAATCTTTGACCGGTTTGGTGCTGAACGGGTCACCCTGATGAGTATGCAAAACGGGTACCGTGCACGCGGCGCGGTCCGGGATGCCGGCATGGCGCTGGGCATGGACGATGACGACGTCGGTGAGATCGCCAAACAGCTGTGGCGTTTTTCGGCCCGGAAATTCCGTGAAGCCCTGGTTGAAAAACCTGAACTCCGGGAATTCGCCGGGCGGGTGGAACAGCGTGGTTTCGCCGAAAACCAGCAGCTTGACCTGCTGGTGGACCTCACCGAACGCCTCGACAGGCTGCCCCGCCATATTTCCATGCACCCCTGTGGTGTGATCCTGGGCGATGCCACGCTGCTTGACCGGACGCCTGTCCAGCCCAGCGGGCTGGGGCTGCCGATGAGCCAGTTCGACAAACACGACATGGATCCCATGGGCATGCTCAAGCTGGATGTGCTGGGGGTCAGGATGCAGAGCGCGATGGCTTTCGCCATCCGGGAAGTCATCCGGATCCATCCTTCCAAAGCGGAAGTGGTGGCGGCCGGTGCCCACCCTGCGGGGCCTGACGGCTCCGGGCCGGATTACATCGCTGAGAACGGCCACATCGACCTCAACGCTGTCCCTCTCGATGATGAGCCCACCTTCGAGCTGATCCGCAGCACCCACACCCTGGGCTGCTTCCAGATTGAGTCGCCCGGCCAGCGTGAGTTGATCGGCAAGATGGCCCCGCGTGAGTTCAACGACCTCATCATCGACATTTCGCTGTTCCGGCCGGGGCCCATGAAATCGGACATGGTGCGGCCTTTCCTGGAGCACCGGCACGGCTTCGCGCCGGAGGTCTATCCGCACCCTGACCTGAAACCCGTGCTGCAGGAAACACACGGCGTCACCGTCTTCCACGAACAGATCCTGAAAACCTTTGACGTGATGACCGGCTGCGGGCTGGCGCGGGCGGATGAGTTCCGCCGGGCCCTTGGCAATGAGGTCCTGGAGCTGAAAGTGGAGGAGTTCTTCCGCAGGGAGGCGCGCATCAGGGGGTATTCGCCGGAGGTGGTGGACAACGTCTGGGGGACCCTGAAAGCGTTTGGAAGCTTTGGTTTCTGCAAGGCTCACGGCGCGGCCTTTGCCGTGCCCACCTATCAGTCCGCCTGGTTGAAAGCGCACCATCCCGAGGCATTCCTGGCCGGGCTGTGGGAACACGATCCCGGCATGTATCCCAAGCGGCTGCTGGTGGCCGAGGCCCGACGGCTGGGTATCCCCATCCTTCCCCTGGACATCAACCGCAGCCAGGCCGAGTACCGGGTGGAACGGGTGGCGGACGGCGCGGATGCCGGCAAGCTGGGGATCAGGCTGAGCCTCAACGGCATCTATGGCCTCTCAGGGGCCGAGCTTAAGCGGATTGTGGCCGGCCAGCCCTACGACTCCCTTGCTGATCTCAGGGCCCGGTCCAGGCTGAGCAGGCCCAGCATCAAAAGGCTCGCACAGCTGGGGGCCTTTGATTCCCTGCACCGGGAGTCGGGCGGTGCTGCAAACCGGGCGGACCTCGTTCAGCATCTGCAGAAACTCCAGGCGGCAGGCGGCACCCGGAAGGGCCTGGACATCATGGAAGGGCAGCTGGCCTTGCCGCTTGGTGATGTGGAGCTGCGGAACGTTAAACCCGGCCTTCCTGCCCCGACCCTGGTGGACAATGTCCGGGCAGAACTTGACCTGATGGCCATTGATGTCAGCGGGCACCTGATGGACAGCCACCGGCCGATGCTGGACAGGCTGGGAGTCACCACTGCCGACAAGCTGCTGGGCCTGCGCAACGGCACAGAGGTTCTGGTGGCCGGGGTGCGCATCGCCACCCAGACCCCGCCCATGCGCGGCGGGCGGCGGGTGGTGTTCATCAGCATCGATGACGGCACCGGCTGCATCGACTCCGTGTTCTTCCACGAAGCCCAGGAACAGGCGGGACTGCTGCTCTTCGGCACCAGGTTGCTGCTCATCCGGGGCACCACGCGGCGGACAGGTCCACGGGGAATCAGTCTGAGCGCCAGCATGGCCTGGGACCTGAGCAAGGTGGAAACACTGCCCTTCCCTGAAAACCAGCGGGAGGGCACCGATGTGCCGCATCCCCTGGACGGGATCAGCCGAAGCCTTGCCATCACCGGAATGGGCGGCTGAGCCCCATCCGGGTGCCCGGACGGTCCGCCTGAACCAGCGGGTCCCGTTGGTCGGCCTCTGGCGGAACCGATAGCATTGACGATGGCTGGCTGTGGTCCCCGTATGCCGCAAGCTATGAAGCCTAAAACTTTGAATAGGAGACACCCGTGTCAGATGCCCAGCAGATCACCCTCATCGTCGATGGCGAAGAGACCAAGGTGACTACCGGGACAACCGGTGCGGAACTCTTCTTTGAGCGCCGCGACGTTGTTGTTGCCCGCGTTAACGGCGAGCTGAAGGACCTGGACCAGGAGCTGACCGACGGCGCCGAGATCGAGGGCGTCACCATCGATTCCCCGGACGGCCTGAACGTGCTCCGCCACTCCACCGCCCACGTCATGGCCCAGGCCGTGCAGCAGCTGCGCCCCGACGCCAAGCTCGGCATCGGCCCGTACATCACAGACGGCTTCTACTTCGACTTCGACGTCGCCGAGCCCTTCACGCCCGAGGACCTCAAAACCCTCGAAAAGATGATGCTGAAGATCATCAACCAGAACCAGAAGTTCGTCCGCCGCGTGGTCAGTGAGGATGAAGCCCGCGAGGCCATGAAGAACGAGCCCTACAAGCTTGAACTGCTGGGTAAAAAGAATGAAGCCGCCGAAGCAGGCGAAGGCGTCAACGTCGAGGTCGGCGCCGGCGACATCACCATCTACGACAATGTGGAGCGCAAGGAGGGAACCACCGTCTGGTGCGACCTTTGCCGCGGCCCGCACCTGCCCAACACCAAACTCATCTCCAACGCGTTCGCCCTGACCCGGTCCTCTTCGGCGTACTGGCTGGGCAACCAGAAGAACCAGCAGCTCCAGCGCATCTACGGCACGGCCTGGCCCACCAAGGACGCACTGAAGGCCTACCAGGAACGCATCGCCGAAGCTGAGCGGCGCGACCACCGCAAGCTCGGCGTCGAACTTGATCTCTTTTCCTTCCCGGACGAACTGGGCTCCGGCCTGCCGGTGTTCCACCCCAAGGGCGGCATCATCCGCAAGGAGATGGAGGACTACTCCCGGCAGCGCCACGTCGATGCCGGCTACGACTTCGTCTACACCCCGCACATCACCAAGGGCCACCTGTACGAAGTCTCGGGACACCTGGACTGGTACAAGGAAGGCATGTTCCCGGCCATGCACGTGGACGCCGAGCTCAACGAGGACGGCACCGTCCGCAAGCCCGGCCAGGATTACTACCTGAAGCCGATGAACTGCCCCATGCACAACCTGATCTTCCGCTCCCGGGGCCGGTCTTACCGGGAACTGCCGCTGCGGCTGTTCGAATTCGGCGCCGTCTACCGGTACGAAAAGTCAGGTGTGGTGCACGGCCTGACCCGCGTCCGCGGCATGACCCAGGATGACGCCCACATCTACTGCACCCGCGAGCAGATGAAGGACGAACTCACCAAGACCCTGACCTTCGTGCTTGACCTGCTGAAGGACTACGGCCTGAACGACTTCTACCTGGAGCTCTCCACCAAGGATCCGGAGAAGTTCGTCGGCGAGGACGCCGCCTGGGAAGAGGCCACCAGGACCCTTGCCGAAGTGGCCGAGGAATCCGGGCTTGAACTCGTCGCGGATCCGGGCGGGGCCGCGTTCTACGGCCCGAAGATTTCCGTCCAGGCGAAGGACGCCCTGGGCCGCACCTGGCAGATGTCCACCATCCAGCTGGACTTCAACCTCCCCGAACGCTTCGAACTGGAATTCCAGGCGGCCGACGGCACCCGCCAGCGGCCCGTGATGATCCACCGCGCTCTCTTCGGTTCCATCGAACGTTTTATGGGCGTGCTCACCGAGCACTACGCCGGCGCCTTCCCGGCGTGGCTTTCCCCCGTCCAGGTGGTGGGCATCCCGGTGGCCGAAACATTCAACGAGTACATGTTCGACGTCGTGGGCCAGCTCAAGGCGGCGGGCATCCGCGCCGAGGTGGATACGTCGTCGGACAGGTTCCCCAAGAAGATCCGCACCGCCAGCAAGGACAAGATCCCGTTTGTCCTGATCGCCGGCGGCGACGACGCCGAGGCCGGCGCCGTGTCCTTCCGGTTCCGCGACGGCAGCCAGGACAACGGCGTGCCGGTGGCCGAGGCCGTCAAGCGGATCACGGAAGCCGTCCGTAACCGGACCAGCTAGCGGAAACGGAACAGAACAGGGTGCAGGAGAACACAGGGGCAGGGTATCCAGGGGATGCCGGCGTGACCGATGACTTTGACCTCGCCGGCGTACCGGACGCATTCCAGCGCCTGTGGACTCCGCACCGGCTGGCCTACATCAAGGGCGGCCAGCACCAGTTCAAGAACGAAAACGACTGCCCCTTCTGTGTGGGTCCGAGCCGGACCGACGAGGATGCCCTCATCGTCCACCGGGGGAAGACCTGTTATGTGGTCCTGAACCTGTTTCCCTACAACCCGGGCCATCTCCTGGTGTGCCCCTACCGGCATGTCCCGGACTACACGGACCTCACGACGGAGGAGACGGCGGAGTTCGCCGAGATCAGCCAGTCAGCCATGAGGGTTCTGCGCAAAGTGGCCAACCCGGGCGGCTTTAACCTGGGCATGAACCAGGGCGTGGTGGGTGGCGCCGGCATCGCAGCCCACCTGCACCAGCACATTGTTCCGCGGTGGGGCGGTGACGGGAACTTCTTCCCGATCATTGCCCAGACCAAGGCGATTACGCAGACCCTCGACGAGGTCCGCCAAATGGTTGCCGAGGCCTGGCCAGGGGAGACGGATGCTGAATAGGCACGCGCGCGGCTTTTTTACCGCGCTGTTCACCCCGCTTGCCCGCTGGCTCCTGAAAATCGGTGTTTCCCCTGACGCGGTGACGGTCATCGGCACCGCCGGCGTGGTGGTGGGAGCCCTGGTCTTCTACCCGCTGGGCCAGCTTTGGTGGGGCACCCTGTTCATTACCACATTCATCTTCTCGGATGTGCTCGACGGCATTATGGCCCGCATGCGGGACACCGGCGGCCGGTGGGGCAACTTCCTGGACTCCACGCTGGACCGGATCGCCGACGGCGCCCTGTTTGCGGGCGTGGCCATCTGGTTCTTCACCGGAGGAGCAGATTACGCGATTGCCGTGGCGGCCATGGTCTGCCTCGTTCTGGGCATGGTGGTCTCGTATGCGCGGTCCAAGGCCGAATCCCTCGGCTTCACGGCAAATGTCGGCATCGCCGAGCGTGCCGAGAGACTGGTGTCGGTTCTGGTGGTCACCGGATTCACGGGCCTGGGGCTGCCACCGGTGGTTCTGCTGGTGACGCTCGGACTGCTGGGCGTGGCCAGCCTCATTACCATTTGCCAGCGCATAGCCACCGTCCACCGCCAGGCTTTTGCGGAGTCCGCGGCTACGGATTAAGCCTGATTAAGCCCGCCGCCCGCCGGGGGACTAGTATTATCACTGCCCGGTCAATGGATCCGGCAACCCGGTGCGTGTACTTCCGGCTTCTTGCCGCCCTCACGTCCGGCGAAGATCATCTATCTACCCATAGGGGTTTTTGTGTCTACACCTGATGTAAGCAGCGAAGCCGGTTCGTCCGCGAACAGCGTCACGGGCAGCAACCGCGTCAAGCGGGGCATGGCTGAGATGCTCAAGGGCGGCGTCATCATGGACGTCGTCAACGTTGAACAGGCCCGCATCGCCGAAGACGCCGGTGCCGTTGCAGTGATGGCGCTGGAACGTGTCCCGGCTGATATCCGTGCCCAGGGCGGCGTGTCCCGCATGTCCGATCCGGACATGATCGACAAAATCATCGACGCCGTGTCCGTGCCGGTCATGGCCAAGGCCCGGATCGGCCACTTCGTCGAAGCCCAGGTCCTGCAGTCGTTGGGCGTGGACTACATTGACGAGTCCGAGGTCCTGACCCCGGCCGACTACGTCCACCACATCGACAAGTGGAACTTCAAGGTTCCCTTCGTCTGTGGCGCCACCAACCTCGGTGAGGCGCTGCGCCGCATCAACGAGGGCGCGGCGATGATCCGCTCCAAGGGCGAGGCCGGCACCGGCGACGTCTCCAACGCGACCGGCCACATGCGCCAGATCCGCGCCGAGATCGCCAAGCTCGCGGCCCTGCCCGAGGACGAACTCTACGTCGCGGCCAAGGAACTGCAGGCCCCGTACGAACTGGTCAAGGAAGTTGCTGCCGCCGGCAAGCTCCCCGTGGTGCTGTTCACCGCGGGCGGCATCGCCACCCCGGCCGACGCCGCCATGATGATGCAGCTCGGCGCCGACGGCGTCTTCGTCGGCTCCGGCATCTTCAAGTCGGGCAACCCGGCCCAGCGTGCCGCTGCCGTAGTCAAGGCCACCACGTTCTTCGATGACCCCGATGTCATCGCCAAGGCCTCCCGCGGCCTGGGCGAAGCAATGGTGGGCATCAACGTGGAAGAGATCCCGCAGCCGCACCGCCTCGCCGAGCGCGGCTGGTAGTAACTTTAAAGAAGTACGACGGCGGGTGGTCACCTTTTCGAAGGTGACCACCCGCCGTCGTTCTTTCTCATCGATTGCTCCGTAACCGCCCTTTTGGGCCCCCTAAACGGCCGTTACGGAGCAATCGATGCGGATTTAGTCGAGGCCGCGGCGCTTCAGCAGCGGCTCGAGCCTGGCGTCGCGTCCTCGGAGGGTGCGGAAGGAGTCCAGCGGGTCCCGGCTGTTGCCGCGGGACAGCAGTTCGTTGCGGAACCGTTCGCCGTTGGTCCGGTTCAGGCCACCGTTTTCGGTGAACCAGTCAACGGTTTCAGCATCCAGGACCTCACTCCAAATGTAGGAATAGTAGCCGGCCGCGTACCCGTCGCCCGCGAAGATGTGCTGGAAGTAGCCGGTGCGGTAGCGCGGCGGAATCAGGGCATGGGCCACCCCTGCTGCGGCCAGTGATTTGGCCTCGAAGGCCAGCGCGTCGTCCGGGATTCCGGCTTCCTCCAGCACGTGCCAGGCCAGGTCAAGCAGCGCGGCTCCCAGGTACTCGGTGGTCGCGAAGCCCTCGCCCCACATCCGCGCCTCATTAAGCCGGTCCACGACGTCCTGCGGGAGGGGCTCGCCCGTTGTGTGGTGACGGGCATAATTGGCCAGCACGTCGGGCCAGAGGATCCACATCTCGTTGACCTGCGACGGGTATTCCACAAAGTCCCGGGGGACCGCAGTCCCGGAAAACCGCGGATACGTCACGTTGGAAAACAAGCCGTGGAGGGCGTGTCCGAACTCGTGGAACGTGGTGCGAAGCTCGTCCAGCGTCAGGAGTGTGGGTTCGCCTGCCGGCGGTTTGGAGATGTTGAGGTTGTTGATCACCACGGGCCGGGTGCCGTGCAGTTCTGACTGGTCCACGAGCGAGTTCATCCATGCCCCGCCCCGCTTGGACTCGCGCGTGTAGTAGTCGCCCAGGAACAGTCCGAGTCCCGTTCCGTCCGGGTTTCGGACTTCCCAGACACGGACGTCCGGGTGGTAACCGGCCAGGTCAGCGCGTTCGTGGAAGGTGATGCCGTAGAGGGACGTGGCAGCGAAGAAGACGCCGTCCCGGAGAACGCGGTCCAGCTCGAAATAGGGGCGGAGCGCCTGCTCGTCCACTGCATACTTTTCCCGGCGCACTTTGGCAGAGTAGAACGCCCAGTCCCAGGCCTCCAGCGGATGCCCGGCAATCCCGGCCAGGGCGCCAGCCTCGGCGTCCGCATTGCGGACTGCCGCCGGCGCCAGCCTGTTCAGCATCGACCGCACCGCCTCAAAATCGGGGGCCGTTTGGCGGTCCACCACGAGTTCGGCGTAGTTCGCGAAACCAAGCAGTGCGGCTTTTTCAGCGCGAAGCCGAGCCATTGAGGTGACCAGGTCCAGGACGTCCAGGCTGCCGCCGTCGCTGCCCCGGCCTGTGGAGGCCTCGAACAGCCGACGGCGGACGTTACGGTTTTCGAGGGCAGCCATAGCGGGCTGGTTGCTGGGCTGGATCAGTGTCAGCAGAAATTTGCCGTCGTGGCCGGCGGTGCGGGCAGCCTCGGCGGCGCTGGCGATATCGTCCGCCGGCAGGCCGGCCAGCTCCTCTGCGCTGTCCAACAACACAGCCGCCGACTTCATGCCCTCCTTGACACGCTGCCCGAACTCCGTGCCAAGTTTGGACAGTTCGGCATTGATTCCCCTCAGCCTGTCCTGCCCGGGCTTATCAAGCTGGATCCCGGATTGGCGGAACTCCTTCAGGTACTCCGCCACGAGCCGGACAGACTCAGGGCCGAGTCCGGAGGTGTCGATTGCCATGAACCGGTCGAACAGCGAACGGTTGAGGTAGACCTCGTCCTGGTGGGCGGAAAAGCGAGGTGAAAGTTCGGTCTCAAGGTCAAGGATTTCCGCCGACGCGTCGGCCGAGACGAGGGTGAAGAAAGACGCAGCCGCCCGCTGGAGCAGTTGGCCGGCCCGCTCCATGGCGACGGCCGTGTTCTCGAACGTCGCAGCCGCAGGGCTGTCCACGATCGCCTGGATTTCGGCCAGATGTTCCGCAAGGCCCGCGGCCACGGCCTCGGCGTATTCGGAGGGTCCGATGTCGGCAAACGGCGGCAGCCCGTAGGGCAGGGCGCTGGGGCTGAGGAGGGGATTCGTCATCCCGCTAACCTTTCACACCGGCCCGGCCTTCTCAATGCGCGGCCTTCCGGCTTTAGGGGGCGGCCGAACCTACAATGGCGCTTATGGGGAACACACACGGCAGTGCGGCGCGCCGAATCGGGGCAGCCATCGGGGCTTTCACCCTGGCGGCGGTGCTCACTGCGTGCGGCCTGATTGCGGAACAAGGCCGGCCGTCCGCCACCGGAGTGTCGGGCGCGGCGTCAGAAGTGCAGAGCCCGACGGCGGCCCCCACGCCCACCCCCATCCCCACCCCGGGCGCGGGGCCTGCGTGTCCGACGCTGCGGTGCACATCCGTCCTGGTCACCGGCGACATGCTGGTCCACGCCCAGCTCTGGCAGCAGGCCCGCGACGACGCCGCGGCGGCAGGAACGCCCGGCCTCGACTTTGTGCCACTCCTGGAAGGCCAGCGCCGGTACATCCGGAACAGCGATCTCGCCATCTGCCATCAGGAAACACCGGTCGCGGGGCCGGACGGACCATTTTCGGCCTACCCGTCGTTCAACGTCCCGCCGCAGATCATTGCAGCGTCCAAGAACGTGGGCTACCAGGCCTGCACCACCGCCAGCAACCACACGATCGACCGCAGCACTGACGGACTGCTGCGCACCCTGGATGCACTGGACGCGGCAGGCCTCAAGCACACGGGTTCCTACCGGACGGAGGCCGAGTCGCAGGGAATCCTGATGATGCAGACGAAGGCCGCAAAAATCGCCGTCATTGAAGGAACCTACGGCCTCAACGGCCTGTCAGCAGAATACGGCTGGCAGGTGGACATGCTCGATGCGCCCACCATGATTGCCAAGGCCGTCAAAGCCAGGGCCCTTGGCGCGGACATCGTCCTGGGTGCCATGCACGCGGGGGAGGAATATGCCAGCGAGGCGAACGCCCAGCAGCAGGAAGTGGCCCACGCCCTGGTGGACAGCGGCCAATTCAGCATGATCTACGGCCACCACACGCATTCCGTGCTGCCGATCGAAAACTACAAGGGCACCTGGATCGTCTACGGTCTGGGCAACGGCGTCACTGAACTGTCGCCCTGGTACGTGGTGAACAACGAGGGGCTGCTGGTCCGCGCGCAGTTCAGCCAGGACGCGGCCGGCAACTGGACGGCGTCGGACCTCGCCTGGGCGCCGTCGGTGATTGTCCGTGATCCCTACCGGTGGTGCTCGGTCGCATCGGACGCCCCCCAAGGGGTCTGCGCAACCGCGGAAGCCGACGCGGCCACCAGACAGCGGACCGCCGCCGTCGTGGAGTCCCTGGGATCCGCGGCCGCAGGCGCCCACGAACTCTTGATCACCAAGGAACCGTAGCCGTGTCCGGCGCAGACTTAGCCGTGCTTACGCGCCCACCGGGCAAGCCGCTGCCGGACGTGGTGCAGCCGGGTATGCCGGCAGCGGTCAGTGGCCTGTGGCAGGTTTGACCGCCGGAGGGGGGCGGCCCGTCAGCGCGGGCGGCGGGCAGCGTGCTCGCGTGCCAGCACGGCGAACCGGTCATCCGGGGCGCCCGGCTCAAATGTCCCAAACTTGCGCTCCGCGGCCGTCCGGATGAGAAAGTCGGCGATGGCGGGATTCTTCGGCAGCAGCGAACCGTGCAGGTAGCTGGCCACCACATTCTTGTAGCGCGCCCCCTCATGGCCGTCGCTGCTGTTGTTGCCGGTTCCTTTTGCCGTGGTCCCCAGCGGCCGGACGCCGGGGCCCAGCGTGGTTTGCCCGCTGTGGTTCTCGTAGCCCAGGATCTCGCCGAACTCCTCCGTGGCCACCTTGACGTTGCCGATCAGGCGCTCGTCCGTGCCCCGGGTTTCCACGTCCAGGATGCCGATTCCGGGAATGACTGTGCCCAGGTGGGTCTTGAAAAAGCGGCCAAACAGTTGGTAAAGCCCGCAGATTGCCAGCATGGGCGCGCCGTCCTCTGCCAGTTCCTTCAGGAGGCCGGCGCGTGACTGAAGGTCGTCCTGAATGACCAGTTGCCCGCTGTCCTGCCCGCCGCCGCCCACGATCAGGTCCACGTCGGCGGGGAATTCGTCGCCCACGTTGTACTCGAGCAGCTCCGGCGTATAACCGTGCCAGCTGATCCGCTGCTTCAGGACCAGGGCGTTGCCCCAGTCACCGTAGATGTTCATGTCCCGCGGATACAGCTGCAGGACGCGGATGGTGCCCTTGCTGCCCGACACGGCTCCGGCCGATTCAGCGGTCATGAGACCACCTCCACTGTGGTGATTTTGGACAGCTCCCGGCGGATGGCCAGCATGGCTGTGTAGGTGCAGAAAATCCGTTTCGGCTTGCCGCTGCCCTCGCGGATGAAGGCGGCCAGGGCTGGGGCGATGTCTGGCTGGACCGCGCCGATCCGAACCTCGTCGTACTGCAGCCGCAGCGCCATGTCGTACGCCCGCGACCCGGTCAACTGGTCCACGCCGCCGTCGCGGAGGGAATCAAATTCCACGTCCCAGAGCCAGGACATGTCCCTGCCGTCGGCGTAGTTGTCGTTGATGGCGATCATGGTTGCGTAACCGGCGGCCGGGAAGGACTTCAGCCCGAGCCGGAAACCGCTGGGGTTCTTGACCAGCACGAGGTCCAGGGGCTGGCCGTCAACGGTGAGGCTTTCGCCGCGGCCGAAGGCCGGCTCGACCTGGGACAGGGCGGTCAGCAGCGTCGCGTGGTCGGCCGTCGCCGCACCCCCGCCGCAGATGCTGCGCGCAAGTGCCAGCGCGGCCGCGGCATTGAAGATGTTGTAGACGCCGCGGAGCTTCATCGCGGTGGTGACGGTGACGCCGTCGTACTCAAAATCCGCGGTGTCCGGTCCTACCTTGCGGAGTACGACGTCGGCCGCCGGCTTGTGGGGGAGCGCCGCGGGGGCGGGGCTGCCGGGCGCTGCGCGCATGTCGTCGTCGTTGGGGAAGGTGCTGAGGAGGGAATCGTCCAGCCCGAAGTACTGGACGTCCTGCCCGGTGAGGGTGTCCGCGATGCGGGCAACGCGGGGGTCCTCGCGGTTGAGGACCACCGTGCCGGTGGTTTTCGCCGCGATGTGGTGCAGGAGCTGGGCCGTTTTGTCGATCTCGCCGAACCGGTCCAGCTGGTCCCGCAGGACGTTGAGCAGGAGGCTGTAGCGGGGCGGGACACGGTTGACGAAATGGACTGCGTGGGCTTCGTCGAGTTCCAGGACGGCGACGTCGGCCCTGAGCCTGCCGCGCCAGTCCACCTCGCCGAGCAGGGCGGCCGCCACGCCGCGGGTGAAGTTGCTGCCGGTGCGGTTGGTGAAGACCTTCAGGCCCTGGCTTTCGAGGAGCTCAACCACCATCTTGGTGGTGGTGGTTTTGCCGTTGGTTCCGCTCACCACGGCCACACCGTGGGGGAGCGTGGCGAGTGTCCGCTGCATAAAGCCGGGGTCGATCTTTTCGACCACCAGCCCGGGCAGGGCGGACCCGCCACCCCTGAGCCGGGACACCCGGCGGACGAGCTTGCCGAGCGGAACGCTGATGTAAAGCATGCTCTGTAATATATCCCAGCAACGGCATGGAACCCTGCCCGGAGCGGGGCCGCCCGCACGGTCCGGCGCCGGGGGCACATTATGCTGAATGGATGACAAACCCCCTTTCTGCCGCTTCCGCACGCGTGGGCGCAGGCCTGAAGATCGGCGTCCTGGCGCTCCAGGGCGACTTCCGTGAACACCTGCGCGCCGTGGAAGCATCAGGTGCGGCCGGCGTCGGAATCCGCAGGCCCCAGGAACTGGATGGCCTGGACGGGCTTATCATTCCCGGCGGCGAATCCACAGCCATCGACAAGCTGGCCCGCGCCTTTGAACTGGCCGGGCCCCTGAAGGACCGCATCCGTGACGGACTGCCGGTCTACGGTTCCTGCGCCGGCATGATCCTCCTGGCCAACGACATCGCCGACCCAGCCACCGACTTGGCCGGCAACCCGCAGCAGACCTTCGGCGGCCTGGATATTACGGTGCGGCGTAACGCGTTCGGCCGGCAGCGGGAATCGTTCGAAACCGACCTGGATTTCAAGAGCCTGGACTTCAGCGCGACCGAATCCGGGGTGGCTCCCGTCCACGCCGTGTTCATCCGCGGCCCCTGGGTGGAGCGTGTCGGCGCCGGCGTGGAGGTACTCGCCCAGGTGGAGCCGGCGGATCCTGAACATGCGTCCCACGCGGCGAGCCTGCCCGGGACAGCTAGAATTGTTGCAGTGCGTTCCGGCCACCTGCTGGCCACCTCCTTCCACCCGGAAGTGACTGGGGAGAAACGCGTACATGAACTTTTTATCCGGATGATCAGAGGAGACGCGTAAAGCATGTCAGGCCACTCCAAATGGGCAACAACCAAGCACAAAAAGGCCATCCTTGATAGCCGCCGTGCCAAATCGTTCGCCAAGCTGATCAAGAACATCGAAGTTGCTGCCCGCATGGGCGGACCGGACCTTCAGGGCAACCCGGGACTGGAACTGGCCGTCACCAAGGCCAAAAAGACCTCGGTCCCCGCCGACAACATTGACCGCGCCATCAAGCGCGGCGCCGGCCTGACCGGTGAAGTGGTTGACTACACCGAGATCATGTACGAATGCCGCGGCCCGCAAGGCTCCGCGCTGCTGATCGAGTGCCTGACCGACAACAAGAACCGTGCGGCCTCCGAGGTCCGTCTGGCGATTTCCCGCAACGGCGGCACCATCGCCGATCCCGGTTCGGTCAGCTACCTCTTCAGCCGCAAGGGCGTGGTCTCGCTGCCCAAGAAGGAACTTACGGAGGACGACGTCCTGATGGCAGTCCTCGACGCGGGTGCCGAGGAAGTCAAGGACAACGGCGACACCTTCGAAATCCACTCGGAACCGACGGACCTCCAGGCTGTCCGCGACGCCCTCAAAGCGGCCGAAATCGAGTACGACACCGATGAAGCGGAGTTCGTTCCCTCGATGGTGGTGCCGCTCGACCTGGAAGCCGCCAAGAAGTTCATGAAGCTGGTTGACGCACTGGAAGAGCTCGACGACGTCCAGAACGTCTACAGCAACGCCGACCTTAGCGACGAAGTCCAGGCCGCCCTGGAATCTGAGTGAACCACCGCTTTGCGGCCTAGGGCGGACGTTGGAGCGTGACACTGCGCGTATTGGGCGTTGACCCGGGCCTCACGCGCTGCGGCATCGGGGTGGTGGACGTCGAGCGGAACAGGCGCGCCACGATGGTGGCCGTCGGCGTGGTGGGCACGTCCCCGGACGAAACCCTGGACCAGCGCCTGCTGGTCATTGCCCTGGCCATCGACGATTGGCTGGACCGCTACGAACCGCACGTGCTCGCCGTCGAACGCGTGTTCTCCCAGCTGAACGTCAGCACGGTGATGGGTGTGGCGCAGGCGTCCGGCGTAGTGATCGCCGCGGCGGCGCGCCGCGGGATCCCGGTGGCGCTGCACACGCCGTCGGAAGTGAAAGCTGCCGTCACGGGCAGCGGCACGTCCAATAAGGAAGCGGTGACCAAGCTCGTCACCAAGATCCTCCGGCTGGATGCGCCGCCCCGTCCCGCCGACGCCGCGGATGCGCTGGCGCTGGCCATCACCCACGCCTGGCGGGCCGGCAGCGGGGCCGCGGTGGCGACCACCGGCCCCGGCAGCCTGTCGCTGACGCCGGCCCAGCGCGCCTGGGCCGAGGCCGAGGCGAAGGCGCGCCGCGCACGCTGAATGTCCGTGGCCCTTGCTAGGGTATTCGTAGATATGTTCGGATAGCCGGTGGTTTCCCTCCAAGGGCCCGGCAGTACACCAGGAGCAAGGCCTTGATCAGTTTCCTTCGCGGAACCGTAGCGCACGTGGGCCTTTCCACCGCTGTCATCGACCTCAACGGCGCCGGGATGAGCGTCAATGCCACACCCCAGACACTCAGCGGCCTCCGCACCGGGGAGGAAGGCAAACTCTTCACCTCGCTGATTGTCCGTGAGGACTCGCTCACGCTCTTCGGCTTTGCCTCCGACGATGAGCGGGAAGTCTTTGATGTCCTGCTCAGCGTCAGTGGTGTGGGCCCGCGGCTTGCTCTGGCCGTACTCGCCGTCCACGAGCCCGAAGCCATCCGCGTTGCCGCCCACACCGGTGACAGTAAGACGTTCACCAAGGTGCCCGGCATCGGTCCCAAGGTGGCCGGCCGGATCGTGCTCGAACTTGCCGGCAAGCTGGTCCCCCACGGCACGGCAGGTGCCGCCGCCCCGGCCACCGCGGCCGAGGCAGCCTGGAAGCCGCAGGTAGTGGCGGCCATGACCAGCCTGGGCTGGTCGGAAAAGGACGCCACGGCAAGCATCGATAAGGCCCTCGCGGACGATCCCGAGGTCTCATTCCGCGGCAATGTTGCTGAAATCCTCCGGACCACCCTCCGCTGGCTTGGGCAGGACGGCGCGCGGGCCGGCAACCGCGTAGGCAGCCGTGGTTGAGCCTTCGGTGGTAGCAGGGGGGGAGGAGCCTGAGGAGCGCGCCATTGAGGCTGCGCTCCGGCCCAAGAACCTGGATGATTTTGTCGGCCAGCACCGGGTCCGCAAGCAGCTCTCCCTTGTCCTGCAGGCCTCCCGCATGCGCGGCCGCAGTGCTGACCATGTGCTGTTTTCCGGTCCTCCCGGGTTGGGAAAGACCACTCTGGCCATGATTGTGGCGGCCGAAATGAATGCGCCGCTGCGGATCAGCAGCGGCCCGGCCATCCAACACGCCGGAGACCTCGCCGCCATTCTTTCCTCCCTTTCCGAAGGCGAGGTCCTGTTCCTGGACGAGATACACCGCATGTCGCGGCCGGCCGAGGAAATGCTGTACATGGCCATGGAAGATTTCCGCGTGGACATTGTGGTGGGCAAGGGCGCCGGCGCTACAGCCATTCCGCTGGAACTCCCACCCTTCACCTTGGTGGGAGCCACCACACGCGCCGGACTTTTGCCCGGTCCGCTGCGGGACAGATTCGGGTTCACCGGGCACCTGGAGTTCTACAGCGTGGCCGAACTGGAACTGGTGCTGAGGCGTTCAGCGGGCCTGCTGGACCTCAAAGTCAACTCCGCAGGCTTCAGCGAAATTGCCGGCCGCTCCCGTGGTACGCCGCGTATCGCCAACCGCCTCCTCCGCCGGGTCCGGGACTGGGCACTCGTTCACGGGATTGAGCAGATCGACGCTCGTGCGGCCTCTGCCGCCCTGGACATGTACGAAGTGGACAAACGGGGCCTCGACCGGCTGGACCGCGCGGTTCTCGAGGCGCTCATCACCAAGTTCGGTGGCGGCCCGGTGGGGCTTTCCACCCTTGCCATTGCCGTGGGGGAGGAAACCGAGACCGTGGAAACGGTGGCTGAACCGTTTCTTGTGCGTGAAGGCCTCCTGGGCCGCACACCACGGGGTCGCATCGCCATGGCGCCGGCCTGGACGCACCTCGGTTACGCGGTGCCGGCGGGTGTGTTCGGGCAGGAGCCCCTGGACCTGTTCGAATTAGACCCGGACAGCAGCGAAGCAGCGGCCGATTGGGCACCGAACAGCTGAGAGGCTGTCCTTTCAGCTTTTCCCTTTAGACTGGTATGAAACCCGGCACGTTCGGGGTCTTTGTTCCCGCCGGCGGCTCCGAGGGGCCGTTGCCGGCCAGCACGAACATCTGCACGGCGGAACGAAGCGGACGCAGCCACACACCAGATACGCCAGTACAGAACGGATACTTCCCTGTGGATCCCATGAACATCGTCTTGTTTGCAATGCTCGGAATCTTTATCTTCATGATGTTCCGCCGCAACAAGAAGACCAAGGAGCAGCAGGCCACGCTGCAGTCCCAGTTCGCACCCGGGGTAGAGGTCATGACGAGCTTTGGCCTCTTCGGCCGGATTGTCTCCATGGACGACGCCGAGAACAAGGTGGTCCTGGAACTTTCGCCCGGAAATCTCGCCACCGTCCACCGCCAGGCAGTGACCAAGATCGTTGAGCCTGCCGTTGCTGCTGAGGATGAGCCGACGGTTGTCCCCGATGACGCGTCTTCACTGACTGCCCTGGACCTGAACAAGCCCCCTGCAGCCGCCGAAACCCCGGACGAGACCCTGAAGCGCCTCAACGATGAGGGTAAAAAGGACAGCTAGCCCGCGCCCTCAAGGCATCAGGCTTTACAACACCTCTACGGCTGCGGTGCGCCGCCGGTGGGAGCAACAGGCTCGCATCGGCGGTTCCTCCGTAATAAGAGAAAGATCGACAATGGCACGAACAGGCCCCAAAAACTCAGGCCTCCGGGTCCTGGTGTGGCTCGGCGTAATCCTCGCCGTGCTGACCGCTGTATTGGCTGGCGGCACCATCGCCGGCCAGGCAAGTTGGGCACCTAAGCTGGCGCTCGACCTTGAGGGCGGCACCCAGATGATCCTGGCTCCCAAGGTTGAGGGCGGTTCGGACATCAATGAAGAGCAGCTCAACCAGGCGGTGGCGATCATTCGCCAACGCGTTGACGGCTCCGGTGTCGCCGAAGCGGAGATCAGCACACAGTCCGGGCGCAACGTTGTAGTCAGCCTTCCCGGGACTCCCACGAAGGAAACCCGCGACCTGATCCAGGCCTCCGCGGACATGAACTTCCGCCCCGTCCTGCTTAACGGCGATGCCGCAGCTGTACCCACCGAGGCACTCACGCCCGAGGACCAGCTTCCGAAGCCGACGGCGGAACCGGCCAACGGCAGCGATCTCAACTGGATCACGCCCGAGGTGTACCGCCAGTTCGAAACCCTCGACTGCAACAACCCGCCCGCGGACAACCCGGCCGCCTCCGATCCCACCAAACCCCTGGTCACGTGCGAGCCCGCCACCGCAACCACTCCGGCGATCAAGTACATCCTGGGCCCGGTTGAGGTCAAGGGCAGCAACATTGTCACGTCCTCCTTCCAGCTGCAGCAGGGCTCCCAGGGCGCAGTGACCAACCAATGGGCAGTCAATATCCAGTTCGACGGCGAAGGCACCGCCAAGTTCAAAGAGGTCACCGAACGCCTGAACCAGTTCTATGTGGCCGCCGGTGGAGAATCCGGCAACGATCCGAAGGCCCAGTTCGCCATCGTCCTGGACGACCGGGTCATCTCCGCACCGAGGTCGCTGGCCATCATTACCGACGGGCGTCCCCAGATCACCGGCAACTTCAACGAACAGACGGCCAAGGCCCTTTCGGACCAGCTCCGCTTCGGCGCCCTGCCCATCAGCTTCGAAATCCAGAGCGACCAGCAGATTTCCGCCACCCTGGGCGGCGAGCAGCTTCGCATGGGCCTCCTCGCCGGTGTTATCGGCTTGCTGCTCGTGGTGGTCTACTCGCTCTTCCAGTACCGGGCGTTGGGACTTGTCACCATTCTTTCGCTGGTGGTTGCGGGCGCCCTGACCTACCTGGCCATCGCGATCCTCGGCTGGACGGAAAACTACCGGTTGTCCCTTGCCGGTGTGGCCGGGCTCATCGTGGCCATCGGCCAGACCGCTGACTCGTTCATTGTGTACTTTGAACGAATCCGTGATGAACTCCGCGAAGGCCGCGGCCTGGTTTCCGCGGTGGAGAACGGCTGGAAGCGCGCCAAGCGCACCGTGCTGGCTTCGAAGGCCGTCAACCTGCTCGCGGCGCTGGTGCTCTACTTCGTCGCCGTCGGCAACGTCCGCGGGTTCGCGTTTACCCTTGGCCTGACGGCCATAGCCGACCTCATTGTGGTCTTTATGTTCACGCACCCGACGCTGCAACTCCTCGCGCGGACCAAGTTCTTCGGGGAGGGCCACTCGTTCTCCGGCCTGGACCCCAAGCGTCTTGGTGCCGTTCCGCTTTATCGCGGTGCGGGCCGCCTGCGTACGCCGGAGGCCAAGCCGGCGGTAGTCCGGGCCAAGAACACCGGCGCCGCTGCCGAAGCTGAAAGGCGCATGACCATCGCGGAACGCCGCCTCGCGGAAAAGCAGGAGCAGCTTACCGGCTCCTCCAAGAGCGCAGCCAAGGAGAACAAGTAATGTCCAGCTTTGCCACTTTCGGTAACGAGCTCTACACGGGCAAGCGGTCCTACAACTTCGTGGGGGCCAAGAAGATCTGGTTCCTCATCGCCTTGGTGGCCGTTGCGCTGTCCATCGTGATTCCCGTCGTCAAGGGCGGATTCAACCTCGGCATCGAATTCCGCGGCGGTTCTGAGTTCACGGTTTCCAATGTTAAGGACACCGACGCCGCCCTCGGTGAAAATGTCGTCCAAGATGTTGTGGCCGGCAGCGTGCCGCGCGTGGCGAACGTCGCCGGAACCACCATGCGGATCCAGACGGACAAGCTCACGGACGATGAGACGCTGAAGATCAAGGAAGGCCTCACCACGGCCTATGGCGTCACCGACAACGAGGTGACCTCTACCTTTATCGGACCCACGTGGGGGGCGGACGTCACCAAGCAGGCGCTGATGGGCTTGCTCGTCTTTGTGGCACTGGCTGCGGTGCTGATGGCGCTGTATTTCCGGACCTGGAAAATGTCGGTGTCCGCCCTGACCGCCATGCTGGTGACGATGTTCATCACCGCCGGCGTCTACGCCCTCAGCGACTTTGAAGTGACGCCGTCAGCCATCATCGGGTTCCTGACGGTGCTCAGCTATTCGCTGTATGACACTGTTGTGGTCTTCGATAAGATTCGAGAAAACACCGCCGATCTGGATGCTTCCACGCGCCGGACTTTCGCTGAGGAAGTCAACCTCGCGGTGAACCAGACCCTGGTCCGTTCCATCAACACCATGATGGTGGCCATCCTTCCGGTGGGTGCCATCCTGTTCATCGGAGCCGGCCTCCTGGGGGCCGGCACGCTGCGCGACTTGTCGCTTGCCCTGTTCGTCGGCATCTTCATTGGAACGGCGGCCACGATCTTTGTGGCGGCGCCTATGTACGCCTGGCTGCGACAGAGTGAGCCCGAGCTGGTCAAGCAGGCCAGGAAAGTCGAAAACCGCAGGGCGGAAAAAGCTGCCCGGGAGGAAGGGGCGGCGGCCGCCGCGGGGGCCTGACTTCACCGCACGATGGCGGGCCGGGCTGCGTGGAATTTCCATGCAGGCCGGCCCGTACGCTTTTATGGTCCGGTTACAGAAGTGAACAGCCGGGGGAATAGACTGGGGTAATTAACAGGGTCGTGAGGGGTGCTTCATTGGAAGAACGTTCGGCATCGGTGCCAATGGCAGGCGGGGATGGGCAGCCGGGCCACGGAGTCCAGGCCGGGCTGACCGCTTCCGCACGCCCTGGACCGGGTGTTCCGGTTGATAATTCCGGCGCGCGGCCCACGTTTCCCGGCCGCCGCGAGCGGACGCGTTCGCGTTTGGCCCGCCTCACGGGCCGCGGCGCCACCACATATTCACCGATCCTTGAGCCGCTGCTGCGAACGGTCCGGGCGAACAACCCCAAAGAAGATTTCGACCTCATCCAGCGGGCCTTTGACGTTGCTGAGACGAGCCACCGCGGGCAGAAACGCAAAAGTGGCGATCCCTACATCACCCACCCTGTCGCCGTAGCCACCATCCTCGCCGAACTGGGCCTCAGCGGGACCACCCTGGCCGCCGCGCTGCTTCATGACACCGTCGAGGACACGCCGTACACGCTGACGGACCTCAAAAAGGACTTCGGTCCGGAGGTTGCCATGCTGGTGGATGGCGTCACCAAACTGGACAAGGTCAGCTTCGGTGAGGCCGCGCAGTCAGAGACCGTCCGCAAGATGGTGGTGGCCATGGCCAAGGACATCCGTGTCCTGATGATCAAGCTCGCCGACCGGCTCCACAACGCACGTACTTGGCGGTTTGTCTCCGCCGAGTCATCTGCCCGGAAAGCCCGGGAAACGCTGGAGATTTTTGCGCCCCTGGCCCACCGGCTTGGCATGAACACCATCAAATGGGAGCTTGAGGACCTGTCGTTCGCTGCCCTGTATCCGAAGGTCTACGAAGAGATCGTCCGGATGGTGGGGGACCGCACGCCGGAGCGTGAAAAGAGCCTGAGCGTCATCCGGGACCAGATTACCGAGGACCTCCGTGCCGCCCGGATCAAAGCCACCATCACCGGCCGGCCTAAGCATTACTACTCGATCTACCAGAAGATGGTCGTCCGGGACAAGGATTTCGACGACATCAACGACCTGATGGGCGTTCGCGTGCTGGTCGATTCCGTGCGGGACTGCTATGCGGCACTTGGCACAATGCATTCGCGCTGGAACCCCCTGCCAGGGCGTTTCAAAGACTATATAGCCATGCCCAAGTTCAATATGTACCAGTCGCTGCACACCACGGTCATCGGCCCGGGGGGCAAACCCGTGGAGATCCAGATCCGCACGCATGAAATGCACCGCCGGGCCGAATACGGCGTTGCCGCGCACTGGAAGTACAAGGATCAGCCCAACCGAACCGCCGTTGGCCCGGGAAGCCCCCGTGACGGCGACATGGGTTGGTTGAGGTCCCTGGTCGACTGGCAGCAGGAAACGTCGGATCCGGGAGAGTTCCTGGATTCCCTGCGGTTTGAAATCAATGCACGTGAGGTTTTCGTCTTTACCCCCAAGGGTGAGGTGATGGCCCTGCCCGCCGGATCAACCCCCGTGGACTTTGCCTATGCGGTCCACACCGAAGTAGGGCACCGCACTATCGGTGCCCGCGTCAACGGCAAGCTGGTTCCGCTGAACAGCGAACTGAACCATGGCGACTGGGTGGAAATTTTCACCTCCAAGGCCGAGGGCGCCGGGCCCAGCCAGGACTGGCAGCACTTCGTCAAGAGCGCCCGGGCCCGGAACAAAATCCGCCAGTGGTTCAGCAAGGAACGCCGCGAAGAGGCGATTGACCGCGGCAAGGAACTCCTGACCCGGGCCATGCGGAAGCAGAACCTGCCGCTGCAGCGCCTAATGACGCACGAGGCGCTGGCGGCGGTGGCCGCAGACTTTAAGTATGTGGACATCTCGGGCCTGTACGCCGGTGTTGGCGACGGACACACGTCAGCGCAGTCGGTCATGGAGCGGCTCGTTGAAAGTCTCGGTGGCAACGAAAGCACTGACGACGACATCACCGAAGTCAGTATCCCGACGCAGGTCACCAAGACCAAGTTCTCCGACTCCGGAGTGGTGGTGCGCGGCGTCGGCGATGTGTGGGTGAAGCTGGCCCGTTGCTGCACACCCGTTCCGCCGGACCCGATCCTCGGATTCGTCACCCGCGGCTCCGGCGTGTCCGTGCACCGAACCGACTGCACCAATATCTCCGACCTCAAGGACCAGCCGGACCGGATCGTGGATGTTGACTGGGCTCCAACGCAGTCGAGCGTCTTCCTGGTCGAGATCCAGGTGGAGGCGCTGGACCGGAAGTCCCTTCTCTCGGACGTGACGCGGGTACTTTCCGAGAATCATGTCAACATCCTGGCCGCCAGCGTCAACACATCCAGTGACCGCGTGGCCATCTCACGGTTCGCCTTCGAGATGGGTGACCCCAAGTACCTCAGCCACGTCCTCAGCGCTGTCCGGCGCATCGACGGCGTGTTCGATGTCTACCGGACTACCGGGAACAAGCGCCGGAGTTAGCAGCGCAAGTTTTTCCAGGGCGGCCCGTTTGTGCGGGACCCTTGGGGTGGCTTCGATGGCCAGGACCAGCAGGCGGATCCGGACGTCCTCCTCCGGACGGGCCAGCAGCCCGGCCAGGGCGGGCAAGGCCCGGTGCGCGTCCACGTGCAGTGCGATGTCCACGGCGGTCCGGAGCGGGCTTGACACCATCAGCCCGCCCATGCTGACCACGTCAAAGGGCCCGAGCCGGACTTCATGAAGTGTGCAGCCCCGGGTGTTGCGGAGACTGGATATCCGGCGTTTGGCATCCACGAGCAACGCCAGCTTGTCCGGCTCCTCGGCGCAGCCGTAGATCCAGGCCGCCGTCATCCTGCCTGCCACCACACGCTGCCGCACTGCCGCAGGCACCGCATTGGCTGCTGCCCTGGCCCTTAGCTGGGCCGAGACCTGGACGTCAGGCAGCGTATAGCCATGCTGCTGGAACCGTGAAAGGACGCCGTCAGCCGCCAGGGCCTGGAGTTCGGGCCATGTGAAAGGCCGCCCCGGCGAGTAAAGGTCAGGGAGCTGGGGAGGTGACGGGGTGGCCATCCACCCATCCTGCCGCGCGCGTGCTTAAAAGGCACAGGCCCGGTTCGGTCATGTGGATAACCGGAACCGGGCCTGGACGGCCGGTGGCTGGGTCCTAGGCCAGTTCGCTCGCGGAGCGCTGGATCTGGTCAAGCCAGGCCTGCCGTGCCTCAAGGGCTTCCCTTGCGGCCTTGATCTTTCGCGCGTCGCCGGCCTTCTCGGCCTTCTCGAGATCGTCCTGGAGACCGGCAATGGCTGCCTCCAGCTGCGACAGTGCGCTGTTGGTGCGGGCCTTGGTCTCGGGGTTGGAACGCTGCCAGTTTTCCTCTTCGGCGTGGCGGACTGCGTCCTCCACCTTGCGGAGGCCCGCTTCGATCCGTCCCATATCGGCACGGGGGACCTTGCCGGCTTCTTCCCAACGGTCCCGGACGGACTGGAGCGCCTTCTTCGCGGCAGCGAGGTCCTTGACCGGCAGGATGGCGTTGGCCTCAACCAGGAGCTCTTCCTTCACCGTGAGGTTGGCCGCGTATTCCTGGTCGATCTCTTCGTTGGCTGCCTGCCGGGACGTGAAGAAGACGTCCTGGGCGGCGCGGAAACGGGCCCAGAGGGCGTCGTCGTCCTTGCGGCTTGCCCGCGGGGAGGCCTTCCAGTCATCCATGAGCCGGCGGTACTCGCCGGCGGCGAAGCCCCAGTCGGTGGAGGAGGACAATGCCTCGGCCTCGGCAATGAGCTTTTCCTTGGCCGATTTTGCCGCTGAGTTGGTGCTGTCGAGCTGGGAGAAGTAGGCGCGGCGGTGGCGGTCAAACACCGTCCGTGCGGCACGGAACCGCTTCCACAGGGCATCTTCGTTGCTGCGGCCAAGCCGCACGCCGCTCTTCTGGGCCGTCTTCCAGCTTTCAAAGAGTTCGTTCATCCGTGCACTGGAGGTTTTCCACTGGATCTGGGTAGGATCCTGGCCCGAGATTTCCTCTGCTTCGGCCACGATTGCCTCGCGGGCTGCGAGCTCGGCGGCGCGCACGGCGTCGTGCTCTGCCTTCTCCGCCTTCTCAAGCTCGGTGATCTGGGCCGACACGGCATCGAGACGCGCTTCGGCGGACCGGAGGTCACCCACCATGTTCCGCTCTGCCAGCTGTTCGCGCAGGTGGGTGACGGTCTTCTGCATGTCAGTGCTTGGAGCCTTGGAGCTGACGCGCTGCTCAAGGAGCAGGATCTGCGCCACAATGTCGTCATACTTCCGCGCGAAATACCCGAGGGCCTCATCGTTGCTGACGTCCGGGTATTGGCCCACCGGGTGTTCCTCGCCATCAATGGTCAGGAACACGTGGCCATCACCTTCGACGCGGCCCCAACGTGCGGCCTCCGCAAGTGAGGTGGCTGAAGCTACGGGTGCCGGGGCTGCGGCGGGTGCGGCTGCGGCTGGCTTGGGCCGGGCTGCGAAGGCTGCCGGCGACGGAGCGGGACGCAGCGCGGGGGACGGAGCCGCGGGCTGTGCAGCATCAGGCGCGTCGGGTGTGTCCTGCGATGACTCAGCCTGGGGGGCTTCGGCCTGCGGGGCCTCGGGGGCGGCGTCAGCCTGCGGGACTTCAGCCTGCGGGGCTTCGGGCGCCGCAGGTGCGGAGTCAGCCTGAGCCACTTCAGCCTGCGGGGCCTCGGGCGCCTCGTCCTGCGCGGCCTCGGCCGGCTCGGCGTCAGCCTGCGGAACCGCGGTCTCGGCAACTACTGCCGCATCGGTCACTGCCTGGTCAGCTACTGCCTGCTCAGCCTCGGGGGCCGTTGCCTCGGTCAGGTCTGCTGCTGTTTCGTCGGATTTCTGACTGTCTGTCACCGCTAAAAGTCTTTCGCTTGGAGGAAAATACTCACATACCGCACCGCGGCCGTGAGGCCGGGCTTCCTACTTCAGAGAAACCGAGTCTATCGTGACTGGTTCCACGGGCGCGCCGTCCGTGTCGCTGCTGCCGGGAGTGATTCCCGCCGCGGCGATTCCGGACACTACATCCAGTCCGGATGTCACCTTGCCCACCACCGTATAACCGCCGGCCGTGTCGGCCGGAATCATGGTGTCTTTGTAGACAATAAAGAACTGTGTGCCGTTGCCGTAGGCATTGTTGCCCGTCCTCGCTACGGCAATGGTGCCGGCCGGGTAAAGGTTGTCAGCGGGGACATTTTCCAGCGGACCCCACGTGTATTCGGGATTTCCGCCGCCCTTGCCATCGGCGGATCCGCACTGCAGGACGCCGAAGCTTTCGCTGGTGGTGAGACGGTGGCAGGTCTTGCCGGTGAAGTAGCCCTCATCGCTGAGGGACTTGAAGACGGCGGCCGCCTGGGGTGCTTTGGTGCCGTCCAGTTCGACGCCGAGTGTGCCGCGGTTCAGGGCAAGCTCGCCGGTGAACACCTTTCCGGCGGCTGTTTCCGGCGACGGGATGTTTGCCGCGTTGGTGGGCGGCGCGGAGGGTGCGGGGGAGGCAGAGGGAGGGGTCAGGCCCGCCTCTAGTGCGGCGAATTCGTCTTCGGTGGGATTACCTGCAAAGGCAGTGAACTGAAGGACGACGGCGAGCACCACGGCGGCGGTTCCCGCACCGGCGGCGATGAGGTTGTCGCGTTTGCGCCGTGACTCCTGGTCCCGCCGTAGCTCGCGCTTTGCCTCCATCTGCTGGACGCGCCGTTTGGCTTCGCGGGCACTGCGTGAACTGGCCGCCAAGGGTCCTCCTGTAAGTCGGTCTGCGGCCGGGCGATCAGCGCCCCGGCACAGTGGTCTGGCGGCAGCCGACCGCGTCCCCTGCCGCCGTATTAGAGATGCGGGCGGATGACGCATAAACTGACTGCCGCACATAGTTTATGCATGAGTTGCTGGACAGCCGCCGTTCCTGGCCCGTTTCGGGCCGAATGCCGGGCAGAGTCCCAGGCGCCTTTCATCAAGAGGAGAACATCCACCATGGCACGCACCGCCTCCCTGTCCGGATTCCCCGAGTGGCTTCCCGAGGAGCGGCTGGTGGAGCTGCACGTGCTGGACACGCTCCGCAACGTTTTTGAGCTGCACGGCTTCGGGTCCATCGAGACCAGGGCCGTGGAAACTGTCGGCCAGTTGCTGCGTAAAGGGGAGATCGACAAAGAGGTTTATGGGCTCAGCCGCCTTCAGGACGACGAAGCTGACCCGGACTCCGCCAAAGCCGGAAAGTCTGACCCGCACGCCCTCGCGCTGCACTTCGACCTGACGGTGCCTTTTGCCCGCTATGTCGTGGAAAATGCCGGCTATCTTGCCTTCCCGTTCCGGCGCTACCAGATCCAGAAGGTCTGGCGCGGGGAGCGCCCGCAGGAAGGCCGTGCCCGGGAATTCACCCAGGCCGACATCGACGTTGTGGGCGACGGCGAACTGCCCTTCCGCTACGACGTGGAAATCGCCTTGGTGATTGCGGAGGCCCTCAGCGCCCTGCCCATCCCGGACTTCCGCCTGCGCATCAACAACCGCAAACTTGCCGAAGGCTTTTACCGCGGGATCGGCCTGGACGATACCGCCGGCGTGCTCCGCAGCATCGACAAACTGGAAAAGATCGGTCCCGCCAAGGTTGCGGACTTGCTGAAGACCGAGCTGGGGGCATCCGACGAGCAGGCACAGCTGGCATTGAAGCTTGCGGGAATCCGTACGGAAGACACCACGTTCGTGGCCCAGGTCCGCGCCCTTGGCGTCACCAACGATCTGCTCGAGGAGGGACTGAGCGAACTCGAACAGGTGATCGACGCCGCAGTGCAGCGCGCGCCAGGCAAGGTGGTGGCCGATCTCAGCATTGCCCGCGGCCTGGACTACTACACCGGCACCGTGGTGGAAACCGTGCTGGTGGGCCACGAGCAGCTCGGTTCCATCTGCTCAGGCGGCCGTTACGACGCCCTGGCGAGCAAGGGCAACCGCAAGTTCCCCGGCGTCGGCCTCTCCATCGGCGTTACCCGGCTGGTGTCGCGCATCCTCAGCCAGGACCTGGCCAAGGCTTCCCGTTCCGTCCCCACAGCTGTGCTGGTTGCACTGACGAACGATGACAGCTGGGGTGCGGCGCAGGATGTGGCTGCCCAGCTCCGCAGCCGGGGCATCGCCACGGAGGTGGCGGCCAAAGCAGAGAAATTCGGCAAGCAGATCAAGTTCGCGGACCGCCGCGGCATCCCGTTCGTCTGGTTCACCGACGACGACGGCAACCACCAGGTCAAGGACATCCGGTCCGGGGAACAGGTTGTTGCCTTTCCGGAACTCTGGACGCCGCCGTCGGAAGATCTCACCGTTCAGGTGACCACGGCAGCAGCCCTGCCGGCCTGACCAGGTCCCGAGGGCGCGCCGTCAGGGGGCACTTCGACACGGACACGCCGTCGTCTAGGCCGGATTGCCGGGCCAAGTGGCCCAAAGTGCCCCACGACGGCCCGAAGTGTTCGGCGGGATGAGGCTAGCGGCGCAGCCGGAGCACTAAAAACCGGACTGCGGCGCCGGCGGCCAGTACGGCGGCCATCCCCAGCACGGAGGCTGGCGGCAGCGTGAAGGCAAGAAGCAGGCAGCCGGCGCAGCCTGCCGCGTTCAGCCACTTGGGTGCGTGGGACGGGTGTGCCTCCAGCGTGAAGGCGGCAGCGTTGGTGACGGCGTAGTAGATCAGCACGCCGAAGCTGGAGAACCCCACCACCGTCATCACATCAGTGGTCAGGAGAAGCAGGATCACGACGGCGGCCACGGCAAGTTCCGCCACGAACGGCACCGTGTGCCGGCCGCCCACCTTGGCCAGCGCAGCCGGCAGGTCCCGTTCCCGCGCCATGGCCAGGGTTGTCCTGCCTACTCCCGTAATGAGCGCCAGCAGGGCTCCGAGGCTGGCGGCCGCCGCGCCGGCCTGGACCAGCGGCGCCCCTGCGGCGAGTTGGGAATGGAGCACGGCGTCCAGCAGCGGAACATCGGTGGCCGCCAGCCGGCCGTCCCGCAGATGGCTTTGGAGCACGAGCGCCAGCCCCAGGTAAATAACAAAGGCGGCGGCCAGGGCTGCGAGGATCGCGCGGGGAATAGTCCTCGCCGGATCCTTGACTTCCTCGCCGAGCGTGGCAATTCGGGCGTACCCGGCAAACGCAAAGAACATCAGGCCGGCTGCGGGCAGCACGCCCCCGAGCCCTCCCGCAGCGGATCCGCCGGCGAAGTGTCTGCCCGCGCCCGGTGCCGCGCCGGCAGGATGCGGCCCGACGACTGCCGCTACCGCCACAAAAACGAGAGCGGCCAGCACCAGGCACAGGAGGACCCGGGTGAGCAGTGCCGTCCGCGTGATGCCGAACATGTTCACGACCGTGAGTGCTACCACGGCCGCGACAGCAACAGGAACGGCGTAGTCCGGGGCCACATAGTGGCCGAAGGTCAGTGCCATGGCTGCGCACGACGCCGACTTTCCGCTGACAAAGCCCCACCCGGCTATGAAGCCCGGCCATTCGCCCAGCCGCTTCCGGCCATAGATGTAGGTCCCGCCGCTCGCGGGATACCGCGCCGCCAACTCCGCCGACGCGACGGCGTTGCAGTAGGCCACGGCGCCCGCGACGAGGACGGCCAGGACCAGGAAATTGCCGGCCAGGCCCGCAGCCGGGGAGAAGACCACAAAGACGCCGGCGCCAAGCATCGAACCGAGCCCTATGGACGTGGCGTCAAACACCCCCAGCCTGCGCTGGAGTTGCCGGTGGGGGTTCATGGGGGAGCGAGGCCTTTCCAGCGGGTAAACTCAGACGGGATTGTTCCCGGAATGATCCTATGCATCTTTAGTCTTGAGTTTTCCCTGCTGTCTCTTTCAGAAAGGTGTGCTGTGCTGCGCACACATGACCTCGGATCCCTTCGCTCCGAGCACATTGGACAAACCGTAACCCTGGCTGGCTGGGTGGGCCGCCGTCGCGATCACGGCGGTGTTGCATTCGTGGATCTCCGCGATGCGTCCGGCGTGGCCCAGGTTGTGGTCCGTGAAGAAGAGGTCTTCCACGGTCTGCGCAACGAGTACGTCCTGCAGGTCACAGGCACCGTCTCCCAGCGCCCCGAGGGCAACGAAAACCCAGCCCTGGCCACCGGCACCATCGAGGTCATGGCGGACAAGGTGGTCATCCTGAACACCGCCGATCCGCTGCCGTTCCAGATCGACGAGCACGTTGAGGTGGGTGAGGAAGCTCGCCTGAAGCACCGCTACCTGGACCTGCGCCGCCCCGGCCCTGCCCGCAACCTCCGCCTGCGCTCCGAAGCCAACAGGATCGCCCGCGAACTGCTCCACCAGGACGGTTACGTCGAGATCGAGACGCCCACGCTGACGCGTTCGACGCCGGAAGGCGCCCGTGACTTCGTGGTCCCCGCACGCCTGGCCCCGGGTTCCTGGTACGCCCTGCCGCAGTCCCCGCAGCTTTTCAAGCAGCTCCTTCAGGTGGGCGGCTTCGAGAAGTATTACCAAATCGCGCGCTGCTACCGCGATGAGGACTTCCGCGCCGACCGCCAGCCGGAATTCACCCAGCTGGACATCGAAGCCAGCTTCGTGGACCAGGACGACATCATTTCGCTCGGCGAAAACATCGTCAGGGCACTGTGGAAGCTGATCGACGTCGAAATCCCCACGCCCATCCAGCGCATCACCTACGCGGACGCGATGGCACGGTACGGCTCGGACAAGCCCGACCTCCGCTTCGGCGTGGAGCTGACCGAGCTTACCGAGTTCTTCAAGGACACCAACTTCGGCGTCTTCAAGGCCCCCTACGTCGGCGCTGTGGTCATGCCCGGCGGCGCTTCCCAGCCCCGCCGCACCCTGGACGGCTGGCAGGAATTTGCCAAGCAGCGCGGCCACAAGGGCCTGGCGTACGTGCTGTTCAAGGAAGACGGCGAACTGGCCGGCCCCGTTGCCAAGAACCTGACCGACACCGAGCGTGCCGGCCTGGCCGACGCCGTGGGCGCCAAGCCCGGGGACTGCATCTTCTTCGCCGCTGGCGAGAAGTCGGCTGCCCGTGCACTCCTCGGCGCTGCCCGCGTTGAGATCGGCCACCGTACCGGCCTGATCGACCCCAGTGCCTGGGCCTTCTGCTGGGTAGTGGACGCGCCGATGTTTGAGCCGGCCGCTGCTGCCGTTGCCTCCGGTGACGTGGCCGTTGGTGCCGGCTCCTGGACTGCCGTCCACCACGCCTTCACGTCGCCCAAGCCGGAGTTCATGGACACGTTCGACAAGGACCCTGAATCGGCACTGTCCTACGCCTACGACATTGTCTGCAACGGCAACGAAATCGGCGGCGGCTCCATCCGTATCCACGAGCGCGACGTCCAGGAACGCGTGTTCGAACTGATGGGCCTGGACCGGGCGGACGCCCAGACCAAGTTCGGGTTCCTGCTCGAGGGCTTCAAGTTCGGTGCCCCTCCGCACGGCGGCATCGCCTTCGGCTGGGACCGCGTAGTGGCCTTGCTGGCCGGCGTTGAGTCCATCCGCGACGTCATCGCGTTCCCGAAGACCGGCAACGGCTACGACCCGCTGACCCAGGCACCTGCGCCCATCACGGCGCAGCAGCGCAAGGAAGCGGGCGTCGACTTCAAGCCGCAGGCTAAAGCGGAAGAGCCCAAAAAGCCGGAAGCCAAAACGGCCGAGTAACTGAGGTACTGCGTGTCGAGAGGCTCCCCGGGTAACCGGGGGGCCTTTCGCATCGGAAAGGTGACATGACAGTTCCAGCGTTGCCTGATGTCGAGGCGCTGATGGACGCTGCCTGGCCCGCTCCGGACCGCACGGAATCGAACGGCTGGGTCCTGCGGGCGGCGTCCGGCGTGACGCAGCGCGCCAACTCGGTCTGGCCGCGCGAACCGGGCAGCGATTCCCACGCGCAGTACGCGCTGGTGCGGGAGGCCAGGCTTTGGTACCGCGACCGCCGGCTGCCGCTGATCTTCCAGGTGTTTGATGATCCGCGCTCCACTGGACTCAACTCCGTCCTGGACGCGGAAGGCTTTACCCGCCAGTCCGAAACACTCGTGATGTGGCGGGACAGCGGGGCAAAACAGGCGACCGCGGACAGTGCCGTGCCCCAAGCGCTCGTCCCGGAACCCGGCGTCGAAATTTCCACCGAACCGTCTCCGGAGTGGCTGGAGCTGTGGTGGCAGGTGGACGGGAGGGGCGGTCCTGCCGAGCTTGCCACTGCCCGCAGCATCCTGGCGGGCTGCCCGTCGGTATACGCGCTGGTGAGGTCCGACGGCGGCGCTCCCGCCGCCGTCGGTCGGCTCGCACTTCCACCTGCTCAGCCTGCTGTTGATGCCCCCAAACCTGCGGTTACCGGTGGTGCCGAAGCCCGTGGCTGGGGCGGGCTGTACTGTATGGCCACGCGCCCGGACGCCCGGCGTCGTGGCTATGCCCGTCGGATCATGCAGTCTCTCCTGCGCGAAGGCGCCGCCCGCGAGCTGGCCGGATACTGGCTGCTGGTCACCGCTGCGAACCACGGAGCGCAGCAACTCTACGCCGCCGCGGGATTCAGCGAGGCCGGCCGCTACCTCTACCGGCAGGACCGGCCCAAACGGCACCTGACCGGCTGTTGAAGCTCCAGCCGCCAGCCCCGCGTTGGATGGGAGGGTTTGTCTATAGTTGAAGGTTCAATGAAAAAGGAATACTATGAACTCATGACACAAACACTTGGCCAGCCCCCGGTTCTCTTTCTCAGCCACGGTGCGCCGCCGCTTGCCGACGACGCCACCTGGACCCGGCAGCTGCACGATTGGTCCGGCACGTTCAACAAGCCCAAGGACATCCTGATGATCTCCGCGCACTGGGAAAACGCGCCCGTGACCCTCAGCGCCACCCAGCGGGATCCTGGCCTTGTGTATGACTTCGGCGGCTTCGCGCAGAAGTATTACGACGTCAAATACGACGCCCCGCAGGCGCCGGAGCTCGCTGCAGAGGTGGACCGGCTGGTCGCCAGCCATGGCCACCACGTTGAGCGCGATGAAAGCCGGGGGCTGGACCACGGCGCATACGTGCCACTGAAGGAGTTGTTCCCGGAGGCGGATGTCCCCGTAGTCCAGATGTCCATGCCCACCCTCGATCCGCAGGGGCTGTTCAACCTCGGCATGTCGCTGGCGCCGCTGCGCGAACGCGGCACGCTCATCGTCGGCTCCGGGTTCACCACGCACAACCTGCGCTGGTTCAACCCTGCCGGTGGGCCGGACAGCGCTCCGCCGGCAGCCTCGAGCGAGTTTGACCACTGGGCAGAAGAGGCCATGGTCCGCGGCGATGTGGATTCGATCCTGGACTTCCTGAACAAGGCCCCGGCCGCGCGCCATGCCCACCCGCGCAGCGAGCACTGGGCGCCGCTCTACGTTGCCCTCGGCGCAGCCTACGGGTCCGGCGAGCTGAACGCGAAGACCGCAATCGACGGGTTCTGGTACGGGCTGTCGAAGCGCTCCTGGACCCTGACCTAGGAACTGTTCCGGCCTAAGTTGGCCTCATCAGGGGCGTCGGCCACCTGAACCCGCACCGAGCAGATATCGGCCGCTGCTTTCTTGAGGACTGAGCCGTTGGGATCCGCCACGTCCAGGAAGGCCAGCCGGGAGAGCGCGGTGTAAGGCCTCAGGGCGGGCTGGTCCAGCACCAGGCCAGCCAGGGTCCGGTCGCCGCCCGGGGCGAGGTACTCGATCGGGTGGCCGCCGAGGATCGCTGCCGCCTGGGCCGCCACCTTCTCCACCAGCTCGTCGGCCTGGTTGGCCCGGCGGCGGGCGAACCGCTGCTGGGACTGGCCGCCGGCGGCGGTCCGGCCCTGCACGTATTTGGAGCCGGTCTTGGACGCCACCACGGCACCTTCCCGCGCCACCGCCACTCCATAGCCGCCGCGCCGCACCAGCACCAGGCCCGCCGTCCGGGGCTGGCCGGCCACAGACCCCAGGCGCTCCAAGGGATCGCTGCCACGTCCGGGGCGTCCGTCCGGAGGCCAGGGGGCCTGGAGTAGCGCGACGGTGCCGTCGGCCGCCAGCAGCCGCACACCGTCGTCGTCGTCGCTGAGCCGGAAGCCGCCGTGCGCGGCACCGAAGCGCTCCACCCACCCGGCAAGTCGGGCCGCGGGCACAAAAGCGGTCCGCACGGATCCTTCGCGGCCGGACCCCGACCGGGCTGATCCCGGACGGCTGGCGCCGTCGGCGCTGCGTGCGGTCATGGCGGGTTCCCTTGTGAGCGTGCGGATTGCTGGTTGTGAACTATGAGTAGCCTATCTATGTGGATGATCTCTTCGGCCAAGGGCCCGGCAATGACGACGACGACAGTGACGAACCGTCGTCGCCCGACCGTGCCGGGGCAGGCCGTAGCGCTGCGCAGCGCAGTCCTTTGGCGGTCAGGATGCGGCCACGCACCCTCGACGATGTGGTGGGCCAGCAGCACCTTTTGGGGCAGGGCTCACCCCTCCGCCAGCTTGCGGCTGGCACCGATGCGGTGGGTCCCGCCGGCCCAAGCTCCCTGATCCTGTGGGGTCCCCCGGGGACCGGCAAGACCACGCTGGCGCATGTGATCGCCAAGGGCAAAGGCCGGAAGTTTGTGGAACTGTCCGCGATCACCGCCGGGGTCAAGGACGTACGCCGGGTGATGGACGAGGCCCTGACGGCCCGAGACCTCTACAAGACCACCACGGTGCTGTTCCTGGACGAGATCCACCGTTTCAACAAAGCGCAGCAGGATGCGTTGCTGCCCGGCGTGGAGAACCGCTGGGTGGTCCTCGTGGCGGCGACCACGGAGAACCCGTCCTTTTCGGTGGTTTCCCCACTGTTATCCCGGTCCCTGCTGCTGACCCTGAAACCGCTGACGGACGCGGACATCGAAGGGCTCCTGCAGCGTGCTGTTGCCGATGAGCGCGGCCTGAACGGGAAAGTGGAGCTCAGTGCCGAGGCGCTGGGCCACCTCGTCAGGCTGTCCGGCGGGGACGCCCGGCGTGCGCTGACTGCCTTGGAGGCAGCCTCGGGTGTTGCCTTCGGTGACGCCGACGACGCCGATGAGGACTCGCCGGTATCCATCGAGCTCAAGCACACCGAACGCGCCCTGGATGTGGCCGCCGTGCGCTACGACCGGGCCGGCGACCAGCATTACGACGTGGCCAGCGCCTTCATCAAGTCGGTCCGCGGTTCCGACGTGGACGCCGCACTGCACTACCTCGCCCGGATGCTGGAGGCGGGGGAGGACCCCCGCTTTATTGCCCGGCGCATTGTGATTTCCGCCGCGGAGGACGTGGGCATGGCAGACCCCACCGCGTTGCAGACGGCAGTAGCCGCCGCCCAGGCGGTGCAGCTGATCGGCATGCCCGAAGGCCGGATTGTCCTCGCCGAGGCGGTGGTGCACCTCGCCACCGCGCCAAAGTCCAACGCCGCCTACATGGGCATCAACAAAGCCATTGCGGACGTCCGGGCGGGACTGGGCAACGGAATTCCGGCGCACCTGCGCGACGCGCACTACCCGGGCTCGAAGCAGCTCGGCCACGGCAAGGGCTACAAATACGCCCACGATGCACCGCACTCAGTGGCCAGCCAGCAGTACCCGCCGGACGACCTGGTGGGCCGGGACTACTATGAACCCACCGCCAACGGCGCGGAGCGCGATATCGCCGTGCGCCTGGAACGGCTGCGGAAGATCATCCGCGGCAGCTGAGCCGGGTGGGGGCGGGGGGGCGCCGAGTGCGGGAACGCAGGGTAATCCTGCTAAGATGGTTCGTTGTCTGGCAAGGCACGGACGCAATCCTCCACATTTTCCAGTTTTCACTGTTTCTTGTTGGGGTAGCCCTGTGCCCAGTAGCAAAAGGCAGCGGTTGGCCGATGCTCTCCATTATGGAGGCCAGTAACACTGACACACCGCAGATATTGGAAGGACACAAGTGGCTAACAACACTCGTGCTCGCCGTACAGCACGCCTCTCGCGTGCACTCGGCATTGCTCTGACCCCCAAGGCCGCCAAGTACATGGAGCGCCGCCCGTACGGCCCCGGTGAGCATGGCCGTGCCCGCAAGAAGCAGGACTCCGACTACGCCGTACGTCTGCGCGAAAAGCAGCGTCTGCGCGCCCAGTACGGCATCCGCGAAGCCCAGATGACCCGTGCCTTCGAAGAAGCACGCCGCACCAAGGGCCTGACCGGTGAAAACCTGATCGAACTGCTCGAAATGCGTCTCGACGCACTCGTGCTGCGTGCAGGCTTCGCCCGCACCATCGCCCAGGCCCGCCAGCTGGTTGTACACCGCCACATCATGGTTGACGGCATCCGCGTTGACCGCCCGTCCTTCCGCGTCGGCGAGGGCCAGCTGGTCCACGTCCACAGCCGCAGCGAAACCATGGTTCCACTTCAGGTTGCAGCAGCCGGCGCGCACCGCGACGTCCTGCCCCAGGTTCCGGCCTACCTGGACGTCAAGCTTGACGCCCTGCAGGCACGCCTGGTCCGTCGCCCGAAGCGCTCCGAGGTTCCCGTAACCTGCGAAGAGCAGCTCGTCGTCGAATTCTACGCACGCTAAATCCCAGCAGCGTATCCAAAGAAGCCCGTGGCAAGCGCCACGGGCTTCTTTGTATGTAAGGTACTTGGGGGACATCTGCGGAACGCATCATGGCAGCGTGCGCGGACCGAAAAGATTCACGTCAGTTTCAAGGGAGTTGAACGTCTATGTCTGGTGGCGATATTGCCGGCCTGGTCGCAGCCGGGGTGTTTGCGCTCCTGGTGCTGCTGCTCGCCGTACCCATCCTGAAGCTGGGCAGTGTCCTGGAAGAAATACGGACGTCCATCCGGTCCATCAGCGACGGCGCCACGCCCCTGATGGACGAAGTCACCGCGACGGTAACCACCACTAACCAGCAGCTGAAGAAAGTGGACGGCATCGCCTCCAACGTTTCTGACGCGTCCGCGAACCTCTCCGCGCTTTCCTCCCTCGTAGCCGCAACGGTGGGCTCGCCGCTGATCAAGGTGGCAGCGTTCAGCTACGGAGTCCGCACCGCCCTCGCCAACCGCAAGAAGCCCGCGGCCGGCCGCCGCAGCCGCTAGCCACCGGAAGAACAGAACATGAAACGACTTGTCTGGATGGGAATCGGCGTAGCGATCGGAGTCATCGCGTTCCGAAAGCTCACTGAAGCCCAATCAAACCTGGGGCCCGAGGGCCTGAACCGGGCCGTGGGCCGGCTGGCCGACGGCCTCTACGACTTTGCGGACGCTGTCCGGTCCGGAATGCACGAGCGGGAAACGGACCTCCGCACGGCACTCGGCGTCGAATCCCCGGTGGTTTCACCGCAGGATGTTGCCCGGCGTTAAGGGCCGGAAAAACGCGAGAGAATTAAACCAGCAGTAGCGGCTTGCCCGGACTGCTCCCTGTATCAACCTGTCACGCACCAGAAACGCGTGAACCAAGAAGGGTAAGTAATCAGCTCATGAAGTCGCAGGAGATCACCAAGCGCTGGATCGACTTTTTCGTCAGCAAAGGCCACACGGCGGTTCCCTCCGCCTCGCTGGTCTCCAGCGACCCCTCCCTGCTGTTCACCGTTGCCGGGATGGTCCCCTTCATTCCATACCTGACTGCCCGTGAAGAAGCGCCGTTCTCCCGCGCCACGAGCATCCAGAAGTGCATCCGCACCGGCGACATCGAGGAAGTGGGCAAGACTGCCCGCCACGGCACGTTCTTCCAGATGTGCGGCAACTTCTCCTTCGGCGACTACTTCAAGGAAGACGCCATCAAGTTCGCCTGGGAACTGCTCACCACGGGCGTTGACGACGGCGGCTACGGCCTGCCGCCCGAACTCCTGTGGGTCACTGTGTACCAGGACGACGACGAAGCCCGGGACTTGTGGCTGAAGAACACCGGCGTCCCGTCCGAGCGGATCCAGCGCATGGGCAAGGCTGACAACTACTGGCACACCGGCCAGCCCGGCCCCGCCGGCCCGTGCTCGGAAATCTATTACGACCGCGGCCCCGCTTACGGTGTTGAAGGCGGCCCGCTGGCGGACGAGAACCGCTACGTCGAAATCTGGAACCTTGTCTTTATGCAGTACCAGATCGACAATGTCCGCTCCAAGGACGATTTCGACATCGTGGGCGAACTGCCCAAGAAGAACATCGACACCGGCCTGGGCATGGAGCGACTCGCCATGATCCTGCAGGGCGTCGAAAACATGTACGAGACCGACCAGGTCCGTCCGGTGATCGACAAGGCAGCGGCGCTGTCCGGCCGGGAGTACACCTCCGCCGAAACCGCAGACGATCCCCACCACACCGATGACGTCCGCATGCGCGTGGTGGGCGACCACATCCGTTCCGCGCTGATGCTGATCGCCGACGGCGTGACCCCGTCGAATGAGGGCCGGGGCTATGTCCTGCGCCGCCTCATCCGCCGCGCCGTGCGTTCGATGCGCCTGCTCGGCGTCGAGAAGGCCTGCCTGCCGGACCTGCTGCCCGCCTCACGCGATGCCATGAAGGGCGTCTACCCGATCGTGGAGACGGACTTCGACCGCATCAGCCGGATCGCCTACGCCGAAGAGCGGGCCTTCCTGCGCACCATCGCTTCGGGCACCGCCCGCCTTGAGGATGCCGTGACGGTATCCAAGGCCGCCGGCGCACCGCTGTCCGGCGCCGACGCTTTCGCCCTGCACGACACCTACGGCTTCCCCATCGACCTCACCCTGGAGATGGCTGAGGAGGCCGGGCTCAAGGTGGATGAGGCCGGTTTCCGCGCCCTCATGCTTGAGCAGCGCCAGCGTGCCCAGGCAGATGCCAAGGGCAAAAAGGGCGGCCACGCCGACCTCAGCGCCTACCAGGAGATGCTGGGTGAGGGCGAGACCGTCTTCACCGGCTATGAAGAGCTCGACGGCGATGCCCGCGTCCGCGGCATCCTCAGCGCCGGCCAGCGCGTCGCCCACGCCGCTACCGGCGACGAGATCGAACTTGTCCTCAACGAAACGCCGTTCTACGCCGAGGCGGGCGGCCAGTCCGCTGACACGGGCCTCATCACCGGTGACGGTTTCGTCGTCGAGGTCCTGGACGTCCAGCGCCCGGTCAAGGGCCTGAGCGTGCACAAGGCGATCGTCCGTGAAGGCGAGATCTCCTCCGACGCCCTGGTGCGCGCCGCCGTCGACCGTGAACGCCGCCATGCCGCCGAGCAGGCCCACACCGGCACGCACATCGTGCACGCCGCCCTGCACCAGATCCTCGGCCCCCAGGCCACCCAGCGGGGCTCCTACAACAAGGCCGGCTACCTGCGCTTCGACTTCGCCTGGGGCGAGGGCCTGAGCACCGCCACGCGCTCGGAAATCGAAGAAGTGTCCAACCTGGCCATCCGCAACAACTATCGGGTGGACACCAGGGTGATGGCCCTGGCCGACGCGAAAGCACTCGGTGCCATGGCGCTGTTCGGCGAAAACTACGGCAGTGAAGTGCGGGTTGTGGAGATCGACGGCGCGTGGTCCCGTGAACTGTGTGGTGGCACCCACGTCGCCAACACGTCCTTGATCGGCAGCCTTTCTCTGCTGGGCGAGCAGTCAGTTGGCTCCGGAAACCGCCGCGTCGAAGCCTTCGTGGGCATGGACGCCTTCCGCCATCTCGCGGCCGAGCGTGCTCTGGTGACCGAGCTGACCGAGATGCTCAAGGTACCGTCCGGCCAGCTCGCCGACAGGATCGCGAGCACGCTGAACAAGCTCAAGGCCACTGAGAAGGAACTCGACCGCCTCCGCAAGGAGCAGCTCACCGCAGCGGCTGCCAACCTCGTGGGCACCGCCGAGGATGCCGCCGGCATCCGGGTGATCGCGCACGACGCCGGCCAGATCGGTGGTGCCGACGACGTCCGCAACCTTGCCCTTGACCTTCGCAACCGGCTCGGCTCCGAAGCCTCCACGGTGGCAGTGGCCGGTGTCAGCAATGACCGCCCCATGATCCTGGTGGCAACCAATGAGGCCGCCCGGGCGGCCGGCGTGAAAGCCGGAGCCCTGGTGCGGCTTGCCGCAGGGATCCTCGGTGGCGGCGGCGGTGGCAAGGACGACGTCGCCCAGGGCGGCGGCACGGACGCCACCAAGGTCGCCCCGGCGCTTGCCGCCGTCGTGGACGCCATTTCCCGGCGCTAAGGAACCCGTGACTGAACCTGTTGCAGCCGCCGACTACCCCCAGGGCCCCAAACTGGGGGTAGACGTCGGCACCGTCCGGGTGGGAGTGGCCATCTGTGACCGGGATGCCATCCTGGCCACGCCGTATAAGACCCTGGACCGGAACGCGAAGAAGAACTCCGACGTGCGGGTGATCGTCTCGCTCGCGCAGGAGCTCGGCGCCGTCCAGGTCATCGTGGGGCTGCCGCGCACCATGAAGGGGGAGGAACATGCCTCCGCCCGGATGGCCGCCGAGTACGCGGAGCTGCTCGTGGCAGAGCTGGCCGGCCGGGGCCTTGACGTGCCCGTCAACCTCGTTGACGAGCGGCTCAGCAGTGTCACGGCCCACCGGAACCTGCACGAAGCTGGCATGAGCAGCCGCAACCACCGTAAAGTGGTTGATCAGGTTGCGGCGGCAGGCATTCTCCAGCACGCCATCGACATGCAAAAAGCCAGGGGAACGGACGTTGGGAGCCGCGTGAGCGCGCCGCCCCGTCCGCAGCCTTCCGGAACAGGCGGGTCGGCCCAGGCTGACGCCTCCGTCTCCGTCTCCGAAGGCAAGTCTCGACCTCAGAACACGGAAGGCTACAGTGAGCCCGTCCAATAACGATGACGCCTCAGGCGCCACCAATCATGATGGCGCCAGGCCGCTGACCCGAAAAGAGCTCCGCGCATTGGAGAAGCACACCGAAGACACCAGCGCGGTTCCGGAACAGGCCTACCAAACGGGCCAGGACGTGCCGTTGCCGGCGCAGGCGCCTGAAGCTTTCGAGGCTCCCGCCGCGGATCCCGTCGCCCCGGTGGTTGTACCGCCGGCGCCCGAACGCGAGCCTGACGCGACGGCCGAACCCGTTGTAGAGCCGGCTGAGCCGGTCCAGCCGGTCGCCGAGCCAGTCCATGCAGGCGAGCCCGTAGTCCCCAGGCAGCCGGACACCCGGCCCTCCATCCAGGAAGCGGCGCACACCGAGGTGCAGCACCAGGTCCCGGCCACCGTGCCCGACTATCACACGGACAATCACCAGGCCGTTGACGCCGAGGATGCCGAGCATTACGAGGGACACCCCACGGGTTACGCCCACCCTGACGAAGTCCATCACTATGATGACCAGCACTACGAGGGCCACCATTACGATGAGCAAGACCTCCACGGGCACTACGTCGAGGATCCCCAGGCGGCCCACCCTCAAGACCACACTGACGCCGGCCTGCTCGCCGGGGCAGCGGGAAGCTCCGTCGTGACAAAACCCTCGAAGAAGGTGCGGCGCAGGCGCCGTCTGCTGGCACTGTTCCTGACGCTCGTGGTGTTTGTGGCCGCCCTTGCCGTGGGTGCGCAGTTCCTGAAGCCCCTGCTGGGAAGCGGCAAAGCGAGTGACTACCCCGGTCCGGGCACCGGCGAGGTCCAGGTGTCGGTCCAGTCCGGCGAGGGTATGCGCTCAGTGGCCGCCAAGCTGGAAACCGGTAAGGTCATCGCCAATGCGGACACGTTCCTGCAGGCATTTGCCGCTTCCGGCGGGACCCTGACACCGGGGGACTTCACCTTCAAGTCGGAGATGAAGAACTCAGACGCCGTCAACGTCCTCCTGGGCCATGACAAAACCAAGGTCATCTACTTCGCGCTCAGCGCGGGGCTGCGGATCGATGAGTCACTGCAGGCGATTTCCGAAGGATCGGGCATCAAAGTGCAGCAGTTGAAGCAATTCAGCGACTCCCCGCAGCAGTTTGGCCTGCCGGCAAACGCCAAGAACCTTGAGGGCTTCCTGCACCCCGGTGAGTACAGGTTCCCCCTCGGCACCCCGGCCAAGGACATCCTCCAGGCCCTGGTCAAGACGACCACCGACGAACTCGTGGCGCAGGGCATCACCGATCCCGCGAAGCAGTACGAGGCAATCATTGTGGCCAGCATCGTCCAGGCCGAAGGCGGCCAGGCCGAGTATGGCGACGTTGCCGGCGCCATCTACAACCGGCTCAAGCCCAACGACCAGACAGGCGGTTTCCTGCAGGTGGACTCGGCCGTAACGTATGGCCTGGGCACCAGGAGCTTCAACTTCACGGATGAGCAGCGCCAGGATAAGTCGAATGCCTACAACACGTACGCCAACCCGGGACTGCCGCCCGGCCCCATCGGATCGCCCGGCAAGACAGCCATCGATGCTGCCGCGAAGCCCAAGACCAACGACTTCCTGTATTGGGTGACCATCAACCTGGACACCAAGGAAACCAAGTTCTCCAAGACTCTGGCAGAGCACAACGGTTACGTGGAGCAGTACAACACCTGGTGCCGGGCAAATACCGGCCGCTGCGCGTGAGCCTTCGGGCGGCAGTGCTGGGCCACCCGATCAGCCACTCCAAGTCACCGGCACTGCACCTGGCGGCCTACAGCAAGCTGGGGCTCGATATCGGCTACACGGCAGTGGATCTGACGGAGCAGGCGTTGCCCGCGTTTATGGACCGTGTCAGGCACCAGGACGGTTGGCGTGGACTCTCCGTCACCATGCCATTGAAGACCGGCATGGTCGCCGAAGTGGATGAAGTCCGCGGTGTTGCCCGCACGCTGGGCGTCGTTAACACCGTCGCTTTCGAGGAAGCCGGCGGGTCTGTCAGGCGGGTCGGCTACAACACGGACGTCGCGGGGATCGTCAACGCGGTCCTCAACGCCGGGGTAGTGGCGAGTCCTTCCGCAGTCGTCCTGGGCGGAGGCGGGACGGCCGCAGCGGCCGTCGCCGCGTTGAAGGACCTGGGCACCGCCCACGCACAGGTGTTTGTCCGCGATCCGTCGCGGGCAGCCGACGCGCAGGCCGCCGCCCGCGGCGTTGGCTTGGCCATCGACGTCCGGCCGATGACCGAAGCCGCCACTCCCACGGCGAGTGCCGACGTCGTGATTTCCACACTCCCGCCGCGCGCAGCCGACAACCTCGCCGCCGAGATCGCCGCCTTGGGATTCGGGACGCCGGGCGTTTTGCTTGATGTGGCCTACGACCCCTGGCCGAGCAGGATCGCTACGGTCTGGCAGGCCGGTGGTGGAACTGTGGTCCCGGGCCTGGAAATGCTGCTGTACCAGGCGGTGGAGCAGGTCCGGCTGTTTACCGGGCGCGGGGACGAGGTTAACGCAGGGGTCATAGATGTGATGTGTGACTCAGTCGGCCTTCCCCGACGGGCGTTCTGACAGCCATACGTGGCAGGATGGAAATTATGTTGCGTTGGTTGACAGCCGGTGAATCCCATGGTCCGGCTCTGATGGGAATTATTGAAGGCGTCCCCGCCGGTGTGGAAATCACCAGCGGGCAGATTGCCGAGTCACTGGCTCGCCGCCGCCTGGGCTATGGCCGGGGCGCCCGGATGAAGTTTGAACAGGACGTGGTCACCATTCTGGGCGGCGTCCGCCACGGCCTCACGCAGGGCGGCCCGGTCGCCGTCCAGGTGGCCAACACCGAATGGCCCAAATGGGAACAGATCATGGCAGCCGACCCCGTGGATCCCGAGGTCCTCGCCGACCAGGCACGCAACGCACCGCTGACCCGGCCGCGCCCGGGCCACGCAGATTTCACCGGCATGCAGAAGTACGGCTTCGACGAAGCACGTCCGGTGCTGGAACGCGCCAGCGCCCGCGAAACGGCAACCAGGGTTGCCATGGGCACCGTCGCCTCCCAGTTCCTCAAGCAGCTTGGTATCGAGCTGGTCAGCCACACCGTCTCCATCGCCAGCGTGACCGTCCCCGAAGGGCGGCCATTGCCTGTCCCTGCCGACGTCATCGCTTTGGACGCAGATCCGCTGCGGTGCTTCGACCGCGAAACCTCCGACGCTATGGTGGCCGAAGTGGACGCCGCGCACAAGGAAGGCGAAACCCTGGGCGGCGTGGTGGAAGTCCTCGCCTACGGGCTGCCCCCGGGACTGGGAAGCTACGTCCACTGGGACCGCCGGCTCGACTCACGGCTCGCCGCCGCACTCATGGGGATCCAGGCCATCAAGGGCGTGGAAGTGGGTGACGGGTTCCTGACCGCTGCACGCCGCGGCTCGGCTGCCCACGACGAGATTGTCAAGGATTCCGACGGCAGGATTGTGCGCACCAGCAACCGCGCAGGCGGGATCGAGGGCGGCATGAGCATCGGCGATGTGCTGCGTGTCCGTGCCGCCATGAAGCCGATCGCTACCGTGCCGCGCGCCCTGCGGACTGTCGACGTCAGCACGGGGGAGCCCGCCAAGGCCCATCACCAGCGCTCCGACGTCTGTGCCGTGCCGGCCGCCGGCGTCGTCGCGGAGGCGATGGTGGCTCTGGTCCTTGCGGAAGCCGTCACCGAAAAGTTTGGCGGGGACTCCGTAGCGGAGACCGCACGCAACATCAAGGGTTACCTGGACAGCATTCCGGCCTCCCTGGACTCGATCGGCCACTAGTGCCCCGCGGGAGTAAAAGGGCGGTGCCGGGCAACCGGCCCATCGTCCTCATCGGGCCCATGGCAGTGGGCAAGTCCGCCATCGGCTATGAACTCGCCAAGCGCCTTGACGTGCCTTTCGTGGACACGGACGTGCTGATCGTGGACGCCCACGGCAGCATCGCCTCCATCTTCGCCGGCCGCGGGGAGCATGCCTTCCGGGAAATCGAGGCCCGCACCGTGGCCGCCGCCGTGGAACGCGCCGGGGACACCGCCTCGGTCATCTCACTGGGCGGCGGCGCCGTGCTGGACTCCGGAACCCAACAAATTCTCGCCGGTTGCACCGTGGTGTACCTCGAATGCGATGAAGGAACCGTGGCGTCGCGGATCGCCCGGAACTCCGGACGGCCGCTGCTGGCCGGTGATGCCATGGCCCGCTGGACAACCCTCTTTGCCACCAGGAAACCCGTCTACGAACGGCTGGCCGACCTGGTCCTGGACGTCCGCCACGGTTCGATCACCGAACTGGGGCACCGGCTTGAAGTTGCGCTGCGTGAGTACGCGGCCGCCAAACAGGAAGTTGAAAAGTGAGCGTCGATTCAACAGTCATCAAGGTCACCGGCGAATCCGCGGGGCAGAACTACGACGTCGTTGTGGGCCGTGGCCTGCTGGGTGACCTCCCTGCCTTGCTGGGTGAACGCGTCCGGCGGGTCCTGGTCATCCACCCCCGGGCCTTGCGCCTCACCGGCGACACCGTCCGCGACGAACTCGCGGCCGCCGGTTTCACCTCCCTGACAGCGGAAATCCCGGATGCCGAAGAGGGCAAACACATCCAGGTTGCGGCGTTCTGCTGGCAGGTACTCGGCCAGAACGATTTCACCCGCTCCGACGCCATCGTGGCAGTGGGCGGCGGCGCCGTCACAGACCTCGCCGGATTTGTCGCGGCCACGTGGCTCCGCGGCGTGAAGGTCATCCACATGCCCACCAGCCTGCTGGGCATGGTGGACGCCTCCGTCGGTGGAAAGACCGGCATCAACACGGCCGAAGGCAAGAACCTGGTGGGGTCCTTCCACCCGCCGGCCGGAGTGCTGGTGGATCTGGACACCCTCAAAACCCTGCCCCGCAACGAGATCATTTCCGGCATGGCAGAAGTCATCAAGTGCGGCTTCATTGCCGATCCGGCCATCCTGGAACTGGTGGAAAAGGACGCCGCAGCGGCCACGGATCCGGGATCGGACACCCTCCGGGAGCTCATCGAGCGTGCCATCGCAGTGAAGGCGAAAGTGGTCTCGGAAGACCTGAAGGAATCCGGGCTGCGCGAAATCCTGAATTACGGCCACACCCTGGGCCACGCCATTGAACTGGTGGAGCGCTACTCCTGGCGGCACGGTGCAGCCGTATCTGTCGGCATGATGTTCGCAGCCGAGCTTGCCCGCAGCGTGGGCCGCCTCAGCGATGCCGATGCCGACCGCCACCGCAGCATCCTCGAGACCCTGGGACTTCCGGTCACGTACCGGAGGGACCGCTGGCAGGGGCTTCTGGACGGCATGCGCCGTGACAAGAAATCCCGCGGGGACCTGCTCCGTTTTGTTGTCCTCGACGGCATTGCCAAGCCGGGCATCCTGGATGTCCCGGACACGTCGCTGCTCTTTGCCGCCTACCAGGAAATCGCCTCCTGATGCAGGGCGACATGGTAGGCACCAGCGACTGGCCCGAGGCCGGCTTCCCGGGCGTCCGGATCAATCCGGTGTCCCTGCTGCCTGAGATTGTCAACGAGGAAGTTTGCCGTGCTGCCCTGGCAGTGTCCACCGACCCCGCGGACACCATCTTTGTCCTGCTCGTGGAAGGACACGCCGCCGAGGCAGCCGAACTGCTGGCCGAAGCACGGTTCAAGGACCCGGAATCCTTCCGGCTCAGGGCTTTCGAAGCCGAGGTGCTGCGTGTATCGCACCGTTCCGATCGCGCCTTGGAGCTGTTCAAGCAACTGCTGGGGGAGTTTCAGGGAACTGACCGTGAAGCCCTCGTGCAGCAGTATCTGGGCAAGACGCACTTCGCTGCCGGTCACGCGGCGGCGGCGGTGGTGGCCTTTTCCCGTGCACTGGATCTGCGGGTCTCCCAATCGGCCGACGCCGCCCAGATCTACTCGTCCACCGTGGCACTCCAGCGGGCCCGCGACGTCCTGGACCTCGCCTGCTGAGAGGCACGGAGCGCCACTGGACGCAGAGCGTCCCGGATTTACCGGTAGAATAGTTCTTGGATTTTTGACAAACACGCGCTGGCAGGCCGTTCGGCATGCTTGGCCGGCATAGAACGTCTGAGAACACCAGACTTAAGAAACCGAAGGAAACCAGTGGCAACCACTAACGACATCAAGAACGGCACCGTCCTGAAGCTCGAGGGCCAGCTCTGGAACGTCATTGAATTCCAGCACGTCAAGCCCGGCAAGGGCGGCGCCTTTGTTCGGACCAAGATGCGGAACGTGATGTCCGGCAAAGTTGTGGATAAGACGTTCAACGCCGGCCTCAAGATTGAGACCGCCACGGTTGACCGCCGCGACTACCAGTACCTGTACCAGGACGGTGCGGACTTCGTCTTCATGGACACCGCCGACTACGACCAGATCACGGTCTCCGGTGCAACGGTTGGCGACGCCACCAACTTCATGCTCGAAAACCAGATGGTCAACATTGCCATCCACGAAGGCAACCCGCTGTACATCGAACTCCCGCCCAGCGTTGTCCTGGAGATCACGTACACGGAGCCCGGCCTGCAGGGCGACCGCTCCTCGGCCGGCACCAAGCCTGCAACCCTGGAAACCGGATATGAAATCCAGGTTCCGCTGTTCGTCGAGAACAACACCAAAGTCAAGGTCGATACCCGCGACGGCAGCTACCTCGGCCGGGTCAGCGAGTAGTGAGCGCACGCGGCAAGGCCCGGAACCGGGCGCTGGATGTACTTTTCGAAGCGGAACAACGCTCCGTTTCGCCTTTCGACGTGCTCAGGGCGCGACGGGAGAAAACCGATCAGATCGTGAACCCGTACACGCTGGAAATCGTGGAAGGTGTCGTCTCGCAGCAGACCGCCATCGACGAGTTCCTGGAAACCTATTCGCAGGGCTGGACCTTGGAGCGCATGCCCTCGGTTGACCGCATCATCCTGCGGATCGGCACCTGGGAACTGCTCTACAACGATGACGTTCCCGACGGGGTCGCCGTCAGCGAGGCAGTGGCCCTGGCCAAAACGCTCTCAACGGACGAGTCGCCGTCGTTCATCAACGGACTCCTGGGACGACTGCAGCAGCTGAAGCCTTCGCTGCTCGCCTGACGCCCTGTCCTCAGAGGGAGAACATCACAGAAGGGACCAGTAACCACCGCTTGGTGGCTGCTGGTCCCTTCTGCGTTGGCGTGCCCCGTTTCAGCCCGCGACGGCGGCGCGCAGCGACAGGATCCGCTGCAGCTGCTGCCTCTCCTCGGCCTGGTGCAGCGGGACGTCCCGGCCACTGAGGATCCGCTGGCGGATAAAGGCCAGCTGGGTGGCGGCGTGCAGGAATGCTTTCATCTGCGGCCTGCGGTGGTAGCCGGCCGCCCAATGCAGTGCCGTCCGCCGCCCGCGGGGTGTTGCCAGCAATTCCACCTCGGCGGGGCTGAACCAGCCGGCGGCCGAGTACTCCATGAGCCGCTGGCGCGTGAGCCGGTTTTCTGCCACGCGCAGCAGGATGATCCCCACCACTGCCAGCACGAAGATCGGCACCTGGATGAGGACATACTCGGCCAGGAATCCAGCGCCCATGCTGTTCCATCGATTATGCAGCAGCATGGCCGGGATCAGGCCGATGAAAAAAGCCAGCACAGAGGCTCCGGAGTGCCAGCGCCGGGCGGCGAAACCCATGATGAGGCCCGTGGTCCCGGTGAAAATGGCATGCGCGAACGGCGACATCACCCCGCGAAGCAGGAAGACCTGGGCCAGGCCGGTGGCCGGGCTGGCGGACTCGGCAATGGCCCGGCCGAAGTACAGGATGTTCTCCGTGAACGCGAAGCCGCCGGCGATGGTGAACGCGAACACCACGCCGTCTACCGGGCCGTCGAAGTGCTTCCGGGCCAGGAGCAGGAGCATTAGCAGGCCCAGGGACTTGGCAAATTCCTCCACGACGGGTGCCTGGACTGTGGCCATGTAGGTCGGCAGGTCGGCAACGTCACTGAACTGGAACGTCAGGGCGAAAAACGGCTGGATCAGGAGCGTCACGGCCACCGACACGGCCGCGCCCCAGGTAAACGCAAAGAAGAGCAGCCGCTTCGGTTCAGGCTCCCAGCGGTCGATCGCGTGGACGGTCAGCAGAACCACTGACAGCGGTATGAGCGACACCACAAAGCCGACGATGAACCCGCCCACGCCGGTGCTCGCCACCAGGAAGGGCACCACCAGCAGGAGGCTCACGAAAGCAAGGGCTGCGCCGCCTACAGTCAGGGCAAGCAGGCCACCGGACCGCATGCCCGCGCCGTCACGGCCGGGCTCCGGGGGACCCAGGGCAGGCAGGGGAGCAGCATAGGTACCGGGCGCGGGCCGGTAGTACTCCGGCTCGATCCGGCCTATCCAGGTGGGGTTGGCCTGACCCGGGAAAGGATCGGGGGGTCCGGCAGGCCCGCCGGGCCTGCCGGGGCCCTGCTGATAAGGGTTGGTGGACATAGGGCAAAGCCTAGTGCCCGGCGCCGATGTGGTAATTTTGAACCGCACATGATCCTTTTTTAATTCCGTCCTGTGAGGCGGGGAAAGGGGAGACGAGCGTTGACTTCCGTCACAAGCGCACCGGTTCCAGCCAGGGTTGTCCTCAACCAGGCCGATATTGACCGTGCCCTCACTCGTATCGCCCATGAAATCCTCGAAGCCAACAAAGGCTCCAAGGACCTGGTCCTGCTGGGGATCCCTCGCCGCGGCTACCCGCTGGCACTCCGCCTGGCACAGAAGATCGCAGCAGCGGATCCCACCGTGGACGCCGCGGAAATAGTCGGACAGTTGGACGTCACCATGTTCCGCGACGACCTCTCGCACCAGCCCACCAGGCCGCCGTACCCCACCCAGCTCCCGCGCACGGGAATCGACAACAAGGTTGTGGTGCTCATCGATGACGTCCTGTACTCAGGCCGCACCATCCGGGCAGCCCTTGACGCCATCATCGACCTCGGCCGTCCCCGGATCGTCAGGCTTGCCGTGCTGATCGACCGCGGCCACCGTGAACTCCCCATCCGGGCCGACCACGTGGGGAAGAACCTCCCCACCTCGTCCGCCGAGAAGGTCAGGGTCCGGCTCGAGGAAACAGACTCCGCCGCAGACGGTGCCAAGGTCAACGAAGTGGTCATTGAGGGCGGCGCGTGAAACACCTCCTCTCCACCGAAGATCTCAGCCTCACCAACGCCATCCGCATCCTCGACACCGCCGAAGAAATGGCGGCCGTGGGGGACCGCGAGGTCAAAAAGCTCCCGGCCCTCCGCGGCCGCACCGTGGTGAACCTCTTCTTCGAGGACTCCACCCGCACGCGGATCTCCTTCGAAGCGGCCGCCAAACGGCTGTCCGCCGACGTCATCAACTTCGCCGCGAAGGGCTCCTCCGTCTCCAAGGGCGAATCCCTCAAGGACACGGCCCAGACGCTGGCAGCGATGGGTGCTGACGCCGTCGTGATCCGGCATTGGGCCTCCGGCGCACCGCACCGGCTGGCCGCCACCGACTGGATTGACGCCGCCGTGATCAACGCCGGCGACGGCACGCACGAGCACCCCACACAGGCCCTCCTGGACGCCTTCACCATGCGCCGGCACTGGGCCAAACTGTCCGGCAACGGGTCCATCGGCGCAGACCTCAAAGGCATGCGCGTAGCCATCGCCGGCGACGTCCTGCACTCCCGCGTTGCCCGCTCCAACGTTTGGCTGCTCCGCACGCTGGGGGCCGAGGTGACCCTTGTGGCGCCACCCACCCTGCTGCCCATCGGCGTCGAACACTGGCCGTGCAAGGTCAGCTACAACATGGACGAAACCCTCGAACAGGGGGTGGACGCGGTGATGATGCTGCGTGTGCAGGGCGAGCGGATGAACGCGTCGTTCTTCCCCTCCACCCGCGAATACTCCCGCCGCTGGGGCTTCGATGACAACCGGCTCCGCGCACTGGACACCCTCGGGTTGAAGGACACCATCATCATGCACCCCGGCCCCATGAACCGGGGCCTGGAAATTTCCGCGGCCGCCGCCGATTCGCCCCGCTCCACCGTGCTCGCACAGGTCCGCAACGGCGTCTCGGTCCGCATGGCCGCCCTGTATCTGCTGCTCTCCGGGGACACCCGCGAACCAGCCGCCTCGGTGGGCGAAGCCCGCACCAACACAGCCCGTTCCACAGAGGAGACCAACTAATGGCAGACAACAACGGAACGTACCTGATCCGCGGTGCGGCCATCCTGGGCGGCGACGCCGAGGACCTGCTTATCCGCGACGGCGTCATCGCCGCACGGGGCGCCGGCGCCGCAACGCACGCGGACGCTGAGGGCGCGACAGTCATCGAGGCAGCCGGCCTGGTGGCACTTCCCGGCATGGTGGACGTGCACACCCACCTCCGCGAACCCGGCCGCGAAGACGCCGAAACGGTTGAGACCGGTACCCGCGCCGCAGCCCTGGGCGGCTTTACCGCCGTCCACGCCATGGCGAACAGCAACCCGGTGGCAGACACGGCCGGTGTGGTGGAACAGGTCCACAGCCTGGGCCGCGCCGCCGGCTGGGTGGACGTGCGCCCCGTCGGCGCCGTGACCGTCGGCCTGGCGGGGGAGCAGCTCGCCGAACTGGGCGCCATGGCCGATTCCCGCGCCCGGGTGCGGATGTTCTCTGACGACGGAATCTGCGTCCACGACCCCGTGCTGATGCGCCGGGCCCTGGAATACGTCAAGGCGTTCGACGGCGTGGTGGCCCAGCATGCGCAGGAACCCCGCCTCACGGCAGGGGCCCAGATGAACGAGGGCGCCGTTTCCGCTGTCCTGGGACTCACCGGCTGGCCCGCAGTTGCCGAGGAAAGCATCATCGCCCGCGACGTGCTGCTGGCGCAGCATGTCGACTCCCGCCTGCACGTCTGCCACGTCTCCACCGCCGGTTCCGTGGAGATCATCCGCTGGGCCAAGGAACGCGGCATCAACGTCACCGCCGAGGTCACCCCGCACCACCTCCTGCTGACCGATGACCTGGTCCGCAGCTACAACCCCGTCTACAAGGTCAACCCGCCACTGCGCACGGACGCCGATGTGCAGGCCCTGCGCGCCGGCCTGGCCGACGGCACCATCGACGTGGTGGGCACCGACCACGCCCCGCACCCCAGCGAGCACAAGGAATGCGAGTGGGCGCAGGCGGCCATGGGCATGACCGGCCTGGAAACCGCCCTGTCCGTGGTCCAGCACACCATGATCGAGACCGGCCTCATGACCTGGGCCGACTTCGCCCGGGTGACGTCCACCGCGGCTGCCCGGATCGGCCGTCTGGCCGACCAGGGCCGTCCGCTGGACGCCGGCGAGCCCGCGAACATCATCCTGGTGGACCCGGCTGCCCGCTGGACTGTCGATCCGGCGAAGATGGCCACCATGGGCCGCAATTCGCCGTTCGCCGGCCTTGAGCTGCCGGGCAAGGTGGTGGCCACCTTCTACAAGGGCCACCCCACCGTCCTGGACGGCAAGCTCAACACGCCTTACCGGGAATCGGCGGCGGCTGCGGCAGGCGCCGCCTGATGGACACCCAAATGCTCACGCTGGTCAGCACGGTGGCGATCATCGCCGCCGTGCTGGTCATGATCGGCTTCGGCTGGCGGAACCGCCTCAGGCGGCAGGCCGACGTCGCCCCCTTGCCCGAGGTGCCCATGGAACCCGGCGTGCCAGGCGCCCGGGCCGAAGGCCAGTACGTTGCCTCCACCACCGCCGGTGACTGGCTCGACCGGATCGCGGTGCACAGCCTCGGTATCCGGACCAACGCCGTCCTCAGCGTGTACCCCCACGGCGTACTCCTGGACCGCGCCGGCGCGCCGGCCGTCTATATCCCGGCCGAACGCCTCAGCGCAGTCCGGCAGGAGAGCGGAATGGCGGGCAAGTTCGTGGAAAAGGACGGACTCCTGGTCATGACGTGGGACCTCGGGACCCACACCCTGGACACCGGCTTCCGGACCCGCAGGGCAGCCGACAAGGATGCCCTCTATGACTCCCTTCAGCAATTGATCGCCGCAGCTTCCCAAGAACATTCCCAGGATCCCCAGAGTGGAAAGTAAGACAGTGACTGAAACAGCGACACCACAGGCAGCGACAGTGGCACCAGCAGCCAGCACCCCCGCGGTATTCGTCCTCGAGGACGGCCGCATGTTCCGCGGCACCAGCTACGGCGCGCAGGGCACCGCCCTTGGCGAGGCAGTGTTCGCCACCGGCATGACGGGCTACCAGGAAACCATCACGGACCCTTCCTACGCCCGCCAGCTCGTGGTGCAGACCGCGCCGCACATCGGCAACACGGGCGTGAACAGCGACGACGCCGAGTCCCGCCGCATCTGGGTGGCCGGCTACATCGTCCGCGACGCCGCCCGCCGGCCCTCCAACTGGCGCTCAGAGCGCTCCCTCGATGAGGAGCTCATTGAGCAGGGGATCGTGGGAATACAGGGCGTGGACACCCGCGCGATCACCCGGCACCTGCGCGAACACAAGACCATGCGCGCCGGAATCTTTTCGGGCGACGCCGCCAAGGCCCCGGACAAGGAGCTCCTGGACGCCGTCCTGGCCAGCGCCCCGATGGAGGGCGCCCGGCTGGCTGAGGAAGTCAGCGTCGACAAGGCTTACGTCGTGGACCCCAAGGACCACGGCTGGGACGGCGAGGCCCGGTTCAGCATCGCGGCGATCGACCTCGGCATCAAGGCCATGACCCCCATCCGCTTCGCCGAGCGCGGCGTCCGCGTCCACGTGCTGCCCGCCACCTCCACCCTCGAAGACGTCAAGGCCGTCAACCCTGACGGCTTCTTTATGTCCAACGGCCCCGGCGACCCCGCCACCGCCGACGCCCAGGTCAAGCTGCTGCGCTCCGTCCTGGACGAGAAACTGCCCTATTTCGGCATCTGCTTCGGCAACCAGATCCTCGGCCGTGCCCTCGGCTTCGGTACGTACAAGCTCCGCTACGGCCACCGCGGCATCAACCAGCCCGTGATGGACCGCCGCACCGGCAAGGTGGAGATCACTTCCCAGAACCACGGCTTCGCCGTGGACGCTCCGCTCGACGGCGCCACCCAGGCCCCCGAGGAGCGTTACGGCCGGGTTGAGGTCAGCCACATCAGCCTGAACGACGACGTCGTGGAAGGCCTCGCGTGCCTGGACATCCCGGCCTTCTCGGTCCAGTACCACCCGGAAGCCGCCGCCGGCCCGCACGACGCCGCCTACCTGTTCGACCGTTTCATCGACCTGATGGAAGGCACCCGGGACGGCCGGACGGCCAACCTTTCCAAGGAACCGGTGGATTCCGCACACCCCGCCGCACCGCAGAAGACTGACAACAAGACTGAGGACAAGAAGTAATGCCGAAACGTACAGATCTCAAGAGCGTCCTCGTCATTGGTTCCGGCCCGATCGTCATCGGCCAGGCCGCCGAGTTCGACTACTCCGGCACGCAGGCACTGCGTGTCCTCAAGGAGGAAGGCCTCCGGGTCATCCTGGTGAACTCCAACCCGGCCACCATCATGACCGACCCCGAGTTCGCTGACGCCACCTACATCGAGCCCATCACCCCCGAGGTGGTGGAAAAGATCATCGCGAAGGAACGGCCGGACGCCATCCTGCCCACCCTGGGTGGCCAGACCGCGCTGAACACCGCCATCGCCCTGGACAAGAACGGTGTGCTGGAAAAGTACAACGTGGAGCTCATCGGCGCGAACATCGCCGCCATCGAGCTCGGCGAGGACCGCGAAAAGTTCAAGGGTGTCGTGGAACGCTGCGGCGCCGAATCGGCCCGCAGCCACATCATCCACACCATTGACGAGGCCCTCAAGGCCGCGGAAGACCTCGGCTACCCCATGGTGGTCCGGCCGTCCTTCACCATGGGCGGCCTCGGCTCCGGCCTGGCCTACGACGAAAGCGACCTCCGCCGCATCGTCGGCCAGGGCCTGCAGTACAGCCCCACCAGCGAGGTGCTCCTCGAAGAGAGCATCCTCGGCTGGAAGGAATACGAGCTCGAGATGATGCGCGACAAGAACGACAACGTCGTGGTCGTCTGTTCCATCGAGAACTTCGACCCCGTCGGCGTGCACACCGGCGACTCGATCACCGTGGCCCCGGCCCTGACCCTGACGGACCGGGAATACCAGCGCTTGCGCGACATCTCCATCGCCGTCATCCGTGAAGTGGGCGTCGACACGGGCGGCTGCAACATCCAGTTCGCTGTGGAGCCGGACACCGGCCGCGTGGTGGTCATTGAGATGAACCCGCGCGTCTCCCGTTCCTCGGCACTGGCCTCGAAGGCCACGGGCTTCGCCATCGCCAAGATTGCCACCAAGCTCTCCCTCGGCTACACCCTGGATGAGATCCCGAACGACATCACGCAGAAGACCCCCGCGTCCTTCGAACCCACCCTGGACTACGTGGTGGTGAAGGTCCCGCGGTTCGCTTTCGAGAAGTTCCCCGCGGCGGACGACACCCTGACCACCACCATGAAGTCCGTCGGCGAAGCGATGGCCATGGGCCGCAACTTCACCGAAGCCCTGCAGAAGGCACTCCGCTCCCTGGAGCAGAAGGGCTCGCAGCTGGACTTCAGCTCCGTCCCCGAATGGGAGGTCCCGGAGCTCATCGAAAAGGCCAAGCGGCCCACCACCGAACGCCTGCACCAGGTGCAGCGTGCCCTGCTCGGCGGCGCCACCGTGGAACAGCTCTTCGAAGCCACCAAGATCGACCCCTGGTACCTTGACCAGCTCCAGCTGCTCAACGAAATCTCCCACGAGATCCGCAAGGCCGGCTCCCTGACCGTGGAGATGCTCCAGCGCGCCAAGCGCCACGGCTTCTCGGACGAGCAGATCGGTGCCCTGACGCACAACTCCGAAGCCGTGGTCCGCGGTGTCCGCCAGGCCCTCGGCATCCGCCCGGTCTACAAGACCGTGGACACCTGCGCCGCCGAGTTCGCCGCCTACACCCCGTACCACTACTCGTCCTACGACGAGGAGGACGAGATTGCGCTGCACTCCAAGCCGTCCATCCTGATCCTCGGCTCCGGGCCCAACCGCATTGGCCAGGGCATCGAGTTCGACTACTCCTGCGTCCACGCCTCCATGGCGCTGCGCAAGGCCGGCTACGAGACCGTCATGGTCAACTGCAACCCGGAGACCGTCTCCACCGACTACGACGTTTCCACCCGCCTGTACTTCGAGCCGTTGACCCTCGAAGACGTCCTGGAGGTCATCGCGGCTGAAGAGCGCACCGGCGGCGTTATGGGCGTCTTTGTGCAGCTGGGCGGCCAGACGCCGCTCAAGCTGGCGCAGCAGCTGGCCGACGCCGGCGTCCCCATCCTGGGCACCTCCCCGGAAGCAATTGACCTCGCCGAGCACCGCGGCGAATTCTCCCGCGTCCTGGACAACGCCGGCCTGATCGCCCCGAAGAACGGCACCGCGGTCTCCTTCGACGATGCCAAGAAGATCGCGGATGAAATCGGCTACCCGGTCCTGGTCCGCCCGTCCTACGTGCTGGGCGGCCGCGGCATGGAAATCGTCTATGACGAGCCCAACCTCTCCCGCTACATCGCCAACGCCACCGAGATCACCCCGGACCACCCGGTGCTGATCGACCGGTTCCTTGAGGACGCCGTCGAAATCGACGTCGACGCGCTCTTCGACGGCACGGACATGTACCTCGGCGGCATCATGGAGCACATCGAGGAGGCCGGCATCCACTCCGGTGACTCCGCCTGCGTGCTGCCCCCGATCACCCTGGGCAACAACGTGCTGGAGCGTGTGCGCACCGCAACCCGGGCCATCGCCGAGGGCGTGGGCGTCCGTGGCCTGATCAACATCCAGTTCGCGCTGGCCTCGGACGTGCTCTACGTCCTGGAAGCGAACCCGCGGGCATCCCGCACCGTGCCGTTCGTCTCCAAGGCGACCGGCGTGCAGATGGCCAAGGCCGCGGCCCTGATCGGCACCGGCGTAACCATCAACCAGCTCCGCTCCGCGTACAAGATGCTGCCGGAGACCGGCGACGGCTCCACCCTTCCGCTCGACGCGCCGGTCTCGGTCAAGGAAGCCGTGCTGCCGTTCAGCCGCTTCCGCACGCCTGAAGGCAAAGTGGTGGACTCCCTGCTCGGCCCTGAAATGCGTTCCACCGGCGAAGTCATGGGCATCGACAAGCACTTCGACACCGCCTTCGCCAAGAGCCAGGCCGCCGCGAACAACGCCCTGCCCACCGAAGGCAAGATCTTCGTCTCGGTGGCCAACCGGGACAAGCGTGCCGTCATCATGGCGATCAAGCGCCTTTCGGATCTCGGCTTCGAGATTGTCTCCACCGGCGGCACCGCCGATGTCCTGCGCCGCAACGGCATCCAGGCCAGCACGGTCCGCAAGGTCGCCGAAGGCAGCAGCGCCGAAGGCGAAGGCACCATCGCGGACCTGGTCATTGCCGGCGAGATCGACATGGTGTTCAACACCCCCTCCGGCGGGGAAGCCCGCAGCGACGGTTATGCCCTGCGTGCCGCCGCGACGTCCATCGGCATTCCCTGCATCACCACGGTGGCCGAGATCAACGCCGCAGTCCAGGCCATCGAGGCAATGCGCACCTATGAGTGGTCAGTGACCAGCCTCCAGGAGCATGCCGCTGCGCTGACGGCCTCCCAGGCCGCAGACGCGCAGGCCGCGGCAGCGCGGATGGCGCAGAGTGCCTGAGTCCAGTTTCACACCGGCAGTCGCCGCCGGCCGGGAGTCCTTCGGCTCCCGGCTGGGGGCGGTCATGGCTGCCCGCGGCCCGCTGTGTGTGGGCATTGACCCGCACCCCGTGCTGCTGAAGAGCTGGGGACTGGACGACGACGCCGCCGGGCTGCGGCGGTTTTCGCTGACCGTCCTGGAGGCAGTGGGTTCGCTCGCTGCCGCGGTGAAGCCGCAGGTGGCGCTCTACGAGCGCCACGGCTCGGCCGGCCTGGCAGTGCTGGAGGAGCTTCTTGCGGTGGCACGGGACGAGTCAGTGCTCACCATCGCGGATGCCAAGCGGGGCGATATCGGTTCCACCATGGCTGCCTACGCGGACGCCTGGCTCCGGGACGGATCGGCGCTGGCCGCAGACTCGGTGACGCTTAGCCCTTACCTCGGCTTTGAGTCGCTCCGCCCGGCCCTGGATCTGGCGGCGGAGTACGGGCGGGGCGTTTTTGTCCTCGCCCTGACCTCCAACCCGGAGGGGGCCTCCGTCCAGCACGTTGGCGGCACCGATTCGGTGGCGCGCCGGATCACCGATGCCGCCGCAGCGGAGAATGGCCGGTACGAAGGGCCACTGGGCTCGGTGGGACTGGTAGTCGGCGCCACTGTGGGCTCAGCGCTGACCGACCTGCAGTTGGACCTGGCGGCCGTCCGCGGCCCCATCCTTGCCCCGGGGCTGGGCGCGCAGGGCGCAACCCCGGCCGACCTTCGCCGGACGTTCGGCGCGGCGTACCCGCAGGTGCTGGGCACCTCGAGCCGGGAAATCCTCGCTGCCGGTCCGGGTATCAAGGGGCTCCAGGGTGCGGCGCAGCGCACGCTGGACGGACTTCGCGAAAGTTAGCCCGGCGGTTAGGCGGCTTCCAGCCTTTGCAGAGCCGGATAATGCGGGCGTCCATTGATTCACAGGGCACCAAAGGGTAGTTTCAGGACAAGTCCAATGGCGGCCGCCATGGACGCATCTGAAAATTTCCGGGGGTGTCCTCCATGAGCCTGCGACCCTTATCCGCGTCAGAACGCGCTGATGCCCTGCAGAAGGCTGCCGCCGCCCGGGCAGCCCGGGCCGAGGTGAAGGAACGGCTCAAGAACGGCGAGACGTCGGCCGCGGACATCATCAGCTCGGCGGCCGAGGACGATGCCCTGGCGCGGATGCGGGTGGCTGAGCTGCTGGAGGCCCTGCCCGGCATCGGCAAAGTCAGGGCAGCGGCCATCATGGAACAGCTGGGAATCGCGGCTTCCCGGCGGGTCCGCGGCCTGGGCATCCACCAGCGCCAGGCGCTGGTAGATTTTATAGACGAGAAATAGGGCGAACCACTCTTCGTCTATCCATACACCGCCGCAAAGGAATACGTGAGCAAGAAACCGGGACTGACAGTCCTCGCAGGTCCGACGGCTGTTGGCAAAGGCACCGTGTCCACCTACATCAGGGACAACTACCCCGAAGTCTGGCTTTCCGTTTCGGCCACCACGCGCGCTCCGCGCCCCGGTGAGCAGGACGGCGTCCACTATTTTTTCAAGTCCAAGGACGAGTTCGAAGCCCTCGTGGCCGCCGGCGAGCTCCTGGAGTGGGCCGTTGTCCATGGCCAGAACACCTACGGCACGCTCAAGAGCACCGTGAACCAGGCCATCGCGGACGGCAGGTCCGTGCTGCTGGAGATTGACCTGCAGGGTGCCCGCCAGGTCAAAGAAGCCGTTCCGGACGCCCAGTTCGTCTTCCTGGCGCCGCCCACCTGGGACGAAATGGTGCGCCGACTGGTGGGCCGCGGCACGGAAAGCGCCGAGGAGCAGCAGCGACGCCTGGAAACCGCTAAACTGGAACTTGCCGCTGAACCGGAGTTTGACCATACCGTCATTAATGATGACATTCGCCGGGCAGCGGACGAGCTTGTTTCACTCATGGGGCTGACCCCGCACCCGCACCAGTAACTGGTACCAGTTAGCCCGTTAGAATTTGGAGAATTCGTGTCCACGAACCTTGAAGGCATCATCAACCCGCCGATCGACGAACTGCTGAAGGCAGCTGATTCCAAGTACGGCCTGGTGATCTTCGGTGCCAAGCGTGCACGTCAGATCAACGCATACTACGCCCAGCTGCACGAGGGCCTGTTCGAATACGTCGGTCCCCTCGTCGACACCAAGCTGAACGAGAAGTCGCTGTCCATCGCCCTGCGCGAAATCAACGAAGGCAAGCTCGTTTCCACACCGATCGAAGCTGCAGAGTAATTAAGACAGCCTGTTGACGGAGGTCACGTGCGCATAGTCCTCGGAGTCGGGGGAGGGATTGCGGCCTACAAGGTCGCATCGCTCCTCCGGCTTTTTACTGAAGCCGGGCACAACGTCACGGTGATCCCCACCGAGGCGGCCACCCGCTTTGTGGGTGTGGCCACCTGGGAGGCCCTTTCCGGCAACCCGGTCAGCAACAGCGTCTTCGACGACGTCCACCAGGTCAACCACGTCAGGCTGGGCCATGAGGCGGACCTGATCGTGGTGGCGCCGGCGACGGCAGACCTGCTGGCCCGCGCGGCTACGGGACAGGCCAGCGACCTCCTCACCAACACGCTGCTGATGGCCCGCGGACCCGTCCTTTTCGCCCCGGCCATGCATACGGAGATGTGGCAGCACGCAGCCACCCGCGCCAACGTTGAGACGCTGCGCAGCAGGGGCGTCGCCGTGCTCGAACCGGCAAGTGGCCGGCTCACCGGCGCCGACTCCGGCCCGGGCCGCCTGCCCGAGCCCGAAGCCATCTTCGACGCCGCCTTGGCCCTCGCGCAGGGCCAGTCCGATTACCAGCTTCCGCTGGCCGGCCGGACGGTGACCATCAGCGCCGGCGGCACCAGGGAACCCCTGGATCCCGTCCGGTTCCTTGGCAACCGGTCCTCCGGAAAACAGGGCGTCGCGCTGGCCGTGGCGGCCCGCAACGCCGGCGCCACGGTGCGGCTCATTGCCGCCCACATGGACGTCCCCGCCCCGGCCGGCGTCGATGTGGTGACCGTCGAAACTGCATTGCAATTGCGGGAAGCGGCCCTTGCGGCGGCAGCCGATTCCGACGTCGTCATCATGGCAGCCGCAGTGGCTGACTTCCGCCCCGCGGAGATTTCCGGAACGAAAATCAAAAAACGCGACGACACGGCGGACCCGGTCATCACGCTGGTCCGCAACCCGGACATCCTGCAGGAGCTGGTGGAGGCCCGGAACGCACCGGAAAACCGGGTTGACCGCGGAAACCAGCTGATTGTGGGCTTTGCGGCCGAAACAGGCGATGGCCAGGGAGACGTGCTGGCCTACGCCGGGGCGAAGCTCAAGCGCAAGGGCTGCGACCTCCTGGTGGTCAACCACGTGGGAACGGACAAGGTCTTTGGGCAGGACACCAACTCGGTAGTCATCCTGGCCCGCTCCGGCGCCGAACCACAACTGGCGGCCGGCTCCAAGACTGAGGTTTCGGCCGCCGTGATCACGCGGGTCGGCCAGGAGCTGAACCACGTTTCACCCCGCGCCTGACCGAACAGCCGAACCACGTTTCCTTAGTACGGGGACACACGCGGCCGGACGTCCGATTCCCAACCAGTAAGGTAGTTGAGTGACTTTACCGCTGCACATTCCCCACACCCACGGGGCCACGCCCTCCGCACTCCGGCTCTTCACGTCCGAGTCCGTCACTGAAGGCCACCCGGACAAAATCTGCGACCAGATCAGTGACGCCATCCTGGACGCGCTGCTCGCCGTCGATCCGGAGTCACGCGTCGCCGTGGAGACCATGGCCACTACAGGCCTGGTCCACGTTGCCGGTGAGGTCACCACCGACGCCTACGTCGAAATCCCGCAGATCGTCCGTGAGACCATCCTGGGGATCGGCTACGACTCATCGGCCAACGGCTTCGACGGCGCCCGGTGCGGCGTGTCAGTGTCCATCGGCCAGCAGTCCAACGACATTGCCGGCGGTGTCTTCAACTCGCTGGAAGCCCGCGAAGGCCGCCAGGAGGACGACTACGACCTCCAGGGTGCCGGTGACCAGGGCCTGATGTTCGGCTACGCGAGCGACGAAACCCCGTCCTACATGCCGACGCCGATCTGGCTGGCGCACCGCCTCTCCGAACGCCTCACCGAAGTGCGCAAGTCCGGTGAACTGTCCTACCTCCGTCCCGACGGCAAGACCCAGGTCACCGTGGGCTACGACAAAGACGTGCCGGTTTCCGTGGAGACCGTGGTCATTTCGAGCCAGCACGCTGAAGGAACCAGCCTGGACCGGCTGCGCGCCGATCTCGCGTCCTTCGTCATTGCCCCGGTGCTGGCAGCCGCCAACCTGGACATCTCCCGTGCCGCAAACATCCTCAACCCGGCCGGCGAGTTCGTCATCGGCGGACCCGTGGGCGATGCCGGCCTGACCGGCCGCAAGATCATCGTGGACACTTACGGCGGCATGGCCCGCCACGGCGGCGGTGCCTTCTCAGGCAAGGACCCGTCCAAGGTGGACCGCTCCGCGGCCTACGCCATGCGGTGGGTTGCGAAGAACGTGGTGGCTGCGGGTCTCGCCAAGCGCGCCGAGATCCAGATCGCCTACGCCATCGGCCAGGCCCGTCCCGTGGGCACCTACGTGGAAACCTTCGGCACGGAAACCGTGGACCCGGCCCGGATCAGCGCCGCCATCGCCGAGATCTTCGACCTCCGCCCGCGTGCCATCATCGATGCCCTGGACCTTAAGCGGCCCATCTACGCCAAGACTGCAGCGCACGGGCACTTCGGCCGCGACGACCCCGATTTCACGTGGGAGCGGCTGGACCGCGTGGACGACCTGAAGGCCTTCTTCAACGCGTAGCCGGCCGTCAACGCCCAGCCAATCACTTGACCCGGCTGAAAATGTCGGAGCCAGGTGCTTGGCTGGTCTGTGAAAGGGGGTGGCCGCCATGGGAATGCCTGATACGGTCCACACCGGGCCCGGTTCCATACAGCCGTCCCTGCTCCAAGGTTTTCCGGCCCGCCCACCTCAGGCCGGGCCCCCGCTGGCAGCCCAGCTCCCGGTGGCACGGGTGCTGGTCGAGTCATCACTGCCGCACCTTGACCGGCCCTTTGACTACAGTGTGCCGGCAGAACTGGATGAGGCGGCGCAGGCAGGCGTCCGGGTCAAAGTCCGTTTCAACGGCCAGGAACTGAGCGGGTTCATTATTGAACGCACCGCAGAGTCCGACGCCGGCCACACCCTGGTGCCCCTGCACAAGGTGATCTCCCCGGTCGCCGTCCTTTCACCCGCCGTGCGGGAGCTCGTATCCGCCGTCGCCGCCCGGTACGCGGGAACTGTCAGCGACGTGCTGCGGGTGGCAGTTCCGCCGCGCATGGCACGGCTGGAGAAGGATTTCCTTGCTGCTGCTGTGCCGGAAGAGGCCGTGCCGGGAGACGCCGTACCGCCGCCTGGCCCGGCACCAGCCGCACCGGACACCCCTGCAACGTCGGGGGACGCCGCCGTCGTGGCTGGTTCCCAAGGAGGGAGCGGCTGGGTGGGCTACCGCAACGGTCCCGCCTTTGTCCGCCACCTGCAGGAGGGCGGATCCCCGCGGGCGGTCTTCAGCCCCCTCCAGGGCTTTGGTCCCGCTGCGTGGCCGCAGCTGATTGCTGAGGCGGTGGCCGCCGTCCGCGCCTCCGGCCGCGGGGCCTTAGTGGTGGTGCCCGACTACCGCGACCTCAATCAGCTGGAACAGGCACTGCTCAAGCTGCTGCCGGCGGATGACATCGCCCGGCTGACGGCAGATGACGGACCCACGCCCCGCTACCGTAATTTTTTGCGCCTCCTGGCCGGATCCGCGCGGGTGGCCATTGGTACGCGGTCCGCTGCCTTCGCTCCCGTTCAGGACCTCGGCCTTGTGGCCTGCTGGGATGACGGCAACGACCTCCACATCGAACAGCGTGCCCCCTACGCCCATGCCCGTGAGGTGCTGCTGCTGCGTGCGGACCAGGACGGCACGGCCTGCCTGATGGCGGGCCACGCGAGGAGTACGGAATTGCAGCGGCTGGTGGAGGCGGGCTGGGCCATGCCGGTTGAGGCCGAGCGGACGTTTGTCCGGCGGACGGTTCCACGCGTCCTGAATACCGCCGACAGCTTTGAACAGGAACGTGACCCGCTCGCCCTGGTGGCGCGGCTTCCGGGCGCCGCGTGGCGGGCGGCCAAGGAAGGGCTGGAGCGCGGGCCGGTGCTGGTTCAGGTGGCAAGGGCCGGCTATGCGCCGTCACTGGTGTGCGAGACGTGCCGCGAGCCGTCGCGCTGCCAGTCCTGTCAAGGGCCGCTGGCCCTGGCGGGAGCCAGCGGCAGCTCGGCGATTCCGCAATGCCGCTGGTGCTCGACGCCGGCCCCCGACTGGCAGTGTGTCCACTGCTCGGGGCGGAAGCTTCGCAAAGGTGCCACCGGAGTCCTGCGGACAGCGGAGGAACTGGGCCGGGCGTTTCCCGGCAAGGCTGTCATCACGTCCTCCGGCGACCATGTCAAGGCTGAAGTGGGCGGCGCGCATGCCCTGGTGGTAGCCACCATCGGGGCTGAGCCCGTCGCCGAAGGCGGCTACGCCGCTGCGTTGCTGCTCGACGGCGACTCGCTGCTGCGCCGGGAAAACCTTCGGGCCGGGGAGGACACCGTACGCCGCTGGTTCAATGCCGCGGCGCTGGTGCGTCCCGCGTCCGACGGCGGCCTGGTGGTCATCACCGCGACGGAGAGCGTTGCCGTTGGCGCCCTGCTGCGGTGGGACCCGGCCGGGTACGCCAGGCGGGAGCTGGAACTCCGCATGGAACTCCAGCTGCCCCCGGCTGTCCGGATTGCGTCGGTAACCGGCCCCCGGACCGCCGTCGTTCATTTCACCGCAGCGGTGGAGGCTGCGCTGACGACGTCCGGCTTAACGCTGCGGACCGCAGGTCCGGCCCCGGTGGTGCTTACCGGCTCTGCGGCCGCCCAACGCGCCGGGGAGGATGTCCGGACCTTGCTGTTCTTCCCCTACGGGCAAGCCGGCGCCGTGACCAGGGTGTTGCGGTCAACGAAGGCTGCCGCTGCCGCCAAGCGGAGCGGGGAACCGGTGCAGGTCAGGCTCGATGGCGTGGACGTCCTGTAGGCGGGGGCGGTCTACCGGCGGCGCTTCCGTCCGGAGCGGGCGGCCACAATGTCGTGGGCTACGTCCACCAGCTCCCGGGCGGACTCGTCCCAGCTGAATTCCGCCGCACGGGCCACGGAGCGGCGCGAAACGTCCTGCCAGTGAGCGTCGTCCCGCAATTTTTGCACAGCCGCGGCGAATTCGGTGGCGGAGTCGGCGTCAACATACGAGGCGGCGTGGCCGCCCACTTCCCGGAAAATCGGAATGTCGCTGGCAACCACCGGCGTGCCCAGGGACATGGCTTCCACCAGCGGCAGCCCGTACCCTTCGGCACGGGAGAGGCTTACCAATGCGGTGGCGCGTCTGAGCAGGACGGCGTATTCGTCATCAGTGACGCCATTGTGGAAGACCACCTTGGCCCCGGCGGGGACCATGATCTCCAGCTCGGCACGCCGTTCCGGGGTGATCCTGCTCAGCAGATGCAGCGTGAAGTCGGGCAGCCCGGACATCCCGGCAACCAGGGTCTCCACGTTTTTGTAAGGCATGAACGAACCCATGTAGACCAGCGCATGGTCCGACCCCGCAGCAGGGTCCCGCGGTTCCTGGGCCGGCTGCGGTGCGTTGCTGATAATCCGCACGGGCCGGCTGGTCAGCCGGTACTTGGCCATCAGCGCTTCCGTGGTCCTGCTGATGGTGGCCACGATGTCCGCACGGTTCAAAAGGAGCCGCTGCGGCCAGAAGGCCTTGTGGTACATGCGCCACAGGATGCGCACCGGCGCCGGCAGGAATCCCGGCGGCGCGGGGTGCTCGTAATAGATCAGGTCGTGCAGGGTCAGGACCAGGCCATAGTTGCGTCCCCAGCTGCCCATGGTCTGCATCGGGCAGACCACCACATCCGCGCCGAGCGGGTTGATCCTGCGGGCCACAAAAAGCTCCGCCGGGGATAGGGGGCTGTTGATCACCGTGTAGGGAACATCCGGGAGCAGGGCAAGTTGCCGCGTATCGCTGATCAGCATCGAGACGTCGGCGATCTTGGCGGTCGCTGCGATCAGGCTCGCGCCATAGCGGCTGATGCCGTCGTGGTGGTCGTTCCTGGTGAACCGGGCATCGATGACAATCTTCACGCGGGGTGGTCCTTAAGGAAGCTGCGGATGAAACCGGCGGCCGGCTCGGGCGTTTCGTAGTGGATGAGGTGGCCGACGCCGGGAATGACTTTGAGCTCCCCGTCCGGCAGGAGCGCGGCGAGGTGGTGCTGGTCCGGCAGCGCGGCGATTTCGTCCTTTTCGCCGGCCACGAGCAGCACCGGCAGTGTCAGCTTCCCGGCCACCTCCGCAACATGGGCGCTGACTGACGCAGTGAATGACTGCAGGAGGCTTTCCCGGTCGGCGAATGCACTGAAGTAGGCGTGGTGCTGGCCGTGGATGAAGCGGCGCAGGTCCCGGTTGCCGGTCTTGGCCATGGCTTCGCTCATGACCCGGACGATCACCGGGTTGCGCAGCAGTGCGAGGCCCAGCCGGCGGGGGAGACGCGCGGACAGCCGGTAATAGAGGACGGCCAGCCTGGTCATGATGCCCTTGGGGCCTTCCAGGGCGGGCGAGGCGATGGGATTGACGAGGATCAGCGGCGTGACCTTCCCGGGATGCGCGGCAACAAAATGGGACGCGATGATCGAGCCGAAGGAGTGTCCCAGCAGTACGGTGTCCGGGCCCAGATCCAGCGCAGCCATGAAGGAGCTGATGAAGGCGCCGTACTGTTCCACCGAATGCTCTCCTGCCACGAACGCGGCGGAGCTGCCGAAGCCGGGGAGGTCAGGCATGATGATCCGCATTTCCGACAGCTGGTCGGCTACGCGGAGCAGGCCGTGGTGGTCGCCACGGAACCCGTGGATGACCAGGATGGTGCGGGTTTCGGCAGTGGCCTGGACGGGTTCATACGTCCAGTACGCCACGGCGCTGCCGTCGAGTTCGACGTCTGCGGCTTGCGTGCGGGCCGCCAGCCCGGCGCTGAAGTAGGACGGCGCGGCGGATGACTGGTGGGCGGTGGTTTTCATGGATCCCGGTCCTAGTTGACGTTGTCAGGGTGGGAGCCGGTGCGCTGGCCGCGCTCTAGCTCGGCAAGCGCCGCCATGTCGCGGTCCGACAGGCTAAAGCCGAAGACGTCCAGGTTTTCCCGGATGCGGGCCTCCGAACTGGCCTTGGGGATGGCAATGTTTCCCAGCTGGACGTGCCAGCGGAGGATGATCTGGGCGGGTGTCCGGCCGTGTTCGGCGGCAAGGGCACGCACCACGGGATCTGCCAGCACGTGCCCGCGGCCCAGCGGGCTCCAGGCTTCCGTGAGGATGCCCAGCGCTTGATGTTTCATACGGAGTTCTGACTGCTGCAGCCAGGGGTGCAGTTCGATCTGGTTCACCGCAGGCACCACCTCGGCGGTGTCGAGCAGGCGGTCCAGGTGGGCCGGCTGGAAGTTGCAGACACCGATGGCGCGCACTTTTCCTTCGCGGTAAAGGGTCTCCAGTGCGCGGTACGTTTCGGTGAAGAGGCCGCGCCGTGCACAGGGCCAGTGGATAAGGTACATGTCCACGTAGTCAAGGCCGAGGTTGACCATGGACGTATCAAACGCCCGCAGCGTTGTGTCGTACCCCTGGTCGTCGTTCCAGACCTTCGTGGTGACAAAGACGTCCTCACGGCGGAGCCCCGGCGAGGATTCGCCGGAACCGCCGCTCCCGCCGTCGGAATCAACGGCCGCGCCAAGTGCCCGCGCCACGCCGGCCTCGTTGCCGTACATCGCGGCGGTGTCGAAGTGGCGGTAGCCAGTGCCCAAGGCCGTGGCCACCAGTGATGATGCGTCCGCCGTCGGAACCTTGTAGAGCCCGAACCCCAGCTGGTCGATCAGCACACCGTTGTTGAGACTAAGCCGGGGAGAAGGTTTCATACGACTGACTTTACCCATTCGCCGGGTTCACGCCTCCAAAGCCCACCAGCCGGCGCGCGGTGGCTTCATCGAGAATCAGGTCCGTGGCAAGACCTGCGGTGAGGGCACCGCGCAGCCCGTTGATCTTGGACGCCCCCGACACCACACAGATCCGGCGGCGGACCTGCCGCAGCTGCGCGAGCGCCGGGCCCGTGGAACGCTCGTTCAAAACGATGCCATCCGACGAGCCGTCCCGGCGGAAAAAGACCGTGGCCACGTCACCCACCACATCGGAATGAGCAAGCATCCGGAGGTCGTTTTCGTCCAGGTAGCCGCCGGCATAGACATGGCTCGGATAATCGGCTTCGACGGATCCGACCCCGAAAATGGCGATGCTCATCCGGGCCTGCAGATCCAGGATGCGCTGCACGCTGCGCTCATTCCACATGGCAGCCTTGGTGGCCGCATGGTCAAAGAACGCGGGCACCGGGAACTGCTCCACCCGGGCGCCGTAGGCGCTGCCAAAACGGCGCATGATGTCGCTCGCGTAAGTGATGCCGGTGGTGTGCATGTTTCCGGCGCCATTGAGTTGGACCACCACGGTATCGTGCGTGATCTTGCGGGTCAGGTGCCTGCTGACCGCACTGAGCGTTGAGCCCCACGCGACGCCGATGATCGCATTGGAATCCACCAGGGGCCCGATGGTGCGCGCCGCCTGCAGGGCCACGCGGTCCAGGGTTTCAGCCTCGTTGAGTGACTCGAGGACCGGAACAACGTGAACATCCACGTTGTACTCCCGCCGGATCATGCTTTCGAGCTCCGGGCCGGTGTCCAGCGGATTGCGGATCTGGATTTGCACCAGACCCGTGTCCCGGGCCGCGGAAAGAAGCCTCGACACCGTGGACCGGGATGTCCGGAGTTCCCGGGCGATCGCGTCCATGGTCAGGTCCTGGAGGTAGTACATCTGTGCAGCCCGCAGCGCGTCTGAGTGGCGGGAGCGCATCATTCGGCATCCATTCTGCACGTTTGTGCATAGAGCTTGACTGGATTTTCCATTACTTCAAAGAATAGTTGAAGAAGGGCGGCTGACCTGCGATGGTAGGCCCCAAGGACTAAACCCAAGGAGCAGTTTTTGGGACTCAAGGACTCATCTGGCCACCCCCGCACCACGTCTGCGAAGTCGTCGGTGGCCCGCGCCGCGGCGCAGGCACTGCGGGAGCGTCCGCAGGCCAAAGTGCTCATCATCGGCGGCGGGATCAACGGGGTAGGCACGTTCCGGGATCTCGCCCTCCAGGGTGTGGATGTGGCCCTGGTGGAACGGGGCGACTACTGCCAGGGTGCCAGCGGCGCATCCTCACACATGATCCACGGCGGCATCCGCTACCTGGAAAACGGCGAGTTCCGTCTGGTCCGGGAGTCGGTGGTGGAGCGCAACCGCCTCCTGCGGATCGCCCCGCACTACGTCAAGCCGCTGCAGACCACGATTCCCATCTTCAGCACTTTCTCCGGCGTACTGTCCGCCCCCTTGAGGTTTCTGACCCACAGGCAGCAGGGCAAACCCAAGGAACGCGGCGCGTTCCTGATCAAGCTGGGCCTGAGCATGTACGACTCATTCTCCCGCGACGGCGGCACCGTGCCGCGGCACCAGTTCCGGGGCCGCAGGCGGGCGCTGGCGGAACTTCCCGACCTGCACCCCGGCATCAAGTACGCGGCCACCTATTTTGACGCCTCGGTGCACAATCCCGAGCGTCTGACCCTGGACGTACTCCAGGACGGTGAAAAGGCCGGGCTGGTGAACGCGGCGCAGGCCGGCAGCACGGCCCGGGCCAGCAACTATGTCTCGCTCCAGTCGATGGGCCGCGGGGTTCGTGCCGGAAACGCGTCTACCGGCAGCACGGTTCAGTTGCGCGACGAATTGACGGGGGAGCTCTTTGATTTCACCGCCGATGTCATTGTGAACACCACCGGCGCCTGGGTGGACCTGACCAACGGGGCGATGGGCGCAGCTTCCCGCTTTATGGGCGGCACCAAGGGATCGCACATCGTGCTTGACCACCCGGACCTGCTCGAGGCCTGCAAGGGCCGGGAGATCTTCTTTGAACACACCGACGGCCGAATCGTCCTGATTTACCCCATGGGGGACAGGGTTCTGGTGGGAACAACCGATGTGGACGCCGACATGGCCCAGGATGCGGTGTGCACGGACGGGGAGATCGACTACTTCCTCGAGTTGACCGGGCATGTCTTCCCCGGCATCCACGTTGACCGCGGGCAGATCGTCTACACGTTCTCCGGCGTACGCCCGCTGCCCCGCCACGACGCGACCCAGCCGGGCTTCGTGTCCCGGGACTACCGGATTGAACGGCAGGCAGTCGGCCCGGGCGCCGTCGTCTTTAGCCTGGTAGGCGGTAAATGGACAACGTTCCGGGCGCTGGCCGAACATCTGGCCAACGACGTGCTTGCCGAACTGGGCATGGAGCGTCAGGTATCGACGGCGAAGCTCGCCATCGGCGGGGGCGCCGGTTTCCCGGCGGACGAGGCCGGTGTCCAGGCCTGGATCAAGGCCCACGTGACCGCGAATCGTGGTGCCGACCGGACGGCCCTCCTGTTCACCCGCTACGGCACCAGGGCGGAGGAGGTCATCAGCTTCCTCGACGGCGGTCCTGACCAGCTGTTGCGCTCAACCCGCGAACTCAGCGTCCGCGAACTGGAGTATATGGCCGGACATGAGCAGATCGGGCACTTGGTTGATGTCCTCATCCGGCGCACTTCCCTTGCCTTCCGGGGGCTGGTCACGGGCGAGCTGCTGAACGAGGTGTGTGAAGTGCTTGCCGGGCCACTGGGCTGGGACACGGCAGCACAGGCCCGTGAAATCCGTCGGGCCGAGGAGGTATTGGGGCGGTTGCACCGCGTGCAGGTCCACAGCCTGGTCGCCTAGGCAGGCCAGGTTGCAGCCGGAGGGTCAACGCTCGCCGGCTCAACGGTCCTTCAACCCGCGAGGGACCGAAAACAGAAAATAAGGAGTCAATGATGTCTCTTGGAATTGTTTTTCTTTCCGAAGTCTTCGGAACCGCGATGCTCACCCTGCTGGGTTGCGGTGTCGTGGCCAACGTGGCCCTGAAGGGCACGAAAGGCAACAGCGGCGGGTTCCTGATGGTCACGTGGGGGTGGGGCATCGCCGTCTTCTGCGGTGTCTTCGTTGCCGCCAAGTCAGGTGCCCACCTCAATCCCGCCGTGACCCTGGGCCTGCTGGTGAACGGCAAAGCTGAATACGCCCCGGGCGTTAAGGTGGACGTGGCATCCACGCTGACCTACTTCGGCGCCGAACTGCTGGGCGCCTTCCTCGGCGCAGTTGTCTGCTGGCTCGCCTACAAGCAGCACTTCGATGAGGAGCCGGCGCAGGCCTCGCAACTCGGCGTCTTCTCCACCGGCCCTGCCATCCGCTCCAACCCGTGGAACCTGATCACGGAGATCATCGGCACCTTCGTCCTGGTCTTCGTGATCCTCACCCTGGGCGGAACCCCCTCCGGGCTGGGCCCGCTGGCTGTTGCCCTCCTGGTTGTGGGCATCGGCGTTTCACTCGGCGGTCCCACCGGCTACGCCATCAACCCCGCCCGCGACCTCGGCCCGCGCATTGCCCACGCCCTGCTGCCCATCAAGGGCAAAGGAAGCAGCGACTGGGCCTACTCGTGGATTCCGGTCGTCGGACCGCTGGTAGGCGGAGCCCTGGGTGGAATCCTCGCCAAAGTCGTCCCCATCATCATCACCGCAGCATCCTGACCGATCAGCTACCAAACCCTGCATACAGACAAGGACGTCAACATGAACCAGTACGTAATCGCCATCGACCAGGGCACCACCAGCTCCCGCGCCATCATCTTCGACCACAGCGGCAACATCGTTTCGTCCGGCCAGATGGAGCACGAACAGATCTTCCCGCAGGCCGGCTGGGTGGAGCACAACCCCGCGGAAATCTGGAACAACACCCGCGAGGTCATCGGTTCTGCGCTCTCAAAGGCGAACCTGACGCGTCACGATATTGCCGCCGTCGGAATTACCAACCAGCGCGAAACCGCGGTGGTGTGGGACAAGACCACCGGGGAAGCCGTCTACAACGCCATCGTCTGGCAGGACACGCGCACGCAGAACATCGTCGATGAGTTGGCGAAGGATGGCGGCCCGGAACGGTTCAAGCAGAAGGTGGGCCTTCCGCTGGCCACCTATTTTTCCGGCACCAAGATCAAGTGGATCCTGGACAACGTTGACGGGGCCCGGGCCAAGGCAGAGGCGGGTGACCTGGTCTTTGGCAACACGGACTCGTGGGTCCTCTGGAACCTGACCGGCGGGGTGGACGGCGGGGTCCATGTCACGGACGTCACCAATGCGTCCCGCACCCTGTTCATGGACCTCGACACCCTGGCCTGGGATGAGGAAATCCTGGGCATTTTCGGGGTCCCGCTGAGCATGATGCCCGCGATCAAATCCTCCTCCGAGGTCTACGGCACGGTCCACACCTCCCAGCTGCTCCGCGAAGTACCCGTAGCCGGCATCCTCGGTGACCAGCAGGCGGCCACCTTCGGCCAGGCGGCTTTCCAGACCGGTGAAGCCAAGAACACCTACGGCACCGGCTGCTTCCTGATCTTCAACACGGGCGAAGAGATCGTCCACTCGAAGAACGGCCTGCTGACCACCGTGGGGTACAAGCTCGGAGATGCACCGACCCACTACGCCCTGGAAGGATCGATCGCGGTGACCGGATCCCTGATCCAATGGCTGCGCGACAATCTGGGCCTGATCAGCAGCGCCCCGGAAGTGGAGACCCTGGCGGCCTCAGTCAAAGACAACGGCGGCGTGTACATCGTGCCGGCATTCTCGGGCCTGTTTGCCCCTTACTGGCGCTCGGATGCCCGCGGCGCAATCGTGGGCCTCACCCGGTTCGTCAACAAGAGCCACATCGCCCGCGCCGCGCTCGAATCCACGGCGTTCCAGACCCGCGAAGTACTGGACGCCGTCAACGCCGACTCCGGCGTCCCGCTCACCGAGTTGAAGGTCGACGGCGGCATGGTGGCCAACGACGCGCTGATGCAGTTCCAGGCGGACATCCTGGGTGTTCCGGTAATCCGGCCCAAGGTCGTTGAAACCACTGCCCTGGGTGCTGCCTACGCCGCCGGCCTCGCCGTCGGATTCTGGAAGGACCTCGGCGAGTTGTCGGCAAACTGGTCAGAAGACAAGCGCTGGGAACCGCAAATGGACCAGGCCGAGCAGGACCGCCAGATGCGGCTCTGGAAGAAGGCCGTGACCAAGTCCATGGACTGGGTCGACGAGGACGTGAAGTAGCCAGCCAGACAGCAGTTCGTGGTTGCGACGGGCCCCCGTCTCACCACGCAAGGAAGGCGGCCCCTGCCCCGCCCGCTTCGCGGTGCCCACCACACCCGGGCGAGGGGCTGCCTTCCTTGCTTTCGCTGTAGTCACCCTTCATCCAGGAACAGAGCGCCGTCGCTGCTACTTCAGCCGCTCGGGGCGACTTACGTTTAGGTGGAAGGACGCGTGCGCTAAAGTAGTCCTATGCGTGCGATCCTTCTGCTTAGCTAGCCGCTTGGAATCCGGAGACAACCGGAGTGCCGAGCGGCCGCCCCTCCATGGAGAGGGGCTTTTGTGTGTCCGGGCACGATTGCCGGGCCGGCAGCAGAGGGGATCAGACCGTTGGGGCAGCACAGATGCCGCAACAGAACAGAAGAGGGCAGCAGTGAGCGTTCAGCCGGAGACAGAGACCGGAACACCATCAGTAGCGGCGGAAACACCCGAAGAGGGTGCCTACAGTTTCGCGGCAATGGAGGCCAAGTGGCCGCAGGTGTGGGAAGACCTCAAGGTCTTCACTCCCGTCGATGACGGCTCCCGCGAGCGCCGCTACGTGCTGGACATGTTCCCCTACCCCTCGGGCGACCTCCACATGGGCCACGCCGAGGCATTTGCCATGGGCGACGTTGTGGCGCGCTACCTCCGGCAGCAGGGCTTCGACGTCCTGCACCCGATCGGCTGGGACTCGTTCGGCCTGCCGGCAGAGAACGCCGCCATCAAGCGCAACGCCCACCCCAGCGAGTGGACGTACGCCAACATCGAAACCCAGGCGGCGTCCTTCAAGCGTTACGCCATCTCCGCGGACTGGTCCCGGCGCGTCCACACCTCGGACCCTGAGTACTACCGCTGGACCCAGTGGCTGTTCAAGCGCTTCTACGAGCGTGGCCTGGCGTACCGCAAGGATTCACCGGTCAACTGGTGCCCGAAGGACCAGACTGTGCTGGCCAACGAACAGGTAGTCAACGGTGCCTGCGAACGCTGCGGCACCCCGGTCACCAAGAAGTCCCTGAACCAGTGGTACTTCAAGATCACCGAGTACGCTGACCGGCTGCTCGACGACATGGACGAGCTGCGCGGCCACTGGCCCGAGCGTGTACTGGCGATGCAGAAGAACTGGATCGGCCGGTCCGAAGGGGCGCACGTCAACTTCGTGATCGAGGCCGACGGCGGCAAGGCCGCCAAGGACGTCACCGTCTTCACCACCCGCCCGGACACCCTCTACGGCGCAACATTCTTCGTGGTCGCAGCTGACGCGCCGATCGCCGTCGAACTCGTCACGGACGAGCATGCAGCCGCGCTGGACGCCTACCGCGAGCAGGTCAAGGCGCTGAGCGAAATCGAACGCCAGTCCACCGAACGCGAGAAGACGGGGGTCTTCACCGGCCGGTACGCGGTCAACCCCCTGAACGGCGAAAAGCTGCCGGTCTGGGCCGCGGACTATGTCCTGGCCGACTACGGCACCGGCGCCATCATGGCCGTCCCGGCGCACGACCAGCGCGACCTGGACTTCGCCAGGACGTTCGACCTGCCGGTCCGCGCGGTCCTGGACACGGGCGAGGACGATCCCGCCGTTTCGGGCAAGGCCACGGCAGGGGAGGGTACCCTGATCAACTCGGGTGTCCTGGACGGCCTGCCGAAAACCGAAGCCATTCCGGCCGCCATCGCCATGCTGGAGAAGCAGGGCACGGGCGAGAAGTTCGTCAACTTCCGCCTCCGCGACTGGCTCCTGAGCCGCCAGCGGTTCTGGGGGACCCCCATCCCCATCATCCACTGCCCCGCCTGCGGTGAGGTTCCTGTCCCGGACGAACAGCTGCCCGTGACCCTGCCGGCAGACCTCCGCGGCGAGGACCTGTCGCCGAAGGGCACGTCACCGCTGGCCGCCGCCGAAGGCTGGGTCAACGTGGACTGCCCCAACTGCCACGGACCGGCCAAGCGCGATACCGACACCATGGACACGTTTGTGGACTCGTCCTGGTACTTCCTGCGGTTCGTCTCGCCGCAGTTCACCGAGGGGCCGTTCGACCCCGCGAAGATCAACGAGTGGATGCCGGTAGGCCAGTACGTGGGCGGCGTGGAGCACGCCATCCTGCACCTGCTGTACGCCCGGTTCTTCACCAAGGTCATCCACGACCTCGGCATGCTCGAAGCCGATGAACCCTTCAGCGCGCTGCTGAACCAGGGCCAGGTCCTCAACGGGGGCAAGGCCATGAGCAAGTCCCTGGGCAACGGCGTGGACCTCGGCGAGCAACTGGACAAGTACGGCGTGGATGCCGTGCGCCTGACCATGATCTTCGCCTCCCCGCCGGAGGACGACGTCGACTGGGCGGACGTTTCGCCGTCGGGATCCGCGAAGTTCCTGGCCCGCGCCTGGCGGCTGGCGCAGGATGTCACCAGCGAGCCCGGTACTGACGCCGCATCCGGTGACCGCGCGCTGCGGTCCGTCACGCACAGGACCATCGCCGACGCCGCCGCGCTGCTGGACAACAACAAATTCAACGTGGTGGTGGCCAAGCTAATGGAGCTGGTCAACGCGACCCGCAAGACCATAGATGCCGGGCCCGGCGGTGCGGACCCCGCCGTCCGCGAGGCAGCGGAAGCCGTCGCGGTCATCCTGAGCCTCTTTGCGCCCTACACCGCGGAGGACATGTGGAACGTCCTGGGCCATCCGGCCTCGGTGGCCAATGCCGGCTGGCCTGCCCACGACGAAGCGCTGCTGGTCCAGGCGACCGTCACCGCTGTGGTCCAGGTGCAGGGCAAGGTCCGCGACAGGCTCGAAGTTTCCCCGGACATCAGCGAGGATGAGCTGCGCGAACTGGCCCTGGCCAGCGAAAACGTCCAGCGTGCCATGGACGGCCGCGGCATCCGCACGGTGATCGTGCGGGCGCCTAAACTGGTGAACATCGTCCCGGCCTAGCCGGGCACACCGGCCGCCGGGTCCGCCCGGCGGCCGGCCCTAAACCAGGAGGCCCCTTGCCCGACCGTGACGCCGCCGCATGGCTCTGGCTCCGGCAGCGCCTCGCCGCCCTCCGCCCCGCTGCGCGCCCGGGCGTGCCCCCGGACGCGTCCGCCGTCGTGGTCCGTACCGCCGTGGTGACCGATTCCGCGTCCGCGCTGCCGGCCGACTGGGTGCGGGCCTGCGCCTCCGACGGCCTGCTGACCGTGATCCCGATGCCCGTGATGGTGGGCGAGGAGATCTACGGCGAGGGCGAAGACGACATCACCGAAACCATTGCGCTGGCCCTCGCCGGCGGAAAATCCGTCAAGACCTCGCGGCCGTCTCCTGGCCAGTTTGAGCAGGCCTTCCATGCCGCCGAACGTGGGGGATACGAGGCGATTGTCAGTATCCACATCTCCGGAGGCCTCTCCGGCACCGCGGACGCTGCCCGGCTTGCCGCGGGGCGCGTGAACATCCCAGTAGAGGTTGTGGACTCCGGCACGGTGGGCATGGCGCTGGGGATGGGCGTCCAGAGTGCCGTGGCCGCCGCGGCCGCCGGCCTGGAGGCAGCCGCGGTCAGCACCGCCGCGACGGACCAGCTGGCACGGACCAAGGTCTACTTCTACGTTCCCAGCCTGGAGCAGCTGCGCCGGGGCGGACGGATCGGCGCCGCCGCCTCGCTGCTGGGGACGATGTTCGCCATCAAACCCCTCCTGGCGGTCGACGGCGGCAAGATCGTTCCGCTGGAAAAGGTCAGGTCAGCAGCCAAAGCCATAGCCCGGCTCGAGGAGATTGCCGCAGAGGACGCCGCGTCCCGTCCGGATGGCCTGGCGCGGCTGGCGGTCCACCATTTCGGGAATCCGGCGGAAGCCGAGGGGCTGGCGGCCAGGTTGGCCGCTGCACTGCCCGAGTGTCCGCCGGCCCAGATCAGTTCACTGCCCGCCGTCCTGGCCGCCCACGCCGGCCTGGGTGTACTGGCCGTCATCGTAGGGGAAAGTGCCCCGCCTCCCGTGGAGCCCGAGATGCTTTCCACATAGGGCAGGCCCGGGCTGTCACCTCCGGCGATGAATCCCTAGCGTTGGGTGCATGTCACGCCGGGACGCTGGAGCACGCCAGTCGGCGCGGCATGCCCGCGAGCGGCTGCAGTCCACGCTGGGGGACGGTGCGGGGCTGCTGACCGACGGCGACGGAAGAGTCTTCGAATACACAGGCGGCGCTCACGGGAGTGCGGACGCCCTTCCCGAATCGGTTGTCCAGGACGCACCCGGCACCGGCGCGATGGGTCCTGCACTCAGGTGGCGGGTGGGCCTTCCTGTGGCCCTGCTCATTGCCGCCCTCGCCGTGCTGGGCGGCGCCTGGTTTTGGGTACAGGTTGCTGCCGGGCAACCCCAAGTGGTCCCGCTCAGCGAGGTGTCGCCCCAACCGAACGGACCTGCTGGTGATGCCGAGACCCCGGGGCAGGGGACAGACCGTGCCGAGCCGTCTGGAGTGCCCGCGGAGACTCCTCAGACCGGTACGGTTGTCATCCATGTGGCCGGGGCCGTGGCCGTGCCCGGAGTGGTGAAGTTGCCCGCCGGCAGCCGGGTGCACCAGGCGATCTCTGAGGCAGGCGGCGCCATGCCTTCAGCAGACCTCAACCGGCTCAATCTTGCCGCTGTGCTGGCCGACGGACAGAAACTCTATGTGCCACTGCCCGGGGAAAGCACCCCCGCAGAACTGCCTGGCAGCGCCGCGGCAGGGCAGGATCCCGGCACAGGCACAGGCACCGGCACCGGTACCGCGTCAGGTGCAGGAAAGGTCAACCTCAATACCGCCAGTGTGGAAGACCTGGACGCCCTGCCGAAAGTAGGCCCCGTGCTGGCGCAACGGATCGTGGACTGGCGCAAGGAGCACGGTCCGTTCAAGTCCGTCGAGGAGCTCGACGCCGTGGACGGTGTGGGGCCAAAGATGCTGGAAACGCTTCTCCCGCTGGTGGGTGTCTGAGATGGCCCAACGAAGCCCGTGGAGCCGCTTTGTTGACTCGGCGGTGCAGGGGCCCGCAGTGCAGGTGCCTGCAGTGCCATCGAGGCAATCGACGGCAGCTTCAAAGCGACTGTCGCCGGACGCCGCAACTCTTCGCCCGGCGGTCCGCCGGAAGAGCGCCATGCTGGCCGGCCATGTCAGGAAGAAGCTGCGTGGCCCGGAGCAGGAGACTGCGCCGGCCGAAAAGCCCCGCCGGCGCACAGACGTCAGGCTGGGACTTCCGGCGCTGCTTGTCTGGGGCGCCGCAGTGGCCGGGACGTGGCTGACCCCTGCCGTGCTGGCGTTCCTGTGCAGCGGATTGCTGGTCGTGGCAGTCCTCCTGCTGGCCCGGGTGGCGCGCGGCAGGAAGGTCCGTGCGGGTCGCAGGAGCTTCCTGACCACCACGGCCGTGGCTCTGGTTCTGGCCGCAACCGCAGCGGCCCATTCGGCCGTGTCTTCCTCGCAGCGCCACGATGGACCACTCGCGGAAGCTGCGGCATCGGGGAAATCGGTGGTCGCCATCCTCGAAATTACCGGTCCCGCGCGCGCCCTCACGCTCCCGGGACGGGCAGGGACGCCCGAACGGTGGTCGGTGGATGCCCGGACGGAACAAGTCACGGTCAGCGGCAAGGTCATCCGCACCCGGGCTGAGTTCGTGGTGATGGGCGGCCGCGGCTGGGACAACGTGGTCCCGGGGCAACTGGTCCGGACCGCCGGCAAGCTGCGGCCGCCTGAGCCGGGCCAACAGGAAACCGCCATTCTGGCAGCGTCGACGGCACCAGGCGCGGCTGCTGCGGATGGCAGTGGGGCCGGCGCCGCCCCGGCCTGGGAGGTGGTGGCAAAGGAGCTCAGGGAAAGGTACGTGGCCGCAGCCTCGTTCCTGCCGGCCGATCCCCGTGGGCTCCTGCCGGGCATGGTCACCGGCGACACCTCCGCGCTGGACGAAGGGCTCAACGCAGCGATGAAGACCGTCGGCATGACCCACTTAACGGCCGTGAGCGGGGCCAACTGCAGCCTGGTCCTGGGCGCGCTCCTGATGGCGGCGCGCAGCCTGAGGCTCCCCAGGATCCCTGCGGCGTGCCTCGCGCTGACCGGCCTGGGAATGTTTGTGGTGCTCGTTGGCCCTGACGCCAGCATCCTGCGCGCAGCGTTGATGGGTTCCATCGCCATTGCCTCGCTGGCCGGCGGCCGCATGGGCCGGGGACTCAGCTTCCTCTGCCTTGCTGTGATGGGGCTGGTGTTGATCGACCCGGGCCTTGCGACGAGCTTCGGCTTTCTGCTCTCGGTGCTGGCGACGCTGGGGATCATTGTCCTCGGTTCGCGAATAATGGACTGGACCCCTGCGATCGTTCCCCGTTGGGCAGCGGCTGCCCTGGCCGTGCCGCTCTCGGCGCAGCTGCTGTGCGGCCCCGTCATTGTGCTGCTCCAGCCGCAATTTTCGACCTACTCCTTGCTGGCCAACTTGGTATCCGCACCCTTGGTGGCACCGGTCACGCTGCTGGGAACGGCTGCTGTGCCATTGGTGGCCTGGGTGCCCTGGCTCGCGACCGCCCTGATCGCCGTCGCCGGAACGTTCAGTGCAGGCGTAGCGGGTACAGCCCGGACCGCTGCGGGACTGCCGGGGGCTTCCTTACCCTGGCCGGAAGGCGCGGTCGGCCTTTTGACGATGCTGCTGCTGTCCGCGCTGACCTTTGCCGGTGTATGGGCGGCCGTCCGGCCGCGTCAAATACTGCGGCTCGTCCTGGGGCTGCACGCCCGGACAGTTTCCCAGTTGGACGCCGCAGACAGCCGCCTGCGAGCCTGGACAAAGCCGTCCTTTCGTCGCCTTCGTTCCCCGCGCAGCCCGCGGGGATACCACGGCCGCGGCTTGGAGGCAGGGGGCCGCCGTAACAGGCTTAGATACTGCACCGGAATTTCCGGGAGGAATCCACCATGGCCGCAGCCGCAACCACACGAACCAGGACAACGCCGGCGACGATTGTTGCCTCCTGGCGGGACGTGACCCCCGCCGGAGTCGTTTTGGTGGGCTGACCCGAAGGAGTACCTCGGCATGTGGGCAAATGGACCGGGCCCGGGCAGCAGCCGTAACCTTTCAGGCCGCGGCTATCGCTTGGTTGAGGCAAGGGCGAGGAGCACTTCCGTCACAACCTCTGCGCGCGTCATTAGACCAACATAAGTCCCGGCGTCCGTGATGGCGAGATATTCTTCGTTAGACCGAAGCGCCTTTCTGAACCACTCGGCGTCGGGATCCGTGCGGTCAACATATCCTTTGCGAAGAACCGGATTCAGAAGGTCTTTGAGCCGGCTGAGACTGATCTCCCGATGAGAGTCGTTTTCACCCGCCGCAAGAGCATCAGCGAGCATCTGCTCTTCAAGAAACGGGTTCAGAAAGCCGGCAACGCCAGGGTAGACAATGTATCGTTTGTTGCTGACTCTGGGGCTTTGGGTGATGTCCGTGCCGAGGGCGTGCATCTGCCGGGCGGCCGCAGAGAGCCCCATGGCCGTGTCGTGTGCGGCCCCGAAGTCGGCATTGGCACCGAGAAGGCGGTCCCGGATCTCATTCGGGTGGGCCCACCCGACGAACTGATCAGGCCTATTCTGGCGCGTCGCGGTGAATACAATCACTTGTGGTTGGCCTAGCCGCACCGCGCCGACACACAGGATCAGCAGCCGTGACTCCCACCATGCGTGGCCGTCCTGCAAACTGACTACGACGATCTTGGACGTGCCTGCGCGCCGCAACCCTTCGATGATCCGCTGACTACCGGAGTCTGCGATAACGGTGTTCGGCGCAACATTTGGTGGGGCCAAGACAAGTGTCTGCGCTCCCGCGGCGTCGGTCAGCGCCACCTTGACTTGACCGATTTCGACAGAGCCACCGGCGGCGCCGATGCCCTCCAGCAAAAGCAGGACGATTGGGAGCAAAGTGAGAGCGAAGATGCCGAGCAACACCCATCCGGCTTCAACTTTGTCGAAATGCAACAACTCGCGGAGTAAACCCCAAGCGGCCAATAAGATGACCAAGACGAGCACGGCGATAAGCATGGTGCGGGCCGGCTCATAGGGCCAAAAACGTCTAGATGCGAGGCGACCTTCCTTCTTCCCGGTGGGCACCACAAACCTCCCTTTGCGCCGATGACATGTATATGCACGCTATGACTGCGGCGTTACCGTCGCGTTACGGCAGCATCGCGCATGAGCCCGTGAACGGACCGGGCGGATCCGGACCCGCTATCTCTGCCCGCGGCTGCGGTTCCCCAGCCCGGCCGGCGGGGCGTCCCTATGCATTCGGTGAAGGGACTTGGGGAGCTCTTTCTTGATCGAGCGTTCCGTTCTTGAGCATGGCGGGGTTGACGTCGCAGTGGCGCCAGGGTCTTTGCGGCTGTGGTTGCGGGAGGCAGTTCGCTTGCCGACACGGAGGCCGCAATAAGCGTCGAATCCTCGATCCATATCGGCGCACCTTCGGACCACCATATGGCCGCAGCCGCGACACCCGATGTCGGCACCCACATTCCGAAGAGACCTGGACCCATTGGTCCTGATCGCCGCCGCGGCAACGTTCAGTGCAGGCGTAGCCGATACCGCCCGGACCGCTGCGGGACTGCCGGGGCTTCGTTACGCCGTCCGGCCACGTCAAATACCGTGGTTCGTGTTGGGCCTCACGCTGCCTAGACCGCGGCCCTGCTGGAATCCGCAGACAGCCGGCTGCGTGGCTTGAGAAAGCCTTCCCTTGGTCGCCTTCGTTCCCCGTGCACCCCGCCGGGATACGACGGCCGCGGCTTGGAGGCAGGGGCCCGCCGTGGCAGGCTTAGACACTGCACCAGAATTTCCGGGAGGAATCCACCATGGCCGCAGCCGCAACCACACGAACCAGGACAACGCCGTCGAATCTTGCCTCCTGGCGGGACGTAAGCCCCGCGGGAGTCGTCTTGGTGGGCGGACCCGAAGAATACCTCGGCATCCGCGCCATGGACCACATCCGCGCACAGGTGAGGGCGGCGTTTCCCGACGTCGAGGTCAGCCGCCTGGCGGCCGGCAGCTACGAGCCGGGCACCCTCGCCATGAATGTCAGCCCCTCCCTCTTCGGTGAACACAAACTCATCGAAGTCGAGGGCGTTGAAAGCATGAACGACGCCTTCCTCGCCGACGCCCTGGCATACCTGTCCCGTCCTGAACCGGACGCTGTCCTTGTCCTGCGGCACGCCGGGGGAGTCCGCGGCAAGAAGCTCCTTGACGCAGTCAAGGCTGGAGGCTGGCCGGTGGTGGACTGCCAGCCCCTGAAGAAGGACGCCGACAAGTCAGCATTCGTGGCCGCGGAATTCCGCGCCGCCGGACGGAAGATCACCTCCGACGGGGTGCAGACTCTGGTCAACGCCGTCGGCGCCAACCTCTCCGAACTGGCGGCAGCCTGCAGCCAGCTGATCGCCGATGCCACGGGAGCCGTAACTCCCGAGCTGGTGGACCGCTACTACGGCGGCAGAATCGAGGCCACGGCGTTCAAGGTTGCCGACGCCGCCATGGCCGGCAACGGACCGCTCGCCCTGTCAACACTCCGCCATGCACTGGCCACCGGCGCTGACCCTGTGCCGCTGGTTGCCGCACTGGCAGCCAAGCTGCGGACGTTAGCGAAAGTGGCCGGCGCCCAGGGATCGTCGGCACAGATAGCCAGGGAACTGGGCATGCAGCCCTGGCTGGTGGAGCAGGCCCAGCGGGATGTCCGCCACTGGACCCCGGACGGTCTGGTCCGCGCCATCCAGGCCACCGCCGAGGCCGACGCGCAGGTGAAGGGTCTTTCGCGTGACCCGGTTTATGCCGTTGAACACGCGGTGACCGTCATCGCGACATCCGCCCGGCGCCACTGACGCAGGCCCAGGCATGACGGGTTCGGCGTGATGTCCGGTTCCAGAGACAGGGCTTAAAGAGTTGTGGCCGGCACCCACCGGGTGCCGGCCACAATCATCAGTTCAAGTGAACTGGAAACCTTACAGTGCGTTGACCTTCTTGGAGATCGCCGACTTGCGGTTCGCTGCGTTGTTCTTGTGCAGAACACCCTTGCTGACAGCCTTGTCCAGCTTGCGGCTGGCTGCAACCAGGGCAGCAGCAGCTGCATCCTTGTCAGTGGACTCAACGGCGGTGTTGACGGCGCGGATGGCCGTCTTCAGCTCAGACTTGACTGCGTTGTTGCGCAGGCGTGCCTTTTCGTTGGTGAGGATGCGCTTCTTCTGGGACTTGATATTAGCCACGTGTGAACTCTCTTTTTAATGCGGAAATGGTCTAGAGGGCTTTCAGATTGGCCATTGACTGAGCGGCGTGGGGATACCTATGGCGGCCAACCATCAGTGGCCGTCGACCTGCACGGACACACAGCTATAAAGAATAGCAGACCCGCCGGAAGGCTGGCCATTCCGGCAGGTTACTTCCAGCCGTGTCGCCGGCGCAGTCCCGCGGCCACCTGATCGAAGGGCTTTCGCTCGAGCACGGCACCTTCGCGCCGAATGCTGTCCGGCGCGATCTGCAGGACCCGTCGCAGGTTCGCTTCGCTCGGCCGTCGCTGGCGGTCCCACGCGCCGGTCCCGATGTCCACGTAGTCGCCGGAGCCGTGGGCGTCCTGATCGTGGTCCCGGCTGGTGAGCATCAGGGCAAGCAGGTACCGGCCGTTCTTCCCGACGAGCAGGACTGGACGGTCCTTCCCCCGCGTGTGGTCCTCCTCGTAGGGCACCCACGTCCAGACGATCTCGCCGGGATCGGCACTGCCGTCCGGCCGGGGAGCGTAGCGGATGGTCGAGACGCCCCTGAAGTCCCCCGGATACCCCGTGGGCGTCCCCGCCGGGGCCGGCCTGGACGGGGTCGCCTGGCGGCCGGTGTCCGGTGCGGGGTGGGCCGCCGGCCCGGCAGCGCCAGAGCGTAGTTTTTGCAGAACCTTAACGGAGGTCCGGACGGCGTTGGCCAGCGAGCGGAAGTTTATAGGCATGGGGAAACAATATCGCCGGCCGGCTGACCGGCAGTCTGCCGAACGATGCAGTGCGTGGCGTCCGGACGTGGGACACTGGAAGTTCAAAATATGCGGTCCGGCCCCAGGGTGCCTTTTGTGCGTCCTGGTGGCGGCCGCATGACTGCCAACAGTAAGGACCCTGCGTGTCTCCCATGGCCCGCACCGCCCCGGTGCCCGCCGCGACAGATCCGGCCATCATTCGGAATTTCTGCATCATCGCGCACATTGACCACGGCAAGTCCACTTTGGCCGACCGCATGTTGCAGTTGACCGGAGTGGTTCAGCCCCGCGATATGAAGGCCCAGTACCTGGATCGCATGGACATCGAACGCGAGCGCGGCATCACCATCAAATCCCAGGCCGTTCGCATGCCGTGGGAACTCGATGGCAGCAGCTATGCCCTGAACATGATCGACACTCCTGGCCACGTGGACTTCACATACGAGGTCTCCCGCTCACTGGCAGCCTGCGAAGGCGCGGTCCTGCTGGTGGATGCGGCCCAGGGCATTGAGGCGCAGACCCTCGCCAACCTCTACCTGGCGATGGAGAACAACCTCACCATCATTCCGGTCCTGAACAAGATCGACCTCCCGGCAGCGCAGCCTGAGAAGTACGCGGCGGAGCTGGCAAGCCTGATTGGCGGCGATCCCGAGGACGTTCTCCGCGTCTCGGGTAAGACCGGCATGGGCGTCGAGGCCCTGCTGGACAAGATCGTCCGGGACCTTCCGGCGCCTGTGGGCGACCCCGACGCCCCGGCGCGCGCCATGATCTTTGACTCGGTGTACGACACCTACCGCGGCGTGGTCACCTACGTCCGGGTGGTTGACGGCATGCTGCATCCCCGCGAACGCATCCAGATGATGTCCACCCGCGCCACGCACGAACTCCTTGAGATCGGCGTGAGCTCCCCGGAACCCACCCCGTCCAAGGGCTTGGGCGTGGGCGAGGTCGGGTACCTTATCACCGGGGTGAAGGACGTGCGCCTGTCCAAGGTCGGCGATACCGTCACCAACCTCGCCAAGCCTGCCGCCAAGTCGCTGCCGGGCTATGCCGACGCCAAGCCCATGGTCTTCTCCGGCCTGTATCCCCTGGACGGCACGGACTACCCGGTGCTCCGTGATGCGCTGGAGAAACTGATGCTCAACGACGCCGCTCTCGTGTACGAGCCGGAGACGTCGGCCGCGCTGGGCTTCGGCTTCCGCGTGGGCTTCCTGGGCCTGCTCCACCTGGAAATCACCCGCGAACGCCTCGAACGCGAATACAACCTGGATCTGATCTCCACCGCTCCCAACGTGGAATACGAGGTGACGCTGGAGGACAAGAAGGTGGTCCATGTGACCAACCCCAGCGAGTACCCGGTCGGCAAGATTGCGGAAGTCCGCGAGCCGATGGTCTCCGCCACCATCCTGGCCCCGAACGAGTTCGTTGGCGCCATCATGGAACTCTGCCAGAGCCGGCGCGGCGTCATGGGCGGCATGGACTACCTGTCCGAAGACCGGGTGGAAATCCGGTACCGCCTCCCGCTGGCAGAAATCGTTTTCGACTTCTTCGACATCCTCAAGTCCAAGACCCGCGGCTACGGCTCGCTGGACTGGAAGGCCGACGGAGAGCAGGTAGCCGACCTGGTCAAGGTGGACATCATGCTCCAGGGCGAACAGGTCGATGCGTTCTCTGCCATCACGCACCGTGACAAGGCCTATTCCTACGGCGTGATGATGACCACCAAGCTGCGTGAACTTATCCCCAGGCAGCAGTTCGAGGTGCCCATCCAGGCGGCCATCGGCTCGCGCATCATTGCCCGCGAAAGCATCCGGGCCATCCGCAAGGACGTCCTGGCCAAGTGCTACGGCGGTGACATCTCCCGTAAGCGCAAACTGCTGGAAAAGCAGAAGGAAGGCAAGAAGCGCATGAAGATGGTGGGTACGGTGGAGGTGCCGCAGGAAGCGTTCATCGCTGCCCTCACCACAGACGAATCAAAGGACAAGGCCAAGAAGAAGTGACAACCGCGCAGTGGGGGCCCCGCTGATGCCTAGCGTTCTTCCCCTTGGTGACCCGGCGCCGTCGGACGGTCTGCTGCCCGGCCAGGCAGCAGACGGTGCGGCGGCCCGGAACTTCGGGCTGTACGTGCACATCCCGTTCTGCGCGGTCCGGTGCGGATATTGCGATTTCAACACCTACACGGCCACGGAACTCGGCGGCGGCGCGTCCCAGGACGCCTACGCCGACACTGCCATCTCCGAGGTGCGGATGGCCGCCCGCGTCCTGACCGAATCCGGGCTGCCGGCGAGGCCCCTGAGTACGGTCTTCTTCGGCGGCGGGACCCCCACGCTCCTCCCGGCCGAGGACCTTGCGCGGATCCTGACGGCCGCCGTCGCGGAATGGGGCCTGGAGGATGGCGCCGAAGTCACCACTGAAGCGAACCCGGATTCCGTCACCCCCGAATCCCTTGCGGTGCTGAAGAACGCCGGGTTCACGCGCGTTTCCTTTGGTATGCAGTCCGCCGTTCCACACGTGCTCAAAGTCCTGGACCGTACCCACACACCCAGCAGGGTGCCGCAGGTGGTGCAGTGGGCACGTGAGGCAGGACTGGCCGTGAGCCTGGACCTGATCTACGGAACGCCGGGGGAGTCCCTCGACGACTGGCGGTACTCCCTGGAAACCGCGCTGTCCTATCAGCCGGACCACATCAGCGCCTACGCGCTGATCGTGGAGGACGGCACCAAGCTCGCCGCCCAGATCCGCCGGGGCGAAGTTTCGGGAATCGACGACGACGACCACGCCGACAAGTACGAACTCGCTGACGAGCTCATCGGCGAGGCGGGGCTCAGCTGGTATGAGGTGAGCAACTGGGCCCGGACGCCGGAACAGGCGTGCCGGCATAACCTCGCCTACTGGCGCGGGGACGACTGGTGGGGCATCGGTCCCGGCGCGCACTCGCACGTGGGCGGTGTGCGCTGGTGGAACGTCAAGCACCCCACCGCGTATGCGGGGCGGCTCGCCCAGGGGCTCTCGCCCGCTGCGGGCAGGGAAACGCTCGACGCCGAAACGCGGGACGTGGAGCGCGTCATGCTTGAGGCCCGGCTGGTTTCGGGGCTCGCCATCGCGACGCTGGGGGAGTCGGGCCGCCACGCTGTGGCCGGGCTGATTGCCGAAGGCCTCGTGGACGCGCCCGCTGCGATCAAGGGATCCCTGGTGCTGACCCTGAAGGGGCGCCTCCTGGCGGACGCCGTGGTCCGGAGAATCCTGCCGGACTAGCCCTCCCCACCCGCACCCTAACCTCGCAAGCTCGGCCAGGGAACCCTCCCCACCCGCACCCTAACCTCGCAAGCTCGGCCAGGGAACCCTGCGGGCGTGGGCCCAGGCCCGCAGGGTGCGGGTGGGACTACTTGATCCAGCGCAGGTTGTACTGGTAGCGGTGCGGCTGGCCCTTGTTGACATGGATACCGGCGGACACCGAAAAGCAGGTCAGCGCGATCCAGATGAGCGTGGCGATGACGGCGAAGATGTTTCCGACCACCGGAATGAATACCAGGATGTTGGCCACCAGCGCCGCGATGGTGGGCGGCAGGCTGAAGTTCAGTGCTTCCTTGGATTCCTGCGCGGTGAACGGTCCGCGCTCACGGAAAATCAGGTAGATCAGCAGCGACGGCACACAACCGAGGATCCCGCCGAAGTGCGCCAGCGTGGCCCATTGACGGTCTTCGCTGGCCGTGAGGGGCAGCGCATTTGCGGGAACGCCCTGATACTCGGAACGGCCTTGGTCGTCCCGGTGCTCGCGTGCGTTTTGTGCCACGGTTTCATCCTTCGAAAGTGCATTGGTGCTGGCTTGGAGACTGCCGGTCTGGTGCGGCAACAGCCTCTGCAGTACCAAGAATACTGGTTCGCGCGGCAAATGCCGCCGTCGGGACTGTCCTTCGGCCATTCAAGGGTCCGCGGAGTTAGGGCGCCGTCAGGAAGTCGATGACTTCCTCCACCCGCCCGAGCAGTGACGCTTCAAGGTCTGCGTAGCTGCGGACCGCACCCAGCAGCTTCTGCCAGCCCAGGCCGATGTCTTCCTTCGTGGCGTGCGGCCAGCCGAAGGCGGCCAGGATGCCGGTCTTCCAGTCCTGCCCCCGGGGCACCACGGGCCACTGCTCGATGCCGAGCACGGCGGGGCGGATTGCCTGCCACACGTCAACGTAGGGGTGCCCGACAATCAGCACATTCCCGGCGGCGCCCGGGGAGGCCATCACACCGGCGGCGATGCGCCACTCCTTGGAGTCAGGCACCAGGTGGTCCACTAGGATCCCCAGCCGCCGGTTGGGCCCGGGACCGAAGGCGGCCACCGCCCCGGCGAGGTCATCGATGCCATGCAAAGGCTCGACGACGATGCCTTCCACCCGGAGATCGTCACCCCAGACCTTTTCCACGAGTTCGGCGTCGTGCTTTCCCTCCACCCAAATCCTGCTGGCTTTGGCCACCTGGGCTCGCTGGCCCGCCACGCGGACTGAACCGGATGCCGTCCGGCCGGCGGGCACGGCCGCGTTCTGCCGGGGCGCCGGCGGCATCAGCCTGATGGGCTGGCCTTCCAGGAGGAACCCGAATCCAAGCTTGAACGAACGCGACTTGCCGCGCCGGTCCTCGAGGGCAACCACATGCATCCCGCCGGACTTCTCCACGCGGGTGACCGCTCCCACCCAGCCGGACTGGGCGTCTTCGAGCACCATGCCGCGTTCCACGGGAACCTCGGGGAGTTCGTTCCGAACGGGTGCGGTGATCTCCTGCGGACCCCAGTTCTGGTATTGCATGGATTGATTCCGCCTTGCGCTAGATCGTGCCCCCGAATGTTCGCCCGGAGCGGTACCAATGCTAACAACGGGGCGAGTCATATTAGACTGTTAGCACTTAGGCATGTCGAGTGCTAACGAGCCGCGACCAATGCCGTGATGATCGAGGCGCAACCAGGGATGGAGGTGGAGTGTGAGCGAGCCGCGCAAACTTGAAGTACTGCGTGCCATCGTGGAGGACTACGTGCACTCCCGCGAGCCCGTGGGTTCCAAGGCCCTGGTTGAACGCCACCACCTCGGAGTGTCCAGCGCCACCATCCGCAATGACATGGCCGCCCTGGAAGACGAGGGCCTGATCACCGCCCCGCATACCAGCGCGGGCCGGATCCCCACAGACAAGGGCTACCGCCTGTTTGTGGACCAAATCTCGGCGGTCAAGCCGCTGTCCCCGGCGGAGAAGAAGGCCATCCAGTCGCTCCTTGAGGGCGCGGATGATTTGGATGATGCGCTGGACAGGACTGTCAGGCTGCTTTCCCAGCTGACCAACCAGGTGGCCGTGGTGCAGTACCCGCACCTGAGCCGGGCCACCATCCGCCACATCGAATTTGTCCTCCTGGCGCCGCGCCAGGTCCTGCTGGTGCTCATCGCCACCACGGGCAAGGTGGAACAGCGCGTGATCGACGTCGGGCAGGACCTCGGTGAGGACGCGATCGCTGCCCTGCGGACACACTTCCTCGGCTCGCTGGCGGGCACGCCGCTGAGCCGGCTGGCCCAGTCACTGCCGGGTGTGGTCTCTGCCGTCGCGCCAGGCCAGCGGGCAGCTGCGCAGGCACTGGCTCACGGGCTGGAAACGCTCGCGCACAGCAGCCGCGAGGACCGCATGGTGATGGCGGGCACTGCGAACCTTGCCAGGTCCAACGTGGATTTCCCCCTCACCATCGGCCCTGTGCTTGAGGCCCTGGAGGAACAGGTGGTCCTGCTCCGCCTCCTCAGCGACATGGCTCAGGACCCGCGGGGAGTGACCGTGAGCATCGGCCGGGAAAACCCCTACGACGGACTGGCCGAAGCCTCGGTGGTGGCCACGGCTTACGGCCCGGACAGCACCGCCAAGGTCGGCGTCCTGGGTCCCACCCGGATGGACTACCCCACCACGATGGCCGCGGTCAGGGCAGTAGCCCGTTACCTTTCAAGAATTCTGGGTCCGTAATAACCGGTCCAGGCATTAAGAGCAGTGCCGGCAGCCACGCTGCCGGAAGTACAACAGGGAAGAGATACGAACTTTGAGCAGCCACTACGACGTCCTCGGAGTCTCGCCGGAAGCCACCGGAGAAGAGATCAAGAAGGCCTACCGCAAGCTGGCCCGCACCCTTCACCCGGACGTTAACCCCGGGGACGATGCGTCGGACCGCTTCAAGGCCGTGACCCATGCCTACGAGGTACTTTCGGACCCCCAGAAGCGCCGCGTCTATGACACCACCGGCAACGAGAACGGGACTGACAACGGCTTCGGCGGCGGGGGATATGCCGGCCAGGGATTCGCGTTCCAGGACATCTTCGATACCTTCTTCGGCGCCGGCGGATCGTCCGGCCCCGCGTCCAGGGTCCGCCGCGGCCAGGACGCCCTCATCAGCGTGCGGATCGAACTGCGCGATGCCGTTTTCGGCGTCAACCGGAAGCTTGAGGTGGATACCGCCGTCACCTGCCCCACCTGCAACGGCTCGTGCTGCCGCGAAGGCAGCCATCCCGAGCGCTGTGATATCTGCGGCGGCAGCGGCCAGGTCCAGCGAGCCGTGCGCTCCATCCTGGGCCAGGTCATGACGGCGGCCCCGTGCGGCAGTTGCGAAGGGTTCGGAACTGTCATTAAGGATCCCTGCAACGAGTGCAACGGCCAGGGCCGCATCCGCAGCCGCCGGTCACTCACCATCAAGGTGCCGGCCGGCGTCGCAACGGGGACCCGGATCCAGCTGTCCGGTCAGGGCGAGGCCGGCCCTGCCGGCGGACCTTCCGGTGATCTCTACGTCGAGATCCGGGTCAACAACGATCCCACCTACGTCCGGGACGGCGATGACCTGCACGCGACGCTCCACATTCCGATGACGGCAGCTGCCCTGGGCACCGAAGTGTCCCTGGAAACCTTCGACGGGCTGCAGGAAATCGACGTCAAAGCAGGCACCCAGGCGGGCGAGGTCATCACGCTGCGCGGGCTGGGCGTCACGCACCTGCGTGGCTACGGCCGCGGTGACCTGATGGTCCACCTGCAGGTGGAGACGCCCGCAAAGCTCGACGCCGCGCAGGAGGACCTCCTGCGGCAGCTGGCAAAGTTGCGCGGCGAACAGTTCACCGAGGGCAAACTGACGGCCAGCGGCGGCGTTTTCGCCAAGCTGCGGGACCGGCTCGGTAACCTGTAGGGGTGAGCAACCCCGTATTCTTCGGCGGCGCCGGGTCACTGGACCACCTGGTTCCCGGCGCCCGCTATACCCTCCAGGGCCCTGAAGCGCGCCATGCAGTGACAGTTAAGCGGTTGGCGCCCGGGGAGTCCGTGGACATCGCCGACGGCGCCGGCAAGCGGTTGACCGGAACGGTTGTTGCCGCCTCACCCGCCGAACTCACCGTTGAATGCGCCGAACTGGCTGTGGAGCACCAGCCTGACATCCGGCTGGTGCTTGTTCAGGCCCTGGCCAAGGGTGACCGCGATGAACTCGCCGTGGAAACGGCCACGGAATTGGGGATCGACGCCGTTGTGCCCTGGCAGTCGGAACGATCAATTGTGCGCTGGAAGGGTGAGCGCGCCGCGAAAGCCCATGCCAAATGGCAGTCCGTGGTCACGGCAGCAGCCAAGCAGGCACGGCGCGCCTGGATTCCCGAGGTGCGCGCCGCCGTCGAAACCCCGGGCCTGGTAGCAGCCGTGGCAGCGGCGGACCTCGCGGTGATCCTCCACGAGGACGCCGTGCGGCCGCTACGGTCCGTGCTGGAGGCATGGCATGCCGCCGCGCCGGGGGCCGGCGGCCCCCGGGAAATCCTGCTCATCGTCGGTCCGGAGGGTGGCATCAGTCCCCGCGAAGTCACCAGGCTCTGCGATGCCGGTGCCGTGACGGCACTCCTGGGCAACCATGTCCTGAGGTCCTCCACTGCCGGACCCGCCGCCGTCGTGCTTGCGAGCGATGTGTTGGGGCGCTGGAGCGCCGCCCGGGCCTAAGCCGACGCGCTGCGTGAACTGACCGGAGGCGCGGACTAACTGACGTTGAACTTGCGCGTGTCCACGTTCAGTTCCCCGCTGTTGCCGCCATCGGACTGCGATACGCGGAGCTCGTAGCTTCCGGACGAGAGGCTGAGCGCAAGCGTGAACAGTCCGGACTGGGCGGCGTCAGCGCCGGCCGTAGTCTCACCGGTCAGGTACGGCGTCTTGTCCCCGTTCCCCGCGGTCCGCAGGATCTGCCACCGCAGCTTGCCACCCGGGACCGTGCTGCGGCCGGTGATCTTGACGCTGCCGCCGGCGATGTCCGTGCCCTCCTGCGGATCGATGATCCACACCGGCGCCACCATCCCGGCAGCCCGTGACATCGGGGCACCCAGCTGGACATGGCCGAAGGCTACGTAGTCGGTGTGGCTGTCCACCAGGACCCGGACCTGGATCTGCTGGCCCGAGTCGATCAGCCCTGAGCTGGCCGCCGCAGCAGTGGCGGTGAATATCAGCTGCTGGATGGCGCGAACTGCCATGTCGGCGTCGAGATTGCTGTTGAAGGCATCTGCGGACACGTCGACGGTAATGACATTTTTTCCGGAGATCGAGGTTGCCAGCTCCGTGGGACTCTGCCAGGGGGTGAAGAAATCGGGGTCAAGCGGCTTTTCGGACATCATGGCCCGCAGCGCACGCGTCACCGGGTTCTCCTGTTCCGGGACGTCCCGGAACTCCCGGTAAAGAAAGACATTGCCATTGCTGCGGCCGATCCAGTACACGGGCGCCTTGTTCGAGGACTGCGTGGTTTCCAGCGGTGCACTCGTGGAGGGCACACCGGGGGAGCCGGTAGCGGCCGCAGTGGAGTTCGCCGACAATATCGGTTCGGGGCCGGGATCGGCGATGCAGCCGGTCAGCAGGAGCAACGCCGGAAGGAGAGCCACTGCGCCCCGTGCACGAAACGGCCGCGCGGCACGTTCGGCCGAGCGGGGGGCGGATGTTTCCGGCACTCTGATGGCCCTGTCCTTCCTGGCTGTGACTGATGGGGCCCTGAGCCCCGCAAGCCGGTCCCCGGACGGCCTGAATTTCAAGCATGGCATAGTGCGGCACGCCTCAAGGGCCCAAACGACCGCACGGGCCCAACTGCAACGGGAACGATATGCGCCTGATATGAAGTTGATATCTAATGTCGCCTGGCAGCGCGCAGGTATCGGCTCCGGGAACGCCGGTGCGACGGCGCCGTGGGGCGCCGCGACGAGGGCCCTGCTGGCGTAAGATGGAAGGAACCGCTGGCTCCTGCGTGCTCGGCAACAGCCCGCCCACGCAGCATCCGGCGGTATTAAGTTCGAACTGGAGGAGACCACGGGCCTGCGGGCCAGCATCATGACTGAATCAACGAACGGAAAGCGCCGGCTGAACACCGAGCGCGCCGCCGGAGAATTTCCCCATTCACTTCCCGGTGTCCGGACGGAGGTGGTTCTCTTTGACAACTCCGATCAGATGGTCCAATCGCTCGGGAGTCACGACGAGGCCCTGCGGTACATCGAAGAACAGTTCCCGGCAGTCAACTTCCATGTCCGCGGAAACGAACTTTCCATCAGCGGCCCCGCGAACGAAGTGCCCCGCATCATGCGCCTGCTGCATGAAGTTCGCGGCCTTGTGGCCCGCGGCACCGTCATCAGCCCCGCCGTCCTGCAGCAGCTCGTGGCGTTGCTCCGCAGCCAATCCCTGCAGAACCCCGTGGATGTCCTCACCCATGACATTCTGTCCAGCCGGGGGAAGACGATCCGGCCCAAGACGCTGAACCAGAAGAACTATGTTGACGCGATCGACGCCAACACGGTGATCTTCGGCATCGGCCCCGCCGGCACCGGCAAGACCTTCCTGGCCATGGCGAAGGCCGTCCAGGCGCTGCAGCAGAAGGAAGTCAGCCGCATCATCCTGACCCGGCCGGCCGTCGAAGCCGGCGAGCGGCTGGGGTTCCTGCCCGGCACGCTCAGTGACAAAATCGACCCCTACCTGCGCCCGCTTTACGACGCGCTCCACGACATGATGGACCCCGAATCGATCCCTCGGCTCATGGCCGCAGGGACCATTGAGGTCGCGCCCCTTGCCTATATGCGCGGGCGCACCCTGAACGACGCGTTCATCATCCTGGACGAGGCCCAGAACACCACGCCGGAACAGATGAAGATGTTCCTGACCCGTCTCGGCTTCGGATCGAAAATGGTGGTCACCGGCGACGTCACCCAGGTCGACCTTCCCTTCGGGACGCGTTCGGGGCTGCGCATCGTGGAGGAGATCCTGCAGGGCATTGAGGATGTGAACTTCTCAGTCCTGGACTCCACGGATGTGGTCCGCCACCGCCTGGTGGGCGACATCGTCCGGGCCTACAGCGTTTGGGATGATGTCCAGCGGAACAAAGTCAAACACTCAGTAAGCCGTGAGAAGCGGGCGGAACGCGCATGAGCATCGAAGTGAACAACGAATCCGGCATCCAGGTTGATGAAGCGGAGCTCGTGGCGCTGTCCCGGTACGTTTTCGAACAGCTTTTCATCCACCCCCAGGCTGAGCTTTCCATCCTGCTGGTGGACGAACCCGCCATGGAAAAGCTCCACATCGAACTCATGGACGAGCCCGGATCAACGGACGTGCTCTCGGTTCCCATGGATGAGCTCACGCCGGGGACACCGGACCGGCCCACGCCGCAGGGGATGCTCGGGGACATTGCCGTGTGCCCCCAGGTTGCACAGGTCCAGGCCGCCAACGCCGGGCACGCCCTGCAGGACGAGATGCTGCTCCTGACGACGCACGGCATTCTTCACCTGCTGGGCTATGACCACGCTGAGCCTGAGGAGAAGGAAGAAATGTTCAGCCTCCAGCGCCAGTTACTGTCCGGATTCACGGGCAAGGACGCACCCGCCGAGACTACGCAGTGACGCCCCTGCTCCTTGTAGGCATGGCCCTGGTTTTCCTCAGCACCGCAGCCCTCCTGACCGCTGCCGACGCCGCGTTCACTTTCCTTCCCCGGCATGACGCCGAGGAAGCGCTCCTCAAGAGCAGGGGCAACGCCATGCGCCGCATCCTTGCCCAGCCGGTGGCACACATCAGGGCGTTGCGGTTCTGGCGGATCTGGTTCGAGATGGCGTCGGCCGTGGCCGTCGCCGTCCTGCTGCACAGCCTGCTCGACAACGTTTGGCTCGCCGGATTGGCCGCCACGGGGATCATGGCCCTGGTGGGGTTTGTTATCGTCGGGGTTTCCCCCCGCCAGATCGGCAGGCTGCATTCGGGCGCCGTCGTCCGGTACACGGCGCCGCTGATCCGGTTCCTGACCTGGATCCTCGGACCCATCCCGCGGTGGCTCGTGGCGCTCGGCAGCGCAGCCGCACCCGGTGCGCCGGCGGGCGATGAAGCGTTCTTCAGTGAACAGGAATTCCGCGAACTCGTGGACCGTGCCTCCGAGTCGGACATGATCGAGGACAACGAAGCGGAAATGATCCAGTCCGTTTTTGACTTCGGCGATACGCTGGTGCGCGCCGTGATGGTCCCCAGGACGGACATCCTCAGCATCGACGCCGGCTCCAGCCTCAGGCGGGCAATGTCGCTGTTCCTGCGTTCGGGCTATTCCCGCATCCCCGTGATCGGCGACAACACGGACCAGATCCTGGGAATCGTCTACCTCAAGGATGTGGCCGCGACGCTCCACGAGCTGGGCCCCGACGACAAACAGCCGCCGGTGGAAGCGCTGGCCCGCGAAGTCCGGTACGTTCCGGAGTCCAAACCGGTTAGCGAGCTGCTGCGGGAACTCCAGAAGGAATCAACGCACGTGGCCATTGTCATCGACGAATATGGCGGCACGGCCGGCCTGGTGACGCTCGAGGACCTCATCGAGGAAATTGTCGGCGAAATCGTGGACGAATACGACACCGAAAGCGCCGAAGCCGTGGCCCTGGGCGGCGGCGCCTACCGCGTCAGCGCACGCATGAGCATTGATGACCTGGGGGAGCTCTTCGACATCGAGCTCGACGACGACGAGGTGGACACCGTGGGTGGCCTCCTGGCCAAGGCCCTGGGCCGGGTGCCGATCGTCGGCAGCCACGTGGAAGTGGACGGCATCTCGTTGCGCGCAGAACGGCTGGAAGGCAGGCGCAACCGGGTCAGCCACATCATTGCGGCAGCCGTTCCAAAGATAGACACTGACCTTCAAGACCTCTTTGACGAGGCGGAAGCAACCCAGCAGGGAGTTCCACGTGAGCAAGAAAAATAACCGCCCGGCCAGCCAGGGCTCCGACACACCGGACTACGGCGGTTACCGGGCAGGCTTCTCGGTCCTGGTCGGGCGCCCCAACGCGGGCAAATCGACCCTGACCAACGCCCTGGTGGGGCAGAAGGTGGCCATCACCTCCGCCAAGCCGCAGACCACCCGGCACACCATCCGGGGCATCGTCCATCGGGAGGACGCCCAGCTGGTCCTCGTCGACACCCCGGGCCTGCACCGTCCCCGCACCCTGCTCGGCAAACGGCTTAATGACCTGGTGGCCGACACGCTGGCCGAAGTCGACGCGATCGGCTTCTGCCTCCCCGCCAACGAGAAAATCGGCCCCGGCGACAAATACATCGCCGCCCAGTTGGCGCAGCTGGGCAGCAAGCCCGTCATCGCAGTTGTGACCAAGGCAGACCTGGTGGACCGGCAGGCCCTCACCGAGCAGCTTCTCGCCGTCGCCGCACTGGGCCGGGAAGTCCTCGGCGAGGACGGCTGGAAGGACATCGTTCCGGTCTCCGCCGCCGACGGCTTCCAGGTGAACACCCTGGCTGATGTGCTCATCAGCCACATGCCGCCGTCGCCGCCGTTGTACCCGGAGGGGCACCTGACGGACGAACCGGAAGCAGTGATGATCGCCGAGCTCATCCGGGAGGCCGCCCTCGAGGGCGTCCGCGACGAATTGCCGCACTCCCTGGCCGTCGTCGTTGATGAAATAGTTCCGCGTGAAGGCCGGCCGGAGGATCGGCCGTTCCTGGACGTCCGGGTCAACCTCTATGTGGAGCGTCCTTCCCAGAAGGCCATCATCATCGGCAAGGGCGGCGCCCGGCTCCGCGAGGTCGGCACCAACGCTCGCAAGGCGATCGAAGCGCTGCTGGGCGCCCGCATCTACCTTGACCTGCATGTGAAGGTCGCCAAGGACTGGCAACGGGACCCCAAGCAGCTGGTCAAACTGGGGTTCTGACCCGTCGGCACACCCTGCCCCGGCCGGTAACCGGGAAGTTCCCAGAAATGGCGACTAAAATGGGTCGGATTGAAATTTTCGAGGAAGGTACACCATATGGGGCTCAGCCGCGATAAGCGCGAGTACGGAGCTGACGCGTCAGCCGGAGCCGGTCCGGTCTCCCGGCACGCGGACGCCGGCGCCGTCGGCGTAGCCCGGCACTTCGGGGGACAGCGCCGCATGCCCGGGTGGCTGAAGGTGACCACAGCTGTCCTGACAGTTGTGCTGCTTGGCGGCCTCGGCTTCGCCGGTTACTGGTACTTCCGCCTTCAGTCGAACATCACCACCGCACCGCTGAGTGCCGGGGACGGCACCAACGCAGGGAACGACTCGACGGGCAGGATGCAGATCCTGATCCTGGGCTCGGATACCAGGGACGGCAAGAACGCCGAGTATGGCTCCGTGGAGGACTCCAAAGGCTACGGCAAGTCTGACGTCATGATGCTGATGGACATTTCCGCCGATAACAAGCGCGTCAGCGTCATCAGCTTCCCCCGGGACCTGCTGGTGGACATTCCGCATTGCACCGACCAGAAAACAAAAATGTCCTTTCCGGCCCTCAGCGGCGTGATGATCAACGAGGCAATGTCGCAGGCCGGCATCGGCTGCGCCGTGGATACGGTCAACAAGCTGACGGGCATGAAGGTCGACCACTTCATGATGGCCGATTTCAACGCCGTCAAGGAACTCTCCAACACCGTCGGCGGCGTGGACGTCTGCATCAGCGACGCCGTGTATGACCCGGATTCCCACCTCCGGCTCCCGGCGGGCACGTCTTCCGTGCAGGGGGAAATGGCACTCGCGTTCCTGCGGACCCGGCACGCCTTTGCCGACGGCGGCGACCTCGGCCGCATCAAAGCCCAGCAGGGCTTCCTGTCATCCCTGACAAGGAAGATCAAGGACGACGGCACTCTGTCCAACCCGGCGAAAATGCTGAACATCGCGGACACAGTCACCCAGAACCTCACCGTGGATGACGGGCTCTCCTCCGTGCCCTCGCTGCTCACCATCGGCAACCGGCTGAAGGACATTGACATCAGCAAGGTGGCCTTCGTCGCGGTGCCCACCACCCCGGCCCTCTCAGACCCCAACCGTCTCCAGATTGCCGAACCGGCAGGCTCCCAGCTGTTCACTGCCCTCCAGAAGGACATTGATCTCACCGATCCCACGGCGCCTTCGGAACCCGCGACGCCCTCCGCGGCGCCGACAGAAACCACGCCGCCCGCACCGACCTACAACAAGGCCATCCAGCCGGTCACCGTAGCCAACGGCAGCGGCGTGCCGGGACGGGCCCAGGAAATCGTGCAGGCGCTAGTGACCGGCGGCTTCACGCAGACCGGCCAGTTCACAGCCACGCCGGTGACGCAAAGCGCGGTGTACTTCGGGACAGGCTTTGACGACGTCGCCGCTGATGTGGCAGCCCTGCTGGGGATTCCAGCAGCGCAGGTACAGTCCGCACCCGGCGTAGTTGGGGTGCAGGCCTATCTGGGAACCGACTTCACCTCAGGTGTCACCTACGGCGCCGGCTCGGGCCCCGTCGCCCTGCCCGAGGACATCGTCAACCAGACCGCAGGCGACAGCCGTTGCCAGCAGGCCAATCCATACCTGATCGTTCGCGGCTGACTTCAGCGAAAATGACAAAAGAGGCGGGGCCAACAGGGCCCCGCCTCTTTTTGCGACCAGCAGATGTGGACTACCAGATGCTGACGCGCGCCTCCTGCGACATCCACATGCCGTCCTGTTCGGTCACGCCGAAAGCCTCATGGAAGGCGTCGAGGTTCCTGGCGATGGCGTTGGTCCGGAACTCGTTGGGGGAGTGGGGATCCGTGGCGAGCCGCCGGATGGCTTCCTCGGGCCGGATCACCTGGCGCCAGCCCGCTGCCCAGGAGGCAAAGAAGCGCTGCTGTCCCGTCAGCCCGTCCAACACCTCCGGTTCCTTGCCGTCCAGGCTGAGCAGGTAGGCCTTGTAGGCGATGGTCAGGCCGCCGAGGTCGCCGATGTTTTCCCCCAGCGTCAGCTTGCCGTTGACGTTGTGTCCGGGTGCGGCGTAAGGGGACAAAACATCGAACTGCGCTACGAGCTTCGCGGTGCGTTCTTCAAACGCCTTCCGGTCATCCTCCGTCCACCAGTTCCGGAGAGCACCACCGCCGTCGAACTGCGAACCCTGGTCATCAAAACCATGGCCGATCTCATGGCCAATGACTGCGCCAATGCCGCCGTAGTTCACAGCGTCGTCGGCGTCGGCCGTGAAGAACGGCGGCTGCAGGATGGCGGCGGGGAAGACGATCTCGTTCAGCATCGGGTGATAGTAGGCGTTCACCGTTTGCGGGGTCATGAGCCACTTGTCGTGGTCCACGGGCTTACCCACCTCATCGAGGTGCCGGTCGACGTCGGCGTTATGGGCGCGCTCCACGTTGCCGAGGAGATCGGCGGGATCGATTTCCACTGCTGAATAATCGATCCACTTGTCCGGGTAGCCGATCTTGGCCCGGAAGGCTTCCAGCTTCCGGAGCGCCTCTGCCTTGGTTTCCTCGCCCATCCAGTCCAGTCCGGTGATGCTCTGCCGGTAGGCCTCGATCAGGTTGGCCACGAGGGTCTGCATGCGCGCCTTGTGCGACTCGGGAAAGTGCTGGGACACGTAGATCTGCCCGACGGCTTCGCCCAGTGCGGCCTCGACGACGGCGACTGCACGCTTCCAGCGGTCCTTGTTGCGCGGCGTGCCGCTGATGGTTGTTCCATAGAACGCGAAGTTGGCATCCACGAACTCGGCGGACAGATATGGTGCGGCCGCGTTGATGACCCGCAGCGCCAGCCATTCCTGCCACACCGGCAGTGGCTCCGATTCGAGTAGGGCCGCGGCCCCGCTGAAAAAGTCCGGAGTGCTGACCACAATTTCGTCCCGCTTGGCCGCTGCGATCCCCGCAGCCTCGAACCACGTCCCCAGGAGCGGGAACAGGGCGGCTGCCTCATCGGACGACTTCAGGTTGTACGTCTTCTGCGGGTCCCGCAGCGTGACGTTGTCCCAGTGGTGGGAAGCCAGGTTGGTTTCGAGGGCAACCACGCGGCTGGCCGCCGACTCGGCGTCTTCCACTCCGGCCAAACTGAACATGTTCCGGACATACCCCTGGTACGCGGAGACCATGGGAGCGAACTTTTCTTCGCGGTAATACGACTCATCGGGCAAGCCCAGGCCACCCTGGCCGGTATACAGCAGTACGCGGTCCGGATTGCCCGCGTCCGGTGCCGGGTAGATGTAAAAAAGCCCTGAAACGTCGGAGCGGAAGAGCCTCCCGGCCAGTGCGACCAGATCTGACACGGAGGTCGTGGCGAATACCTCGGCGAGCCGGGCCCTGATGGGATCCATGCCCTTGGCCTCCACCGTGGCCTCATCCATGAAGCTGTTGTACAGCTCGCCAACTTTCCGCTCTATCCCGCTGGCGGCATCGCCCTTGGCAGCGGCCTCCTCGATGATGTCCCGGACGGCGATTTCCGCTCCGTCCCGCAGCGCGGTGAACGTTCCCTCGAGCGGCCGGTCATCCGGAATTTCAGTGGCCTTGAGCCAGGACCCGTTCACGTGCTGGTACAGGTCATCCTGCGGCCTGACGCTGTGGTCAATGTTGGACAAATCGATCCCCGAGATGGGCACAGAGGCTCCTTCGTGTGACATGCCGCGGCGGCGCTGGCACCGGCGCGGCGTCTGCATGGTGGACGTTGCTGGAGGTGTTGCTCCTTCATCTTACGCACCCGTGTTACTCTCAAATGGTGCGCGCAGAACTGCTTCTTCTTAGCTGCCGCGGCGAGGCCTCAGACGCGATCTAGCGCAAGGCCCATCCTCGTCGCGGAGTTTGTGTTGCCCGGCCACCCTTTCAGATATGAACCACAGAAAAGGCCCCGATAGTAATGCGAAACGCACAGAAGCCCTCTGGAATGCCCGCCCACCGGTATCTGCCCTTCCAGGACCAGATCACCGTTGAAATGCCTGACCGCACCTGGCCCGACAAAATCATCACCAAGGCCCCGCGCTGGTGCGCGGTGGATTTGCGTGACGGCAACCAGGCATTGATTGATCCCATGAGCCCTGCACGCAAGATGAAGATGTTCGACCTGCTGGTCCGCATGGGCTACAAGGAAATCGAGGTCGGTTTCCCGTCGGCGTCGCAGACCGACTTCGACTTCGTCCGCCAGCTGATCGAAGGCAACCACATCCCGGATGACGTCACCATCCAGGTCCTCACGCAGGCACGCGAGCAGTTGATCGAGCGGACCTACGAATCGCTGGTCGGCGCCAGGCAGGCCATCGTCCACCTGTACAACTCCACGTCCGTCCTGCAGCGCCGCGTGGTGTTCAACCAGGACGAGGACGGGATCCTGGACATCGCGCTGCAGGGCGCCCGGCTGTGCAAGAAGTACGAGGAAACCCTCGTCGACACCCACATCACGTATGAATACTCCCCGGAGTCGTTCACCGGCACCGAACTGGAATACGCCGTCAGGGTCTGCAACGCCATCGCTGATGTGTTTGAAGCCTCTGCTGACCGCCAGGTCATCATCAACCTGCCGGCCACGGTCGAAATGGCCACCCCGAACGTCTACGCCGATTCCATCGAGTGGATGCACCGCCACCTGCACCCCCGCGAAGGCATCATTCTCTCCCTGCACCCGCACAACGACCGCGGCACCGGCGTGGCCGCAGCCGAGCTGGGCTACCTGGCCGGCGCGGACCGGATCGAGGGCTGCCTGTTCGGCAACGGCGAGCGGACCGGCAACGTGGACCTCGTCACCCTCGGCCTGAACATGTTCGTCCAGGGCATCGATCCCATGATTGACTTCTCCGACATCGACGAGATCCGGCGCACGGTGGAGTACTGCAACCAGCTGCCGGTCGCCGAGCGCACCCCGTACGGCGGGGACCTCGTGTTCACGGCTTTTTCCGGCTCGCACCAGGACGCCATCAAGAAGGGCTTCGAGGCCCTGGAGCGGGACGCCGCTGCTGCCGGCAAGGCCGTGGAGGACTTCACGTGGGCCGTCCCGTACCTGCCCGTTGACCCGAAGGACCTGGGCCGCAGCTACGAAGCCGTCATCCGGGTCAACTCGCAGTCCGGCAAGGGTGGCGTGGCCTACCTGCTCAAGAACGAGCACAGCTTGGACCTGCCGCGCCGCGCGCAGATCGAATTCTCCGGCGTAATCCAGAAGCGCACGGACACCGTGGGCGGTGAGGTCACCGGATCCCAGCTCTGGCAGATTTTCCAGGACGAGTACCTGCCGTCGAGCGAGGCGGATGGTCAGTGGGGCCGCTACTCCCTGGGCTCCTTCAGCACCGAAACCGATGACGACGGCGGGCTGACCACCCTGCATGCTTCACTCACCGTGGACGGTGCGCAGGTCCGCCGCACCGGCACCGGAAATGGTCCCATTGCTGCATTGCTGAGCATCCTGCACGATGACGGCGTGGACGTCCGGGTGCTGGATTACAGCGAGCACGCCCTCTCCGAGGGCGGAAACGCCACGGCCGCCGCTTACGTCGAGTGCGCGGTGGGGGAGCGGGTCCTGTGGGGCGTCGGCATGGATGCCAACACCAGCACGTCCTCGCTGAAAGCCGTCATTTCGGCGGTCAACCGTGCCATCCGGGATTCCCGCGCCTGATCCGGAATAGCGTTGCGCGCCGCAAGCCACGGCGCGCAACGCACCGGCATTGCCGGCTTTCCGGGACACAGTGCGAAGATTAACCGTGGTCCAACAATCCTTTGCTGCGCGGTCTTACCGCGATGATGGCGTGGTGCTGCGTACCCACAAGCTGGGTGAGGCGGACCGGATCATCACGCTCCTGACCAAGCACCACGGCCAGATCCGGGCAGTCGCCAAGGGCGTGCGGCGGACCAGCAGCAAGTTCGGTGCCCGGCTGGAGCCGTTCATGGTCGCGGACCTCCAGCTCGTCTCGGGAAAAACGCTGGACATTGTCACCCAGGCTGTTGCCAAAGGCGCCTACGGCAGCAACATCGCCGCGGATTATGGACGGTACACCGTTGCCGCGGCCATGACGGAAACAGCCGAGAAACTTACCGACGTCGACGGCGAGGCGGGCACCGCCCAATACAACCTGCTGGTGGGGGCGCTGGCTTCCCTCAGCCGGGGCGACCACGCACCGGGGCTGATCCTGGATTCATACCTGTTGAGGGCCCTCGCTACCGGCGGGTGGGCGCCGAGTTTCACGGCCTGCGCCCGCTGCGGCCGCCCCGGACCCCATACTGCGTTTTCGGCCCCCCTCGGCGGCATGGTCTGCGCTGACTGCCGGCCGCCCGGGTCACCCGCGCCCGCGGCTGAAACCGTGATGCTGTTGGGCGCCCTTCTGACAGGGGACTGGACGACGGCGGACGGTTCGGAAGTGCTGCACCGCCGGGAAGCCGCCGGGCTGGTGGCCGCATACCTGCAATGGCACCTTGAGCGTGTCCTGAAATCCCTCAAACATGTGGAGCGTGGCTGACAGTGGCTTTGGGAAAAAAGAAGAATCCTCCGCGGACACGAACCGCCCCCGTGGTGGCACCGTATCCGCACCCGTCCGGCGCGGTTGCGCCGGCGATCCCGGCCGAATTCATCCCCCGCCATGTGGCCATTGTGATGGACGGGAACGGCCGCTGGGCAAACCAGCGCGGACTGCCGCGGATCGAGGGTCACAAAGCCGGCGAGCCCGCCCTCCTGGATGTGATGGCCGGCGCCATCGAACTCGGCATCGAGTATGTGAGTGTTTATGCCTTCTCCACGGAGAACTGGCGCCGTTCTCCGGAGGAAGTCCGCTTCCTCATGGGTTTTAACAAGGATGTGCTGCGCCGGCAACGGAACCAGCTGGACGAGTGGGGTGTCAGGGTCCGATGGTCCGGCCGCCGGCCCAAGCTGTGGGGATCGGTCATCCGCGAACTCGAAGAGGCTGAGGAGTTCACCGCCGGAAACACCACGTGCACGTTGACCATGTGTGTTAATTACGGCGGCCGGGCCGAGATCACGGACGCGGTCTCCGCCATCGCCGTCGAAGTAGCGGCGGGCCGGCTTAAGCCCGGGTCAATCTCGGAGAAGACCATCCAGAAGTTCCTGGACGAACCGGACCTGCCCGATGTTGACCTGTTCCTGCGCAGCTCGGGGGAGCAGCGGCTCTCGAACTTCCTGCTGTGGCAGTCGGCCTACGCTGAGTTCGTTTTTATGGACACCCTGTGGCCGGATGTGGACCGTCGGACACTGTGGGAGGCCGTGGAGATTTACGCCCAGCGGGACCGGCGCTACGGCGGCGCAGTGGACGCAGCCACCACCCAAGGGTAGGACTGCACCCGGCAGGTCATGCGTCAGGTCCGGAATCGGCGAGCCCGGGTGCAGGGGTGCCGTAGCCGCGCAGCCACCGGGAAAGCCGGGCATATGCGTCCGCCCGCACTTCAGCAGGTGAGAGGAAGACGTCATGGAGCGCGCCCTCAATCCGTTCCACCGTAACGGTGCGCCCCAGCGTGAGCGCCCGGAGGGCGATGATGTTCACGTCCAGTACGGCGTCCGTCCGCCGCATCTCCTCAGTCCAGAACGGCCCGGTGGCGCTGCCCCGCGAGAGCAGGACCAAAATAGGGATGTCAATGCCCAGTCCCCGGGCCACCTGGGCATGGCCCGACAGGACGGCGCTCAGCCAACCGGCGCGCAGCGGGAAAGCCATGGGCGGCCGGAACCTGTCGTCAAGGGCCCACTCGCCATCGGCCGAATTGCTGATCGTCCGCCAATAGAATCCCCGTTCGGGCAGCCTCAGGATCGCCTCGGGCCGAAAGCGCGCCACCGGTCTCACCATCGTGGAGGCTGCGTAGCGGACAAACGCGCTCCCATGCATCTCCAGCCACGGGCTGTTCAGTATCAGGTGCGAGACTGCTCCCGGGTGGCGGCTGACCCACAAGGCAGCCACCAGGCCGCCGGTGGAATGGCCCATGAGCGCCAGCTGCGGTTCGTCCGGGCCGCCCGGATCGGCCCGGATGATGGCCATGGCCTGGCCGATTTCGGCGTCGTAGTCTGCCAGGTCTGCGACGTAGCCGCCCGGCGCCTCGGGGCGCAGGCTGCGCCCGTGGTTATGCATGTCCAACGCGTAGAACTCGTATCCGGTGCTCGTCCAGAAGCGCGCAAGGTCAGCGTTGAAGAAATAGTCGCTCCAGCCATGCAGGAACAACACCGTCCGTCGTGGTCGCTGCTGTGTGCCAGGGTGTTGCCTGGCGCGCTGATCCGTGTCGGTCCCGCCCATGCCGGGGCGAAATCGAACCAGCGTCGCGGTCCGCAGGACGCCGTCGGCTCCCGATGCCTCGAACGTGCACGCTTCGAAGCCCGCACCGAGGATGTCAGGCTGCCACTCCATGGCTTTATGGTAGCCGGGCAGCCTTCTGTAACGGCCCGGTTTGGTCTGCACCGCCCAAGACGGAAAACTAGAGCCATGCGCGTATATCCGACATTCTTTAAGCTGGCCTTTTCATGGATGGACGCCGAACGCGCCCACAAGATCGGATTCAAAGGGATCAAGCTTGCCCACAGCTCCGGTGCGGGGCGGCTGCTTCAGCGGTTTACGGCACCTGCGCCGTCCCTGCAGACCACTGCCTTTGGCGTGACCTTCCCGTCCCCGTTCGGCCTTGCAGCCGGTTTCGACAAAGAAGGACTGGGCATCGAAGCCCTGACGGAACTCGGCTTCGGCCACGTCGAAGTAGGCACCATCACGGGCCAGGCGCAGCCCGGAAATGAGAAACCGCGCCTTTTCCGCCTGATTGAGGACCGCGCGGTGATCAACAGGATGGGTTTCAACAATGACGGTGCGGCCGCCGTCGAGCCCCGCCTCAAAGCTGCACGGGCGGCCCTCCGGCGTAAGCACCCCAATATCCGGCCGGTGATCGGGGTGAATATCGGGAAGAGCAAGGTGGTGGAACTCGACGATGCCGTGGCCGACTATCTGATCAGCGCCCGGAGCCTCGCACCGGCAGCCGACTACCTGGTGGTCAATGTCAGTTCCCCCAACACGCCCGGGCTCCGTCTCCTGCAGGACGTCCAGACCCTTCGTCCGCTGCTGGCCGCAGTGGGGGAGGAGGCGGACAAGGCTGCTGGCCGCCACGTCCCGCTGCTGGTGAAGATTGCCCCTGACCTGAGTGACGAGGACATCGACGACGTTGCGCGGCTCGCGCTGGACCTGAAGTTGGACGGCATCATCGCCACCAACACCACCATCGGGCGCTCGGACCTTAAGTCACCGGCAGCAAAGGTGGACCAATGCGGGGCCGGCGGCCTGTCCGGTGCACCGCTGAAGCAGCGTTCCCTTGAAGTCCTCCGCAGGCTCAAGGAAGCCACCGGGGGCGCGGTCACCCTCGTGGCCGTGGGCGGGGTCGAAACGGCGCAGGATGTCCAGGAACGGTTGGATGCCGGGGCGACGCTGGTCCAGGGCTACACGGCGTTCCTCTACGAAGGTCCTTTCTGGGCAGCACGGGTTAATCGTGGACTGGCCAAAATGCGCCGACGCTGAGTGCTGAACGGCAGAAAAAATCCCCGGCGGTCCGTCCGCCGGGGATTTATGCTCACGAGGAGCTGATAGGTCAAGGCCAGCCGGTCAGGAGGGGTACTGACCGCGCTTCACGAGCGGCTTCGGCAGCCGCAGTTTGCGGAACTGCAGCGAACGCATTGAGCCGTACCAGACGGTACCGCGCTCGACTTCACCGAACTTGGCCGTGAGTTTCTTGCGGAGCTGGCGGGACAGGATGAACACGTCGACAAAAACAGCCAGGAACATCACCCAGAAGCCGCCCAGGACATAAACCATCTGCTCGCTGGACGCCGGCACAAGCAGGGAGATAATCACAAACACCAGGGCCCCGAACATCAGGTATTCGCCGAGGCTGAAGCGCGCATCGACGTAGTCGCGGGCATAACGCTTCTGCGGGCCCTTATCGCGCAGGGGCAGGAACTTCTCGTCACCGGTGTCCAGGGCCTGGCGCATTTTGGCCCGCTGGTCCTGAACAGCCTGGCGCTCAGCCGCCTTGGACGCCTTTCGGTCCTCCGGCACCAGGGGCCTCTTTCGGGCCGCCTCCTGGGCTTTGCGTTTGGGCGTTGGCGCACCCTTGCCAAACGCGGCATCCTGCCGGGCTGCCGCTTCAGCGGCCTGCTGGTCTATTGATTCCTGCGCCGTAGGCGCTTCCTTTTTACGTCCGAACACTTGAACAGAATACCTTGCGGCCTAATGGATTCCGCGCGGGTATTGTGATCGCCATGACACCCAATCCAGCGCCAACGCCCTACGACGCCAGAACGCCCGACGCCGACACCCCCGGCTCAGGCCCCTCCGTCCGATCCGTCGACGGGGCCGGGCTGCGGCAGGCCGTGGCCAGTTCCTTCGATACCACCCTGAGCCGGCTCAAGGATCTTGTGGCCATACCCGGCATCGCGTGGCCAAGTTTCGATCCGGCACCCTTGGATGCCAGCGCCGCTGCCGTGGCAGACCTGCTCCGCAACGCAGGGCTGGACGAAGTCCAGATCCTCCGCAGCAACAAGGAAGACGGCACCCCAGGAGGGCCCGCCGTCGTCGCTCGGCGTCAGGCCGCGGCAGGGAAACCGACCATCCTGCTCTACGCCCACCATGACGTACAGCCTCCGGGGGATCCCGGGCTCTGGGAGTCCGAGCCGTTTGCCGCCGTCGAACGCAACGGAAGGCTGTACGGGCGCGGCGCTGCTGACGACAAGGCCGGGATCATGGCCCACGTGGCGGCCTACACTGCGGCATCCGAGGTCCTGGGCAAGGAGTTCGGCCTCGGCGTCACATTCTTTTTCGAAGGCGAAGAGGAAGCCGGCTCACCCACGTTCCGCACGTTCCTCGAAACGAACCGGGAGCTGCTTCGGGCCGACGTGATTGTTGTTGCAGACTCCAGTAACTGGAAAGTGGGCGTACCGGCCCTGACCACCAGCCTGCGCGGCCTCGTGGACGGCACCATTGAAGTCCAGGTGCTGGAACATGCTGTCCATTCGGGAATGTTCGGCGGCCCGGTGCTGGATGCGCCCACCCTGCTGTCCCGGCTGATCGCCACACTCCACGACGCCGAGGGCAACGTGGCCATCGACGGTCTGGTGGGCTATGACAACGCCGGCGTGGACCTCACGGAAGCGGAGTACCGTACTGATTCGTCAGTGCTCGACGGCGTCCGGCTGGCTGGCACGGGAAGCATCGCCGCGCGTCTTTGGACCAAGCCGGCCCTGTCCATTATCGGGTTCGACGCCCCGGCGGTTGACGTGGCATCCAACACCCTCCTGCCGCGGGCCCGCGCCAAGTTCAGCCTCCGGTTGGCTCCCGGTCAGGAGCCGGCAGCGGCCATGGATGCCGTACGGCGGCACGTCGAAGCCAACGCACCCTTTGGCGCGAAGGTCGTGTTCACACCCGGGGAGAGCGGCAATTCGTTCCTCGCCGATACGTCGTCGGCAGCGGCGAAGTCCGCCATGTGGGCGCTGGGGGAGGCCTGGGGCGTCCCTGCGGTGGAGATGGGCATCGGCGGATCGATCCCGTTCATCTCCGACCTGGTGGACCTGTACCCCGATGTTCAGATCCTGGTCACGGGCGTGGAGGACCCTGATTCACGCGCGCACAGCGCCAACGAGTCGCTGCACATCGGCGACTTCAAGAACGCCGTCGTTGCCGAAGCATTGCTTCTGGCGCGGCTCAATGCCGACGGGCTCGCGTGAGCCGCCCCCGCTGATGCTGCTGGCCAGCCCTACCGGGAACAAATGACCGGATGCCAACGGTTACGTTTGCAGTTAGAGCTACACGTCCGACCGAAGTAGCATGTAGCTATAGCCCATACCGTATCTGTAGGGGCAGGCGCCGCTGACGCGGAGCCGCCAGGACCGTCCAAAGGTAGGCCAAATGAGCACCGCAACCAACGAGAACACCACTGAAACCGCAGCCGCTGCCAGCGATGAACTGGCCGCGCACGAGGTCAAATTGACCGACGTCGCTGCAGGGAAGGTCCGCAGCCTGCTGGAGCAGGAGGGCCGTACGGACCTCCGCCTCCGTGTTGCCGTCCAGCCCGGCGGCTGCTCGGGCCTCATCTACCAGCTCTACTTCGACGAGCGTCTCCTCGACGGCGATGCCGTCCGTGACTACGACGGCGTTGAAGTTGTGGTCGACAAGATGAGCGTGCCTTACCTCAGCGGTGCGAGCATCGACTTCGAAGACACCATCTCCAAGCAGGGTTTCACCATTGACAACCCCAACGCCGGAGGCTCCTGCGCATGTGGTGATTCATTCCACTGACCCGGTCCTTTCGCCCGATGCCGGCGCCTGCTTTCCGTCCGCCAAAAACGGCACGACGGCACGGCGCCGACATGTGGGCGAAAAGCCCGGCGGAGCGGTAAGCTCTACACCGAGTAGTAAAACTTTTAGTGTGCCCGGAAGGCCATAGAGCCGCCGGGCAACAGCAACAAGTAGGAAGGGCCGTCTGTGAGTTCGCAGAACCGAACCGGCAGCCGACGCAAAACGATCACATCGATCTCAGGCTTGGCAGTTGCCGGCGCGTTGGTTTTGACTGGATGTTCGCCAGAGGTATCGAGGGGGTGGCTGCCCACCGAGCGTGGCACCACCAATCACACTGACCGGATCATGGACCTCTGGGTCAACTCATGGATTGCCGCCCTCGTTGTGGGCATCATTACGTGGGGCTTGATCGTCTGGTGCCTTGTTGCCTACCGCCGCCGCAAGGGGACCGTAGGGTTCCCCAAGCAGATCAGCTTCAACCTCCCGCTTGAGGTGTTCTACCTGACCATTCCGATCTTCATGGTCCTGGTGTTCTTCTACTTCACTGACCGCGACCAGCAGGCCATCGATGACCGCTCACAGCCGGCAGATGTCGTAGTCGACGTCCGTGGCAAGCAGTGGGCATGGGACTTCAACTACAAGTCCGGCAATGTCGTCGAGGAGGACCTCTACGAAGCAGGCGTCCAGGCGCACCTGACGGGCAACGCCATCGACAAGGAAGCTCTTCCGACGCTCTACTTGCCGGTTAACAAGTCCGTTGACCTGGAACTCAACTCACGCGACGTCATCCACTCTTTCTGGGTTCCCGCCTTCCTCCAGAAGCGCGACATGATCCCGGGCAAGACCAACTACATCCGGTTCACTCCCACTAAAGAGGGAACCTATGACGGCAAATGCGCAGAACTCTGCGGCGAGTACCACTCCGAAATGCTGTTCCGCGTGAAGGTTGTCTCCGAAGCTGAATTCCAGGCTCACATGGACAAACTCAAGGCCGCAGGAAACACGGGCCTCCTCGGCGCAGAGTATGACCGCAACCCGAACCTGAACGAAACGAAGTAGGGGGAGCGACGTGGCTACTTACACCCAATCCGCACCTGTGGGGACCCTTGAGGCTCCCGTAGTTCCGAAATCCAAGGGACGCATCGTCGTCAACTGGATCACCTCCACAGACCACAAGACCATCGGGTACATGTACCTGATCGCGTCGTTTGTGTTCTTCTGCCTGGGCGGCGTTATGGCGCTGCTGATCCGTGCCGAGCTGTTCGAGCCCGGCATGCAGATCCTGCAGACCAAAGAGCAGTACAACCAGCTGTTCACGATGCACGGCACCGTGATGCTGCTGATGTTCGCCACCCCGCTGTTCGCGGGCTTCACGAACGTGATCATGCCGCTGCAGATTGGCGCGCCTGACGTTGCGTTCCCGCGGCTGAATGCACTGGCGTTCTGGTTCTTCCTCTTCGGCTCCACCATCGCCGTGTCCGGCTTCATCACCCCCCAGGGTGCTGCTTCCTTCGGCTGGTTCGCCTACGCCCCGCTGTCGAACACCACCTTCAGCCCGGGCATCGGCGGTGACCTGTGGGTCTTCGGCCTGGCGCTGTCCGGTTTCGGCACGATCCTCGGTGCGGTCAACTTCATCACCACCATCATCTGCATGCGTGCGCCGGGCATGACCATGTGGCGCATGCCGATCTTCACCTGGAACGCCCTGATCACGTCCATCCTGGTCCTCATGGCGTTCCCGCCACTGGCGGCGGCTTTGTTCGCACTGGGTGCGGATCGCAGGTTTGGTGCGCACATCTTTGACCCGGAAAACGGCGGCGCCGTTCTCTGGCAGCACCTGTTCTGGTTCTTCGGGCACCCCGAGGTCTACATCATTGCGCTGCCGTTCTTCGGCATCGTTTCGGAGATCTTCCCGGTCTTCAGCCGCAAGCCGATCTTCGGCTACAAGGGCCTGGTCTACGCCACCATCGCCATCGCTGCCCTGTCCGTGACCGTGTGGGCCCACCACATGTACGTCACCGGTTCGGTGCTGCTGCCGTTCTTCGCCTTCATGACCATGCTCATCGCGGTGCCCACCGGCGTGAAGTTCTTCAACTGGATCGGCACCATGTGGCGGGGGTCGTTGACGTTCGAAACCCCGATGCTGTGGAGCATCGGCTTCCTGGTCACGTTCCTCTTCGGTGGCCTGACGGGCATTATCCTGGCTTCGCCGCCGCTGGACTTCCACGTCTCGGATTCCTATTTCGTGGTGGCTCACTTCCACTACGTGGTCTTCGGCACCGTGGTCTTCGCGATGTTCGCCGGCTTCTACTTCTGGTGGCCGAAGTGGACGGGCAAGATGCTCAACGAGCGCCTCGGCAAGATCCACTTCTGGCTGCTGTTCCTGGGCTTCCACGGAACGTTCCTCATCCAGCACTGGCTGGGCGTCGAGGGCATGCCGCGCCGGTACGCCGACTACCTGGTGGAGGACAACTTCACCTGGATGAACCAGTTCTCCACCATCGCGTCGTTCGTTCTGGGCGCCTCGCTGATCCCGTTCTTCTGGAACGTCTACATCACCTGGCGCAGCAATGAAAAGGTTGAGGTGGATGACCCGTGGGGCTTCGGCGCCTCGCTGGAGTGGGCCACCTCGTGCCCGCCGCCGCGGCACAACTTCACGTCCCTGCCGCGCATCCGGTCGGAGCGTCCCGCCCTGGACCTGCACCACCCGGAGCTCTCCCAGGTACACACCGTCGAGTCGCCTGCTCCCGCAGCAGCTGTGCTCGGTAACGCCGACCAGAAGGATACAGCGCAGTGAAAATTGAGTCTTGGATCTTTGGAGCCGGCGTCTTCTTCTTCGTCCCGGTCGCCTTGGTTTACGGGTTCCTGACGCACTGGATGGAGCCGGTTGGCCTGCTCGGCGTCCTGCTCGTCGCGGGCCTGTCGGGAATGATCGGCGCGTATCTCGGCTTTACCGGCCGTCGTGTCGGTATGCGTCCCGAGGATCGCAGCGACGCTGAAATCCATGAGGGTGCCGGCGAGCAGGGGCACTTTAGCCCTTGGAGCTGGTGGCCGCTGGTTTTGGGTCTTTCATGCGCCGGTGGCTTCCTCGGCCTGGCAGTCGGATGGTGGATCGTGTTCATCGCTGCCGGCCTTGCCGTGGTTGCACTCGTGGGCTGGGTCTTCGAATACAGCCGTGGAGACCACGCGCACTAGGTTCTGCTGGTCCGGTCCCGGCCTTAGCATCAGAAAAAAAACGCTGGGCCCCACCTTCGGGTGGGGCCCAGCGTTTCTCGTTTTGCGGTAGGCCGTTGCTTTGGTGCCCGCGCCTGCTGCCACAGGTGCCGTCAGATCACCCGGGATGGGCCCTGGGCGGCCCCCTGAGCCTCAAGTAGCGCTGCCAGCACCTGGAGGGCGTTCTCGATTTCTTCGGGTCTGGTGGTGCCGCTGAGGGATTCTTCAGGGACTGAAAGCTCCACCTCACAGCCGAACGGAAAATCAGCGGTCATCACTTCGAGCAGTGATCTGGCATCGACGCCCTGGATTCCCGCTTTCCGGATGCTGACGGGAAGACCTGTGGCTGTGACGGCCCGGACGAATTCCGCCGCTGGACGGGCATGCAATCCGATCGCAGCCGAAACCACGGCCTTCTGAACTGGCAAAGCGTCTCCTCTGTCCTGACGGTCCCGCCCGCCACCTGCTGAAATTTCCAATCCAATATAGCGCCCTCCCGGCCCTCTCACGAACACGAGCGCTTCTTGTGGCCGGTCTAGACCTCCTCAACGTTGGTTTAAGATTGAAGGGTGAAGATCGAAGCAGGAATGACACGCCGTGGCCACTAAAGCCGAGGGCATCCGGGGCGAGATAGACCGAAGCAGCGGTGCAGCCATCTACATCCAGCTCCGGGAAATCCTGCGGGCTTACATCAGCGAATCCTGTCCGCCGGGATCTGCCTTACCGTCGGAGCGCGATCTTGCCCTGCGGTTCGGCCTTGCGCGAATGACAGTCCGGCAGGCCATCGACGCCCTCGTCGGTGAAGAGGTGATCGAGCGGGTAGTTGGGCTCGGCACTTTTGTCCGCAAGCCAAAACTCGATCTGCAGGTCAAGCTGACCTCCTATAGCGAGGAGATGCAGCGCCGCGGCATGGTTCCGGCGGCGAAGGTCCTCAGCTTCGAGCAGATCGGTGCCAGTGCCTTCCTCGCACGGGAACTCCAGGTGGAGGAGGGGACGCCCCTGGTACGGTTCCGGCGGCTGTTGCTGGCTGACGGCGAGCCCATGAGCGTGGATGAGAACTTCATCCCCGCTCAGCGCGTGCCAGGATTGCTCGACAGCGAGCCTCCCACTTCCCTGTACAACGTCCTGAGCGAGCAGTTCGGCCTGGTCATGGAGTGGGGAGAGGACATGATCGAGGCGACGGCAGCGTCCCCTTCCACGGCCCGCCTGCTCAACGTCGACGTCGGCACCCCACTGCTTAAAATCCAGCGGCACGCGTTTGTGGCGCGTGCCATGGTGGACTATTCGGTTTCCTACTACAGGGCGGACCGCTACAAGCTCTGGGTCCCTCTCCAGCGGCCGGGAGCCCGTACCGCACGGAATCATTCCTCCGGATACCGCGGCAACTGACGGCAATGGGAAGGCCCCGGTCCATTGGACCGGGGCCTTCCCATTACTGCTTGGCTGATCAGTGGCTGAGGGTCTTGCTTTCCTCTGCCGCTTCCACTGCCGGAGCGTGGTGCCCGTGTGCGGCTTCCAGCTCCGCGGGCGTAGCCGGTGCCACACGGTCCTCGAAGAACCACCTGGACAGGAAGGCCCGACGCTTTTCCTTGCGTGTCACGACGCCGTGTTCGTTCGGAACTGCCGGCAGCGGAACCGGTGATTCGAAGCCCACCAGCTTGTAGCGCTTGTACTCATCGAGCGGTGCGTGGACCTCGATGAACTCGCCGTGCGGCAGGCGCACGATGCGGCCGGTCTCACGGCCGTGGAGCGCGATTTCGCGGTCCTTGCGCTGGAGAGCCAGGGCTACGCGCTTGGTGACGATGTAGGCAATGATCGGGCCGACGAAGAACAGCGCACGGAGCCAGTATGTAACATCGTTCAGCGATACGTGGAAGTGCGTGGCGATGAGGTCCGATCCGGCAGCTGCCCACATGACGCAGTACCACACGAAGCCTGCTGCGCCGATGGCGGTGCGGGTCGGGGCGTTCCGTGGACGGTCCAGCACATGGTGTTCGCGGTCGTCCTTGGTGATCCACCGTTCAATCCACGGGTACATGAACATCACGGTGAACAGGATGCCTGCCGGCACCAGGGCCGGGAGGAGGACGTTCAGTGTGAGCGTGTATCCGAAGATGACGTACTCGAAGTGGAAGTCCCCAATAACGCCCGGCATCAGGCGCAGGGCACCGTCAACGAAACCGATGTACCAGTCAGGCTGGGTACCGGCCGAGACGGGGGAGGGATCGTACGGTCCGTAGTTCCAGATCGGGTTGATCGTGAAGAAGGCTGCCATCAGGGCGATGACGCCGAAGACGATGAAGAAGAAGCCGCCTGCCTTGGCCGCGTATACCGGACCCAGGGGGTAGCCGACGACGTTGCCGTCGTTGCGGCCCGGGCCAGGGTACTGGGTGTGCTTGTGCACAACGACCATAAAGAGGTGGAGCACGATCATCAGCAGGATCAGTGCGGGCACGAGCAGGATGTGGAGCATGTACAGGCGACCGATAACTGCGGTGCCGGGGAACTCGCCGCCAAAGAGGAAGAACGAGATGTACGTGCCCACGACGGGAATGGCCTTGATAACACCGTCGATGATGCGCAGGCCGTTGCCGGAGAGCAGGTCATCGGGAAGGGAGTAGCCGGTGAAGCCGGCCGCCATGGCGAGGATCAGGAGGACGCTGCCAACAACCCAGTTCATTTCACGCGGTTTGCGGAAGGCTCCGGTGAAGAACACACGCAGCATGTGCACGGCAATGGAAGCCACAAACAGCAGGGCGGACCAGTGGTGCACCTGGCGCATAAAGAGCCCACCGCGGATGTCGAAGGAGATGTTCAGCGAGGAGCTGTACGCAACCGACATTTCCACGTTCTTCAACGGCACATAGGAACCCGCGTAGCGGGTCTCAGCCATGGACGGATCGAACCAGAAGGTCAGGAAGGTCCCTGACAGCAGCAGAATGACGAACGAGTAGAGCGCCACTTCACCGAACATAAACGACCAGTGGTCGGGGAAGACTTTGCGCCCGAACTCGCGGAGGATACCGGAACCGCCGACTCGGGAGTCAACGAAATCAGTGATGCGTCCGGTCTTGGTCTTGGCTACGAAGGCGGGGGCTTCAGCTGTTGACGCTGCGCTCATGCTCATCACGCTCCCAGTAACTCGGTCCTACAGGTTCTTTGAAGTCGCTTGTTGCGACCAGGTAGCCCTCGTTGTCCACTGCGATGGGCAGTTGGGGGAGGGGCCGGCTGGCCGGACCAAAGATCACCTTGCACTCTTGCGTGAGGTCGAAGGTGGACTGGTGGCACGGGCACAGCAGGTGGTGCGTCTGCTGCTCGTAAAGGGCAACAGGGCAACCGACGTGGGTGCAGATCTTGGAGTAGGCAACGATGCCGTTGTAGCTCCAGTCCTCGCGTCCCGCTGAGGGCTTCAGGGACGCAGGATCGAGGCGCATGAGGAGCACAACAGCCTTGGCCTTTTCGTTGAGCTTGCCCTCGTGCAGTTCGTTCAGGCCTTCCGGAATGACGTGGAACGCCGAGCCCAGGGTGACGTCGGAGGCCTTGATGGGCGTACCGTCAGGGTCCCGGGTGAGGCGCTTGAGCTTGCCTTCCAGGGGAGCCCACATGGTGTGCGCCAGCTTGTTGTCCGGGCGGGGGCCAAGGTCACCAAAAACCGCGATGGCGGGCAAAGGTGCCAGGGCAACGGCGCCGAGCAGGGTGTTGCGGATGAGCGGGCGACGCTTGATGCCGGTCTCCTCCACGATGTCGTCCACGATGCGCACCGCGGCGAGGCGGTCCTCTTCGGTGCGGATCGCGTGGCGCTCCTCGGAGACTTCGTGGTCAGGCATCAGGGCCTTGGCCCAATGCACGATGCCAGTGCCGATGCCGAGCATGGCAAAGGCGGTGCCAAGGCCCAGGAGGGCGTTCTGCAGGCGGATCGTGGCAATGTTTGCCCCTGACCCCGCGCCCAAATCAATGGCGAAGTACGCCACCAGGAAGATCAGGGTGCCAACAACGGAGGCGCCGAAGAGTACTGCGACCTGCCGTTCTGCCCGTTTTGCGGCCTTCGGGTCCGTGTCAGCCAGGCGCAAACGATGCGGGGGAAGTCCAGGATCCTGGAATTTCTCCACCTCATTCTGACCAGCCGTAGCTACGGTGCCCGAGTGGTTCGGACTGCCGTCACTATGGTTGCCCATAATTCGCCTCATCCTTCTCTCGTCCCGGCGTCTGCCGGGTTAGTTTTCAATGTCAAACTGCTGACTGGGCAGCAGAAGTTTTGGGGATCCCGGCGTCCTAGGACGTTCGGGATGTCAGCCAGATCGTAAAGGCGATGATGACGCCGAGTCCTGCGATCCAGACGAAGAGGCCTTCGGCGACCGGGCCGAGGGAGCCCAGGTCCGCGCCGCCGGGGGAGCCGTTGGATTCGATCTGCTTGAGGAAGGTGATGATGTCGCGCTTGCCTTCGGGCGTCACGTTCGCGTCGTTGAAGACGGGCATGTTTTGCGGGCCGGAGACCATCGCTTCGTAGATGTGCTTTCCGGAAACGTCGGCCAGGGCCGGGGCGAACTTGCCACGGGTCAGGGCGCCGCCGGCAGCAGCAGCGTTGTGGCACATGGCGCAGTTCACGCGGAAGAGTTCGCCACCTTCGGCAGCGTTACCCTTTTCGTCCAACAGGTGTTCTTCAGGAATTGCCGGGCCTGCACCCAGGGAAGCAACATAACCTGAAAGCTGATGGGTCTGGGTTTCGTTGAACTGGGCAGGCTTCTTGTAGGCCTGGGGTCCGTTCATCTGCATCGGCATGCGGCCGGTACCGACCTGGAAATCGACAGCTGCTGCTCCGACTCCTACCAGCGCGGGGCCGGCCTGGGTGCCGCTGGCGCCCATGCCGTGGCATGTCGCGCAGTTGGCTTCGAAGAGCTTTTGGCCCTCGGCGGTGTCACTTGCGCTGTAGCTGGTGGTGGAAGCCTTCGCCTCGTTGACGGTGGTGGCAACGGCGTAGAGCCCCCCAGTGACGAGTAGTCCCATCAGTAGCAGCGCTATTACTGCGAGTGGGTGACGCCGCTTTTGCGAGAGAGCCTTCACGTGGTGGTTCCTTTATTCGATCCTGCGCCGGCTCCGTGAGCCGCTTCTTGAAATTCTGCCTCTTGTAGAAAAGGAATCAAAGCTTGACTACTTCAGTACGTAGATGACCAGGAAGAGTCCGATCCAGACAACATCCACAAAGTGCCAGTAGTAGGACGTGACAATTGCGGAGGTCGCCTCGAAGTGGCCAAACTTCTTCGCCGCGAACGAGCGTCCGATGATGAAGAGGAAGGCTATTAGGCCGCCGATGACGTGCAGGCCGTGGAAGCCGGTGGTGATGTAGAAAGCCGAACCATAGGCGTTGGATGAGAGCGAGACGTGCTCTGACACAAGCATGGCGTATTCGGTGCTCTGGCCTGCGACGAAGATTGCGCCCATGATGAAGGTCAGGGTGAACCATTCGTTCATGCCCCAGCGGGCGAACTGGAAGGGTCCGCCCGTTTTGCGGGGCTGCAGCCGTTCGGCGGCGAAGACGCCCATCTGGCAAGTAAAGGAACTGGCCACGAGGACGATGGTGTTAACGAGCGCAAAGGGGAAGTTGAGCTTGGCTGTCTCTTCGGCCCACATCTGTCCGCTTGTGGAGCGCAGTGTGAAGTACATGGCAAAGAGACCGGCGAAGAACATCAACTCGCTGGACAGCCAAACAACGGTTCCTACCGAAACCATGTTGGGGCGGTTCAGCGTCGGGTGCGCCGGGGTACTGGGGGCATGGGTCGCAGATGTCACATAGACATTATGTCTATAAAAGTCCGTACTTCCCAACGCGAACCGCCTTTTCGGGGGACTTTTTCTACAAAGACGCGAAATTGCCCGGAAAAGTTCCCGGCGGTGTTCACATTGGTCAGGGCTGGGGCCGCTCGATAGCATCAGGAGGTGACTTCTCAGGCAACCGCACCGGCGGGCAGCAACACCTGGCCCCGGCTCATCTCAGCGCTCATCACCGGCACCGATCTCACGGCGGATAACACCGCGTGGGCCATGGACAGGATTATGTCCGGCGAGGCAACGCCGTCCCAGATTGCAGGATTCCTTGTTGCCCTCAGTGCCAAGGGTGAAACCGTTGATGAAATTTCGGGCCTGGTGGAGGCGATGCTGCGCCATGCCACGCCCATCAGCATCCCCGGTGAGAAGCTGGACATTGTGGGCACCGGCGGCGACCAGCTCAACACCGTCAACATCTCCACCATGGCTGCCCTGGTGGCAGCCGGCGCGGGGGCCAAGGTGGTAAAGCACGGCAACCGTGCGGCGTCGTCGTCCTCCGGTTCCGCCGACGTCCTGGAGGCGCTGGGCGTCCGGCTCGACCTCCCGGTGGAGCACGTGGCACGCAATGCGGGGGAGGCCGGCATAACGTTCTGCTTCGCGCAGGTCTTCCACCCTTCGTTCCGCCACACCGCAGTACCGCGGAGGGAACTGGCAATTCCTACTGCTTTCAATTTTCTGGGACCGCTGACCAATCCTGCCCAGGTGCAGGCTTCAGCCGTGGGCGTTGCCAATGCGAGGATGGCTCCGCTCGTTGCCGGAGTGCTGGCCCGGCGGGGGAGCCGTGGCCTTGTTTTCCGGGGCGACGACGGGCTGGACGAACTGACCACAACGGGGCCCTCCACAGTCTGGGAGATCCGTGACGGCGCCGTAGCGGAGTTGACTTTTTCGCCCGCCGATCTTGGCATCCGTCCGGCGACTGTGGAAGAACTCCGCGGCGGGGACGCCAAAGCGAACGCCGCCGTCGTGCGTGATGTCCTGGCCGGCAAGGCCGGAGCGGCCCGCGACGCCGTGTTGGTCAATGCGGCGGCCGGCCTGGTGGCATTTGATGCCACGGCGGATGGTCCGTTCCTGGACCGCATGCGTTCAGCGTTGGGCCGTGCCGCAGAATCAATCGACTCGGGTGCCGCCGCCACTGTCCTGGACAAGTGGGTCGCGCTCACCCGGCCTTAGCGGCTCCATAACCAAGAATGGCGGGCCCGGCACATCAGCCGGGCCCGCCATTCTTCGTTCAGCGGCGTGCTACTGCTCGAAACCCAGCGCAAAGGCAGCGTCGAGGTCGTGCTGGGAGTAAGCGCGGAAGGCGATGTGGGTGGAGGTGTGCACCACGGCCGGCACCTTCGAGAGTTTGTCGGCAATGACATCGGCAAGATCCTCGTGGCGTGCCACGCGGGCGACGGCGATCAGATCCCACTCTCCCGTTACGGAGTAGACCTCGCTGATTCCCTGGATCGCGGAAATCTCCTCGGCGGTTTCCGGGATGCGTGCGGCGTCGGTCTTGATCAGAACGAATGCGGTGATCACTGGTTCAATCCTTCCGGATCTGTAGGCCGTAGCGGTGCCCCGGCAAATCTCTGTGGTCCTGCCAGCCTATTACATGGCCGAACTGTCGGGGGCTGGCGGCGGCGCGTGCCGTGTGCGGCGTCAGGACTTCCGCAGCCTGCGCACGAGCGCCAGGAGCGCACGGTAGCCCACCAGGAACAGCCCCAGGCTGAGGAGCGCCACAACGACGAATGCGAACACCACTGTTTGGCCCGTTACTGCCCGCAGGACCATGCCGCCCGCAACCGCTCCCAGCCAGATTGCCACGCCCGTGGGAAGTGACAGGGGACGCCGCCAGGCCCTGACCGCGACCCAGGCGAGGGCGGCGCCGGCGAGGAATGGCCAGGCGGTGAGGAAGACCCCGATGACGACGTCAGTCCGTTGATGTGCGTCCCTCCCGATTGCGGCGAAAACGAGGATCAGGATGGCATCGGCCAGCGCGGCGGCCGCTATGGCGGCCGTGCTGCCGCGGACTGATTGCTGTCGGGTGGGGGAACTCATAGCTTCGAGCCTAGCGCGGGTGGCCGCCCGCACGGGCTCTACTGCACCCGGCGTACCAGCCAGTTTGCCTCCCACCGGACATGGTGCTCTTCCCCCGTGTCCCATTCAACCAACACATGCGTGACCGTATAGGCGATGGCATTTCCGATCATGGAACGCACTCTGACGGGAGCAGGCCTGAGCATGATCACAGGCCTGCCCGGGGCGTCGTTGAGTGCTTGTTCCCGGGATTGGGGGATGAGGGTTTGCAGCATATGACGTCCTTAGAGCCAGGAACTGAACAATGCCGCTGTCTCCATCTGGCGGAAAGATCGGCACTGATCTGCCCAGTGATGCGTGGGAAGCAGACAACCCAGCGTGCCGCCATGCAACGACACTAAGGTCCCGGCGTCGTCCAGGCATCCGTAGGATGTACCCGATTTTTTCGGGGCGGGCTACTTGTTGCCGCAACCGTTTCCAGACGTTCGACGGCGGGGCGCCGGGGAGGTCGCGAAGGCGGCTTTTCTTTCGCACGCAGGGGCGTCTGGCCGCACCTAAACGGTCGCAATAGGATTATTTGATTCCGTTCCAGACGAGGAGTGGTTTTGATGGAAGCGGCTGAAATCCGCCGGCTTTTCCCCGGACTCCGGGACACTATCTATTTCAATACTGCAAGCGTGAACGTCGGCTCCGCGCCGGCGCGTGAAGCCTATGAACGGGCAGTCGAACTTTGGGCCTCGGGCCGGTTCGACTGGACCGAGGCGGAACGGGCGGGGGAGGACGCCCGGGCCTCCTTCGCAGCGATAATCGGCGCTGCCGCGGGGGAGATCGCCATCGTTCCGGCCGTGAGCACGGCTGCCGGGATAGTGGCCGCCAATCTGCCAACGGCGAAGCATGGCGAGAACGTGGTGGTCGCCGCGAACGAATTCACATCGAACTACTACCCGTGGCTCATGCTTCGGGAGCGTGGCTACGAAGTGCGCACGGTGGCGCCCGGGGGAGACGGAATGTCGGCCGAGGAGTTCAGCCACGCGGCCGACGGCGGTACGCGCCTTCTCGCGGTGAGCGCGGTTCATTCGGCAAACGGATATCGCACCGACCTGAAGGCCATCAGCAACGTAGCGGCAAACTCCGGAGCCTGGCTGTTCGTCGATGCCTGCCAGGCTGCCGGGGCCGTGCCGGTTGGACGTGGTGCGCGACGGAGTCGACTTCCTGGCCTCGGCAAGCCACAAATTCCTGCTTGGCTCCAGGGGAATGGGCTACCTCTATGTCCGTCGCGACCTGCTGCACCGAATCCAGCCAGTTGGCCCCGGGTGGAAGGCGGCCCGAAAGCCGGCAGAGAGTTTTTACGGTCCAGCCATGGACCTGTCACCTACTGCCTCGAAGCTCGACACCTCGCAGGCCTGGTTTCCTGCCATGGCCGAGAAGGCTGCACTCAGCATCTTCAGCCGGTTCGGCACCGACGCGCTGCTGGAACGCAACTCGCAGCTGACGCTGCGCCTGCAGGACGCGCTCTCGGCGCAAGGCTTATCCTTCCAGCACTTCCCTGACCAGAACCGCTCCACCATCGTTTCCGTCCGGGTCGGCGACACCGACACAGTCCTGGCTCGCTTCCACCAGGCCAACGTGCGGGCCGCCGTTCGTGCCGGAAACATCCGGCTGTCCGTGCATTTCTATAACCTGGAGGAAGAAATCGATCGCGTGGCCGAGCTGATCGGCCGTTCGTGAGTGTGTAACCCTCAGGGCAGCCGGTGCTTGGAAGATGAGGGATGGGACAAGAAAAGGTTCACTGGCGCCCCTGCGTATCAAACGTCGGCGTATTGGCCGTAATCCTGCAAGGGCGAGTGCTGGAGGGGCACAGGGTTGTCCCGAAGAGGCTCGCCCTGTACCGATGTGAGTCCGTCCGGCAAGGACTTGGGCGAGACACATCGTCTGCGGTGAATTGGGTTTTGGTCAGCGATCGTGGTCTCGGTCTTGACTGAGCATAGGCCACGTCATGTGACACCCCTTGGCGCCTGGCGCGCCGCTGCGCCGATCGGAGGCGAAATTCCAGAGCCAATGCAGTGGCCCCCCGCAGAATGGCGCGAAGAGCCTACGGACTTGGACGACGAGGACTGCTCCCTGGACCAGCTTCTCACCCGGGGGATCAGCCACGGCGTTCCATGAGTTCGACTTCGGCGACAGCTGGCTTCACCGTAGGGAGCTGGCATCCCGCCGGCGGGCGGGCGAAGACACGCGGTCGGCCCGGCTGACCGGCGGCACCCGACGAAGGTTCCGGAGGATTCGCGGATACGAGCACATCATGACGCGCTGGCTGACCCCGGCCGTCCTGACCAGTCGAATACCCGGAATGGGCGCAGCGGTGACAGGCTCAGACGAGCCGTTCGATCCGGGTTTCTTGACATTGCCGCCGTGAACCGGACGCTCGCCAGCCGCGGAATCTGAAACTTCTGAGGCTCTAGCACGAGGCTCCGAGGCTCCGAGGCTCAAACCAAATTGTCCAGAAACTGTCTGGACAATTGCTTGGTGAGCTACTCAAGCAACTTTATGGCTCGTTGGCCCAGCAGCATCCAAACAAGGCACGGTGGGATTCACAGGGCAGCGCTTCGCGCACTGGTTCGCGACCTGACAAGCTTCAAAATAGGCGCTGCATTTCAGGGCTTCTGTCAGGTTTGCATCCAAGACTGTTCACAAAGACAGTCCAGGAATCGACTCTCGGACCCTATTCTGACGACGTTTGTAGGGCTGCCGGACGTCAGTTTGGGGTGTGCGTCAACTTGGTAGTGGTCGAGGTGCCGATCTCGCTAGGGATCCCTGAGGATACTGAAGCGGCCAGCCTAGGCCTGGTGAATCGCTAACCCGAGTGAGTCGTTTTGAGCGGTCCGATCTTGCCCAGGAGAATGAAGCCTGCCCACGTACTCGGGTCGGGGTTTCGAAGTCTTGCCGCTTGTTGGGCTCTGCGAAGCGCGTCCAACCGCGAGCGTCCAAGCAGCAATTCATTGTAGAAATCGTCCATGAGAGATGCCGTTAATTGGTCCGGAACGTTCCACAGACTGACAACGAGGGAACGGGCACCAGCTAGCATTAAGGCCCGCCGCAAGCCAAATACACCTTCCCCTGATAAGACCGCGCCCAAGCCGCTCCCGCATGCTGACAGGGTTACAAGTTCCGTTCCTGAGAGGTCCAAGGCCAACATCTCTTGAGCCGAGAGAAAGCCATTGCCTGCTCCTTTCGGGGGATTACCGCCACTTGCATACGTCTCCGCCCCCGCGAACGCCAAAACACAATCCGTCATGGTCCACCTCGCTTGCACCGCGCGTGCTTCCGTTCCCTTGCTCCTCCAACCAGCAGTGCTTAAAAAGCATCCGTGCGTCGCCAAGTGAAGTATTTGGGGATGTTTGGCGTTGAGAACCACTGCTTTCACTGCTTCGGAACCAGTGATTGGTTCAATGCCTAGGCGCTGTGCGACGGCCCTCACTTCCCTTTCTGTGCCTGGCAAATTCTGGAAGACCTGGTCTGTTCTACGATCCCGCGAGCCTCCACTTTCGGCCCCCAAGTTAAAGGCTGGTGCACCCACCACAAGGGGTAGTGCTGCCTCTACCGGCGCATCGCGCGAGACGTCGATCAGATCTCGAGCCGTTGAAAGATAAGACACGGCATGGGACGACACCAGCTGGACACCGTTTAAGTCCGGGACAATTTCAAAAGACAGGTTGTGTAAGTGGCCATCAGGTGCCAGGAGTAAGTGGCTCGCCTTACCAACAGCGTCCAGGAGCGGCTGCAGCAATTGCTCGGATAGGACCGTTAGCGCCGATGTCAGTGATTGATCAGTTGTCCCGGGCTGTTGGTTCATTGCTGAGCGGAGACTTTGCACCGCCTTGTTTAGGAGGGCTGCGGAGCCCAGCTCTACTACTGCCACTTCCTCCGTGCTCGGCCGCAAGACAAACCCGATGTAACGGCGGCCGTCCGCGGGATTCCCTTGCAGCTCGCTCACACCAAATCCTATAAATTCAATCAGCGCAGCGTTGCTGGGAATCGCGGAAATTAGGTCCTGCAGATCAGGAGATCTGTGTTCGACTACTTGCGAAACATATCGACCCAAGTCCGCTTCAAGCTCGCCGATCTCACGCTCCCAGGACGCCAAAAGCAATTGCTGCTCTGACTGCTTTGAATGGGCTCCTGACAACAAAAGCTGGGCCGTCCAAAGCCGGAGTTGCCCCAGCTTTTCAAGGCGATCATGCATATCGGGATGTTTCCGTGTAAGCAGGACGTGATGCTCACGCACCGCAATGTCTAGAGCTATGCCCTTTCGCCGAAGGACAAGCTCATATATTCGTCTGGACGACTCGCTGCTCCAACCTAACAGCGACTGCAGGGAGACCAGAGCCTCAAGGTGAATCCTCGCCTGCGTCAAGTAGATAAGCCTCTGACGTTCTGACAGAACCGGCAGGATGTCGATGAGTGCTAGGTTGACTTCCTCAGTTGCTGTCAGGAGGGTTTCCAAAGCGAGCTCCTCTCGACCTTGAGCTGCAACGCACCGTGATGCCAGGAAAGCAGCATCCGCAACTTTAGGATGCGGTGATCCAAGCGCGGCCCGCAATTGAGTCAACCCAAGCATTGCGAGCTCTTCCGCCTCATTCCAGCGGTGAAGATCAGCCAAGCAAGTCGCTGTAGCGAGGATCGCCTCCGCCAAGTCCTTGGAGGGACCGGTGCCGACGACGGAGGACCAGTAGCTCATAGCCGTCCTGTAAAGGGGCTCCGCCTCTGCTGCCGCGCCACCCGATAACAGTATTGCGGCCTGCACGCCGGCGCTTATCGCCGAAAAATATTGTCGCTGGTCGGGCCGCAAAGCAGGGAGCATCGAAGATAGCCAGTCGATTGAGTTTTGCGCCCCCTCATTGTCACCGCCTTCCTGTTGCAGACGTGCAAGTTGCAGTACCGCTCCAGCGAGCTCGGAGTCACCTGCAAAGAGCCGGCCCGCCATTCGTTTCCCGATAAGCCGTCCGACCTTTTTCTGTGCATCCTTTCTCGCATCGCAGAAGTAGCTAAGGGCCGCATTTAGGGAACTAGCGCCTGCTGAGAAGTCACCCAGCGCTTCATGCGCAAGGCTGCTCATTAGAGCCAGTTTGAGCGCTGCCTTCGCATCCCCCGACGCAGCGGATGTCGCCCGTGCAGAGCGCCCGGCCCGATCCAGCAAGGGCAGCGCCTCCGCGTACCGCCCTAAGGTCAACAGGGTCGGCCCTATCATGGTGGCCACCATGTCCTTTGCGGCCTCAAGATCTTGATCTCCGGCTCGGTTGCGCCTTTCTGCCGCACGGTCGAAGAGACGCCCAACATCGTCTATGACCTCGTTCACTAGAGTGAAGGCGCGTTGCGCCTGCCCCGTACGCTGAAGCGTCTCTGCTTCTGCCATTTTGCGTCGTAAACCAACAAGGACTGGAATGGCTAGAAGCGCAACTTCTCCTACCGAAACATCCCTCTCCGGATTCTGATGCATTTTCCCTCCGTCTTAGAAACGGTGCAGAAACTTACAACTGCTCCACTAGCACGACGACGATCGACGCCGACATTAGACCGAAAGCTAGAAGTTGGGCCCATAGAGCGTACAGGAGTCTATTTGCCTTCACTGCGTTTCCTTGGCGCAGACTTTTGATCGTGCGGCTATTGGCATGAGTCAATTGCCATCTGGCATTGTCCTCTTCATCTAGCCAGAATTCGTCGCGAGTCCACGAAATGAGCTGTTCCGTGGTGACTACGACGTAAAAAACCAGTCGGCTAGCCAGTAGCGCGAAAAGCGCGGCCGAGCACAGGGCGAGGGTAGCCAACGCGAGCAAAATGATGGTGAGCTGCGAGGGCCGATAATCAGTCATCTTGGTGACAACCGCTACCAGGGCAAAGCTAAGCGTCACGAAGGAACCTGAACTTGTGATGACAGTGACCGACCGGCTGTCCAAGGCTGCGCGGCGCTCCCGCTCGTTCTTGAGTTCCTGCGATACAAACTCAAAGAAAAGACGGCCGCCCACTGCCTTTTCAGCATCGTCGTTGGGCACTCTCGCTTTGCCACGACGCGACGCGAATCGCGCCGCCTTGAGCCTTCGTATCTGGTCGAACATGGTTGGGCGAGAGACTAGCTTCTGGCATCTTCGCCGAAGTCCTCGTCCAGCCAAGTGGGCTCGGAACGTAAACCACTCGAATCGGCGTCGGACTCCCCGCTCTGGACCGAGCCGCCTCCGCGCACCTGTTCCATCTCTATCTTGGTGGGATCAGGTCTTTTCTTTTCATTCATTGACCCTGTGTGGGACGGCTGGGGTCCATTCTTTCCATTCATTAGCTCTCCTATGGAGTGTTCCGCCGAGCATGTGCTCAGAAATTTTGTCCCCATTTTCGCACTAATCACGCGGCACTAGAAGGAAGCAAAGACGATGAATCTGGCACGCGCGTTCACGCCCGCCTACTCCAGCTTGGCTTGGACGTAGGTACTGGTACTGGTAACCGTTTGCTGACTACTTCCGTAGTCGCCGGGTAGGACGACGTTTCTGGGCGCAGTCTTCGACATGCTGGAAGAGTATTGCCGCACACATGACGTGTGCACGAAAAAGGTGCGCCCCCTTCGCTGAGCGCACCTTTCTCGATTCCCCTCACAGCCGTCTCCCAATCGACTCACTCGATAGTAAGCATGCTTATATTGTTTGCACAAGCTCGATGGAATCGGACAGCTTCCAGTCTGGCGAGGCTTTCAGTGCCGGATTCCTGCGTCTGATGCACCGCTGGGTGAAACGCAGTTAATGAAGATTCTGTAAGGTATCGATATATTAGCGATATATCGATAACTTCGGCGTCGGGTTTTGGGTCACCGAATAACGCCGTCGTAACGCCCTCAAACTTTTACTGGGAATCTGCTTTCGACGTGTGCAGGGCGTATCCGAGGAAGGGGCGACGTGCAGAACAGACATCTTGTCAACGCACTTCAAAACATCCGATGGTGGTTCGGACGGTCCCTGGTACGCAGCAAACCCCTCGCCGTCGTTTTATGTCACCCCTCAGATGTGCCCCCGGGTCCCAAGGCCCGGTGGGAGGAAATGTTTCTTCCGAACGGGTCCGATCCTTTGAATGTCAACCGGTATTGGTCCGAAGTATCCTTGGGCAGTCATAGTCCTGCCGGTACGCGTGTTTTCGGCTGGCTCGACATCGGGCACACCAACGCTGAAATTTCAGCCTTCGCCGGGCGGGCGCAAAGAGTCCAGCTGGGCGCATGGGCACTCGATGCAGTACGGAACGCAAACATTTCCCTGACCGGTTTTACCCAGGTCATATTCGGCTACAACATCAATGCCGACCATGGCTCACTCGGCGGGAACAGTGCCGTGATCGCCTACGCAGGTGATCGCGAGTTTGAACCGACGTTCATCGCCCATGAGCTAGGGCACACCCTCGGCCTCGGACACTCATCCTCACAGTTGGATGGTGTCTACGGGGATCGCTTCGACATCATGAGTGCCATGAATGTCTGGAGCTTCCACGATTCCCGCGGCCGGCCGGCAGGACCGGGGGCGGCCGCCATCAATCTCGAGAACCTGGGATGGCTTCCTCCGTCGCGGGTCTGGAGGTCCTGGCCGCGGACAGCCCAGACCATTCAACTGACTGCACTGAATCGCCCCGGCCGTGCAGGCTGGCTCGCTGCGCGGCTGAGCGCAGCTCCGGGGAGTCCGCCGGTATATCTGGAATACCGGGAAAATACCGCTTGGGATCGAGCCCTGCCCGGCCCTCGTGTCCTCGTTCACGCCCGCAACACTGAGAACGGCCCGGATATCTTCGGCGGGGGCGGGCACCCGGCCGGCGCCCTGCCTGCTAAGGGCCAGATTATTTTGCCCACCGCCAGTGACCCGCTGGTAATCCGCGTAGATTCCATCGACACCACAAACTCTTTGGCAACCGTCCGACTATGGCTCCAATCGAAGCAAGTGACTGTGCCCGACGTGACCGAAAACCCACGCGCTCGTGCCGCCCAACAGATTCGTGCCGCCAACCTCAAACCTATTTTCCAAGGCCGGGGAACCCACGTAGCCAGCCAGCAGCCCAGAGGAGGCGCCCAGGCGGATCCCGGCAGTGCCGTCACCTGCCGCATGAACCCCAACAAACCCAACTGAGCACTTACGGCGAAAGCGGCCGGTTGCGTCGCGCAATGGTTGAGGCCAACTATCCTCACCCTGATAGTGACGTTCCGCTTGCGCGCCGTAGGCAGCGTCATTGAGTGCGATGACACTCCTTGCGCGCGGCCCGGATGAATGTCTCGAAGTCGGGGAGGCCCACAAGGCCGCCGCTGTCGCCGGTGATGTTAGCAGCCGGTTGTCGTGTAGCTCGTCACGCCGAACACATTTTGCGGGCTGACCTTACGACGAGCTCGACCTTATATTCCGTACAGAGCGCTGGTTCTGTACTTAGGGTCAGGCTGAATGACCCATTGAGATCGACTTCCGCATAATTTGGTCCTATTGCCTATTGCCTATTGCCTATTGCCTGATGCCTGATGCCTGATGCCTGATGCCTGATGCCTGATCCCAAAGGTATATCCGGGCAAAAGCCTCGGCCGGAGTTCTGCCGCGTTGGACTTGTTGAGATCAATTTCGTACGCAGGTTCATCCATAGTGAAGGGATGGTTCGCTGGCCTCCGAACCATCGATGTCGTCGGCAAGATGGTTATTGTTTCACTGTCGGCATCCCTGGGGCGGAGGAAGCATGCTTCGTCGAAGACCCGACCGGCTTGCAAAATTGGGCGGTACAACAGCCAATACGCGGGCCTGCCTCTTACCTGGCCTTGTCGGGATCCCAAGCGTCGCTGTCCCGGCTTCTCGATTTTTCGATTGGTTCAGCGGACTGCAGCTCAGGATGCTCGGCGGTAGCGGCCTCGTATTGGTCAGCGCCATTCCGCCACACGCCAGCGATCAGCCATCGGATCCGTGCCGTTTTCCCGGAGAAACACATCGATCGCCGACCGGCGGTATCTCATATTTTGGCCTTGGTTGTCTGCGACAGGGCCGCGGCCAGGCGCCCTCAAGCTGTCCATGATCTCGGCGCTGACACTGCAACCAACCAAACTGCTCAGGTACCCGGCGGCTTCCGCCGTCGACATCTCCGCGTCGGCTGCGGGGTCGTCCATATCGGTCGTGTCCCTCAGGCTCAATCCGATGCGTGGAATTGTCCGCGGCCGAGAATATCACCGGTCAGCCCGGCGTGTGGGCGGGACCTCTGGTTGCGCCCGAGGCGTCCACTGTGGTTGCCGGGATGGGTGCAGGGTGGTGCCAGAAAAGGAGAAGAGATAAGATGAAAATAACGCACCTTTTGTCCTGTCAAACTAACAACCTGACATAACATCCACTATCGGCCTAGAACGCGCGGGAGTAGAAGTGGCTTCGAGCGTGCATAAGACTGATCATCAACAGCGCTGCTCAGCTGCAGCACCCAAGAGAGGGATATCTACTGAGGGCGGTGGCTTGTCGCTATAGGGCCGCCATCGGTCTGACCGCAGCTGTGCCGGAGAGGTGCAGGCCCGCCAGGGTGTCGGGCCTATCTGCGGCACGAGCACATATCAAGAGGAGCACCATGACCATCGGCACAGTAACAATGGCAACAACGCAGCGGACGGCTCTGGTAGTGGGCGCCACCGGCATCGCGGGCTCCGCCCTGGTCGAGACCCTGGCGGGGGAGGGGTGGGCTGTTCTTGCTCTGTCCCGCAGCCGGGGGCGGAGCGTCCCGGGGTGCGGTGGCTATCGGCGGACCTGACCTCGGCTGCGTCGCTGACCAGCGTGCTCGAGCCGGAGGCTCCTTCGCATGTTTACTTCACGGCGTGGTCGCGGGTGAGACCGAGGAGGAGAACATCAAGGTTAATGCCGGCATGCTGCGCGATCTCCTCGCTGCACTATGGGGCAGGGGTATAGCCCACGTTGCCCTGATGACCGGTCTCAAACATTACCTCGGACCCTTCGAGGCGTACGAAGCCGGAGAGATGGCCGACACGCCCTTCCACGAAGAGGAGCCGCGCCTGCGGGTGCGGAACTTTACTACGCGCAGGAAGAAAACTCTGGGCCGCTGCGGCGGCCCAAGGGTTCACGTGGTCTGTGCACCGCGCGCACACGGTGATCGGGCACGCGATAGGCAACGTCGTAGACCCGTTCTGCATGTTCGACGGATGGGACTGTTATCCAACGCTGGGGAGCCTGCATTTGCAGGAATAGTGGTGGTGCCAGCCAGGCGGTGTAGCGCCAGATTCGTCCGTCTTTGTGCAGCTGGTAGAGCCCGTCGCCAGCAACGGCGATCGCGAACGTGGCGTGGTTGGCGTCTAGGTCTTTTTCTCGTAGATCAAGTGATTCAAATGCGTATGGGGCAGCGCTCTAAGCCCATAACGCTGCAGTAACGCTTAGCAAGATCTAATTGGTCGTCCATGGTGACCTCAATGATGCTGGCTAGAGGTTACGGCCACCAGCACATGTTAGGAACCTGCCTTGCCTGAAGTAGTCATCCGCGACCTGAACGTCCGATGGATCACGTCCCGCATCGAGTACGACACCGACACAAATGATCTCGAACGGTTCTTCTTCGAGGCCTCCGACGGTCAGTCGTACTACATCGACCTCAACAAGGAGAACGTTGCTTCGGAGATGGCCGCAGTGGCCCTTGCCCGCGACGCCTTCCTCCACAACAAGATGGTCAACATCTGGTATGAGCAACGCGGCGGCCGGCGATGGATTAAGGCCCTCAACCTTCATCACTGAAAGGGAAAGCAGTCATGGCGTCTCAACTACTCCCGTTCGAAGGTGTGGAAGAAGTCCCCGGCCTCGTCGGGGTGGAAGATCACAACGGCGAGATCGCCTTCTGGCACCTGAAAGGAAATTGCCCGGTGATAATCGTCGCGCCGCACGCAGGCGGCGCCGCGACCACTCCCCGCGACGCGAAACGGTTCGGAGAACGAGTCGAGGATCCCAGCACCAACAAGAAGCCCAGACTGACCAATGACCAACGGACCATGGACATCTCCCTGGGCCTCGTCCGGACACTGTGTGCCATGGGTTTCGTTCCGCACGCCTTCCTCAACCGGGTCGACCGCAAATATGTGGACCTTAACCGCCCATGGCAGAACCAGGCAACGTGGAAGAGTAACGGCCTAGAGTACCGGCCAGGTGATGAGGAGAAATCTCCAGAGGATCTCCCTCGGGCCGAGGAGTTCAAACGGTTCAAGAGGTCATACTATGACTGCTTCCACTCAAGGATCCGCGCCACCACCACGGCATTGACCCCTACACCACCCCGGGCCTGGCTCTTCGACGTCCACGGACGAGGCAATACCGACGACCTCGTCGTTTTCACCGGGTACGGCTACTATGCGCGCAGGGACTTCGTCTACGATAACGGGCACGCGTCCTTACACTCCCATTTGAAGCGACAAAAACTTCCGGTCCCGGTTCATCCACCCGTTCCCGATCCCAAAACCGAGGACAAGGCCGAAGCGGGAGGCACCAGCAACCTCATCAGTGGCGGGCGCTATGGGGCGCAGTCCTTCAGGGAGGGCCGCGACCCTATACCGTTTCCGGGGGGCGTCGTTACGCCGTCCGAAGACCACCGGGTGCACGGGGTCCAGTTTGAGGGTCTAGGTTCCCTAAGGCCTAGGACAGGACAGCCCGAACTGGTCGAAACCGTGGGCATCGGTATGGCTTATGCCATCACCGGATTCCTGCTGGACAACGGGGTTCTTAGTCGCACTCAGCACCCGCTCCAAGGCCATGGAGCCGTCTCCTGGTCTTCTGCCATGATCTAGATGATGCGAGCAAGGCCTCTATTAACCCCGGCTGCGCGGCACCAGCCACAAAGACCATCTTTTCCCCCGGGTCAGTCCTTCATAGAGAGCATCGGTTTCGTCCAATTTCGTGACAACGCTGGGGGCAACGGTTCTGGACCTGTCCGACGCCACTGACGCCGAGGTCAAGGAATGGTTCTCAACGGGACTTCGCGCCAGAGGAGCTCGGGAGGATTGACCGGGGGCCTACTCTCGCTTTGAGCGGTCCGGTGTTCCCTAGGCGCGTTCGTGCACAGCCATGCGGAGGGCTTTTTGGACCCCCCTTCCCCGCCAAGCGGGAATGGCACTTATCAGTCTGAGTCCTATTCCGCGGCGTTCTCCGCAATTGGGGCTCCCAACGCGTCGAGCCTGGGGCCACCAGTCTTGGGCTATTGGTGGTGGCTTCGGAGGAGCGGGAATGCAGCTGGGCGTGGTGCTGATGGTCGTCGGTCTGGGCTGGTTTGTTTTTCGCAAGCGCATTGCCGAGCGTCAGGCGGTCATTATCGAGCGGATGCTGAGGCTTCGCGGTCCTTTTCGCGGTGAACAGGTCCGCGGATTGGAGACCGTGGGACTGCTGTTCTGCTCTCTTCTCTTTCTAGCTGGCCTTGCGATAGTGCTTTTGAACGCGTTCCTGACGTAGCTCGAGGACGCCATCGGCGCGGCTCGTAGCTTGGTGAACACGACTCATCGGGGCAGCGAGCCTCTCCCTGCATAGCCGGCCATAGGGACGCCTGCATCTGCGGCGTGTTTGTGGATGATTTGGTAGCTGTAACCGAGTGCGTTTGCGACCAAGGTTGGCTGCAGTTCTTCCACGAGGCTGCGCAGGGCGGTGTTCCATGCGCCGCCGAGGTTGATACCAAGGGCGCGGAGCTGGCCCATCATGGCGTCGGTGTGGATGTGTTGGCCGGGCAGGGTCCCGGGGAAGAGCCACCGGCTCCCCTTATTGCCAGTCTGTTGGTTGGGCCGGTCGTGTAGGTGGTCCCAGAACATAGGGGCGATCTGGGCCGGAACCAAGACGGGGATGTTCCCCAGGCTCAGGTGTAGCCCCTCGGGCAGGGCCTGCAGGTCAACGCACTGCAGGGCGGCGATCTTGCCGACCGGCTGACCGAAGAGCAGCAGGATGAGCCCTGCGACCCGAAACGACAGTGGGGCTCCTGTGGATTCGATGCATTGGCGTATGAGGTCGAGGCGTTGTTGTTGGGTGATGAGCGGCTTGGTGGCGCCGTAGCGGTGCGGTATCTCCAGCCTGCCGATCTATTTGTTCTTGATCTGCCAGACGAGAAATGTGCGGATGGCGTACCGGGTCGTGGGCCCTTCGCCCAGATATTGGTTCAGGTGCGCCTGCCTAAGGCCTTGCATTGCGAGCCCGTGCTCCGCATAAAGCCACTTAAGGAACTTCCCCGTTTCGGTGATTTCCTGTTTGGCGGAGCGGACGGCAGTGTTCAGCGACTTTCGGGTGCTGGCCATTTGGCGGAGGCGTTTGAGGCGGTGCCAGCGGGCGAAGCGTTCAATTGGTGCCTGGATATTCGGTGTTTCGGCGAGGTCCTGGATGCGGGTGGCCGGCCATTGTTCGAACGCTGCAAGTTGGCGGTCTCGGTCCGGCAGCATGCCGTGATGGATGAGCATTTCCCGGAGGTACTCCACTGACCGTGAGGCGGGAAGAGCATCAAAGGACTCGTGGGTGAGCGCGATGCTGCGGTTGCCGAGCCCGGTGAGGAGTTCGTTGGTGTTGGCCCCGCGCATCCAGGTGTAAGCACTCTCCGGCCTGCCTGTGCCGGCGAGCACTCCGATCAGGCGTTTGAGGCTCAAATCCGGGGGAGCGTGGGGGTGGAGCATCCCCTCCAGGTCCGCGCGGAGGACGCAGCGGATGCAGTTGCCGGCGCGAAATCTCTCGGTTTCTGTCCCGCAGCCCTCGCAGGTCATGTTGGTGGTGATGCCCGCGCAGTCCCTGCAGATGTCGGTGCCGTCGGTGGCTTTGCCGGGAAGGAGCCGTTCTTCGCCGCAGCCAGGGCAGGATCCTCGGGTGCGGAGGGCGGTGGTGAAGCAGATCCCGCAGATGGCGCCGTCGGGCCAGGTTACGCGGATCTTCGCGGCCATCCGCCCACATCGGTCGCACCGGTGGTCGCCCTGGGACCGGGGTCGGCCGCGGGTGCCGGCTCTAGTCGTCGTCAAGGATCCGGGCCCTGACGGGTTTGTAGGCGTCAGCGAACCGGACGACGTTCTCCCCGGAGGCGGCGGCCTGCTTCTGGCGTTTGGACCTCGCATCGGCGGCCGTGAAGGTGAACAGCTCGTTCGCTTCGACGCCGAAGATGTCGCAGAGGGCGGCCAGGAACTGGAAGGAGCTCCGTTCGGGGTTCTGGCTGACCATGCGGTAGATCTGCGACTCGGAGAGGGTGATCCCGCGTTCCCGCAGGGGTTCTACGAGTTCGCGGGTGTTGCGCATGCCGTGCCGTGCCATGAGTTCCCGGGCCCGCCACCGGTATTCGATGTCCCGTTTCATTCTCTTTCCTCCTTGGGCCGGACGGCCTTCTCAATCATGTCCTCGAGCACGCGGTTGAGCTCGCTGGTCTGGTAATCGCTGGAAACTAAGGTGTATAGAGACGTGGTGGAGGCGTGTTCGTGGCCGACCTGCCGCTGGACCAAGGTGTGGTCGAAGCCGAAGTGCTCGAAGAGATGCGTGACGTAGGACCGCCGCAGCGAATGGATGTCCAGGCCCGGCGGATAGCCGAGTTCATCGATATAGTCGCGGAAGCGTCGATGCAGGTTGGACTTGGGAACCGGCAGGCCGTTGGCAGTGGGGAAGATTTCCGAGACGGCCGGGGCCAGCCAAGGCAGGCCGCTCCGGGTCCACGTCTCCGGACAGCGGGAGACCAGTTGAAGACCGTCAGCACGGAACGTCTCTTCGGTGGTGAGCCGCGCTGCGCCTTGCCGTATCTGACCTGCAGGACGCCGAACTCGCCGAACTGGGGCGCCCGTCGGTTTCGGGCGAAGTCCACGGTCTGCAAGTGCGTGACCTCGTTCGCCCGTAGTCCCCAGGCGTAGGCCGTTTTGAACACGGTGGCGTCCCGGTAGGCGGCGACCGCGCCCTTGCGCCCCGAGGCCAGGACCCGTTCAACTTCGAGGTCAGCAAGGTCGAAGAAGCCCTGCAGCTCTGCCCGGCTGAACGTCCTATTCGTCGGTGCCTGTTCGTTGTTTTGGGCGTGGCGGGCCCGATTGAACTCTGTGATGATCTGGGCGGGGGAGCGGCCGAACCCCTGACTGCAGATCCTGTCCCACTCATAGACCGGGTCGGTCAGGAAGTCGCAGAACACCTTCAAATGAGTTTGGTAGGCCCGGATGGTGGCGAACGCCAGATTCAGGATCGAGCGCTCATGGGCGAAGAACTCATCGGCATCACCGACGATCCAGTCCCCGGGAAAATGTCCCGTGTGGTCCACGAACCGGCGGACCCTTCGCGACTCCTCGAACCCGTCAACCGCTCCAGCGCCAGACTGATTACCGGCGCGTCGTCGAGCAGGCCTGGATCCCGGTAACGGCGCGCATTTCAATGTCCAGGCATCGGAAAGGGGGGAGTCGTATCATCGGGTCCTAATCTGCAGATTCTGCAATCGGATCACTTCTACTTTACATAATGTAGATTATCGGCGTTACTGACCAGGTGCTGAAGCGGGGCAATTGGTGACCGTTCACCGAACAAAGGCAGCTCGCCTTGAACCTCTTTTCGCAGGCCAAGCCATTGTCATATCCCGGGTGCTCGCCAAGAATGAACCAATGACGGTCTACGTGCGCTCACTGGAAACTGCTGTTCCGCCCACAGTGCTGGTCCAGGCCGAAGCCCGGGACGTTTTCGCGGCTCAGCCCGGCCTGACCAGGCTGGGCTCACGCCTGGTGAACACGTGTTTCGATTCGGCGGCCATCGAGACACGGCACACGGCGGTCGAGGAATTGACCACGGCCTTCCGGTCGGATGATCCGCAATTCTTTGATCCCGCCACGGGCCTTCTGCTGAATCCGTCCACCAAGGTACGCAACGAGATCTTCGCCAAGCAGGTCACGAAGCTCTTCATCGAGTCCGCTCAGGCGGCCCTGGATGCCTGCCCGGATCTGACGTTACTTGACATAACTCATGTCATTACCGTTTCCTGCACGGGGTTCTTCAATCCTGGCCCCGACTACAAGATTGTCCGCGCCCTGGGTCTCGACCCGGCTGTCCAGCGTTATCACCTCGGATTTATGGGCTGCTACGCCGCGTTTCCGGCACTCAGGGCCGCCAAGTCGTTCTGCGAGGCAGATCCGCAGGCCGTGGTCCTGGTAGTTTGTGCCGAGCTCTGCTCCCTCCACGTCCGGACGTCCAACGACCCGGACACCATCATGGGTTCCGCGCTGTTTGCCGACGGCGCCGCTGCCGCCATCGTCACCGCCCGGAACTCTCCGGACGCACCGGCCCTGCTCCAGCTGGACCACTTCGAGACCGTCCTGACTCCGGTGGGCGAAGAGTCCATGGCATGGAACATCGGCGATCACGGCTTCGAAATGGTCCTGGGCAACTACGTGCCGCACATTATCGATGACCACATCATTGGCGCCCTCGAACCGCTCCTGTCCCGCGACCAGTCACTGCTTGGCCTCCCCTACCGTGACATCCGCCACTGGGCCATTCATCCCGGCGGCCGGAGCATCCTGGACAAGGTCCAGTCGCGCCTCGAACTCACGGATGAGCAGCTGGTACCCGCCCGGGAGACACTGCGGAGGTTCGGCAACATGAGCAGCGCCACCGTGCTGTTCGTTCTTAGGCACATCCTGGAACAGCCTCCGATGGACGGCGATGAACGTATCTGCTCCATGGCGTTCGGTCCAGGTCTCACCGTGGAAACGGGGCTGTTCACCAAAATCCGCCAAGCCGGCGCGCCGGGGAGCGCTGTCGAGCCAAGCAACGCACGCCGCGAGGAACGGATCGAGGACCGGGCGGCGGCCCCCTCGCGGGTTTGAGCCGGTGGTGCTGATGCGGCGCCGGGCGGCGGATGCCGTCGAACTGATGGACGCGCCCGACTGCGATCCCGTGAAACTGGACCGGACGTACGGGCAGTTCGCGCTGGTCAACCGCCTCTTTTCCGGCTGGAGGCTCCTTTACGTCCAGGAACTGCGGCCTCTTCTTTCCGCAAGCACCGTCACCACCGTCCTGGACATCGGCAGCGGCGGAGGTGACCTGGCACGGTTGCTCGCCCAGTGGTCCCAACGGGACAGGCTGAAGCTCGACGTCACCGGGATCGACCCGGACAGCAGAGCCCACAACTTCGCGGCCGGCCGCCCACACCACGCAAACGTCAGGTTCGTGCAGGCGGGCAGCGGCGAGCTGGTCCGCGAGGGGCGACGGTTCGACGTCGTGATTTCCAACCACGTCATCCATCACCTGCAGCCGTCGGGCCTGGCACAGTTACTCACAGACTCCCAGACCCTGGCACGGCGCATTTGCCTGCATAATGACCTGCGCCGAAGCGCCGCAGCCTACGGACTGTTCGCACTCGCGGCACTGCCTTTCCGCGGGTCGTTCATCCGCTCCGACGGCCTGGTCTCCATCCGGCGCAGCTACACACCGGCTGAACTTACCGCCGCCGCTCCCCCGGGCTGGCGCGTCCAGCCCCACCGTCCCTTCCACCAGGTCCTCGTCCATCGTCCGGAACACCTTGATGGCTGACGTGGTGATCGTCGGCGGCGGGCCGGTGGGCCTGTACCTCGCTGCCCTGCTTCTTCAGGAAGGGGTGAAGGTCCAGGTCCTGGAACAGCGTCGCCAGCGTGAACAGCATTCCCGCGCCATCGGCATTCACCCGCCTGCCCTCGAGGCCCTGGACAAAGCGGGCGTGGCCGGCGCCATGGTGGACGCCGGCGTGCCGATCCGCAGCGGAACTGCGCTGAGCCGCGGCAGGATCGTCGGGTCGATGTCGTTCGCCACCGTGTCGGACCGCTTTCCGTTTGTGCTGTCCCTCCCCCAGTTCACCACCGAATCCATACTTGAACAGCGCGTCCAAGACCTCGACGCCGCCGCTCTGATCCGGGGAGTCCGGGTTACGGAAGTATCGGACGACGGCGGACTGGTCACCGTCGCGGTCGCGGCACCGGAGGATGGTGGTTCCCGTGGTCAGATGAGTGCACCGCTCCTTGTCGCCGCGGATGGCGCCCGGTCATCGGTGCGCGGCCTGCTGCACGTGCCGGTGAGCACCAAAACGTATCCGGACCACTACGTCATGGGTGATTTTGCAGCAGCTGGTGGCCACGAGCAGCAGGCTGTCCTGTACCTGGAAGCCGAGGGGATAGTGGAATCCTTTCCCCTTCCCGGTGGCCTTCGCCGGTGGGTGGTCCGCACGGCCGGACCCGCCGCTAACGTGGACGCCCGCGGACTGTCCCGGCTGGTTCACCACCGCACCGGGGTCCGGCCTGATCCGGCGACGAACACCATGCTGAGCGCCTTCAGTCCGCGGTCGTCGGTGGCGTGCAGAGTACTTGCGGGGCGGGCCGTGCTCGTAGGGGACGCGGCACATGAAATCAGCCCCATAGGCGGCCAAGGCATGAACCTCGGCTGGCTCGACGCGGCAGAGTTGGCGCCGATTATCTGTGCCGCCTTGGCGGGCAGGCCGGTCGGCAGTGACCTCCACGATTATGCCTCGCGGCGGCGGAAAGCCGCGCGCCGCGCACGCTGGCAAGCGGGCGTAAACATGTCCCTGGGCCGCCCCGTTGCGCCGCCGCTCCTGGGCCTCCGGAATCTGGCCTTGCGCACGGTGGCCGGACTTCCGTCCGCGAACAGGCTGGTGGCCCGGCGCTTCACCATGCAGTGACCGCCCGCGGCGGCACGGCTTTGGTTCAGGAATTCAGGAAGTAGCAGTCGTAACTGTCCTGACTGACGATCAGGCCCTCGCGGACCTCAAAAACGGATGAGGTGCGCGCGCGGATGGTTTCGCCGGCGTCCCAGTATTTCAGGTCCATCAGGACGGTTGCGGACCAGTCCGCCTCCAGGACCACGCGGCCGCCTTCGCAGGTTGTGCGCCGGATCTCGAACTTCTGGTCGGCTACCACCTCGCCGCTTTGGTCGGCGCCTGCAAGCACCTGTTCCCGACTACGGGCGGACCCCTCCGGAGCGAGCAGATGCGGCGCCTCGAACAAGCGAAAATCCGCCGCGAGGAACGGCCTGATGGCGTCGCCGCCGCCTCCGGCCTCAAGGGTCCGGACAAAATCCAGGACGCGTTCCAGTGCTTCGGGTTCCGACGGGTTCAGGTCTGCCATGGCATCGACACTAGCCGACCAGGCCGTTGCCGCAGGTCTGCTGCCGGTTAGGCTTTCCCCATGATTGCCGTATCGCCGCCCACTCCGTTCACGCCTGCGCAGCTCCGGGAGCGGGTCCAGGAGATCCTGGCCGCAGGTGCCTTGCCGCCCATCGTGCAGGCCGGGCATCCCGTGCTCCGCCAGCATGCCGCCGCCGTCGAGGGCCAGATCAGCGACACCGAGCTCAAGCAGCTGATAGTCCTCATGCGCAATGTCATGCATGAGGCGCCAGGCGTGGGACTCGCCGCTCCCCAGATTGGGATTCCGCTGCAGCTGGCGGTCCTTGAGGACCAGTTCGACGTCGACCCGGAGGCGGCTGCCGTGCGGCACCGCACGCCGCTGGACTTCGTGGCCATCCTCAACCCGCGTTATGCGCCCTTGGGCATGGACACGGCGGCCTTCTTTGAAGGGTGCCTCTCGCTTAGCGGCCTGCAGGCCGTGGTGGTGCGCCACGAGCGGGTGCTGCTCCACTATGAAACGCCTGAGGGCCTGGGCAGGGAGCAGGCATTCGAGGGCTGGCAGGCCCGGATCGTGCAGCACGAAACGGATCATGTGCAGGGCACCCTTTACGTGGACCGTGCCGAGCTGAGGTCCTTGAGCAGCAACGCCGAGTATGCCGCCAACTGGGCTGAGCCGGGCATTGGCAAGGCCCGCGCCGCCCTGGGGTTCCTGCACGGGCATCCCTGAGGGTCGGCCGTTTACCGGGGCGGTACCCCGGCGGGGTTCGCGGCTGTTGGGAGGAACCGGGACCACCAGCGGAGGATGTGCTCGAACCGCTGCATCCGGTGCCGCGGCCGTCCTGACCGGGAGAGTTCGTGGTCTTCCCCGGGGAATACCAGCAGTTCAGCTTCCACTCCCTGCCTCTTCAACGCCGTGTAGTAGCGCTGGCCCTGTTCCAACGGGCAACGAAGATCGTTTTCGCTGTGGATCACCAGGGTTGGTGTCCGTACCTGGGCTGCATGTCCGAGCGGGCTCTGCGCAGCCAGAGCATCCGCTGAGTCACCGAGATACCCGCCGCCGAAGTACCAGCCAATATCGGCCGAGCCCTCAAAACTGACAGGGTCCAGGAATCCCCGCTCCACGATGGCGGCCTGGAACCTGTGGTGGTGGGCGATGGTCCAGGCGGTGAGGTAGCCGCCGTACGAGCCGCCCATGATCCCCAGCCGCCCGGCGTCGAGCGCTGGAAATTTCGCCAGCGCGCCGTCGAGGAACGCCAGCACGTCCTGCATGTCGTCCGTCCCGAACCGGCCCTTGATGGCCAGCCCGTGGTCCCGGCCGTAGCCTGCGGAGCCCCGCGGATTACACATCAGCACCGCGTACCCGGCCGCCACGTACACCTGGGCCTCATCGAACAGAGCCACGGTGTACTGGGTAAACGGACCGCCGTGGATGTTCAGCAGGACAGGGTGCGGTCCCTGACCGGCCGGCCGCACCACCCAGCCGTGCACTGGATAGCCGTCCGGCGCGTCAAAGGTGACTTCCTGCGGCACGAGGATGTCCGTCCTGGTCCGCAGGTCAGCCGAAAAGTCCGTCAGGATCCGCAGCTGTCCGTCTTCCAGCACGGCAAGGTCCCCGCAGGTGGAAGGGTCGGCAAAAGCCACGAACAGCGACCCGCCCGCCCAGGCGGCTCCGGTCACGGTCTTGTCCCCGTGCACCGGCAGGGAATGCCCACCTGTTGCTCCCAACTCGAGGAGCTCCACGGTGCCCTGCGCATTGTTCAGGACCAGGGCGCGGTCCGGGCCGCGAAGTTCAATCCGGCTGCCTGGGGCAGAAACGTCCATCATCTGCGGGTCCGTCAACGGCACCGGCTCGCCGCCTCCGCTGGGCATGCAGAACAGCACGGCGTTTTGCGCCACAAAGTCCCTGCCGGACCCGCCCAGGTCCCGGGCAATGTAAAACAGCCATCCGCCATCCTTGGATTCGCGGACGTCCGCCACTGACTGCGCCATCGGGGCGGTCACTTCGACGGCCACGGGCTCGCCTCCTGCGCCTGGCACCCGGTAGATGGCGGTGGCCAGCCCGTCGTCGTCGTCGTCGTCGTGGAGCGACGCTGTGAAATAGACCGCGGACCCGTCAGCACTGAAGGTCCCGGTGCCGGCATCCGTGGCGAGCGAGGTCACTTGGCGGGCGTCAGGCAGGGGCGCATCAGGCTCGCCCCCGAGTCCGGGGACTTCCACCACAAACAGCTGCCGGGGCCTGTCGCGGGTGTAGCCAACGCCGTTAAGCCGGTACTGGTAGGTGGAGATCAGGCGCGGCTCTTCTGCCTCGGCCCCGACGTCGGCTGCGGAGCCGTACCGTCCGGCCTCCGGCTCGCGCGAGCTGAAAACTATCCGGTGTGAGTCCGGGGACCAGGAGAATGTCTCCACGCCCAGAAGCCTGTCGGTGAGGACCTGCGGTTCGCCGCCATCGGCCTCCACCACCCAAAGCTGCGCTTTCGACGACGGCCCGTCGGTCCGAAGGAAGGCGAGAACCAGTCCGTCTGGCGAAAAGGCCGGCGCGGTGTCCCGGAAGCCCCGGGTGATCCGACGCGGCAGCTTCTCCTGATCCAACGGGACAGTCCACAACTGACCAACATATGAATCGACCTGCAGATCCGGTCTGTTCACCGACACAACAGCCCGGCTTCCGTCCGGATGCACTGCCGGCGGCGAAACGGAATTCAACAGCGCTAGGTGTTCTGGCTTCACCCACGTGAGCCTAACCTGCGCCCACCCGCGGCGCATCGGGCCGCCCGCGTCGGGCCATGCGCGTCGGTCCTTGCAAGGCGCCGGGTCCGGGACCGCCCTAAGATAGTGGCTATGCCCTCCTCCCCTCCCCCGCCGCTGCGCTGCCCGCTGTGCGGCGAGCAGTTGACGGTCCGTCCCCTCGCCGGGGAAGGGTCCCGTCCGGCACTGGTGTGCGGAGCCGGGCACAGTTTTGACGCCGCCAGGCAGGGGTACTACAACCTGCTGGTGGGCAAGGGCACGGTGTTCGAAGCTGACTCTGCGGACATGGTGGCGGCCCGGTTCAATTTCCTCGACGCCGGGCACTACCGCCCGCTGGCTGAGGCCGTCGCCGCTGCCGTCGCCGCCAGGGTCTCCGCCGGGACTCCCTTCACGGTCCTCGATTCGGGTACCGGGACGGGCCACTACCTGCGGGTAGTGCTCGACGACGTCAGGCGGGTCAGCGACGACGTCACCGCCGTAGCGCTCGACATCTCCAAATTCGCCTTGCGGCGAGCCGCCCGCCTCAACCCGGAGGCCGTCAACCTGGCCTGCGACGTGTGGCAGCCGCTGCCGGTGGCGGACGCCGCCGTCGACGTGGTGACTGTCATCTTCGCGCCCCGCAACGCCTCCGAATTCGCCCGGATCCTCCGCCCCGACGGCCGGTTGGTGGTGGTCACACCGCGGCCGGGACATCTGGCCTCACTGGCGGCGCTGGCCGGAATGCTGTCCATCGAGGACCAAAAGGATGCCCGGCTGGCAGAGTCTCTCGCGCCCTACTTCCTGCCGGAATCCGCCCGCGACGTTGACATCCGGTTGGTGCTGACCCCGAGGGAGATGGCTGACCTGGCGTACATGGGACCGGCCGGGCATCATCTGGATCGCGAGGCGCTTGCCGCCAAACTGGACACACGGGAGCCGGACTCCGAAGTTAACGCACTGTTCCGGCTCACCGTTTTTCGCCCGGCACGGCGCCCAGAGTAACGACTTGGCCACGTTCCCTGGTCCCCTTCCTGGCCACCTGCCGTGCGGCTTTCCGGCGGTCTAGGATAAATAGACAGCTACCGGATGGTCAAGGGGGACGGAATGTTTGAATGGCTCGGTGAAAACTGGTGGGCTCTGTGGCTCACAGCTTTCCTCGCGTTCGCGGTGATCGAGATGATCACCCTTGACCTGTTCTTCATCATGCTCGGCGGCGGAACACTCGCCGCCATCGTTGCGGATTTTGCCGGCGCTGACCTGTGGCTGCAGATAGTGGTCTTCTGTGTGGTGTCCCTGCTGATGATCGCTTTCGTCCGCCCGGTCGCCCTCAGCCACTTAAAGAAGGGCCCCGCCGAACAGCGGACCAACGTGGACCGGCTGATCGGCGAGCAAGCCCTGGTGATGGAAGCAGTCAGCTCCACCGGCGGCCTGGTGAAAATCGGCGGCGATGTGTGGAGCGCCCGCTCCGCCGGCGTTGTACTGCCCGCCGGCCAAAAGGCCGTGGTCTCGGCCATCGACGGTGCCACGGCCGTGGTGTCCGCGCCGGAGGAGCAAGCGGACCCGTCGTAGTTTTTAGCGTCACTAACAGTGTTGGATACAGCCTAATAATTGGGGATAGGGAGATGTATGGATAACGCAGGAGGAGTCGCCTTGGCCATTGTGCTGGTGGTCCTGATCGTATTCGTGATTATTGTTCTGGTCCGTTCGGTGCGGATCATTCCGCAGGCGAGGGCCGGCGTCGTTGAGCGTCTTGGTAAATACCAGCGCACCCTCAACCCGGGACTCACTATCCTGATCCCGTTTGTGGACCGGCTCCTGCCGCTCTTGGACCTCAGGGAACAGGTGGTCTCCTTCCCGCCGCAGCCGGTTATCACGGAAGACAACCTGGTGGTTTCCATCGATACGGTGGTCTACTTCCAGGTCACCGATCCGCGCGCGGCCACCTACGAAATCGCCAACTACATCCAGGCCGTCGAACAGCTCACCACCACCACCCTGCGTAACGTCGTTGGTGGCTTGAACCTCGAAGAGGCCCTTACTTCCCGCGACCAGATCAACGGTCAGCTGCGCGGCGTCCTGGACGAGGCCACCGGCCGCTGGGGCATCCGCGTCTCGCGCGTTGAGCTGAAGGCGATCGATCCGCCGCACTCGATCCAGGACTCGATGGAGAAGCAGATGCGGGCCGAGCGCGACCGCCGCGCCGCGATCCTCACCGCCGAAGGCACCAAGCAGTCAGCCATCCTGACGGCCGAAGGCCAGCGGCAGGCATCGATCCTCGCGGCAGAAGGTGACGCCAAGGCGGCCATCCTCCGGGCGGACGGTGAAGCGCAGGCCATCCAAAAGGTCTTTGACGCCATCCACAAGGGAAACCCCGATCAGAAGCTGCTCGCCTACCAGTACCTGCAGACACTCCCCAAGCTCGCGGAAGGCTCCTCCAACAAGCTGTGGATCATTCCCAGCGAAGTCGGGGAAGCACTGAAGGGTATTGGCAACGCGCTCGGCGGTACCAATCCTGATCCGCGCTCCGGCGGCGGACTCTTCGACGAGGAACCTGCCAAGCAGCCCTGAGCCTGACCCGAAATTTGCCGGCACGGGCCGCGCCGCCACCAGGCGTCGCGGCCTTTGCCCGCTGTTACCCAGGCTCTTCGCTGCGTTTGGCGCCGGGGGAACCTACCGGTATAATTGAGTGTTTGTCCGGCCGGACCAGATCCGCTGGAACAAGAATGCTTCGCAATGCGTTGAATCTAAAGATGCAGCACAGTGCACACAGTAGTCCGGGGCGGTTGTATTGCACCGGCTTGCGTGGGGCCCTTGCTCCGCGAACCGACCAGAGGGAGAAAACATGAGCGATCGCAGCCTGCGGGGTATGCGCCTTGGCGCGCAGAGCATGGAGACCGAGTCCGGCGTCGAGCCGGCCCCGCGTCAGCGTGTGGAATACCGGTGCGAGGACGGCGAACAGGTTTTTGTCACGTTCTCTTCTGAGGCTGAAATTCCTCCTGTGTGGGTTTCCAAGACCGGCAAAGAAGCGCTCCTGGTAGACGGCGAACGTCCCGATACCAGCAACGAAAAAGCCGTCCGCACCCACTGGGACATGCTTCTGGAACGGCGTTCCCTCCCGGAGCTTGAGCAGATTCTCGAGGACCGGCTGACCATCCTGCGCGAACGCCGCGGTGAACGGCGCAGCGCCTGACCCACTGGCGGTCACAGCCTCATTGACCGAGGCACACCGAACAAGTTGAAAAGGGCCGGCCCGCAACGTGGATCACGTTGCCGGGCCGGCCCTTTCTGTGTTCACCGCAAGTTCCGTTGAGGAGAGATCTCGCCGCCCTGCGAGCGGACCGGGGTCAGCCCCGGGCCGACTCCTTCTTGCCCCGGAGCTTATTCCAGCGTGCCTGCAGGCCCCACCGGGTGACGTTGATCATGGCCTCAACCACAATGTTGCCGCTCATTTTGGAAGCGCCCAGCTCGCGTTCGACGAACGTGATGGGTCGCTCCTCGATCCTGAGGCCCATTTTGGCTACCCGCCAAGCCAGGTCCACCTGGAAGCCATAACCCACCGAATCGACCGCGTCGAGGTTGAGTTTTTCCAACGTGGACCTCCGGAAGGCACGGTAACCACCGGTGACGTCCTTGATCTTCAGGCCCAGCATCAGCCGTGCGTAGGTGCTGCCAACGCGTGAAATCGCCTGCCGGTACAGTGGCCAGTTGACCACGCTGCCGCCCGGGACCCAGCGGGAACCCATGGCCAGGTCTGCGCCCTGTTCGACGGCTTCCAGCAGTTGCGGCAGCTGTTCGGGCTGGTGGGAGCCGTCGGCATCCATTTCCACCAGGACCTCGTAGCCAGCGTCAAGGCCCCACTTGAACCCGGCAATGTAGGCGGCGCCGAGGCCTTCCTTGCCCTTGCGGTGAAGGACGTGAACCTGTGCGTCGTTGGCAGCGAAGCTGTCCGCCAGTTGCCCGGTACCGTCGGGGCTGTTGTCGTCCACCACCAGTACGTCCGAGGCGGGTACGGCTGCCCGCAGGCGCTGGAGGGTCTTGGGCAGCGATTCCAGCTCGTTGTAAGTCGGAATAATGGTAAGGACGCGCACAAAGGGCCTTTCCTGGACGGGAGCGGTTGGAGCACCTGATCATCAGCTGAGTCGCTGGCTGCAGGCGCAACTACCCATTATAGGGCGCTGACCTGCGCATCGGATCAGGAACGCAGCGCCGGACTGGAAAAGAGTTCCTGGCCGTCCCTGACGGTCTGCAGGCAAGCCGGGTCGGTGCCGGTGTCCAGCGCGGGAAGCAGGGGCGTGCGTGCCCTCGGATCCGTGCTCCACGACTGGACGCGCCCGTCCGACACCTGGACCATCAGTTCTTCAACGTCCCACACAGCGAAACTCGCCGGCGCGCCCGGAACCAGCTGTCCGGCCATCGGGTTCTGGTACCTGGCTGCACGCCAGCCGGCCCGCGTGTGTCCCAGGAAGGCTGCCCGCGCAGAGATCTGTTCGTCATGGTTGTGGTGTTCCAGGCAGGCACGCACACTCGACCAGGGCCGCAGCGGCGTCACCGGGCTGTCGCTCCCGAAGCAAATGGGAACGCCGGCCGAATAGAACGAAGCGAATGCATTCATGGACCGGCTGCGGTCACCCAGGCGCTGCTGGTACATCCCGCCGTCGTTCCCCCATTCCGCGTCGAAGCGGGGCTGGGCGCTGACCGTGACCGCGTACCGTGCAAGCTGCTGCACGGCGCCGGCGTCCGCCAGTTCCACGTGCTCGAAACGGTGACCGGCAGCACGGATCCGCTGCTCCCCCACTTCCGCAGCGGCAAGCTCCAGAGCCTCCAGCGCGGCGTCGAGCCCGGCGTCGCCAATGACATGGAAACCGCCCTGGATGCCCAGGAGGGAGCAGGCTGCCAGGTGGGCGCCGGCCTGCGCGGCTGTGACGTAGAGGTTGCCGCGCTCCACCGGCGCGTCCGTGTAGTCGTCCCGCAAGGCTGCCGTCCGGGAACCCAGGGAACCGTCAATGTTCAGGTCGCCAGCGAGGCCCCGAACGGGGACACCGAGCCCGTCCAGCAGTTGCCTGGCGTGTTCCTCCGAGGTGGCCAGCTGGCCCCAGTACGGAAGCACTTCCGGCACGGCCCCCTCAGCGGCGTCAGTGTTCCATGCGGCGGCGAGCCGAAGATCGGCGACTCCGCTGATGTGGGGCGCCGCCATCTCCGCGACGGCCACATAGCCGTTTTCAGCCGCTTCCCTAAGGGCCCGCTGCTGGTAGCCGCGGAGGCTGGAGTCGGGAAGGCGCCGCGCCTCCTGGCGTGCCGCAGTGTGCGCAGCGCGCAGGACCCGCGGGCCCGAGTCGTAGCCGTCGAGGCCGGCCAGCCCGGCAGCGCCAACAAGCGAGGAGGACACCAGGGCCGAGTGCGCGTCCACCCTGGACAGGAAGACGTGACGGCCGCCGGCGGCCTGTTCCAGTTCATCGGCGGTGGGCAGTGCGGGATCCTCCCACGCGGAATCATCCCAGCCGTGGCCCAGGACCGGGCCTTCACCCCGGGTAGCAGCCACAGCGTCCAGGAGCTGCCGGGCGGAACGGACACCGCCGAGTTGCAGGGCATCCAGCGCAATACCGGTCTCCGTGAGGTGTACGTGCGAGTCCACAAACCCCGGCGCGACGAGGGCACCGTGGAGATCGATGATCTCCATGGACGAGTCGGCAATCGAGGACGCTGCCTGTTCGGAGCCCACCCAGGCAACGGTGTCGCCGTCCACCACCATGGCGGTGGCCAGCGGATCCGCTGCGGAGTACACCGAGCCGTTGCGGTAGAGGACCACCTTCCGTTCGGACGGGGCGGGCACGGTGGAACGTTCAGTCATGGGGCAAAGCTCCTGGATAAGGGACGCAGCAAATGCTGCCGGTACGTGAAAACTTCTTTTTTGGAAGGCCTGCCGGCTGTTGCCTCACAGGACCGAGGAGTAGGCCACAACGCCGCGGCGGACCAGGGAAATGGCTTCCGAGCACAGCCGGGCCAGGCGCGGATCCAGGCCGGGAATCTTGGCCAACTGGTCCAGGAGGTCGATGACCTGCTTGACCCAGCGCACAAAGTCACCTGCCGCCAGGTCCGTGCCGTTCAGCACCTCCTGGAGGTGCCGGCCCTTCGCCCACTTGTACATGGGCCACACCAGCCCCAGCTCCGGTTCACCGGTCAGCGGAAGTTTGTTTTGTTCTTCCACGTCTTCCAGTGCCGACCATTCACGGACCACGAGGTCCACGGACGTTTCGAGGGCGATGCTCGGCATCCGCGGGCGGAGGCCCCTGTCCTCGCGTTTGGCCTGATAGACCAGCACGCTCGCCAGGGCTGCAACCTCGACGGCGTCAAGGTCACCGAAGGCACCCAATCGCAGTGACTGCGAGATCAGGAGGTCCTTTTCGCCATAAATTCGGCGGAGGCGCTGGCCGTCGGTGCTGATGGACAGGCGGCCATCTGCACCGGCCTCCAGGTAGCCGTAGGCCGAGAGGACGTCGCACACCCGGTCGAAGGTCTTGGCGATGGTGTTGGTGCGGCCTTGAATCTGGCGGACCAGACCGTCCGTTTCACGGCGCAGTTTCCACCAGCGCTCTGACCAGCGGGCATGGTCCTCACGCTCGCTGCAGCCGTGGCACGGGTGAGCGCGGAGTGCCCGGCGCAGCTCCGTGATCCGTTTCTCCTGGTTGGGCATGACACTGCCCAGTCCAAAGTCCGTGCTCCGTCCGGGCGCTGGTGGCCGGTTTTCGCGCAAGGCATTGCGTGCCGACGCGGCGAGGTCGCGCCGGGACTTGGGGACTTTGGCGTTGAACGCCTTGGGAATCCGAATCCGGGTCAGGGGAGAAATGGGACCTTCCAGGTCTTCGGTGCCGATCCGGCGAAGCTGGTTGTCGAGTGTCAGGACGGCCGGCCGCGGCTCCCGGCCGCTGTGGTCCGAACTGAGCACAACGGCCAGCCCGGGAGCCCGCCCTCCCGGCACGTCAACGACGTCACCGGGCATCAGCCGGGCAAGGGAGTCCTCGTTCAGGGACTTCCGGGCGCGGGACTTGGTGCGTGAGGTGACGTTTTCGGCGTCGGACAGTTCGCGGCGCAGCCGGGCGTACTCGGTGAAGTCGCCCAGGTGGCACGTCATGGATTTGGCGTACCCCGTGAGGGACTCTTCCCTGCTGCGCACCTGCTTGGCGAGGCCCACCACGGAGCGGTCCGCCTGGAATTGCGCGAACGAGGACTCGAGGATTTCCCGGGCGCGGGACCTGCCGAACTGGGCCAGCAGGTTGATGCTCATGTTGTAGGTGGGTTGGAAGCTTGAATTCAGCGGGTACGTCCGGCGTGAGGCAAGGCCTGCCACCGCCGCGGGGTCCGTACCAGGCTGCCAGAGGACAACGGCATGGCCTTCGACGTCGATGCCCCGGCGGCCGGCCCGTCCGGTCAGCTGGGTGTATTCCCCTGCAGTGATGTCCACGTGGGCTTCGCCGTTGAATTTGTCCAGTTTCTCCAGGACCACGGAGCGGGCCGGCATGTTCACGCCCAACGCGAGAGTTTCGGTGGCGAAGACAGCCTTGACCAGGCCCTCGACGAAGAGTTTCTCCACCACTTCCTTAAAGGTGGGCAGCATGCCCGCGTGGTGGGCGGCGAAGCCCCGTAGCAGGCCTTCCCGCCAGGTCCAGAAGCCGAGGATGTCCAGATCATCGGACGGGATGTCCTGCCCGGCCTCGTCAACGCGCCGGGCGATGATCCGCTGCTCCTTCTCCGTGGTCAGCCAAAGACCCGAGGACACGCACTGGGCCACGGCGGCGTCGCAGCCGGCCCGGGAGAAAATGAACGTGATCGCCGGCAGCAGGTCCTGCCGGTCCAGGCTGGCGATCACCTGGGGCCGGCTGGCCCTCCGAACCTCGCCGGGCTGGGCCCCCTGCGCAGGGCGCCCGTCCGACCGCTGCCTCTGCTGCCGCCGCTGGCTCCGCCCCCCGTGGCCGAACCGCCCACGGAAGCTCTCCTGGCTTTCGCTGCGGGCCATGGCCAGCAGATCAGGGTTGACCTCGAACCCCCGGCCGGCTGCGCCACCGCGGGTGGCGGAATCCCGTGCCGGCTCCAACTCTTCCCGGACCGGCAGGGGTGCACCTGTCTTAGCATCGGCCGGCGGCGCGATTTCATCGAAGGTGGTTTCCCCGGCGAACAGGTCCACAATTTCCCGGCCCACCATCACGTGCTGCCACAGGGGCACCGGCCGGTGCTCGGAGACGATGATGTCGGTGTCACCGCGCACGGTGTCCAGCCACGCCCCGAATTCCTCTGCATTCGACACCGTGGCGCTGAGCGAAACAACCTGGACCTCACTGGGAAGGTGGATGATCACTTCCTCCCACACTGCACCGCGGAAACGGTCCGCGAGATAGTGGACTTCATCCATGACCACAAAGCCGAGGTCGTCCAGGGTGGCGGAGTCGGCGTACAGCATATTCCGCAGGACTTCTGTAGTCATCACCACCACAGGGGCGTCGCCATTGATGCTGGTGTCACCCGTCAGGAGCCCGACGTTCTCTGCCCCGTACTTATCAGCGAGTTCGGTGAATTTCTGGTTGCTCAGTGCTTTGATGGGCGTGGTGTAGAACGCCTTGAGATGCCGCTCCAGTGCGAGGTAAATGGCAAATTCCCCGACGATGGTTTTGCCGGCGCCGGTGGGTGCGGCCACCAGCACTCCCCTGCCTTCCTGGAGGGACTGGCAGGCGAGGCGCTGGAATTCGTCCAGCTCAAAGTCGAGGGTGCGGACGAACCCGCCGAGGTACGAGCGCGCCTCGGCTGTGCGTTCCCTGCTGGCCCGGTAACTTTCGGAGGGCGAGAGCGGCCCGGAAATAGAGGACATGCTTCAAGCCTAGTGCGCTGCGCGCTACAGGTTATTCAGTTCACTGCCGGGGGTCGCGATGTCGGCTGTTGCGTCCGTCTCGGCGGCCCGTTTGGCCTGCCGCTTGTCCTTGCGATTGTCGTTGACAATACACAGCCCGATCGCCGCGAAAAACAGGACCAGCAGCGGGGCAGCCAGCAGGAACATGGACAAGGCGTCCGTCCCCGGTGCTGCCAGGGCGGCCAGGACGAAGACCAGGAAGACGATGATCCGCCAGGCTTTGAGGATGGTCCGGCCCCGCACCACCCCGGCCATGTTGATGCCCACCAGAATCACGGGCACCAGGAACGAAATGCCAAGGATCAGCAGCATCTGCGTGGCAAATGTGAGGTAGTCGGTGGCGGAGATGTTGTTGGCACCGGTCTGGGGCGTGAACTGGAGCAGGGCCCGGACTACCGTGGGGAACACCAGCCAGGCCACAAAGACGCCGGCAAGGAACAACGGTACGGCGGCGGCCATAAAGCCGAGCGTGTAGCCCCGTTCCTTCCTGGTCAGCCCGGGAGTGATGAACGCCCAGACCTGGTAGATCCACACCGGGCTGGAAATCACGAGCCCGATCTGGATGGCGATCTGGATCTTGAAGGCAAACGGGTCCGCAATGGTCGCAAAGTTAAGGACGGCCGTCCGGCCGGTCTCCTGCGCGATGGAAATCAGCGGAGCCGACAGGCTAGTGACGACGGGGTCGTAAAGGAACCAGCCGCCCACGGCAGCGAGCAGCACAGCAATTGCCGATTTGATCAGCCGGTTCTTGAGCTCTTTGAGGTGATCCCAAAGTGCCATCCGCCCCTCAGGGTTGGATTTACGGCCCCGCGTCAGTGCCACTTTGCGTTATGCGCGGTTCGACGGCGGAACGTCGGTGCCGTTGGTCGGCTCACCGGGCTGAGTCGGTGCAGGCTTCGCCTGCGGGTGATTAACGATCTTGCCTTCCACGGGTCCCGACTCGGTGTCGGTGGAATCGGTCTTGCCGTCGTTCTTCATTTCCTTGACTTCGGATTTGATGATCCGCATGGACTGCCCAAGGCTACGCGCCATGGCAGGGAGCTTGGGCGCAGCAAAGAGCAACAGCGCAACGACGATGATAATGACAATTGGCCACGGGCCTTCAAAGAGTCTTCCCACGGGAATTCCTTTCCTCTAACAACATCCTACGTCTAACTGAGATCCAGATCGCGAAGTGACTGGGGCTGTCCCCGGTCGCTCTTTCGCTGTACGCGCCTCTGGCGGCGGTTCTCCCGGCGGGATGACTTGGATGCGTCGTAATCATGTCGCATCTGGGCAGGCGAGGCAAAAACGGCGGCACCCGGCTGATCGGGCGCGGCACGCTGCAGCCCGCCGGTGGTGGGTGAGGCCATGGCAGGTGCCAGGTGCCCGAGTTTCGTACCGGCCGCGCCAAGGTCCTTCATCACTGCCATGGCCTGGCGGTACAGCCGGATGCCCAGGAGGACATAAAAGAGCAGGGACACCGCAACAAGCGCTATCCAGATCAGGATCCAAGACCACCAAGGCATGCTGACGAGTCTAACTGCCATACCGCGCGAGGGCCGCCTCGATCCAGCTCCGCGCTGCAGCCGCAAGCCCTGAAGGTTCGAGGATCCGGGCGGCGCCGCCATGCTGTGCCACGAACATGGGCAGCCAGGTTGTGTTGCCGAACCGAATCTCGGCCACCAGCCCGCCGTCCGGCAGGGGCGCCACCCTTTCCGCGTAGTAGTCGTCGGCAAGCCCTGCGCCCTGTCTGGTGAGCTGGACCAGGACGGTGGTGTCGTCGTCGTTCGGCGTGAACAACTTGGCCGGGAACCCTTCCCCAGGCCGGATCTGTGTGGAGGCGGGTCGGCCATTCGGCCGCACGTCCTGGACCCTGTCCAGCCTGAAGTTCCGCAAGCCCCCGGCGGAGTGGCAGTACGCCTCGAAGTACCAGGTGTTGTCCAGCGAGTACAGGCGGAGCGGGTCCACGTCCCGTTCGGAGACTTGGTCGCGCTGGGCGGAAAAATACACCAGCCGCAGTTGGGACCTGTCCTGGATGGCGTTCCGGACGACGTCCAGGACGGCCGAATCCGTGGGCCCGACTTCCGGACCGGCCAGCGAAGCCGCTCGCAGCCCCTCCTCCCCGGCCGCTGCCATGAGTTTGAGGGTCACGGACTCCAGGGCGCCGCCCTCGGCAAGTTCAGGCAGCCCGTTGAGTGTCTCCAGGCCGGTCAGGAGGGCGCAGGCTTCGTCCACGGTGAAGCGGACCGGCCGGGTAAGGTCCAGGTCCTGGGTGATGAAGACGTGGCCTTCCTCCCAGTGAATGTCCAGAAGGTCGTCCGGGTACCCCTCGGGCAGCCCCGAACAGATGAGTATCCGGAGGTCGCTTTCCAGCTCGGCGGGTGTGATCCCGAAGCGGGCGGCGACGTCCTGGATGTGCAGGCCCTGGTTGTGGACCAGGAAAGGCACCAGCTGCAGCATCCGTTTGAGCTGGTCCTCAGAGGTGCGTTTCCGGACGGACCGGCCGCGCGGGGAGTCGGCGAACCGATAGTCGGGCACCGGCGCCGCGCAGAAGGCTGCAGCGTTGTGCAGGCGGTGCCGCACGGCCGCGACCAGTTCTTCGGGCTCACGGGCCACGGCGTCCGGTCCGTAGGAGGCAAGCTCCTCGGCAAGTACCTCAACGTCCCTGAAGTCCACCTGCAGCCGCTCGTCGCCGCCGTCGGCCGCTCCCGCGCCAGCGGCGGGCACCGGCGTCGCGCGCCTTCGCAGGCCCAGGAGGCGGCCCTCGCGGACGTCCACGAAGGCGGTGCGGAGCGGGAGTTCGGGAAGCCGGTCCAGTTCCTCGCGGATGTTGAAGTTCGGCGGCGGCGAGTAGGTTTCCTTGTCCAGCACGGAGACGGGGCCGGTGAAGCGGGAAAGCCTGAAATGACGTGGCGCCTGGCGGGACCGGTCAAAGCCGGTCAGGTACCACTGGCCAAACCGGCTGCCGAGGCCCCATGGCTCCACCGTCCGCTGCTCTTCCTTCCCCGTGGTGCCGGCCAGGTAGGGGAAGCTGACCGGGTGCTGGGCGTGCATGGCCGCCACCACGTCATCGAACGCCTGTCCGGCCGGCCTGATCCGCGGCTGCACGCCCACGGGAAGTTCGACGTCGGAGAGCGTGCCCGAGGCCTGGAGCTTGCGGAGGGCGTTGGCGGCTGCGGTTCCCAGCGCGGCGCGCTCCCACAGTTGGGAGGCAAGGAGGAGGACGGTCCACTCCCCCGGGCTGAGCTGCACGTCGGGCAAGCGGTTGGATTCCTTGCCGATGCGGTAGCGGGTGGTGGCCGGGTCATCCTCGCTCCACCCGTGGTCAGTCACGGTCTCCACATCAAAGCCGAACTGGCGCAGGTCGGTCTTATCCCGCTCAAACATCCGGCCGAACGCGACGTCGTTGCCGGACGTGTCGTGATAGACCTTCACCCGCAGCTCTGCGCGGCGCAGGCCGTACTTGGTGTTCAGAAGGGCTATCAGCAGGTTCAGCAGGCGTTCAGTACGGGATACGGACACTCTGGCTACGTTACTAAACTCATCCACGGAAAGCAGAAAGCGCGGCAACACCAGGAAAACTGCTCCTGATTGTTACCGCGCTTTCCCGTGTTTCAGTGACCTTACGGTGTCCCGGTCAGCGTACGCCGACGAGGTCCACTACAAAGATCAATGCTTCGTTGGGGCCGATTGCTCCACCGGCGCCGCGGGAGCCGTAGGCCAGCTCGGAAGGAATCTCCAGGCGACGGCGGCCGCCCACCTTCATACCCAGCAGTCCCTGGTCCCAGCCCTGGATGACCTGGCCGACGCCGACGCGGAAGTCCAGCGGCGCGCCGCGGCCCCAGGAAGCATCGAATTCTTCGCCGGTGGACCAGGCCACGCCGACGTAGTGGGTGGAGACGGTATCGCCCTTCTTGGCCTCGGCACCGTCACCTTCGATCAGGTCCGTGATGACGAGTTCGGTGGGGACGTCGCCTTGCGGGAAGTCAATTTCGGGCTTCTGGCGGTCGAAATCGCGCTGACCAAATGACATGGGTGCTCCTTTTGTTTGAGTGCGTGATGGTTTGGAAGTTACTTGACGCCGAGGATATCCACAACAAAGACAAGGTCGCCCTTGGCTTCGCCCTGGCCGGCATCACCGTACGCGAGGTCCTTCGGGACGACCAAGAGGACCCGGGAGCCCACCGTTTTGCCTGCCAGTCCCTGGGTCCAGCCCTTGATCACTTGGGTCAAGGGGAAGCTGGCCGTCTCGCCGCGATCGTAGCTTGAGTCAAACTTGGTGCCGCCGACGAGGTTCACGCCGACGTAGTTGACGGTGAGCGTGTCGGTTTCCTTGACTTCGGCGCCCTTGCCCTTGATCAGGTCCTGGGCGATGAGGGCTGTAGGCGCCGGGGCACCCTCGATGGAGATCTCCGGGATGCCCTGGTCATTATCCTTGACCGTCGGAAGGCCGGCTGGCGGAGTGACGGTGTCGCCTTCGGGCTTTTCAAGCGGTGGCGTGACATCCGTCGCGGAGACCAGTTTGATCAACAGGAGCTGCGTGGGCTGGGCAGCGCTGCTGGGTGTGGGGCTCGGTGTGGTGCCGTCCGGTGCGGCGCTGGCTGGCGCGGCCGCCTGGCCGGGAACGGCGAGTGCCAGGGTAGAACCCACTTTGGCGCCCACGAACGCGTTGTAGATGAGAGCATTTCCGGTCTTCATGTCATCGCTGAGTTCGAGTGCTTCCGGTTCGCCCGGGAAGGTGTCTTCGAGCGTGGAACCGTCTGCGCCGCTCACGGCGAGGATGGAGATGTTGGCGACCTGATTGGCTTTGACCGCGTCGCCGTCGCCTTCGGTGACCACCTTGACGGTGGGCTCCGCGACCTCCAGCGGCTTGGAGAACTCCACGCCGGGAGCCTTTTTGTCCCCGTTGTCCGTCAGTTTCAGGGAGTCGAACTTGGCAGTGTCACCGGCCGACTGGCTGGTGGGTTCCGGTGCCGCGGGCGAACCGCCACAAGCGGTAAGCAGCAGCAGACCGGGGAGAAGGATTGCTAGGAGTCGGCGCACGTAAGAGAACTTTCGTCGGGGCAGGGTGGACGCGATACCGGAACAGGCGCCCGGCACCGCTGCAGGGCCAAAGAATGGCCCTGTCAAGGATAGCCCCTGAACCTGAACGTCAGCCCATAGAGCCGAGGAGAGCCTCCACCCGGTCATCGACGCTGCGGAAAGGATCCTTGCACAGGATGGTCTGGTGGGCGCGGTCGTTGAGCTTCAGGTGCACCCAGTCCACGGTGTAGTCCCTGCCCAGTTCCTGCGCCCGGCGGACGAAGTCGCCCCTGAGCTTCGCGCGGGTGGTCTGCGGCGGCGCGTCCACGGCGTCCTTGATGACGGTGTCCTCCACGACGCGGCGGACTGCGCCCCTGGACTGCAGCAGGTAATAGAGGCCACGCGTCCGCGAAATGTCGTGGTACGTCAGGTCCAACTGGGCGATCCGGGGTGCGTCGAGGCCCAGGCTGTGCCGCTCGCGGTAGTTGTCCATGAGCTTCTTCTTGATGGCCCAGTCGATTTCCGTGTCGATGGTGCTGGTGTTGCCGCTCTCGATGGCCTTCAGCGTCCGTTCCCAGAGGTCAAGGATCATGGGGACGTGCGGATTGTGGGCGCCATGCTCCTGGACAAAGGCCGTGACCTTGCTCAGGTACTCCTGCTGGATCTCCAGGGCGGTGAGCTGGCGGCCGTTTGCCAGCCTGACCAGCGCACGGCCGCTGAGGTCATGGGAGATCTCCCGGATGCTGCGGATGGGGTTTTCCATCCGCATGTCCCGCATGATCACTCCCGCCTCAATCATGCGGAGGATGAGGTCCACGGTGCCCACCTTGATCAGGGCTGTGGTTTCGGACATGTTCGAGTCGCCCACAATGACATGGAGCCGCCGGAAGAATTCAGCGTCAGCGTGCGGTTCATCCCTGGTGTTGATGATGGGGCGGGACCGGGTGGTGGCCGACGAGACTCCCTCCCAGATGTGGTCAGCGCGCTGTGAAAACGCGAAGGTTGCCCCATGCGGGGTCTTCAGGATCTTGCCTGCGCCGGCGATTAGCTGGCGGGTGACCAGGAAGGGAATGAGGATCTCCGCCAACCGGGAGAATTCGCCGCGGCGTGGGATCAGGTAGTTCTCGTGGCTGCCGTAGGAATTCCCGGCAGAATCGGTGTTGTTCTTGAAGAGGTAGACCGTGCCGTTGAAACCCTCGGCCGCCAGCCTCGCCTGCGCCTCATCCACGAGGTCGTCAAGGATCAGCTCGCCGGCACGGTCGTGGGCAATGAGCTGCGCGAGGTCATCACATTCCGCAGTGGCGTACTCGGGGTGCGAGCCGACGTCGAGGTACAGCCGCGAACCGTTGGTCAGGAAGACGTTGGACGAACGGCCCCAGCTGACCACTTTGCGGAACAGGTACCGTGCCACCTCCTCCGGCGCCAGCGGCCGTGAATCGGGGCTCGAATACGAGATCCCGAATTCGGTTTCAATACCGAAGATCCTCTTGTCCATCTCAGTCCTCCTCCGCCAACAGCGCCGTGATGTCGGCGTCGTTCATTCGCCGGAAGGCCCGGCGGAAACCGCGGGCCGTCTCCGATTGCCTGTCCAGGACGGCGACCTCTACGGCCTTGGCCGGAAGGGTTGCTCCTGCCTCGCCCTGCTCAGTACCGCTGGCAAGGCCGCCGATAGCCAGCCGGACGGCGCCGGTGAACCGCAGCGAAGATCGCCAGCCCTCGGCAATAACGGCTGAGACCCGCTCCGCCTGGCCGCCCATCACGATGAAGCCTTGCTCGTCTGCGATCGACCCGTCGAACGTCAGCCGGTACAGGTGGTCCTGCTCCGGGGTGGGCCCCACTTCGGCCACGGCAAGTTCCACTTCGAAGGGTTTCTGCTCGGCAGTGAATACCGCGCCGAGGCTTTGCGCGTAGACACTGGCAAGTCCGCGGGCTGTGACGTCATCACGGTCGTAGGAGTAGCCGCGGACATCGGCGTACCGGACGCCTGCCTGGCGCAGGCTTTCAAATTCGTTGTACTTGCCAACAGCTGCGAAGGCGATCTTGTCGTAAATTTCACCGATCTTGTGCAGCGACGGGGACGGGTTCTCAGCCACCAGGGCGATGCCGTCCTGGCAGCTGATGACCACTACAGACCTGCCGCGGGCGATACCTTTCCGTGCGAAGTCCGCACGGTCCTTCATCAGTTGTTCGGGCGAAACATAGAACTGCTGCGTCATCTCAGGCCTCCCGTCGTTCGGCGGACCGGGCTTCGATGATGCTCCCTGCAACGGCCGCAAGCTCCGATTCGGGGATGCGCCTTGCCCCGTCGCGGTTCACCGCGTAGACCACTGGCCACAACTGGCGGACCGGGTCCGGGCCACCGGTGGCGGAGTCGTCGTCGGCCGCGTCATAGAGTGACTCCACGGCCACGGAGACCGCCTCGGCTTCAGACATGCCGGGGCGCCAGAGCTTCTTCAGGGCGCCTCGGGCAAAAACCGAGCCGGAGCCCACCGTATGGTGCTCGCGTTCCTCGTACCGGCCGCCGGTGACGTCGTAAGAGAAAAGGCGGCCCACGCCCGCAGTGGTATCGAAACCCGCAAACAAGGGAACCACTGCGAGTCCCTGCAGGGCCATGGGGAGGTTCCCGCGGATCATGGCGCCGAGCCGGTTGGCCTTGCCGTCGAGGCTGAGGAGCGTTCCTTCAATTTTTTCGTAGTGCTCCAACTCCACCTGGAAGAGCCGTGTCAGGTCGATGGCGATCCCGGCTGTGCCCGCGATGCCCAGTACTGAGTACCGGTCCGCCGGAAAGACCTTTTCGATGTGCCGGCTGGCAATGACGTTGCCCATCGTGGCACGCCGGTCGCCGGCCATCAGAACGCCTCCGCCGTAGCTCATCGCCACGATGGTGGTGGCGTGCGGCACTTGCAGCGGGGCGGTCGGCGCCGTTGCCGGGTTCAGTGAACGGTTGTACGGGAGCAGGTCCGGCCGGTCCCGCTGCAGATGCTCGGTAAATGACGACGTCGCGTTGCCGGCTACCTGATTGGCGGTTGATTCCTGCACTAGCACTCCTTGAACGTGGTCCGTCTACGTCGGTACAGCTTCCGGCCGGTGCGGCTACCGCCCCGTTTGGATCCGGGTTACTGGCCGCCTTTTTGGACGAAGGCGCGGACGAATTCTTCGGCGTTGGACTCAAGCACGCCGTCGATTTCGTCCAGGAGGTCATCGACGCCCTGGGTGGCGGCCGAAGCCTGCGCATCGGGAGCCGCTGGTGGTGCCTCGGGGATGTCTTCTTCGACTTCGGTGTCCCGCGACTGGGGCTGCTGCTGTTCCTGGCCTGCCATCTTAATCTCTCCTTCTGCAATCATCGGATCCGGGCGGATCTGCTGATACGCCCATATTGCCACGCTGCGCGCCCGTCGGCGCGGTTTACGCCGGAGGCGGAGCGGTGTTGTGACCAAGGAGTTCGGCGAGGAACGGTCCGGCCGTGCGGTGGCGGGCGAAGAGCCCACCCGTGAGGGCCTTTGTGCCGCGGAGGGGCTCCCGGGTAGGCACACGCTGCAGCCGGCCGTAGCCCGGGACATCGAAAATGACCGAGTCCCAGCTGGCCCCCACCACGTCCTTGCCGAAGCTGCTGACACAGCGTCCGCGGAAGAACGCGCGCGTGTCCGGCGGCGGTTCGGTCACGGCCGCGGCGATCGCGGCGTCGTTGACGATCCGCTGCATGCGGTTCCTGGCCAGGAAGCGGTAGTAAAGCCCCTTTTCGGGTCTGATGTCGGCCCACTGCAGATCCACAAGGCCAAGCCGGGCATCGTTCCAGGCGAGGTTGTCGCGGTCCCGGTAACCGTCCAGCAGGGATAGTTTTGCCAGCCACTCAACGGAGGTGGCCGCCGCGTTCCGGTCGGAATCGAGCTGCGTGAGGGTGGTGGCCCAGCGTTCCAGAACGTCGTGGGTGTGGCCGTCCCCGTCGACGGCGTCGGCAACGCCGGTGTCCTGCGCCAGCTTGGCCGCTGCCTCGTGGTACATCCACTGCAGATCCAAAGCCGTCACCCGGCGGCCGTCCAACAGCCTGAGCCTGGCGGTGAGTGAAGTGTCGTGGCTGACCGCCTGAAGGGCCTGCACCGGTTCGTAGACCTCCACCTTGGGCGCCAGGCCGGCCTCGATAAGGCTCAGGACGAGGGCCGTGGTGCCGAACTTGAGGTAATTCGAGGACTGGCTGAGGTTGGCGTCCCCGATGATGACGTGCAGGCGCCGGTATTTGTCGGCAGTGGCGTGAGGTTCGTCGCGGGTATTGATGATGGGACGGCGGATGGTGGTCTCAAGGCCCACCTCAGCTTCGAAAAAGTCCGCCCGCTGGCTGATCTGGTAGCCGGGCGTGGAACTGTCCTGCCCGAGTCCCACCCGCCCGGCACCACAGATGATCTGGCGAGTGACGAAGAATGGCGTGAGGCCACGCACGATGTCCCCGAAAGGCACGGAGCGGGGCATGAGGTAGTTCTCGTGGGAGCCGTACGAGACAGACTTGTTATCAGTATTGTTTTTATAAAGGTTGACCGGCGGGAGCTCAGGGTCCGACGCAAGGCGCCGCACCGCAGCCAGTGCCACCAGGTCTCCGGCCGCATCCCAGATCACTGCGTCCCGGGGGCTGGTAACCTCGGCGCTGGAGTACTCCGGGTGGGCGTGGTCCACGTAGAGGCGGGCGCCGTTCCCGAGCACCATGTTCATGAGCAGGCTGCCGGCCTCGTCCTCGCCGTCCAGTTCGAGTTCCTCGCGGCCGTAAGCCAGCGCCACGGCCTCGGCGTCGAGCACCGGCGGTTGGTCGGTGAGCTGGCTGGGGTGGGCAGAGGCGCGTTCGAGGGTCCAGCCGCGGGCATCGTGCAGCGGCTCCTCGTCGGTGTAGTCCCACCGGGTTTCGGCCCCGCCGGCTGCGCGCTGCCGCGTCACCTGGGCGTATGCCTGGACAACGCGTGCGGACATCATGGTGGCGTTGGCACCCGGTGCGGACGGGGCGTGGATGCCGTACTCCGTTTCCGCCCCCATGACGCGCATGGCACCGCCGGCGGGGAGGGCGTCCCCGGCGCGGCGTTCCGGGACTGCGGTCATAGGTACTGTCCCGTGCTGGGCATCGTTTCGATGGACTTGCCCGGCTCCTGTCCGGCCTTGCCCTGCACAATGGTGCGGATGTAAGTGATCCGCTCCCCCTTCTTGCCGGAGATCCGTGCCCAGTCATCAGGGTTGGTGGTGTTCGGCATGTCCTCGTGTTCGCGGAATTCGTCCACCACGGCACGCAGCAGGTGCTCTATCCGGAGGCCCTTCTGATGCAGGGTGAGCAGATCCTTGATGGCGTACTTCTTGGCCCGGTCCACAACGTTCTGGACAACGGCGCCGGAGTTGAAGTCCTTGAAGTAGAGCATCTCAGTGTCACCGTTGGCGTAGGTGACTTCGAGGTACTCGTTGGACTTCTCCGTGGAGTACATGGCTTCAACCGTGCGCTGGACCATGGCGTCCACGGTCGCCTGGACGTCGCCGTCGTGTTCGGCGAGGTCCGACTCATGGAACGGCAGGTCCGTCGTGATGTATTTGTTGAAAATGTCCGCCGCGGCTTCGGCGTCGGGACGCTGGATCTTGACCTTCACATCAAGGCGGCCAGGCCGGAGGATGGCGGGATCAATCATGTCCTCACGGTTGGACGCCCCGATGACAATGACATTGTCCAGCCGCTCCACGCCGTCGATCTCGCTCAGGAGCTGCGGCACGATGGTGGTCTCGACGTCGGAGGAGATCCCGGTGCCGCGCGTGCGGAAGAGTGAATCCATCTCGTCAAAGAACACCACTACCGGGCTGCCGTCCGAGGCCTTCTCCCTGGCCCTCGAGAAGATCAGGCGGATGTGCCGTTCCGTCTCCCCCACGTACTTGTCCAGGAGTTCCGGGCCCTTGATGTTGAGGAAGTAGCTCTTCAGGTCCACATTGCCGGTCCGCTCCGCCGCCCGCGCGGCAAGGGAGTTGGCAACAGCCTTGGCAATAAGGGTTTTGCCGCAGCCTGGCGGGCCGTACAGCAGAATGCCCTTGGGGGCCTTGAGGCCATGTTCCCGGTAGAGGTCCGGGTGGAGGAACGGCAATTCCACGGCATCCCGGATCTGCTCGATCTGCGGGCCGAGGCCGCCGATATCCTCATAGGTGATGTCGGGGACTTCTTCGAGGACCAGGTTCTCCACCTCGGAACGGGGGACTTTCTCGAGGGCATAACCCGTGCGCGAATCGATGGACAGCGCGTCACCCACCCTGAGCTTTTCGTTGAGCAGGGCGCCGGACAGCCTGATGACGCGTTCCTCATCCGCCCGGCCCACCACCAAGGCGCGGTCCGTACCCAGCATTTCCTTGAGGGTTGCCAGCTCGCCGGCGCGCTCATAGCCGAGGCCGGCAACAATCAGCAGGGCCTCATTGAGCAGGACTTCCTGGCCGACGGACAACTGGCTGATGTTCACCAGCGGGCTGATTCCCACGCGCATCTTCCGGCCGGCGTTGAAGATATCCGCGGACTCCTCGGTAGCGGCCTGCCCGCTGTTGCCAGCCGACGGCATGCGCCTGGGATTGAGCTGCAGGATGGTGCCGAAGCTGTAGGGGGGCTGGCCCTCCTGATCCAGGGCATTCTTCAGGCGCAGGATCTCGGCTTTCGCCGCTTCCAGCATGCTGACCAGCTTGGAATTGTTCTGCGTTGCAGCCGCAAGCTGGCGGTCGATGTGCCTGAGTTTGTCCCGAAGGACATTGACCTGCCTGTCCGCAACCGACAGTTCGTTGGCGGCAGCCTGCTCCGCGGGTGTCCGTCCGGAGTCCTGATTCGGCGTCTCCATCATGCATCAGCCCCTTCCTGCGCTTCTTATTAAGACCTTAGCCCCAAGTTGGCAGGTACTGCTGGAGACTCCCGAAATGTGGACTAGTTCGTGATCTCCGGGCCGTCCTTGACGTTGGTGCCGGCGATGGCATCACGTGCTGCCCTGCGGAGTTTCTTGTCGGAGACCAGCCGTTCGCCAACCGCGCCGGGAGTCCAGGCGTTGACATCGTCCTCGTTGAAGTCTGTCTTCGAGGGACGGCGCTTGACTGAAATGCCTGTGACGCCGTCGGCCAGCCGGCGAGTGACCAGGAGGAACCCGGTGTGGGCCACCATGCGGTGGTCCGGGCGCACCGCCAGGCCTTCCAGATGCCAGCCGCGGACCATGGACTCCCAGGCGTCCGGCTCGGTGAAGCGGCCGTCAGCGCGGATGGCCTCCGCGGTCCGGGACAGCTGGGTAACGGTGGCGACGTAGTTGATCCAGACGCCGCCGGGTGCCAGCACAGTGGCTACGGCATCGAGGCACTCCCAGGGTGCCAGCATGTCCAGGACCACGCGGTCCACGGAACCGGGAGCCTCGCTGCGGACTACTTCCTCCTGGAAATCGCCCAGCGAGATCTGCCAGGCAGGGTGCGGGCCACCAAAGATGGTCTCCACGTTGCCGCGGGCAATGTCTGCGAACTCTTCGCGGCGTTCGAAGGAGTGCAGGTAGCCGTTGTCGCCCACGGCGCGGAGCAGCGAGATGGACAGGGCGCCGGAACCCACCCCGGCTTCAACAACCCTGGCACCCGGGAAGATGTCGGCCATCGTGACGATCTGTCCGGCGTCCTTGGGATACACCACTGCGGCGCCGCGGGGCATGGAGAGGACAAAGTCGGAGAGGAGCGGGCGCAGCGTCTGGTATTGCTGGCCAACGTTGTTCACTACCACCGAACCGTCCGCCTGACCGATGATTTCATCATGGTTCAGGAAACCGCGGTGCGTGTGGAAGGCGCCCCCGCTTTCGAGAGTGATGGTGTTCATGCGGCCGCGTTCGTCGGTCAACTGGACCCGTTCGCCTTCACGGAAGGGTCCGCGGCGGCGGGCAGCCCCTACCGGCTGGGCTCCGCCGGCGGCAACACCGATGGTGGACGGTGTTGCGGTGTCGGCGGCAGATTCGCTGCTCATGAAATTTCCTCGCTCCTGTAAGACTGTGGGGCCACGCATGCAAAATGTCCGCCCGGCGCGTTCAGGCCCCGGGCGCCCTTTCGGCGGCAGTGCATGGCCGGCACGTAACTCTACCGGTTTTGGCCCTGCGGGTGCTTCTTCGACCGGACCGCCTTGCCAGTGATGGCGCTCACTATCGCGTTTTGCGACAACAGCCCCGTCACAGCGCCGCGGTGGTCAACCACGGCATATTCACGGCCCTCCAGCTGGGAAAGATATTGGATCAGCTCCTGCCCCTGGGACCATTCGGGGACATAGGCGCCGGCCACAAGTGCATAAGATACCGCCGTCGCAGGGGTTGAACCCGCGGCGGAGTCGGGAACTGCGGCGAGGGCACGCAAGTCCACAACACCCTCCGGCCGCCCCTCCGGCCCGCAGGTAACAACCGCGGTCCCCTCCGTTGACAGGCGGCGGATGTCCGCCACAGTGGCGGTCGCGGGAATTCCGACGGCGGGAGTTGCCAAAGCGGTTGCGCTCACCAGGTGCAGCCTGCCGCGCAGGGTGCCCTGCTGGATTGCTGCGCTGGCGCCCATCCACAGGAATCCGCCCACGAGTACGGTGATCATCAGGAGGCTGAAGTCTGGTGTCACGCCGGCCAGCAGCGGCATCGCAATGAACCAGAAGCCCAACGCCACCACAATGAGGCGGCCGGCCCAGCCGGCGGCGACGGTGCCCTTGGCCTGGCTGCCGGTGGCCTTCCAGACGGCGGATTCGACAATCCGGCCGCCGTCCAGCGGGAGTCCGGGAAGGACGTTGAAGATGCCAATGACGAAGTTGGCCCACATGAAGATGTTGGTCAGCGTGTCCGCCACAATGCCCAGGCTGCTGCCGGACAGGACCAGCCAGGCGCCGCCGGCGAGGACCAGGTTGGCGGCCGGTCCCGCCAGTGCCACGATGACGGAGCGGGCGGGGGTGGCGGTGAAGTTCTCAAACTGGGTATGGCCGCCCCAAAGATTCAGTACGATCTTCTGCGTGGGCCAGCCGTAGATCTTGGCCGTGAGGGCATGGGCCAGCTCGTGGACCAGGACTGAAATGAGCAGCAGCAACGCATAGGCGAATGCCACGTAGTAGGCGGTAATGCCGAAGGCCGGATTTCGTTGCAGCAGGACGGGTCCGTAGACGATGACCGTAAAGGCTGCAATCACAAACCACGAGTAGGCCAGGATGACCGGGATCCCAGCGATCCGGCCGAGGCGGATTCCCTCCCTGCGGGCAGGGGCGGGCGTGTCGCTCAAGACAGGCTCCCAAGCGTCTGCGCCTGGCCTGCGGCGGCTCCCAGGCTGCTGGCAGCAATGGCCTCCAGCTCTGAGACGGTACGCCCCGCAAGCGAATCCCAGGTTGTGTGCCGGGGATCGTCGGGGAGGGGAACGATATGCGGGATGGCCACCGTCGCGACCCCTGATGCAAGGGCCGCCGCGACCCCGGGCGCCGAGTCTTCCAGCGCAACACAATGATCGACGGTCAGCCCCGGGTCAGCCTCCTGAAGCAGCTCCACCGCTTTCAGGTACGCCTCCGGATGGGGCTTGCCCTGCGCGACGGTGTCTCCCGTCACCAGGAACTCGAAGTAAGGCTTCGGCAGGCTTGCCACGATCTCGCGGGCCAGCGGCCCCTCGGACATGGTGACCAGCGCACACCGCACGCCCGCCCGGTGCAGGTCATCGAGCAGTTCCCTCGCGCCGGGACGCCACGGGACGGCACGCTGGACGCTCTCGATGACCTCCGCGGTCAGTGTGTCGATGATCTGCCGGGTGCCCAGCCGCACGCCGGCGTCCTGCAGGACGCCGGCCGAAAACGTCAGGGCCTGCCCCACCAGTTGGGTGGCCTGATCGTGTGACCAGCTGCCTCCGTGAGCTTCCACGAGGGCGTGTTCCGCGGCGATCCAGTACGGTTCTGTGTCCACGATGGTGCCGTCCATGTCCCAAAGAACGGCGCGGAGTGGTGAATCGGAGGGTGAGGATCGCATGCGTTCAGTCTACGGTGCAAGGCTGAACGCCACCCGTGGGGTACGCCCTTGGCGAATATCGCCGGGCGTTCACGCATGGAATCGCGACCGGCGCACTTTTTGGCCCGGCATTCACTGCATCGCCCCGGCCCTTGGAAGTAGGGTGAAGAAATGAATAGCTTCGACGGAGACACCACGGAACCAGGTGCCGCGCCTGAACAGGAGCAGTTCCTGCTGCCAGTGGCCGATGGGCAGCGCATCACTGTGATGCTGGCGGCTTTTGAGGGCTGGAACGATGCCGGTGAGGCCGCCAGCGACTCGTTGCGCTACCTCAACAAGGTGTGGGGCGGCAAGAAGGTCGCGTCCATCGATGCCGACGAATACTACGACTTCCAGTTCACGCGTCCCACAGTCCGCCGCAACGCTTCGGGGGAACGCAAGATCAAATGGCCGTCCACCCGCATCTACAAGGCGGCCGCGCCGGATTCGAATGTGGACGTCATCTTCGTCCAGGGCATTGAGCCGTCATACAAGTGGCGGGCTTACACCGCCGAACTGCTGGTCCATGCCGAGGCGTTGAAAGTGGACTACGTGGTTCTGGTGGGGGCGCTGCTGGCCGATGTCCCCCATAGCAGGCCGATCCCGGTGAGTACATCCTCGGATGACGCCCCGCTGCGGGAACGGCTCAATCTGGAACCGTCCCAGTACGAAGGCCCCGTTGGCATTGTTGGGGTCCTGTCGGAGGTGGCGTTGCTGGCCGGCATTCCGACCCTTTCCTTATGGGCCGCGGTCCCCCATTACGTGGCCCAGGCCCCGTCGCCCAAGGCACAACTGGCCCTCCTCCACCGGGTCGAGGAACTTCTCCAGGTCCCGCTGGACACCCACGAGCTGGCGGAGGAGGCAGCCGCTTGGGAACGCGGCGTGGATGAGCTGGCTACCGAGGACCCGGAAATCGCCGCGTACGTCCGCCAGCTGGAGGAAGCCAAGGACACCGCCGACCTTCCGGAGGCGAGCGGCGAGTCCATTGCGCGCGAATTTGAGCGCTACCTTAAACGCCGGGGCCGCGACAAGCCTTGAAGCCAGGCGCTTCAGTGACCGCGGCCGCATCGCTGCCGCGGTCATTGGGTTAGAGCGGGATCACTGACTTAGAGAACGACGCCGAGCAACGCCTCGACTGCGTCGCTCACCAGGGCCAGATCCTGCTGGGAGCCTGTTTCTGCCGCCGCGTTCGCGGTGGCCGCCCACCGGTCAACAGCCGCCAGCGCCGTCGGCGCGTCGAGGTCGGCGGCAAGCGCAGACCTCATTTCACCAATCACACCTGCGGCTGAGCCGGCCGGCGCAGCGGCGAGGGCGCGCCGCCAGGCAGCAAGCCTGGTTTTGGCTTCCTCGAACCCCTCCGGAGTCCACGACCAGTCTGAACGGTAGTGGTGGGCCAGGATGGCAAGCCGGATGGCGGCCGGCTCCTCACCGTCTGCCCGGAGCCTTGATACCAGCACCAGGTTTCCCTTGGACTTGCTCATTTTTTCGCCGTCCAGGCCCACCATGCCGGCGTGGGCGTAGTGATGGGCCAGCGGGACGCCGGCCAGCGAATAGGCATGGCCGGCACCCATCTCGTGATGGGGGAAGATGAGGTCTGAGCCGCCGCCCTGGACGGTAAACGGTGCGGGAAGGTACTGCTGGGCGATGACGGTGCATTCGATGTGCCACCCCGGCCGGCCCTGACCAAGCTCACCGCCGGGCCAGCTGGGCTCGCCGTCGCGGGCTACCCGCCAAAGAAGGGGGTCCAGGGCCTGCCGCTTGCCGGCCCTGCCGGGGTCGCCGCCACGTTCGGCGAACAGCTCGAGCATTTCAGCCTCGCCGAGGCGCGAGATCGAACCCAGGGTCCAGGCATCAGGGGCCATCGACTGCTTTCCTGCGGCCTCGACGTCGTAGTAGACATCGCCGTCGGGCTCCCCCGCCGCGCCGGCCACGCGGTAGGCAAGTCCCAGTTGGAGCAACCGCTCAATGGCGGGAACGATCACGTCCACTGATTCGACGGCGCCAACGTAGTGGTCCGGGGCGATCACGTTCAGGGCTTCCATGTCCGTCTGGAAGAGGTCAATCTGGCTCGCTGCCAGGTCACGCCAGTCGACACCGGTGGCCGTGGCGCGCTCCAGCAGGGGGTCGTCCACGTCCGTAACGTTCTGGACGTAAGCGACCTTGAAGCCGGCGTCGCGCCAGGCCCTGTTCAGGAGATCGAACGCCACGTAGCTGGCAGCATGGCCCATGTGGGTGGCGTCATAGGGGGTGATGCCGCATACGTACATCGACTGCTCGCCACTCACTGGCAGGCTGACCTCACGTCCGAGGGCAGTGTCGAACAAACGGAGGGCCGGCATGGTGCCAGGCAGCACAGGAACAGGGCGGGAAGTCCAGGATTTCACAGCCCAAGCCTACTTCTAGGCGCTGATGACATTGAAACCGAGCAAAAGATAGAGAGCCAGGCCAAGGATGATCCGGTACCAGACGAACAGCCGGTAGCTGCGGGTGGAGATGAATTTGAGGAACCAGCCGATGATGACGTAGCCCACCACAAGGGCGATCACGGTGGCCAGCGCCGTCTCCGGAAGGCCGAACGGGCCGGTGATGCCGTCCTTTGAGACCACTTTGTACAGCTGGTACAGGCCACTACCGAACACTGCCGGGATGGCGAGGAGGAACGAGTAGCGTGCCGCGGCCTCGCGGGTGTAGCCCATCAGGAGGCCAGCGGTGATGGTGCCGCCAGAACGCGAGACGCCGGGGATGAGTGCCATGGCCTGGGCAAACCCGTACAGGATGCCATGCTTGTAGCTCAGCTGGGTCAGGTCCCTGTCCTGTTTTCCCACGGCGTCCGCCACGGCCAGGATCAGGCCGAAAACGATCAGCATCGTGGCGACGATCCAAAGGCTGCGCAGCACCGACTCGATCTGGTCCTGGAACAGCAGGCCCAGCACGATGATGGGCAGGCTGCCGAGGATCACCAGCCAGCCCATACGCGCGTCGGGGTCATGGCGCGGGACTCGTCCCGCCAGCGAGCCTGCCCAGGCCTTGACGATCCGGACGATATCGCGCCAGAAGTAGATCACCACGGCCGTTTCGGTTCCGAGCTGGGTGATGGCCGTAAACGCCGCCCCCGGATCCGACGCGTTGGGCAGGAACTGTCCCACAATCCGCAGATGCGCGCTTGATGAAATCGGTAGAAATTCGGTCAGACCCTGTACCAGGCCCAGCAGGGCCGCCTCAATCCAGTTCACGGTAAGACACTACGTCATGCCCCCTGTTGATTCCCCGTAAGCTTGCAGCTATGCAGCAGCGTTACGTCGGCAACAGTGGATTGCGAGTCTCCGCCCTTTCCCTTGGCACCATGTCCTGGGCCAACGAAACCGACGAACAGGATGCCTCGGAGATCTTGCGCACCTTTGTTGAGGGTGGCGGAAAGCACGTCGACACGGCAGCGTCCTACTCCGAGGGCGGCGCCGAAGCGATGATCGGCTTGTTGCTGGGTGACGTGGTCTCCCGCACCGAAGTCTCCATTTCCACCAAGGCGGGGACATCGACGTCGGAGGGCCGGCGGTCCGTGGACACCTCCCGCAGCGCAATGCTAAGCGCCCTGGATGCCAGCCTGGCAAGGCTGGGAACCGACTACGTGGACGTCTGGTTCGCCCAGGCATGGGACGGCAACGTCCCCTTGGACGAAACGTTGTCAGCCCTCGAATTCGCGGTCCGCAGCGGCCGTGCCCGCTATGCGGGCATTGCCAACTTCAACGGCTGGCAGAGCGCCAAAGCAGCCGCGATTGCCGGGTTTCCGCTCGTCGCCGCCCAGGCCGAGTACTCCCTGGTCCAGCGGAAACCGGAAGCGGAACTGGTCCCCGCCGTGGAAGATGCAGGCTTGGGGCTGATGGCGTGGGCGCCCTTGGGGCGCGGGGTGCTGACGGGCAAGTACCGCGGCAGCATCCCGGCGGATTCCCGGGCCGCACGCAGTGATACCGCGCCTTACGTGGAGCCTTATCTGGAGCAGCAGCCATCGAGCGTTGTGGAGGCCGTGGCTATGGCCGCGAAAGGCCTGGGCAGGACGCCGCTGGATGTTTCGCTGAGCTGGCTACTGGCACAGCATGGCGTTGCCACCGCCATCGTTGGCCCCCGAACACCGATCCAGGCGAAGGAGATCCTCGCTGCCCAGCTGACCCGGCTTCCGCCGGAGATAGCGCGTGCGCTGGAGGACGTGTCCGAACCCGCCTGATGTTGCGGGAACTGCCGCGGCTGAGGAAACTGAAGGGGCGACGCCCTTCACTCCTCGACGATTTCGAGGTCCTCATCATCGTCGATGCCGGATTCCTCGTCCTCGTCCTCATCGTCGTCAAAAACCTGAAGAGGCGTCACTTCGCTGTAGGCCTCGTAGAGAGCGTCTTCATAAACTTCGAAGGCATCTGCGACCGAAAAAAATGCCGCTTCGACGGCGGGATCCCCATCCCCACGCCTGCTGGATGCTGCTATAAGGTGTTCTTCCAAGGCGGTTGTCAGGGACTGAAGCGCGACACGCGGATCGATGCTCATGACTTCACGTTAGCCGGAAAAGGACGAAAATGGAGAGCAATGAAGGAACAATTTCTCACCAGCTCGGTCCGTAGGGAACGGGACATTCTGAAGCAGTACGAGTACCTCGTACTGACTGTCAGCCCTGTGGATTCATTGCCTGAGGCCAGGCGCCGGCTCGTGGAGCATTCCGAGTACGGCAAGTGGGAACTGGAGCGCAGTGTGCTGTACATGGGCGGCGGCCGGCGCTTTTGGCTCCGCCGGCGGGTCATGCAGGTCCAGCGGACCGTCTAGGCGTCCAGCGGCCGAGTCAGGCTGTGCCCCCAATACCTGAAACGCTCTCTCACTTAATGCGGGAAATCCACAAGCGCTCTCTCACTTTCCTGAGGAAAGTGAGAGAGCGCTTGTGAGAAACCCGCATTAAGTGAGAGAGCGTGTGAGGGGTGTTGCGCAGCCCTCGCCGGTTTTGCGCAGGCCGGCTGCCACGCCGTTGACATGATCAGCGGACCGTCCAAGTAGCGGAGGCCAGCGCACCGTCTAGGGGTCCAGCGGCCCCAGCCAGGCATTCGCCACCGTGTTGTGCGCAGATTCGTCATCCGACGGGTGGAAGATGCCGGCAAGGACGTCCCGGTACAGGCGCTCGAGTTCGGAACCGCGGAAGTAGCTGGAGCCTCCGCTGACCCTGATGGCAAGGTCCACAACACGGCGTGCGGTCTCCGTCGCATTCACCTTCAGGCCAACAAGTTTGGGGAACCACTGGGACCCGTGTTCGGCGAGGTTGTCGACGTCGCGGGTTACAGCCAGTAACTGGGGGTAGAGGGCGTCCATGGCCATGGCTGCTTCGGCGACCTTCCAGCGGATGTCCGGATCCTGTGCGTAGCTTCTGCCGTCGTTCTTGAAGGACGTGCGGCGTTTCACCGCCTCAATGCCGAGTGTCAGGGCCCTCTCGCCCATGCCTGTGTAGACAGCAGCGAGCAGTGACTCAAAACAGGCAAAAATGGCGAAGATCAGCGGATCGGCGTTGGGGCCCACCGGCAGTTTGCGGAAGATCCGGTCCGGGCGGACCTCAGCGCCGTCAAGGACCGTGGTGTTCGACTGGCTTGCCCGCATGCCCAGCGTGTCCCAGTCCTCCAGGATGGTGTAGCCGGCAGAATCCCGGTCGATAAAACCGTGTACGAGCTCACCCTCCCCTCCCCTGCCGCCGGTGTCTTTGCCGAAGATGCCCAGCCGGGTCCACGCCGGTGACAGGCTGGTGAAAATCTTCGTCCCGGTGAAGCTGTACGCTCCGCCAGGCAGCGGGGTAGCGGCCGTTTTCGAATCAAAGAGCACGGAGTCGTTTCCGGCCTCGGAATTGCCGAAGGCGAAGATCTCGCCCCGGGCGGCTTCCTGGAGGACGAAGTCCAGCGATCGGTCTCCCCTGGCAGCCAGGACCTGCGCGACGCCGGTCCAGACCAGATGCATGTTGATGGCCAGGGCGGTGGCCGGTGCCGCCGTTGCCAGCCTGCGCTGGCACTGCGCGGCCGATTCGAGCCCAAGCCCGAGGCCGCCGTCGGACGCTGGAACAAAAAGCTTCAGGTAACCGGCGGCGGTCAGTTGCTCAAGGTCCTCGACGAAGAAGGCATTGTCCCGGTCGTAGCCCGCGGCGCGGCCGCGGATGGCTTCCAGCACCTGGTCCGGGAGGACTTCCTCGGGCGTCATCTCCCGTGCCCTAGTAGTTGGTGAGGAGGGTGTTGAGGACCCGGGCACCGAATTTCAGGGAGTCCACCGGGACCCGCTCATCCACGCCGTGGAACATTCCCGTGAAGTCAAGATCGTCGGGCAACATGAGGGGCGCGAAGCCGTAGCCGGTGATGCCCAGCCGGCTGAGGGATTTGTTGTCGGTGCCGCCGGAAAGCGTGTAGGGCAGGACCTTGGCACCCGGGTCCTCGGAGTGGAGCGCATCGATCATGGAGTCCACCAGGTTCCCGGCGAACGGCACTTCCAGCGAGACGTCGTTGTGCACGTAGCTGACATCGACGCCGGACCCCGCGAGTTCCCGCACGATTTCCAGGACCTGTTCCTCCTGGCCGGGCAACGTCCGGCAGTCCACCAAGGCTTCCGCCGACTCGGGGATGACATTGTGCTTGTAGCCGCCCTTCAACAGTGTGGGATTGGTGGTGTTCTGGAGGGTGGCACCGACAAAGCGCGCCACCGTGCCGAGCTGGTCCAGCAGCCGGTCCGGATTCTCCGGATCGAATTCGACGCCGGTGAGTTCTGTCACGCCGTCCAGGAACTGCCGGGTGGTGGGCGTGAGTTCAATCGGCCACTTGTACTCACCGATTCGGGTCACCGCAGCTGCCAGCCGGGTCACGGCATTGTCCGTATTGATCTGCGAGCCGTGCCCTGCCCGGCCGTGGGCCACGAGGCGGAGCCAGGAGATACCTTTCTCGGCCGTTTGCAGGAGGTAGGTGCGCTGCCCGCCGATGGTTGCCGAGAACCCGCCCACTTCGGAGATGGCTTCTGTTGCGCCCTCGAACAGCTCAGGACGCTTGTCCACGGCGTAGCGGGCGCCGTATTCACCGCCGGCCTCCTCGTCGGCGAAAAAGGCGAAGACAATGTCGCGCTTGGGCTTCCGTCCCGACCTGGCAAGATCCCGCATCACGGACAGGATCATGGCATCCATGTCCTTCATGTCCACAGCACCGCGGCCCCAGATGAGTCCATCCTTCAGCTCCGCACCGAAGGGATCCACGGACCACTGATCGCGCAATGCGGGAACGACGTCAAGGTGCCCGTGCACCACCAGCGCACTGGCTGAGGGATCCTCGCCTGTCATCCTGGTGACAACACTTGCTCGACCGGGCGCAGATTCGAAGATCTCGGCCGCCAGGCCCACTTCTTCGATAAGCCCGGCGGTGTACTCGGCGGCCGCGCGCTCCCCCGGTCCGGAACCGTCACCGTAGTTCGAGGTGTCTATCCGAATGAGTTCCTGGCAGATCCGGACAACTTCATCCTCGGCGCGGGTGTCAGACATGGAAACTCCTTGGGCGATGGGAAGGCTGCAAAGGACCTGGGTTTTTGTGTGCCTTCAGCCTACCCATCAGCCCCGATTGGATGTTTCCGGAAAAGTCGTGTTAGAGTCTTTCTCGCTGCTTCGGAGAAAAGCGAAACGCTGAAAGGCGGAACGAACTCCGGATTACCACCTGCGCGGGTGGCGGAATGGCAGACGCGCTAGCTTGAGGTGCTAGTCCTCGAAAGGGGGTGGGGGTTCAAGTCCCCCTCCGCGCACAAACGGGAAAACCCCTGGAATCCAACGATTCCAGGGGTTTTTTCTGTCTCCACCCACGCGAGCTCCGTTTTCACCCACGCGGATGCTGAAAAGCGACACCTGTGGGCCGATCCACCGCACATAGTGCGCATGTGGCAGAAGGCGGACTCAGCGGACAGCGCCAAATTTCTGCTCACGGTCCTCAAAGCGCACGCTCGCGGAGCGCCGGGATACCGTGCGCGCCATGTGGGATTCTTCCTCGGCCAGGGTCCTTCCAGGCCACGAAGAGGGCCCTGCTGTCAGTGACGGGGGGGCCCTCATTTCGAACACTTTGTGAACGGTCAGTGACCGTCGGGCCGGACCATACCGTCGTCGCCGCGGAACTCGGATTCGGCAGCGAAAGTGGGTGCCGCGGTGTTCGCCGGGGCGCGTTCTGCCTGCCGGCGCTGCGCGCGGTGATCCTCGAGCCGGGAGCGGACCGCGGCGACAAGGCTGCGGGCCACGACGGCCGGGTTCCACGCTTCGGCTGCGGCCAGCTTCCCCTCGTCGGTGCCCGCGGCCCGGCGCTTGAGCTGCCAGATGGCGGTCAGGCCGACGGCGGTCCAGAGCAGCAACTCGACGATGCCGGGCAGGAACGCGAGCAGGTCGACTAGGAAGGAGACCAGCACGACGCCGGCGACTGCTGCCACCCCCACCATCAGGAGCTTGGTGTCGAAGGACCCGCTGCCCTGGCCGGCTCCGGCCGCGCGCCGGGTGGGGTCGCCTGATACCGCAGCTGGACGGCCGGAGCCCGCGTAGGGTGAGGTGTCCGCGGGCTGTCCCGTCATCGGCGCGTAGGCCGGCTGGGCAGGGGCGGCGGTATTACCTTGCTCGGCGGGGTTTCCATACGCCTGGTACCCGCCCCCGGCCGCGATATCCTGGCGCTTGCGCAGCAGAATACCTGTGATCAGTGCGGCAATGCCGAGGATCATGAGGACAGCCATGATGATGGTCATGGTGTTGGCGTAGGTGGTGCAACGGCCGCCGGAGAGCAGGTTCACGAAGGACTGGCCGGTGGTGGTGCCCCCGGTGAGGCTTTGAAGTGCCGACGGGCAAAGGCCGGAGTAGCCGCCCTCGCTGTACGGAACGAGCCCGGCAATAACCCCCGCGACGATAAGGGCGCCGCCTCCCACGTAGCTGGTGACTCTGCCGAAAATACGGCCGGTTTGAACTGTCATGGTTTCCCCCAATGATGCCGCCCCCATTGGGCGCTGAGGGTTATCGTATCGGCGTTTTGTCCATCGACGGCAGTAATTGACCGAACATTGCGGGGGTGGCGCTCCCGGCCGTGTTCCTGCTCCATCCACGCCCGTGCGAGGAGCCCGTCCATGGATCTCCGCACGCCGCAAATACTCTCAACGTCGGCGGCCGGCCTGTCGTGTTCGATTTCGCTGCAGCGCCCGAGCTGCGGAGGATCGCCGCCGACATCGTTAGTCTCCATCGCGAACACGCCGCTCCTGCAGATTCGCCGGCACGGGTCTTGGCCGCGGCTTAGGCTGGATCCATGCCGCCCTCCCCCGTACCCTCGCCGCTGAGCCCCTTGGCTCTGGACTGGTGGCAGAACGTTGCGCTTTTCAGCCCGGCAGCCGTACTTCTGGCCGCCGTGCTGGCTGCGCTGATCAACTGGCGGATCCTGAGGCAGCGCACCAAGGCAGACAACACGGCGCTGGAACAGAAGCGGGAGGCCGATCGGAGAGCCCTCGAGCAGAAGACGGCCGCCGACAACCGGGCCGAATGGTGGAGGCGGGCCCAATGGGCGCTGGACAGCTCACTGTCAGACGACCCGGGCCGCGCCAAGCTTGGGCTGGGAATCATGACCGTGCTGGCCGCGAACCCGCCAGGCCCGGACGAAGTCCGCATCACCACTATCGCCTGGGAGGACCCGCTCCAGGTCGCCGAAGATGATGTCGCTGATGAAGGTCCCGTCGACACTCTTGAGAACCCGCTGGCCACCTACACCACCCCTGGAACGGTGCCTGCGGCCAGGCCCGGCGGGAGGCTCTTCGAAAGCCTTGAACCCCGGGGCGGTGTGGACGGTGAGCCGAAACCGGGCGACAATGGATCAACGACCGACGAAAAGGAGTAGTGGATGATGACTGCCCAGGAATCCGACGCCGGGCACAACTCCGCCTCCACGGCCGAGGGCCAGGCGGCGCACCGCGCCGACGCTCCAGAACCGAAGAGACATCGCGCCGCCTCCTATGACCGCGGGGTTCAGATTGCGGCCGCCCGCCTTCGCCTCGTCACGGACAGCCAGCTCGGGCTGGTAACACCCGACTGGGTCAAGGAACTGGCTGCCGGCAAGCCCCGCACCCGCGTCTCCTAAGCAGGCAGGCATCCCGGTGCTGTTGGCTCGTATCCGCTGCAGTTTGCGACGCCCTCATCCAGAGCCGGACTCCATCGCGCCCGCCCGTCGCCCGGCATCCGTCGGCCCAGAGGACCGGAAAGTTTAGATCGCTGTGAACACGGCACGGATTACCGCGGATTCCCTTGGCTGACCGTCAGAACGCCAGGACCTGCGGGACGACGTCGTCAACTCAGCCCTGCTGACAGCGCTTCAGCACACGGGCGTTGACATCGCCGCCAGCGCGGCCCTGTCGCGCAGGTGGAACCACGTCCGTTACGTCGCCTCGGTGCCCAAGGATCTGCGCAGTAACTACGCGGATCCACGGACGTAACGAATCTGACGGCTCGCATCCCGCGGGCCGCCATAATGCACAATTGTTTTTGGGCGCCAACAACGTCGCCCGGCCAAGAATGCATCAACGACGAAGCACCACTGGCCGCCATTTTGGGGGGAACATGAAAAACGAATACCATCTCGCGGACGGCTCGCCACGCTACGGGCATCGTAACGAGGCGTCATCTGCCGGACATGCAGCTCCGGCCGCCACCGTCCGTGTCGAGGACGCAGCCGAAGGTGCGGCCCGTCTGAGCCTGGATGACATGGCCGCGGCCATCAACCGCCGGCTGGGCAGTGCCTGGGCGGACGCACCTGACCCGGCCGTTGCCTCGCTCCGCAAGGACCACCCGGAGGAGCTGGCCGCGGCCCGTGCCCTCGTCAAGCTGCACCTGGGCTCCCAGAGGCAGTGGCGGTTCAGGGCCCAGGCCGTCCGGGACAAGCAGTTGGAGGGCGTGGTGGCCCGTCGGAAGGCCTCCGGCAGCGCCTTGGAGATCCTCGTGATGCGACTGGGGCTGATGGCCGTCTTGATTGCCCTCCCGGCCTATATCGTCGTTACCGATCGGGACAACATCGTGAAGCTCCTCGTGGTCGGTGCGCTTTGCCTCGCGGGGGCCTTTGCCGGCGGACATTTCCTGACCGTCCGGGCGCGCGTCCCGGTGATGCCGGACATCCGCGGTCCATGGCTGAGCGAGCTCCGCGAGGACATCGTCAACGCGACTCTGGTGTCCATCCTGCAGAACAAAGGTGATCTCGAACCCCGCGTTGTGGCAGCAGGCCGGCGAGGTTGGGAAGGCATCCAGGCGGCATCAAAGGCCGCTGCAGCGATTCAGAGCTGACAAAGCCCGGCGTCGAAGCCCCCGAGCGACGATCGCGCAGGGCGGTATCTGCCGCGTGCCGAAAAGTGTCCAGGTACGAAGGGAGCGTACTGGGGCTGACGTACTGCTGCGCGAAAGGGGCGCCCATGGCGCATACGGCAGCGGGCGGTCCGTACGCGGCTCGTTGCCGGGCCGGCCCCCACCATGCGGGGGAATGGCCGTTGAGGTCTTCTAGCGGACTTGGACCTGGACTCGGTCGACCTTCCAGATGCCGCTGTCCAATTTCATGTTGACTTTGGCGTACTGGATCTCGTCGTCATCTGCCGTCTTTACCGAGGTCACGCGCTCGGCCTCCGATTTGCTGACCGGCTGGCCGTCGCGCATGTACTGGCCGGTGAAGGTGCAACTGAGGTAGCCCTGCTCCAGAGACACTGAGGTCTGTTGGTGCATGGGGCAGTACATGGCCGTGACCTGGTAGGTGTAGCCGGCGTTGCGGGCCGGGTATTGACCGGTCCCCCAGTCGGTCTGGTCCTTGTTCAGCTCGCGGTAGCTGGCGGTGATGATGTTCTTCTCGAACAGTTCCTCGTAGACCGACGTTGGGGTCTCGTGCACCGGCGACGCGGCGTTCAGGATTTCCGGGAGAGCTGTGTAGGCCCGAAGCCGCGCAACCTTCTCTTCCGGGGTGGTAATGGACTCGACGTACTGGCTCATCGGGTCCTTCTCCCATTCCATCGTGCCGAGCGGCGCCAGCGCGGCGGGGGCATACGTGGGCTCAGGGGTCACGCTGACATGGACAGCCCGCGTGCCATCCGAGGCGTTGTACGCCGCCTCGTACTGGACCTCGACCCCGGGCGCGCGCCCCGTACCCAGGTCGTTTCTCTCGGAGAAGTCCGCGACCTTGGTGATGGCCTCGATCCACCGGGACGTGGCGTAGCCCGGGATCCCGTACTTCTTGATGCCGTCGTTGAGCATCGCATAATAGGCGTCGTTGGAATCAGCTGTGATGGTGTAGTTGATCTCGGTGACGTCCACGCCGCCGTCGGAGACGCTGAAGTGAAGGGACTTGGTCCTGGCTTCCACTACCCCCTTCGGTCCGACGATTTTGAGTTCGATGCCATCGGGGGCGTCGATGCTGGCGCTCTTAGCGGTACTGTCCAGACCGGCGGCGCCCCGGGTGAGCTTTCCGGAGCGCATGTCCAGAACTGCTATCTTCGTTTCCTTGATCTGGTCCATGCCGGGGGCATCCAGCGTCGAATAGAAGGGCTTTGTGTCCAGCGGCCCGTCACCTCCGCTTCCAGGGGACTGGGCGCAGCCGGCCAGCAGCAGTGGGACGAGCAGGAGCAGGGCGGCAGAGCGTTTCAAGATTCCCCCAAGGAAGTTTGCGGCCGGACCGGGTCAGTTTATGTGTCATCTGTCCCGAAATATGCGTAGGCGTGTCGTACCGCTCGCGCGTCGGAGGCTTTCAGGAACGACGACCTCTAGCCACCACGGTGTACTTCCCTTGCAGTCCCAGCTACTGGCCGTGTCCAAGTATGGCGCCAGAGAGGAGTCCCTTCGGGCGGCATGCGGACCATGTGTGCGGAATCACGGCACCGCTCCCGGGCACAAAGAAGCGCCTTGGCAGCGGGTGGCTGCCAAGGCGCTTCGCTGCCGCTGGGTTATTTCTTGGCGAACGTCAGCTGGATGGCCGTGATCGGGTAGTCCAGGCTTGTCGTTGCCGGCGCGCCCTTGTCCATGTTGCGTTGAAGGGTGCCTGCCGAGTGCACCTTGTAGTCGACGGTGAAATCGGTTGCGGCAGCCGGCACTTCGAAGACCAGATTGAATGTCGCCCGACCGTTCGAGGAGAGGATCTTGTCGTTATCCATGCTCTTGGCTTCGACAGTGAACTTTTCACCGCTGACGTTGGAGACGGACGCCGCATTGACGTTCAGCGCGGTGTCGTAGTAGCTGTTTGCCCTGGAGTTCTCGCTGGGAAAATTCACGCTCTTGCCGAGGAACTTTGTGCTCCCCGCGCGTGCAGTGCCGGACACGACCAGCCACGCCTTGCCTTCGGCGGCCCACCCGTTCTTTTCGTCGTACGGTGTCCGGGTCGCCGTCAAAGCATCCGAAGAGAATTGGGTGTACACGCCGTCCTTGGTGTGATCGCCTATTTCGAGGTCAGCGGGTTTGGCACCCTTCGCCGTGCCGGTCACACCGTCGTAGTACGCAGTGGCAGTGGTGGTGAGATTGCCGTCAGCGAGGGATACAGTCTGCGTCAATCCTTCGTAGGTGATGGCTAGGGCGAGGTCTTTACCGTCGCCGGGCACCGCCATGGTCACGGTACCGGAGCGCAGGACGCCGATCGGATAGTTTTTCCCGCCGGAGGTGAAGGCCAGGGTGGTCTTCGGCTGTGCAGGTTCGGAGTTCCCGTAGAAGGTGGTGCCCGTGGAGGCCTTGATGCTGGTGAAGTCCACGGTGGCCTTCCCGAACCTGTTGCCGTCACCGGCCTTCAAACGGTCCGAGGCTCCACCGGTGCGGTCGCTGATCTTGACGCTGCTGACCTTGATGGCCCCGTCAGGGGTCACTACCTGTGTTCCGGAGCCGCTGCCGCTTGTGGAGGATGAGTCCCAAATGGCCTGTTCGGCGGTTGCGGCCTTCGTGTCCGGTTCGGGCAGGTCGGTTTTGTCCGAGGCTTTCTTGCCGTCGGCGCGGTACAGGGAGGTATTGGCGCCCGGCTGGCCCGTGCCGAAGCTGGTTCCGGAGCCGAGGATAATTTTGTCGGCGCCTTCCGGGGACCCGGAGAGCTTGACCGCATCCCAGGTGGTTTGATCCTGGCCCAGGTAGTGAACGGGGCCGCAGAGGGCGGTGTCGCCGAGGACACCCTCGGCGCCCTTCTGGACGAAGCAGCGGGAGTCATCCACGACGGTAGCTGCGATGCCGTTGGCCCGGTGTTGCGCCCAGGCGCTGTCCAGTGACTCGATGGACTTGTCCAGCTGGGAGACTTCCACGCCGCTGAACGTGTGCTTTTCTCCGCCGCAGCCAGTCAACAGGACAGATGCGAGCAGGAAGGTTCCTGCTGCGACGGCCGCCTTAGCGGCCGGGATGGATCGGATGGTCATAGAGCCTCAGATTCTGTGCAAACGGGATACATCGTGACGGGTGCATCGACCGCCATGCCGCGCATATGTACGGCGTGGTTGATCAATGTCACCGGTCAGACAGGCCCCGGCTCCGGCAGAATCCTGCCGCCCCCAAGTGAAAGTACAGCGTTTGGACTATCACTCCGTCAAGCCGCCATACTCAAGGGCCGCCCTGAACGACGGCGGGACACGCAGCGAGGACCCGCGATCACAGATGCTTTCACTTGCGTCAAAGTCCAGCCGGCGGGCGCCGGCGTAGGCCCTGATCCGGTCCCGGACCGTGTCGAATCAACGCTGCGGTTCGGGGTCAAGGAGCAGCTGCAGCCGGGCAGGCGCCGGTCGAGACTCGCGGCGACACGAATCCCATGGTGCCGGGTGGCACGATCTCCGCGCCGGCGGCGGGTGCCGCCACACCAGGTGCTCTGTCCTTCTTCTTTATGACCGCGCTTCTTTATGACCGCGACGACGGCCGAATCGATGGGGACGATCAGAGCATTCGTCGGGATCGTCGATGGATGCACTGGCACCTCTGCGGTGGCCCGTGGCCGGAGGGCGCAGGAAGAATCTGCTCCTCCTCAGCGGATCTGTCGTCGCCCCGGCCGGCATCCTGGCGGGGGTCCAGCGATGCCCCTGCCGGGGTTGCCCATTGCGTCCCCGGTGAGACCGAACGTGGTCCGGTGGCCAGATGACCGGACCCTTGCGAGTCTGCCGGCGTCCGTCTCGGAAACCCTCAGCCGGGACGGTAGCGGGACAGGCCAGGTTGAGCGATGCGAACGGCCGGGTGACCAACGCCTCCGGCAATTTGTCCGGATTGGGGCCCTTCGGGTGGGTGGCGTCGTTGATTTGGCGTACTCTTATGGTTCTCCAGTGGAACATCCGGTAAAGAAACCCCGAATTTGAGACACTCTTGGCCCAGACACACGCAGAGGCGGGCTTCGAGTCCCTTCCGTGCCCTATGGTGCAAACCCTTGGGGGCCCTTGGATCCCGGAGTTTGTCTATCGCCGCCTACGGCGCCACAGACAAATTTTTCCGCCAGCCTATTGGGGAATAGTAGGCGGATGCTGTACGTTGCATACGCGACAGACGAACCAAAGAAAAGAGATACACCTAAGTGGCAACCGATTACGATGAACTTCGCTCCGACGTCAAGGAGTCGCAGGACAACTCACTCGAGGCACTGCAGTCCGCCAACGCACCGGACGCCCGCAGCGTGGTGCTCGAGCTCGATGAGGCAGACGGACTGGACGGCGCCGGTGTCCCGGGTGGCGAATTCGTTGCCGAGGAACTGGTCGTGCAGGTTATCCCCCAGGCCGAGGACGAATTCACCTGCTACTCCTGCTTCCTTGTGCGGCACCGCTCGCAGATCGCACGGCAGAAAGACGGCCACAGCTACTGCACGGACTGCGAAGGCTGATTCCAGAGCTTCGCAGCATCACCCGTTCGGGCCGGTTCCCGGCCGGCAGGACCAAGGCACGCCCGCATACAGTCGGCGTGCCTTTCCTGTCCCCTGGAACGGGAATCAGCCCAAACGGCTGCGGACCATCTCGCTGACGGCTTTGCCGTCGAAGCGGCCGGCGATCTTGGCCGTCACCGGCTTCATGACGGCCCCCAGTTGACGCAGGCCGGGTTCCACACCTTCGGACCGCAGCCCGGCAATGGTCTCGTCGATGATCGCCTCAACTTCGGCGGCCGTCAGCGCACGGGGCAAGTAGGTCTCGATGACTTCCGCCTCCGCGATCTCGGCAGCAGCCCGCTCCGCTTCGCCGGCGTCGGTGTAGATCTTTGCCGTGTCACGACGCTTGGCCGCCTCCTTTTGCAGCAGCGAGGTCACCTGCGCGTCGTCCAGCTCAATCGGCGTTTTTCCTGACTTTTCCCGTGTTTCGATCTCGCCCAGAACGTTGCGTACGGTGGTCAGGGCGGTCTTGTTCCGCTCTTTCATGTGCGTCACGACGTCAGCATGCAGACGGTCTTTCAGGCTGGTCACAGTGTTCCTCGATTCGTTCAGCGCCCCCAAGGGCAGCAGGACAGCGATGAACCATCCCTCTAGTACGGTAGAGGCCTATGGCTGACAATTACTACCTCCAGTCCGGCAGGCAATGCATTTGAGTTCCGAGGAACTGTGGCAACGCGTCACGGAGGTCCTTAGCCGGACTGCCGTCCCCGAGGTCACACTGATCGAATTGGTTGTGGTCTTTGCCCTGGCAACCGCCCTGTCCATCCCGCGGGCAACCTGGAAGTACTTCGGGCTGCTCGCCACCGCCACCCACGAACTGGGGCACGCCTTCGCCGCCGTCATGAGCGGTCAACGACTGGGCGGAATCCGGCTCCAGCTGGACCACTCAGGCACAACCACCAGTTACAGCCGTGGACGGCTGGCGGCCGTGTGGTCCGGATTCTGGGGATATCCCGTTCCTGCCTTGACCGGTGCTGCCCTGGTGACCTCTGGTTTCGGAGGTTGGGGCCCTGCAGCCCTGGCCACCGGAACACTGATCCTCGTGGCGTCGCTGGTGTTCATCCGGAACTTCGCCGGCATCATCATCACCGGCGCCGCGATCGCGGGCGGCGCGGCGCTCGTTATCTTCGTCCCGAGCGCTTTCACCGGGCACGTCGCCATCGGACTGGGTGTGGCCCTCCTGGTCGCAGCGGTCCGCGACCTCGCCAAACTCACTAACGTCCACCTTCGGCGCCGGGACCGGCTGGCCAGTTCGGACGCCTATATTCTGTACCGCGCAACCTCAGTCCCGTCCGGTATTTGGATCGCGCTTTTTCTTGCGGTTGTTGCCGGTTGCTGGCTGGTGGCGTGGCAACCCATATCTTCGATTCTGGCCGCGGGAGCCTAGGCTTGTCCGCATGAGCCAGGAACCAGAGAGCAGTCAGCCTGCCGCCACACCCACTGCAGACAGCATGGATCGGAACTCAGAGCACAGCACCAAAGGCGCCTACGTGACCGGTGGTGCCGAGTTCAACCGGGACACCAACTACATCGAGGACCGGATCACCCGGGACGGCCGCCGGGGCGACAACGGCGAACCTGGCTGGCCGGTGGAAGCCGGCCGTTACAGGCTCATCGCTGCACGGGCATGCCCGTGGGCGAACCGGACGGTGATCGTGCGCAGGCTGCTGGGCCTTGAGGAAGCCATCTCCCTTGGCCAGCCCGGCCCGACCCACGATGTACGGTCATGGACCTTTGACCTGGATCCGGACGGCGCGGACCCCGTCCTGGGAATCGAGCGGCTCCAGAGCGCCTACTTCCGGCGGTTCCCGGATTACCCCCGCGGCATCACCGTGCCGGCCATCGTGGAGGTAGCCAGCGGTGAAGTCGTGACCAACAACTTCCCCCAAATCACGCTGGACTTTGCCACCGAGTGGACGCAGTTCCACCGCCCCGGCGCGCCGGACCTCTATCCGGAACATCTCCGGCAGGAGATTGACAGCGTCAACAAGCGCGTCTTCACCGAAGTCAACAACGGGGTTTACCGTTGCGGCTTCGCGGGCTCCCAGGACTCGTACAACTCAGCGTATGCCCGGCTCTGGACGGCCATGGACTGGCTCGAGGAACGCCTCACGGGCCAGCGGTACCTCGTGGGTGACACCATCACCGAGGCCGACGTCCGGCTGTTCACCACCCTTGCCAGGTTCGACGCGGTCTACCACGGCCATTTTAAGTGCAACCGGCAGAAACTCGCCGAGCTCCCGGCCCTTTGGGGCTATGCGCGGGACCTTTTCCAGACTCCCGGCTTCGGCGACACGATCGACTTTGTCCAGATCAAGCAGCACTATTACATCGTCCATGAGGACATCAACCCGACAGGCATAGTGCCGCAGGGCCCGGACCTGTCCGGCTGGCTGGAGCCCCACGGCAGGGAATCACTGGGCGGCCGGCCCTTCGGCAACGGCACTCCCCCGGGACCTGTGCGGGCCGGCGAGGAGGTCGCCCCTGGCCACGGCGCCGCACACCCGGAAAGAAGTCTCTGACGGTCCGGAGGGCCGGTAGCGGCGGCTGCCTTGTCCTGGCGCACAGTGGCACCTAACGTGGGCGGAATGGTAGATACACACGCAGGTCCGGACCAGCCGCCATCGAGGGGGACCCGGATGCTGCGAAACGCCATCGCCGGTCTCTCCGCCGCCTTCACCCTCCAGCGTCTGAAGCTGGCGGCAAAGTCAGCACTGGCAGCAGGTGTGGCGTTCGCCATCGCTCCCCTGATGCCCGGGTCCGCCGCGGAGTATCCGTACTACGCCCCCCTGGGTGCACTGGTGGCGATGTACCACAACGTTGCCGGATCAGTCCGTCAGGGTCTTCAAACGCTGCTCGGGCTCGCCATCGGCATCGGGCTGGCCTTTGTCTTGGTCAGCATCGGTGATCCGTCGCCGGTGACCGTGGCAGTTTTTATGGGCGTAGGAGTCCTGCTTGGCGGCCTCCCGCGGATTGGCTCCGGAAGTGATTGGATCCCGACGGCGGCGCTGCTGGTTCTGTTGGTGGGTGGAAGCAACCGGGACGCCTTTTCGTTTGGTTACCTGATCCAGATGGGCGCCGGAGTCGCTGTTGGCATCGCCGTTAATTTCCTTGTTTTTCCGCCACTGCACTTTGCTGCGGCCGCCAACAGCCTGGGTCAACTGCGGCTGGCACTGGGCAAACAGCTCACGGATATGGCGGCGGCCCTGACGGAAAAGTGGCCGCCCGAGCATGAGGACTGGTCCCGCCGCTCCGACGAGCTGGCGGAAGCGGCACGCACCGTCCGCCATCTTGTCAGGGAAGCTGACGAAAGCCGCCGGGCCAACCCGCGGCGGCGGTTCCACCCGCGGGACCTGGACCTCGATTACCGCAACTTGCGGGACCTTGAGCGGGTGACTTTCCACATCCAGGACATGACCGAAGTCCTGTCAGACGTCATCTGGGCGGAAGACGTCCCGTACGAGGTCCCGTTCGAGGACAGCGAACCGCTGGCCGCCGCGTTGGACAGCACCGGGCAGCTGCTGGCCTCGTTCCACACGGATGATGAGTCGGAGCAACGGCGGCTCTTCGCTGCCGCGAAGTCGGCGGTGGAGGCTTGCATGGCCGGGTCCGACGGGGGCGGCAGCGAGGGTGCCGTGACGGCGTCCGAGTCCATCCTCCTGAGCCTCCACCGGATTCTCCGGGCAGTGCGGCCGGCCCCCTAAAGTGGCGCCACGGAACCGCTGAAGTGCTTGCGGCCGGAGCGGGGATTCCATGCCGCATAGTCGGACCGTTGCCAGGTTCCGTCCGGTGCCTGCCCTGTGGTGATCTCCAGCGCAACCCGGCCTGGCAGGAAAACGGGCGCGTCGAAAGTCACGGCCCAGCCGAATGTTTCGCCCTTCATCGGCCCGACGTCTGCCAGAGCCCTGGAGGCAAGATACATGCCATGGGCGATGGAGCGCCGCATGCCCAGCGCCCTGGCCGACAGGACGCTCAGGTGGATCGGATTGAAGTCACCCGAAATGGCGGCGTACGCGCGTCCCGTGTCGACCCCGAGGTGCCACACCGCCGTCGGGTCCGGGGGCGTGAAGTCGGGCCGGCCGTTATGGGGTGAGGGCACGTCGATGCCCGGCAGGAAGACACCTTTGGCAAGGTATGTGGAGCGCCCGGTCCAGCGGATGTCCGGCTTACCCGCGCCCCTGATCTCGGCGATCACATCCAGCTGAGTTCCGGCGCGGTGTCCGCGGAGGTTCTCCACCCTGGCCTCGATGTCGAGGAGATCGGTGAAGATCACCGGCGCGCGCTGCTCGACGTAGTTGCTCAGATGGATCATGCCCAGCAGTGGCAAGGGAAAATCGTCCCGGTTCATCACGCTCATGGCGAGCGGGAAAGCGAGCGCGTGGAGGTAGCCCGCGGGCAAGGTGTCCCGCGCCGACAGGCCGATGAGGTGCTGGTAGGCGGTGAGATTTCCGACGTCGGCCCTGACGCCGCGCACCTCGTGGCCAGCGTCCGGCAGGGTTGAGCCGCCGTGGGTCCCCAGCACGCGGCGGCGCGCCGCCTGCGCGGCGGCATTGACGTAAAGCTTGGAGAGCGAGGGCATCTCCCCCAGGATGACCGGTTGCGCGGGACTCATGCTCCCACCAGGTTCTGTCCGCAGACACGCAGGATGTCCCCGTTGATGCCACCGGCGGCGTCGCTGGCAAGGAAGGCGATTGCCTCCGCCACATCCGATGGCAGGCCGCCTTGCTGCAGGGCATTGAGACGCCGGCCCACCTCCCTGACGGCAAAGGGAATCCGCGCCGTCATTTCAGTTTCGATAAAGCCCGGGGCTACAGCATTGATGGTTCCTCCCCGTGCAGCAAGCAAGGGCGCCGTGGCCCGGACCATTCCCATGACGCCACCCTTGGAGGCGGCGTAGTTGGTCTGGCCGCGGTTGCCGGCAATGCCACTGGTGGAGGCGACCGAAACGATGCGCGGTGCGCCGCGGAAGTGGTCCGAAGCCAGCAGGGCGTCGTTGATCCTGAGCTGCGCGGCGATGTTGATGTCGAGCACGGCGTTCCAACGCGCGTGGTCCATGTTGGCCAGGAGCTTGTCCCTGGTGATGCCTGCATTGTGAACCAGGATATCCAAGTGCCCGTGCCGCTGCAGGGTGTGCTCAAGGATGCGCTGGCCCGCGTCCGCACGGCTGATGTCCAACTGCAGGGCCGTGCCGTGGACTTCGTTGGCGACCGCGGCCAGATGGTCGCCGGCCGCCGGGATGTCCACGAGCACAAGTGTGGCCCCGTCCCGGTGAAGCGTCCGCGCAATGGCCGCCCCGATGCCGCGGGCCGCCCCCGTCACCACCGCCACCTTGCCGGCGAGCGGCCGGTCAGAATCGGCCGGCAGCGTGCCGTTGGCACTGCTGACGGTCAGGAACTGGCCGTCGACGAACGCCGAGCGCCCGGACAGGAAAAACCGCAGCGCCCCCAGGGCGCTCGGGCTCGTGGTCTGTACATCGTCGGCCAAAACTATGCCGTTTGCCGTTGCGCCCGCCCGGAGCTCTTTGGCCAGGGACCGCACGAAGCCGTCCACACCCTGCCGCGCCGCCGCCTCGGCTGGATCGCCGGCTTCTGCGGCCGGCCGGGAAACGGTGATGAACCGCGCGCCCGGGCCGAGGTCGCGGAGCGAGGCCGCAGCGGACAGCACCGGCCGTTCAAGGTCTTCCGGCGTGGCCAGGCCGTCCAGGACAAGGATGATGGCCCCGAGCTTTTCGCGGGGCACGGCGTGCCGGCGTACGTCCAGGTTCCAGGACAGCAGGGTGGCGGCCAGTTCGTCGGCGCCGGGTGTACTCCCCTGCACCAGGACGGGGCCGGTAACCAAAGGCTGGCCCGGGGTGTATCGGCGCAATACCGCAGGCACGGGAAGGCCCAGCCGTTTGGCGAGGTCCTTGCCCAGGCCCTGGCTGACCAGGCGGGTGTATGTGTCTGTCATCCGGTGCTCCTACGCTGCTTCGAGAATTGCGACGACGCCCTGGCCGCCGGCGGCGCAGATGGAGATGAGCCCGCGTGCGGGCCTGCCGTTCACGTGGCCTTGGGCCTGCAGCATCTTGGCGAGGGAAGCGACGATGCGCCCGCCGGTAGCAGCAAACGGGTGACCCGCCGCAAGGGAGGAGCCGTTGACGTTCAGTTTGGCGCGGTCGATGCTGCCGAAGGCGCCATCGAGCCCCAGCCGGGTGCGGCCGAAGTCCTCGTCCTCCCACGCTGCCAGGGTGCTCAGGACGGTCCCGGCGAAGGCCTCGTGGATCTCAAAAAAGTCGAAGTCATCCAGGGTCAATCCGTTCCGGGCCAGCAGCCGCGGGACCGCGAACGCCGGCGCCATCAGCAGGCCGTCCTTGCCGTGGACGAAGTCCACCGCTGCGGCTTCCCCATCGACCACCGTTGCGAGCATGGGCAGGTCATGTGCCTGGGCCCACTCTTCTGATGCCAGCAGGACCGTGGATGCCCCGTCCGTCAGCGGAGTGGAGTTTCCGGCGGTCATGGTGGCCTCGGCGCCGAGGCCCTTCCCGAAGACCGGCTTGAGGGTTGCCAGCTTCTCCAGCGTGGTGTCTGCCCTCAGGTTGGAGTCCTTCGCGAGCCCCCGGTAGGGGGTCAGGAGGTCATCGAAGAACCCGGCATCATAAGCGGCAGCCAGGTTCCGGTGGCTGTTGAAGGCAAGTTCGTCCTGGGACTCACGCGAAATGTTCCACTGCGCGGTTGTGAGGGCCTGGTGTTCACCCATGGACAGGCCGGTGCGTGGCTCTCCGGTGCTCGGCGCGTCAGGGGCGAGGTCCTTGGGCCGCAGCCGGCTGAGTACCTGCAGCCGTTGCGGAAGGGTCTTGGCCCGGCTGAGGTCCAGCAGCACCCCGCGCAAACCTTCGCTAACCGCGATGGGAGCATCGGAGGCTGAGTCAACACCGCCTGCGATTGCGGAATCGATCTGGCCCAGCTTGATCTTGTTGGCCAGGCCCAACACTGTTTCCAGGCCCGTGGCGCACGCCTGCTGGAGATCGTACGCAGGGGTCTCCGCCGACAACGCCGAGCCCAGGACCGCCTCACGGGTGAGGTTGAAATCCCGGGAGTGTTTCAGGACTGCGCCAGCGGCAACCTCACCAATCCGCTCGTCCTGGAGCCCGAACCTGGCAATCAGGCCGTCCAGCGCAGCAGTCAGCATGTCCTGATTGGAGGACTTCGTGTAGGCCCCGCCGGAACGGGCAAAGGGGATCCTGTTACCGCCCACGATCACCGCCCGCCGGACGGAAGGCGTTGCGCCGGTTGCCGCGGGGCTGGTGGATTCCTGGGGTCCGGTGGCGGACTGTCCGTTGACGGACATGGGTGTCTCCTCTGATCTGCGTCGGTTACCGATACTCAGCGTACCTGATACGCTGAGTATCGTGAACAACCTCCCCAACGAACCGACGCCGGCTGCCGGCCTTAACGCCGACGGCCGCTCGTCCCGGTGGCAGACCCACCGGGAGGAACGTCGCCGGGAGCTCATCAAGGCCGCCCGCCGGGCAGTCCACGCGTTGGGCAGCGACGCCTCCATGGAGGAGATCGCCGCAGCCGCGGGCACATCGAAGTCGGTCTTCTACCGCTACTTCGGTGACAAAGCCGGCCTGCAGCATGCGGTCGGTGAGGTGGTCCTCAGCCAGATGCAGCGCAAGATCCGCGAGGCAGCGCAGGCTGCCCAGACGCCAAGGGAAGGCCTGCTGGCCATGATCTCGGCATACCTCCAGATGGCGGAAACCAGCCCCAATGTGTACAGCTTCGTCACCCGCTACGCACCGGTGGACGCCGATAACCAGCATGGATCGGCGGCGATTTCGGGGGCCTTGGGCCACTTTTTCGACTCCATCGCGGAAATGATTGCCGCCCCGATGCGGGCGCACCTGGGCGACGGCCGGGCAGCGGTGATCGGCTACTGGCCCACCGCCGCCATCGGCCTGGTCCGGAGCGCCGGGGAACAGTGGCTCAGCACTCCCGACTCCGCGGCAAAACCGGACCAGGCAGCCATGGCCCGGCAGATTACCGCCTGGCTGTGCGTGGGGATCGCCCCGGAACTCCTGGAATTACCTGTCAGAACCAACGAAGGACATTGACATGACCGAAGTAGTGGACCGCCGCGGCGGCGGCGGCACGGCCGCAAACAACAAAGCCGTAAGAACGGCGGCGACGACCGCGGGCGTCACCAAGGGTTCGTCAGCGGGCCCTCGCGCCAATGCTCAGTCAGCCTCGCAGCCCGCCGTCGACGTTGCGGAGCTCGGCGAGCAGCTCCTGGGCAAATGGGCAGACGCCCGCCGCCACTCCCGTGCGCTGGCGGGTGACCCGGCACTGCATAAGACCGAGGGCCTCACGCACACTGAACACCGCGCCAGGGTCTTCGGGCAGCTGAAGTACCTGGTGGACCACAACGCCGTGCACCGGGCCTTCCCCGCGGCGCTGAACGGTGCCGATGACCATGGCGGCAACGTTGCCGGGTTCGAGGAACTGGTTACCGCAGACCCGTCCCTGCAGATCAAGGCCGGCGTCCAGTGGGGCCTCTTCGGCTCGGCCGTGATGCACCTGGGCACAGCGGACCACCATGCCAAGTGGCTGCCGGGCATCATGAGCCTGGAAATCCCGGGCTGCTTTGCCATGACGGAGACCGGCCACGGCTCGGACGTTGCCAGCATCGCCACGACAGCGACTTTCGACGAGGCAACCGACGAATTTGTCATCCATACGCCGTTCCGGGCCGCATGGAAGGACTACATCGGCAACGCAGCAATTGACGGTCTGGGTGCCGTGGTTTTCGCGCAGCTCGTGACTCAAGGCGTGAACCACGGCGTTCACGCCTTCTACGTTGACCTCCGGGATCCCGGCACCAAGGAGTTCCTGCCCGGCATCGGCGGGGAGGACGACGGCGTCAAGGGCGGCCTCAACGGGATTGACAACGGCCGGCTGCACTTCGACAACGTCCGCGTCCCACGGACCAACCTCCTGAACCGGTACGGCGACGTCACGGCGGACGGCACCTACACGTCTCCCATAGCCAGTCCCGGCCGCCGCTTCTTCACCATGCTCGGAACCCTGGTCCAGGGCCGCGTCTCGCTGGACGGCGCGGCCGTCGCGGTGTCGAAGATCGCGCTATCAGCCGCCATCCGCTACGGCACCGAACGCCGCCAGTTCAACGCGTCTTCCCACACGGACGAGGAAGTCCTACTGGACTACCAGCGGCACCAGCGCCGGCTTTTCACGCGGCTGGCTACCACGTACGCCGCGGGCTTTGCCCACGAGCAGCTGTTGCAAAAGTTCGACGACGTCTTCTCCGGCACCCATGACACCGACGCGGACCGGCAGGATCTGGAGACGCTGGCGGCCGCGCTGAAGCCGCTCAGCACCTGGCATGCCCTGGATACCTTGCAGGAGTGCCGTGAGGCCTGCGGCGGCGCGGGCTTCCTGATCGAAAACCGTTTCGCCTCGCTGCATGCGGACATGGATGTCTACGTCACGTTCGAAGGCGACAACACGGTGCTGCTCCAGCTCGTGGCCAAGCGGCTCCTGGCCGACTACGCCAAGGAGTTCAGGAACGTCGACTTCGGCGTGCTGGCACGCTACGTGGTAACCCAGGCAACCGGCGTGGCGATCCACCGCACCGGGCTGCGGCAGGTAGCACAGTTCGTCGCCGACACGGGGTCAGTGCAGAAGGCCGCCATCGCGCTCCGGGACGAAGAGGGCCAGCGTGCCCTCCTGACAGACCGCGTCCAGACCATGGTGGCCGACGTCGGAGCAGCCCTCAAGGGCGCCGGCACGCTTCCGCTCGAAAAGGGTGCGGCCCTGTTCAACCAGCACCAGAATGAGCTGATCGACGCCGCCCGGGCGCACGCGGAACTCCTGCAGTGGGAGGCCTTCACGGACGCTTTACGCGACGTCAGCGACCCCGGCACCAAGGTAGTGCTGACCTGGCTCCGTGACCTGTTCGGCCTGTCACTGATCGAAAAGAACCTCTCCTGGTACCTGATGAATGGCCGGCTCTCCATGCAGCGCGCCCGCACGGTGGGAGACTACATCAACCGGCTCCTGGTCAAGATCCGGCCACACGCCCTGGATCTGGTGGACGCGTTCGGCTACGGGGATGAGCACGTCCGCGCCGCGATTGCCACCGGCGCCGAAAAGACGCGGCAGGACGAAGCCCGGGCATACTACAGGGCGCAGCGGGCCAGCGGCACCGCGCCCGTTGACGAGAAGGTGCTGCTGGCACGCGCCGCCACCTCAGCACGAACCGGGCAGAGGTAACCGTCCTCCCCCGCCCGACCCATAGGGCAACGCGAGGTCACTAAACCCCGGTATCTCCGTCGCGAGGGGCGGTAAGTGACCCCGCGTTGGATCCCGGGCTGAAGTTAAGTGCGTACGACGGCGGCGCTTTCCATCTGTGGGGAGCGCCGCCGTCGTACGTCATTCAGTTTTGGTAACGGACCTCGTGTCAGGAAAGCACCGAGCGGTAGACCTCGAGGGTGGTTTCCGTGATGGACTCCCAGGAGAAGTGCTCCTCGGCGCGGCGGCGGCCCGCCTGTCCCATGGCGCGCGCCCGCTCAGGATCGGACACGACCTCGGTCAGGGCAGCGGCGAACTCGGTCACGAACTTCTCCGGATCCAGCGGCGTTCCCGTGCCATCGGTTACCTGCTCAAGGTCAACCAAGAGGCCGGTCTCACCGTGCTGGACCACCTCCGGGATACCCCCGGTGGCGCTGGCCACCACGGCCGCGCCGCAGGCCATGGCTTCAAGGTTCACGATGCCGAGCGGCTCATAGATCGAAGGGCACGCGAAGGCGGTTGCGTGGCTGAGGACCTGGATGAGTTCGTGGCGCGGAAGCATCCGCTCGATGAGGATCACGCCGGTCCGCTGCTGCTGCAGCTCCTCGATGAGGCGGGCCGTTTCGGCGGCGAGTTCGGGAGTGTCCGCGGCGCCCAGGCACAGGACCACCTGGACGTCGGCCGGCAGCTTGGCGGCAGCCCGCAGCAGGTACGGAACGCCCTTCTGCCGCGTGTTCCGGCCAACGAAGACCACGCTTGGCTTCTGCGGGTCGATGCCGAGCGCACGAACCGCGTCTTCGCCTTCATCGCGCTGCCAGAGCTCAACGTCGATGCCGTTGTGGACCACTTTGACCTTGGCAGGGTCAACGTCCGGGTAGCTGCGCAGGATGTCCTGGCGCATGCCCTCCGAGACGGCGATGATGGCCGCGGCTGCCTCATAGGCCGTTTTTTCCACCCAAGAGGACAGCGCGTAGCCGCCGCCGAGCTGCTCGGCCTTCCACGGCCGCAGCGGCTCCAGGCTGTGTGCGCTGAGCACGTGAGGGATGCCGTGCAGCAGTGACGCCAGATGCCCCGCCATGTTCGCGTACCAGGTATGGGAGTGAACCAGATCGGCTCCCTCGATGTCCGGCACGATCCGCAGATCGACACCCAGCGTCTGGACAGCCGCATTGGCCGAACCCAGATCCTCGGGCACGGCATAGGAAGTCACCCCGGCACCGTGGTAGTCAGCGTCGCGGGGCGCCCCGAAGGCACGAACCTGCAGGTCAACGTGCTTACTAAGCACCCTGCTCAACTCGGCCACGTGGACTCCGGCACCGCCGTAGATCTCCGGCGGGAATTCTTTAGTCACAATGTCTATTCGCACGTTACCCAAGGTAGTCCTTCCGCCTTATCTGTTCTAGTGTGAAGTAGTCCGGGCATGCCGGACTGTTTTGGGGAGTTACGAAGGCGTACAGGAGCGACCACTATGCCGTTAAATAAAAAAGTCCTGGCCATTGTCCTTGCAGGCGGCGAGGGAAACCGGCTCATGCCACTGACGGCGGACCGGGCCAAGCCGGCTGTGCCCTTTGCCGGCAGTTACCGCCTGATCGATTTTGCGATTTCCAACCTGGTGAATTCGCGCTATCTGCAAATCGTGGTCCTCACGCAATATAAGTCCCACAGCCTTGACCGGCATATTTCCGAGGCGTGGCGGATGTCCACCCAGCTCGGCAACTATGTCGCCTCCGTTCCCGCACAGCAGCGCGTGGGCAAGAGCTGGTTCCTCGGCAGCGCAAACGCCATTTACCAGTCCTTGAACCTGATCCACGACGCCAACCCCGACATCGTCGTTGTTGTGGGCGCGGACCACGTTTACCGTATGGACTTCGCCCAGATGGTGGAACAGCACGTGCGCAGCGGGGCCAAAGCCACCGTGGCAGCCGTGCGCCAGCCGCTGAACATGGCCAACCAGTTCGGTGTGATCGAGGTGGACCAGAACGATGCGCAGAAGATTGCGGCATTCGTGGAGAAGCCCGCCACCACGCCCGGCCTTGCTGCCGACCCCAGCCAGTTCCTGGCTTCAATGGGCAACTACGTCTTCGACGCCGACGCCCTGGTGGCGGCCCTGCACGTGGACGCCGAACGACTTGATACCAAGCACGACATGGGCGGTGACATCATCCCCTACTTCGTCAGCCAGGGTGAGGCCGGTGTCTACGACTTCACGCTCAATGACATCCCCGGCTCCACCGAACGTGACCGCACGTACTGGCGCGACGTCGGCACCATCGACTCTTTCTACGACGCGCACATAGACCTCATCTCGCCGGTGCCGATCTTCAATCTGTACAACTCGGAATGGCCCATCTACACGCGGCAAAGCATCTCGCCGCCCGCCAAATTCGTCCGTGGCGAGGGCAACACAGTCGGCTCGGCATTGGATTCCATTGTTGCGAGCGGGTGCGTGATCTCCGGCGGCATCGTGGAGGGTTCGGTGCTCTCCAATGACGTTTTTGTCGGCAGGTCCAGCCGCGTGCTCGACTCGGTTCTGATGGACAAGGTCAATATCGGTGAAGGTGCCGTCGTCAAGCGTGCCATCCTCGACAAAAACGTCAAGGTCCCGGCCGGTGCCGCGATCGGCCTCGATCACGACCTCGACCGGGCCCGCGGCTTCAAGGTCACCGACTCCGGCATCACCGTGCTGTCGAAAGGGCAGGTGGTCCCCGAACCGGACGAGGCCGAGCGCGCCCTGTCGGCCGCCAACCTCATCCTGGTGCCGGACGCAGTCCGGGCCGCCACGGAAAAATGGTCCGAGTTGCGGGACTCGGTGGACAAGGTCGCCGAAGTACAGGCGGCCGCCGTCGGCGTCTCAATGCACGGCCACTCAACCAAGTCGTAAAGCCCGTCAGGAGCCCGGCACTCCCACCGTTGGGCCGGGCTCCTCGCAGGCTGTAAAATTGGGGCAATGAGCTCCCCCGATCTGTCAGCCGGGCTGACGCCTGAGGAAATCCAGGCCTGCCTTAAGGTTCTGAACACCATCCACGTCTACGACGAGGAACACCCGGACTACGTTTCGGTGCGTCGGGCGACCGGGAAAATGTTCAAGGCCGTAAAGCGCCACCGGCGCGTCACCAAACGCGACCTGATCTCCGAAGCCGACCGGGCAGTGATCGCCCAGACAGCAACTGCAGCGCCGGACCGCATTGACGACGAGACGCGTGGCAACAAGCTGGCCACCTCGGCGACCGGCGAAGTTGCCGGCCACCTGATCCGGTCCCGGCCCTGCTACATCTGCAAACAGCACTACACACAGGTGGACGCGTTCTACCACCAGCTCTGCCCTGAGTGCGCAGCGTTCAACCACGGCAAGCGGGACGCCCGGACGGACCTCACCGGCCGCCGGGCACTGCTCACGGGCGGACGCGCCAAGATCGGCATGTACATTGCCCTGCGCCTGCTTCGGGACGGCGCACACACCACCATCACCACCAGGTTCCCCAAGGACGCCGCGCGCCGTTTCGCTGCAATGGAGGACAGCAGCGACTGGCTTCACCGGCTCCGGATCGTGGGCATCGACCTGCGCGACCCCTCACAGGTCATGGCACTGACGGATTCCCTGAATGCCGCCGGCCCGTTGGACATCATCATCAACAATGCGGCCCAGACAGTGCGACGTTCCGGCAACGCATACAAGCCGCTGGTGGACGCCGAGGACGAACCCCTGCCCGCCGAACTGGAGCCAGCCAACGGCGGCCCGGAGCTGATGACGTTCGGCCATGCCCACGACAAGCACCCGCTCGCCCTTGCCGGCAGCGTGACCGATCATCCGGTCCTGGCAGGCGATGCAATCACCTCGCTGGCACTGTCCACCGGTTCGGCTTCGCTGGAACGCATCGCGTCAGGCACAGCGATCGACGCCGGCGGGCTGGTTCCGGATCTTGCCACCATCAACAGCTGGACACAGGTGGTGGATGAGGTGGATCCGCTGGAGATGCTCGAGGTCCAGCTCTGCAACGTCACTGCCCCCTTCCTGCTGGTCAGCAGGCTCCGGGAGGCCATGAAGCGTTCCACGGCACACCGGAAGTACATCGTGAACGTCTCCGCCATGGAAGGCCAGTTCTCCCGCGCCTACAAGGGCCCGGGGCACCCGCACACCAACATGGCAAAAGCGGCCCTCAACATGATGACCCGGACCAGCGCCAAGGAAATGCTGGACGCCGACGGCATCCTGATGACGGCCGTGGACACCGGCTGGATCACCGATGAGCGCCCGCACTTTACCAAGGTCCGCCTCATGGAGGAGGGCTTCCACGCTCCGCTGGACCTGGTGGACGGCGCTGCCAGGGTCTACGATCCGATCGTGATGGGCGAAAACGGCGAGGACCAGTACGGGGTTTTCCTGAAGGATTACAAGCCCAGCCCCTGGTAGGCAGAAGGGCACTGTCCCGGCAAGGGCCGCACGGCGTAGGCTCGGCGTCATGAGCAGCGAATCAATCACCGAAGTTCACAACCTGGAACACCACGAGTGCTGGGAACTCCTCCGGACAGTCTCCGTGGGCCGGCTTGCAGTCCTCGTGGACGGGCATCCGGACATCTTCCCCGTCAATTACACCGTGGACGGCGGAACGATCGTCTTCCGCACCGGCCAGGGGACCAAGCTGGAAGCAGCGTCCGGAGGTTCCCGCGTCGCAGTGGAAGCCGACGGCGTGGATGCCGTCAGCGGCCTTGCCTGGAGCGTGGTGCTCAAGGGGCCCGCGGCTGCGATCAAGGGCACGGAAAGCATCCTGGACACGGCCGCGCTGTACCTGTTCCCGTGGCAGGCCGGGAAGAAGGACACGTTCATCCGGGTCAGCCCTGACTCCCTGACCGGACGCCGGTTCAAGGTCACCGCCCCGATGACCTGGTGGACGCAGCTTAGTGGGGCGGCCAAGGCCTCGCCCGAGTGACCTGTGTGCTCGGCCTGCCTACGCCAGGCGGGTGATCTCCACACTGACGCTCAGGGCAGACCCGCCGCCGCCGGAAAGGATGCCCTTCAGCGGCGGCACATCGCGGTAGTCCCGGCCCCTGGCAACGGTCACGTGGAAATCCCCCGCGGGCTTGTGGTTGGTGGGGTCCCAGCTGCGCCAGGCCCCGTCCCAGAACTCCAGCCACGCGTGCGACTGGCCTGCGACTGTCTCGCCGATCGCCGCCGTCGACCTCGGGTGCAGGTAGCCGGACACGTATCGGGCGGGGATCCCGCAGCTGCGCAGTGCGCCGATGGCAAGGTGTGCAAGGTCCTGGCAGACGCCCTGCCGCTGCCCCCAGGCTTCCTCCGCGTTGGTGGTGACCGCCGTGGAGCCGGACATGTAGGTCATCTCGCCGCGCATCCACTCGAAAATTGCCATTGCGGCCTCATGCGGGTTCCTGCCTTCAACCACGCCTGGAATGATTCCCAGGACTTCGTCGCCCGGACCGCTGAGTTGGGACTGCGGCAGCCAATCACTGAACGAATTCAGGGTGTCCTCTGATGCCAGCACATCCCACCCCACGATGTCGGCCTCGGAGGGGATTTTTTCGGCCCGGTACACTTCGACCGTGATGTTGGAAACAACCTCGAGGTGCTCATGCGGCATCTGCATGTCGAAGGCGGTTACCCTGGTGCCCCAGTAATCCCGGTAATTGCTCACGGCCGCCTGGGACGGCGACACTTTGAGCACCGATTCAAGAACCACCTGCTGGGAATCTGTCAGGGGTGTCATACGGGCCTCGTTGTACGACAGCGTGACGCGCTTGTTGTACTTGTAGGCCGTGGTGTGGATGATACTCAGCCGGGTCATGAAACTTCTCCCACCCAGGCCAGTTCGTCCGCCTGATTGAAGTACTTACGGGAAATGGCGTCCGAGGCCTGGGCCACGGCCTTCTGCACGCGTTCCATGTGCTCGGGCAGCTCGGACATCAGATCGTCCGTGCGGTGGAACTCGAGGAAGGTGCGGGCCTGGCCCACGATCCGGCGGGCATCATTGATGAAGCCGACGCGCTGCGCGGACGGATCCAGCTTGGCGAGGCACTCATCAGCGTCACGCAGGGCGTAAACGATCGAGCGCGGAAACAGCCGGTCCAACAACAGGAATTCTGCGGCATGCTGGTCACCGAATGCTGCCCGCCGGGTGCGGAGGAAGGACTCATAAGCTCCGGCGCACCGCAGCATGTTAACCCAGGACATGCCTGCGGACAGGACATCACGGGTGGAGAGCATGCGGGCCGTCATGTCCGCCCGTTCCAGTGAACGGCCGAGCACCAGGAACAGCCAGCTTTCGTCATGGCTCACGGTGGTGTCAGCCAGACCACTGACCATGGCGGTGCGTTCAAGGGTCCAGTTGCAGAACCGGTACGTCCCCACCACGTCCTTGCGGTGCTGGCTCAGCCCGTAGTACGTGGTGTTCAGGCTCTCCCACAGTCCCGAGGACACGGTCTCGCGGGCACGCCGCGCGTTCTCACGGGCGGCGCCAAGGGACCCCGCGATGGACGTGGCGCTGGTTTTGTCATAGGCCAGGGCGTGCAGCAGTTCGGGCAGGCCGAAATCTTCGCTCTGCGGCCTCGCACCCATCACCGCGAGCAGTTCCTGCGCAACGCGGCGGCGCTCGTCCATGGGCAGGTGGTTGAGGCGCTCCAGGTGGACGTCCAGGATGCGCGCAGTACCGTCGGCGCGCTCCACATAGCGGCCGATCCAAAATAGGGACTCAGCAATACGGCTAAGCATTCGCGGTGACCTCCTGTGCGTCCGAAATCTGTGGGGATGAACCCGTTGCTGTTACTGCCGGTGCCAGGACGGGGCTCACTGCTGCTGCTCCGGCTGGCGGTCCCGCCAGTTGCTTTCAACCGGCCAGACGGACACCCGCTCGCGGATGGAAATCGTGGGCCGCGGAACCGTCTCCACCGGCACCTGCGGCGAACCGGCCAGCACCCATGTGTCCTTGGACCCGCCGCCCTGGCTGGAATTCACAATCAGTGAGCCTTCCTTCAGCGCGACGCGGGTCAGGCCGCCTGGCAGCACCCAGACGTCGTCGCCGTCGTTCACTGCGAAGGGGCGAAGGTCCACATGGCGGGGCCCGAACTTGTCCCCGCCCAGGGTGGGCACCGTGGACAGCTGAAGGACAGGCTGGGCGATCCAGCCGCGGGGGTCGGCAACGACCCGCTGACGGAGGGCCTCCAGCTCGTCGTTGGAGGCGTCCGGGCCGATCACCAGGCCCTTGCCGCCGGAGCCGTCCACCGGCTTAACCACGAGCTCGGCCAGGTTGTCCAGGACGTACTCCCGGGCTTCCTTTTCCTCGAGCCGGAAGGTATCCACGTTGGCGATGACGGGTTCCTCGCTGAGGTAGTAGCGGATGAGGTCCGGAACATAGCTGTACACAAGCTTGTCATCGGCCACGCCGTTGCCCACGGCGTTGGCGATGGTCACACCGCCGGCGCGGGCAGCGTTGACCAGGCCGGGGCAGCCGAGCATGGAGTCCGAACGGAACTGCAGGGGGTCCAGGAATTCGTCGTCGATCCGCTTATAGATCACGTCAACGCGCTGCTCGCCGGCCGTGGTGCGCATGTAGACGCGGTTGCCGCGGCAGATGAGGTCCCGGCCCTCCACGAGCTCCACACCCATCAGCCCTGCCAGCAGGGTGTGTTCAAAGTAGGCGCTGTTGAAGACACCGGGGGTCAGGACCACCACCGTGGGATCGTCGACGCCGGCCGGCGCCGTTTTGCGCAGGGCCGACAGCAGCCGCCGCGGGTACTCCTCCACCGGCCGGATGAGCTGCTGGCCGAAGGCTTCAGGCAGGCCCTTGGCCATGGCGCGCCGGTTCTCCAGGACATAGCTGACGCCCGAGGGCACCCGCACGTTGTCCTCCAGGACACGGAACGTCCCTGCGGCGTCACGGACCACGTCGATGCCGGAAATGTGCACCCGGACCCCGCCGGCAGGCTCGAAGCCGTGCACCTGGCGGTGGAAGTGGGCGCTGGTGGTGACGAGCTGGCGCGGGATGACGCCGTCGGCCACGACGTTCATTTTGTCGTAGACGTCGTTGAGGAAGGCTTCCAGGGCCCGCACGCGCTGCGCCACACCCTTTTCCAGCACGGTCCATTCATCGGCGGGGATAACGCGCGGGACAATGTCGAGCGGGAACGGCCGCTCCTCCCCCGCAAAGTCAAAGGTCACACCACGGTCCAGGAACGTGCGCGCCATCGAGTCCGCCCGCGCGCTGACATCGGCGAGGGAAAGCTTGCGGAGCGCGTCCGCCACCTCCGCGTATGACTCGCGGGCTTCCTGGCCGGGGGCGAACATCTCGTCGTAGGCGCCGGTCCGCCCGGCGGCCTCGGAGTAATCCTGGAATAGGTCTGACATGTCCTTTAGCCAACCATCTTTTTGTTTCGAATTCATTACCGCCATCCATTGTGGCGTGTTGCGCCGCCGCCGCCGGTTCGTTGAATACGCGCGACATCCGGCAAGGTAGGTGAGTGCCAGAGAAGACTAACAAAGGGAGCTCCGCAAGCGGAGGGGACGGTGGCCGCCGGGGAGGACCCCGCGGCTGGCTGCCGCGGGATGCTGACAGGCTCTTTCCGGGCCTCCTGACGGCGGCCGTCGCCCTGGCTGGTGCCTTTGCGGTGCATGCCATAGTGCCCGCGCTGCCCGCCATGACGGTTGCCGTGGCGCTGGGGCTGCTCGCTGCGAACCTGCCCGGCACGGCAGTGTGGATCGCGGGCCGGGCAAGGCCGGGCCTGGACTTCGCCGGCAAGCACCTGATGAGGGGCGGGATCATCCTGCTCGGCCTCAAGGTCAGCATCATGGACATCCTGGGCCTGGGCTGGCTGGCCATGGTCCTGATAACCGGTGTGGTGCTGCTGGGGTTCGGCGGCACCTACTTCCTGGTGCGGCTCTTCCGGCTGCCCCGTGAGACCGCACTGCTGGTGGCCACCGGCTTTTCGATCTGCGGCGCATCCGCCATCGGCGCCATGGCAGCGGTGCGCCGCATCCGGCATGTGGACACCGTCCTGCCCGTGGCGTTGGTGACCCTGTGCGGCACCCTGGCCATCGGCCTGCTGCCGCTGTTGATGCACCCCCTGCAACTGAGCCCCCTGGCTTTCGGGGCCTGGACCGGCGCGTCCGTGCACGACGTCGGCCAGGTGGTGGCCACGGCACAGACCGCGGGCACAGCGGCCCTGGGGATCGCCGTCGTCGTCAAACTTACGCGCGTACTGCTGCTGGCACCGGTGGTGGCGGTGGCGGGCCTGCACCACCGCGCCAGTACGGCCGCCGGACAGCACGCCCTGCCCCCAGTGATCCCCCTGTTCGTGATCGGGTTCGTGGCCATGGTGGCGCTCCGGTCCACGGGGTGGCTGCCTGGCGGAGTGCTCGACGCCGGCGCCGGGCTCCAGGACGTCCTGCTGGGAGCGGCGCTGTTCGGACTTGGCTCCGCAGTCCGGATCCGCACCCTCCTGCATACCGGAGCCAGGGCGCTGCTCGCGGCGCTTGCGGCGTGGCTCCTGATCGCCCTGTTGGGCCTGGCAGCAGCGCTGCTGATCACCGCCTAGCCGCCGGCCCGGCGTCGTGATTCCCGGTGCTGTCCCCCGTGATTAGATAGCTGGGTGTCACATGAGAATCTGCAGCGCAATGAAGCCGCGACCCGTTCAGCCCTGATCACCACGCACAGCTACGACGTCTCCCTGGACGTGCGGCAAGCCGCGGATCCGGATGTGCCGACGTACCTCAGCCGCAGTGTCATCAATTTCTCCGCCGCGGAGCCAGGGCAGGGGCTGCCGGCCTCAACATTCCTGGACTTCATCTCCGGCGAGGTCCACAGCGTGATCCTCAACGGGAACGCGCTGCCGGTGGCGGACATTCTGGACGGTGCCCGCATCCGGCTGGACAACCTCCAGGCAGAGAACCAGGTGACGGTCACCGGGACAGCCCTGTACAGCCGGACAGGCGAAGGCATGCACCGTTTTGTGGATCCCGCGGACGGCCAGTGCTACCTCTACACGCAATACGAACCTGCCGATGCGCGGCGCGTGTTCGCCAACTTCGAGCAGCCGGACCTCAAGGCGGAGTTCACCTTCCACGTGATGGCCCCGTCAGGCTGGGTAGTCGCCTCCAACGGAGTGGAAACTGCCCGCACCCGGCTGACCGGCGATCCGGACACCAGCCGCTGGGACTTCGCCACCACCAAGCCGATGTCCACGTACATCACCACCGTCCTCGCCGGCCCCTACTTCAAGGCCGAGGACCACTGGAGCGCAACGCTCGATGACGGCACCCGGCTGGAGGTGCCGCTGGCCCTTTACTGCCGCGCGTCCATGGCCAAATCCTTCGACACTTCAGAGCTGTTCGGCCTCACCAAAAGCGGGCTGGACTTCTTCAACAACCTTTTCGGCTTCCCCTACCCATGGGGCAAATACGACCAGGCTTTTGTGCCCGAATACAACCTTGGCGCCATGGAAAACCCCGGCCTGGTCACCTTCACCGAAAACTACGTTTTCACCTCCCGGGCCACGGATGCCCAGTACCAGGCGCGCGCCAACACGCTGATGCACGAAATGGCGCACATGTGGTTCGGGGACCTCGTCACCATGCAGTGGTGGGATGACCTCTGGCTCAAGGAATCGTTCGCCGACTACATGGGCACCCTCGGTGTGGACCGGGCGACGGGCTGGAAGACCGCGTGGGTGAACTTCGCGAACAAGCGCAAGTCCTGGGCGTACGTGCAGGACCAGCTGCCCACTACCCACCCCATCGTTGCCGACATCCCGGACCTCGAGGCCGCGAAACAGAACTTCGACGGCATCACGTACGCCAAGGGCGCGTCGGTGCTCAAGCAGCTCGTGGCGTATGTCGGGTTCGATGCGTTCATCGCCGGCTCACGGCAATACTTCCGCGACCACGCGTACGGAAACACCACCCTGGCCGACCTCCTGTCCGCCCTGAGCGCCGCTTCCGGCCGGGACCTGGCGGGCTGGGCAGCGCAATGGCTGCAGACGTCCGGCATCCCGACGCTCTCCCTGGACATAACAGCCGACGACGGCGTCCTCAGCAGTGCGGCAATCGTCCAGGACGCGCTGGACCCCGTCACCGGACGGGAAGAGCTGCGCCCGCACCGGCTCCGTGTGGGCCTCTACAACTTCGACGACGGCGGTGCCCTGGTCCGGACGGGCAGTGTTGAAACTGACGCGGCAGGCCGCCGGACCGAGGTTCCCGACCTGATCGGCCAGCGTGTGCCCGCGCTGCTGCTGCTCAACGACGACGATCTGACTTATGCCAAGGTCCGGCTCGACCCGGTTTCGGAAGCCACGGTCCTGGCATCCCTGGGCCGGATCACCGATCCCATGGCCCGGGCCCTGTGCTGGACCGCACTGTGGAACTCTGCCCGCGACGCGGAAAGCCCCGCCACCCGTTACGTGCACGCGGTCGCTGCTTTCGGACCGTCCGAAACCGGCATCGGCGTGCTGCTGAACATCCTCGACAACGCCGGGACCGCCGTCGAACACTACACCCCGGCGGCTGAACGCGAGGGCGTGCGCAGGGACTTCCTGACGGCCGCTGCCGGCGAGCTGGAGCGGGCCGCCCCGGGCTCGGACCATCAGCTGGGATGGGCCAGGACGGTAGCTGCCGTCAGCCGGCGCGACAACGCCCTCCTACCCCGCCTCAGAGGCCTCCTGGAGGGCACGGTCCAGGTGGAGGGCCTCGCGGTGGACGCAGAGCTGCGCTGGAACATCTGGCGTGCCCTGGCCGCCCACGGACAGGCCACGGCCGGGGAACTGGACGCCGAGCTGGCGCGGGACACCACAGCTTCAGGCCGGGCGGGCCGCGCCACCGCACTGGCCGCACGGCCGGATGCGGACGTCAAGGCGGCTGCCTGGAAAGCCGCCGTGCACGGGACGGAGTTGTCCAACCAACTCCTGGACGCCACCATCACCGGATTCACCACTGCGCCCCCAGCACTCCTGGCACCCTATGTGGAGCCGTATTTCGATTGCCTTCGCGACGTCTGGGAGAACCGGAGCATCGAAATCGCCACCCGCATTGTGCGGGGCCTGTATCCGTCGGCGCAGGACCTGCCGGCCGGAACCCTGCCGGAGCAGCACCCCGTGGTGGAGCGCACTGACACCTGGCTGGCGGCCAACGCCGATGCGCCCCGTGCCTTGCGCCGGATCATCGTGGAAGAGCGAAGCCACCTGCTGCGGGCCCTCACCGCACAGGCTACTCCATCCATTGCTCCGTAAGCGCCGTTTTGAGCGGCCAAAAGGACCGTTACACAGCAATCGATGAGTGCTTAGAGGACGCGGTGCAGCCACTCCTCGGTGCCGAACTTGGTGGCCACCCGGTCGCGGGCGGCGGCCAGTTCGGCACTGGACAGCTCCGACGGAGTGGCTGAGTACCGCTCGCTGAAGACTTCCATCATGGCCGCGATGATCTCGGTGCGCGCCAAACCGGTCTGCCGCCGCAGCGGGTCCACGCGTTTCTTGGCGCTGCGGGTGCCCTTGTCCGAGAGCTTTTCCTTGCCGATGCGCAGGACCTCAACCATTTTGTCGGCGTCGATGTCGTAGCTCATGGTGACGTGGTGCAGCATGCCGCCGTTGGCCAGGCGTTTCTGAGCGGCGCCGCCGATCTTGCCCTGGTGGGTGGCGATGTCGTTCAGGGGGACATAAAAGGCGGAGATGCCGAGCTTTTCCAGCGCGGCCATCACCCAGGCGTCCAGGAACGCGTAGGAGTCGGCGAAGCTGATCCCGTCCACGAGCGTCTGGGGCACATAGAGGGAATACGTGATGCAGTTGCCGGCCTCCATAAACATCGCGCCCCCGCCACTGATCCGGCGCACCACGCTGATGCCATGGCGGGCGACGCCGTCGGGGTGCAGCTCATTCCGCACCGATTGGAAGCTGCCGATCACCACGGACGGTTCCTCCCAGTCCCAGAACCGCAGGGTGGGGTTGCGGCGGCCGGCGCCCACCTCTTCGGTCAGGACCTCGTCCAGGGCAACGTTGACCTGGGTGGGCAGCACCGTGGGTGCGATGACGTCCCAGTGGTGGTCGGACCAGGAGGTTGCCTGTGCCAGGGCACGGCGCACAGTGATGGCCACGGCGTTGGCCGAGAAGCCGAACAGGACTGCGTCGGGCGGCAGCGAACCGGTGACTGCAGCGGACAGCTCGACCGCCGTCGCGCTCTCCGGGAGACCGGTGAGGGACCGGTTGATGGCCGGCAGCGTCTCATCCGGCTCCAGGAAAAAATCGCCGCTGAGGGAGACGTCCGAGAGTTCCCCGTCCACTACGTCGAAGTCCACCACCACAAGTTTGCCGCCGGGAACTTTGTACTCGCCGTGGTGGCTGCGGGGACGGTCTTCAGGCGCGGATGGTGTGGCAGTCATGCCCTCCATCCTCCCCCACGCTCCAGGCTCCCGGAAACAACAAAGCCCGCACCGTTGCCGGTGCGGGCCTGTAGAGAACCTTGGAGGAAGTGATCTACTTCTTGCCGCCGAAGCCCTTGAAGCGAGCGTTGAAGCGCTCGACGCGGCCTGCAGAGTCCATGATGCGCTGCTTGCCCGTGTAGAACGGGTGGGACTCGGAGGAGATTTCGACGTCGATGACCGGGTAGGTGTTTCCGTCTTCCCACTCGATGGTCTTCTTGGAAGACACGGTGGACTTGGTCAGGAACTTGACGCCGGAAGCCAGGTCGTTGAAAACAACAGCTTCGTACTTCGGGTGTGTATCAGACTTCATAATGGGGCCTTTGTTCGCACAGCTGGATTTTGCCAGCTGCCAGGTATGAATGGGATGGCTGGTGCCCGCATCATTGCCGCGAGGCAGAAAGAGCAGGACAGCCAGCTATCAATAATAGCGGATCAGCGCCGACCCTGCGAACGCCGCGGCCGGAGCTCCCAGAACGCCACGGCCGAGGCCGCCGCCACGTTCAGGGAGTCCACCCCGGCGCGCATGGGGATCTTCACGGCGAGGTCGACGGCGGCGAGCGTCTCGGCGCTCATGCCCGCACCTTCGGTGCCCAGCACCAGGGCAAGCCGGTCCGGGTTGCGGGCGGCGAGCTGGTCGACGTCGACTGCGTCCCCGGTCAGTTCCAGGGCGGCCACGGTGAAGCCGTGCTGTTTAAGGACCGACATGTCCTGCGGCCAGGACTCCAGCCGCGCCCAGGGAACCTGGAACACGGTGCCCATGCTGACGCGGACGCTGCGGCGGTAGAGCGGATCGCCGCAACGCGGCGAAATCAGGACGGCGTCGATGTCCAGGGCAGCGGCGGAGCGGAAGATGGCACCGACGTTGGTGTGGTCCACAATGTCTTCCAGGACCGCCACCCGGCGCGCCCCCGCAAGCAGTTCGTGGAGCGGCGCCGGCGCAGGCCGCTGCATCGCGGCCATGGCTCCGCGGTGCAGGTGGAATCCGGTGATCTCTTCGAGCAGGGCCACGTTGCCGATGAAGGCGGGTACCTCCGGGTAGGCGGCCAGGACATCCTGCAGGTCCGCCAGCCATTTTTCGGCCAGGAAAAACGACCTCGGCCGGTGGCCGGCGGCCAGCGCACGGCGCAGCACCCGTGACGATTCGGCGATGTACATGCCCTCCGCCGGCTCGCGGAGCTTACGCAGGTGGACGTCCGTCAGCTGCGTGTAGTCGGACACACGGGGATCCGCGGCGGATTCAAGAAAGTGGATTGTCACCGGCTGATTATTTCAGCAGATTGGCGATCATAAAGCCGAGGGCCACCAGGCCGAGCGCGAAGATCACGCCGCGAAGGACCGGCGGGGACAGCCGGCGGCCCACCTTGGACCCGATGAGGCCGCCGATCAGCGAGCTGACCGCGATGATGGCCACGACCGGCCAGTTGATGCGCCCGAACGCGAAGAGCAGGTAGGAGGCGGCTGCCACAATGTTCACGCCCAGGACCAGGATGTTCTTCATCGCATTGGCGTTCTGGATGGTTCCCGCCATGAAGACGCCCAGGATGCCCACCAGCAGGATGCCCTGTGCCGCGACGAAGTAGCCGCCGTAGACTCCGGCAAGGTACACAAGCACAATCAACAGCACGCCGTGGTTCTTGTCCTTGAGGGCGTGCTCGGGGTTTTCCTCCCGGGCCCGTACCCACTGCTGGAGCCGGGGCTGGAAGACCACCATCAGCAGGGCCAGCACTATCAGCACCGGAGCGGCGATAAAGAACACCTTTTCCGGGAGGTGCAGCAGCAGCCAGGCGCCGCTGATGCCGCCGAGCAGCGAGGCCGGCAGGAGCCTCAGCAGCTGCCGGCCCCGGCCCTTGAGTTCCTTCCGGTATCCCCATGCACCGGCCGCGTTCCCGGCCACCAGTCCCATGGCGTTACTGATGGAGGCTGTTACCGGCGTTATGCCCAGGGCGATGAGGACCGGAAAGGTGACCAGGGTGCCGGAGCCGACAACGGCGTTGATGGTGCCGGCCCACAAACCGGCAAAAAACACAAGGATGCTGCTGAGAAGCTCCACCTGGACGGAACCGCGTCAGCGGCGGGCAGTGGCCGTGTACCGGCCGGCGTTTTCGGTGACGTCCAGGGACAGCCCGAAAGTGCTGCTGAGGTGCTCCTCAGTGAGTACATCCTTGATGGGGCCCGCGGCAACAACGCCGCCGTCGCGCAGCAGCATGGCGTGCGTGAACCCGGGCGGGACCTCCTCCAGGTGGTGCGTCACCAGGACCATGGCCGGGGACCCTTCATCGTTGGCGAGTTCGCCAAGCTTGTGGACGAGTTCCTCGCGGCCGCCGAGATCCAGCCCGGCGGCGGGCTCGTCAAGGAGGAGCAATTCGGGGTCCGTCATGAGGGCCCGGGCGATCTGGACCCGTTTGCGTTCCCCCTCGGAAAGCGTGGCGAAGGTCCGGTTCAGCAGCGGGCCCATGCCCCAGTCATTCAGCAGACGGAAAGCACGCCGTTCGTCCGGCCGCTCGTACCCCTCGCGCCAGCGTCCGGTCACGCCGTAGGCTGCGGTGACAACAACGTTCAGGACATTCTCAGACTCGGGAATCTGGCTGGCCAGTGCCGCTGAGGAGAGTCCAATCCGGGGACGGAGTTCGAAAACGTCAACCCGGCCCATGGTTTCGTCCAGAATCCCTGCCGTGCCGCTGCTCGGGTGAAGACGTGCTGCCGCGACCTGCAGGAGAGTGGTCTTGCCGGCGCCGTTGGGTCCCAGAATGACCCAACGTTCCCCTTCATTGACTTGCCAGTCCACCTTGTCCAACAGGGTCTTTTTGCCTCGGACTACGCTGACGGAAGCCATTTCAAGAACATCACTCATAGGAGTAGACACTAGGACAAAAGGGGGGCGGACTGATAACTGATACCCCGCGGCAGCGTGCGGCTGGACCTGCCATGACGCCCCGCTGCACGTCACGGGTGTGGGTCACGCCACGAATTCGGGCCCCTGTGCCGCGCTGGCTAAGATTGAGGCCATGACTCCGAACGTGACTGCGGTCAGCTATGGCCCCAAACTTACTGATTCCGGGCTCGATCGGCTGCGCTCGCTTTGGGCCGGAAACGGCGCCACCATCGAGTCCGAGTCGAGGAACGGGGACCACAGGTTTGAGGTCCTCACTGCCGGGCTCACCGTCGCCGACGGCACGGCCGCCGGAATCGCCGCCCTCCGCCGGGCCGTGGCAGACGCGGCCCAGGCCGGGCTGGACACGGCCATCGTTCCCGCAGGACTGCGCGAAGCTCCACGGAAGTTCCTGATCATGGACGTGGACTCAACACTGATCCAGCAGGAGGTCATCGAACTTCTGGCGGCCTACGCAGGCAAACGCGAGGAGGTGGCCGCCGTCACCGAAGCCGCCATGCGCGGGGAACTGGACTTCGCGCAGAGTCTCCACGCGCGGGTGGCGGTGCTTGCGGGGCTGCCTGCCGCCGTCGTCGAGTCTGTCCGGGCCGAAGTGAAGCTGAGTGAAGGTGCCGCTGAGCTCGTGGCCGCCTTCAAGGCCGCAGGCCACGTGGTCGCGGTGGTCTCCGGCGGTTTCAACCAGATCCTGGGTCCCATCGCCGAGGAGCTCGGCCTGGATTACTGGATCGCCAACGAGCTCGAAATCGTCGACGGCGCCCTGACCGGCAAGGTTCTCGGAGCGGTGATCGACCGGGCCGCCAAGGAGAAGTACCTGCGCGAATGGGCCGCAGCCGAAGGAATTGCCATGGAGCACACCATTGCCGTGGGCGACGGCGCCAACGACCTCGACATGCTCGGGGCCGCGGGCATCGGGGTGGCGTTCAATGCCAAACCGGCAGTCCGGGCCGTGGCGGACTCCGCCATCAACATGCCTTACCTGGACGCCGTCCGGCACATCGCCGGCGTCTGAAACTCAAACGAAAAGGCAGTCCCCGCCACCTCCCCGATCTCGCAAGCTCGATCGGGGCCCCTCGGTGGCGTGGGCCCAGCCCGTTATGACTTACTTGGCGCTCTTGCCGAAGTAGTCGGCGCCGCCTGCGTACTCCGTGTGGCCGGACTCGACGTCGGCGGTGGCCATGCCGGCCACTACCTCAGCGAACTCCTCCACGGAGTAGAGCTTGCCGGCCTCGGCGCGGCGGGCTTCGATGGCGCCCGGGCTGGAGCGGTCCAGCAGCGTAGCGGTGACAGTGCCTTCGATCATGTCGCCGGAAACAACCACCAGGCTGATGCCCTTCTCCGCCAGGTTGGGGATGAGCTCGCGCAGGGCGTCCTCGCCGGCGCGCTTGCTGCGGGCGACGGGTTCGTAGTCGGGCATGGTGGGCACCGTGTTGATGAAGTGGGCCTGGTGGCTGGTCACGAAGACCACCCGGGACCCTTCCTTCATCAGCGGCACGGCGGCGTTGAGCATGTTCACCTGCGCGTCGCGGTTCAGCTTCAGCGCGTAGTCGTCCGCCATGCCGGATTCCATGCCGCCGGAAGCGTTAAGCACCAGCACGTCCAGCGAGCCGAAGTTTTCCATGGCCGCACTGGCCAGGGCCTGCACACCCTCCAGCGTGGTGAGGTCCGCTCCGACGGCGGTGGCACGGCCGCCGGCGGCTTCAATGCCCGCGACAACCTTGTTGGCGCGCGGCGCCTTCTGGCGGTAGTTAACGACGACGGCGGCGCCCTCGCCTGCGAGGATCTTCGCCACTTCGGCGCCGATCCCGCGGGAGGATCCGGTCACGATGGCTGTCTTGTTGTCCAGCAGTCCCACAAGGGCTCCTTTGTTCGATACGTCTAAATCGCTTGGGGTCTGCAGTCCATCATGCCAGCGCCGGCCCCGTGTTCCCTTGTGCGACCCCAACAAAGATGCACGGTCCGGCTAGTTCGGCACGGGCGTCGGAGACCCGCCGGAAGGGCATAGGCTCACACCATGACAGGCGGCACGCCATCCACACCGCAGGACCTATTCCGCAATTCGCCCGAGGGCCTGGAGCTGTGCCTCGCGGTACGGGACTACATCAAAGCCACCGTGTCAGCAACGGACCGCACCACCATCAGCCAGGTGGCCTTCAGGCATAGGCGTGCCTTTGCCTGGGTGTGGAATCCGCGCCAGCACCTCAAGACGGATGTTCCGGCGGTCCTCTCAATAGCCCTGCCCCGGCGGCTGGACTCGGACCGGTTCAAGGAAGTGGTGCAGCCCTCCGCCGACGTCTGGATGCACCACCTCGAACTGCGTGATGCGAGAGAACTGGACCAAGAAGTCGCGGGCTGGCTCAGGGAGGCGTTCGACGCGGCCGCCTGAGTCTTGCCGGTCCCGCGGACGGAGTTAGTGGCCCATTCCGAGGCCGCCGTCGACCGGAATGACGGCCCCGGAGATGTAGGCAGCTTCGTCGCTGGCTACCCATCGGACCACGTTCGCCACCTCCGAAGCTTCCGCGAAACGGCCGGCCGGGATGCTGGAGAGGTAATCCTTCTGGGTTGCTTCCGGAAGCTCGGCCGTCATGTCCGTGTTGATGAAGCCGGGCGCCACAACATTGGCGGTGATGCCGCGCGAGCCAAGCTCGCGGGTCAGGGAGCGGGCCACGCCCACGAGCCCGGCCTTGGAAGCGGAGTAGTTGATCTGGCCCGGGGCCCCATACAGCCCGGATACGGAGGAAATCAGAACCACGCGGCCTTTCCGCATCCGAATCATGCCCCTGGATGCCCGCTTGATGACACGGAACGCGCCAGTGAGGTTGGTGTCAATCACCGAGGTGAAGTCGTCCTCGCTCATCCGCAGCAGAAGGGTGTCCTTGGTTATCCCGGCGTTCGCCACCAGCACCTCCACCGGACCGTGGGCTGCTTCCACCTCTGTGAAGGCCGCGTCCACGGATGCTTCATCGGTGACATCGGCCTTTACGCCCAGGATTCCTGCCGGCAACCGGGACTCGCTCCGGTACGTGACAGCCACCTTGTCGCCGTTGGCCACGAAGGCTTCAGCGATGGCCAGCCCGATGCCGCGGTTGCCTCCGGTGATCAGGACGCTGCGGGGGGTGGTGGCTTCAGACATAGGACGCTCCGGGATTCTGCGGCAGGTAGCACCGCTGTAGAAACGGGTGGGATTTTTACTGCCTCCGATCTTAGCCTCCGTTGGGGTGCTTCTGCGGATAGGTTTGGGTGCTTCTGCCGATAGTGGGAGAATGGAGGCAAGCCTTTGGAGCGTGATCAAACAGCCGTGACCCCTGAAAACAATGCTGGACAGTTCGTGCCCGGAAACCCCCCGCGGTTCTCCGGCGATACTGCAGTCCACAGCATTACGGACGCCGCCACAGCCCACTCCGAGGACATGCACCGGCGCATGGTGAAGTATGCGCTGGCCATGGGAATCCGCATGGTCTGCCTCATCCTCATTTTTGTGGTGGACGGGTGGTTCAAGCTAGTCATGGTGGCCGGCGCGGTATTCCTCCCGTGGATTGCGGTGGTCATCGCCAACGGCAGCGACAAAGCAGAAGTCCACAGCGACTCGCTTCTCGACTACGCTCCTCTGGCTGAGTTGGAAAGCCCTGTTTGGCAGTCGGAGCAGGAAGATGAACCGTCAGCCGTGCTCAAGGGCGAACTCATTGATGACGACGACGAACCAACGCATGGACAGGAACGGCGCGCTTCATGAACATTTTCGACCTGGCCGCAGGGACCGCCGGTCCCCCGCCGGCCACGGCTGCCATGTGCTCCCGGAAGGCGTGCCGCTCGGAAGCCTCGTGGCAGCTGCTGTGGAACAATCCCAAGATCCACACCCCGGAGCGCCGCAAGATCTGGCTGGCCTGCGCGGAGCACCGCGACTGGCTGGAGGACTACCTGCAGGTCCGCGGCCTGTGGAAGGAAACGGTCGTCCTGGGTTCGGGGCACGAGTCCGGCCAGGCGCCGGTGGGGCAGGACGGCTGAATGTACCGCTTTCTCTTTTCCAGCAAGTGGATGGGTTACCTCCTGCTTGCCGCCATTTTCGCCACCGCCTGTGTGTTCCTGGGCAGGTGGCAGATGGACCGCCGCGCCGAGACCCTGGCTGAGATCAACCGCGTCCTCACCAATTATTCGGCCACGCCCATCTCCTTCGACCAGGCCAGGGAAGAATTTTCCGGCCTGGACCCGGCCAAGGAATGGACGCAGGTGGAACTCAAGGGCACCTACGACGTGGACGGCCAGCGGATTGTCCGCAACCGTCCACTGAACGGGCAGCCCGGGTACGAGGTGGTTGTCCCGTTCCAGCTTGAGTCCGGCCAGACCGTGGTGATTGACCGCGGCTGGCTGCCCATCGGCAACAAGAACCCGGGCAGCCCGGATTCCATCCCCGCACCCCCATCCGGACCCGTGACAGCGGTTGTCCGGCTGAAGCATGGCGAGCCTAAACTGGACCGCGGCGCGCCCGAAGGCCAGCTCGCCTCCATCGACCTGCCCACCTATGCCGACCAGCTGCCGTACCCCGTGCTCACCGGCGCTTACGGCCAGCTGGCGTCTGAATCGCCGGCCCCGGCCGACACGCCGTTCCCGTTCCCGAAACCGGCCACGGAGGAGGGTACGCACCTGTCCTATTCGCTGCAGTGGTTCGCGTTCGGGGTGCTGATGTTTGTTGGTTTCGGCTATGCAGCCCGGCAGCAGGCCCGCAACGCCGCTATCGACGCCGAAGATGAGGACGAAAATGAGGACGGGTCGCGCGATTCGGGCAGCCCGGTCCACTCCGCTGCCGCGGCAGCCCGCCGTCGTGCGCCCGTGACCCGCAAACGTAAGCACGCCACGTCTGAAGAAGAGGAAGACGCACTCCTGGACGCGCAGGGGTACTGAAACGTGGAGCTCCGGAAAGTGCCCACGCCCGTGGCCAACGTCAAGCTGGCGCTCATCACGTTAGGCCTCCGGGACACGGTTCGGGTCTTCGGTACGAAGGTCCCAACCGCGGCTGCCGCGGCCGCCGTTTTGGGCTGCGACGTCGCGGCGATCACCAACAGCCTGGTGTTCACGCTCGACGGCGCCCCGCTCCTGATTCTCGCCAGCGGCGCGGCCAGGGTGGACACCGCCTTGGTAGCCAAGCATTTGGGAGAAGGAAAAATTCGGCGCGCCACCTCGGACTTCGTGCTGGAACATACCGGGCAGGAGGTGGGCGGCGTCGCCCCGATAGGCCATCCGGTAAAGATCCAAACCGTCCTGGACGAGTCCCTGGCCGCCCATCCCGTCCTCTGGGCCGGTGCAGGTGACCACAATTCGATGTTCAGCATCACCTACGAGGAGCTAAAACTCATTACTGCAGCCCAGGAACTCAAGGTGCGGTAAGTAGATTGCAACGTAGCTGCCGTGGGCTAGAGGAAGGCACCACATGATCGAGATCCTGAACCCCACCGAGGTCAGCCGGGCAAAAGAGACAGGGACGCTGGTCGCTGACATCCTGCAGACGCTGAAGGGCCGTGCCACGGTGGGCACCAACCTTCTGGACATCGACAGGTGGGCCAAGGACATGATCCTCGAGGCCGGCGCCGTCTCGTGTTACGTCGATTACGCGCCGTCCTTCGGACGCGGACCGTTCGGACACTACATCTGCACGGGCGTGAACGACGCCGTGCTCCACGGACTGCCACGCGACTACTCGCTTGCCGACGGCGACCTGCTGACTCTTGACCTTGCCGTCTCCCAGGGCGGAGTCGCCGCAGACGCTGCCATCAGCTTCATTGTGGGCGACTCAAAGGCCGCCGAGAGCGTGGCCATGATCAACGCGACCGAGCGCGCCTTGAGCGCAGGGATAGCCGCCGCCAAACCCGGTGCCCGCATCGGCGATATCTCCTATGCAATCGGGGCGGTCCTCAGCGAGGCCGGCTACCCAATCAACACCCAATTCGGGGGTCATGGCATCGGATCAACGATGCACCAGGACCCGCACGTTCCCAACACCGGACGGCCGGGCCGCGGATACAAGCTGCGTCCCGGGCTCCTCCTCGCACTTGAACCCTGGGTGATGGCCGACACCGCTGAACTCGTGACCGACGCCGACGGGTGGACGCTCCGAAGCGCCACGGGCTGCCTGACGGCACACACTGAGCACACTATTGCCATCACCGACGACGGCGCAGAAATCCTTACGCTGCCCGGCGCCTAGCCCAGGCCCAGGGCCCATGCCTAGGCCAGCGTAATCAGGTCCAGGTAGTCTTCGTTCCAGTGGTCCTCGACCCCGTCAGGGAGCAGCACCACGCGCTCAGGATTGAGGGCTTCGACGGCGCCCTCGTCGTGGCTGACCAGGACGACGGCGCCGCTGTAGTTGCGGAGCGCGCCCAGGATTTCGGCGCGGCTGGCCGGGTCAAGGTTGTTGGTGGGCTCGTCGAGGAGGAGCACGTTGGCGCTGGATGCCACGATGGTGGCGAGGGCCAGGCGGGTCTTCTCACCACCGGAGAGGACGCCGGCGGGCTTCTCAACGTCGTCGCCGGAGAAGAGGAACGAGCCGAGGATGCCGCGGACTTCAGCGTCCTTCATGTCCGGGGCGGAGGAGCGCATGTTCTCCAGCACGGTCCGGTTCACGTCCAGGGTGTCGTGCTCCTGGGCGTAGTACCCAACCTTCAGGCCATGGCCGGCCACAACTTCACCGGTGTCGGGCTTGTCGACGCCGGCGAGCATCCGCAGAAGCGTGGTCTTGCCGGCGCCGTTCAGGCCCAGGATGACAACCTTGGAGCCGCGGTCAATCGCGAGGTCCACGTCCGTGAAGATCTCAAGCGACCCGTAGGACTTGCTGAGGCCTTCCGCGGTGAGCGGGGTCTTGCCGCAGGGCGACGGGTCCGGGAACCGCAGGGCGGCCACACGGTCGTTCTCGCGGACAGCTTCCAGTCCGCTGAGCAGGCGCTCTGCCCGCTTGGCCATGTTCTGCGCCGCGACAGCCTTGGTCGCCTTCGCGCGCATCTTGTTGGCCTGGTCGAAGAGGACCTGGGCTTTCTTCTCAGCGTTGGCGCGTTCACGCTTGCGGGCGCGCTCGTCGGTTTCGCGCTGGGTGAGGTAGCGCTTCCAGTCCATGTTGTAGAAGTCGATCTGCGCACGGTTGGCGTCGAGCAGGAAGACCTTGTTGACGGTGGCTTCCAACAGTTCGGTGTCGTGGCTGATCACGATCAGGCCGCCCTGGTGGTTCTTGAGGAATTCGCGCAGCCACGCGATGGAGTCCGCATCAAGGTGGTTGGTTGGCTCATCGAGGAGCATGGTCTCGGCGTCCGAGTAGAGGATCCGGGCCAGTTCGACACGGCGGCGCTGGCCACCGGAGAGGGTCTTCAGCGGCTGGTTGAGGATCCGGTCCGGCAGGGCCAGGTTGGAGCAGATCGCGGCAGCTTCCGCCTCGGCCGCGTAGCCGCCGGCCGCCAGGAATTCGGATTCCAGCCGGTCGTAGCGGTTCATGGCCTTGCGCTGGACGTCGGCGTCCTCGCTGGCCATTTCGTCGTGCGCCTTGCGGAGCTTGCCGACGGCGATGTCCAGGCCCCTGGCCGCCAGGATGCGGTCGCGGGCGAGCTGTTCCATGTCCGGGGTGCGGGGATCCTGCGGGAGGTAGCCGATCTCGCCCGTGCGGGTGACTTTGCCGCCTGCCGGCAGGCCTTCGCCGGCGAGGACACGCGTGAGGGTGGTCTTGCCTGCCCCGTTACGGCCCACGAGGCCGATTTTGTCGCCCTTGTCGATGCGGAAGCTCACCTGGTCCATGAGGAGCCGGGCGCCGGCGCGCAGTTCAAGATCCTGGACAGTAATCACAGCAGGTAAGGCCTTTCACAACAGGGAAACGCCGCAGCTCTACGGATGGTGTCTGGAGCAGCCGGGCAGAATGGCCGGACAGAACGGCCTGTCCAAGTCTACCGGCCCCAGCTTCGGCCCGTAACCGCGGCCACGGCGACGCGGTTACGCCGGCCTTTGTACCCAGCCTTCAGACCACCGGCACCCGCTTAGTAGGTCCCCTACAAAAAAGCGTCCGACGGCGGCCGGTAACGTCAGGATCATCCCCATGCTTCGTTTGTACAACCACCGACAGGACTACCCATGAGCCAGACTGACACTGCCGTCACCGGCCCCGCCTCCTCCGCACGCAGCCGTTGGGATGCCACCGACCTCGGCCTGATCGCCGTCTTCGCCGCCCTCGTTGCCGGTGCCGCGCTGGTTCCGGGCATCTCGGCCAACGTATTCGGCGTTCCCATCACCTTCCAGACCCTCGCGGTGATGCTCACCGGGCTGATGCTCGGCCCCGCCCGCGGCTTCGCCGCCGTCGGCCTTTACACTCTGCTGGGGCTCGCAGGCCTGCCGATCTTCAGCCAGGGCCGCAGCGGCCTCGGCATCCTGGCCGGCCCTTCGGCGGGCTACATCATCGCTTTCCCCCTCGCCGCGGCCCTGGTGGGCTGGCTTGCCACCATCGTCATCCGGCGCACGTCACGGGCCCGCGCACTGTGGTTCTTCCTCGCCGCGACGGTGACCAGCATCACCCTGGTGCACACCCTCGGCGTTGTGGGCATGGCGGTGAACTCGAAGGCGACCCTTGGCGAGGCTTTCCTGGCCGACCTGGTCTTCTACCCCGGCGATATCATCAAGAACACCGTCGCCGCGGTGATCGCCGTCGCCCTGCACCGCGCTTTCCCCGACCTGCTGGTCCGCCGGGTCAAGCGGATTAAGTAGCCCGCACGTGGCAACCATTTCCTTCCGGCACGCGTCCGTGGCAGTTGCCGTCGACAGCCGGCCGGAGCCCAAGACGCTGCTGGCCGACGTCACCCTGGAGCTGACCGAACAGCGCATCGGCGTGATCGGCGCCAACGGATCCGGCAAGTCAACGCTGCTGCGGCTGGTCAACGGACTGGTCCAGCCGACGTCGGGCACCGTGACCGTAGACGGCGCCGATACCGTCCGGGCGGTGCGGGCCGTCCGCCGGCAGGTGGGGTTCGTCTTTACCGATCCGCTCTCGCAGCTGGTCATGCCGACAGGGCGCGAGGATGTCGAACTGTCGCTGCGGCGTTCTGTCCGAAACGGGACGGAACGCCGGCGCCTGGCCGAGGCCGCGCTGGACCGTTTCGGGCTGCTGGGCCTCGCAGACCAGAGCATCTACGAGCTCTCCGGCGGCGAACGCCAGCTCATGGCATTGGCCGCCGTGCTGGCCGTGGACCCGTCGGTGCTGGTGCTCGATGAGCCGTCCACCCTGCTGGACCTGCGGAACCGCGAACTGCTCCGCCGCACGCTGTCCGGCCTCGGGCAGCAGATCATCATGTCCACGCACGACCTTGACCTGGCGCTGGAAATGGACCGTGTGCTGGTGGTTGAGGGGGGCCGCGTAGTGTTCGACGGCGGCCCGGCGGCTGCCGTGGAAACATACCGGGCACTGTGCGCGGCCGGGCTGGCCGCGCCGTGAGAGGGCACGGCTTCCTGCTCGCCAACTACGTCCCCGGCAATTCCGTCATCCACCGGGCGCCGCTGGCCCTGAAGTTCCTGCTGGTGGTGGGCTGCGGCCTGGCGTCATTCCTGGTGGTGGACTGGCTGGTGTCCGCCGCCGTCCTCGCCGTGATGTCCGGCCTGTTCCTGCTGACCGGAGCGGGCCCGCGCCGGCTCCTGGCTGCCGTCCGGCCCCTGCTGGCGGTCCTCCTGGTCATCGGCCTGTTCCAGTGGTGGCAGCTCGGCGGACCCACCGCGGCCCGTATTGTCCTGAACATCCTGGTGTGCGTGGTGGCGGCGTCCCTCCTGACGGCCACCACCCCCATGCAGCGCCTGCTGGACGGCGTGGTGTCCCTGGCTACGCCCTTCCGGCGCTTCGGTGCCGACCCCGAGCGCTTCGCGCTGACCATCGGCGTGATGCTGCGGAGCATTCCGTACATCGCCGGGGCCTTCGCCGACGTGCGGGATTCCGCCCGGGCACGCGGGCTGGAACGGAATCCGCGGGCGCTCGTGCTGCCGGTGTTTATCACCACCGTGGCGTATGCACGGCAGACCGGCGAGGCACTGGCCGCCCGGGGACTCGGTGAGGCGGAGGACTAAGTGTCCCCCCGCCGTCGAGCGGCGACGTCTCGCCGCTACGGCGGGTCCTTAGCGGCGAGACGTCACCCCTCGATCCGCCGTTGTACCCGATTGCTGGCAGGGCTCAGCCGGTGATGGCCTCGTAGCGCAGCAGCGCCGCAGTCCCCATGCCGCCCGCAATACTGATCAGGGCCAGCGCCAGGGAACCGTGGTTCCCGGCACGCCGCGACTGGGCCAGCAGCCGGGTCACCAGCACCGCTCCCGACGCTCCGTAGGCATGGCCCAGCGCCAGCGCACCGCCGTCGAGGTTCACCCGCTCCGGATCGAGGCCCAGCTGGTCCAGGCAAGCCAGCGCCTGCGAAGCGAAAGCTTCGTTGAACTCCACCAGGTCCACCCTGGCCGCAGAAATTCCCCGGGCCGCCAGCAGGCGCTCGGCGGCAACCGCCGCGCCGATGCCCAGCAGCTCGGGGTCCACACCCGCCGTATCGGTAGCCAACACCAGGAGTCCGTCGGCCACGCCGAGTTCCCGGGCACGCTGCAAGGAAGTGATCACGACGGCGGCGGCGGCGTCCGCGTCGAAGCATGAGTTCCCGGCGGTAACAGTTCCGCCGGCCACGAAGGCAGCGGGGAACCGCGCCAGGACTGCCGCGTTGAGCCCCCGCCGCGGTCCGTCGTCCGTGCCGACGGTTCCCGCCGGCGTCTCCAGCGGGGTGATCTCGCCGCTGAAACGGCCTGCCGCCGCCGCGGCCAGGGCGCGCTGGTGGCTGCGGAAGGCGAGGTCATCCTGCCGCTGCCGGCTCACCGCGAAGCGGGCCGCCACGTTCTCCGCAGCCACTCCCATGTCCGGATCGCCGAAGCTGTGCGGCACAAACTGGGCCCGCGCGAAAAAGTCAGGTTCGCCGTCGTCGTTCCGGTACGCGCGGAGAGGAGCGGTGCTGATACTTTCCACTCCCCCGGCGAGGTACACAGGGTTTCCGCCCGCGGCCACCAGCCTGGCTGCGAGGACGATCGCGTCAAGGCCCGATCCGCACTGCCTGTCAACGGTCAAGCCAGGGACGCTGACGGGAAGTCCGGCTTCCAGCAGGGCCAGCCTGGCCACGTTGCCGCCGCCGCCCACAGCGTTGCCAATCACCACATCGGACACGGTGTCCGGGGAGAGGCGGCTGTCGGTGAGGAGCTGTTCCAGGACAGGCGCCAGCAGTTGGTGCGCCCTGAGGTTCTTGAGTGAACCGTTGGCCCGGCAGACCGCCGTGCGCCGGGCCGCGATGATCACGGGTTGCCGGTCTGCCGGCAGCACGTCAGCGGTCAAGTTGACGCACCCTCGTGTCACGGGATCCGATCCATTCCAGCAGGATGTTCCGGCTGATTTTGCCGCGGTCAGTGGTGGGCAGCTCGGTCAGGGCAAAATATTGCACCGGCCGTTTGTCACGCGAGAGGATGTTTTCGATGCCGGCCTTCAGTTGCGTTGCGCTGATGCCGCCGTGGGCCGGAACCACGCCCGCCACCACGCGCTGGCCCCGGAGGTCGTCGGGCATCCCGGCTGCAATCGCCGCCGCCACTCCGGGGACGGACGCCAGCGCGAGCTCCACCTCATGCGGGTAAACATTCTTCCCTGAGGTGAGAATCATGTCCGCGCGCCGGCCGAGGATGTGCAGCTCACCGTCGGCAAGATACCCCTGGTCCCCCACCGTGAGCAAGCCGCCGAAGGAACGGAGCGCCTGGCCGTCGTCACCCCACAAGTAGCCGTTGCTCACCATGCCGCTGCGGACGCAGATGTTGCCGATTTCGCCATCGGGCAGGTCGGAACCGCCGTCGTCGAGGATCCGGACCTCCACGCCAGGGAACGCGCGGCCGATTCCGGTGCCGCCGGCGTCGAGCTTCCCGGCGGGCAGCCCCACGCCGGACACAAAGCTCAGTTCCGACGCTCCGTAGTACTCATAGATGGTGGCGTTGGGCGCCCAACGGCGCGCGGCTTCGAGCGTGCGTGCATCAAGCTTTGAGCCGGCGCAGATGATGGCCCGCAATCCGGCGGCGTCCACACCGCCTGCGAGGCCGCGCTCACTGAGCAACCGCAGCATGGTGGGCACAAGCACCAGGCGGGTGACGCCGTCGTGCGTGATGGCGGCGTGGACGTCGCCGACGTCGAAACCCTCCAGCGTCTGGAACTCCGAGCCCGCATACAGGCACTCGGCCAAGGCATAAAGGTTAAGGCTGGCCGCGAGGGGTCCGGGGGCGAGCGTCACGTCGTCCTGGCGCAGGCCAAAGAACTCGATGGAGGCCTCGAAGGATTCGCGCCAGGAGTGCCGTGACCGGGTGAAGGCCTTGGGCACGGACGTGGTGCCGGAGGTGAGGCCGATCAGGAACGTCGATTCCGGCCGCCCGTCAGCCAGCGCATCCGCCGCGGAGACCACGCCGGCCCGGGCTGCTGCGTCGATCCGTTCCCTGATCTCCTGGCGGAGTCCCTCCGGCCAGTCGGGATCCAGCACGGCGCACTGACGCTCCCCGGCCAGTGCCGCGGCGAACCGGACAGCAAAGCCCACCGAGTTGTTCTCGGCCAGGACGGTGACAGCTGCTGTGCCCGGGATGGCCGCTGTGGCGGCATCGCGAAGCTCGGCCCAGCGCATACGGCGGCCCGCAACCACGACCGCAGTGTCATGGGGGCGCTCTTCGGCCCAGCGCTGGATTTTGTCGAGAAAAGGCATCACTCAACTTTACCGGCGGGACCCGCTTCCGCGGCTCCGGCAAGGGCTATTGTGACTTCATGAGCTTCAATGACAACGTCCAGCTGGACCCATCGCAGGTGCAGGACCGTCGCGGCATGGGCCGCGGCGTCAAAGTCGGCGGCGGCATCGGGGGCGGGCTCATCCTGCTCATCGCTGCCCTGCTCGGCGTTAACCCCGCCCTGCTGGAGGGCCTTACCGGCGGGGCAGGTACCCCTGACCAAAGCCAGGGCACGGCACCGGCGTGCAAAACAGGCGCGGACGCGGACGCCCGATTGGACTGCCGGATCACGGGGACGGTCAACAGCCTGAACGCGTTCTGGCCGGCATATCTGAAGGACTACGGGGTGCAGTACCCGCAGCCTAAAACGATCATTTTCGACAACGGCGTCAGTACCGGTTGCGGCACCGCGTCCAGTGCGGTGGGCCCGTTCTACTGCCCGGCGGACACCACAGCCTACTTCGATCCGGGCTTTTTCCAGGAACTCGTGGACAGGTTCGGTTCCTCCGGCGGACCCCTGGCCCAGGAGTATGTGGTGGCGCACGAATTCGGACACCACGTGCAAAACGTGCTGGGCTACCTGGACCGTGCCCAGCAGGACCCACAGGGACCGGAGTCAGGCGCCGTCCGGTCTGAATTGCAGGCTGACTGCTACGCCGGCCTCTGGGTGCGGCACGCATCAACCCAGGCAGGACCGGACGGGCAGCCCTTCCTGGAGCCGATCACCCAGCAGGACCTCAACGACGCCTTGTCAGCGGCCTCGGCAGTTGGCGATGACCGGATCCAGAAGGCGGCCACCGGGCGCGTCTCTCCCGAAGCCTGGACCCACGGCTCCAGCGAACAGCGGCAGAAGTGGTTCTACACGGGCTACCAGAGTGGCGACATCAACCAGTGCGACACGTTCTCGGCTGCCAACCTCTAGCTCCATCGCACTCCGGCTCCATCGATTGCTCCGTAACTGCCGTATTCAGGGGTCAAAAGGGCAGTTACGGAGCAATGGATGACAGAACGACGACGGCCGGTCACCTTCTGTGCGAAGGTGACCGGCCGCCGTCGTACTGCTAACAGGGGCCTCCGCCGCTAGGGTTCCCTGGCCGAGCGCAGCGAGGTTAGGGAGGCGGTGGGGACTCAGATGTTGAAGCCGAGGGCCCGCATCTGGTCCTTGCCGTCGTCCGTGATCCGTTCCGGACCCCACGGCGGCATCCAAACCCAGTTCAGGCGCCAGTCATCCACAACGCCGTCCAGGGCCTGGCCTACCTGCTCCTCGATCACGTCGGTGAGCGGGCAGGCGGCCGTGGTGAGGGTCATGTCGATCAGCAGGGCGCCGTCGTCGTCGGAGTACTTCAAGCCGTACAGCAGCCCCAGGTCAACGATGTTCACGCCGAGCTCGGGGTCGATGACGTCCTTCAATGCCTCTTCGATATCCTCGAGGCCCGTCTGGGCCGCTTTGATTTCGGTCATGGCAAGTCCTAACTAGGCCTGTGCTGCAGCGATGGTGGCTGCGCCGGCGCCCGTGGCGTAACGGTCGTAGCCTTCTTCTTCAAGGCGGTCAGCCAGTTCCGGGCCGCCCTCTTCGACAACCTGGCCGTCAACGAACACGTGGACGAAGTCAGGCTTGATGTAACGCAGGATCCGCGTGTAGTGCGTGATGAGCAGCGTGCCCATGTTGCCTTCGGCGTGGGCGCGGTTGACGCCTTCGGAGACAACCTTCAGGGCGTCGACGTCCAGGCCGGAGTCGGTCTCGTCCAGGATGGCGAATTTGGGCTTGAAGAGCTCCAGCTGGAGGATCTCCACGCGCTTCTTCTCGCCGCCGGAGAAGCCTTCGTTGACGTTGCGCTGGGCGAAGTCGGCGTCGATGCGCAGCTTGCCCATGGCGTCCTTGACTTCCTTGGTCCAGGTGCGCAGCTTGGGTGCTTCGCCGTCAATGGCGGTCTTGGCGGTGCGCAGGAAGTTGGTCATGCTGACACCGGGGACCTCCACGGGGTACTGCATGGCCAGGAAGACGCCGGCGCGGGCGCGCTGGTCAACACTCATCGCCAGAACGTCTTCGCCGTCGAGGGTGATGGTGCCGCTGGTGACGTTGTAGCGCGGGTGGCCGGCGATGGTGGACGCCAGGGTGGACTTGCCGGAACCGTTGGGGCCCATGATGGCGTGGGTCTGGCCGGTCTTGATGGTCAGGCTGACGCCCTTCAGGATCTCCTTGGTGCCCTGCTCCGTGTCAATGCTGACGTGCAGGTCCTTGATCTCAAGAGTAGACATATGTCTTGTTCTCCTCTGCACCGGGCCTTTCGGCGGCGGTGCGGTCTGTATCTGGAAGTTTGGTTCTGTTGCTTGGGTCCGGCTGGCACCGGGGATGCTGCTAGCTGAAGTTCGGGGCTTCGGCTCCGTTGAGGACGTTGGTGAAGTCCACGTAAACCTCGTCGCCGACAATTTCGACGGCGAACACCGGGACGGGATCGTAGGCGGGCAGCTGGAGCGGCTCGCCGCTGCGCAGGTCGAACTGGGAGCCGTGGCCCCAGCATTCGATCATGCATCCCTCCACTTCGCCCTCGGACAGGGAGATGTCCGCGTGCGAGCAGGTGTCCCCGATGGCGTGGATTTCTCCCATCGAATCCTTGACGATGGCTACCGGGTAGTCGTCGATCAGGATCCGCAGCGCCTGCTTGAGCTGGATTTCATCCGTCTTGCAGACAAGTTCGCCCTTTGGCTGGTCAGTCATCTGTAGGTCCGCGCCCTCTAGTTGTTCGTTACGGCGAGTTCGCGCTCAACAGCCTCGGTCAGCCGCTCTTCGAGGGCCGGTACCTTGATCTGCTGGATGATTTCGTGCAGGAAGCCACGGACCACGAGCCGGCGGGCGACATCTTCGGGGATGCCGCGGGCCTGCAGGTAGAACAGGTGCTCGTCGTCCAGGCGACCGGTGGCGCTGGCGTGGCCGGCTCCCTTGATCAGGCCGGTTTCGATTTCCAGGTTGGGAACCGAGTCGGCGCGGGCACCGTCCGTGAGCAGCAGGTTGCGGTTGGCCTCGTAGCTGTCGGTGCCTTCGGCTTCCTTGCGGATCAGGACGTCGCCCACCCACACGGCATGGGCGTTGCGGCCCTGCAGCGCACCCTTGTACAGCACGTTCGAGGTGCAGTTGGCCACTGCGTGGTCAACGAACAGGCGCTGCTCAAGGTGCTGGCCGGCATCGGCGAAGTACAGGCCGAACATTTCCGCTTCACCGCCGGGAGCGGTGAAACGGGCCGACGGCGTGACGCGGACCAGGTCCCCGCCGAGGCTGACCACCACGTGCTTGAGCTTGGCGTCGCGGCCGATCTTTGCCTGCTGCGAGGAGGCGTGCACGGCGTCCTCGTTCCATTCCTGGAGCGAGACAACGGTGAGGTCCGCGCCGTCTTCAACCACGATTTCGATGTTCTCGGACACCACGGCTGAGCCCTGGTGGTCCAGGACGACAACGGACTTGGAGAACTTCTCCGCCACGATCACCAGGTGCTGGGCGGCTGCGACCGTTGAGGTGCCCTCGATCACAACGGTGATCTCGGCGTCTGCTTCAAACTCCGCCGGGATGGTGAGGACGGTGGCTTCGCTGAAGTTCTCCCAGGCATTGGCGGACACGCGGTCCTCCGGGATGCCGGCAGAACCGATGCGCTTGTCATCGCGGGCCACGGTCTCCACCGTCACCCGGTCAGGACCGCTGACGGTGACGGTGGGGGCAGCACCCGCGAGTACCTCGCTGTGCAGGCCGCGCAGGCGCTTGAGCGGGGTGAACCGCCAGTCCTCTTCGAGCCCGGTCAGCGGTTTGAAGTCCGCCAGGTTGTACGAGGTCAGCCGGCCGGCGCGTGAGCTGTCCGGAATGCCGACGCCGCCGCCGTGCGAGTGGCTCTTGACCGCTTCGCCGGCCAGCGGGGCCTTGGAAGTGGCCGAATTGATCGGAGACAGGCTTTCGCCTTCCTCCGTGAAACCGTTAATAAACGGCTGGGCCGAGGGCGCGCCGATGCGGGCCTTTTCAGTAGTGATTTCAGTCATCGTTATCCGACGGACCCTTCCATCTGCAGTTCAATCAGGCGGTTCAGCTCGAGTGCGTACTCCATCGGGAGTTCGCGGGCGATGGGCTCGATGAAGCCACGGACGATCATCGCCATGGCCTCGTCTTCGCGCATGCCGCGGGACATCAGGTAGAAGAGCTGCTCTTCGCTGACCCGGGAAACAGTTGCTTCATGGCCCATCACCACGTCATCCTCACGGATGTCGATGTACGGGTAGGTGTCCGAACGGCTGATGGTGTCTACCAGCAGCGCATCGCAACGGACGGTGTTGGCAGAGTGCTTGGCGCCTTCACGGACCTGGACCAGGCCGCGGTAGGCAGCACGGCCGCCGCCACGGGCTACGGACTTGGAGATGATGGAGCTCTTGGTGTTCGGTGCGATGTGGACCATCTTCGAGCCCGTGTCCTGGTGCTGGCCGGCGCCGGCAAAGGCGATGGACAGGGTCTCGCCCTTGGCGTGCTCGCCCACGAGGTAAACGGCCGGGTACTTCATGGTGACCTTGGAACCGATGTTTCCATCGACCCACTCCATGGTGGCGCCCTCTTCGCAGATGGCACGCTTGGTCACCAGGTTGTACACGTTGGTGGACCAGTTCTGGATGGTGGTGTAACGGACGCGGGCGCCCTTCTTCACGATGATTTCCACGACGGCGGAGTGCAGTGAGTCCGACGTGTAGATCGGGGCGGTGCAGCCTTCGATGTAGTGGACGTAGGAGTCCTCATCGGCGATGATCAGGGTCCGCTCGAACTGGCCCATGTTTTCCGTGTTGATGCGGAAGTATGCCTGCAGCGGGATGTCCACGTGGACGCCCTTGGGGACGTACACAAAGGAGCCGCCGGACCACACAGCCGTGTTCAGTGAGGCGAACTTGTTGTCGCCCACCGGAATGATGGTGCCGAAGTATTCCTGGAAGATCTCCGGGTGTTCCCGCAGCGCGGTGTCAGTGTCGAGGAAGATCACGCCCTGGCGTTCAAGGTCTTCACGCAGCTGGTGGTAGACGACCTCGGACTCATACTGGGCGGCGACGCCGGAAACCAGGCGCTGCTTTTCGGCCTCGGGGATGCCGAGCTTGTCGTACGTGTTCTTAATGTCCTCGGGCAGTTCCTCCCAGCTGGTGGCCTGCTTCTCGGTGGAACGCACGAAGTACTTGATGTTGTCGAAGTCGATGCCGGAGAGGTCTGCACCCCAGGTGGGCATGGGCTTGCGGTCGAAGTACTTCAGGCCCTTGAGCCGAAGATCGAGCATCCATTCCGGCTCGCTCTTCTTGGCCGAGATGTCACGGACGACTTCTTCATTGATACCGCGGCGGGCGTTGGCGCCGACGTCGTTCTTGTCGGACCAGCCGTACTCGTAGGTGCCGATGCCGTGGAGCTCGGGATTCTTTTCCAGAATCTCCGAGATCACAGTGTCTTCGGCTACCGCTTTCTCTGATAGTTGGTCCGTCATCACGGCCTTTCTTGCTGATGGTTGGTTACTTCATTCAGGCTGGCGGGGGCTGCCGGCGGGACCTGGGGTCCGCCGGCAGCCAGCCGGCCTGTGGGTATGTGGGTGGTGCAGACGTGACCGCCGCGCGCCAGGGTGGACAGACGGCGTACGTCAACGCCCACCAGCCGGGAGAACACTTCGGTCTCCGCGTCGCAGAAAACAGGAAAATGGGCAGCAAGCTGCTGGATGGGGCAGTGCCCCTGGCACAGCTGAACGCTGGACAGTGCCGCCGGCAGCGGGGCCTTGGCCTCGATGGAGGCAGCCGACGCCACAAAGCCGTCCCGGCTCAGGGCTGCCGACAATGCTTGAGCCCGGGCAGTGATGTCCGTACCGGCCTGTTCAATTTCGGGCGCGTAGCGGCGTTCCATGTCCGCGAAACGCTCGACGGCGAACGCGCGGACGGCGTCGTCGCCCGCCACTTCCTGGAGCTGCTTGAGCGCCAGGGTGGCGATGTCGAGGTAGTCGTTGCCGAGGGTGGACTGGCCCTGGGAGCTCAGGACGTAGCGGCGTGCAGGGCGTCCCGCGCCCGCGCCGGCTTTGGCAACGCGTTTAACTTCGATGACGCCGCTGCGGTCCAGGTGGTCAAGGTGCCTTCGGACAGCGGCGGGTGTGAAGCCCAGCATGTCGCCCAGTTCCGCGGCGCTGATGGGGCCGTGCTCCAGAACGGCACCCAGCACGCGGTCCCGGGTACGCTCGTCAGGGTCCGCCGCCGGCGAAACGGCGACGTGGCCGCGGTCCGGGGCGGTGTGCGGCGCTCCGTGCCCGGCAACGGGCACGGCAGTAGCGTTGGTCATGGAATACACAACACAATCATGTCGTAATTTACTCCCCCGTTCCAGTAAGGCGAGGCTGACCTGTGCCGGGCCCGGGCAACGGTCGAAGTACTACATCCCGTAGAATGCTGGGGTGCGAACGCCCGAATCCCCGGTTCTGTCCATCAGCGGGTTAATTAAAGATGTTGGCCCGCTGGCCAGCCTGGATGGAAAGATGCTCCGGGTGGTGAGCGGAGTCTCCCTCATTGCCGAACGCGGCCAGGTGACTGCCCTGCTGGGCGCCAACGGCGCAGGAAAAACTACCACCATCGAATGCGCCCAGGGTCTCCAGTCACGCAGCGGTGGAACCATTTCGCTGCTGGGACAGGATCCCGGCCGTTCGGGGGCAGACCTGCGCTCCCGTGTTGGTCTGATGCTTCAGGACGGCGGGCTCCCGCCGTCGGCCAGGCCCATTCCGCTCCTGCGCCACATTGCAGGGATGTACGCCCGTCCGCGTTCGGTTGACGAACTTGTTGAACGGCTCGGCATTGATTCCTTTGCCAGGACGTCGGTGCGCCGGCTCTCCGGCGGCCAGAAGCAGCGGCTGGCTCTGGCCGCGGCACTCATCGGCAATCCTGAGGTCCTTTTCCTGGACGAGCCCAGCGCCGGACTGGACCCCCAGTCGCGCCAGCTGGTTTTTGAGCTCATTGCCGAGCTGCGGGACGCCGGCATGGGAATCATCCTCACCACCCACCTTATGGACGACGCGCAGCGGCTGGCCGACTACGTCTACATCATCGACGCCGGCCGGAACGTCGCGGAAGGTACCGTTGCGCAGCTTCTCCAGCGGAAGCCCGCCGTCGAGTCCGGCGAGCACATCCGCACTCTCCTCTTCGAAGCCGAAGCCGGGCTTAACCTCACCGGGGTCCTCCCCGAGACCATTACCGTCAGCGAAACACGCGCCGGCAGCTATGTTGCCAATGGGCCGCTCACACCCCAGGATCTGGCCGCCCTCACAACGTGGTGGGCCGCCCACGGGGTGATGCCCACATCGCTTAGCCTCGCGGCGCGAAGCCTCGAAGACGTCTTCCTGGATGTTTCGGGAAAGGAAATCCGATGACCGCCACTCCCGGCGCCGTCGTGCGTCAGTCCCCCGCGACCCTCCCCCGCCGCATCCTGCTCCAAGGCAAATACGAAGCCGTCGCCATGCTCAGGAACGGCGAGCAGCTTATCCTCGCGGTGGTCCTGCCGCTGCTTGCCCTGGTGGGCCTAACCGTTACACCGCTCCTGGACGGACTCGGCGGCAGCCGCATCAACATCGCGGTCCCCGGCATCCTGGCGCTCTGCGCACTGTCCACTGCCTTCACCGGCCAGGGCATCGCCACCGGGTTCGACCGCAGGTACGGGGTCCTTCGATTCCTCTCCACCACGCCCCTGGGCCGTCCCGGCCTTATTGCGGGCAAGGTCCTGGCCGTGCTGACCGTGCTCGCGCTTCAGGTCGCCGTCATCACGGCGGTGGCACTGCCCCTCGGCTGGAGTCCGCCCGCGGCCGGCTGGTTGCCGGGCCTGACGTTGCTGGTCCTGGGGGCAGCGGCGTTCACCGCGCTCGGGCTGCTGGTTGCCGGCACTGTCCGGCCCGAGGCCACCCTGGCCATCACCAACCTGCTGTGGATCCTGCTCGGCGCGCTGGGCGGCATCGTGATTCCCGCCGATCGGCTTCCCGCCGTCGTCCAGGGAATCGTGCATTACCTCCCGTCGGGCGCACTGGGTGCGGCCTTGCGCGAGGCCTTCCTCTTCGGCACCGTTAATTTTGGTGCTGCCCTCATACTGCTGATCTGGACAGTCCTTGCCGGGGCAGCAGCCATCCGTTGGTTCAAGTGGAATTGAGATATCCGTGAGCACGGCTTCACGCCTTCCTGAGTTTGCCGGCCGCCTGACGTCGCGCCTGCCCCGTACCGTCGACGCCCGCGTACGGCGCCTTGCCGTGGCCTCACTCGTTGGCCAGACCCTGCTGGTGGTCACCGGCGGGGCGGTCCGGCTGACCGCTTCCGGGCTGGGCTGCCCCACCTGGCCGCGCTGCACCGACACCTCCCTGGTCAACACCGCTGAGATGGGTATCCACGGGTTCATCGAGTTCGGCAACCGGCTCCTGACCTTCGCCCTGGCTGCAATCGCCGTGCTGATGCTGGTGTACCTGTGGAACCTGCGCAAGGAGCGCCGCGACCTGTTCCTGCTGGCATTGGGCCTGTTGGCCAGCATCCCGGCACAGGCGGTGATCGGCGGCATTACCGTCCTGACCAACCTCAATCCCTGGGTGGTGGGCCTGCACTTCCTGGTGTCCATGGCGCTGGTGGTCATCGCAACCCTGCTCGTTAACCGGGCCTATGGGCGGACCGGACGTTTTGCCACCGTCTTACTGCCTGCCTTGCCGGGCGTACTGCGCCCGGTGACCGCCGCCGTCGCGCTATTCTCGGCAGCGGCCGTCATCCTGGGCGTGGTGGTAACCGGCGCCGGTCCGCACGCCGGAGATGCGGACGCGCCGCGCAACGGGCTGGACTGGGACCTGTTCTCCCACATCCATGCCGTACCGGCCTACCTGGTCACGGCCGGCACCCTGTTCGCGCTGGTGCTGGTGTTTGCCCGCCGGATACGTGGCTCCTTCAGGACGGCAACTGTCCTGCTGCTGGCTGTCACGCTGCTGCAGGCGGTCATCGGCTTCACGCAGTACTACAACGGGATTCCCGCCCTGCTGGTGGGTGCGCACATGCTGGGCGCGGCACTGTTGATGAGCGCCTCAACGAACGCCGCCGACGTCGCGCGTTCCAGCCCCACAAAGTAGCCCCGCCCCTAGCCTCGCGGAGGCGAAGTGCCACGGTTCCTAGAACCGTGGCACTTCCCCGTTAACCCTCTGTCACTTCCTGCGCATATGGAGGAACGCTCTATCACTTGATGCAGGGAAATCAGGAACGCTCTCTCAGTCCCTGCAGCATACTGAGGAACGCTCTACCACCTGCTGCCACCTGCTGCAGAGACAAAGGGACCCTCCCTCACCGGTGGTGAGAGAGGGTCCCTAAGACTCCCGCATGTACTGCGAGAGCGTTCGCTATGAACCCGCGTTAAGTGAGAGAGCGTTCGCCCTAAACCCGCGTTAAGTGAGAGAGCGTCCGTGGGGCGTTGGGCGGTATTAGCCGATGATGGCGGACCCGATGAACGGATCCACTGCCAGGGCGATGAACAGCAGGGTCAAGTAGCTGATGGAGCCGTGGAACACCTTCATGGCGCGCTTGTCCTGGATGTCTTCGCGCTGCGCCCGGCTGTACAGGGCATGCGACTCGTAGAGGAACCAGGCCCCGGCCAGGACGGCCGTCACGGTGTAGACCCAGCCGGCGCCGCCTGCGGGGACCATCAGCAGCGAGCAGGCCACCATGGCCCACGCGTAGAGAACAACCTGGACCGAAACCACCTTGGCGCCGGCGATGGCGCCGAGCATGGGGACGTTGGCGTTGCGGTAATCCTCGCCGTAGCGCATGGACAGGGGCCAGTAGTGCGGCGGAGTCCACAGGAAGATCACCATAAACAGGATGATGGCCGGCCACTCCACGCTTTCCGTGACGGCCGCCCACGCAATCACCACCGGGAAGCAGCCCGCAGCCCCGCCCCACACGATGTTCTGTGCGGTGCGGCGCTTGAGGATCAGTGTGTAGATGACCACATAGAAGAAAATCGCGGCTACCCCGAGCCATGCGGCCAGGGGGTTGGCCCCGACCCAGAGAATGGCGATGGCGGCCACACCGAGCAGCCAGGAGAAGATCAGCGCCTCACGCGGAGTCACTTCGCCGGTGACCAGGGGCCGGTTTTCGGTGCGGTGCATCAATTTGTCGATGTCGCGGTCAAAGTAGCAATTGAACGCCCCGGCACTTCCGGCGGCAAAAGCGCCGCCCACCAGCGTGGCCAGGATCAGTCCGATCGACGGGAAGCCGCGCTCGGCGAAAATCATGGTGGGCAACGTACTGACGAGCAGCAGCTCTATGACGCGCGGTTTGGTGAGGGCGAAATACGCCTTGGCCTTTCGGGCCAGCCCGGCCCTCCCTCGGGCGGGGGCAGCATTTAGCGGCGTATCGGTTGTGCTCACGGTGGCAGTCACCCGTTCTTGTTGGCAGTTCTGTCTGTCAGTGCAGCTGGATCTCGCGGCCGTTTGCCCTGGCACCCGCCAATGTCATAGGTCAAGGGTCCCGGCAGTACCGCTGGCCCGCAGCCCCCGAAGGGCACGGCCAGCCGGCGTCGGCCTCCAAATAGCATACCGTGCGCATTTGCAACAGATCCCCGCGTAATAGGCCCAGATGATTGCTCGCAGTCCGATTCGAGCAGATTAACTCAACCTCACGGAACACTCATTCACATAAAGCGAAATTGCGTCCAAAACGTGAGATTTGCGCTGCCCGCAGAATGGAATAGAGCTAAGCTGTCACCAGATCAGCACACCGAAAGACGCGGCGGAAACCGCGTTCCCGTCGGTTAGTGTCTGAGTTACAGATCCACGTTTCGATGGTGAACGGCTGGTACACACCGCAGCGGCGCCTCAGCGTGCCAGGACGGGATCGGCCGTGCCGCCATCAGCATAGAGAGGGGCCCGGTTTTCGTGCCACATTTGGAAGAGCAAGAACTGTCATGGACCAGCTTGGACCAGCGCGCGGTGGACACAGCCCGTGTTCTGGCCGCAGACGCTGTGGAGAAGGTCGGCAACGGCCACCCCGGTACGGCCATGAGCCTGGCCCCGGCCGCGTACCTTCTCTTCCAGAAGCTCATGCGCCACGACCCGCGCAACCCGGACTGGCTGGGACGTGACCGTTTCATCCTCTCTCCCGGCCACACCTCGCTGACCCTGTACATCCAGCTGTTCCTCTCCGGCTACGGCCTGGAACTGAAGGACCTGGAAGCGCTGCGTACCTGGGATTCCCTGACGCCGGGCCACCCCGAGTACAAGCACACCGCGGGTGTGGAGATCACCACGGGTCCGCTGGGCCAGGGCCTTGCCTCCTCGGTCGGGTTCGCGTACTCGCAGCGCCGGATGCGCGGCCTCTTCGACGCCGATGCTGCCGAGGGCAGCAGCCCGTTCGACCACACCATCTGGGTCATCGCCTCCGACGGCGACATGCAGGAAGGCGTCACGTCCGAGGCTTCCTCGCTGGCCGGGCACCAGGAACTGGGCAACCTCGTGGTGATCTACGACGAGAACCACATCTCCATCGAGGACGACACCGACATCTCCTTCACCGAGGATGTCTTGAAGCGCTACGAGGCCTACGGCTGGCACACCCAGCGCGTGGACTGGACCAAGACCGGCGAATACGTCGAAGACGTGCAGGAGCTCTACTCCGCGCTGCTCGCGGCGAAGGCTGAGACCTCCAAGCCGTCCATCATCTCGCTGCGCACCATCATCGGCTACCCGGCCCCGAAGAAGCAGAACACCGGCAAGATCCATGGTTCAGCCCTGGGCGCAGAGGAAGTGGCCGGCCTCAAGAAGGTCCTGGGCTTCGATCCGGCCAAGTCCTTCGACATCGACCAGGACGTCCTGGCCCACGCCCGCTCCGTGGTTGACCGCGGCGCCGCTGCCCGCAAGGAATGGGAAGAGTCCTTCAACGCCTGGCAGGCAGCCAACCCCGAAGGCGCGGCACTCCTGCAGCGCATTGAGGCCCGCGAACTGCCTGCAGGCCTGGACGCCGCCCTGCCGGTCTTCGAAGCCGGCAAGGACGTCTCCACCCGCGCCGCCTCGGGCAAGGTCCTGAACGCACTGGGCCCGGTCCTGCCCGAACTGTGGGGAGGCTCTGCCGACCTGGCCGAGTCCAACAACACCACCATCGAGGGCTCGCCGTCGTTCGTCCCGGCGTCCAAGCAGACCGACGCCTGGTCCGGCAACCCGTACGGCCGCGTCCTGCACTTCGGCATCCGCGAGCACGCTGCGGCGTCGATCGTGAACGGCATCTCGCTGCACGGCCGGACCCGCGCCTTCTCCGGCACGTTCCTGATCTTCTCCGACTACCAGCGCCCGGCCATCCGCCTCGGCGCGCTGATGGGTGTCCCCTCGCTGTACGTGTGGACGCACGACTCCATCGGCCTGGGCGAAGACGGCCCCACCCACCAGCCGGTAGAGCAGCTGGCCACCCTGCGCGCCATCGTGGGCCTGGACGTTGTCCGCCCCGGTGACGCCAACGAGGTCGCCGTGGCATGGAAGACCATGCTGGAGAACCACGAAAACCCGGCGGGCATTGTCCTGACCCGCCAGAACATCCCCACCTACGCACGTGGCGAGGGCACGGCCGACGGCGAGACCTTCGGTTCCGTTGCCGGCGTCGCCAAGGGCGGATACGTGCTTGCAGAAGCGGCCAAGGACGGCGCCACCGTACCGGCCGACGTGATCCTGATCGGCACCGGTTCCGAGGTCCAGCTGGCCATCCAGGCCCGCGAAGCCCTCCAGGCCGAGGGGATCGCCGCCCGCGTGGTTTCCATGCCGTGCGTCGAGTGGTTCAACAAGCAGGACGCGGCTTACCGCGAGTCCGTCCTGCCCGCCGCCGTCAAGGCCCGCGTCTCTGTCGAGGCCGGCCTGGCCCTGGGCTGGCGGGAGTTCGTCGGCGACGCCGGCCGCTCCATCAGCCTCGAACACTACGGCGCTTCCGCCGACTACAAGCGCCTCTTCAAGGAGTTCGGCATCACCGCGGAGGCTGTCGCCGCCGCCGCCAAGGACTCCCTCGCCGGCCTTCAGGCCTAATCCAGAATTCAGGAGATAACACCATGACTACCCCTACGCAGCAGCTCTCCGACGCCGGAGTATCCATCTGGCTTGATGACCTTTCCCGCAGCCGCCTCGAAACCGGCACGCTGCGCAAGCTCATCGAAGAGAAGAACGTGGTTGGTGTGACCACCAACCCGTCCATCTTCCACGCAGCCATCACTTCGGGCTCGGACTACGACGCCACCATCGCTGCCCAGGCAGCGGCCGGGGCAACCATCGAGGAGACCATCTTCGAAATCACCACCACCGACGTCGCCGACGCCTGCGACCTGTTCGCCCCCGTGGCAGCAGCAACCAAGGGTGTTGACGGCCGCGTGTCCATCGAAGTTGACCCGCGCCTCGCCTGGGACACCGCCGGCACCATCGCCGAAGCCAAGCACCTCTACAAGAAGGTGAACAAGGACAACGTCCACATCAAGATCCCGGCAACGCTCGAAGGCCTGGAAGCGATCACCGCTACCCTCGCCGAGGGCATCAGCGTGAACGTGACGCTGATCTTCTCGTTGGAGCGCTACCGCGCCGTCATCAACGCCTTCCAGTCCGGCCTGGAGCAGGCCAAGGAGAACGGGCACGACCTGTCCACGATCCACTCCGTCGCCTCGTTCTTCGTCTCCCGCGTGGACTCGGAAATCGACAAGCGCCTCGACGCCCTCGGCACCGACGAAGCCAAGGCACTCAAGGGCAAGGCCGGCGTCGCCAACGCCCGCCTCGCGTACCAGGTCTACGAAGAGCAGTTCGCCACCGAGCGCTGGGCGGTGCTGGCCGAAGCCGGCGCACTCCCCCAGCGGCCGCTGTGGGCCTCCACCGGCGTGAAGGACCCGGCCTACCCCGACACCCTGTACGTCACCGAACTCGTCGCCCCGGGCGTGGTCAACACCATGCCGGAGAAGACCCTCGACGCCACGTTCGACCACGGAGTCGTCACCGGCGACACCGTCTCCGGCACCTACGCCGACGCCAACGCCACGCTGGACGCACTGGACGCACAGGGCATCTCCTACAACGAGGTTGTAGCCCTCCTCGAATCCGAAGGCCTGGACAAGTTCGTGGCGAGCTGGAAAGAACTGCTGGCCGACGTCGAAGCCGCCCTTGCCTCTGCACGGAAGGTTTCCTAACCCACTATGAGCACACTCAGCTACGACGCCACCGGCGCCGCGCAGCAGGCACTCGAGCAGCACCTGCCCGCCCTGGTGGCGGACCGTATTGCCACCCGGATCTTCGCGAAGGACCATACCCTGTGGGGTCCCGACGCTGAGGCCGAGTCTGCTGTCCGCCTGGGCTGGGTCGAGGCGGCTACCGTCTCGCAGGCCCTGGTGCCGGGCATCCTGGAGCTCCGTGATGCGTTGAGGGCCGACGGCGTGACCCGGATCGTGTTGTGCGGGATGGGCGGTTCCTCGCTGGCTCCCGAGGTGATCGCCGGCACCGCCGGCGTCGAGCTGACTGTGCTGGACAGCACGGACCCGGACCAGGTCCGGGCTGCCCTCGCGGACCGGCTGGCCGAAACCGCGATTGTGGTGTCGTCCAAGTCCGGTTCGACTTTGGAGACCGACTCCCAGCGGCGGATCTTCGAGCACGCCTTCACCGAGGCCGGCCTCGATGCGAAGAGCCGGATCATCATTGTCACCGATCCCGGCTCCCCGCTGGATAAGGCGTCGCGTGAGGCCGGCTACCGTGCCGTGTTCAACGCGGACCCGAATGTCGGCGGCCGGTACTCGGCCCTGACCGCGTTCGGCCTGGTCCCGTCGGGGCTGGCCGGGGTCGATATCCAGGCCTTCCTGGACGAGGCCGAGGAGGCCGCCGAGATCCTCAATGACGATGCCCCGGAGAACATCGGGCTGGCGCTCGGAACGGCACTCGGCGGAACCAACCCGCTGCGGAACAAAATTGTCATCGCCGAGGACGGCTCGGGCATTGTGGGCTTCGCCGACTGGGCCGAACAGCTCATCTCCGAATCCACGGGCAAGCTGGGCACCGGCGTCCTGCCGGTGGTGGCCGGCCCCGACTCCCCGGAGGTCACCTCCGGGGCCGGTGACGTCCTGGTGGTCCGGCTGGTCGCCGCGGATGCCGACGTCGAGCTCGGGGAGAACGAAGTGGCCATCGCCGGCGGCCTCGCCACCCAGATGATGGTGTGGGAGTTCGCGACGGCCGTTGCCGGCCGGCTGCTGGGGATCAACCCGTTCGACCAGCCTGACGTTGAGGCGGCGAAGGTCGCCGCCCGCGGCCTGCTCGATGCCCAGCCCGAACCCACGCCGGCCGCGTTTGTCGACGGCGCCATCGAGGTCCGCGGCGGCGACTGGCTCCGCGGTGCAGCCACTGCGGAGGAGGCCGTGGGCGCCCTCCTCGGGACCCTCGATGACGAGAGCTACCTCAGTGTCCAGGCCTACTTTGACCGGCTGGCCTTCGCCGGGCTGGAAGGCATCCGCGACCGGCTCGCCGGCGCGAGCGGCCGTCCCGTCACGTTCGGCTGGGGCCCGCGCTTCCTGCACTCGACCGGACAGTTCCACAAGGGCGGCCCCGCCATCGGCGTCTTCCTCCAGGTCACCGCGGCCCCCGCGGAGGACCTCGCCATCCCGGACCGTCCCTTCACCTTCGGGGAACTGATTGCCGCCCAGGCCGCCGGCGACGCCCAGGTCCTGGCCGGCCACGGCCGCCCGGTCCTGCGCCTGCACCTCACCGACCGCGCCGCCGGCGTCGCACAGCTGCAGGGCATCATCGCAGCACTGGGCTCCCGCTCCGCATCCGTCACCGACAACTGAAGGTTCCACAGCAACCATGCCAGAAACTGAAAACGGCAGAACGTCCGGGCTGCGTACCGGACGGCCGGGCCGTAATCCGCTCCGGGATCCGCGGGACCGCCGCCTGAACCGGATCGCGGGTCCGTCCTCGTTGGTGCTCTTCGGAGTGACCGGGGACCTTGCCCGGAAGAAGCTCATGCCGGCCGTGTATGACCTGGCGAACCGGGGCTTGTTGCCGCCGAGTTTCGCGCTGGTCGGGTTCGGCCGGCGCGGCTGGAGCCATGCGGAGTTCGCCGCCCAGGTGGAGGAGTCCGTGCGGGCTTACGCGCGGACGC
>NZ_JACXBW010000030.1 GCF_014712225.1 Pseudarthrobacter sulfonivorans
TGGCAGCCTCTTTTCATCATTGAATGTTGGGCTCTTATTTTCGTATTGTGAGAAAATAATTTTGCCTTTCGAGATTATCGACCTAGTGGGGCCTTGGTCAACACGACCCGGCCGTCAGGCCCGCCCGTAGGCGCCATCTCCGTTGCGAACCGTTTGTGACCGCTGCGCGGACCGGCAAGCCTTGACCGAGGGTGATGCAGCTCATACTCTTATTTCACTATTCAACAACTTTATTTCGCGATGTGGAATAACAGCAGCGATCTTTTGATCAGGCTCACCACCGCGGAATTCCAGAACTGGAGATCCAGATGCACACGACTCCACCAGTCGGTGTCGAACCGGCTCCCGCCCCGACAGTGTTGTCGGGCCAGCCGATCCACCCCGCCACGGGCATCGACGCCCTGTGCGAAGCAGCAAGCACCGCCTCCGGCCAGGCCATCAGCCCGAGCCTCTACAACGTGGACCTCGCCCCGACTAAGCGGCAGGGCCGCCGGTGGACCGGGTACAGCATCTTTACCCTGTGGGCGAATGACGTGCACAGCCTCGGCAACTACGCGTTCGCCGTCGGCCTCTTCTCGCTGGGCCTTGGCGGCTGGCAGATCCTCGCGGCCCTGGCCATCGGCGCCGCTCTGCTCTTTGCCCTGCTCAGCTTCTCCGGTTTTATGGGCCAAAAGACCGGTGTGCCTTTCCCGGTCATGAGCCGGATCAGCTTCGGCATCCGGGGTGCCCAGCTCGCCAGCCTGCTGCGCGGCGCCGTGGCCGTGGCCTGGTTCGGGATCCAGACCTTCCTTGCCTCGGTGGTGCTGCGGGTCATGCTCGTGGCCATGGTTCCCTCGCTGCATGGGCTGGACACCAACTCCATCCTCGGCCTGTCCACGCTGGGCTGGATCGCCTTCGCCTCGCTCTGGATCGTCCAGCTCGTGATCGTCAGCTTCGGCATGGAGATGATCCGCAAATATGAAGCGTTCGCCGGGCCCGTCATCCTCCTCACCATGGTGCTGCTCGCGGCCTGGGTGTTCATCGAGGCCAAGGGTGCCATCCAGTGGACCGGTATCCGCGGCCTGGAAGGCGGCGAGATGTGGCGGACCATCTTCGCCGGCGGGGCCCTGTGGGTGTCCATCTACGGCACGTTCGTGCTGAACTTCTGCGATTTCACCCGCTCCGCCGTGTCCAAAAAGTCGATCGTCCGCGGCAACTTCTGGGGCATCCCCATCAACATGCTGCTCTTCGGCGCCATTGTGGTGGTCCTGGCCGGCGGACAGTACAAGATCAACGGCACCATCATCGAAACGCCGTCGGACATTGTGGAGAGCATTCCGAACACACTGTTCCTGGTCCTTGCCTGCCTGGCCATCCTCATCCTGACCATCGCCGTGAACCTGATGGCCAACTTCGTGGCACCGGTTTACGCCCTCACCAACCTTTTCCCGAAGCACCTCGACTTCCGGAAGGCAGCCTGGGTGAGCGGCACAATCGGCCTGCTCATCCTGCCGTGGAACCTCTACAACAACCCCCTGGTGATTGTGTACTTCCTCGGCGGCCTCGGCGCCCTGCTGGGGCCCCTGTTCGGCGTGGTTATGGCCGACTACTGGCTGCTCCGCCGCGGAAAAGTCAACGTCCCCGAGCTCTACAGCGAAAGCCCGGCCGGCGCGTACTTCTACAAAAAGGGCGTCAATCCCAAAGCGATCATCGCGCTGCTGCCGGCGTCCGCCGTCGCGATCCTCATTGCTTTCGTCCCCGCACTCGAAGCCGCGGCCCCGTTCGCCTGGTTCTTCGGCGCGGGCCTGGGTGCCCTGACGTACTACCTGATCGCGGACCGTGCGCAGCAGTTCGACGACGTTGACGGTGAAGCCATCGCCATCGCCAGCACGCACTGACGCGCCGCCCCGCACCGACGCACTGAACCACCAAAGGAACCCATGCGCATCCTCGTTGCCAACGTGAACACCACGCAGTCCATGACCGATTCCATCGCCGCCCAGGCCCGTAGCATCGCCGCGCCCGGGACAGAGATCGTGGGGCTGACGCCCGGCTTCGGCGCGGATTCGTGCGAGGGAAACTTCGAAAGCTACCTTGCCGCCATCGCCGTGATGGACCGGGTCCTCAGGTACCCGGAGCCATTCGACGCCGTCATCCAGGCCGGCTACGGCGAGCACGGCCGGGAGGGCCTGCAGGAACTCCTGGACGTGCCCGTCGTCGACATCACCGAGGCCGCCGCCTCGACGGCGATGTTCCTCGGCCATAAATACTCCGTGATCACTACCCTGGACCGGGCAGTTCCGCTGATCGAGGACCGGCTGAAGCTGGCCGGCCTCGACGCGAGGTGTGCGTCGGTCAGGGCGAGCGGGATGGCCGTGCTGGAGCTCGAGGAGGAGCCGGAGCGGGCCGTCGAGGCCATCATTGAACAGGCGCTGATCGCTGTCCGGGAGGACAAGGCCGAGGTCATTGTCCTGGGCTGCGGCGGCATGGCGGGGCTCGACGAGGCGATCCGGCGGCGCGCGGGTGTCCCTGTGGTGGATGGCGTGGCCTCGGCGGTGACCATCGCCGAAGGCCTGGTCCGCATGGGTTTGTCCACGTCCAAGGTCCGCACCTATGCGGCGCCACGGCCGAAGACTGTCGTAGGCTGGCCCTTGTCCGCCGGGGCGGCACCGTCCGACGCCACCCCCGCCGTCGCTGACGTGGCGGGCTGACCGCACCCGTCCTGAAAGGCATCTCATGACCAACTCCCGCCCGCCTGCAGACCCCCGGGTCGCCGTCGTCACCGGAGCCGGATCGGGCATCGGCCGGGCGGTGGCCCGGCTGATGCTGGCCGACGGCTACCGGGTGGCGCTGGCCGGGCGGCGGGAAACGCAGCTGCTCGAAACGGCGGACGGTCATCCGGAGGCACTGCCGGTGCCCTGCGATGTCACGGCGCCCGACGACGTCGAGCGCCTTTTCGAAGCCACGCTCCGGCGGTGGGGGGGACTGGACGTCCTCTTCAACAACGCCGGCGTCTTTGGGCCCGTCGCGTCGGTTGATGAGATCAGCCTCGCCGACTGGAACGCCACCGTTGCCGTAAACCTCACCGGCTCCATGCTGTGCGCGGCCGCCGCGGTCCGGGCCATGAAGGCGCAGCACCCGCAGGGCGGCCGGATCATCAACAACGGCTCCATTTCCGCGCATTCACCCCGGCCCAGGACCGTGGCCTACGCCGTGACCAAACACGCCATGACGGGCCTGACCAAGAGTATTGAACTCGATGGCAGGGCCTTCGGAATCACCTGCGGCCAGATCGATATCGGCAATACCGCCACCGACATTATGGACGCCATCGGCGTCGGCTCAGGCGCGCTCCAGGCCGACGGCTCGCGAAAAGTCGAGCCGATGTTCCCCGTGGAGGACGCCGCGCGAGCCGTGCTCCTGATGGCGGGCATGCCGCCGTCGGCCAGTGTGGGCTCTGTGATAATCACCGCTGCCGGCATGCCGTTTATCGGCCGCGGCTAGCGCCGGCATCCTTACCCTTCCGCTGCGATGCGGACGGCCGCCCGAGGGGTTCACCCGCGGGCGGCCGCCGGCATCGCGGCGTTTTGCGTGCCTGCAGCCCCGCGTTTAAGTTTTCACATTGCGGAATTTGATTTTCCTCTTGCGGAAATAGTGTGACCGGGGTTACGTTGGAAACAGACCCCGATCTCCGGGGCTGTTCCCGATTGATAGGTACAGATCAATGAAGATCCCAGATTCCGCGGCGCTGAAGGCGAGTTCGGCCCCGCAGAAGAAGAAGCCCCTGTATAGGTCGCTCTTCTTCCAAATTCTGATCGCCGTCGTGGCAGGTGTTCTTATCGGACATTTCTGGCCGGACCTCGGCTCACAACTGAGGCCGCTGGGTGATGGCTTCATCCAGCTCATCAAAATGATCATCGCGCCGCTGATTTTCCTGGTGATCGTCACCGGCATCTCGGCCGTAGGCGACGTCAAGGCGGTCGGAAGGGTTGGAGTCAAAGCACTTCTCTACTTCACCGCGGCCACGCTCTTCGCGCTGGTCTTTGGCCTGATCGTAGGCAACATCGTCCAGCCCGGTGCCGGGCTGAACATCGACCCCAGCACGCTGTCCCAGGAGGCCGTGGACGCCAAGACCGGCCACGCCGTGCCCAAGGACGCCGCGGCCTTCATCCTGGACGTCATCCCCACCAGCGTCATCGGCGCTTTCGCCAACAACAGCCTCCTGCAGGTCCTGTTCTTCTCGGTGTTCTTCGGCGCGGCCATCGTGGTCATCGGACGCGAACGCTGCATGCCCGTCATCAGCCTCATGGAGACCGTCCTGGAGCTCATCTTCAAAATCATGTCCTGGATCATGAAAGTGGCGCCGATCGGTGCCTTCGGCGCCATGGCGTTCATCATCGGCCAGTACGGACTCGATACCCTCGGCACTTATGCGCTGCTCATCGCCGCATGCTACGGCGCGGCCATCATCTTCATCGGACTGCTGTTCCTCGTGGCCTGGGGCTTCGCCCGGGTTCCCCTCTGGCACTTCCTGAAGTACACCCGCGAGGAGTTCCTGCTGGCACTTGGCACCGCCTCCACCGAGGCCGTAATGCCGCGCATCATGACCAAACTGACCAACGCGGGCTGCTCCCGCGCCACTACCGGCCTGGTGGTCCCCACCGGCTACTCCTTCAACCTCGACGGCGCCGCGATCTACCTTTCGATCTCGCTCCTCTTCCTGGCGCAGGCCTTCGGACACCATCTGGACCTTGGCCAGCAGCTGGCGGCCCTGGGAGTCCTGCTCCTGACGTCCAAGGGCATGGCCGGAGTTCCCGGATCGTCCTTCCTGGCACTGTCCGCGACCGCTGCCGCCCTCGGAATCTTCCCGGTGGCCGGCGTCGCCCTGCTCCTCGGCGCAGACCGGCTGATGGACTCGATGCGGGTGGTGGTAAACCTCCTGGGCAACTGCGTCGCCACCTTCGTCGTCTCCAAGTGGGAAGGCCAGTTCGACCGGAGCGTGATGGTCCGGGCATTCCGCGGCGAAATCACCAACCACGATTCCGCCATCATGCTCGGTGTGGAGGACGACTTCGAGGACCAGGAGCTACAGCGGATCAGCGGCGGCCAGGAACCGTCCCCCAAGTTCCGCGGCGGCCCGAACCCGGAGGAGATCCCCGAGTTCCACATGAGGCGGCCCACCCACGCCGCTGCTGCGCCTGACGCGTCTTCCGACTCAGGGCACGGGAAGTAACAGCTGCTCCCGAAATCCCGGGCCGGCACGTCGGCGCAAAGCACGGAACCCCGCTCCTGACAGGGCGGGGTTCCGTGCTTTGCGGGACACAACCGCGATTCAGCGGCAGTGCCGCTGGATCGCTCACCGAAGACGTGCAGATGGTCGGGCTGAAAGGCCGGCTCAGCTGCCCCGGTAGGTGGAGTAGGCAAACGGGCTCAAGAGGAGCGGCACGTGATAATGGGCCTCCGACTCCACCACGCCGAACGTGAGGGTCACTTCCGGGAAGAAGGTTTCGGTGCCACTGGCGGCGAAGTACTTGCCCGTGTCGAAGGCCAGGCGGTACGTCCCGGTGGCCAGGCGGTCCGGTCCCAGCTGTTTGACGCGCCCGTCCTCGTCGGTGAGGCCTTCGGCGATCTGCGCCCAACCCTTACCGTCGAGAACGCTGAGGGTGACCGGGACGTCCGCCGCCGGTTTGCCGGAGCCGGTATCGAGCACGTGCGTGGTGACATGGGAGGTGGTCATTTGCTGAGCAACCCTTCGAGTCGGAGTACTGCGATTTCCCGCAGCTGCTGGCCAATGATTGATTGTTCTTGTTCGGGAGTGTGGGCGAGCCTGGTGTTCAGGGCGGCCAGGATCTCCTCACGGCTGCGGCCCGCGGCGCGGATCAGGAAGACCTGGCCGAACTTCTCCTCGTAGGTCCTGTTTCCTTCCGCCAGCGCCAGGGCGACGGCGGCATCGGCCACGCCCAGCCCGGCCTGTTCGGACTGGGACAGCTTGGCTTCGGCGCTGTCGCCCCGAGCCTGTTCGCCGATCCGCGGATGGTGGGCGAGCGCTGCGTCAAGTTCGGCACTGGTGAACGGGTTGGCGGCGTTGCGGCCGGCCGTCAGGAGTTCTCCGGGAGTGGAATAGGGCCGCGCGTCGGCGAGCTCGTCGATCCAGCGTTGGATGTCCAGGCAGGGGCGCAGGAAATCGCCGGCCTCGGTGCGGCTGACCGCATTGAACTGTTCAAGGTGCATAACAGATCCTAATATTCGATGCTGGCATCCACGGTGTAGGCTATGCGGTTATTTCCATATCGCATCGTGGAACTGTTATTTCAGCATGTGTAAAAGTCAACCGCACAGCCCTGGTGCTGTCAACCGGCGGCGCAGTGTTTTGGCTGCCCCAAGGCCCGCGAGCGGGATTCGGACATCTAAGGTCTCAATCGAGGCCTAATTTGTATTTTTCATTGCTCAATTTATGTCCTAAGGTTGCCGATGTCGCGGACGTGATACCCGGCACACGGCCGATCCTGCTGCAGTTGTCCGCCACCGCAATTCCTCGGCCACCCAAGCCCCCTCGGCAACCCATGCCCAGAACCATGTGAAAGAGAGTCACCGTTGACTAAAGCCGCCTATAACGTCCAGGACGTTATCGACAACACGCCCATGGGGGTGAAGCGCTGGTCCGTCGTGGCACTGTGCTTCGTGATCGCCTTGCTGGACGGGTTCGATACCCAGTCCATCGCCTTCATCGGTCCGGCCATCGCCGACGATTTCGGCCTGCAGGCCACCGACATGACCTGGGTCATCACAGCCAGCACCATCGGCATGTGCGCAGGTGCCATGACACTGGGCACCTTTGGCGACAGGATCGGCCGCAAGAAGACGATCCTGCTGGCGCTGGTCCTCTTCGGCGTCTTCTCCCTGGCCGGCGCCTTCGCCCAGACGCTGGAGCAGATCATCGTCCTCCGGTTCCTGATCGGTCTCGGCATGGGCGGTGCAACACCGGCACTCCTCGCCCTGACGGCGGAGTTCAGCCCGAAGTCCCGCCGCGGCACGTTTATGACCCTCGTGCTGCTTGGCCTGCCGGGCGGTGCGCTGCTTGGCGGCCTGGTGGCCGCGGCCTGGCTTCCCGTCATGGGCTGGCGCGGCATCTTCCTGGTGGGCGGCGTGCTTCCGCTCGCGCTGCTCCTGGTCTGCCTCAAGCTGCTCCCCGAATCCCCGGTGTTCCTTGCCACCAAGCGCACACCTGCAGCGCAGGCTGAGGCACGCAAAATCATGGCAGCCATCTCCGGAACACCGGTAGATCCGGACGCCGAACTGGTCACCGAGGACAGGAAGGAAGAACGGAGCTCCATCGCCGCGCTGTTCTCCGCGAAGTACCGGATGGTCACCATCGCCGTCTTCGCCACCTATCTGCTGAACTGGATCGCCTGGTACCTGCTGCTCCTCTGGATGCCCACGGCGCTGAAGACGCTGGGGCTCGCAGCTTCTCAGGCCGCCATGGGCACCGTGACCGTCAACGGCGCGTTCATCCTCTTCGCCATCCCGCTGTCCATGATTTTGCCGAAGGTCAACGCGCGGAAACTGCTGCTGGTCATGTTCGGCGCCGGGATCCTCGTGGCGCTGGGCCTGGGCCTGGCCGGATCCAATTTCGCCCTGGTGTTTATCCTGATCGGCCTGGCGGGATTCGGTATTGGCGGCCAACAGCTGGCCCTGAACTACCTGATCGCGAACGCCTACCCCACCCAGCTGCGAGCCACGGCCACGGGCTGGGGCATCGGAATCGGCCGCCTCGGGTCCATCGTGGGTTCAGCCCTGGGCGGGCTTATCCTCGCCGGGTTCGGTGCCTCCGGCTACTTCATGACACTGGCTGTGCCGCTGGTGCTCGCCGCCCTGGCCACTTTGCTGGTGCGCAACTCGGTTGCCGCCGCCGCGGTAGAGGCTGAAAGCGAACCGGCCGCAGCGCTGGATCGCGAAGCCGCCCTTTAGGCGGGCGGAGACGCACAGGCAAGCTACAAAGAATACGAAAGAAGGACACATGGCGATGCGCTTTACGGACAAAGTTGTGGTGGTGACCGGAGCCGCCCAAGGCATCGGGGCCGTCGTCGCCCATCAGGTTGCCGCCGAGGGCGGCACTGTGGTGCTGGCCGACCGGTCGGACCTGGTGGCGGAGGTGGCTGCGGAAATCGCTGCGGGCGGCGCAACCTCCCGGCATTTCCTCTGCGACCTCGAGACCTACGCCGGCGCCACGGATTTGATGGCCTATGCCATGGCGGAGTTCGGGCGGATCGACATCCTCATCAACAACGTGGGCGGCACCATCTGGGCCAAGCCGTTTGAACACTACGAGGCGGACGAGATCGAGGCCGAAGTGCGGCGTTCGCTCTTCCCGACCCTGTGGTGCTGCCGGGCCGCGCTGCCGCACATGGTGGAGCGCGGTGCCGGCGTCATCGTCAACGTCTCCTCCATCGCCACCCGCAGCCGCAACCGCGTGCCGTACGCGGCGTCCAAGGGCGGGGTCAATGCCCTGACGGCGTCGCTCGCGTTTGAAGCCGCGTCCAAGGGCATCCGCGTGGTGGCCACCGCGCCCGGCGGCACGGAAGCCCCGCCGCGGAAGGTGCCGCGCAACCCCAACGAGCAGTCCGCGCAGGAAGCCGTGTGGTACCAGGAGATCGTGGACCAGACCACCGAGAGCACCCTGTTCAAGCGCTACGGGACGCTCGCCGAGCAGGCCGCGCCGATCCTTTTTATGGCCTCGGACGACGCCAGCTACATCACGGGCACCGTCCTTCCGGTGGGTGGCGGGGACCAGGGCTAGCGCCACTGCCTTTGGGGCGCAAACGGAAGCGGACGACGGCGGGACTCCCGGCGTCGTCCGCTTCTGTGGTGCAGTTGTACAGGTTCGGCGTGTTGCCGAGGGTGCTAGCCCTCGTACATCGCGATGAAGCGGCCCACCACACCGCCCTTGCGCAGCTTGTCGATCGCGTCGGGGATGTCCGCCTGGGTGATCAGGTTCATCGGCGGGTTCAGCTGGCCGGACTTCATCAGGGCGTAGAGGTTTTCGAGGTCCTCCTTGGTGCCCGACTTGGAGCCCTTGATGGAGAGCTGGTTGATGATCAGCGGGTAGGTGTTGATGGTGGACTCGAGGCGTCCCATGCCTACCTGCACCAGGGTTCCGAACTCTGCGAGCGTCTCAAGCGCGGCTGCCGTGGTGGTGCCGAAACCGGCGTAATCAACAATCAGGTCCAGTTTCTTGTCCTTGAAAGCTTCGATGGAGTCCGCAACTCCGGCCAGCCCGATTTCGCCAGCCAGTTTCTGCGTCTCGGGATTCACCTCGGCGCCGTACACCTCGGCTCCGGCCAGCACGGCGACGCGGGCGCCGATGTACCCGAGGCCGCCGAGGCCGATCACGCCGACCTTCATGCCGACCTTGGCTCCGCCGACGGCCATGATGGCGTGGTACGCGGTGAGCCCTGCATCCGTTGCCATGGCGCCGAGTTCAAAAGTGACCTCGTCCGGCAGCTTCACCAGGTTGTCGTCCGTGGCGAGCAGCTTGGGGCCGAACCCGCCGTTCCACTTGCCGTAGCCGATGGCGTCGCCGTCGCTCATGACGGGGGAGAGCCCTACCCGGTCGCCGATCTTCCAGTGGTCCATGCCTTCGCCGACCTCGGTGATAACGCCGGCATTTTCGTGGCCCATGGTGCGGGGGAGTTCGGGGAACAGCGGCATCCATCCTGCGTCGTCGAGGGCGGTGACGTCGGAGTGGCACACGCCGGCGGCCTTGACGCTGACGACGACCTGGCCCGGACCGGCAGCCGGTTCCGCGACTTCGTTGAGTTCCAGTGGGTTGTTAGTGCCGTTGAACTGCCATGCCTTCACGGGGCATTCTCCTTCGTCGATCCATCAAATAACTTCATGCATATGCATGCACCGATATCCACCATACCCCTCTTTCGAGCGGTGGGGTCCCCGATGTGACCCAACGGTCATGCGGAGTCCCGCGGGCACAAAAAAGAAGCGGACGACCGCTGGAACCCAGGGAGGTTCCGGCGGTCGTCCGCTTCTGTTGTGCTGCGGAGCTGTTTAGGCGGTGGCGAGCTGGCGGTCGTCGCTGCGGACGCTCAGCGTGAAGGTGTTGGGGCCGCTGGCGTGGACCGCGATGCGGCATTTGGTGGTATTCGCCTTGACCGAGAGGTCCTGTGCCGCGGCGTCGAGTGTGTGGTCAATTGCGGACCGGTCCCAGATTTTGAGGGATACAGAGTGGCTGGATTCAAACGTCATTGTCAGTACTTTCGCTCATGCAGTTGACGGCCGGGTCGTCCTTGAAAGGGCCGCATCCTCGTCGGTGAGGATTGCTGATTCAGGTGTGCGGGGAGCGTGGCCCCCTATTCATGGTTCACGGTGAGCCGGGGATTTGACAACCGAAACGGCGAAAGTGTGATCGATTGCACGTTCGTGTCGCATGCGTGTTACGCCACCTTTTCGCGCGCCGGAGTGTGCTCTCAGTAGAGGAAGATATCGATCCACGCGCGGTTGTGGGCGTGCACTAAAACCAGGAACAGCACGAAGTCGAAGAGCAGGTGGACGGCCACGATGTACGTCAGTGACCGCGTTATGGTGAAAAGCTTCGCCTGCAGCAGGGCAAACGGGAAGATGAAAAACGGCGCCCACGCGTGGAACCCCAGTTCCCACAGGAATGACGTGAACAGGACCGCCTGCAGCAGGTTGGCCTGCCAGTCCGGGAGATGCCTGCGCAGGAGGGTGAACACGGTGCAGATGAAGAACAGCTCATCCCAGATGCCCAGCGCGTTGGTGCCGAGGAACAGCCGGCCAATGCCCTCCGGATCGCTCACGGCCGGCCAGTTCCGGTAGACGCCCGTACCGATCATGTAAACCGGGAGCACCGTGTACCCCAGTAATGGGGCGACCGGCAGGTACCACTTCTCGGCCGTAGTCCACGGCTGGCCGCTCCTGACGGGGAAGGTGATGGCATGGTCCTTCGTGGCGAACCTGGCGACCATGTACGGAATGCCGACAGCCAGGATCATGGCCGTACCCATGACCAGCATGTGCCCGGTGCTGATGTCCGTGGTGATGGGGACGGCGCTCATGGCCGTCAGCCCCACTCCTATGAGCGCGAGGTCGATGAGCAGCCTGCGGCTGATGAACCCGGCCAGCACCAGGGCGACCGCCAGCAGGATCAAGCCGATGAGCCGGTCTTCCCGGACAAAGAGCATAAAGCCCGACGCCGATACCAGCGTTGCCGGGATGAGCCGCAGCGACGTGCCGCCCGGCTCTGTGGTGGCGCCGGGTGCGGCTGCGGATTCTGTTTTTGAGCGCTGGCTCATGCTGGCCTCCGCGGACGGACTCGGGCTGGCGGTGCTGGTTTCAGCTGCGGTGCTGGTTTCAGCTTACGTCCGGGGTGCCATGTCGCGGCGGCGTCCCCGGGGACCCCGTTGACACCGGACCGGGGCCGGGCGTATCGTACAACCAAATGGTTGTAGATCAGCTCAGTGATGCGGACGTTGACCGCCTGTTCCAGGCCCTCGCGGATGCCACCCGGCGGGACATCGTCCGGCGGGTGACCGTGGCGGAGTACTCCGTCTCCGGCCTCGCTGCGCTGTACGCCATGAGTTTCGCCGCCGTCCAGAAGCACGTGGCGGTGCTGGAGCGCGCTTCCCTGGTCACCAAGGAGAAGCGCGGAAGGGAGCAGATCGTGCGGGGCAATCACGAAGGTCTGGCGAAGGCCCGCCGGCTGCTCGATGAGTACGAGGCGATCTGGCGGCAGCGTGCCGGGCGGATCGCGGACATTCTGGCTGAAGGATAGGAAGGTACGGCAATGCCTGTTATCAGTACCACCAAGAATCTCGAGGCACTCAGTCTCACCCTCGTCGCGGAGTTCGACGCCGCCGTCGAACGCGTCTGGCAGATCTGGGAGGACCCCCGGCAGCTCGAGCGCTGGTGGGGCCCGCCCACGTACCCCGCCACGTTCGACGGCTTTGATTTCCAGCCCGGCGGGAAGGCCAGCTATTACATGACCGGGCCCGAAGGCGACAAGGCCCGCGGATGGTGGAAGTTCACCGCCATCGACGCGCCGCGGAAGCTCGAATTCGATGACGGCTTCGCCGATGAGTCCGGCTCACCCGTGGACGCCCTGGGAGTCGGCCACGCCGCCGTGGACCTCGAAGATATCGGCGGCCGGACCCGGATGACCATCATGTCAACCTTCGAATCCGAGGAGCAGATGGAGGAGATCCTCAAGATGGGCATGGAGGAAGGCATGAGGGAGGCCGCAGGGCAGATCGACGCCGTCCTCGCAGCGCCTACCCGTGCGGTCTAGCGGCTGGGGCCCGCGCGTTTAGGGGCGGCGGGGCGGTGGTGCAAGAATCGACATGAACCGCCGTCGTCGAGTCGAGGAGCGCCAACATGTCCGAATTGCAGGAGCATCTCAGCGAATGGGCCGTTCTGTGGGGCCGTGTCCGCGGGGCCGGGCCGGCCGCCGACGGTTCCGCTGTTCTCATCGCAGCAGAAGGGGAAGCGGATGCCGCCGAGGCCCGGGCCCAAGCGCGGGAACGGGGGCTTCAGCCCGTCGGCGAACAGGTCCTCCTGACGGCCGGCACGGCTGAGATTGCCGCAGCCCATTCCCTCCCGGAGAACGCCCAGGTGGCTTCGGCTCCCATGGAGGACTACGACGTCGCCGAGATCTCTGTGTTCGACCATCCGGTCTGCGGCGGGCGCATCAGTGTGGGCGAGACAGCGGCGGTCATTGGCAACCTCCGCTTCGAGACCCCGCAGGGCAGGGACGCTTACGAACCGGCCTTGCTGGCCACCCTCGCCGAGGAGGCCTACCTCCATGGCGCCCACACGCTGATCCTCATCGTGGACCCGGACGAGGCGGACCGCTACCTGGCCTCGGGATGGACCGCGGCCGGGCGTGTGCTCAGCTTCGGGCAGGCCTGACGCCATGGAGGAGATCGCTGTCCAGCCGTGGGTGAAGAACTACCAGCCGGGCGTGCCGGCTGAGATCGACCTGCCAACCGAGTCCCTGACAGCGATGCTGGAACGCTCCGTGGCCGAAGCCGGCACGGCCCCGGCGCTGGAGTTCTTCGGCCGGCGAACCAGCTACGCCGAGCTCGGGGAACAGGTAGACCGTGCCGCCGAGGGCCTCCGGCAGCTGGGCGTGCGGGCCGGCGACCGGGTTGCTCTGATCCTGCCGAACTGCCCGCAGCACGTCGTGGCCTTCTACGCGGTACTTCGGCTCGGCGCCGTGGTGGTGGAACACAACCCGCTGTACACCTCCCGGGAGCTCCGCCACCAGTTTGAGGACCACCAGGCCAGGGTGGTCATCGCCTGGGACAAGGCGGCCGCCGCCATCCGGGAGTTCCCGGCAGACATCGAGATTGACCACGTTGTCTCGGTGAACCTGCTGGCAGCGTTCCCCGCCGTCAAGCGCCTGGCACTGGGCCTGCCGGTGGGGAAACTGCGCGAAACCAAGGCATCCCTGACCGCCCCGGCTCCCGGCACCATGCCGTGGAAGCGGCTCCTGGGCCACGGCCGGATTGACCCGGCACACCCGCGGCCCTCGGTGCAGGACCTCGCGGTCATCCAGTACACTTCCGGGACCACCGGCAGCCCCAAGGGCGCCATGCTCACCCACTTCAACCTCTACGCCAATGCCCTCCAGGGGGAAGCCTGGATGCAGGGGGCCGAGTACGGCAGGGAGGTCTTCTACGCCATCCTGCCGATGTTCCACGCCTTCGGCATGACCCTGTACCTCACCTTCGGCATCCGCAAACAGGGCCTGCTGGTGCTCTTCCCCAAGTTCGACACCGATCTGGTGCTCGCCGCCATGAAGAAGTCACCGGCCACCGTCTACTGCGCCGTGCCGCCGATCTACGAGCGCACCGCCACGGCGGCCAGGGAAAAGGGCATCTCCCTGCGCTCCTGCAAATACTGCATCTCCGGGGCGATGAACCTGCCGGACCACGTGGTGGAGCTCTGGGAATCGGTGTCCGGGGGCCTGCTGGTGGAGGGCTACGGCATGACCGAATCCTCACCGGTGGCGCTGGGCAACCCCTTCCATCCGAGCCGGCGGCCGGGGACCATCGGCGTACCGTTCCCGTCCACGCTGATGAAGGTGGTGGAGCCGGACGACCCCGCCGCGGAGGTGGAGCCCGGCCGGCAGGGGGAGCTGCTGATCAAGGGCCCGCAGGTCTTCCAGGGCTACTGGAACAACCCGGAGGAAACGGCAAAGACCCTTACCGCGGACGGCTGGCTGCGGACCGGCGACATCGTCACGGTGGATGCCGACGGTTTTGCCACGGTGGTGGACCGGGCGAAAGAGCTGATCATTACGGGCGGCTTCAACGTCTCACCCAGTGAGGTGGAGTCCGTCCTGCGGCTCCACCCGGACGTGAAGGACGCCGCCGTGATCGGCAAGCCGCTGGAACGGGGCGGCGAACTGGTGGCCGCCGCCGTTGAGCTTGAACCCGGCACATCCCTCGATGAGGAAGCCCTTCGCACCCATTGCCGGGAACATCTGGCCGGCTACAAGGTGCCGCGCCGGATTGTGGAAATCCAGGACATGCCGCGTTCCATGCTGGGAAAAATCCTCCGAAGGCAGGTCCGGGACCAGGTCCTTCCGCAGCTCTGAGGAACCGGAGCTTAAGGTCTCCGGGACACAAAAGCTAAGGGCACGACGCCGGGAGGTCCCGCGCGTCGTGCCCTTGCCTTTTGTTTTTGGTTCTACTTGGTGACCGCGAGTCCGGTGTCCCAGTTGAAGTCGGCGAATTCGGGGTTGGCCTGCATGGTCATGAGGACGAACTGGAAGCCCTCGAGTTCGCGGGAGCGCTTGAGCGGGCCCACCACCAGCGGGCGCATGCCGGCGGCGCTGACGAAGCTGCTGACGGCCTGGTTGGCATCCGGGTTGTCACCCGCGATGAAGACGTCCAGCGGCTGGCCGGCGGACTCGCCCGCCACCAGCGTGCCGGCAAAGGTGGTGTTGAAAGCCTTGACCACGTTGGCGCCGGCCGGGGCCAGTGCTGCGATTTCCTCGGCAGCCGATGACCCGGGCGCCACCACCAGGGAATCGAAGGTTTCGAAGTTGACCGGGTTGGTGATGTCCACAACCGTTTTGCCGGCCAACTGGTCGCCGTAGGCGGTGACCAGGGATTTGGCGGCGTCGAAGGGAACGGAAAGGATCACGATGCTGCCCTGCGGCGCGCTCGCCGTGGTGCCGTACTTAACGTTTGCTCCGAGTTCGTTGGCCAGTGCCTGCGCCTTGGCGGCGTCCTGACCCAGGATCTCGACGTTCTTTCCTGCGGCGAGGGCACGGGTTGCGATGCCGCGGGCCATGTTGCCGTTGCCGATGATCGTGATGTCAGTCATGGTGTTCTTCTTTCCGAAAAGGCGGGCGAGGAGGTTTTTCATCAGATTCTGTTCTGCTGGAGGATTACCACTTGAAGCTACAACTAAATGTACGCTCAAAAAGTTGAAGCGTCAAGCTTTTGCTAAAGAACTTCCAACCCGTTTGCGGCGTAGGCCGCGCGTGCTTCAGGGCCGTGCAGGAAGTCGCGCAGCTCCGCGGCCCCGGCGGCCCCCGACGGGGTGCCCAGCGCCGTCGAGAAGTAGGTGTACTCCTGAATGGCTTCCGGGAGCGGGCCTATGATGGTGGCCTCCGGGACGAGGATCAGCTCGCTGAGCTGGTGGATGGCGAGGTCCGCGCGGCCATCCAGCAGTGCCACGGCGGTTGGCCCGGAATCAACCACGGTGGCCCTGGCGGTGACCTGGTCTGCAATCCCCAGCCGTTCCAGCAGTCCGGCGAAGTAGATGCCGCTGGGTCCGCTGCGGGAGTAGGCCACCGAACGGGCATTGGTGACCGTGCTGATGAAGGTGTCCACCGTGCTGATGTCCGGAGCCGGGGCGTCCGGCGGGACTGCCGCGCCCACTCCTGTCCGGGCGACCGGCCTGGTGTCCTTCACGATCTCCGCTGCAGCAAGGTCCGCCAGGGTGCCGGTGATCCCCACCATCACGTCCGGACGGGCGCCGGACTCGATCCTGGTCAGCAGGCGGAACGTGGGCTCGAACACCGCCTCGACGTGGGGTCCGCCTGCCGCGATGTACGCGGGAAGAACGGTTTGCTCCACGGCCTGTTTGAGCGCAAAGGCGCAGAACAGCGAGAGGGGCCGGGGGTCGTGGCTGGCAGCTTGGGTGTTCATCGGAGTCCTCACGGTAGTCAAAAGTGGTGCGCGCTCCCACAAGACTTACCCGGCGGTAGCCCGCACGGCTACTTATGAAGGCCGCCTCCGGCGGCGCCGCTACGCGCATTTCCCGTCCAGGGGTCGGCTGATGATGGCGCTTCCTGCTGGCTGACTAGCCGCCTCTATGCTTGGGGGATGGCAAGTGTTGACCCCCCTGAACAGCGGGCCAGTCCTGCAGTGCACCGCGATCTGGCCGTCGCTATCCTGGATGTTTCCTTTGAAGTGCGGCGCAAATCCCATGAGGGGACCGGCGTCCTGCCGCTGTCCAGCGGGCTGCTGGACATTGTGCGCGTCATCGAACGGCACCCCGGCATTACGGTGGCTGAAGTGGCAGCGCGGCTGGGCCGGCAGCTCAGCAACGTGAGTGCGCAGCTGCGGGAGCTGGTGGCGCTGGGGCTGGTGACCCGCACCCGCGATGCAGCCGATAAGCGGTATGTGGTGCTGCATCCCACGCCCGAAGCGCTGCGCATCAGGACTGTGCTTGAGGGGGCCTGGGCTGAGGCCCTCGCTTCGGCCAGCTCCAAGCTGCTGCCGGCGGAGCGGGCGCAGATAGCGGCCAGCCTGCCGGCCCTGGAGCGCCTGGCCTCCATCCTGGCGGATCCCGAGTAGGCCGCCCGCCGCCGCCGCCGTCGTGCAGGGACGCTCTCTCACTTAATGTCGGTTTTTCCGG
>NZ_JACXBW010000031.1 GCF_014712225.1 Pseudarthrobacter sulfonivorans
CCCACCCCCACCCAGACATTGGTGCTGAAGTACCAGCTGAACATCGACGCGGTCAGGGCCGAGGAGATCACCGCGACGCCGGTGGAGAGGTCAAATTCGCCGCCGATCATCAGCAGCGACACCCCCACCGCCATGATCCCGATCGTGGAACTGCCGTAGAGAATGGTCGCCAAAGCGTTGGGTTGGGTAAACGTTGAAGACACCAACGCGAAGAAGATGAAGAGGACGATGGCGCCCACGAGGGCACCGACCTCGGGCCGGCCGAGGAGCTTCTGGAACGGGCTGCGCCTGGCCACGCGCTCATCGGCCACCGCCGACGTTGTGGTTGTCTTTGTCTGGGTGATGGTCATGTTAACTCTCCTTGCTGCCGGGCCGGCCGTGACCGGCCCGGCCAGCGGGCTGTTAGCGGATACCCTGTTCGGCGAACTTCAGGACATCCGCCGCGTTGCTCTTGTCGATGACGGCGGGGCCGGTGTAGACCTGCTGGCCGCCGCCCACCTTGAAGCCGCCCACCTTGCCCAGCCAGATGGCGTCGACGCTGCCGTAGCCCTGCAGGTATGGCTGCTGGTCCACGGTGAATGCGATGCTTCCGTCTTCGATGGCCTTGGCGAGCTCACCGTTCAGGTCAAAGGATGCGACCTTGACCTTGCTTCCCGTCTCCTTGACGGCCTTGACAATCGTCAAAGTGAAAGGGGCCCCGAGTCCGATGATGGCGTCGGCGTCCGGGGTGGACTGGAGCTTCGCGCTGACGGTGGAGGACACGGATGTCATATCGGCGCCGTTGACGTTGAGGATCTCCGTGCCGGGGACGTTCTCCTTGACTCCGGCGCAGCGGTTCTCGAGGCCCACGTGGCCCTGCTCCTGAATGACGCAGATCGGGTGCTTGACCCCCTCGGAGGCGAGGCGCTGTCCGACGGTGACGCCGGCCAGCTTGTCGCTCTGGCCAAAGTGGGTAAAGGCACCCAGGGCTTTGGACTGATCTTCGCCGGCGTTGAAGCTGACCACCGGAATGCCGGCGTCAGTTGCCTCTTTCACCACGTCCTTGAGCGCTTCGGGCTTGGCAAGCGTGAGGACGATGCCGTCCACCTTCTGGTCGATGGCCTGCTGCACCAGCTGCGCCTGGCGGCCGCCCTCCGCGTCGCCGCTGTACAGAAGTTCAACGTTGTCCTTCTTCGCGGCAGTCTCGGCGCCCTTTCGCACGATGTCCCAAAACGTGTCGCCGGCAGCGGCATGGGTGATCATGGCGACCTTGATCCGGGCGGTATCGGAAACCTGTCCGCCTTCTCCGGACGTTGCAGTTTCGGTCTTGCCTCCACTGCTTGAGCATGCCGCCAGCGTCAGAAGCGGAACGATAGCGAGGGCAATAGCGCCCCGGTGCCAGCTGAATTTTGCCACGTGAAATCTCCTTCGATTCGCACAATTTCGACCGTCAGGAACGCTTCGGACCACGAAATGCGTGGGGCGAAAACGGAGGTCGTTGATCTAGAACGGCTGTGATCCACATCGCTTTGTGGAACGGTCCAACTCTAGAATGCGGGCTCTGCAGATGTCAATAGACCGTTCCAACGATGTGTGATTTCATGTTTGTACGCCTTCATTTCTTAGTGGGCGGGCCTGTCGTGCTTCAAAGGAGAACAATGACCACCACTGCCCCCGAACTTGTCGCCTCATGCTGGACCAGCGCCGGCAGCGTGGCGCCGCTGCAAACGCCTGAGACCAGCCCCGTGCCCATTGCCGATCGCATCGAAGCCATCGCTGCCACCGGATGGTCAGGCCTCGGACTCGCGCACGATGACCTCGCCGCCGCACGCGCGAGCCTGGGTTTTCCGGCCTTACGCAGCCTTATCGACGACGCCGGCCTCCGCTACGTGGAAGTCGAGCTCCTCACGGACTGGTGGGACGAGAGTCTCGCCCCACGGTGGCAGCCGCAGTTCGACCTCCTCCTTGAAGCTGCAGAGGCGCTCGGTGCGCGGTTCATCAAGGTGGGTACCACCATCGGCCACCCCTTGGCTGACCTCGACTTCCTGGTGAAACCCCTCCGGCGGCTGACCGCCGAGGCCGCGCAGCGGGGTACACGCATTGCGCTCGAACCGATGCCGTTTTCGATGGTGGGAAGCGTGCCGGCGGCCGCCGACCTCATGCGAAAGGTGGATGTGCCCGGGTGCGGGCTGGTGGTGGACTACTGGCACGTCTTCCGCGCAGGAACAACGCTGGACGAACTGTCGGCCAGACTCGGCGCAGACCAGATTTTCGGCGTCGAACTCAACGACGCGGCGGCGGACATCCAGGGCACCCTTTTCGAGGACACGCGGGACAACCGCCGCCTGTGCGGGCAGGGCGACCAGGATGTCACCGGGTTCATCCGGGCCCTGAAATCCCTGGGCTTCAACGGCCCCTGGGGCGTGGAGATCCTCTCCGACGAACACCGCGCGCTTCCCGTCAAGGAAGCTCTGCGGGCGGCTCATGCGACAACTTTGGACTGCTTCCCCGCGGACTCAGCACAGTAGGCCCGGTGGGCAGCGCAGCGGCATGCCTGGCCGGCGGAGCCTGCCGGTAGGCGTTTGACGTCAGCATCCTTCGGCGCCCTCAACGCCATGGCTGTGGCAGCGCGTTATATCCGATAGCCGCAGATCGGCCCTGTCAGGCCCGGGCAGTACCCGGGCCTGACAGGCCGGCCGTCCCGCTGTCAGGCAGCGAAAATAACAAAGAATTTCCTGATCCGCTCCTGGATCTCCCACGTTCCCTGCCACCCGATCGGGAAGATGGCGGCGGTTCCGGCTTCCAGCGTGATCGGTTCTTCACCATCCCGGGTGACCACCATGCGGCCTTCCAGGACATGAATCGCTTCACCGCGCTCGAGGAACTCCCACCGGGATAGGCCCGGGTCGGCTTCCCAGACTCCCGAGAGGATGCGGGAATCCTCGCTGGTGAAGGGAATGGCAATCCGTGTGGGTATCTCGTCGCCGAGTACCTCGGCCAACGGCGGGCCGAGCGGGGCTTCGTCGAGGTCGCTGGCGAAGAGTTCGGCGGGCTGGAAAGTTACGCTCATGGGTTTTGCCTTTCTGTTTCTACTCGCCGGCAACGTCGCCGGCGGGCTGGCGGATGACCAGTTAGAGGCACTGTAGCCCAGCCCGTTCGGGTGGGGAAGCGACTCCGCGCCGCCACGGCGCGCCGCTCAGACTACCCGTTGGGGTAGTTAAAACCATCCCGAAATGGCGTTTCACCTATCCGCAAATGACAGGACGATGGAGGCTAAGCCAAGCTCCAACAGATCCGCCCACCGCGAAAGGACGCCCCATGCTACAACCTTCAGATTCTTCCCTTGTGACGTGGATGGGCCGGGAGGCCCTCGCTGAGGCGATGATTCCGGTGATCGGCCGGCTCTACCGCGAAAACAACGTGGTGACCAGCATCCACGGGCGCAGCCTGGTCAACAAGTCCACCATGAACATCCTCAAGGCGCACCGGTTTGCGCGCCGGGTCAGCAAAGACGAGTTGCTTCTGGAGGAGACCGCGCCGCTGCTGAACACCCTCGCCGGCCTGGAGTTGGGTGCGGCAGCGATCGACATCGCCCGCCTCAACCAGAAGTTCAAGGAAGAAGGCTGCGGGGCAACTCTGGAGGAGTTCCTCCGCACCGAACTCGCCGACGTCGTTGGCAAGCGTGGCGCTGATGACCGCACCAGCACGGACGTGGTGCTCTACGGCTTTGGCCGCATCGGCCGCCTGCTGGCGCGCCTCCTCATCGAAAAAACAGGTGGCGGCCACGGCCTGCGCCTGCGCGCCATCGTGGTCCGCCGCGGATCGGACAAGGACCTCACCAAGCGCGCCAGCCTGCTGCGCCGCGACTCGGTCCACGGCCCGTTCGAGGGCACCATCCGCGTTGACGAGGAAGCCAACACCATCACCGCCAACGGCGTGCAGGTCCAGGTCATCTACTCGGACAACCCCGCCACCATCGACTACACCGCCTACGGCATCAAGAACGCGCTGGTGGTGGACAACACCGGCCGCTGGCGCGACGCCGAAGGCCTGTCCCAGCACCTGCAGAGCAAGGGCGTGGCACGCGTGCTCCTCACGGCTCCGGGCAAGGGCGCACTGAAGAACATCGTGCACGGCATCAACCACGGCACCATCCTGGACTCGGACCAGATCGTGTCCGCGGCGTCCTGCACCACCAACGCCATCACCCCGGTCCTGAAGGCCATCAACGACAGGTTCGGCGTGATCCACGGCCACGTCGAAACCGTCCACTCCTTCACCAACGACCAGAACCTGATCGATAACTTCCACAAGGGCGACCGCCGCGGCCGTTCCGCCGCGCTGAACATGGTCATCACCGAAACCGGTGCCGCCACGGCGGTAGCGAAGGCGCTCCCGGAACTTCAGGGCAAGCTGTCGGGAAGCTCCATCCGCGTCCCCACCCCGGACGTGTCGCTGGCCATCCTGAACCTGAGCCTGGAAAACGGCACCACCAAGGATGAGGTCAACGGCTTCCTCCGCGACATGTCCCTGCATTCGGACCTGCGCAAACAGATCGATTACATCGATTCGCCAGAGGTTGTGTCCACGGACTTTGTTGGTTCCCGCCATGCGGGCATCGTGGACGGCCTTGCCACTATCTCCAACGGCAAGAACCTTGTCCTGTACGTCTGGTACGACAACGAGTTCGGCTACAGCTGCCAGGTTGTCCGGGTCATGGAGGAAATGGCAGGCGTCAACCGGCAGTCGTTCCCCGCGAGGGATGTGGTTCAGGAGGCCATGTCAGTGCTTGCCGCGTTGAAATCGGCCTAGCTGAAGGAGACTCAATGCTTTTCATTGACCCCTCTGCGGGAAAAGAACGGACTCCCACGCCGCCGCCGGAAGACCGGGCTCCCGTGCCCAGTCCGCCTTTCAGGAAGCCTGTTCCCCTCTCCCAGGTCAGGCCCGTCCGGGGCCGTGACCGGGAGATGCAGCAGCTCATCCACGATCTCGCCGTCCTCGCCGCCAGGCATGGTCAGCAGGTCAGTGGAGCAGGGTCCTCCACAGGAGTCTCGCCGTGAAGCGGCACGTGCGGCTCCGGCTTGTCCGGTGCAGCGGGCCCCGGATCTGCAACCGGTTCGCGCCCTGCCACCTGACCTCCACAACACTTCCAGGCGCCTCAGTGTGGCGCTCTGCCTGTAAACCCTCTCCCAGAATTTGAGCCAAACATGAAAATCGGAATCCTCACCAGCGGGGGCGACTGCCCCGGCCTGAACGCGGTCATCCGCGGCGCTGTCCTTAAGGGCATCACCGTTCACGGCCATGAGTTCGTCGGCTTCCTGGACGGCTGGCGCGGTGCGGTTGAAGGCGACATCATCGACATCCCCCGCACCATGGTCCGCGGCATCGCCAAGCAGGGCGGCACCATCCTGGGCACCTCCCGCACCAACCCCTTCGAAAACGGCGGCGGCCCCGAGGTCATCAAGGCCCACATGGACCGCCTGGGCATCGACGCCATCATCGCGATCGGCGGCGAAGGGACCTTGGCAGCGGCGAAGCGCCTCACCGACGCCGGCCTCAAAATCGTGGGTGTCCCCAAGACCGTTGACAACGACCTCGACGCCACCGACTACACCTTCGGCTTTGACACCGCAGTCCAGATTGCAACCGAAGCCATCGACCGCCTCCGCACCACCGCGGAGTCCCACCACCGGTGCATGATCGCCGAGGTCATGGGCCGCCACGTGGGCTGGATCGCCCTCCACTCCGGCATGGCAGCCGGGGCCCACGCCATCCTGATCCCGGAGCAGAAAGTCAGCATCGAACAGATCGCCCAGTGGGTGAAGGAAGCCCACGCCCGTGGCCGCGCACCACTGGTAGTGGTGGCCGAAGGCTTCGTTCCGGACCACATGGAATCACCGCACTCCGAGCGCGGCCTGGACACCTTCGGACGCCCCCGCCTGGGCGGCATCGCGGACCAACTCGCCCCCGAACTGGAAGCCCGCACGGGCATCGAAACCCGCGCCACCATCCTCGGCCACATCCAGCGCGGCGGCGTGCCCTCAGCCTTCGACCGCGTCCTGGCTACCCGGCTCGGCATGGCCGCCGTTGACTCCGTGGTGGATGGCTGCTGGGGCACCATGGTGGCCCTGAAGGGAACGGACATCCGGAACGTGAACTTCCAGGAAGCCCTGGGCCAGCTGAAGACCGTCCCCCAGGACCGCTACGACGAAGCAGCGGTCCTGTTCGGCTGAGCCTCCCAGGCGCCGAAAACGGTCCATCGGTTCAGACGGCTTCCGGTTTCCGCGCTGCCCTGTCGAGCGCTTCCAATACCTGCGCGTTGTTTGCTGCGTCCGTGAGATCGTAGCGGAGCGGCCTACCGTTGAGGACGCTGTCAGCGAAGTGTTCGCCCATCCGGACAAAGTGATTTTCGCCCTTGATCTTGTGATGGATGGTGTCCTGCCCGAAGTGATGCTCCTCCAGGACCGAATCCTCCTCCAGGAGCCCAAGGGGATTGCCGAGGTAGAGCCGGCCCTCGGTGCCTGTGATCTCCAAATAATTACGGCGTTCGAGATTCACTCCGGTGTCAAAAAGCGCTGTGGCGCCACCGGGAAAGCGCAGAATGCCCGCCATGCTTGTGTCGATTCGGCCTCCGTCGTTGGCGTCGCGGTAGTTGCCAAAGGCGGCGATGTGAGCCGGCTCCTGCGCGGTGACCATCCGGCTCATGTTGACGCAGTAGCACCCCGTATCGAAGAGTGCGCCGCCGCCGAGTCTGGTGTACCAGCGGATGTTGTCGTCGCCGCCCGCATCGAAAGAATGCGCCACGTGGACAAAGGTCAGTGTGCCTACGACATTTGCCGCCAGCAGCTCTTGGAGCTTCTCGAAACGCGGGTGAAAACGGTACATAAAGCCTTCCAGGACTTTGAGCCCGGTCTCGTCGGCTTTGCGGGCAATCTCCCCGCACTCGGCGGCGCTCATCGCCAGGGGTTTTTCACAGAGGACGTGCTTGCCTGCGTCCAAGGATTTGAGGATCCATTCGAGGTGCAACGCGTTTGGCAGCGCCAGGTACACCGCATCTATGTCGGGCGCAGCAAGCAGGGACTCGTAAGAGCCAAACGCCTGGGGGAGGCCATGCTTGTGGGCGTACTCAGTGGCCTTCTCCTGGGTCCGCGAAGCTATGGCGACGACCTCACCGTTTTTCGTCGCCTGCAATGCCGGAATGGTTTTGCGGACGATCCGGGCTGTACCCAGGACGCCCCAACGCAGTTTGTCGCTCATCGAACGCTCCTTTTGCGGAACTCGTCGGACATGTTTAGAACGTCTTTCCGGCGGAACCGAGCTGCTTCGTTGCCTCGACGATGCGGGCCGAGAGGCCGGCTTCGGCGGAGGCGCCCCAGACGCGCGGATCGTAAAGCTTCTTGTTGCCCACTTCGCCGTCGACCTTCAGCACACCGTCGTAGTTACGGAACATGTGGTCCACCACCGGACGCGTGTAAGCGTACTGGGTGTCGGTGTCGATGTTCATCTTGATCACACCGTACGAGACGGCGTCGGCGATCTCCTGGTCCGAGGAGCCCGAACCGCCGTGGAACACCAGATCAAACGGGCTGTCCTTGCCCAGCTTCGCGCCCACCTGGGCCTGGATGTCCTTGAGGATCTCCGGGCGCAGCTTCACACCGCCGGGCTTGTACACGCCGTGCACGTTACCGAAGGTCAGGGCCGTGATGTAGCGGCCGTTCTCGCCCGCGCCGAGGGCCTCAATGGTGGCCAGGGCGTCCTCGACTGTGGTGTACAGCTTGTCGTTGATGGCGTTTTCGACACCGTCTTCCTCGCCGCCGACGATGCCGATTTCAACTTCGAGGATCATTTTTGCGGCTGCGGTGCGCTCCAGCAGTTCGCGGGCGGTGCTCAGGTTTTCGTTCAGGGGCTCGTGCGAACCGTCCCACATGTGCGAGTTGAAGATGGGGTTGCGGCCGGCCTTGACCTCGGCTTCGGACGCTGCGAGGAGCGGCAGGACAAACCCGTCCAGCTTGTCCTTCGGGCAGTGGTCCGTATGCAGCGCAATGTTGACGTTGTAGTTCTTTGCCACTTCACGGGCGAACGCGGCGAAACCAAGCGAACCGGCCACCATGTCCTTCGTCGCAGCACCGGACCAGTACGCCGCACCACCGGTGGACACCTGGACAATGCCATCGGACTCAGCCTCGGCGAAGCCGCGCAGTGCGGCGTTCAGCGTCTGCGAGGACGTGACATTGACGGCCGGGAACGCATAGCCACCGGCCTTGGCACGGTCAATCATCTCGGAGTAGATCTCTGGGGTTGCAATGGGCATGCTGACTCCTATGCTGAGTTTCGGTTAAAAGAAGGCGGCCACGTCAGAGCCCCGCCACACGGGACGGGGCTCTGACGTGGCCGGGGTTTTACTCGGCCAGCTCGCCGGTGGTTTCGTAAATGGCGATCTTGCCAATACGCCGCTCGTGGCGCTCGGCCTTGCTGAAGGGCTCCGACAGGAACGCTTTGATCAGTTCCGTAGCCTCCTCAACGGTGTGCTGCCGCCCGCCCACTGCCACTACATTGGCGTTGTTGTGTTCGCGGGCAAGTTTCGCCGTGTCGAGGTTCCAGGCCAGGGCGGCGCGGACGCCCTTGACCTTGTTCGCGGCGATCTGCTCACCGTTGCCCGAGCCGCCCAGAACGATCCCAAGGGCGTCCACCCCTTCGGCCTGGTCAGCCGCGACGGCGGCCGCGGCGTTGATGCAGAACGACGGGTAGTCATCCTCGGCATCGTAGACCGCCGGCCCGTGGTCCACCATCTCGTAGCCGCTGGCAGAGAGGGCAGTAATGAGGTGGGAGCTAAGCTCCATCCCGGCGTGGTCGGTTGCAATGTGAACGCGCATGTGTGGTCCTTCAGGCTGGTTGGGGTGCGGTGTTATTGAGGTGAAGACCGCGCGGGCCGAAGGCGAGCTGCCCGTTCGTGCGCAGTGACTCGATGGCATCCTCAGGAGAGGGCTTGCCGTATACGGCCGATCCGGCCACGAAGACGTTGGCACCGGCTTCAGCTGCACGGGTGATGGTTTCCTCAGTGATGCCGCCGTCCACCTGGATGGCCACGTTCACCCCTGAACCGTCAACCGCAGCGCGGGCACGGCGGATCTTCGGCAGCATAACGTCCAGGAATGCCTGGCCGCCAAAGCCCGGCTCCACCGTCATGATCAGCAGCATGTCCAGTTCGGAAAGCATGTCCAGGTATGGTTCCACCGGGGTGGCCGGCCGGAGCGCCATGCCCGCCTTTGCCCCGCGGGCACGGAGTTCGCGGGCGAGTTTGATGGGGGCATCTGATGCCTCCACGTGGAACGTCACCGAGCTCAGGCCGGCGTCGGCATACTGCGGCGCCCAGCGGTCCACATTGGCAATCATCAGGTGGGCGTCCAAGGGGACGGGGCTGACCTTCTGCAGCCGTTCCACTACGGGCAGGCCGATGGTCAGATTTGGCACAAAGTGGTTGTCCATAACATCCACGTGCACGGCATCGGCGTTGCTGATGCGGGCGAGCTCGGCCTCGAGGTTGGCGAAGTCGGCCGAGAGGATGCTGGGGTTAATGCAGCAGTTCAGGGGTGATGCGGACATGATGTCTGCCTTTCGATAGCAGTCAGGGCTCGGGTCAGGATGCCTTCCGGGCCGTGGCGAGGGCGCCTTCGACGTCGGCCAGCAGTTCCTTCCAGCTGGCTACGAACTTGTCCAGGCCCTCGGATTCGAGGAGGGCAACCACCTCGTTATAGGAGACGCCCAGCGCGTCCAGTGCGTACAGCACGGCCTTGGACCGCGCGTATTCACCGGTGATGGTGTCCCCGGTGACCACACCGTGGTCGAATGTGGCGTCCAGGGTCTTCTCCGGCATGGTGTTGACGACGTCGGCAGCAACCAGTCCGGTCACGTACAGGGTGTCGGGGTAGGCCGGGTCCTTCACGCCGGTGGACGCCCACAGGGGACGCTGCGGACGTGCGCCGGCCTCGGCCAGGACCTCCCACCGGTCGGTCGAGAAGAGCTGCTCATAGACCTGGTAGGCCAGGCGGGCGTTGGCTACGCCAGCCTTGCCCTTGAGTGCCTTGGCTTCGTCGGTGCCGAGGGCGTCGAGGCGCTTGTCGATCTCGGAGTCCACACGGGAGATGAAGAACGAGGCCACCGAGTGGATCGTGGACAGGTCGTGGCCGTTTTCCCTGGCCAGTTCCAGGCCGGACTGGAAGGCGTTGATGACGGCGCGGTAGCGGTCAAGGGAGAAGATCAGGGTCACGTTGACGCTGATGCCTTCGCCCAGGGTTGCCGTGATGGCCTCGAGGCCTTCGAGCGTTGCGGGGATCTTGATGAGGACGTTGTCCTTGTCCACCTTTTTGTAGAGGTTCTTGGCCTCGGCGATGGTGCCGGCCGTGTCCCAGGCCAGCCGGGGATCAACTTCAATGGACACACGGCCGTCAACGCCGTTGGTGGCGGCGGCGATCGGCGCGAACAGGTCGCAGGCGTCAGCGACGTCGGTGGTGGTGATCTCGAAGATGGTCTCCTCGACGCCTGCACCCTGCGCGGCAAGTTCGGCGATCTTTGCGTCGTAGTCCGATCCGGAGGTGATGGCCGCCTGGAAGATGGACGGGTTGGTGGTCACGCCCACCACGTTCTTTTCGTTAATGAGCTTCTGCAGGCTGCCGCTGGCGAGACGCTCGCGCGAGAGGTCGTCGAGCCAGATGGACACGCCGGCGTCTGATAGCTGGGCGGTGGGGGTTGCGTTGGTCATGGCTTCTTCCTTCAATGATTGTGAGCTGCTGACAGTTCGCGGCCGCGCCGCGGGACGTCCCCATGAGGCCGTCCCGCGGCGCCGGCCGCAGTGCTGGTATTGGTCAGTTGCGGGCAGCGGCCAGGGAGTCCCTGGCTGCGGCGGCGACGGCCTCCGCTGTGATGCCGAACTCCTGGAACAGACGCTTGTAGTCTGCCGAGGCACCGTAGTGCTCGAGCGAGATGGAACGGCCGGCGTCGCCAACGAATTCCTTCCAGCCCAGGGCCAGGCCGGCTTCGACGGAGACGCGGGCCTTGACGGCGGCGGGCAGGACGGACTCGCGGTAGGCCGCGTCCTGCTTGTTGAACCACTCGACGCACGGCATGGAAACCACGCGGGCGGCGATGCCCTCGGCCTGCAGGGCTTCGCGGGCCTGGACGGCCAACTGCACCTCGGAGCCGGTGGCGATCAGCAGCACATCGGCCGGAACAGTGGCACCGGCCTTGGACGCTTCGGCCAGAACGTAGCCGCCCTTGGCCACGCCTGCCGGGGAAGCAAAGGTGTCACCCTGTGCCGAACCATTGCCCCGGGCGAAAGTGGGGACGTTCTGGCGGGTCAGGACGATGCCGGCCGGGTTGGAGTGGTTCTCCAGCATCGTCTTCCACGCGATGCCCACCTCGTTTGCGTCGCCGGGACGGACAACGTCCAGGCCCACGATGGCGCGCAGGGTGGAGAGCTGCTCTACCGGCTGGTGGGTGGGGCCGTCTTCGCCCAGGCCGATGGAGTCGTGGGACCAGACGTAGATGGATGGGACACCCATCAGGGCGGAGAGGCGGATGGCCGGGCGCTGGTAGTCGGAGAAGATCAGGAACGTGCCGGAGAAGGCGCGGGTCCGGCCGTGCAGCGAGATGCCGTTCACGATCGACGCCGCGGCGTGCTCGCGGATACCGAAGTGCAGGACGCGGCCGTACGGGTTGCCCTTCCACGCGTCGGTGGAACGGGAGACCGGGATGAACGACGCCGAGCCCTCGATGGTGGTGTTGTTGGACTCGGCCAGGTCGGCCGAGCCGCCCCACAGTTCGGGCATGACCGGGCCCAGTGCGTTCAGGACCTTGCCCGAGGCGGCGCGGGTGGAGACGTCCTTGCCGGCTTCGAAGACCGGCAGGGCGGCGTCGATTCCGGCAGGAAGCTGCTTGGCTTCGATCCGCTCCAACAGGGCAGCGCCCTCCGGGTTGGCCTGCTGCCATGCCTCGAAGGAGGAATCCCATTCCTTGCGGGCGGCGGCACCGCGGTCAACTACGGCGCGGGCGTGGGCCAGGACGTCCTGGTCCACCTCGAAGGACTGCGCCGGATCAAAGCCCAGCACGGACTTCAGGCCGGCCACTTCCTCTGCGCCCAGGGCTGAACCGTGGATTTTGCCGGTGTTCTGCTTCTTCGGCGCCGGGTAGCCGATGATGGTCCGCAGCGAGATGATGGACGGCTTCGACGTCTCGGCCTTCGCCGCGAGCAGTGCGGAGTAGAGCTCCTGCACGTCTTCGACGTATTCGCCCGTCTCGGTCCAGTCCACGCGCTGGGTGTGCCAGCCGTAGGCCTCGTAGCGCTTCAGGACATCCTCGGTGAAGGAGATGTCGGTGTCGTCCTCGATGGAGATGTGGTTCTCGTCGTAGACCACCACGAGGTTACCCAGTTCCTGGTGGCCGGCCAGCGAGGAAGCCTCGGAGGTGACGCCTTCCTGGATGTCGCCATCGGAGGCGATGACCCAGATGGTGTGGTCGAACGGGGACGTGCCCTCGGCCGCGTCGGCGTCGAAGAGGCCGCGCATCCGGCGCTGTGAGTAGGCGAAGCCCACCGAGGAGGCCAGGCCCTGGCCCAGCGGACCGGTGGTGATCTCCACGCCCGCGGTGTGCTTGTACTCGGGGTGGCCCGGCGTCAGGGAATCCCAGGTGCGCAGCGCCTTGAGGTCGTCCAGTTCCAGGCCGTAACCGGACAGGAAAAGCTGGATGTACAGGGTCAGCGACGAGTGGCCGGGTGAGAGGATGAAGCGGTCACGTCCCAGCCAGTCCGGGTCGCGGGGGTCGTGGCGCATGAGCTTCTGGAAGAGAAGGTACGCGGCCGGGGCCAGGCTCATGGCCGTACCGGGGTGGCCGTTGCCAACCTTCTCCACAGCGTCTGCAGCCAATACACGGGCGGTGTCGACCGCACGGTCGTCTGCGGGGGTCCAGTCGAGTGTTGTCGAATTTGCAGCGCCGGGGAGCGTCACATTTGTTGTCGGGTTCATGGTTTGTCCTTTTTGGATCTGGTCGGCATGGAGGGGCCGGACGGATGCTTTCTGGTTGATATCCATGATCGCGAACCAAATGGGCAGGGGTAACACTGTTTTCTGACGGTTCTTACTACCCTTTTGGGTTGGCCGGACGTTTCGGCCCGGGTAGGCTGTCCTGATGAGCACCGTCGCCCATCAGCCCGTGAAGGAATTCACCATGCCTCTTCCAGACCTGCCGTGGCCGCTATTACAGAGCGTGGCGGCCTTGGCCGATGCCCCCCTCTCCCAAATAGCTGAGCGCCTGCGCGAAGCCACACTCCCTTACATGGGCGGCAGCGCCCTGGTGATCTTCACGGAAGATTGCACGGGCCGGCCGCAGAAGAAGGCAGGCGATGAGGACATCATTTCCCGGGTCTCCATCACCGAGCTGGACACACTTCGGGCCACCCTTAAGGATGAGGGGCCCTGGTTTGGGGAAGCCGAGCTCGCGGGACAAACCCGCCCCGTGCTCGCCCTGAAACATGCCTCCAGCAATGCCCTTCTCGTCCTGACCGATCCCCCCGCCGAGCCGGGACCCAGCGCGGGGCTGGACCTGGTGACGTATCTGTGGCGCCTGACTGCACGGCGGATCCGGGAGAAAGTGGCGGACGCGCCGCCGTCGTACCTGCTCGAGTCGCGGGCGGCATCCGCTGAACGCCTCCGCGTGACGGCGGAACTGACAGATCTGCACTCCACCACCCTGGAGACCCTTCTCGCTGCCCTGCGGTCCTCTTCCCTGGACGATGCGGCAGCCCGCACCACCGTCACCGACCTCACCGCCAAGGCTTTGATCGGGCTCCGGACCCACAGCGACCGCACAACGGACCTGGTGAAGGAGCCCGTCGCCAAGGCCTTTGAACGCCTGCGGGAGGACCTGCGGCCGCTCACCCGCTACAGCGGCATCGAGATCGAATTCATCGAACCGCCGCTCAACGGAAGGGCCCTGCCCGGCGAAGTTGCCCACGCGGCACGGGCCATCGTCCGCGGCCTGGTGCTGGCCATGACGGAACAACCGGATGTCAGCAGGGTACGCACGCAGTGGGACTGCGACGGCGAAAACCTGCTGATCAACGTCCGCGACGACGGCCGGGGGGCGCTCAAAGCCGACGCGCCGAGCATCGCCCGCCTGGACCGCCGCGTACAGGCGCTCACCGGATCATTGCGGATCGATGTCATGCCGGGCTGGGGTGCGGACGTTTTTGTCACCCTCCCCCTTGACCTTCAGACGCGGCCTGCCGGGGATGTGGCTGGCTGGGATCTTGCCGCCCGGGAGCTCGAGGTGCTCCAGCACCTCGTTGCCGGGCACCGGAACCGGACCATCGCCTCAACGCTGGGCATCAGCGAGAATACGGTCAAGTTCCACGTGCGGAACCTGTTCAGGAAGCTCGACGTCGGCTCCCGCACCGAGGCGATCGCGCTGGCACACAGCCACGGGCTCCGGTGACGACGCAAGCCCCCTGACCGGCCCACCGCGGTAGGGGTCGCGCCTGGTAGGGGTCGCGCCGTTGGGGGATCCTGTTCTACTGGGACACCTTAGCCAGCGTTTCCCGTTCGGCACTAATGGTGGTGTTATCGCCGTGGCCGGTGCGGACCACGGTCTCGGGCGGGAGGGTGAGCAGCCGTTCCCGGATGGAGGCCAGGATGGTGGGGTAGTCGCTGTAGGAGCGTCCCGTCGCTCCCGGGCCGCCGTTGAAGAGTGTGTCGCCGGTGAAGACC
>NZ_JACXBW010000032.1 GCF_014712225.1 Pseudarthrobacter sulfonivorans
ACGCAGCTCAATGCTGATAAAGCGGAACGACTCCGCCGCGGCCGGACCGTCCTTCAGGATCGCCGCAGCCCGGGAAATCTCCTCACGGGAGAGCGGATCCAGGGGGTGGGATACCCCTACCCCGGCGTGAATTTCAGTGTTGAGAGTCATGGTTTTCTCCTTGGTTCTTTCTGAGGATGAAGATCCCTATGGCCTGATAGGCGATTTGCCCCGTGACATGAGTGGCGTTGGGCGAATACCCGGCAGACCACTCAGGTGCTTGAAACCTGCCTGGAGGAGGCCGGACCTTGGCTTTGCCAGCGGAGCTCTACTCTGAACTCCGTTGGCGTGATGCCGGTCACGTGTTCCTCTTGCAGCCAAGCTACGTGAAATAAATCATTTAGTCTAGCCTTTTTTAGGGATATTCTCTTATTGCTCTATTTATGGCGCGCTGGCCGGACTTAGCGGGCCAGCAGCCAATCGGAAGCGGCCTTGCGGTAGCGGATGATGCCCTTGTACTCGGCCATGTCGTCCGGCAGTTCGGCCAGCACATGGCCCATCTTTTCCCGCCACGCCGGTACCCGGGCGATGTCGGAGAGGGGCAGGAGGTGGGTCCTGACAAGGAACAGCAAGGCACCCGAGTGTGGAAGACGGACCAGGTGCTGAACTTCCACGCGCAGGTGGAGCTTCTCCGGCATGGCAGGGTCGTCGGCAATGGTGCTTCGGTCCGGGCCCCACTCAGGGTACGTTTCCGTGGAGGTGTCCAGGCGCCGGCCTATGGTTAAGGTCCAGTTGGTCCGCCGAAACTGCTCTCCAGGCTGCAGGCGCAACAGGAACTGTTGCGCCCGGCTGATGATGCGTTCCTCCTTCACCCGCGGGACGGGATGATGGATTTCCATGAAGTTCATGCCCACATCGAAGCCGAATGACCAGTCGGCGGCGAAGGTGACGAGGCCGGCGTCGAGCCACAGGGTATCTTCCCGGACATCGAGAAGAATGATGTCGTCCTGGATCTGGCTGCCGAGGAACCGCATCGGCCCCCCAGGCAGTGAGCTGTCGTCGCCGACGGTGAATTCAATGTCGAGATTCTGCAGGCCGTTATGCCAACGGCAGGTGTTGCCTTCCCGGTGGTAAGACATCGTGTCCGGGTAATCATCCGCCATGGAGGACAGCAGGGTGGTCAGGGCGTCCCACACCGACGGACGCATGTGGGGGAGGACATTCACGCGGGAAGCGTCGCGGTCCAGCACCTTGGCGCGCTCGGCCAGTTCCTCCAGATAGTGTTCGTCGATGTCCACCAGGTGGGTTCCCCAGGAGCCGGCTTCCGTCGGTGCAGTCTTGGTGGCCGGTTCGACGTTTGCGCTGTACCGGTAGGTGTCGGAGGCAAAAGGAAAGGGGAAACGCCTGATCCGTTCGGGGAGAAGGGCTGCGTCCGGATCGGTCTCGATGATCGTGCTACTCAAAGGTCCAACTCCAATTCTGGGTCGTTGCTGCGCGAAACACAGCACATCATTGTGGTGTTCTCGGCTTTTTCCTGGTCGGACAGGTATAGGTCGCGGTGCTGGGGTGCGCCGCGAAGTACCGGCAGGACGCATTCGCCGCAGATGCCCTTGCGGCACATGTTGGGGATGGTCTTCCCTGCTGTTTCGAGTGTGTCCAGCAGCGAAACGCCTGCCGGAACTTCCAAACGAACGCCGCTGCGTGCCAGGTGCACCGTAAAGGGTTCGCCCGCGTCCAGTTCGGCTGCGCCAAAGGCTTCTGAATGGAGCCGGGCGGATGACCAGCCCTGGCTCCGGGCCTCTTCCAGGACCGCATCCATGAAGACGACGGGACCGCACACGTAGAGGTGCGTGCCGAGGGGCTGCGTTATGAGCGCTTCGGCCAGCACGCTTTGGAAACTGCCCCGGTTAGTGCACTCGATCAAAGCGGTCAACCCCGGCCCCAGCAGTTTCCGTGCTTCCGCCACGTGGGCCCCGGCGTCGGGCCGGTGCACGTAGATCATTGATGCTGTGTTGCCCCGTTCCACCGCTGCCCTGGCATGCGAAAGAATCGGCGTGATGCCGATTCCTGCAGCAACCAGCAGATGATGCGAGGCGGTTGATGCGGGAGCAAATGCACTCCGGGGGCGCGAAACGTTAACACGGTCGCCGACCGAGAGCCGGTGCATTGCTACGGAGCCGCCGGCGCCTTCATCGACCCTCAGGACGGAGATGGTGTAGTCGGACGGTGCGTTGCCTGAACCAGTCAGCGAGTATGCATTGACGCCGCTCCCGTATTGGACCACAAGGTGGCTCCCCGGGACATAGGAGGGCAACCGTCCACCTTCCGGAGCAGCGAAGGTAATGCTGACAATCGATTCCGTCTGGCGGCTGATGTCTGTCACCTCCAGGTGGAGGCCTCCCTCCACCGCAGGGTGGACCTGGGGCTGGAGCGCTATGGCGGTCATGCTGCCTCCTCGGCATGGGCTGAGTAGCCCAGATATGCGCCTCTACGTCGGGAAAAGTGATCAGTGACGGCCAAAATGGTGGAGCACCCGTGGCACGTCACCTCGGTGCCGGCTGTCACGTCAACGGTGGTGGACAGGCAATGCGGACAATAAACGAACCGGGGTCCGGTTTCCTGGGACAGGAGCGTTACCTCCTCGCCCAGAAGACCGCAGTCCGCGGCGACTGCGGCGGCTGCCCGGATATCTGTCGGGGGTCCTGCGAGTACAAGACGGACGCCGACACGGGAACTGCCGAATACGGATTTGAGTTCCAAGAGGGTGTCGGCGGTTGCTGCTTCGAAATGGAGATCGTAGCGGGGCTGGCCATCGGTGTCTGGAACTGCGGTGTCACCTGTGGATCCGAAAGATACACAGATGACACCGCGGAAACCAGGTTCCAGGCCGTTGCCGGCTGCTGGCGGCGTGGACGCGGAACGCATGGCGGGTCCTTACGGGTTGAAGGTGCGGTCGCCGGCGAAGAACCCCAGGCCGTACTCGGGGGTCTCGAACTTCACGGTGGTGCCCTTGGGGAAGAACAGCACGTCGCGTTCCTTCGCGTGTGTGACTTCTCCGGTGCTCTGGTCCGTGAGGATGAACTCGCCCTTGATGACAACCTTCATCTCGTCGTAGGTGTAGGTGTAGACCAGCGGCTCGGACGCCTTTAGCTCGAAGAAGCCGGCGCACATGACCGAGCCCTCCGGGTTGTGCAGGGAGTCGCCGATCGCGGAGATCGTCCCCGGCTCGTTCATCGACGGCAGGCCGATGAAGCCGTTTTCGACCTTGTGGATGGATCCGGCCTTGGTCAGTGATCCTACGAGTGCAGTTTCCATGGTGTTGTCTCCTATGACTGATGGTGTGAAAAATGGGCTTCGGGAGGGGGCCGTCTTCCGGACAACCGGCCTGGCCGCGCTCCGCGGGGTGTGACCTGAGTCACGCTTCCTGCCCCACAAGCAAACCTACGGGACTTAATTCATCTAGTCCAGACTTTTTAAGAGTTAAGTGGAGAATTCTGGTTTATTTCTTCCCGGCGCGGTTGAGGGGCCCGGGGTCCCCCGAACGCACTCACGGCGGGTGCCAGGCCCTGGAAAGGCCCGGCATCCGCCGTGAAGCAGGCACGAAGTACTATCAGCCCTGCAGTTCCGTCATCTGGTATTTTGAACCCTCTCAAGATCTCCGGCGTCCTCGTCTGATGAGGGAACGGTAGCTGCCTTGCTCTTCAATCGGCGGGCTTCACGCTGGGTATACAACCAGATGGGTATGTATAGCGACAGTACGAGGAAGCCGACCCAGGTGGAGGTCCAGCCGACCTCCAGGCTGTTCAGGTAGACAACGCCCACCAAGCACAGGGGCAGGTTGAACAGGCCAAAGATCAGGGCAACCTTTTTCCAGCCCTTGGGGGCCTTGAAGGGCCGTTCCAGATTCGCGAAGGCCGGGTGATTCTTGGCCCTGACATAGGCAAACAGGCTGATGCCGTTGGCGCAGGTGTAGCCAATCGCGGACGCCGCAAGGATGGCCGCCGGGGTTCCCATGGAAATCAGCACGAGGTTGAAGGCACCGATGACCAGCATGGCAACAAACGGGGTCCCTTGGCGGTTTGTCTTGCCCAACACCCGCGGGAGGTTGCCTTCACTCGACATGGAGTGCATGGCGCGTGAAGAGCCCAGGTAGGCCGTCTGGATGATGAGGATCATGGCAGCGATCAGCATGATGATGGTAACCATGGTGCCTGCTTGGCCGAAGACAGCCAGGGCCACTGGAATCAGGGGCGACAAGGGCTCGGCCAGTACGCCCTCAACCCCGAGCACGCCGATCACTGCAGATTGCACCAAAACAAACGAGAAGAAGCAGATGATGCCGCAAGCGTAAAGTGCTTTGGGAACATCCCTCGACGGGTTTTTGTATTCGGGACCATAGATGGCGGCCGTTTCCCAGGCGCAAGCACTCCACTGGGCGATCGCAAAGATGCCAAAGAGGATCAGGATGTGGTGCATGTCCCAGGCCCAATCGGCCGGCATCCAGCTGCCGGTGATATTTGAGAGCTCGACTTTCCCGGTAGCGAAGGGCGCCACGGTCAGGACAACCAGGGGTATAAGGGAGAACGCAGCCAGGACGTAACCCAGTTTGGCTCCATCCTTCAGGCCAAACCAGTTCACGATGAATAAGCCGGTGAAAATCACCAGGCCTGAGATCAGCGCGAGCTGGTACTCGGTGAATGTCTCGGCCAGCACCGGAAACAGCCCATGCAGGTATCCGCCCACCAGGATCGAAAAAATTGCCAGTACAGGGTTCCAGGCAAACCAGTAGCTCCAGGCACTGAAGCCGCCGATCAGCTTGCCCTTGTCGTACTTGCCCTTGTAGTTCTCAGTCCGGAATACATGCTGGGCAAAGCCCGGCAGGCCGGAAGCTTTGGGGAACGTCGTGGCCATCTCGGCATAAGCGGTGCTCTGCATAAAACCCTGGAGGACTGATATCCCCCAGATGAGAATTGCTGCGGCGGATACGTACATCGGCAGGTAGCCCAAGGAGGGCAGAATCAGCAAGGGCACGCCCAGCGCAATGGCCAAACCCTGCTTCCAGTCGATCGACCTTTCCAGGTGATCGGTGCCGTCCAAACGATTTTCACTCATAAAATCTCCCTTAAACTACTCAAGTCGTCTCTGACTTCTTCGTCGGTTTTGGATCTCCCATTGGCAGTGAAAGGACATCTCTGTCCAGTCCGGCATGGGGTGCTGCAGCGTCAGCCGGCAGCACGGTCCGGCAACTGCATGACTTTCCGGACGGCGGACTGGCAGGTAGAACGGAGGCAGGCTCCGGTGCGCACAGGATTGGAGCGAACGGGCTGTGCTGACAGTGCGCCAAGGGGTCGCTCGCAAAGACACCTTTGAGGGTTGCGCTCCCCGGGATGTGGACGAGGGTGTTGCCCAAGCGGGGGAAGCTCTTCCTCTGGTGCCGTAAGGCTAGTCACCGTTCCGCAGTATCGCGTGTGAAACAGATCACGCCAACAGGCTACAGCCTAAAAGCTCTATTGCGGTAGGTTTTGTCACCGAATCTTTCTTGGTCCGTGCAAACAACCCCAGCCGTTGGACCGGGGAGGGGCGGGGCCTAGACCATGTAAATCAAGGAAAGCCCGAGGTGAGGCACATCCAGGTTCATCCGATGTTGATTGGGCTGCCCGGACTTAATACGCTCACCAACGAGGTATGACCCGGAGTTGCCCAGAATGACCCGGTTGCTGGCATTGAGGAGGGCCGCATCGCCGGAAATGGCGCGCAGCGTGGGCATGATGAGGGGTTCCAGGTCCTTGATCCGGATATCACAAGCAGCTACCCCGCTGAAACGTCCCTGGATGCCCAGCGGAGCCGCGAAGGTCAGGATGTATTCCTCGAAGCCGAGAAAGTCCACATACGGCCCCCACATACTCTGCTCACCGGTGGACGCGGCCGTGGAGAAAAACGGCAGCTTCTCATAGTCGTAGTACCGGCTGCTGCCCGGAGTCATGTCGAGGTCGAGCCTGCCGATGGTGCCGTATTCCTTGCGGGCCCACCAGTCCAAAGCCGGCACCCCCTCCCCGAGGGTTTCCACCGCAAAGAAAGTCCCGGCCCCGGCCGCATAGCTATTCTTCGTCAGGAACTTCCGGGGACATTCGTCCAAGCCCTCCAAGGCGGCGCTGTCGACACTGGACCTGCCCGCCAGATTTCGTTCAAGGCGGGTGGAAACGTCGCTGGAGAGTTTGTTGACCTCCGTGCAGACGCCGCTCAGCCAGGAAGAAAGGGCAGAGGCGGCTTGTACGACTTCGGCGGTGGGCTTCATTGACCATCCTGGTTCGATTGCGCGTAGCCGAGGGTCAGTTTCTTGTCGATCAGGTGGAAAATATTCCGTCTGATGTGCTCAAGGACAAGTTTCTGGGCCTTCTCGGGCTGGTCCTGGGCAACTGCCCGGACCAATTCCAAGTGTTCAGCGGTTGCCTGCTCGGGGTCAAATGCCACCGTCAGGGGAGTCCAAAGCTGCTGAACTGTTTCTTCCTGAAGCCGGATCTCCGCATTGGCAAGCCTCGGTGACTGGGCGGCTATCGCCATCTCGATGTGGAAGCGGCTGTCGGCCGGTGCCCGCACTTCGGGAGTATCGGCCAATACCAATGCCCGGGCAAGTTCCTGCAGCCGCTCGCAGTCGTGGGCTTCGGCACGCTCACAGGCCAGGCGGACGGTGGTGGCTGCGATGGCGGAGTGTTCGTCTCCGATGTCACGGATTTCCGAAATCGACGTCGAGAGGAACCAGTCCCGTATTACGTCGGTCTGGGTACGAGGCTGGCTTACCACGAAGGTTCCCCCGCTGCGGCCTCTGCGGGTCTCGACGACTCCGCGCTCGCGCAGTTCCCCCAGAGCTTCGCGAAGCGTGGCGCCGCCAACCCCAAACATTTCCGAGAGGGCGGCTTCCGGAGGCAATCGTTCACCTACTTTGAGCAGCCCGAGCCCGATGGCCTTGGTAATCCTGTCCACGATCGCGTCGGCCCTCTCGATTTCGGGCAGGGACCTATATATCTGGGACTGGAATGAGGACGGCGAGGCCAAAAGTCTGCGCTCCGGGAACTGGGCTGCGAGGTGGGGCAAATAACAAGCAAGTCCGGACCGCTGCGACAGGACTCCGCTCTTATACAGAGTCTAAGCAATAAATCCTTCAAAACTGCGGCTTTCCGGCGCTTCCCACCCGCCCTCCGAAGGGGTGCCATCCCAAAGTGTAGTTAGAACCGTCAGAAAACAGTGTTACCCCTGCCCGTTCGCTTCGGGAGTATGGATATCAACCAGAAAGCGTCGTTCGGCTCCACAGGCCAACGACCGAATAGAAGGGGAAAACATCGTGACTACGACAGCAAGTGCAGTTCGTACCGGGTACAGCAGCACAGACGACATTGTCCGGAATCTCTCTCTTGTCAGGGACGAGATCACGGACACAGCGGCCAAGATTGACGAACAGCAGATCGCCGACCTGGCCCGTCACCTTAGCCAGCCTGGCCGGGTGTTCGTCGCCGGTGCCGGCCGGAGCGGCCTGGTACTGCGGATGGCCGCCATGAGGCTGATGCACCTTGGCCTGAACGTCCACATCGCCGGCGACACCACCACTCCCGCAATCGCTTCCGGCGACCTGCTCTTGGTGGCCTCGGGATCGGGAACGACCGCGGGGGTCGTCAAGTCGGCCGAAACAGCGGCCAAGGCGGGTGCACGCATTGCCGCGTTCACCACCAACGCGAGTTCACCGCTTGCCGGCCTTGCCGATTCGCTGGTCATCATTCCGGCCGCCCAGAAGACCGACCACGGCTCCAGCGTTTCCCGCCAGTACTCAGGGTCACTCTTCGAGCAGGTACTTTTCCTCGCCACCGAAGCACTCTTCCAGTCCCTGTGGGACAACACGGATGTGCCTGCCGAAGAGCTCTGGCTCCGGCACGCAAACCTCGAATAACCGAGGCGCAGCTTTCACCCACCGCAGTATCCATCAATTTTCAACACCCACCGCATTTCCCAACAGAAAGAAAACATCATCATGAAGCTCCAAGTTGCTATCGACCTGCTGACCACCGAAGCCGCCCTCGAACTCGCCGGCCAGGTAGCCGAATTCGTTGACATCATCGAGCTCGGTACCCCGCTGATCAAGGCCGAAGGCCTCTCCGTCATCACCGCGATCAAGAACGCCCACCCGGACAAGGTTGTTTTCGCTGACCTGAAGACCATGGACGCCGGCGAACTCGAAGCCGACATCGCTTTCAAGGCCGGCGCTGACCTGGTGACCGTGCTCGGTGCCGCTGACGACTCCACCATCGCCGGCGCCGTCAAGGCTGCCAAGGCCCACAACAAGGGCGTTGTCGTTGACCTCATCGGCATCGCAGACAAGGTGACCCGCGCCAAGGAAGTACGCGCCCTGGGTGCGAAGTTCGTTGAGATGCACGCCGGCCTGGACGAGCAGGCAAAGCCCGGCTTCGACCTGAACGGTCTGCTCCGCGCCGGCGCCGAAGCCCGCGTTCCGTTCTCCGTGGCAGGCGGCGTAAAGCTCGCCACCATCGCAGACGTCCAGAAGGCCGGCGCCGATGTCGCCGTCGCCGGCGGTGCCATCTACGGTGCAGCCGACCCGGCACTGGCAGCCAAGCAGCTCCGCGCCGCCATCAACTAACCAGCCGGTTGGCGGTGGCGTCCCGCACTCCCAACAGTCGCGGGACGCCACCTCCGGGCTGCAGGGCTTCTGCTTGGGGGGCTGCAGCCCGGAATGTCTTTCCTGTACTGCCCGCGGAGATACGTTTCCGCGGGCAGTACGATTCAGTGCTGAATCCACCTGCAGGAACACAACACCCCAAAGATGTGGGGTTGGCGCATGGGCGCACCTATACCCATGGGAAGGAACTGTTCAACATGCGTAGTCAGACCACACACGATTTAGAAGTAGTTGTTACCGAGCCAAGCCGTCTTTACGAGTTGCTCGACGATGCCGAGGCCACCCTTCGAGCGGTAGCCAGGCCCCACTGCTATTCCGGCATTCTGGTCACCCGCCACACGCCGAGCCGGTACACGCTCGCCCTCAGCGACACCGTTCCCTACGGTGAGACCCGCGAGCAGCTTCTCTCCTAACCGCCGGTGCCCGGCCGCACTGCCCTGTCGAAAGTTCAAAGCAACCATGTCACTTACCTACGTTGATTCAAGTGCGAGGACCGGACCCAAGCCGGGCCGTAATCCGTTGCGGGATCCGCGGGACCGCCGTCTGAACCGGATCGCGGGTCCGTCCTCGTTGGTGCTCTTCGGGGTGACCGGGGATCTTGCCCGGAAGAAGCTCATGCCGGCGGTGTATGACCTGGCGAACCGGGGGTTGTTGCCGCCGAGTTTCGCGCTGGTCGGGTTCGGCCGGCGCGGCTGGAGCCATGCGGAGTTCGCCGCCCGGGTGGAGGAGTCCGTGCGGGCGTACGCGCGGACGG
>NZ_JACXBW010000033.1 GCF_014712225.1 Pseudarthrobacter sulfonivorans
TGGTTTTTACAGCTGGTTTCAAATTTTGCAGCCTTCTTTCCCCGTTATTTCCGGGGGTGTTGGTTGTGTTCGTTTTTGTTTTACTTCAACGGAGAGTTTGATCCTGGCTCAGGATGAACGCTGGCGGCGTGCTTAACACATGCAAGTCGAACGATGAACCTCACTTGTGGGGGGATTAGTGGCGAACGGGTGAGTAACACGTGAGTAACCTGCCCTTGACTCTGGGATAAGCCTGGGAAACTGGGTCTAATACCGGATATGACTCCTCATCGCATGGTGGGGGGTGGAAAGCTTTTTGTGGTTTTGGATGGACTCGCGGCCTATCAGCTTGTTGGTGAGGTAATGGCTCACCAAGGCGACGACGGGTAGCCGGCCTGAGAGGGTGACCGGCCACACTGGGACTGAGACACGGCCCAGACTCCTACGGGAGGCAGCAGTGGGGAATATTGCACAATGGGCGAAAGCCTGATGCAGCGACGCCGCGTGAGGGATGACGGCCTTCGGGTTGTAAACCTCTTTCAGTAGGGAAGAAGCGAAAGTGACGGTACCTGCAGAAGAAGCGCCGGCTAACTACGTGCCAGCAGCCGCGGTAATACGTAGGGCGCAAGCGTTATCCGGAATTATTGGGCGTAAAGAGCTCGTAGGCGGTTTGTCGCGTCTGCCGTGAAAGTCCGGGGCTCAACTCCGGATCTGCGGTGGGTACGGGCAGACTAGAGTGATGTAGGGGAGACTGGAATTCCTGGTGTAGCGGTGAAATGCGCAGATATCAGGAGGAACACCGATGGCGAAGGCAGGTCTCTGGGCATTAACTGACGCTGAGGAGCGAAAGCATGGGGAGCGAACAGGATTAGATACCCTGGTAGTCCATGCCGTAAACGTTGGGCACTAGGTGTGGGGGACATTCCACGTTTTCCGCGCCGTAGCTAACGCATTAAGTGCCCCGCCTGGGGAGTACGGCCGCAAGGCTAAAACTCAAAGGAATTGACGGGGGCCCGCACAAGCGGCGGAGCATGCGGATTAATTCGATGCAACGCGAAGAACCTTACCAAGGCTTGACATGGACTGGAAATACCTGGAAACAGGTGCCCCGCTTGCGGCCGGTTCACAGGTGGTGCATGGTTGTCGTCAGCTCGTGTCGTGAGATGTTGGGTTAAGTCCCGCAACGAGCGCAACCCTCGTTCTATGTTGCCAGCGCGTGATGGCGGGGACTCATAGGAGACTGCCGGGGTCAACTCGGAGGAAGGTGGGGACGACGTCAAATCATCATGCCCCTTATGTCTTGGGCTTCACGCATGCTACAATGGCCGGTACAAAGGGTTGCGATACTGTGAGGTGGAGCTAATCCCAAAAAGCCGGTCTCAGTTCGGATTGGGGTCTGCAACTCGACCCCATGAAGTCGGAGTCGCTAGTAATCGCAGATCAGCAACGCTGCGGTGAATACGTTCCCGGGCCTTGTACACACCGCCCGTCAAGTCACGAAAGTTGGTAACACCCGAAGCCGGTGGCCTAACCCCTTATGGGGAGGGAGCTGTCGAAGGTGGGACTGGCGATTGGGACTAAGTCGTAACAAGGTAGCCGTACCGGAAGGTGCGGCTGGATCACCTCCTTTCTAAGGAGCACCTACAATCACCTTGCCTCATGTATGTGAGTGTGGAGGGGTTGTCAGGAGTACGCCCGTTGCGCAGACGCTAGTTCTGCGGCGGGTGCTCACGGGTGGAATATCAACAAATAGCGGCCGCGTGTTCTTCTTCCTTGCCTAGTACGGTGATCGGGTTCCTTTCGGGGTTCCTGGTTTGCCTGGAACGGTGCGGGGAGTGGGGATGGGTGGTTTAGTGTTTGGCACACTGTTGGGTCCTGAGGCAACAGGGCCGGGGTTCTTTCCTTTGGGGAGGGTTCCGGGTTTGTTTGTTTCTGGTTTCCTGGCTGCACCGATGACACGGTTGCGTTCTGCTTTGGCGGGCGTGTGTGTGGGGTGTGTGGTTTGGGGTTGTTGTTTGAGAACTACATAGTGGACGCGAGCATCTTTTATAAGAAGCAATTTCCAAGAATATGAACCTGGATCTGTCCGGGTGCTGTTGCTGTGGCCCTTTGGGTTTGGTGGTGGTATCCGGGTGGTTTTCGTGGTTCTCTCGAAAATTAGTTTTTTTGATCTTTTGTGGTCAAGTTTTTAAGAGCACACGGTGGATGCCTTGGCATTAGGAGCCGAAGAAGGACGTAGGAATCTGCGATAAGCCTGGGGGAGTCGATAACCGGACTGTGATCCCAGGGTGTCCGAATGGGGAAACCCCGCCAGGGGCGCGAGCTGCCTGGTGACCCGCATCTGAACACATAGGGTGCGTGGAGGGAACGCGGGGAAGTGAAACATCTCAGTACCCGCAGGAAGAGAAAACAATAGTGATTCCGTTAGTAGTGGCGAGCGAACGCGGATCAGGCTAAACCGTTCCATGTGTGATAGCCGGCGGGCGTTGCATGGTCGGGGTTGTGGGACTTTCCATACCATCTCTGCCGGGGTGGTGGGGTGTGATGTGCAGGCATAGGTGAACGGTCTTGAAAGGCCGGCCAGAGAGGGTGTGAGCCCCGTAACCGAAATGTTTTGTGCCGCCCGGGAAGTATCCCAAGTAGCACGGGGCCCGAGAAATCCCGTGCGAATCTGTCAGGACCACCTGATAAGCCTAAATACTCCCTAATGACCGATAGCGGACCAGTACCGTGAGGGAAAGGTGAAAAGTACCCCGGGAGGGGAGTGAAACAGTACCTGAAACCGTGTGCTTACAATCCGTCGGAGCCAGTCTGATTCTGGTGACGGCGTGCCTTTTGAAGAATGAGCCTGCGAGTTAGTGTTACGTCGCGAGGTTAACCCGTGTGGGGAAGCCGTAGCGAAAGCGAGTCTGAATAGGGCGTTGCAGTGGCGTGATCTAGACCCGAAGCGAAGTGATCTACCCATGGCCAGGTTGAAGCGACGGTAAGACGTCGTGGAGGACCGAACCCACTTCAGTTGAAAATGGAGGGGATGAGCTGTGGGTAGGGGTGAAAGGCCAATCAAACTTCGTGATAGCTGGTTCTCCCCGAAATGCATTTAGGTGCAGCGTTGCGTGTTTCTTACCGGAGGTAGAGCTACTGGATGGCTAATGGGCCCTACAAGGTTACTGACGTCAGCCAAACTCCGAATGCCGGTAAGTGAGAGCGCAGCAGTGAGACTGTGGGGGATAAGCTTCATAGTCGAGAGGGAAACAGCCCAGACCACCAACTAAGGCCCCTAAGCGTGTGCTAAGTGGGAAAGGATGTGGAGTTGCGAAGACAACCAGGAGGTTGGCTTAGAAGCAGCCATCCTTAAAAGAGTGCGTAATAGCTCACTGGTCAAGTGATTCCGCGCCGACAATGTAGCGGGGCTCAAGTACACCGCCGAAGTTGTGGATTTCAAATATTTGCCAAGCCGCCCACTTGTTGGGTTGGTTCAGGCGTTTGGAGTGGTAGGGGAGCGTCGTGTGGGCAGTGAAGTCGCGGTGTAAACCAGCGGTGGAGCCTACACGAGTGAGAATGCAGGCATGAGTAGCGAAAGACGGGTGAGAAACCCGTCCGCCGAATGATCAAGGGTTCCAGGGTCAAGCTAATCTGCCCTGGGTAAGTCGGGACCTAAGGCGAGGCCGACAGGCGTAGTCGATGGACAACGGGTTGATATTCCCGTACCGGCGAAAAACCGTCCATGTTGAACAGGGGATACTAACCGCCCGATACCTGCCCGCCCGCCCTTGTGGCGACGTGGGTTTTGGTGGAGCGCGGGACCTGATCCTGGGAGGCAAGCGTATTAACAGGTGTGACGCAGGAAGGTAGCCGAGCCGGGCGATGGTTGTCCCGGTCTAAGGATGTAGGGCGAACGGTAGGCAAATCCGCTGTTCATGATGCCTGAGATCTGATGGGACCCCCGTAAGGGGGGATTTGGTGATCCTATGCTGCCGAGAAAAGCATCGACGCGAGGTTTTAGCCGCCCGTACCCCAAACCGACACAGGTGATCAGGTAGAGAATACTAAGGCGATCGAGAGAATTATGGTTAAGGAACTCGGCAAAATGCCCCCGTAACTTCGGGAGAAGGGGGGCCCCAACCTTGAACACCACTTGCTGGTGGGAGGGGATCGGGGCCGCAGAGACCAGGGGGAAGCGACTGTTTACTAAAAACACAGGTCCGTGCGAAGTCGCAAGACGATGTATACGGACTGACTCCTGCCCGGTGCTGGAAGGTTAAGAGGACCGGTTAGCCCTTACGGGCGAAGCTGAGAATTTAAGCCCCAGTAAACGGCGGTGGTAACTATAACCATCCTAAGGTAGCGAAATTCCTTGTCGGGTAAGTTCCGACCTGCACGAATGGAGTAACGACTTCCCCGCTGTCTCAACCATAAACTCGGCGAAATTGCAGTACGAGTAAAGATGCTCGTTACGCGCAGCAGGACGGAAAGACCCCGAGACCTTTACTATAGTTTGGTATTGGTGTTCGGAGTGGCTTGTGTAGGATAGGTGGGAGACGTTGAAGCCCGGACGCCAGTTCGGGTGGAGTCATCGTTGAAATACCACTCTGGTCACTTTGGACATCTAACTTCGGCCCGTAATCCGGGTCAGGGACAGTGCCTGATGGGTAGTTTAACTGGGGCGGTTGCCTCCTAAAAAGTAACGGAGGCGCCCAAAGGTTCCCTCAGCCTGGTTGGCAATCAGGTGTCGAGTGTAAGTGCACAAGGGAGCTTGACTGTGAGAGAGACATCTCGAGCAGGGACGAAAGTCGGGACTAGTGATCCGGCGGTACATTGTGGAATGGCCGTCGCTCAACGGATAAAAGGTACCTCGGGGATAACAGGCTGATCTTGCCCAAGAGTCCATATCGACGGCATGGTTTGGCACCTCGATGTCGGCTCGTCGCATCCTGGGGCTGGAGTAGGTCCCAAGGGTTGGGCTGTTCGCCCATTAAAGCGGTACGCGAGCTGGGTTTAGAACGTCGTGAGACAGTTCGGTCCCTATCCGCTGCGCGCGCAGGAAATTTGAGAAGGGCTGTCCTTAGTACGAGAGGACCGGGACGGACGAACCTCTGGTGTGTCAGTTGTACTGCCAAGTGCACCGCTGATTAGCTACGTTCGGATGGGATAACCGCTGAAAGCATCTAAGCGGGAAGCTCGCTTCGAGATGAGATTTCCATACACCTTGTGTGTGAGAGGCCCCCAGCCAGACCACTGGGTTGATAGGCCGGATGTGGAAGCGAGGACTAACGACTCGTGAAGCTGACCGGTACTAATAGGCCGATAACTTACACCACACACCACTGCGTGAACGGATTTCAAAAGACGTTCACACCAAGCACTGGTAAAAAGAAACAAGACTGCTTGCGTCCACTATGTGGTTCCCAAACAACAAACCAAAACGTTGTCAGGGAACACCAACTAAATAACAACACCACAGTTGTAACCACCAGATTTCCCGCCCCCGGCCTTGGCCGGCAGGGTGCGGAGCAAGGGTTACGGCGGTCATAGCGTGGGGGAAACGCCCGGTCCCATTCCGAACCCGGAAGCTAAGACCCACAGCGCCGATGGTACTGCACCCGGGAGGGTGTGGGAGAGTAGGTCACCGCCGGAACACCAT
>NZ_JACXBW010000034.1 GCF_014712225.1 Pseudarthrobacter sulfonivorans
ACCGAGCATGCTCGTCAAGGTCCAAATGTCATCTGAGTAGCGGAGTATCTCCAACGCCTCATAGCCTGCCGCGGCTGCGTCCTTGTGCTCAAGGAACGCGGGAAGCTGCATCGCACGCATGGCCAGGCCATGCCCGCGGAGCTCCGCATCACCGAGCCGGGAGGCCATGTCCAACTCTTCGTCGATGGCCTTCATGCTTGAGCCGTAATCACCGCTCCAAGCCTGGGCAAAAGACAACGCACCAAGCAGCCTTCCCCGTTCGGCGCCCCCGTGGCCGTCAAGCATCTTGAGTCCATAAGCTGCCAAATCGAGGGCTTCGGGCATCCGGAAAAACCAAAACATGGTGTGTGTGGCAGCACGGCACGTGCGGGAGATGGCTTCCAGGTCTCCCACTTCTGCATAAAGGTCCAGCGCATTGCGTAAAGAGGCCACCGAATCCGGCCAGCGACCCAATGTACGTAACGTCAGGCCACGCTGGAACCATAGTTCCGCACGGTCAAAGGCGTCAGCCGCATCGATGTATTCCAAGGCCTGGTCCAGAAAGCGAAGTCCCTCTTCGGCCGCGGAACTGTTCAATGCGGCCCTGCCCGCCATGGTTAGGTAGCGCACGATATTCTTGCGGTCTTTAATTTGACCTGCCTGAACCAAATGCCATGCGATCTCATCGGCCCGCATTTCCAAAGCCTCGGGAAACAGTTGCTCCAAAGCCGTGCCGGCTGCGGCATGTATTCGGCGCACCCGGGCCGGGGACAGGCTTTCAACGATTGCCCGACGCACAATGGCGTGCACAAATTCATAGCGTTCCACAGCATCGGGTGAAGCGGCTGTGACGTCGTACAAAAGCTGTGCCTGGGTTGCTTCCTCCACTCCTTCCAGAAGAGTGAAATCGTCCACTTCAGCAAGTTGCTGCAGCACGCTGAGGTCAAATTCCTGCCCCAGTACGGCGGCGATGCCGAGGAGGGTCTGAGTCTCTTGTGCGAGTCGCCGAACACGTGCGGTAACGATGTCCTTCACGCCGTGAGGAACGTCTGCATAGCCCGCCGATTTCGGCCCGCTGCCCTCTCCCAGGCTTCGGATCAGCTCTCCGGCGTACAGCGGGTTTCCCCGAGTTTCCGCGTAGATGTCATAGGCCACGCTTTCAGAGAAGATGTCATCCCGTGATTGTGCCGATCCGTCATCTGAAGCCAACAGTTGAGCGACCTCGAGCCGGTGCAATCCACCCAGCTCAATCTGAGCGGGCATTGCGTCGCGTCGCAACCTGCCCAGGAAATCGATGAGGGCATCTGAGACGTCCCCGGGGCGAAGAGTACAGATAATCATGGTGCGCTTAAGCGCCTCCTCCTGCATCAGGTGCTTAAGCAGCAGGAGGGTGGGCTCGGGAGCCCAGTGCAGGTCATCGAGTACCAGCAGCATGGGCGAGGCAGCCGACGCACGCCGGAGCACACGCGTGACGGCGTCGAAGAGCCGCAGCCGGGTAACGTTCGGATCGGTGCGCACAGCATCAACGGGAATCCCCGGTAGACGGATGCCGGAAATTGGAATGATCGTTTCCAGTTCGGCGGCGACGTCACCAAGCTCTCCCGCCAGGCTGGCCGGATTGCTTGCGCGAATGTAAGGGGCGAGGGCGTGGCCGACTGCTTCAAAAGGACCTGCCACGTCTTCGTCGCAGCGTCCATGCAGCACCAGCGGGTCGTCATTGACCAAGAGCTGCCGCATGAACTCTGCAACCAGCCGGCTCTTTCCGATGCCGGCATCGCCCGAGACCAGCACAAGGCGCTGTGCGCCCGCCCTGGCCATGTCCCACTCATCGTGGAGTTGTTCGAGCTCCGGACCCCGGCCTACAAATTCACCTGCCCTGGCCATGCGAAGCAACGAAGGGGGAGCCTCAAGCCGTAATGGACCGGAATCTTCAGTGGCCCGGACTGCAGCCAACAACCCTGAACGGGACGAGACGTCAAACTTGGTCAAAAGATTGGAAACGTGGCTCTCGACCGTTCGCACGCTGATCCCCAGTGTGGCTGCGATCTCGGCGTTGGCCAGATGGTTAAGAACGGCCTGGAGGACCTCCCACTCCCGGGAGGTGATGCCCCGGTCTACACACGACTGAGGCTTTGGTTGCTTGAAATCTACCGGCATTTACGGATTCCTCTCTGAACCCCAAAGTGTGGCAGTGCAACTTCACGATCAGCCGGTCTCCTTCGACCGGCCGTTCGCGTAGTTCGATCTGAACGCAATACTTTACCTACAGGTGACCAAGAACACTCGGCATGTCCACCGCGTGAACGTTCGGGCCGGCGCTAGCTTCCCGTGGGCCGCGTCGTTGATCACTAAACCCAGGGAAGGAGTGGCGGCCGCCGATCCACGAATCGGCGGCCGCCGTTCTCATCCTCTTTAGCTGTGCAGTTCGGACGGCTTCATCAGGAGACTGATGCCGCCACGCCCAGCCGGTAGTTGGCGCCGGCATGCTCTGAAGGGAGCAGGGAGTCACCTGTGAGACGTTCACGCAACGTCATCACTGCGTCCGAGGTCGGGTCCTGCGGGACATGACCTCGCTTGCGCAGTTCGGGAACGACCAGCTCGACGAAGTCCTCCATCGTCCCGGGTGCAATGACCCGGCCAAGGTTGAAGCCGTCGACATCTGCAATCTCCATCCATCGTTCCATCTCATCGACGATGGTTTTCGGCGATCCAACCACTGAAGCGCTAAATCCGCCGATGCACAGCCATTTCGCAAGCCGCTCCTTTGTCCAGACAACCTCACTGTCAACGCCGGTCAGCATCTCGATCATTGCCCGGATAGCGTCACTCTCGATACTCTCCAGGGGCTGGTCATCCGCCGCCGACGACATATCAATGCCTGTCCATCCGCCGAACAGGGTCAGTGCCGCGTCAGTATCTGCGTACTTGTAGAAGTCCTCAAGCTTGGCCTGGGCCTCCTCATCCGTCGGTGCCGTGATCGGGGTCAACATCACGATGACCTTTACACTCCGGGGGTCCCTGCCCGCCTCGGCTGCCTGCTGGCGAACCTTGTCAACGGTCGGGCGCAGCTCTTCGGGGCTCGTGCCGATGACGAACACTGCCTCAGCGTGCTTCCCGGAGAACTCCATGCCCTTCTTGGATGTGCCCGCCTGGAACAGGAAAGGAGTGCGCTGTGGACTCGGCTGCCCCAGGTGGGCGCCGGGAACCTTGTAGTACTTCCCCTCGTGGTTGATGTCATGGACTTTGGACGGATCCGTGAAGATACGGTTCTTCTTATCCATTACCACGGCGTCGTCCTCCCACGACCCTTCCCAAAGCTTGTAGCAAACCTCCATGAACTCGTCCGCCACTGCGTAACGCTCGTCATGCGGGATCTGCTTATCCAGCCCCAGGTTCTCGGCTGCGCTCGCCTGATACGACGTCACGATATTCCAGGCGACTCGGCCCTTTGTGATGTGGTCCAAAGTGGTCATCGTCTTAGCGAAAGAATACGGAAGTTCGTAAGTCAGTGACTTCGTAACCCCGAATCCCAGTCTTTCTGTAACAGCCGCCATCGCTGCCACCGGGATAGCCGGATCTCCGACAGGCGCCTGGGCCGCGGTGCGAAGTGCGGTGTCACGTGATCCGCCGTAAACATCGTAAAAGCCGAGGACATCTGCAATGAAGAGGCAGTCAAATCCCCCACGCTCAAGGAGTTTGGCCAGGTCGATCCAGTAGTCGACGTCCTTATAGCGGTGGGTCTGGTCATCAGGATGTGCCCACATCCCAGGGTTCTGATGCCCCACACAGTTCATGTCGAATGCGTTCAGAATCATGCGCTTCTTGGGGTTCTGCTTACTGGCCATGTCTATATCCTTTTGCGGTTAAGGTGTATGTCGATGAAGAACGGTTTCGAGAGCGAAAGATTTATATGAAGGCGAGGACCTCCACGGGTTGAATCGAGGGTGGGGAGGCGAGAAGTTCATCCGCCCTCGATCCCAGGGCTGTGGCTACCTTTCCGGAGAGATGTGCCTGACGGCCTTCCTCATGCGGAAACGTGTCGTAAATTCCGAACTGGGTGGAATTGATCTTGAAGGCGTACCAAGTGGATGAGTCAGGCTCCTCAACAACGAGGGCCCGAGCAGCCTGGAGGAAGTCAGCCAGTTCGGCCTCCTTGCCCGGCTTCGCCTCCAGCGTCACTAACAGTCCAACAGAGCTCGTCATAACGTCCTCCATCATCTTCAGCATCACTGTGATGCTGATCACTGCCCAACCTACGTTCACGACGCACTGCCCTACATCCGTGCTCAACACTGAATTGACCACGGAAAGTAACCCCTAGTGACGGTGGAGTTAGCTGTTGCCGTGGACAACGGAGGCAGTGATGTTGGTGGGCGCAGCCCTGCAGAACCCTCGCGGAACGGGGTTTTGGGGGTGCCCGCATTGATGCGACGGTGGCCAGGTCCACGGCAGGCCGAATCGCCCGGGGGAGGGAATTCCGCCACTCCAAGGGGAAGTGTTGGTTCGTCGTCTTTTAGACGGTGATCAGCGAAGAACAGTCTCCATGCGCTTGCTGCTCGGCATTGCCGATCAAGGAGTGATGGGCTTCCTGCTGCGTTCCGGGGCCTGGGAGGTTGGTGATGGTTTCGCCGAAGACTTCGTCGGGGTCGAGGCGGCGGAGTTCTTCGGCGAGGCAGTCTTTGAGGCTGCGGCGGGGCAGGGAGATGCGTTGTGCGGGCTGGCCGGGCTGGGTCAGTTCCGCGATGGACAGTCCGGGCCGGTG
>NZ_JACXBW010000035.1 GCF_014712225.1 Pseudarthrobacter sulfonivorans
GTCAATCCTGGTGCACTGCCCCGCGGCAACCAAAGTTTTCTCCGCGAACGCGCCGATGCCCAGCGCGGGAGCGAGCTCCGTGCCGTCCTCAAGCGTCATCTTCTGCGTCGCGTTATGGGTGTTGAAGCAGTACTGCGGCTGGCCCTTGGCGCACGCCCGGCATTCCCCGCACACGGCACGCCAGTTCAGGATCACCCGGTCACCCGGGGCCACCTGCGTGACGCCGGGCCCGACGGCGCTGACAACACCCGTGGCCTCATGGCCGAGCAGATAAGGGAAATCATCCCCGATGCCGCCCTGCTTGTAATGCAGGTCCGTGTGGCAGACCCCGCACGTGAGAATGTCCACCAGGGCCTCCCCCGGCCCCGGATCCGGGACCAGAATGGTCTCCACTGAAACCGGGGCGTTCTTCGCCCTGGCAATGACGGCCTGAACTCTATGGACCATTGGCTGGTTTCCTTCCTGATGACAGGGACTCGGGGACGGCGCTTGGGCGCCAGGTGGCGCCCGTCAGTTTCAAGGTTCTCGCCGCGGCTCCCAACCCGAAGCTCGCAAACTACGCATTGCGTATTACACAACGCGGCGCGTATAGCGCGTACTCGAAATATGTCAGCCTCCGCAGTGACTGTCAATGGAACGCCGCAGCGCTACCTGAGGGCACCGCTCCAACAATCAAGGCGATCTTCCGCGCACGCAACGAAGATTCGTCACACGCAACTGCAGGATTGCCGGATTCCACGTGGCCATCCGGGCCGGATGGCCTCCTGCATTGCGCGGACACCTCATACGGACCGCAATGAGCGTGCCGCAATATTCACAATAAACCATTGACTGTGTCGCCCATCACGCATAGTCTGTTGCAACAGCGTTGCGCTGAATGCAACTCCAAACCAATTTGGTGGATACATGAGTAACGAAACTTCCTCGCCGGCCCATGGCCGCGGACTTACCCCGGAGCCAAACCGCACGCACGATGGTTCCGGCGCTGGCCGCAGCACCCTGAGTGGCCAGGACTATGAACCTGCTGACACCGCCGTCAGCAAGGAAACCCGCCGCAGGGTCATCGCGGCCAGCTTCATCGGCAACTTTGTTGAATGGTTCGATTACGCCGTTTACGGCTACCTTGCCGTCACGATCGCCACAGTGTTCTTTCCCGAATCCGACCCCCAGACCGGGCTCCTGCTGACTTTCGCCCTGTTCGCCATTTCGTTCCTGGTGCGCCCGCTGGGCGGGTTCGTCTGGGGCCACATCGGTGACAAGGTGGGCCGGCGGACAGCACTTTCCCTGTCCATCCTGATCATGTCCGGGGCGACCTTCTGCATCGCACTCATCCCGGGTTACGACACGATCGGCATCTGGGCGCCCGTCCTGCTTCTGATCATCCGGGTGGTGCAGGGCTTCTCAGCCTCGGGGGAGTATGCCGGAGCCTCGGCCTTCCTCGTCGAGTACGCCCCCGTCAACAAGCGCGGCCTGTACGCGGCGGTTGTCCCCGCCAGCACCGCGGCAGGTTTGCTTCTCGGATCGCTCATCGCCGGCCTGCTGACAACCCTCCTGGCTACCGAAGCGATGCACAGCTGGGGGTGGCGCCTGCCATTCCTGCTGGCAGCCCCGATGGGCCTGATCGGTCGCTACATCCGGACCAAGCTCGAAGATACCCCGGTGTTCCGCGAGCTCGCAAAGGAGGACCAGGCCGTCAAGGCACCTGTCTCCAGCCTCTTTCGGAACCATTGGCGGCAGCTGCTGCAGGCCGTCGGAGCCGTGCTGCTCAACGCCGTCGGGTTCTACGTCATCCTCAGCTACATGCCCACGTATTTGTCGTCGGAGCTTGGTCTCGGAGAAACCGAATCTTTCCTTGCCACCACGATCGCGCTGCTGACCTACATCGGATTCATCTTCCTGACCGGGATGCTCTCGGACCGCTACGGACGCAAGAAGGTGCTGATCAGCGCGTCCATCACCTTCATTGTGCTGACCGTGCCCGCCTTCGCACTGTTGGGAACCGGGAATTTCCTGGTCATCGTCCTCGTCCAAATTTTGTTGGGCGCAATGCTCACCCTCAATGACGGAACGCTTCCCAGCTTCCTGGCCGAGATGTTCCCCACCCGGGTCCGTTACAGCGGCTTCGCGGTCAGCTTCAACCTCTCCAACGCCCTCTTCGGCGGTACCGCACCCTTCATGGCAACCCTCCTGATCGCTGCCACCGCCAGCAATCTGGCCCCCGCCTGGTACCTCGTCGGTGCGGCGGTAATTTCCCTGATCGCCGTTGCACTCTCCAGGGAAACCGGCAACGAACCGCTGCGCCACGAGTAACCCCATTCTTTCCCCCACTTCCCATCTCAAAGTAACTGCACCACAGAAAGGCAACACCATGACCATCACCACCGGAAACGCATCGTCCATCGCCGAACTGGAGCGCACCAAGGTCCTGAAGAACGGCGAGAAGGTCAGCCTCACGTTCTCGGACACGGAGTTCGAGCGCCGGCTCGCCGGCCTGCGCCGCATCATGGCGGAGAAGGAACTCGACGCCGTCGTCCTGACCAGCTACCACTCCATCAAGTACTACTCCGACTACCTTTTCACCACGTTCGGCCGTTCCTACGCCATGGTGGTCACCAAGGATGACAACGTCACCGTCACCGCGAACATCGACGCCGGCATGCCATGGCGCCGCAGCTACGGCGACAACATCATCTACACGGACTGGCGCCGCGACAACTACATCTTCGCCATCCAGGAAGTCCTGCGCACCCGCGGCATCAACCCGCGCCGCCTCGGCGTCGAGGACGACTCGCTGCCACTGGATAACCGCAACAAGATCCAGGCCGCCTTCTCCGGCGCCACCCTGGTGGACGTGGCCCAGGCCGCCATGCGTCAGCGCATGATCAAGTCCGCCGAAGAGATCGAGGTCATCAAGCACGGTGCACGCATCGGCGACCTGGGCGGCGAAGCCATCCGCAACGCCATCACGGCCGGCATCACCGAATACGAGGTTGCCCTGATCGGCACCGAGGCCATGGTCCACGAGATCGCCCGGACCTTCCCGAACTCCGAAATCCGCGACACCTGGGTGTGGTTCCAGTCCGGCATCAACACCGACGGCGCCCACAACTGGGCCACCACCCGCAAGATCCAGGAACACGACATCCTGTCCCTGAACTGCTTCCCGATGACGTCCGGCTACTACACCGCCCTGGAGCGCACCCTGTTCTACGGCGAACCGGATGCCCGCTCGCTGGAACTGTGGAACATCAACGTCGAGGTCCACAAGCGCGGTCTTGAGCTGATCAAGCCGGGCGCCGTGTGCAAGGACATCGCCGCGGAGCTCAACGAGATCTACGTGGGCCACGGCCTGCTGGCCAACCGCACGTTCGGCTACGGCCACTCCTTCGGCGTGCTCAGCCACTACTACGGCCGCGAGGCCGGGCTGGAACTCCGCGAGGACATCGACACCGTGCTGGAGCCGGGCATGGTGGTCTCCATGGAACCGATGATCACCGTCCTGGACGGCCAGCCGGGCTCCGGCGGCTACCGCGAGCACGACATCCTGGTGGTGGGCGAAGACGGAGCCGAGAACATCACCAAGTTCCCGTTCGGTCCGGAATACAACATCATCGGAGCCTAACCCGCAGCTGACCCCTCCGGGTTAATAGGCCGGGAAGCGGCGCCGCACTGGCTGCGGCGCCGCTTTCCGCGGACTATGCGCAATGATAGTGAGCACCATGAGCACACCAGATTCCCGTGACACCACTGGCGGCGACAGCACCGGCCCCGACACCAACGGCAGCGACGTTAGCGGCAAGGCCGATACCAAGGGCGCCTCGGTCATTGTCAATGCCATCGCCGTCCTTCGCTCATTCACCGCTGACGAACCGTTGCTGGGTGTCACTGAAATTGCGAACAGGGTAGGCCTGCACAAAAGCACGGTGTCACGAATCCTGGCCACCTTTGAACAGGAAAACCTCGTGGAGCGGGATGCGGACACCCGCCGTTTCCGCCTCGGATTGGGGCTGATCGCCGTCGCTGGGCCGCTGCTGGCTGAACTGGAGGAGCGCCGTGTCGCCTATCCGGTTCTCCGGGAGCTCACCGAACTGACGGGGGAGACCAGTGCCCTGATGATGTGGGAAGGCAATCAGTCCATCTGCGTGGAGCAGATCGCCAGCCGCCACCAGATCAAACACACCACCCCGCTGGGGGCACGGTACAACGACGCCCTGAGCGCCTCGGTCCAGGTATTCCTTGCAACGGAACCGGAAGAACGCGTGCGCTCACTCATCCGCAGCGGAGCCATCACGTACGCAGGGGTGGATGAGACCAGCCTCGACAGCTACCTGGTCCGCCTTAAAGGCGACTCCCGCCGCGGATGGGCCGTCAATTACGGGGAAAGTTCGCTGGATGAAGTTGGCGTTGCCGCCCCCGTCTACGATCACCGTGGCGACGTTGTGGCAGCTGTCCTCATCCCCGCCCCGCGGTTCCGCGTCTCCCAGGAGCGGCTGCAGAACCTTGGCGAGTCCTGCGCGGCAGCCGCCAACAAGGTCACGGCACGGCTGGGCGGAAACACCACAGGCGCCGCCGCCCAAGCACACTAAAGACGTCAACGCTCTCTCACTTAATGCAAGAAAAGCCGGAACGCTCTCTCACTTAATGTGGATT
>NZ_JACXBW010000036.1 GCF_014712225.1 Pseudarthrobacter sulfonivorans
TCAGCCGTGGATCGCTCCGGAGCAACTTTTCAAACTTACCCGGTTTCGGCGAGCTTTGCAAATCAGCGTTTCCGCGACTTGCCGCTCCCACAAACCAGCCCCACCCGAACCCGACACGCCGCAAAGCGCACCATATTTCAGGCTGTTGAACAAAGGGGGTTTGTCGCTATTTTCCCGCATCAGCGGCGGCGACTCAGAAAACAATACACGCCCCGAACCCACACCGCAAATCCACCAATAACACCCCCCCACACCCAAAAAACCCCGCCACCACACCGAATCTGCACCCTTCCAAAGCCGCCGGACCACCCTCACACCCAAACCACACCCTGTTCACTGGATCACACCGCCACCAAGCCCAGGACCAGCATTGCGCCTGACGCTTCGTATGGATCCCACCGCCGGCGTCGACAGGCCTGAGCAACGCTCGGCCACGGAGCGACCGGCGGGCTGGTCTGCGATACGGCAACGGCGGCTGACTGGTGGCCTTCCGGCGACCAAGAGCTGCAACATGGGATTCGTCCCGTTGGCGCAGCGCTACCCGTCCAGTGCCCGGCGAGCTCCCCGTCGGCGTCGGCGGCCGTGGTGTCAATGAAGTCGTCTGTATCGGCGTATTCGCGGAGCGGAGGAACCAACCGCGCATGAGCCACGCTGTGTCTAACACAGGCCGGACCTTGGCCGATGGCTGTACCGGCGCCTTTCACCCACGCCACGCGAATGCTGGGGGGACAGGTAGTCGACGGCCTAGCCGGAGCCAACGATGTCTGCTCCGACCACGGCGACATGCCATGCCGCGAGAGATTGCGGCTGGGCCCCGCTGCTACCGCACCAGGGACAAGTGACCCTGGAAGTGGGCCATGAAACGGGCGAGACAAAGGCGGCTTCGCAGTTGAAGGTGTAGAGCCCGCATCCAGTCGGGTTGTATCGTACGAACCGACGCCCCCGGCGGACGGTCGTAAGGGACGCCCTCCTGGGGCGACATCCAACCTCGAGACGGCTGGTCCAGGCGCTGGCGTACAACAGAGGCCGACGACTCCGATCTACGGGTAGCCCCGCAACGGGCCATAGGTCGCCGTCCCCTGCCCGATGCGGTGCTGTACGTTGCTTATGGCGCGACGCACTGCCGGCTCTGGCCGAGTTTGCCTTCATCAGCTTGCCGGGTCGTAGTGGAACTGCCGGACCTCTTGCGAGCAGCAGCACGCGATGGCAATCTTCGCGGCCCACTCAAGTGCCGACTCCCGCGAGGGCAGCTCGAGAACGGCGTAACCGCCGTTGGGCACCTTGTGACCTGGGTATGTCCCCTCGGTGACGGCGCCGTCACCCGCCACGAGCACTGGCTCGACGCCCTCATCGATGCCGCCGCCAAAGACATACACGCCCGCTGCCTTGGCCTCATCGATGACGGCGTGCGAGGCCTCGACCACCGCTTGGAAGTCCTCCTCGGGGATGACCATGGCCTCACTGGGGAACGAGATCAGGTACTTCGTCATTGGAGGACTCCTCACCAGCTGCGGCAACATCCGTCGGCTCTTCCCGCGGCACCGCTCTGGTGCACAGCCCGATTATGGCTCCTGCTCCCGGCATGTCGTCAAGGGAGATCGTGGACCGACCCGCAAAGCCTGCTCGAGCGGTACCGTCTGATGAAAGTGATCAACCCTGCCCCACGACCGCTTTTGCCTGTGCTGATCTGACCGCGCTGTGTCGGCTCGTGCCCGATCGTGCATTACGGGCATTTCGGGTCGACGCGCCCGGCGATCCGATCGGCCGGTGGTGTGGACGTCGCGGGCTCGATGCATGGTGCGGTACCCGGCGACCCGGGAGTTGGCGCACGAGCCGTTGGGCCGGCGTCCCGCGGTCCTCGAAGTCGCCACAGCCTGCCGCACCGGTGGCTGCCCAGATGTGGGTCAGGCGGCCCCGATATTGCGGACGCTAGGCCGCCGACTGGAAGCTGCGGAACAGGAAGTTGCGAAGGCCTACTCAGCAGTTCCGGACTGCTGGCGGTCTGGGTGCTGTCGCCGGCGGCCCTGGAGTCGGCGTCGACGAGGTATATCTGGCTGGCTGGCGACAGGATCACTGCGGCGATGTCATCCGCCTTCATGACCAACTTCACAGGCCCGTTTTCCGGTGGACGCTCTGGTAGTTGGTGGGGGTTCGACGGCGGTGCCGGGGCGGGGGGTGCCGAAGGGGTGTGGGGGCCGCGGTCCGGGGCCCCCGGGCGTGGTGCTGGCGTGAGTGGTTCCGGGCGGGTTCC
>NZ_JACXBW010000037.1 GCF_014712225.1 Pseudarthrobacter sulfonivorans
GTGGCGTACGCGGTGCCGGCGGCGGTGAACGCTGCCACGGCGCCGGCTTCGTTGATGCCCGGGTGGATCAGCTGGCCCTGCGCCGATTCCTTGTAGGCGAGCACCAGGTCGCGGTCCACCGACAGGTAGTTCTGGCCCTTGGGGTTGTAGATCTTGGCGGTGGGGAAGAACGCATCCATGCCGAACGTGCGGGCTTCATCGGGGATGATCGGCGCGATGTGCTTGCCGAAGTTCTTATCCCGCATGAGGTCCTTCAGGAGCCGGACGAACGCCATGGTGGTGGCCGCCTGCTGCTTGCCGGAGCCGCGCTTGGCGACTTCATACGTCTTCGCGTCGGGAAGGGCGATGTCCTGGTGCTTGGAGCGGCGCTCCGGCACGGCGCCGCCGAGCTCGGCCCGGCGTTCCATCATGTACTTGATCTCCGGCGCATCGCTGCCCGGGTGGAAGTACGGCGGCTGGTACAGATCCTTCTCCAGCTCCTCGTCGGTGACCGGAATCCGCAGGTGGTCGCGGAATTTCTTCAGGTCATCGAGCGTGAGCTTCTTCATCTGGTGGGTCGCGTTGCGGCCCTCGAAATGCGGTCCGAGGCCGTAGCCCTTGACGGTGTGTGCCAGGATGACGGTCGGCTTGCCCTTGAACTCGGTCGCTGCCTTGTAGGCGGCGTAAACCTTGTGGTAGTCGTGGCCGCCGCGCTTGAGGTTCCAGATGTCATCGTCGCTGAGGTCCGCGACCATGTCCTTGGTCTGCGGGGTCTGGCCGAAGAAGTGTTCGCGGACGAAGCCGCCGGACTCGGCCTTGTAGGTCTGGTAGTCGCCGTCGACGGTCTCGTTCATGATCTTCACGAGTGAGCCGTCGTCGTCCTTGGCGAGCAGGTCATCCCACTCCCGGCCCCAGACGACCTTGATGACGTTCCAGCCGGCGCCGCGGAAGAACGCTTCGAGTTCCTGCATGATCTTGCCGTTGCCGCGCACCGGCCCGTCCAGGCGCTGGAGGTTGCAGTTGATCACGAAGTTCAGGTTGTCCAGGTTCTCATTCGCCGCGAGCTGGAGCAGGCCGCGGGACTCGGGCTCGTCCATTTCGCCGTCGCCCAGGAACGCCCAGACCTGCTGGTCACTGGTGTCCTTCAGCCCGCGGTTGTGCAGGTAGCGGTTGGACTGGGCCTGGTAGATCGCATTCATGGGGCCGATGCCCATCGAGACCGTGGGGAATTCCCAGAACTCCGGCATCAGCCGGGGGTGCGGGTAGGAGGAGAGCGCGTGGCCTTCCTTGGACTTCTCCTGGCGGAAGCCGTCCATGTCTTCCTCGGTGAGGCGGCCTTCCATAAACGCACGGGCGTACATGCCGGGGGACGCGTGGCCTTGGAAGAAGACCTGGTCACCGCCGCCCGGGTGGTCCTTGCCGCGGAAGAAGTGGTTGAAGCCCACCTCGTACAGGGTCGCGGCACCGGCGTAGGTGGAAATGTGCCCGCCGACGCCGATGTTCGCCTTCTGCGCCCGGTGCACCATGATGGCCGCGTTCCAGCGCATGTAGGCGCGGTACCGGCGCTCGAACTCCTCGTTGCCGGGGAACTGTGCTTCCTGATCCACGGGAATGGTGTTCACGTAGTCTGTTGTGGTCACCATCGGCACGCCGACGCTTTGCGCGCCAGCACGCTGCAGCAGGCTCCGCATGATGTATTGGGCACGTTCGGTGCCCTGTTCCCTGATCAGTGCGTCCAGGGACTCAACCCATTCGGCGGTCTCTTCCGGATCTCGATCAGGCAGCTGGTTAGTCAACCCGCTGAGGATATGGGAGGTATCTTCTCCTGCAGCCA
>NZ_JACXBW010000038.1 GCF_014712225.1 Pseudarthrobacter sulfonivorans
GAGCCGGAGAAGGAACTGCTCCGGGCCGGCGCCGCGACCATCCGCGAGGCTGACGCGGTCCTGGTCAACCGGGCCGAGGCCCGCTCGTACGAAGCGATCGTGGACCTCGAATCCGGGATCGTCTCCAAATGGACCCAGCTCGCCGCGCACATCCACCCCCCGTTCATGCTCGACGAGTTCGCCGAAGGTGAGGAGTCCTGCCGGACCAACCCCGAGGTCCGGGCCGCCCTGGCCAAGCGCGGCATCACGGACATGTCCCTGGTCTGCTTCGAGCCCTGGTCCGTGGGCTACTTCGGCGAGGACGACCTGGGCCGGCGCCTGATGCGCGCCCTGGTCTTCGTCCGCGAGGAAGCCGACGACAGCCCCTACGCCCACCCGATCGAGAACTTCATCGTGATCGTGGACCTGAACTCCGGGGAGGTCGTCAAGGTCGAGGACGACCAGGCCATCCCGGTCCCGTCCGCGTCCGGGAACTACCTGCCCAAATACGTCGGCGAGGCCCGCACCGACCTGAAACCGATCTCCATCACCCAGCCCGAAGGCGCATCCTTCACCGTCACCGGCAACCACGTCCAGTGGGCCGACTGGTCCTTCCGCGTCGGCTTCACCCCCCGCGAAGGCCTGGTCCTGCACCAGCTGAAATTCCGCAACAAGGGCGTCGAACGGCCCGTCATCAACCGGGCCTCCCTCTCGGAAATGGTCGTCCCGTACGGCGACACCGCCCCCGTCCAGGCCAAAAAGAACGCCTTCGACTCCGGCGAATACAACATCGGCAACATGGCCAACTCCCTGACCCTGGGCTGTGACTGCCTGGGCGAAATCAAATACTTCGACGGCATCACCGCCGACAGCCACGGCAACCCGCTGACCATCGAAAACGCCATCTGCATGCACGAGGAAGACGACTCCATCCTCTGGAAGCACTTCGACTTCCGCGAAGGCACCACCGAAACCCGCCGCAGCCGCAAACTCGTGATCTCCTTCATCGCCACCGTCGCGAACTACGAATACGCCTTCTACTGGCACCTCTTCCTCGACGGGTCCATCGAGTTCCTCGTCAAGGCCACCGGCATCCTCTCCACCGCCGGCCAGAAACCCGGGCAGAAAAGCCCCTACGGCCAGAGCCTGAACAACGACGGACTCTACGCCCCGATCCACCAGCACATGTTCAACGTCCGCATGGACTTCGAAATCGACGGACCCACCAACGCCGTCTACGAAGTCGACATGGAAATCCCCGAACACAACCCCACCCACACCGCGTTCATGGCCGTGGACCGGCTCCTGGAAACCGAACAGGCCGCCATCCGCAAAACCGACTCCTCCAAGCACCGCTTCTGGAAGATCGCCAACCGCGACAGCACCAACATCGTCAACGAACCCGTCGCCTACCGCCTGATCCCCACCAACGGCATCCAGCTCGCCGCCGGCGATGAGTCCTACGTCAGCAAACGCGCCCAGTTCGCCCGGAACAACCTCTGGGTCACCGCCTACGACCGCACCGAACGCTTCGCCGCCGGCGAATTCCCCAACCAGGCCACCGGCGCCGACGACGGCCTGCACATCTGGACCCAGGCCGACCGGAACATCGTGGACCAGGACCTCGTGGTCTGGTACACCTTCGGCATGCACCACGTCGTCCGCCTCGAAGACTGGCCCATCATGCCCCGCCAAAACATCGGCTTCATGCTCGAACCCCACGGCTTCTTCGACCAAAACCCCACCCTCAACCTCCCCACCAACGAAAACCG
>NZ_JACXBW010000039.1 GCF_014712225.1 Pseudarthrobacter sulfonivorans
GACGACAGTGAGAGAGCGTTTCCGTGTTTCCCGCATTAAATGAGAGAGCGTTTCTGTTTTTCCCGCATCAAGTGAGAGAGCGTTTCCCCTGTCGTCACGAGTGCCCTCTGAAGTAGTTATACTTGTATAAGTATTACTACTTCAAAGGGATGGAAACAGCCGTGGCAACTCAGCTGGCAAGTGCGGGGACTGAACAGAAAATAAGCGGGAAAAGCCGGTGGGGGGCACTGGTTTTCCTCGCACTGGCGCAGTTCATGGTGGTGCTGGACGGCACCATCGTGAACCTGGCCCTGCCCCGGCTGCAGATCGAAATGGGGATCAGCGACTCGACGCGGTCCTGGGTGGTGACCGCCTACGCTTTGGTGTTCGGTGCCTTCCTGCTGCTCGGCGGGCGCATCGCCGACTTCTGGGGGCGCAAACGGACGTTCATCGTGGCGGCTGCCGGCTTCGCCGCGGCCTCGCTGATCGGCGGCATCGCACAGGAATCCTGGGAGCTCATCGGCGCCCGCGCCCTCCAGGGCCTCTTCGCGGCGCTCCTCGCCCCCGCGGCCCTGGCGCTGCTGACGGTATCCTTCCCCGGTGGCAAGGACCGCGGCACGGCCTTCGCGATCTTCGGCTCCATCAGCGGTGTCGGCGCCGCGGCCGGGGTGCTCCTGGGCGGCTTCCTCACGGACTACGTGTCCTGGCGCTGGTGCTTCTTCGTGAACGTGCCCATCGCCCTGATCGCCCTGTTCGGCGTGGTGAAGATGGTCCGTGAAAGCAAAGCCGCGGGTCCCTCGCGGTACGACTGGCCCGGCGTGGTCCTCGCCGCCCTCGGCCTGGGCTCCCTCGTTTACGGTTTCACCAACGCCGAGCACGGCTGGGGAACGCCGGAGGCCTGGGGCTTCATCCTCGCGGGCGTGGTGCTGATGGTGCTGTTCGTCGTCGTCGAGAAGAGGGTCAGGCACCCGCTCCTCCCGCTGCGCGTGGCAACCGAACGCAACCGCGGCGCCGCGTTCCTGGCCTCGTTCCTGGCGGGAGCCGTCCTCATCGGCGGCATCCTGTTCATCAACTACTACATCCAGATTGTGCTCGGCTTCGCCCCGTTCATCGCCGGCCTCGCCTCCCTGCCCATGACCGTGGTCCTCATTGTCACGGCGGCCGTCGTGGCCAAAAACCTGCCGAAGCTGGGCGCGAAGATCCCCACCGCCGTCGGACCTGTCTTTATGGCCGCAGCCATGCTCTGGCTGACCCGGGTCAGCGCGGAGGGCACCTACCTGGTGAACATGCTTCCGGCCCTGATCCTCATGGGGATTGGCCTGGGCATGGTGTTTGTGCCCATGCAGAACCTCGCACTCTTCGGTGTGGACAACCACGACGCCGGCGTGGCCAGCGCGCTCGTGAACGCCACGCAGCAGATCGGCGGCTCCCTGGGCATCGCCCTCTTCAGCACCATCGCCGCCGCAGCAACCGCGGCTGCCGGCGGGAGCAACCAGATGGCAGCACTGTCCGCCGGCTACTCGTCCGTGTTCCTGTGGGCTGCCGGGGTTGCCATCCTGATCACACCCCTGGCACTGCTGCTCATCACCATCACCAAAAAGACGTTCAGCGGCAGCGACCCGAACCAGCCGGTCCATCTGGGCTGACACCGCGGGGATTTCAAACCAAAGGCCGACGACGGCGGGACCTCCCGCCGTCGTCGGCCTTCTTGTGTGGGTGCGTCCCGAACCG
>NZ_JACXBW010000004.1 GCF_014712225.1 Pseudarthrobacter sulfonivorans
CCCCCCCCCCCCCGCGGGGGGGGGGGCCCGCTTCTCTGCATGCAGCCCTGCTTCCAAGGGCAGGCAGCGGCCGGAGCCGGGGCCGGCCGTTACAGGGCGTTGGTATAGGGTGGAATTCATGAGTCTTGCCGTTGTGCCCTGTACTGACCGCGCCGTCTGGGACGGATATGTTGAGCGCTTCCGGGGCCATCCTCAGCAGCTATGGGGCTGGGGTGAGACCAAGGCCATGCACGGCTGGTCCGTGGACCGCGTCGTGGTCACCGACGACGAAAATATTCTCGGCTGCGCGCAGTTGCTGATCCGGAAGCTGCCGTTGCCGTTCCGGGCACTGGTCTACGTACCCCGCGGACCCATGTGCTCCGCCGAAAACGCCACCGCCGTCCTGGGGCAGTTGGCCAAGCATGCTTCCTCCCGCCACCGGGGCGTGGCGCTGAGCATTGAGCCCGACTGGGACGCCGAGTCCCCCTACGAAGGCGCAGTCGCTGCCGCCGGCTTCAAGCCCTCCGGGAACACCGTGCTCATCCCGCGCACGCTCATCCTTGACCTGGCCAAGACGGATGATGAGCTCATGGCCGACATGTCCAAGTCGACGCGCGCCAACATCCGCAAAGCGATGCGAAGCGACGTGGATTTCCGGAAAGTGCAGACCGCTGCGGAGCTTGAGCGGGTGTTGGGCATCTACCACGAAACGGCCAGCCGTGCCGGGTTCGGGATCCACGAGGACCAGTACTACCGGGACATCTTCGCCAACCTGGGGGAGGGCTCGCCCATCATCGGAGCCTTCGACGGCGACCAACTGCTGGCGTTCGTCTGGCTGTCCCGGAGCGGTGCAACAGCGTTTGAACTCTACGGCGGAGTCTCGGCGGAGGGCCAGAAACAGCGGGTGAACTACGGCGTCAAGTGGGCCGCCCTGCGCGCCATGCGCGAGGACGGCTGCGGGCGCTACGACTTTAACGGCCTGCTCAACGACGGCATCTCCGATTTCAAGAAGCAGTTCGCCAAGCACGAGAACATGCTCATGGGAACGTGGGAGAAGCCGCTCTCACCGCTCTACCCCGTGTACGCGCGGGCCATGCCGGCCGCCCGCAAGGGACTGCAGGCAGCCCGGAAGGGCTTGCAGGCGGCCCGCAAAGCGCTGCCAGCCGCCCGCAGCAAAGGGCTGCCCGCCGCGCGCCGGCTCCTGAAACGGGTTACGCGGCGCTAAGAGCGCCCGTGGTGACGGCGAACGCAACCGCCGTCTCCGTAGCCCCGCCCACAGCATGGACGTTCACCGGAGCCTCGGCGGCGGCCAGGAACGCGCTGCCGCCGCGGGCCAGCTCCAGGTCGCCCTTGGGCGAGTCGAGGTACACCGCGCCTTCCACCACAATCATGACGACGGCGCCCGACTGGGCGAGCGGGACCGGTGCCGCGCCAGGAGCCAGCTCGATCCGCTGAAGCTGGAACTCCCGGAACGGGGGCCGGTACAGCTGCTGTCCCAGTCCGGAAATTTCCGGGTTCAACATCGGGACCGCCACGGAAGTGAAGTCGACGGTGCGCAGGAGTTCGGGCACGTCAACGAATTTGGGTGTCAGTCCGCCCCGGAGCACGTTGTCGGAGGAGGCCATGACCTCCACTCCCAGGCCGGAGAGGTAGGCATGGATCTTGCCCTCGGGCAGGTAGACAGCCTCACCGGGGGCCAGCGAGATGCGGTTGAGCAGCAGCGAGATCAGGACTCCAGGATCACCCGGATACTGCTCATTGAGGCTGACGACCGTGGACAGTTCCGTCTGGTACGGTGCCAGCGAAGCGCCGGACGCCAGGGCAGCCGCCACCGTCGCCGTGGCCCGCGGGACATCTTCGCCGCCCTGAATCAGACGTTCGAAGGCAGCCCGCAGGCCGGCACCCTCGTCCGGATTCTCCAGGAACTGGATCAGTTCGGTCAGCAGGGGCGGCACCTCGGTTTCGATCAGGTCGAAACAAGCGCCAATATGGGCCAGGATCTTCCGGGTGGCGGCAGGATCCCGGAATCCGCAGAGCGATTCAAAGGGCGTCAGCGCAAAGATCATCTCCGGCTTGTGGTTGTCATCACGGTAATTCCGGTTGGCTGCGTCCGGGGCGATGCCTTCAGCATTTTCCCGCGCAAAACCTGCCCCGGCCTGCTCGATGCTGGGGTGAACCTGAAGTGACAAGGGCTGGGCAGCCGCAAGAATCTTTGCCAGGAAAGGCAGCCGCGGCCCAAATTCCGCCACTGATTCGCTGCCGAGGAAGTGCTCCGGATCTGAGGCAATCAACGCATCCAGGGGTGTTTCCGAGCCGTCAGTCCGGCGGGCCATTGACGGGGCGCCGGGGTGTGCGCCGATCCACAGTTCGGCTTCCGGACCACCGGACGCAGGGCGCCCCAAAAGCTCTGCGATGGCTGTTTTGGATCCCCAGGCATAGTCGCGGAGGGCGTTTTCAAGTTTGTACACAGCCAGGTCCATTTCCTTAGTTTGCAGGTCTTCAGTGGGTGTCCATGCGGGTCAGCGTGGTCAGCAGGCTACAGGGGCGCGCACTGACCGTTGGTGGCGACGAGTTGGCGGATGGCTTCCTCGTTGCCCTCGCGCTTGAGCTGGTTCAGCAGCTCCTCGGTGATCGGTTCGCCGTCGGGCGTTGTGGTCACCGGGGTGAAGTCCGACGACGGCGGGGGCGTTTGCTGCGCGGGCCAACCTCCTGCCAGGCCGGAAGCGGCCTGCAACGGTCCGGCTGCCTGCAGATGTCCGCCGGCCGTGGGAGGCTGCACCACGCCGTCGACGAACGACGCAGCCTTGGGGCCCGAAGCAGATGCCAGGAGCTGGTCCACCTTGTCGTGGATGACGTCGAAGTCAGGCACCGTGGAGAAGGAAGCGTCGAAGTCGGGCGGACCGATGGTGAGCCGCTTGGCTTCCTGGCCCTTGGCCTTCATGGCAAGATCCACAAAGCTGCCGAGCTGGGACGAGGAGATGTTGGACTCCACCACCTTGGTGCCTGCGCTGGCGATGTCCTCGAATTTGGACAGCAGCGTGGCCGGGTCCAGCTGCTTCAGCATGGCCTGCTGGACGCACTGCTGACGCTGGATGCGGGAGTAGTCGTCAACGTATTCGCGGGACCGTCCGTACCAAAGTGCATGCTCGCCATCGAGCGTTTGTTCACCGGCGGGAATCCAGCCCAATGGCATGCCGTGGGTGCGCGTAACCTCATCGAAGTAACCGCTCATCGGAACCCAGCCGCCGGCCTTGATTTTGATGCCGCCCATGGCGTCGATGAGTTTGGCGAAGCCCGCCATATCCACCAGGACATAGGCCTGGACAGTAATGCCCAGCGTCCCTGAGACTGCTTCGAGAGTCGCCTGCGCACCGGGATCGGCTACCCCAGGGTAGAGGTCGGCGTGCTCATTCGTTACTTCGGTGTTGATGGCGTTGATCAGGCACTCGTCACCACAGTTGTACCCGTCCGGGTAGATCCTGCGCATGGGGGAGTCTTCGCTGAACTGGGCGTTCTGGAGGTTTCGCGGCACGGAGATGATGGCGGTCTGGCCGGTCTTGGCATCCACGCTGAGGACGGAAAGGCTGTCCGGGCGCCGGCCCGTACGGTCGTCGCCGGCGTCACCGCCCATCATCAGGAAGTTGTAGCGGCCCTCCACCGGATCGATCGCCGGCCCGGCCGAGAAGATATTGCCAATGGCATTGCGCCCCACGTTGAGCAGGTAAGCGGCGTAACCCAAAGTGCCGCTGCTCAGGACCACGGCAATGACAAGCGCGATCACGACGGCGGGACGCGCCCCCGGCGCCAAGAGGACCGGCCTGATGAGCCGCAGGGTGTTGATAAAGAGGTACGCCCACCAGAGGGCGAGCGCCACCAGGAGCACGATGATCACCAGCGAAGCGAACGGGTTGGTGATGACATTGATCAGGAGGGTGCGGTTGAGGATAAACAACAGCACCGTTGCCACCAGCACCACCCAGACGCCCAGGGTCACCCGCAGTGCGGTTCGGCCGAGTTTACGGTCACCGGCCACAACCTGCGCGCTTCCGGGCACCAGAAGGGTCATCAGCAGCAGGACAAAGGCCCGCTTGGTCCGGACAGGGGACGAGGCGCCGGACGGAAACCGTACGGGGTCGGTCATGACCGTGCCGGGGGCGGGGTGCTGCGGTTCGCTTCTGGACATGTTCCCGTACCTAGCGGCTGCCCCGGAGGACGCCATTGCCGTCAGCGAAGACTTCGCTGACTTTCTGCCGGAGGTTGGCTCCCTTGCGGGCGGCCACATCGTTGAGCTCCTGGGCGAAGTCCACGAGATCGGCGCGGAGCGAGGCTGCCAGTGCGTCCGTGCCCGAGGCGAGGATGCGGACCGCCAGCAGGCCGGCGTTGCGGGCGCCGGCTATGGACACGGTGGCGACCGGCACGCCGGCCGGCATCTGCACGATGGACAGGAGGGAATCCATGCCGTCCAGGGTCTTCAACGGGACCGGGACACCAATGACAGGCAGGGGAGTCACGCTGGCGAGCATGCCCGGAAGGTGGGCCGCCCCGCCGGCGCCCGCGATGATGACGCGCAGGCCGCGTTCATGGGCGGTCTGCCCGTACCGGATCATTTCCGTGGGCATCCGGTGGGCGGAGACCACGTCGGCTTCAAAAGGTATGCCGAACTCGGCCAGCGCATCAGCCGCGGCCTCCATTACCGGCCAGTCCGAATCTGAACCCATAACAAGCCCGACAAGAGGGCCGGTGCCCGTGTCGGCAGTCCCGGTGTCGCCGGTGCCGGGGGTAGTTTCGGTGCTCATGCGTTCTCCTCGGAAATCCGTGTTGAATCGTCGGCCGGGATCCGGCCGTCCCGGATGATGGCTGCCACCCGCGTGGCGCGTCGCCGGACCGAGTCCACATCATCGGTGGAGTCCCCGACGAGGTTGACGTGGCCGATCTTGCGGCCAGGACGCACCGACTTGCCGTAGCAGTGGACCTTGGCCGCCGGCTCACTGGCGAGGGCAGCCGGGTACGCCGAGAACAGGTCCTGGTTGTCGCCGCCCAGGAAATTCTTCATCACCACCACCGGACCCAGCACATCGGTGGCCCCCAACGGAAGGTTGAGGACTGCCCGCAGATGCTGCTCAAACTGGCTGGTGACTGAACCGTCCTGGGTCCAGTGACCGGTGTTGTGAGGCCGCATGGCCAGTTCGTTGATGAGGAAGCCCGCGCCGGTGCCGGGTGTTTCGAAGAGTTCCGCGGCCATCACACCGGTGACGCCGAGTTCGTGGGCGATCCGCAGGGCGGCGTCTTCGGCTGCTGCCGCAACCTCCAGCGGGATGCCCAGGGCAGGCGCAATGACCTCATCGCAGACGCCGTCCACCTGGATGGTGTGCACCACCGGCCACGCCCTCGCTTCACCGTCAGGGGTCCGCGCAACGAGGGCGGACAGCTCGCGGCTGAACTCAACCTTTGCTTCGGCCAGGAGCGGGCTCATGGCCTCGAACCACGGAGCAGCCTCGGCGGCGTCCTCGGCGGAGTCGACTATCCGCACGCCCTTGCCGTCGTACCCTCCGCGGGGCATCTTGAGGACCACCGGCCAGCCGATCCCGTCGCCGAACCTCACCAGTGCGGCGACGTCAGCGACCTCAGCCCACGCCGGGTTTGGGAGGCCCAGCCTGTCGATGGCAGCCCGCATCACCAGTTTGTCCTGCGCATTGACCAGGGCATCGGGGCCGGGCTGGACGTTGACGCCGGCGGCCAGGAGTACGCGAAGGTGGTCGTTGGGGACGTGCTCGTGATCGAACGTCAGGACGTCCAGCCCGTCGGCAAAGTCCAGGAGCGTTTGGAGGTCTTTGTAGTCACCCACCGGTGACGTGGAGACAGCTGAGACGGCTGAAACGTCCTCAGCTTCGGCCAGGACACGCAGTTCAAAACCAAGGGCGGTGGCGGCTGGGGCCATCATGCGCGCGAGTTGGCCGCCGCCAACCACGCCGATTACTGGAAAAGTCACATATGCCAGCCTACAGAAAAGGTCGCCGGATCCCGGCTTCCGGGCGCCACGACGCCCGCAAACCTGGTAATCCGGGCACCGCTCAACCCGGCCGGCAGGCTGGTTCCCAGCTTTGGGGGCTAAAATAAACCTCTGGCCGTGTGGCCCACAGATCGGACGGCCATGGAGGGTCATGATTAACTCACTCGCAGATCGTATCCGGGGACTAGCCTCGCTGTTTTGGCGCGAGGTAGCCAAATTCGGAGCAGTTGGCGGTGTGGCGTTCGTCATTGACAACGGCCTGACGTATTACCTGATGCACGGACCCATGACGGACAGCGAAGCCAAGGCGCGCTTCGTCGGCGCCAGCATCGCCACAGTCTTTTCCTGGATCGCCAACCGGCTGTGGACGTTTCGGCATCGGCGGCAGGCAAACGTGCTCCGCGAGTTCCTGATGTTCATCCTCATTAACGGCATTGGGATCGGAATCTCGACGGGGTTCACTGCCCTGGCCAAATATTCATTCAACGTGACCGACAAGAACATGCTGTTCGCCGCCGGTGTTGTGGGAATCCTGGTAGCTACGGTGGTCCGCTTCTTTGCCTACCGGTTCCTTGTGTTCAACCAGGAATTGGACCAGGAGCCGGAGTTCTCCCACGACCACGAAATCATCGAAGTGCACCACCACGACAAGCCGGCTCCGGCAGCCGTCCTGGGCGCAAAAGCACCTGCGGCCAGCGCCCACGGCTCGGAAGTCCCTGACCAGGACGCGTCCGGAAGTGCCCGCCAGCCCTAGTTGGGTGAGCCCTGGTTCTTCGGCAGCTGCAGTCCCGAGGCAGCTGTAGTCCTGAGGCAGCTGCAGTCCTGAGGCGGCCGCAGTCCTGAGGCGGCCGCAGGTCCTGGCACGGCCCCCGGGCCGCTACCTTCCTTGGATGCGTTCCGTAGCCAGAAGCTGGTCTGTCAGCTGCACAGCGGGGTGAGCCAGCACCACCGAGCCCCCGTTGTGCCAGGCGCCGAGGGAGTTCGCCAGGGCTGCCTCCAACCCATCCCCGGCCGTGACCAGGAGCCTCACCCCTTCCTCGTGCGGGGCTGAGAAACCGGTCAGCAGGTCTGCATGGAGGTGGCGTGTCCCCTCGCCGTCAGCGATGGCGCAGCCGGACGCGGACGGATCTGAGTGGGCCATGAAAACGTCGCCATGGGAACGCACCTCGGCCGCGTAGTCGATAACTCCGGCAGGCAGGTCTCCCGGCCACCGCATGGCAAGCGCAGGCAGCGCGACGGCGATAACGGCGTCGTACTTTCCTGCTTCGGTTCCCGGCTTGTCGGTGACGAGCAGCTCAGCCTCGCCCCCGTCCAGGACTGTCTCCATGCCGAGTTGCCAGGCGGCCAGGGCCCAAATCAGTGATTTCCAGTGGACGGGGAGGTCAAGGCCCAGCCGCATCCCCGGTTCGGCGTCCAGTTCGTCCTGCAGCAGGTTGCCGGTCTTGGCGACCCAGTTGTCCAGGACGCGGCCCGAGAGTTCCACCCGTTCCGAGTCCGGCCCGTACCAGGTCAGCCGGGGTGAGGTGGCGTGGCCGGAACGCAGGTTGGTCATCAGTTCGATCGCCGGGATGCTCATGGCACCATCTTGCCACGGACGCCCCGGGCACATCCTTGGCCGCGGACAGCCTTCTGCCACCCCAACCGGCGGTCTGCAACCCGCTCTTTGCTGTGATGTTCCTCACAATGTATTTGTCATCCTATTTGTCTTATTGCGGCAGCGACGGTATTTTTGGCCGTTATTCGTTGCAATCGGGGGCTTTCGGCCTCCGGCTGGGGCCGCCCGCCGCTCGGCGCGCCGATCCTTGGAAAATTCCCGGGCGTGGCGTGACGGCGTTTAGCCGGGAAAGGTGATTATTATCCATCGACGGCTTGACTCTCCCCTAGTTACACACGTGTAATTAGATATCGAAAGCGACTGCATAAATACCCGCACTCAACCGAGCCATGGGAACCATGCAGTGGCTGCAAACTTTCAGGAGGGTCGCCGTGGGGCAAGCAGAGCGTATCCATGAAGATGCCGTCGCCGGCCAGGCAACGGCTAAATACCGCGCACGGGGCGTACCGAGCGACTGGTACGTGGACCCTGCTGATCCTGACGCGGCGGACCGCTACAACCGAAACGCCCAGGACCCGCTCCAGGACCAGGCAACAGCGTTCCTGGCGGCCCATGAAGCACTCCTTGACGGCGGGCACGACCAGGACGAGGACGACCTGGATCCGCCCATGGAACTGCGCACTCCCGGCCCCGGGGTTACCCAGCCGGTGTGGATCGGATTGCCGTTCCAGCAGGACTTCGATGACGAAGGTGAACTGGGCTGGCAGACTGATGCCCTGTGCGCCCAGACCGACCCGGAAGCATTCTTCCCGGAAAAGGGCGGATCCACCCGGGACGCCAAGAAGGTGTGCGGTGCATGCAATGTGCGCTCACAGTGCCTGGAATACGCGCTGGCGAATGACGAACGGTTTGGCATTTGGGGTGGCCTTTCCGAGCGTGAACGCCGGCGGCTAAGGAAGCGAGCAGTCTAATTCTTCAGGAAGTACATGTCACTGCCGTTGTGGTCGCCCACAACGGCAGTGCCTATCTCCCCAGGACCCTGGCCGCCCTTGCGGACCAGACGCGGCCCGCCGATTCCGTCATCGGAGTGGATACCGGCTCGCGCGACGATTCCACGGTCCTCCTGGAACGGGCTTTAGGCGCAGAGAATGTCATCAGCTTTCCGCACGGCAGGAGCGGGATGGGTGGCGCCGTGCGCGCCGGGCTCGCCGCGCGCTCACCCTGGGAAGGCCAGTCCGAACGATCCGCCACAGAGTGGATCTGGCTGCTTCACGATGATGCAGCCCCCGCGCCCGAGGCGCTTGCGGAGCTCCTTGGTGCCGTGGAGCGGGCACCGTCAGTCACAGTCGCCGGCTGCAAGCAACTGGACTGGCACAGCGAACGCCGCCTGATCGACGTCGGACTGTCCACCAGCCGGTGGGCCGAGCGTCTAACCCTCATCGATGCCGACGAACTCGATCAAGGCCAATACAACGGCCGGTCGGACACCTTTGCGGTGAACTCAGCCGGAATGCTGGTGCGCCGTGACATCTGGGAACACCTGTCGGGCTTTGACCCCGCACTGCCGGGAACCGGCGATGACGTCGACTTCTGCTGGCGTAACCGACTCGCCGGGCACCGTGTCGTCGTGGTGCCTACGGCCCGGATGTTCCATGTGGCACACCGGCCCCACGCCCAAGGAAACCCCTCCGCGGCCCGCAAAGCGCAGGTCCACCTCCGGCTTAAGCATGCGCCGCTCTGGAAAGTGCCTATCCACGCCGTGGGCGCGCTGCTCGGCAGCATCTTCAAAGTCGTGCTCAGCGTGGCCGTTAAGGACCCGGGGCACGGATTCGCTCAGCTGGTAGCCACGTTCGCGGCCCTGGCCCGGCCCACTGCTCTGGCCAAGTCGCGCCGCACGGCGGCCAGTACCCGCCGGATCCGGCGTTCCGTCATCAAGAAGCTGCAGACTCCCCGCCGCGAAGTGTGGAACCACCGCCGCTCCCTGATCGAAGCCCTGGGCGCAGACAAGTCCAGCGCGGACGGCCTGGTGCATGATCCGCTGGCCGACCAGCCGACAGGCGACTCCTCAGACGACTTCGCGGCGCTGACCACCACCGAACGGGCCTGGGTGGGTGCCGGCGCGCTCGCTGCCATCATCATCGCGTCTGCCGCTTCCCTCACGGCGCTGAGCGGCTTGTTCCGCGCGGAAGCCGTTTCCGGCGGCGGACTGATTCCGGTGTCGGCATCCCTGGGGGAAATCTGGCATCACGCCTCAAGCTGGTGGATCAGCCTGGGGGCCGGCCTTCCCGGCAAGGGCGACCCCTTTGACTACGTGCTGTGGATCCTCGGTGTTCTCGGCGGTGGAGATGCCAATGCGGCCATGGCGTGGCTGCTGCTGCTCGCTGCCCCGCTGTCCGGCCTGACGGCGTGGTTTGCCTCCGGCGGGGTCACCGTCCGGCGTCGCTTCCGCTTTGTGGCGGCGCTCTTCTGGGCTGCCGCGCCAGCCTTGCAGGTGGCCCTCAACCAGGGCCGGGTGGGGGCGCTGGTTGCCCACATCGTGATCCCGCTGCTGGTCTTGGCACTGTTGCGGGCCACAGGGTCCGCCGTGGGCCATGGGCGGTTCGCCCTGCCGTCCCCGGGCGAGCGCCGGTTCACTGAAAAGCCGCCTTCACGGCCCGGGATCAACGGCATGCCCTCGTGGACCGCCGCAGCCGCTGCGGGCCTGGCCCTGGCGGTCGTTGCCGCCTCTGCACCCGCGCTGCTGATCCCCGCTGCGGTGCTCATTGTGCTGTGCGGGCTGATGCTGGGCCGGCGTGGCCGCACGGTGTGGTGGGCGCTGCTGCCCAGCGCTGCACTTTTTCTCCCCTTTGGACTCTCCGTTCTGGACAGGCCGCGGGCGCTCCTGGCGGATCCGGGCGTTCCGCTCGCATTCGAGGCGGCACCGCTGTGGCAGCAGCTTCTGGGCCAGCCGCTGCTCTTTGCACCCGGCGGTGGACTGTACGGCCTGGCCGGGTTCAGTGGGGAGGTTATCCCGTGGGCACTCTTCCTGGCGCTGCTGGTGGCCGTCCCGGTCCTGCTGCTCGGTGCGGCAGCTCTCTTTATCCCCGGCAAACGGAGCCGGACGGCGCGCGCCCTGTGGGTAGCGGCGCTGATCATCCTGGTGGGCGGCTGGCTGGCCGGACATGTTGCTACAGCCGCCAACGCAGACACGTTGGTCACGCCGTTCACCGGCCCGGCTGTTTCGGCCGCCGGCTTCACGCTCCTTGCGGCGGCGCTCATCGGCGCCGAGCGCCTGCTGGACGCCGCCGACCGTTCCGCCTCGCTGAACGTCAGGCGCAGCGTAGCCCTTCGCTCTGCCACCGCCGTCGCCACGGTGATACTCCTCGCCGGTCCATTGGCCGGCATGGCCGTGTGGTCGGCGCAAAACATCCTTCGGCCCGCTGCTGCCGCGCAATCTGCCGAAGGTCCGGCCGGACCTTCGCTTGGAACGCCGCGGCTCGTGGAGGCAGGAATTGAACGGACGCTCCCAGCTACGGCGATCGACCGGGGTACCGGACCGGAACAGACCCGCACCCTGCTCATCAGCACCCACGAGAACGGCACCTATGACGCCTCGCTGATGCGCGGTGCAGGAACCACCTTGGACAGCCTTTCCGCCGTCGCCGCGGCCCGGAACATCATGGGCGCACCCGGCCAGGAGACAACCAGGGACGACGACGACGTCACGGCCTCGCTCCGCAGTGTGGTGGCCACACTGGTGGCCGGGCAGGGAGTGGACCCCAGGTCGGCATTGGAGCGCCTGGGCGCCGGGTTCGTGGTGCTGCGCTCGGCGGACACGGCAGCCCAGTTGACGGCCAGCAGGATGGACGCCGTGCCGGGCCTCGTTGCCGTAGGCCAGACGGACGTGGGCTGGCTTTGGCGGATTACCCCGCTCAACCAGCCTGCCCTGCAACCCGCGGACGTCGCCCACCGGGTGCGCATTGTGGACCCTGCCGGAGCCACCGTTGCTCTGGTGCCGTCCAAATTTGACGACGTCGACACCACCGTCCCCGAGGGCCCGGAAGGCCGGCTCGTTGTGCTCGCCGAGCGGGCGGATCCGGGATGGAGCGCCTGGTTCGACGGGCGGAAACTCACGTCCACAACGTCAGGCTCTGCCCAGGCCTTCACCTTGCCGGCGTCGGCAGGCCAGCTGACTATCCGGTATGACGCCCCGTGGGCCCTGTGGTCCGGAATCGCGCAGATCGCGGTCTTCGCACTCACCGTGATACTCGCCCTACCCATGCCCGCACGGCGGCCCAACACGGGCCTGTCACGGGACGAGGGATCTTTGCGTAAGGAACACCAGAATGCATAACGACGCTCCAGGGTCCGCGCCGACGGCCGGAAAGACTACGACGGCCGCGGTCCGGGATCAGGATGCCACTGCAGGCGCGCCGGCGGTGGCCAACGCCCCTGAGCCGGCCCGCCCGGCCGCCCGGCGGACACCGTCCAGGGAAATGCTCGCCGGGCTGGTTTCCGCGGTGGCGATTCTCGCCGCGGCCGGCGGCATCGTCGCAGCCGACTCCTTCGCCCCGCAGCCCGCGGGCACCCGCGGCATCCCGGCCGCGTTGGCCTCGGTTCCCGCCGGCGCAAACGTGGGGGTATGTCCGGGACCGGCCCGCCTGCTCGAAGGCACGGAAGCGGGCACCGACCCCCAGTTCAGCCCCGAGTCCGCGACGGCCAAAAGCGTCGTTACCGGCGCCGTGCTGAGCGCTCCCGGCGGTGTCCTGCCCGCCAGCCAGCTCTCGGCACTCAACGGAACGCCCGCCGTGGAGATAGCCAAGGGAGGCGGCCAGCCGGCTCAGGAGGCCGGTCCCCAGGATCTGAAAGCCGGGGTGCTCAACGGTCACAGCGTGAACGGCGCCACCGTGCTGGGCGCGGAGGCCATGGCAGGCCAGAAACCGTCAGCGGCCGGTGTGCTGAAATATTCAGCCACGGACGGCGACCTGCAAGGTTCAGCGGCAGCCAACTGCACGCCGCCGGCCAACGACCTCTGGCTCGCAGGCGCCAGCACCACCGTGGGCCGCACGTCCGTCCTGGTCCTCAGCAACGCCTCAAGCACCCCCGCCACCGTGAGCCTGGAGTTGTTTGGCAGCAAGGGGCAGATCCAGGCTCCCGGCAGCCGGGGTCTGCTGGTCGCTCCCGGCACCACCCGTTCAATCGTCCTCGCCGGGCTGGCGCCCGGTGAGCCGCAGTTGAGCGTCCATGTCCGCAGCGCAGGCGGTCCCGTGGCGGCAGCCATTCAACAAAGCGTCCTGAGGGGGCTGACACCCGGGGGCGTGGACTTCATCGTGCCAGGGGCGGCCCCCGCCGCCCGCCAGGTCATGACCGGCCTGGACATCCAGGACGCCGGCGGGATTTCCGCAATCACCGGAAAAGACGGCTTCGGCGACGCCGGCCCCGCTCTCACCATTACGGTCCCTGGTCCCTCGAACGCGGTCGTAGAGGTCAGGATCTTCGGCCGGGACGGTCAGAAAGCCCTGCCCAGCGGCGGCGTCGTCACGGCGAAGGCAGGGTCCGTGACCGAGATTTCGCTGGCGGGTGTCCCGGCTGGCCACTACACGGTATCCACCAGCTCGGACGTGTCGTTCGTGGCGTCGGCGCGCGTTACGCGCGGCGTCAATGGCGAAAAGGCATCGGATGTTGCCTGGGCAGCCTCCGGCGTCAGGCTGGGCAGCCAGCATGTTGTGCCGGTGCCGCAGGGTGGTGACCGCAGTCTGGTCGTCGGCGTGCTGGAGAACCGGGCCACGATTTCGTATGCGCCCATCACAGCGGACGGCAGGATCCGCCCGGCGGCGACTGCCGACGTCGCCGGCGGAACCACCACCTCCATCAAGCTCCCGGGGACGGTTGAGGAGTCAGCGGTAGTGGCATATGTGGTCTCCGCGTCAGGCGACGCCGCCTACGGCGCCCTGCTGCTGCAGCAGGAAGGCCGGGATGACGTTTCGACCCTGGCCTTGATGCCGGCTGCGTCGGGACAGGAAAAGGTAGCCGTCGCGCTCGGCTATTAAGGCTTGTGCCGGCGAGGTCCAGTGCCGGCAGCTACCTGGTGGCGGTTCAGTAACCGCAGTTCGGTGCCTCTGGCTCAGTACCGGCGGCTACGCGCCGGCGGCCCAGTACCCGCGGCTACGCGCTGGCGGCTCAGTACCAGCGGCTCAGTACCGGCGGCGGTAGACCGGATCGAGAGTTTCCGGTGCCACTCCGAGCATTTCGGCGGTGTGCTCCACCACGACGTCGTGGACCAGATCCTGGAGTTCGTCCCGGCTGACGCAGCCCTGTTCCACCACCCGGCGATACAGGGTGATGACCGGGCCTTCGTCGTCCGTGGCGGGAGTGTAGGCACCCATGGGCGGAGGCGCCGCGTTGGCCACCAGCTGTTCCAGGTCCGGCGGTATCTCGTCCACGGCGAACCGAACCCCGTCCAGGGTCTTTCCCCAGATGTCGTGGAGGCGCTGGGCAGAGTCAAGCACCATGTCATCAAAACGGTCGGACCGCGTCCGGTACCCGGGATGCGTGGGCAGGACCAGTTCCCCCCGCAGGCCGCGGCCGTGGCGGTTCCTGCGGCGCATTGCGAAGCTTCGGCCCGGTGAGTCCGGCCCCGCTTGTCCGCTGCGGGCGTCCGGGTCAGCCAAACGGACCGAGAAAGCTGAATCATGGTTCGATGACTGCATACATTGACTGTAAACCCGGCCGCAGTTTTACGCGACACCAACCGCGGGCAGGGTCAGGGGCGCGGCGACCGGGGCGGCAAATACCGGGAAAGTCCGATCAGACAGAGTAGTCTGTGATGTCGTGGGAGCTATCCGTCAATGTTCAAGATCGGCCTGCCGTCAGTCAGCGGTGGCAACTTTGACGTACGTCTACGCGGACTCCACCGCCGTCCTTGGCCCGCTGGCCACTTACGCCGAGCCGCATTGTTACGATTTGTGCGAGCAGCATGCCGGGTCGCTGACGGTTCCCCGTGGTTGGGAAGTGCTTCGCTTGGCGATGCCCACCACCCCGCAGCAGCCGGGCCCGGACGACCTCCTCGCCCTTGCCAACGCGGTCCGGGAGGCAGCGGCGCTGCCGCCCAAGCCGCAGACAACTCAGGCCCAGCGTGCCGCGCATTCGGCGCTGGAAGCGCCTGCCGGTGCCGAGGGCACCCGCCGCGGGCATCTGCGTATCCTGCGCGAACCGTCCTGATCGCGAACCTCCGTGGCCCGATGTTCCGCACGCGCACCGTTCTGATCGAATGTCCCACGCGCACACCGTTCTGATCGTGAACCTGCCCGGCCGCACGCCTGGCTCATGCTGATGTGGCGGTAGGCTTGAACCTGCTAATCAGTCAGCCACCGGCGCGAACGCGCGCCCTTTCGGGAGCATCAACCATGGCAAAGATCAGTCCTGAGCTGTTGTCCGTCCTGCGCTGTCCCGTGACCGGCTCGCCGCTGGTCCAGGAAGGCGAAGAACTTGTATCGACGGCGGCGGGGGAGTCGGGCGTGAAGCTCCGCTATCCGATCCAGGACGGCATCCCGCTCCTCCTTCCGCCGGAACTGCTGCAGGCCGCCACGGCTGCCGGCTCCGACCAGCACGACTCCGCGGCCTCCTGACTTTTACCCCCAATCGACTTGCACGCAGACGCTTCAACGCCGTCGCCGCTATCGGACAGAGCAAAGGAATACCATGACAACTGACTACAAGGTCGCCGACATTTCGCTGGCTGAAGCCGGACGCCACCAAATTCGGCTGGCCGAACACGAGATGCCAGGGCTGATGTCCCTTCGCAAGGAGTTCGGCCCCAGCCAGCCGCTGAAGGGCGCGCGGATCGCCGGCTCCCTCCACATGACGGTGCAGACCGCCGTCCTGATCGAAACCCTCACCGCGCTCGGTGCCGAGGTCCGCTGGGCCTCCTGCAACATTTTCTCCACCCAGGACGAAGCTGCGGCCGCCGTTGTGGTGGGCAGCGGCACAGTCGAGGACCCCCAGGGCGTTCCGGTGTTCGCCTGGAAGGGCGAAACCCTCGAAGAATACTGGTGGACTGCGCAGCAGATCCTCACATGGCCCGGGGCGGACGCTGACCCGGAGCTCGGCCCGAACATGATCCTGGACGACGGCGGCGACGCCACCATGCTGGTCCACAAGGGTGTTGAATTCGAAGCCGCCGGCGCTGTGCCGGCCGCAGCCGAGGATGAGTCCGAAGAAGGCAGGATCTTCCTGGACGTGCTCCGCGCCTCCCTCCAGGAGGACACCCAGCGGTGGACCCGGATCGGTTCCCGCCTGCGCGGCGTCACCGAGGAAACCACCACCGGCGTGCACCGCCTCTACCAGCTCGCGGAGCAGGGCAAGCTGCTGTTCCCGGCCATCAACGTCAACGACTCCGTCACCAAGAGCAAGTTCGACAACAAGTACGGCATCCGGCACTCCCTGCCGGACGGCATCAACCGCGCCACGGATGTCCTGATGGGCGGCAAGGTCGCCGTCGTCTGCGGCTACGGCGACGTCGGCAAGGGTGCGGCGGAGGCATTCCGCGGTCAGGGCTCACGCGTGATCGTCACCGAAATCGACCCCATTTGCGCGCTTCAGGCAGCCATGGACGGCTACCAGGTGGCCAAGCTTGAGTCCGTGCTGAGTGAAGGGCACATCTTCATCACCACCACGGGCAACAAGGACGTCATCATGGCCGAGCACATGGCCGGGATGCGTGACAAGGCGATCGTGGGCAACATCGGCCACTTCGACAACGAGATCGACATGGCCGGCCTCGCCCGGATTCCGGGCGTGAAGAAGGTCGAGATCAAGCCCCAGGTGCACGAGTGGGTGCTCGACGCCGGGACTGCGGAAGAGCGCTCCATCATCGTCCTGTCCGAGGGCCGCCTGCTTAACCTCGGCAACGCCACAGGCCACCCGTCCTTCGTGATGAGCAACTCGTTCGCCAACCAGACCATCGCCCAGATCGAGCTGTGGACCAAGCGGGACCAGCCCGAAGGTGAACGCGAGTACGAAAACCAGGTCTACGTCCTGCCCAAGATCCTCGACGAAAAGGTTGCCCGGCTCCACCTGGACGCGCTGGATGTCGAGCTCACCGAGCTGTCCAAGGAACAGGCCGAGTACCTGGACCTCGAGGTAGCCGGGCCGTACAAGCCGGAGCATTATCGTTACTGAGGTGTGACTCCCCGGGCGCGGACCGCGCCCGGGGTTGTTATCTTCAACCATTAAGATCGAAGCATGGAGCCTGAAGTAAAGCCACGCCGCATGTCGACCATCAAGAAGGTTTTTGTTGTGGCCGCCGTCTGCGTGCTTGCTGCAGCAGGCGGTGTCTTCGCCGCCGTCGCCCCGGGCCTCACCCGCGGTGCACTCGAATCGGAAGCAGCTTCCGCAGTCCGTTCGGCACCGGGCGTGGCATCGCCTGTGGTGGCTCCGGTCAAGGTGGACATCACGCCTGCTGCGGCCGCCAAACAGGTCAACCCGGCATCACCGGTCTCCGTGAAGGTGGGCAACGGCAGGATCGAGAGTGTCACGCTCACCAGCACCTCGGGCGAAGCAATCCCGGGCACCTTCGCCACCGATGGCAGCAGCTGGTCCGCTACGGCACCGCTGAAGTTCAACACTGAATACAGCTACACGTATGTGGTTACCGACGAAGCAGGACGCGATACCACCACCACGCAGTCATTCAATACGGTGTCCAGCACCCACGAGGCCGACGCCGCGATCTACCCCCTGGACGGCATGAAGGTGGGAGTGGGCCAGCCACTTCAGGTGGTCTTCAGCGAGCCGGTAGTCAACCGGGAGGCCGTGGAGAAGGCCATCAAGATCACCTCCAGCGCCGGCCAGAGGGGGGCCTTCCACTGGTTCAGCGACACCATGGTCCGGTATCGCCCGGAAGTCTTCTGGACCGCCAACTCCACCGTCACCATGGACATGCAGCTCTTCGGAGTGGACCTCGGCAATGGCCAGATCGCCAACTTCAACAAGAAGGCGAACATCCGTTTCGGTGACAAGAAAGTTGCCATCGCCGACGCCGCCGCGCACACCTTCACCCTCAGCGTCAACGATCAGGTGGTCAAGACCCTCCCGGTCAGCATGGGCGACAAACGCTTCCCGTCTGCCCGGGGCTACGCCGTGCTGATGGAGAAGAACCGCCATGACCACTTCCGCGCCGCGAGCATCGGCCTCAAACCGGGGGACCCTGCGTACTACGGTGAAGTGGATGTGGAATACTCCATCCGGCTGACACTCAGTGGGGCGTACATTCACCAGGCGCTCGAGTCCGCCTTCCCGTACATCGGCAACACCAATGTTTCCCACGGCTGCATCGGGTTCGCTCCCGACGGCGCGGCCTGGGTTTTTAACAACATGACCACGGGCGATGTGGTGCAGATCGTCAACACCGAGGGCGACTACGCCGCCTTGGACGACGGCTATGGGGACTGGAACATCCCTTGGGCCGAGTATGACAACTAGGCCGGTAGGCTCGAGACCAGACACCCTGCGCTGCCCGGACCAGAGCCGGGCAGTGCGGACCCCAACGGAAGTGACGCTGCTGTGAACGACAACTCGCCGACCCCTGCCAAGAGCACGGAGCCGCAGCCTGATCCGCACCTTGATGCTTCTTCGGACTCGGATGAGCCCGCATTCGCCTGGATGACGGGTCAGCCCGAAAGCCGCGCCGACCGCAAAGCCGCAGAGGCCGCCGTCGAACCTGCTGACCCTCAACCCGCCGCCGCTGAAACTGCTGCCGTTGAGCCTGCAGCGGCCGAGCCTGCCTGGGACGAACCTGCTGGGGACGAACCCGCCTGGGACGAAACGTCCCCAGCGGACCGCGCTGACGCCGGTCGCGCTGACGCCGGTCGTACCGCCGTCGCGTCTTCCGCTCTGGCCGTCGGGTCCTCCGCGGCGGCTGCCGGAAAGGAAACACCCCTCACCGGCGCGGCACGCCACCAGTCCAGCCCTTATAGTGAGCCGCTGCCCACCTCGGCACTCCAGATCCGCCCTCCCCAGGAGGAAGTGGAGCGCCGCAACGCAGAGCGGGAAAGCGCGGCCAACGCAAAACCGGTGGCCCCGCGCATCTGGCAGGTCCTCCTGGCCTTGTTCTACCCAGTGATCCTTTTGGTGCTCGCCGTCCGTGCAGTGACCAGCCCGCTGTTCCTGTGGGTCGAGTACAACAGGCCCGGTTTTCCCGGCGACGGGTACGGCTTCAGCACCGACGACAGGATGACCTACGGCTCCTACGCCGTCGACTACCTCAGCAACTGGGCAGGGCCGCGGTACCTCGGAGACCTGGTGAACCGCAGCGGGGGCAGTTTGTTCAAGGACGGCGAAGTCAGCCACATGGCGGACGTAAAACTGGTCATACTTTCGGCCTTCGCCGCGGGGGCGCTCCTGATCGTGCTCAGTATCGCGGCCATCGCCTACCTGCGCCGCCGAAGCACCGGGGGAGTGCGGCGGGGCCTGTTCGCGGGCTCCATCGTCTCCCTGGCAATCATCCTGGGCCTCGCGGCACTGGCCGTGCTCGGCTGGCAGCAGTTCTTCACGGAGTTCCACCGGCTGTTCTTCGCCAGCGGTTCCTGGACTTTCGCCCTTGAGGACACCCTGATTCGCCTGTTCCCGGGGCAGTTCTGGATTGATGCGGGCATCGTCATCGCCGGACTTGTCTTCCTGGCCTCGGTGGTCACCCTGATCCTCACCTGGCCCACGCGCCGCCGTCGCGGTCTGCCCAAAGACGACCAGGAACCCGCTGAGGTTCCGGCCTAACTGTCGTACAGTGCGGTAATCTCCGCTTCAAAATCACTGACGACGGCGGCCCTCTTGAGTTTCAGCGACGGCGTCAGGTGACCGGACTCTTCCGTGAGCGGCGCCGCCAGGATCGTGAAGCTGCGGACGGCTTCGGCCTTGGACACGAGTGTGTTGGCCTGGTCCACGGCCGTCTGGATCGCGCCCCGGATACGGGCGTCCCTGGCAGCTTCGGGCAGGGACAACAGCTTCACGCTGTTTTCCTGGCACCAGTTTTCGAGGCCGGCAGGGTCCAAGCTGACGAGCGCCGCAACGTAGGGTTTCCCGTCGCCCACCACCACTGCGTGGTCCACCAGTTGGTGCGTGCGGATCTTATCTTCGAGCGGTCCGGGAGCTACGTTCTTCCCACCGGCGGTCACCAGCAGGTCCTTCTTGCGGCCGGTGATGGTCAGGAAACCCTCGGGGTCGAGTTCGCCGAGGTCACCGGTGCGGAAAAATCCGTCCACGAAGGCCTCCGCGTTGGCCGCTTCATTGGCGTGGTATCCCTTGAAGACCCCGATGCCCTTGACCAGCACTTCGCCGTCCTCCGCGACTCGGATGGTGGTCCCCGGCAAGGGGATGCCCACGCTGCCCACGCGGGTGCGGCTGATCGTGTTGGCCGTACAGGGCGCCGTGGTTTCAGTCAGACCGTAGCCCTCCAAAACCGGGATGCCCGCCCCGCGGAAGAAATGCGCGTCGTCGGGTGCCAGCGGGCTGGCCCCGGAAACCATGTGGCCCACCCGGCCGCCGAAGACCTGGCGGACCCGGGCGTACACGAGCCGGTCAAAAAGGGCATGCTGCGCCCGCAAGGCGAAGCCCGGCCCGCTGCCTTGACCGCGGGCGGCGTTGTCCTGCTCGGTGGAATAGCGGATGGCCGCTGCAGAGGCCGCCCCGAAGATCCGTGACCTGCCTGCCATGGCCGCCTTGTGCGCGGCGGCTCCGCGTACCTTTTCGAAAATCCGGGGCACGGCCAGAAGGAAAGTCGGCCTGAATGTCCCCAGGTCCTCAAGCAATGCCGCAGCACTGTTGACGTGCCCCAGCGTTGCGCCTGCATGGAGGCAGGCCACCTGGACAGCGCGGGCCAGCACATGGGCCAAGGGCAGGAACATCAGTGTGCGCGCGTGGGCCTGTCTCAGGATCTCGGGCAGGAAAGCCGCCACATTCACGGCCACGAGCGCAAAATTACCATGGGTGATCTCGCAGCCTTTGGGGCGGCCGGTGGTGCCGGAGGTGTAAACCAGGGACGCGACGTCGGCCAGGCCGGCGGCGGTGCGGTGGCGTTCCAGTTCGGCGTCCGTTACCCCCATGCCGGCCGCCGAGAGGCTCGCCAGGTCCGGGGCTTCGCCGTCGAAGTCCATCCTGACCACACTGACCAGCCGGTCCCGCAGGACTGGCGACCCTTCGAGCACACCGGCGATCAGGGCCACTGTGTCACGGTTCTCGGCGAACACGTGGCGGGCCCCGGCGTCGTGCAAAATCCACTCCACCTGTCCGGCGGCGGCGGTCTCATAGACGGGCACGGTCACGCCGCCGGCGAACCAGACGGCGAAGTCAACCAGCGTCCAGTCGTAGCGGGTTGCGGACATCACCACCACGCTGTCTCCCGGCTCCAGGCCACCGGCAATCAGGCCCTTCGCGAGGGCCCGGACGTCACGCAGGAACTTGTGCGCGGGTACGTCAGTCCAGCCATTTGGGCCTTTTCGGGCGTACAGCGGGTGGGCAGTGTTGGCAGCTTCCTGCTGGAGCAGAAGGTCAGTGACATTGCTGTCCGGGTCCAGCTCCACCAGGAGTTCGGTGCTTGCTTCTCGCACGGGGCGTCTCCGTTCCGCAGCCGTACCGCGGCGCGGCTTTTTCGAGGGTGTGATGCCATCCTGCCTTAGATCCAGGACGGCATCCACATTCTGTAACGCCATTCCTCGTACGAAATGGTCTCTGCGGTCCACAAGGGGTAGAAGAAAGCGGACAGCAGGAGCGCAGCGGCGACGAACAGCGCCACCAGGTAGAGTCCGGAACGCCGACGCCAGAGCGGGTCGCCTTCCCGGCCCAGGACCAGGCCCAGGCAATAGGCGAGGGCGAGTATCAGGAACGGCTCAAAGGAGACGGCGTAGAAGAAGAACATGGTGCGTTCCGGATACAGGAACCACGGCAGATACCCCGCACCCACGCCCGCAAGGACTGCCCCTGCGCGCCAGTCCCGGCGTCCGGCCCACCAGAAGAGCAGGACCACCAGCGAGATCGCGGCACTCCACCAGATCAAGGGATTCCCGACTGAGAGGATGGCCGAGGAGCAGCGGGCGGCAGCGCACTCCAAGGTCTCCGGTCCCGGCTGCTGGTAGTAAAACGAGGTTGGCCGGCCCATGACCAGCCAGCTCCAGGCGCTGGCCTCATACGGGTGCTCCGAGCCCAGGCCCTGGTGGAATTTGTAGGCCTCCAGATGGTAGTGCGCCAACGAGCGGAGCGGGTCCGGCACCCAGCCCCACTCGGCGGACGGGTTGTTCTCGGCCCAGTGGCGGAAGTAGGCATCCTCAGAGCGGAACCAGCCGGTCCACGTTGCCGTGTACACCAGGGCGGCCACGGGAACCATGCTGATGAAGGCGGGCAGCCCGTCCTTAATGATTCCCCCGCTGATCCAGCCACGGATCCCTGCCACCCGCCGAGCATTAAGATCCCACAGGACAGTGAGGACACCGAACCCGGCGAGGAAGAACAGGCCAGACCATTTGGTACCTATGGCGAGGCCCATGTAGACGCCCGCAGCGACCCGCCACCATCGGATACCCAGCCACGGGCCGGCCAGGAGCTGGCCACCGGCCGGGCGGCCCGTCGTCGACGCCGCTGCCCGCCGTGCGAGCCGGGCAGCGAGGCGCCGCCGCCCGTCGTCGCGGTCCAGCAGTAGTGCCCCGAAGGCCGCCAGGATCCAGAACATCAGGAAAATGTCCAGCAGTGATGTCCGCGACATCACCAGGTGGTGGCCGTCGACGGCGAGCAGGAGTCCGGCCGCCGCGGCCAGTGGCAGGGAACGGAACAGCTTCAGGGCGATGAGCGTCAGAAGCAGCACGGACAGGGTGCCCGTCAGCGCAGCGCCGAACCGCCAGCCAAACGGATTATCCGATCCGAACAGCCACATGCCCCCCGCGATCATCCACTTGCCCACAGGAGGATGGACCACGTATTCGGGAGTGTTCAGCAGGATGGCAGGGTTGCCGGCGTTGAAGGAGTCGTTGGCTTTGTCCGGCCACGTGCGCTCGTAGCCACTGATCAGGTAGGAGTAGGCGTCCTTGACGTAGTACGTTTCGTCGAAGACCAGGCTGTGCGGGTTGTCCAGCCGCACAAAACGGAGGACGCCGCCGATCAGGGTGGTCAGGGCAGGAACCAGCCAAAACCAGATGCGCAACGACGGCGGGTAATCACGCCAGCTGCGGATGTCGCCAATGAGGCGCTCGCGGAGGGCTGCCGCGGAGTATGCCTCGGCCGGGCGGGCGATCCACGGCCGGCCGGCAGGGGGAATGGTTTCTCTGGCCTCGGCAGGCCGCATCGAGGTCTGCGTCACGAGCCCCATGCTACCTTTTGCCGCCTGCTTCCCCTGCCAGCAGTAGGCTGGTGGGGTGGACCCTAACCCCAGCACCTTCGCCGATTCCAGCCCTGCCGATCCCAGCCTTTCCGATCCCTCTACCGAAGCTGAGGCGGGCCAGAACGGCGTTTCTCCGGCCGCTGCCGGGCCGGGCCGGATCGTCCTGGCGGCCACGCCGATCGGTAACACCGGCGACGCCTCCGCCCGGCTGATCGAACTGCTTGGCACAGCGGATATCGTGGCGGCCGAGGACACCAGGCGCCTGCACCGCCTGGTCCAGAGCCTCGGCGTTACGGTTGCCGGGCGGGTCATCAGCTACCACGAACACAATGAGGCCACTAAGACGGCAGAGCTGTTGGAGCAGGTGCGGGCAGGGAAAACCCTCATCATGGTGACGGACGCCGGGATGCCGGCCGTGTCGGACCCCGGCTTCCGCCTCGTGGAAGGCGCTGTGGCGGCCGGGCTGACAGTGACCGCCGTCCCGGGGCCTTCTGCCGTGCTGACAGCCTTGGCACTGTCCGGACTCCCCACCGACCGCTTCTGCTTCGAGGGCTTCCTACCCCGGAAGGCGGGCGAGCGCGCGTCACGGCTTGCGGACCTGGCCGCCGAACGCCGGACCATGGTTTTCTTCGAGGCGCCGCACCGGCTTGAGGCGATGCTGCGTGCGCTCCGGGAACGCTTCGGCGCGGAGCGGCGGATCGCCGTCTGCCGCGAACTGACCAAGACCTATGAAGAAGTTATCCGCGGCACCGTGGGGGAATTGCTGCTGTGGGCAGAGAGCAACGAGGTCCGTGGCGAGATCGCGGTGGTGCTGGGCGGTGCACCCGAGCAGGCGCCGGGAACGCCCGAAGACCATGTGGCAGCCGTCAACGAGTTGATGGCCCAGGGCATCCGGCTTAAGGAAGCAGTGGCCGCCGTCGCTGAAGACGTGCGTGTCAGCAAGCGCGAACTGTACTCGGCGGTGCTGGCGGCGCGCTAAGTGGCGGCGCGCTGGGTGGCGGAACGGCGGGACGAAAGACATGCGCGGGCAGGCCTAAGACGGGCGTGAATCAACTCCCAAACAAACCGGAACGCATGGTTGTGCAGGTGCACAACTCGGGGCGAGCCCCGTGGTTCATTCAGGCGTAGACCCCCGGTCCGGCACAGCAGTACTGTGAAAAGTAATCAGCCACGAGGCGGGCCACCCGGGCCCCGCAGGGCTCAAAGAATCTTACTGACGAGGGAGTCACCGTGACCGTCACTGCACAAACTGCTGTTGTTACTGCAGACCGCGAGAGCGAGCTGCTGGCTTCTGTTCCTACCGGCCTGCTGATCAATGGTGAGTGGCGGGCCGCCGCTTCGGGGAAGACATTCGACGTCGAAGATCCCGCCACCGGGAAGGTGCTGGTGAGCATCGCCGACGCCGGCCCCGAGGATGGCATGGCGGCCCTGGATGCTGCCGCCGCCGCCCAGGAGTCCTGGGCGAAGGTGCCAGCCCGGGAGCGCGGCGAAATCCTGCGGCGGGCGTTCGATCTGGTGACGGAACGGGCCGAGGACTTCGCACTGCTGATGACGTTGGAGATGGGCAAGCCGCTGGCGGAGGCCCGGGGCGAAGTCACCTATGGCTCGGAGTTCCTGCGCTGGTTCTCCGAGGAGGCGGTGCGCGCGTTCGGCCGCTACTCCGTGTCGCCTGACGGCAAGTCCCGGCTGCTGGTCACCAAAAAGCCGGTGGGGCCGTGCCTGCTGATCACACCGTGGAACTTCCCGCTGGCCATGGCCACGCGCAAGATCGCCCCCGCGGTGGCCGCTGGCTGCACCATGGTGCTGAAGTCGGCCAACCTGACGCCGCTGACGTCCCAGCTGTTCGCTGCCGTCATGATGGAAGCTGGCCTGCCTGCCGGTGTGCTGAACGTCATTCCCACGTCTACCGCAGGCGCCACCACCGGCCCGCTGATCAAAGACCAGCGACTGCGCAAACTGTCCTTCACCGGCTCTACCGAAGTGGGCCGCCGCCTGCTGGCCGACGCCTCCGAAACCGTGCTGCGGACTTCCATGGAGCTCGGCGGGAACGCCCCGTTTGTGGTGTTCGAGGACGCAGATCTCGATGCCGCCGTCGCCGGCGCCATGCTGGCCAAGCTGCGCAACATGGGCGAGGCATGCACAGCCGCGAACCGCTTTATCGTGCACGAATCGGTGGCGGACGAATTCGCCGAGAAGTTCGCTGCGAAAATGCGCGACATGACCACGGCCCGTGGCACCGAGCCCGAGTCCAAGGTGGGTCCGCTGATCGATGCCAAGAGCCGGGACAAGGTCCATGAACTCGTCACCGACGCCCTGGCCTCCGGGGCCAAAGCAATCCTGGGCGGTGCCGCGGGTGACGGCCCGGGGTACTTCTATCAGCCCACCATCCTCACCGGCGTCACCGAAGGCACCCGGATCCTGTCTGAGGAGATTTTCGGGCCCGTCGCACCGATCATTACCTTCGGCACGGAAGAAGAGGCCGTCCGGCTGGCGAACAACACGGAATACGGGCTCGTGGCCTATGTCTTCACGAGGGACCTGAACCGCGGGATCCGGATGGGCGAACGCCTTGAAACCGGCATGCTGGGCCTCAACGCGGGCGTCATCTCCAATGCGGCAGCACCGTTCGGCGGCGTCAAGCAGTCCGGGCTGGGACGCGAAGGCGGCCTCGAAGGCATCGAGGAATACCTGTACACCCAGTACATCGGGATCGCTGACCCTTACGCAGGCTGAACGGGAAGAGCTGGTTCCCGGAGGGGCGCTAGCGGGAAGTGCAGCTGACCGGAGGGGCCGCCGCTCATCCTGTCACTAAGCGTGTGCTGTCTTTAAGCGTGTCCTGTCACTGGCCGCCTCGCGGACGAAACAGTCGGCCGCGGACCCCAAACCAGAAGCGCGCTACGGCTCTGACCGCCCGGCGGGTCAGCGTGCTGACCCCGCGGAAGGGAGCTGCCAGGAGCCGGGCCCAGTGGCCCAGGACCGACGCCGGGAGCCAGGCGGCGCGCAACCGCCGGGGGAGCGGGGCGTTGTCGCGCAGCGACTGTTGCACCGCCGAGATGCGCGGTGCAACCCCGTCGGGCTTCTCTGCAGAGGTCGCGGGGCCGGCCGGCCGGCCGTAGTTCCGGCGTTCGAAGTCGGCGGTCAGCGTGAGGACGGCCTGGTGCGCCTCGTCCTCCATGCCGCCAGGCTCCCCGAGCAGGGCCGAACGCCGGAGGCGTGCAGAGTAGGCCCGGGCCGTTTCGCTTGACTGCGGCGGCAGGCCGTAGTCCGTGCCAAGGTCGCGCAGTTCAGCCCAAGCCAGCGGAACGGCGTCACCTGTGTCCGGTTCTGGCCGTTGAAGCCGCCGGGAGCGGATTCCCACGCGGACCAGCCGTGGCGACGCCAGGAGGAGGAGCAGCCCCAGGACACCGGCTACGCCCGGCAGCCACGGCAGGAGCAGCCGGCCGAAGTCGTTGCTGCCGCCGGAGCCCGGAAGGGGCGCCGCCGTGGCGCTCGGCGCCGGTACAGGGGATGTTGCGTTCGGCAGCAGGTCATCGTTGTTTTCAATGAGGTCAGGAGAGCCGGGGCTGACCGGTTCGGTAGCATAGCCAGGCACGACGCCGCGTGACGGGGTGGGCTCGAAGGGCACCCAGCCCAATCCCTGGAAGTAGAGCTCCGGCCAGGCATGGGCGTCGCGGGCATCCACTTCGTACTCCGGAAGGGCCCCCAGCCCGGCAACAGAGACGCTGGCGCCAGTCGCCCGGCCCGGCGCGTAGCCGACGGCGATGCGGCTGGGAATTCCCTCCAGCCGGGCCATCACTGCCATGGCGGAGGAGTAATGGATGCAGTAGCCGCTCTTCTGGGTGAGGAAATCGGCCAGTACGGAAAGCCCGTTTCCGTCGTAGCCGCCCTGGACGGGGGACTGCAGGGAGTAAGTGAACTCTCCCGAGCGCAGATATCTCTGAATGGCCATCGCCTTGGCGTAAGCGTTGTCGCTGGAACCGGTCACCGCATCAGCGGTGCGGCGGACTATGTCTGGCACGCCGCCGGGAATCCTGGTGAATTCGGCCGGGATTCCGCGCACGTCCTGGGAGGACTGCCGAAGCATGGCGGCGGTGAGCTCCGGCACGGAGGACGCCACAATATATTGCTGGGCGCGCGTGTTGGTGTTGAGTCCCTTGACGGCCAGGGTGGCGGGGTCCCACGTCCAGGACCCGTTGAGCCCGCGGATTAATTCCGGCGCATAAGGCAACGGCAGGTACGGGCTGGTAAAAGTGCCAGTGTCCACCACGGTGACCTGCCGCTGCTGCGGGGCGGTGATGTCATAGCCGGTCTGGATTTGCCCGGAAACAGGCCGGCGTTCTGCGTCCCGGTCATCGGGTCCCCAGGTTTCGCCGTCGAAATTGTCCACCGTGACGGAGCGCAGGTACAACGGCGCGGACGCGTTGGTGGCGTAAGTGATCCGACCCGAGCCGGCAGGGGTCCGCAGGCTGTTGCCGAGGGTGATCATCGGATTCAGGCCGGTGCCGGCACCCCAGGGGTTCAGGCGGGAGCCCTGGGGGAACGTACCGTGGTCGAAACCCGGAATGGCCAGCGGAACCGCCAGGGTGGCCACCAGGGCCACGGTGCCCGTGAGCACTGCCCGCCGGAGATGCCCGGGAGTCCGCCCGCTGTCCGCCGAGGTACGGGAATCAGGGGAAAACCATTGGCTGCAGGCCAGGATCAGCAGGTAGCCGGCCGCCGCAGCGCCGAATCCCCAGGCACCTACACTCTGCGGTTTCACCATGGCAGGAACCACCATGATGGCAAGCAGGCCAAGGCCGGTTGTGGCTGGCATGCCGAGGGGGACGGCCAGCACGTCAATAAGGATGACGGTCAGGCCCAGGACGGCGCAGGTGACCATCACGATCCCCGCGTTCGGGGCCACCGGCGCGCTTTCGGCGAGTACGGTCTCGCTGGCACGGCGAACGAACCTGTCCAGTTCGTTCATGGTCGCCCCGGAGGGAATGAAGCCGGCGATACCCGTGCTGCGGAAGAAAGTCAGGGTGAGGATCGCAATCAGGGATGCGAAGCCGCCCGCCGCCACCAGGGCCGGATGGGTGCGCAGGGAGCGAAGCACGGCGAGGGTCAGGCACACCACCACTACCGTCGTCAGGACGGGGAGGTACCAGGCCCACCCCCGCAGGACACCGTTGAGGGACAAAGCTGCCCCGGCCACCGATAGCGCGACTGCACCGGCCATGGCCCACGGGTATGCCCCCACCCGGACGGGAGCCGGTCCCGGGCTGCCTGACGCGGTGCCCGCGGCCGCGCCGGGGGGCCGCGGTTCACGCCGGGCATTTCGTTCCGGTGCCAGCGTCACCGCCCCACCTCCGCTCCCCGGCGGACGTCGGCTGCCGCTGTGGCCGGCGCCGCTCCTTCCTCGTCAAAGTAACTCCAGGCCACGGGTACGGCAACCGAGGCCGGCACGGCAACAGCCCGCCAGCCGCCCCGGCGCAGTGCTTCCAGGGCTTCTTCGGAATCCGCGGGCCGCTCGGACACGATGATGGCGAAGGCATTCGCGCCGTAGCCTGCGCCCGACGCCAGTGCCCTGGCTTCGGCTGGCGAGATCCTGCCGAGCACCGCGATGATGGGCCCGCGCATCCGGTGCGCTGACAGCTTGTCCATCAGGTGGTCGTCGAAAACGTCGGGACTTGAGTCGTGGCCGCCGTGGTCCCTCACAGCGCGCCTTTCCCTGCCTGAGTGCAGTTCCCACCCGCCGTGGTGCGGCCCGGACAGGTGGATGGCGGCGAGGCTCTCAGCGATGCACTGCAGGCCCGATGTCCCCGAGAACTCCTCCGCATCCGGCTCGGGTGCGGAGGGGGAACGGAGGAAAGCCGGCTCGCCACGGGGATCCAGGAGGCGCAGGGCGTAGTTCCGCTCCGCCAGGTGAGTGCAGATGGACATCGCTGCCACCACTGCCCACTCAAACGTGCCGCTGCTCGCCATCTCATGGCCGTCCACGGCAGGCGTTCCCCCGAAACCCGGGCCGGAGCTCCCCGAAAACGCCCCAAACCGCTGATCCAGGATGATGGTGGCTTCCGGCGTCGTCACTGACTCCTCCTGCCGCACCATGAGCTCGCCATGGCGGGCGGTGGCTGCCCAGTGGACCCGCCGCATCGGATCGCCCGGGCGGTATTCACGGGTCATCACGTCGTCATCGCTGGGGTTGGCGCGGGTACGGGTGGCGGTGATGCCGTCGTTGCCGCGGGCACCCGCGAGGCCCGTCACGGGAAGCTCGACGGCGGCGGGCGTGACGGTGAGGAGGTCGCCGTCGTCGATGGCCCGGCGGTGCAGGGACAGACCGAACGGATCAGTGAACTCGGCAGTCACGGGGCCGATCAGGAACTGCCCGCGTTTGGTGGAGTGCAGGTGGTATTCATACCTGCTTGTCCCGCCGGTGGCTGACCGTGCAGGAAAGCGAAAGGCCGGGGACTCGCCAAACCGCGGGGGCAGCTTCTCCTCCATGATCGCCCGCCCGCCTCCCGAACCGCTCCGGGCCACCGCAAGCCGGACGGTAGTAGCCGCCGAGGTCTCCACCGGGGAGGGGTGGAATTCCCGGTACACCTGGAAGCGCGGCTTCACGAGCCGGATCCCCGCAAGGGCGGCTAAAGGCAGGACGATGAGCAGCACACCCAGGCTCAGGAGGTCCCGACGTCCCATGATCTGCGCCGCCACCAAGGAGAGGGCGCCTGCCGCCAAAAGCCCCCATCCGCGCTGGCTGAAGAGATGCCGGGGAAACCGATCAAGCAGCGCCATGGGAATGCCCTGCCTAGTGGTTCCGCCGCAACCCGGCCGGCGCGGCCGAGGACCGGGCCTGACGGTTCACCGGGTCCTGGCTCACTGGAAGCCGGGACAGGATCCCCCGGATAACGGTGTTCGGCGTCTCACCGGCACCCGCAGCCTTGCGGTCCAGGATGATGCGGTGGGCCAGCACTGACTCCGCCACACCCACGACGTCGTCGGGCAGCACGAAGTCACGGCCGTCCAGCGCCGCCGTGGCTTTGGCAGCCCGGAGCAGTTGGAGCATGGAACGTGGGCTCGCACCCAGCCGGAGCAGGGGACTCTCACGCGTCGCCCTGCCCACGGAGACGGTGTATTCCTTCACCGCCTGGGACACATAGACCTGCTGGACGGTGGCGATCATCGCGGCCACCTCCGCCGCGGTGACAACCGCGGACAACTTGGCCAGCGGCGAGGTTGCCTGATGGGTCTCCAGCATTTCGATCTCGGAGTCCTTGTCCGGGTAGCCCATGGAGATGCGCGCCATGAACCGGTCCCGCTGGGCCTCGGGAAGGGGGTAGGTCCCTTCCATCTCGATGGGGTTCTGCGTGGCCACCACCATGAATGGCTCATCGAGCTTGTAGGAATCTCCGTCCACGGTGACCTGATGTTCCTCCATGCACTCCAGCAGCGCAGACTGGGTCTTGGCGGAGGCGCGGTTGATCTCATCACCGATGACGATGTTGGCGAAGACGGCCCCGGGCCGGAATTCGAACTGGCGCGTTGACTGGTTGTAAATGGACACGCCGGTCACGTCCGAGGGCAGCAGGTCGGGGGTGAACTGAATCCGGCTCACCGTGCAGTCGATGGTCCGGGCCAGGCTCTTTGCCAGCAACGTCTTCCCCACACCGGGGACGTCCTCAAGCAGAAGGTGGCCCTGGGCGAGGAGCACCGTCAGGGCCAGCCTGGCGGCATCGGATTTTCCGTCGATCACGGTGTTGATCGAGTCAAGGATGCGACGGCTGGCGGCGTGGAATTCCGCGGCGTCCATGGCGGACGTCCGGTGGCCGTTGAGGTGCCCCACCTGTCCGGAGACCGCGGTGAAGTTCCGGCCGGCCGGGGATACCTCGTTGACTGCGGTGCGGCGGTGGGGGTCCATCTGCAACCTTTCAGCCCGGGGATCACCTGGGACGGGACAGCCGGCCTGCCTTCGCCCAGCGTTGGGCGTTCGCATCTGTTGGTACCAGACTACTAACACAACTGCCGGTGCTGACAGAGAGTTCCCTGAATTCTGCCGGCATCCGGCGGCGCTAGGGTGGAGGAATGTGCAATTCGCTGATTCCCGCCGCATACCGCGTGGCCGGGGCCGATGAGCCGGCCGGTTCCGGCCAGCAGAAGCGCCCCGATTATCCGCCGGCGCCGGAACCCCTTCCGGTTCCCGTGATGGACAACCATACGCACTTCGATTTCCCCAACGGCGACAGCCCGGTGGCCATTGCCGCCGCGTTGGACGCAGCCCAGGCCGTGGGTGTGCAGGGCGCCGTCCAGGTGGGTACGGACCTCGAGTCTTCCCGGTTCACCGTCCAGGCCGTCGACCTGGACAGCAGGCTGCTGGGGGCGGTGGCGCTGCACCCGAACGACGCCCCGGACTATGCCAGTCGCGGCGAGTTGGAGGAAGCGCTGGCTGAGATTGAACGGTTGGCCGCCCATCCGAGGATCCGGGCCATCGGAGAGACAGGCCTTGATTTCTTCCGCACGGAGGGCGAGGGCCTGGCCCACCAGCGTTATTCCTTCCGCCGGCACATTGACATTGCCAAGCGACTGAACCTGACCCTCCAGATCCATGACCGGGACGCGCACGACGACGTTGTGCAGGTTCTGCGCGAAGAGGGGGCCCCGGAGCGGGTGGTGTTCCACTGCTTCTCCGGTGATGAGGAGCTTGCCAGGATCTGCAACGAGGCGGGCTGGAACATGTCGTTTGCGGGAACGCTGACATTCAAAAACGCCGCCAACCTCCGGGCTGCGCTCGCGGTGGCAGACCCGGCACTTGTGCTGGTGGAAACCGACGCTCCGTTCCTGACCCCGCATCCGCACCGGGGCCGCCCCAACGCCAGTTACATGGTGCCCTACACCGTCCGCGCCATGGCCGAATTGACAGGAACGGACCTCGCCGGGCTCTGCGCCGGGATCAGCGAAAATACCGTGCGGGCATACGGTTCCTGGGCTTAGCGCAGCCATTTTCGTGACCCCTCCGCACGATACTCAGTATGCGAATTTCTTGGTCGGTTTATAACGCTACGGTTACAGTGGAGAATTATTAGCCGGGGTCGGGGAAGGCCTTCGGATAATTTCACTTCACTCGCAGAAGCTCAGGCACGTATCTGATGCCCGCTGCCCTGGGAGCGAAGTGTGGCGGCGCAACGGTGCCCGGAGCTGTCCTCAGGGTCATGCGCCGGCTATTTCACTGCGTTTTTCCCCGTGCCCGGATGGATCTAAAGTTACGGGCAATCGTGGTCAAGCTCTTCACAACGGACGGCAAGTTCAGTTTCATCAAAATCGGCACCCAACTCTTGGTGCTCTGCGCGCTGGTAGCAGGCCTCGTCGCCTTCGTCGGAAATAACAAAACCGTTACCCTGAATGTCGATGGAAAAGTGACTTCGGTCCAATCCTTCGGCGGCACGGTTGGCCAAGTAGTAAAAAGCGCAAACGTGGAACTGAAGCCAGCTGACCGCGTCTCGCCTTCGGCGGACGCCAAAGTGGAGAACGGCACTGTCATCAACGTCAACATGGCCAAGGACGTCAAGGTCAGCCTGGACGGTGCCGAGAAAACCGTCAGCACCACCGCACCGGATGTTGCCGGCCTGGTCACCGAACTCGGAATAGCGAGTGCCTCATCGGTTTCCGTGCCCAAGGATGCGCAGCTCGCCGTGGCAGGTTCCTTTGTTTCCATCTCGACCCCAAAGAGCATCAGCATTGTTGCTGACGGCAAGGTCTCCACTGCCACCACGACGGCGGGAACCGTCGCCGAGGTGCTCGAAGACGCCGGCATCACTCTCGGCGTCGATGACCGCACGTCCCAGCCCGGCAACGCGCACGTGGTGAACAACATGGTTGTGAAGGTTTCCCGCGTGGACACCAGCCAGACCGCCGCCACCAGCGAAGAGGTGGGCTTCGACAGCATGAGCACCGAAAGCGACGAGCTGTTCAAGGGTGAGAAAAAGGTCACCCAGGCGGGCGTCGCCGGAAAGGTCGACAAAACCTTCAAGCTGGTGCTGGTGGACGGCCGCGAAGCATCCCGGACGCTCGTCTCCGAAGCTGTTTCGGTCCAGCCTGTGACGGAAAAGGTCACCGTGGGCACCAAGGCAAAGCCTGCGGCCACGGCACCTGCGGCGGGCGCCAACACCGGTGCTGCAGCCCCGGCCATGATGAACGAAGCCATGTGGGACAAGATCGCCCAGTGCGAGGCCGGCGGAAACTGGTCCATCAACACGGGCAACGGCTACTACGGCGGCCTCCAGTTCGACATCCGGACCTGGATCGGTTCCGGTGGCGGCGCATACGCCCCGAACGCAAGCTTGGCCACCAAGGCCCAGCAGATCGATATCGCCAATAAGGTCTACGCGCAGCGTGGCCTGCAGCCGTGGGGCTGTGGCTGGGCCGCCACAAGCTAGGCACCCCCTCTCAAACACCTGTGACGGCGGCAGCTGACCACAGCCGCCAGGTACGCAGTCATCAGTGGCCGGCCCCGGGATACCCGGGGCCGGCCACTGCCGTTAACCCGCAACGGTCATCGCAAAGACGGCGCGGGAACGCCACGAAGCGGGCGGTGCGTGATGGCCGCCGGGATAGGATACCTACGTGACTGAACCGACTGCCGCCGCGCCCGCACCCCTCTTCGGTGCCTCCGACATACGCCGCCTGGCAGAGGAAATTGGCATCCGGCCCACCAAGACCCTTGGCCAGAACTTCGTCATTGACGGCAACACCATCCGCAGGATCGTGTCCGTGGCCAGCATCGGGGCGGACGAGACGGTGCTGGAAGTCGGCCCTGGCCTCGGTTCGCTCACGCTGGGCCTGCTGGACGCCGCAAAGGCCGTGGTCGCCGTCGAAATTGATCCGGTCCTCGCCGCCAAGCTCCCGGAAACGGTACGGACGTGGCGCCCCGAAGCGGCGGACTCGTTCCACCTCGTCCAGGCCGACGCGATGAAGGTCACGTCCCTTCCCGTTGAGCCCACCGCCCTCGTGGCGAACCTGCCTTACAACGTGGCTGTGCCGGTGGTCCTGCACCTGCTCCAGCACTTCCCGAGCCTGCAGCACGGCCTGGTGATGGTCCAGGACGAAGTGGCGGACAGGCTGGCCGCCGGGCCAGGTTCGAAGACCTATGGAGTACCCTCCGTTAAGGCCGCCTGGTACAGCAGTATGCGCAAGGCCGGAGTGATCGGTATGAACGTGTTCTGGCCCGCCCCGAAGATCCACTCCGGCCTCGTGGCCTTTACCCGGCGGGAGGCGCCTGTCACGACAGCCACCCGCGCGCAGGTGTTCGCCGTCATTGATGCGGCCTTCGCCCAGCGCCGCAAGACCCTGCGGGCAGCCCTGGCGGGCTGGGCCGGCGGCGCTGCGGAGGCCGAACGCTGCCTGGTGGCCGCAGGAGTGGACCCCACGGCGCGGGGCGAAGTCATCGACATCAACGCTTTCGCACGGATCGCTGAAGCCCGCGAGGCCACGGCGTGAATGCGCTGGCCGGGCGGTTTCCCGCTCGGACAGTTCGGGTGAAAGCGCCCGGAAAAGTCAACGTCTCCCTGGACGTAGGGCCGCTGCGCGCCGACGGGTACCATTCCGTGGCCAGCGTCTACCTGGCCGTTTCCCTCTATGAGGAGGTTGCGGCCACCAGTACGCAGACGCCCGGGATCACGGTCAGCATCAGTCCGGAGAGCACCCTGGACCTGGACGGGGTGGACATCCCGCTGGATGAAACCAACCTGGCCTACAAGGCCGCGGCCATGATGGCCGATGTTTCGGAGCACGCCACCGGCGTCCACCTGGCGATCACCAAGCGCGTCCCGGTGGCTGGCGGCATGGGTGGCGGGTCGGCCGACGCCGCCGCTACCCTCCTGGCCTGTGACGCCCTGTGGAACAGCGGGCTGTCCAAAGACGAGCTGGCACACATCGCCGCCGACCTGGGCGCCGATGTCCCCTTTTCCCTCCTCGGCGGCACCGCCGTGGGACTGGGCGTGGGCGATGAACTCTCGCCGGCGTTGGTCAAAGCACGGACAGACTGGGTCCTGGTGGCAGCAGATTACGGCCTGGCCACTCCCGAGGTCTTCCGCACGCTGGACCGCCTCCGGGACGCTGAAGGCCACGAAGCAGCCGAGCCAACGGCCGTGGATCCCCGGATCCTGCAGGCGCTCCGCGGGGGTGACGCCGTCGCCCTCAGCCGGGTCCTGGTCAACGACCTCCAGCGGGCCTCCATTGAACTTGCCCCCAAGCTCCGCCATACGCTGGGACGGGGCGAAGCACTCGGCGCCCTGGCAGGGATTGTCTCCGGCTCCGGTCCCACCGTGGCGCTCCTGACCCACAGTCCTTCCGCCGCCGACAGCCTGGCGGAGGACCTGCGGCATTACGGGCTGACGGCCCTTCCAGTCCACGGGCCCGTGCACGGCGCCCGCATCATCTCCGATACCCTCCTTTAAAGCACCAAACCTCACCCAGCAGCAGAAAGCAGTCCCCTTTGGCACACCTTCTTGGCGGCGAGAACCTCACAGTTTCGTACGCAACGCGCACCGTCCTGGACGGCATCACCCTTGGACTCGAGGAGGGTGACCGGATCGGCATGGTGGGCCGGAACGGTGACGGTAAGTCGACGCTGATGCGCCTGCTGGCCATGCGGTCCACCCCGGACTCCGGCCGCGTGACCAAGCGCAGCGAGGTCAACATCGGCTACCTGGACCAAAGCGACGTGCTCGACGGCGACCTCACCGTCGGTGCCGCGATCGTGGGGGACCAGGCCGACTATGAATGGGCCCGCAACCCGCAGATCCGCGAAGTCATGGGCGGTCTGGTGTCCGACGTCGACTGGCACGCCAACGTCCACGCCCTCTCCGGCGGGCAGAAACGGCGCGTGGCACTGGCCAAGCTCCTCATCGAGGACCACGACGTCATCATGCTCGATGAGCCCACCAACCACCTCGACGTCGAAGGCGTCGCCTGGCTGTCCCGGCACCTGAAGACCCGTTGGCGGGCCAACCAGGGCGCCTTCCTGGTGGTCACGCACGACCGCTGGTTCCTCGACGAAGTCTGCAACAAGACCTGGGAAATCCACGACGGCATCATGGACCCGTTCGACGGCGGCTACGCCGCCTACGTCCTGGCCCGCGCCGAGCGCGACCGGGCCGCGAACGTTATGGAAAGCAAGCGCCAGCAGCTTGTCAAGAAGGAACTCGCCTGGCTGCGCCGCGGCGCCCCGGCCCGCACAGCCAAGCCCAAGTTCCGCATCGAGGCCGCCAACGCCCTGATTGCGGACGTCCCCGAGCCGCGTGACTCGACGGCCCTGAGCAAGATGGCCACCGCCCGGCTCGGCAAGGACGTGCTGGACCTCGAGCACGTGTCCCTCGACTTCCTCGGCGGCGACGCCGGCCAAAAGCTCTTCGACAACATCACCCTGCGCCTTGCCCCGGGTGAGCGGCTGGGCCTGGTGGGCGTCAACGGCGCCGGCAAGACCACCCTGCTGAAGCTCCTGAACGGCGAGATCCAGCCGAGCTCCGGCAAGGTCAAGCGCGGCAAAACCGTGGTCACCGCAGTGCTCACCCAGGAAGTCAAAGAGCTCGACGACGTCTCCGACCTGCGCGTCATCGAGGTCATCGAGCGCGAGAAGCGGTCCTTCAACGTGGGCGGCAAGGAATTCACGGCCGGCCAGCTCGTGGAGCAGCTTGGCTTCACCAACGAGAAGCAGTGGACCCCGGTCAAGGACCTCTCCGGCGGTGAGCGCCGCCGCCTCCAGCTGCTGCGCCTGCTCGTGGGCGAACCCAACGTACTGATGCTCGATGAGCCCACCAACGACCTCGACACCGACACGCTCGCCGCCGTCGAGGATGTCCTGGACGGCTGGCCCGGCACCCTCGTGGTGGTCAGCCATGACCGCTACCTGCTGGAGCGTGTCACCGACCATCAGATGGCGCTCCTGGGCGACGGCAAAATCCGTGCCCTGCCGCGCGGCGTGGACCAGTACTTGGAACTGCGGGAATCCGCCCTCGCGGGCTCCACCATCACCGGCGGCGGCAACCCCGTGACCGGCGCCAGCGGCAGTTCCGCCCCCGCCTCGAGCGGCGCGTCCGAAGCCGCCAAGCGCGACGCCCGCAAGGCCAAGAACCGCATCGAACGCCAAATGGGCAAACTCGAACAGGCGGAGAAGAAGGTCCACGACCAGATGGTCAAAAGCACCGCTGATTCCGACTTCGACGCCCTCGCCCAACAAAACAAGAAACTCAAGGACCTCGCAGGGGAGCGAGAGGCGTTAGAACTCGAATGGCTCGAAGCCCTGGAAGTCCTCGGCGAGTAGCCCCTTCTGTCGTCTCCGGCCCGCGTTGCGTGCCGGAGGCGACACGTCCGGGGGTCTGTGCGGCTTGGGTGCCGGAACCGGTCCTTCCGCGTCGCTTAGACGCGTCACATAGGGAGTGCTCCGGTCGCTGAGCGACCTCCGCACTCCGATGTGCCGCGATGCGCTCCTTTCGGAAGAACCAGCTCCGGCGAACTGACGTCACCTTCCCAAAGGATCGCCTCCCGACAAAGCACGTCACCCCATGCCGTGGTACAGCAGGCAACCCGCGCGGAACGTTCGGCATGGGGTACTCGTGATGGGCGCCCTGACGCGCGTGTTTGGGTAGTGCAGCGCGGCGTCAGACGCTCGATCGGAACCGTCGGCAATTGCGTTTCGCGGAGTTCCCCAAATGGAAGTTTGAGCACAAGTGGTGCGGGGGGCCTTCGCGTAGTCGCGCATCGCGGGCCATCGGGCACATAAGGTCGCTCAGCGACCGTTGAGCCCCTATGGCTCGTGTCTAAGCGACGGCGAAGGGCCACTGCGCCGCGAAGGTGACAACGGAGGCTTGCGACGGGCCTCTGCGCCGCGATGGCAACCACAGGAGCTTGTAAAGGCAACCAGAAGATCAACCCTCGGACTGCAGTTCGGGGTCCTTTTTGAGGCCCGTCAGGCCGTTCCAGGCGAGGTTTACCAGGTGTGCGGCTACGGTTTGTTTGTCGGGCCGGCGGCTGTCCTGCCACCACTGGCCGGTCATGGCCACCATGCCCACGAGCATTTGCGCGTACATGGCCCCGTCTTCGGCGCTGAGGCCGCGGCGGTCGAATTCGTCGGACAGGATGTGTTCAACGCGGGCCGTGACGCGGGAGAGCAGGGTGGAGAAGGCGCCTTCGGGCTGGGACGGGGGAGCGTCCCGCATCAGGATCCGGAAGCCTTCGGTGTGGTCTTCGATGTAGGTGAGCAGGGCCAGGGCGGCACGTTCGACGAGGACGCGGGGTTTCGCTTCCTCGGTCAGGGCTGCGGTAATCGCATCCAGGAGGATCCGGAACTCGAAGTCCACCACCTGGGTGTAGAGGCCCTCCTTGGAGCCGAAGTGCTCGTAGATCACGGGTTTTGAAACGCCGGCGCAGGCCGCGATTTCCTCGATGGTGGTGCCGTCGAGTCCTCGTGCGGCGAACAGGCCACGGCCGACCTCAACCAATTGGCTGCGCCTCTGCACGCCTGTCATCCGGGCCCGGGGTGGGTTGTTACTCACATTTCCATCATGCCTTAGGGGCGCCGGCTGGCGCGGTTAAAACGGCCGGAACGGCCTGCGGGACAGGACCTGGGGTGCCCTGATTACTGCCCGTGTCGCGGGCTGCCCTGAACCCATGGCAAAATAACTACTTGTGCCTTGGGCTTGCGCCTCTGGCACGGTCCGCCCTGGTGTAATGGCAGCACCCCGGCCTTTGGAGCCGTGGAGTATAGGTTCGAATCCTATGGGCGGAACTGCTGTGCCGAGAGCGTCCAGTAGTATGAACTCGGTGCCCCGCAAGGCTTGTGGCCGGCCAGGCACCGCACCCAGCGCCACGCGCAACCAAGCCAAGGAGAGCCCGTACGTGATCCCCGAGAATACCGGCCCAGCCGCCGTCATTGTTCTGGCAGCAGGCGCCGGTACCCGGATGAAATCCCGTACCCCCAAGATCCTGCATGAGATCGGCGGCCGGTCCATGGTGGGCCACGCCCTCCTCGCGGCCCGCAGCATCAACCCCGGGCGGTTGGCCCTGGTGGTCCGCCACGAACGCGACCTGGTTGCCCGCCACCTGAAGGAACTGGACCCGGAAGCCCTGATCGTGGACCAGGACGAGATCCCCGGCACCGGACGTGCCGTCGAAGTCGCACTCGCGGCCTTGGACGCCGAGGAAAAGCTTTCCGGCACCGTCGTGGTGACTTACGGCGACGTTCCCCTCCTCAGCGGCAGCCTCCTGGCCGACCTGGTGGCAACACACGAACGCGAAGGCAATGCCGTCACGGTCCTCACCGCCCTCCTCACCGACGCCACGGGCTACGGCCGGATCCTCCGCGGCGATGACGGCTCCGTCACCGGCATCCGTGAACACAAGGACGCCACGGACACCGAACGGCTGATCCGCGAGGTCAACTCCGGCATCTATGCTTTCGACGCCGCCGTCCTCCGCGACGCGCTGGTCCACGTCACCACGGACAACTCGCAGGGCGAAAAATACCTGACCGATGTGCTGGGCCTGGCGCGTCAGTCCGATGGGCGGGTTGCCGCCGTCGTCACCGAAGACCGCTGGCAGGTGGAGGGCGCCAACGACCGCGTGCAGCTCGCGGCCCTCGGCGCCGAACTGAACCGCCGCACGGTCGAAGCCTGGATGCGGGCCGGAGTCACCGTTGTTGACCCCGCCACCACCTGGATCGATTCCACCGTCACCCTTGATGAGGACGTCCGCATCCTCCCCAACACCCAGCTGCACGGCGCCACCAGCGTGGCGAGGGACGCCGTCGTCGGCCCCGACTCAACCCTGACCGATGTCCGCATCGGCGAGGGCGCCACCGTGACGCGCACCCACGGTTCCGGTGCTGTCATCGGTGCTGGCGCCGCCGTCGGACCCTTCACCTACCTGCGGCCAGGCACGGTGCTGGGCGATACCGGCAAGATCGGCGCCTTCTACGAAACCAAGAATGTCACCATCGGCCGTGGTTCCAAGCTGTCCCACCTCGGTTACGCCGGTGACGCTGAAATCGGCGAGGACACCAATATTGGCTGTGGCAACATCACCGCCAATTACGACGGCGAGAAGAAGCACCGCACGGTGATCGGCTCGGGTGTCCGCACAGGTTCCAATACCGTGTTTGTTGCACCGGTCACCGTGGGGGACGGTGCCTACAGCGGCGCCGGCGCGGTGATCCGCAAAGACGTCCCGGCCGGGGCGCTCGTCGTGTCGGTTGCTGCCCAGCGCAATGCCGAAGGCTGGGTTGTTGCCAACCGCCCCGGCTCGCGCTCCGCAGAGCTGGCCAAGGCCGCCGCGTCAGACTCCTCAAATACCCCGGCATCAACAGAAGAGGGCAAGTAATAATGAGCGAAATTACCGCACACGGCGAGAAGAAGCTGGTGCTTGCCGCTGGGCGGGCCCACCCCGAACTGGCGCGGGAAATCGCGAAGGAGTTAGGGACCGAGCTGCTCCCCATTGACGCCTACGATTTCGCCAACGGCGAGATCTACGTGCGCGCCGGCGAGAGCGTCCGGGGCACCGACGCATTCGTCATCCAGGCCCACCCTGCCCCGCTTAACAACCACTTGATGGAACAGCTGATCATGATCGATTCGCTGAAGCGGGCCTCCGCCAAGCGGATCACCGTGGTATCCCCGTTCTACCCGTATGCACGCCAGGACAAGAAGGGCCGCGGCCGCGAACCCATCTCCGCCCGGCTCGTGGCGGATCTGTACAAGACCGCCGGCGCCGACCGCATCATGAGCGTTGACCTGCACACCTCCCAGATCCAGGGCTTCTTCGACGGCCCCGTTGACCATCTGATGGCCATCCCGCTCCTCGCCGACTACATCCGGACCAAGGTCGGCGCCGACAACGTCACGGTCGTCTCCCCGGACACCGGCCGCGTGCGTGTTGCGGAGCAGTGGGCTGAGCGCCTGGGCGGGGCTCCGCTGGCATTCGTGCACAAGAGCCGTGACCTCACTGTCCCCAACCAGGCCGTATCCAAGACGGTCGTGGGCCAGGTCGAAGGCCGGACCTGCGTGCTGATCGATGACATGATCGACACCGGCGGCACCATCTCCGGAGCGGTCCAGGTGCTCATGAATGCCGGCGCCAAGGACGTCATCATCGCCGCAACCCATGCAGTGTTCTCCGACCCCGCCGCCCAGCGGCTGGCCGAATCGGGGGCCCGTGAAGTGGTGGTCACCAACACCCTGCCCATCGCCTCCCACCAACGCTTCCCGCAGCTCACGGTGCTGTCCATCGCGCCGCTCATCGCCCGTGCCATCCACGAAGTGTTCGACGACGGTTCGGTCACCAGCCTGTTCGACGGCAACGCCTGAAGCCAGGGCCCACACCGGCAGGGTTCCCTCAGTGAGCTTGCGAGCTTAGGGAGCTGATGGGGATGGCCCCTGGCGCCGGTCCCGTTTTCAGTATTCGGGACCGGCGCTGGTAAACTTTTCTACGATACCTTGGCGAGGGAGAGCAGTCTCCGTTATCGACTGGGTCTGAATCTCCCTTCCGGATGGGCGCCACACGGCCGCCCGGCGTTGAAGGTCGCAACAGACCTCCGCCCTTGCTGAACACCGTTTAGTCTTCCGAGGAGATACACATGTCTGAGCAGAAGCTCGCAGCAGAAGTACGCACCGAATTCGGCAAGGGCTTTGCCCGCCGCGCGCGCATGGCCAACCTGATCCCCGCCGTCATCTACGGCCACGGCGCCGAGCCGATCCACATCACCCTGCCGGCTAAGGCCACCACGCTGGCAGTCCGCACGGCCAACGCCCTGCTGTCCCTGGACGTCAACGGCGAAGAGCACCTCGCCCTGGTCAAGGACGTCCAGCGCGACCCCATCAGGCAGATCATCGAGCACATCGACCTGCTGACCGTCATCAAGGGCGAAAAGGTCACCGTGGACATCCCCGTCCACCTCGTCGGCGAACTGGCTCCCGGCAGCGTCTACAACCAGGAACTCACCGTTATCTCCCTTGAGGCCGAGGCAACCCACCTGCCCACCGCCATCGAGGTCGACATCGAAGGCCGTTCCGCGGGACAGCACATCCACGCTTCCGACCTCGTCCTGCCGAAGGGCGCAACCCTGCTGGCCGACGCCGATGCCCTGGTTGTCAACATCTCCGAGGCCACCGAGGTCTCGGACGAAGAGGCCCAGGCTTCCTCTGAAGCCGCTGCTGAGTAATACCCACTCCGCTTGCAGCTGTGGCCGGACCCCGTCGGGGTCCGGCCACGGCCATGTCCGGACCACCTTAGGATGGAACAATGACTGACACCTGGCTGATTGTCGGCCTCGGCAACCCCGGAGTCGAATACAAAGGCAACAGGCACAACGTTGGCCAAATGGTTCTTGATGAACTCGCCGGCCGGCTCGGCGGAAACTTCAAAACCCATAAAGCCCGGGCCCAGGTCCTCGAAGGGCGGTTGGGGATCGGCGGTCCGCGCGTGGTCCTGGCCAAGCCGCTGAGCTACATGAACGTTTCCGGCGGACCGGTGGCCGCCCTGGCGAATTTTTATGGCATTGGACCAGACCACGTGGTGGCGGTCCATGATGAAATCGATATCGCGTTCAACACCGTCAAGCTCAAGTGCGGCGGTGGCGAGGGCGGCCACAACGGATTGAGGGACATCTCCAAAGTGCTCGGCACCAAGGACTATCTGAGGGTCAGGGTGGGGGTGGGCCGCCCGCCGGGCCGCATGGATACCGCCGACTATGTGCTCCGTGATTTTGGCACCACCGAACGCAAGGACGTGCCGTTTTTGCTGGATGAGGCCGCTGACGCCGTGGAGATGCTGGTCAGGGAGGGCCTGACGGCGGCGCAGCAGAAGTTCCACCCGGCGAAAACAGACGTGTAGCAAAAGAACTAAAAACGCCCAGTACCTGTTCACGCTTCCTTGCCTAGGGGTAGTCTTCTTCCTAAGCGGGGGGCGATGGGGCTTGTTCCCGCTGTATTGGGACGTAGGGGATAAGTTCATGTCAATCGAGCCACTCAGCTGGGAACGTGGGTCGCAGCTCAAGGACCTTGAGCTGCGGACAGACACCGCCGGCGTGCCAGAGGCGCAGCGATGGTCTGCGCCCGCACGCAGCGCCAACCTCGAAGCAGTCCGTACGGCGCTGACCAGCATCGACTCCCTCGGAGTGGTCATCACAGGCGGCCGCGGTGTCGGCAAGTCATCCCTGGCCAGAACTGCCGTATCCGAGCTTGGCCCCGACGTCTGGACGCTGCAGTTGCGCTGCGGGACCACAACGGGCGACACCCCTTACGGCTGCCTGGCGTTCCTTCTCGCGCGTCTTCCCCAGGCCTACATGGGCTCGCCAACCGCCATCCTGCGTGGCATAACGTCACTGATCCGCAGCGACGCCGCCGGCCGCCAGTGCGTCATCACCCTGGATACCGCCGGCAGCATTGATGACATGAGTGCCGGCGTCCTGCTCAACATCCTCCTGACCGGGACCGCGCGCATTGTTGCCGTGGCACCCAAGATCAGCGATCTTCCGGCGGACTTCCACTGGCTTCTCACCGACCGCCGGCTGACTGAGGTCAGGCTGGACAACCTTAACGAGCTGCAGACCCGCCAGGTGTTGCTTTCCCTGCTGGGGCACCGTGTCTCCGCCTCCCTGGTCAGTACCTTCCACACGATGGTGGGCGGAAACCCGCTGCTGCTCAAGGCGCTGGTAGCCGAGCAGCAGCAGTCCGGAAATCTGGTGCTGTCGGACTCGGTCTGGACATTGCGGGACAAGGTAGTGCTCGACGGCGCTGCGAGCCTCGAGGACATCGTGCGGTCGCGCTGGTCCCGGCAATCCCCGCAAGAGCGGGAAGTCATCGAAATGCTCTCCTGTGCCCGGCGGGTGGAGCTGTCAAGGCTCACGGCTGTATACGGTGCCGGCATTGTCGCGGACATGGAAGACGCAGGGCTGCTGGAGATCGACGGGTCCGAGAGCCGCTGGGTTTCACTGCGCGAAATGTACCTCGGTGACGTCGTGCGCTCCTGGCTCAGCATCACCAGGCGGCGGGAACTGCGGAATGTGCTTCTGGACAGCCATGAACCCGATCCGGCCAGCATGACCGTGGAAGAGCTGATGGCCTTCGCTGCATGGACCCATGAGTGTGAGGCCGAGCTGAGTCCCGCCATGGCGCTGGCCGCGGCCGAGGCGGCCGTGCAGCTCTTTGACCCGCACTTCGCCCTCAAATATGCCGAGACGCTGAGGCGCAACGACCCCCAATGGGTAGCCGGCCAACGGCAGAAGGCCGCCGCCTACCTGCTCCTGGATCTTCCTGTCCAGGCGATGGCTGCCCTGGACGACATCTCACAGCCGCAGCTGGACAGCCTGGACGTCCAGGAATACGCCCAGGTCATCGCAGCAAAATCACGGGTCATGGTCTGGCTGCCGGACCACGCCGACAGGGTACCGGCCCTCCTGCAGACGGCACGGGAGCGGCTCGGGGAAGAACCGGGTAACGCGAAAAAATGGCCTGATCCCGTTGCCGCTGCAGCCAATCGGATCAGCCTGAGCGAATTCGAGTACCAGGTGTTCGCGGGAGATTACGCGGCAGCCATTCCGGGCTTGGAAGCCGCTGCCGACCCCGGGCTGAACTCCGACCTGTGGTTCCGGATGAATTCCGCAATGATCCTGATGACCGCCTTGGCCATGACCGGGCGGGAGATGGACGCCTTGAGCCTGATGAGGCAGTTGGGCGGTCAAATTTCCGACGCCGGCCAAATCGTGGGCCTGCGCGAGACGTTCACCGAACGCGCTTACTACGTCCTGTTGACCGCCGGGCAGTGGCACCGTTGCATCGATCTCCTCAATCCCGCAGCCCCTGAGACCCACCAGCTTCCCTACCGAAGCGCCGCCACCGAGTTGGCGGCCGGGATTGCTTACGTCTTCGCGGGGCGGGGCGCCGTTGCCTTGGATTCGCTGCTGTCAGCGGTGGCCCAACTCGAGTTGCGGCCCGCCCAGGGCATCCGCCGGGAAGCTTACGCAGCTGTGGCATTCGCCTATGCACAGTTGGGCAACGCCGGCCAGTCCCGGAAATATTTGGACAAGTTGCAGCGGACCGGGGGCACCGCCGATCATGTTAGCCGGAGCATCACTGACTTCTGCGCCGACATGGCCGGCCGGTGGCTGAACGACACCGAGGCCGTCAACCGCCTGAAGGAGTCTGCCCGCGGCGACATCGCGGCGGGGAGGTACACGCTGGCCGGAATCAGCCTTCTGGGGGCCACGGTCCACGGTACAGAGGCTGACTTCCGCCTGCTCGAAGAAGTGGCCGGCCACCGCCAGGGTCCCTTGGCGGAAATCTCGCGGCTGATTGCCGTGGGCACCAGGACCCATGACGCCAAGACCTTGCTCGCCGGCGGGGAGTTGGCCGCCACGCTGGAACTGGATGCTGTTGAGGCGCGATGCATGGCGCTGGCCGTTGACTTCGCCCGTCAGGCCGGCGACCCGGCAGCAGCAAGGACTGCCCAGGCGCGGCTGGACATCCTCGCTGCCACTGTGGCCAGCCTGCCCATCGTTCCCAGCAGCGGCAGCCCTCTCCTGACCAGCAGGGAAAGGCAGATTGCGCGGCTCGCGGGCAGGGGCGCCTCCAACCGCGACATTGCGCTGGACATGGGCGTCTCCGTCCGCACGGTGGAAGGCCACCTCTACCAGGTCTTCACCAAACTGGGAGTTACGTCCAGGGGTGATCTGACTGGACTCGTCTAACGGCCACTCATCGAAACCGGGCCGCCTGCTCACGGGGCGGCGGCAGCCGCTGGATCGGATCTGCAACATCATCCGGACCCGAACCAGCCAGGCAGTGTTCCTGATGGCGGGCCCGGGCATCGGCAAGACCGCGTTGGCCGAAGCCATCACCGAGCGGCTGGCCACCGACATGATCATTGTTCAGATCCATGGCAGTTCTGCGCTCTCAGGCGTTCCTTTTGGCATCCTTGCCCCCTACACAGCGGAGCTGACTGCCGAGGATTCGGTGTCACCGGTGGCTGTCCTGAGGTCCGTCTGGAGCTACTTTGAAAAGCTCAAAGCGGGCAGGGACGCACCACTGCTGCTCGTGATGGATGATGCCCACCACCTGGACGAGGCTACGGCCAGCATCGTGGCAGACATGATCTCCGCGGGCTGGGCCAGCGTCGTGGCAGCAGGCAGGCCCCGGCCCGGCCTGCCCCAGCCTCTGGCGCAGCTTTGGTATGACGGCCTTGCCGATCGCGTGGACCTTCGTCCGCTGAACCGGGAACAGATCGAGGAAGTCCTTGCCCACGCCCTGGACGGGACGGTCCCCGACGGAACCGTCGACACCATCTGGAGCGCTTCCGGCGGAAATCCACGGATCCTCGATGCCCTGCTCCATGACGCCGCCGAAGGAGGCCAACTCGCCAAAAGGAACGGGATCTGGATGCTGGTGGAGCAGTTGCCGGCCGATGGGCCTCGACTGACCAACGTTGTGGTGAAGGACATGCTGCGCCGCACGCCCGCAGAGCAGGAAGCACTGAAGCTGATTGCGCTGGCCGGGCCCGTGAGCCGAAAGGTGATCGAGGACATCTGCGGCGCTGAAGTGGTGCGCTCCCTGCTTGACCAACAAATGGTGGTAGAGGGCCATGGCACGCCCGCTGACCTTCGGATCTGGAACGCTATGTTCGGGGACGCCCTCCGGTTAACCATTTCTGTCTCGCGGAGCCTGCAACTTCTGGAAAGGGTACGCGAGCACCTGGGAACGTCCCCGGCCGGGTCAGAAGGCCGGTTGAGGGCTGTCGAGTGGGCGCTTGAATGCGGAGTGAAAACAGGAGAGCCTGAGCTCCTTGAAGCGGCCAGCACGGCGTTGGCCCACTTCAGGAACCCTAGCGCCCGGGCCATGGCGGCAAAAATTATGGACCCGGCACTCGTGCCCGAGGCCCATGCCATTCACGCGCGGGCCCTGTTCAACGAGGGTGACCACGCCGGCGCCGCAAAGCTCCTGGACGGATGCTGGCTGCAGCTGGGATCCAGCGCCGCCGCGGCCCCCGCCCTGATACTCAGGGCGCTTGTCCACCAGGCCCTGGGAACACCACTGGCACTGTTCGCAGCCGAGTCCCGTGAAGTGCTCCGCCGCGTCCCTGCTGAAACTGACACAGCCCCGGGCACGGCCTGGCAGGAGCAGCTGCTTCACCTGCTCGAACTCGGCGAAGCCGGAAACTGCGAGGCCTTGGCCAACGAGGTCCAGGACCTTCGCAGCCGTAACCCCGGCGGCCCTACCGACCACGCCCTTCGCACGGTGGGAACCGCCCTGCTCGCACAGACACGCGCTGCAGCCGGACGCGCCGTCCAAGGCCTGGATGCCGGACTCCTTGCAGTTTCGGAACTCGCTGCGCTGGACGGCGGAGTGTTTTTCTTCAATGAGTTCGTCCTGGGCCGTCTGGTGGCCGACTACCTGGCCCTGGGGGACTGGGAATCAGCGGAACGGGAGCTGGCGGACTATGCGGCGGATCAGCCTCGGGATGCAGCCGCCTTCGCCGGCAGCATCGAGGTGCTACGCGGCTATTCATTGCTGCGGCAGGGGCGGATCGAGCGCGCTTACCAGACGCTCCTGCCTGCGGTAGAGACGCTGAGGCTCAACGATCCCTTGCAGGTGTTCCGGTTCGGATCCGCACTCGCCTTCTATGTGGCAGCGAGGCTGGGTGACGCTGCCCAGTCCAGCCGGCTCGAGATGGATTATAAGGATTCGCTGCTGGGTTCAGCCAGCCAGGATCTGCTCGCAACGGCCTACGCTGCGGCGGGTTCGGAGTACGTGACCCGAGACGGGAAGGGATTGGCGTCCCTCCATACCCTGGCCACCACCCCGGAGGTCTCAGCCAGGGGCGGCACATTGCTGGAACTGTTGGCGCTCTGCTGGGACCTGGGCGACCATTCGGTGATTCCCCTGGTGCACAACCTGGCAGGCAACGTCCAAGGCCGCTGGGCCGCAGCGCTGCTCAGCCTCGCGGAGCATTGGGAATCCGCCGACGCTGACGCCCTCATGGAGATGGCGGCCCGGCTTGAAACCGAGGGCTTCGTCAACGTGGCAAGGGAAGCCTACGCGCGGGCAAGCTCTGTGTGGGAAGCGGTCGGTGAACGCCGCCGGTCCCGCCAGGCTGTGGCCCTTCGGGAGAAATGCGACCACGAACTTGGCGAGAGGTTCCGGGAGGGCCAGTTCATCGCCGCAGCGCCCACGGTGCACCTCACCCGCCGTGAGCAGGACATCGTGGAGCTGGCAGTCCAGGGCCTCACGGATCGGGAAATCGCCCAGCGGCTCATGGTCTCCGTACGAACAGTGGAGGGCCACCTCTACCGCACGTACGTGAAACTCGGAGTGCGGAGCCGCGACGAACTGTCTACCGCCCTGGCCCACTAAGCCCCCTCCACTGCAACCGTCCGCTGACTCCAGCACGAGCTGGGGCCCCGAATGCATCCCATGCGCTGGTGATGTGCACTGGCGTTCCCATCTGCTGAGGACTGCCCTGGTTGCCCGGATCCTTCGCATTGTGGTGGCTGCCCCGCTTTGAGTCCGGGCCGCCTGCCGCGCGTTCCGAACCCTACGTTGCCTGCACAGCCGGGGCGTGTCGTGACTTCGAGTGTTCCGGCCCCTGGAATGCGCGTATCAGCCGGGCCCGCCCCGGTATCCCCACCGTCGAAGTAGAGTACTGCCTACTCGTGCCGTCCGGGTCCGCGTGCGATTAACTTGAGGCGGGAGGAAGGAGCGGCGAAAGCCCTCCAACTCCCACCATCAGACTTTCCAGGTCTTGTCTCAATTCAAACTTTCCGGCCCCCGGGCCGGACCGAGACTGGGCCGGCGACGTCAGAGTCTTCTGAGACCGAGGCTCTCCCCCCAGCCGTCGCCGGCCCTCTTATCCGCGGGCTGAAGCCCGGAGCCACTGTGGCGGCCGCCCCCGGGCGGCCGCCACAGTGGTGTTGTGGGACAATTGAATGTCAATCCATTGGCATTTCAAGGAGCTCACTTTGGCATTCGTAACCACGCCAGCCACGCTGGAACATGCCGTTCCGGCCATGGACAACGCCGAAGTACTGAGAATCAGGAATGACTTCCCGGTGCTGGACCAGTTGGTGAATGGCCGGCCGCTGGTGTATCTGGATTCGGGTGCCACATCGCAGAATCCCTTGAGCGTTATCGAGGCTGAGCAGGAATTCTACGAACAGCGCAACGCAGCCGTACACCGCGGCGCGCACCACCTTGCGGTCGAGGCCACCGAAGTCTTCGAGGACGCCCGCCAGGCCATTGCAGATTTCATCGGGGCCGAGTACGCGGAAACGGTGTGGACCTCCAATGCCACCGAGGGCCTGAACCTGGTCAGCTATGCGCTGTCCAATGCCGCCCTGTGGTCTGCCCGGGGACGCGGCGACGCCAGGCTCAAGGAGCTGGCTGTGGGCCCGGGGGACCAGATCGTGGTCACCGAAATGGAGCACCACGCCAACCTGATCCCTTGGCAGGAACTCGCTTTCCGAACCGGCGCCACCTTGCGCTACATCCCCATCGACGACTCCGGAGCCCTGCGCCTGGACCTCGCGGCTGAGATCCTGGCAAGCAAGACCAAGGTCCTCGCCTTCACCCACGCGTCCAATGTCCTGGGAACCATCAACCCGGTCAAGGAACTGGTGGCCCTTGGCCGGGCGGCGGAAGCGCTGGTGGTGCTGGACGCCTGCCAGTCCGCGCCCCACTTGCCGCTGGACGTCAAGGAACTCGACGTCGACTTCGCCGTCTTCTCCGGCCACAAAATGCTCGCGCCCACCGGAATCGGCGTGCTGTATGGCAAGCAGGACCTTCTGGATGTGCTGCCCCCGTTCCTCACCGGCGGTTCCATGATCACCACCGTCACCATGGAACGTGCCGAGTACCTGCCCTCGCCGCAGCGCTTCGAAGCCGGTACCCAACGCATCTCCCAGGCCGTGGCCCTTGCCGCCGCGGCCAGCTACCTCACAGAAACGGGACTGGCCCGGGTGCACCAATGGGAAACTGAGCTTGGCCAGCGCATGGTGGCCGGCCTTGAAGCCCTTCCCGGAATACGTGTCCTGGGGCCCGCCGCCGGGCAGGAGAGGATTGGCCTGGCCGCGTTCGACGTCGAGGGTGTTCACGCGCATGACGTCGGGCAGTTCCTGGATTCCCGGGGCATCGCGGTCCGGGTGGGGCACCACTGCGCCCAGCCCCTGCACCGCCGCCTGGGCCTGACGGCAACCACCAGGGCGAGTGCCTACCTGTACAACACCACCGACGACGTCGACGCTTTCCTCGAGGCCGTTGCCGGCGTCCGCTCCTACTTCCGCGTCTGACGCGGCCACCGAAGGTATACCGAATATGAGCCTTGACCAGCTATATCAACAGATCATCCTTGACCATTCGAAGGCCCGCCACGGCAGCGGCCTGGCCGGCGTGGACGCCCCTCAGGGCGCGTCCACCGGACAGTCGCACCAGCTGAACCCCGTCTGCGGGGACGAAGTCACCCTCCGCGTTGCAGTGGAAGATGGCAGAGTGGCGCAGATTTCCTGGGACGGAGCCGGGTGCTCAATCTCCATGGCCTCAGCCTCCGTCCTCAGCGAACTCGGTGAGGGACTGACCGTGGACGAACTCCACTCAATCATTGGCAGTTTCCGGGAAGTCCTGCGTTCCCGGGGGAAGGTCCACGCAGATCCGGAAATCCTCGGTGACGCGGCCGCGTTCGAGGGTGTGGCCCGCTATGCCGCACGCGTCAAGTGCGCCATGATCTCCTGGGTGGCCGCCGAGGACGCACTCAACCAGGCGGCCTAGACCCAGCAGCCTGGACCAACCAGCGTAGCCGGCCGCTTGGGTCCGGCAGGCCAGACAGGCGCGCCTTCCGGACAGCGTTCCTGCCCGGATGGAGCGCCTGCCTAAGCCGGTGCTAGCCGAACAGGCCCACAACGCCGATCACGGCGGTGGCGGCCCCCAGCACCATGGAGATGCTGACCAGCACCACGTGAACCGTGAGGAACTTTGTTGCTTTGCCGTCGGCGTCGCGCGCCCGCGGATCCTTCATGACCCGGCGCAGAAACTGCGGCCAGACCACCAGCGACCAGACGCCGGCGATGATCAGCAGTAAGGCGGCGAACAGGGGAAGCTGCATGGACTCAGTGGCTTTCGAGCCAGGCCTGGGCCCGCTGCGACTGGATGTTCAGGGCCTTGGCCACCATGGGCTCGGCTGCTTCAGCGATCTTGCTGCCCAGGAACGGCACGGACGAGGTCACGTTGCCTTCAAGCTCAACCCGGGTGCTGCCGCCCTCGGCAACGAGCCGCTGGACCGCGGTCACGTCGAGGGGAGCGCCGGCAATCTTCAGCGTGATGTTGCTCTGGCGGGAACCGTCAGCCGCGGGGGCTTCCCAGTTTTCCACCTGCGTCACGGTGAGGCTCTCGCCGACGAACTTGCGGGCGATCTCCGGCAGGCGGGTGGTGGGCAGGGTCCGGACCGAGGTGGTGCTGAACGCGCCGGCAACGTCTCCATCCACGGCGAAGGACTCCAGTGTGCCGCCGACGTATTCGCTTGTGTGCCGCTGGAAGTCCTCGTTGATGAAAACAGCAGCGACACTGTCAACGGCATGCGGAAGGGTGGTGGTTGCACTCAGTGCCATGAATCCTCCAGTAATACGGGGTCTGTACGCTTTTTGCTCCCCACATCCTACGGGGCACCGGGCGTGTTCTTGGAACCGGCCTCCGCGCGCTCAGCGTCGGCGATCTTCCGTGCAGCAGTGGTGATGTTCCGTGCCATCGCCGGAAAAATGAGGCTGTGGAAGGGCAGGACGGCCAGCCAGTAGAGCCTGCCGCTGAGGCCTTTGGGGAAGAAAATGGCGCGCTGCCGGTAGCGGCTCCCGCCGCCGTCGGGCTCTACGGACAGCTCAAGCCAGGCGCGCCCCGGCGCGCGCATCTCTGCCCGCAGGCGGAGGAGTTTGCCGCGGTCCATCCGCTCCACCCGCCACCAGTCCACCACCTCGCCCGGAGCCAGGTTGCCGGGGTGCCGGCGTCCCCGCAGGAGCCCGGCGCCGCCGGTGAGCTTGTCCAGCCAGCCACGGACCCGCCAGGCCAGCGGCAGCGAATACCAGCCGTTGCGGCCGCCGATTCCCTCGATGACTGTCCACACGTGCGCCGGGTCAACGTCCCCGTGGAAAGTGCGCTCATCCACGAAGACCGTGTGCCCAGCCCAATCCGGGTCGCTGGGCAGGGGATCGGCATCGGCGCCGGCGCTGGCCCACGTGGTCTCCACCTGGCCGTCACGCTCCTTGCCCAGGGCCAGGGCAACTGCCCGCCGGTACGGAGTCAGCCCGCTCTCAGGCACGGGAATGACGGAGTCAACGTCGTGCTCCCGGGACACGGCGTCGTGCTGCAGCGACTGGACCAGCGGCAACGACATGGACAGGGGGATGGGCGTAGTGAGGGCCACCCACAACCCTGCAAGTTTGGGCGCGGGAACCGGCAGTGCCAAGACCACCCGGTACGGCAGTCCGGCCTCGGCCGCATACTCCTTCATCATGCCCGCGTAAGTCAGGACCTGGCGGCAGCCGATATCGAACGTACGGTTAATGTGTCCGGTGAGGGAGGCTGCGCTGACCAGGTAATACAGCACGTCCCGGACGGCGATCGCCTCGATCTTGTTGCGCACCCAACTCGGCGCAGGCATCAGCGGGAGGGTTTCGGAGAGGTGCCGGATCATTTCAAAGGACGCAGACCCGGACCCAATCACCACACCGGCCTGGAAGACCACCGCGTCCACCGGGCTGTCCAGGAACACCTTGCCCACTGCCTCCCGGGACCGCATGTGCGTGGACAGTTCCACCTTGGCGGGGTGCAGGCCGCCGAGGTAGACGATCCTGCCCACCCCGGCGTCAGCGGCCGCCTTCGCGGCGGTCTGGGCCATGGCTTTTTCCTTGGACTCGAAACCCGACCCGGCGGCCATGGAGTGGACCAGATAGTAGAGCACGTCGACGCCGGCAAGCGCGTCCCGGAGGGCCCCGCCGTCGTCCAGGCTGCTCTGTACCACTTCCACATCCTCCAGCCAGGGCACACTCGCGATCTTGGCTGGTGTCCGGACCAGGACCTTCACGGTGTGCCCTGCCTCGAGCAGTCGCGGAACAAGCCGGCCGCCGATGTAGCCGGTGGCGCCCGTTACCAGGACGGTGCGGCGGATGCCGTTCATGTGGTCTCCTCGGAAGTTCACTAAAAAACGTCGGTGCTAAGCCAGCGTAGCAATGCGCCGGGATCGCCTCTCCGGTTCAAATGCTCTCGTTTTGACCGGTAAGCCAAGGCCCCTCTGGAACGTCCGGGGCCCGCCTGCTGCCAGTTTTTCCATCTTTGTACTTAGTGAACTACTTACCCCGGCCGGCAGCAGTACTTGTTCGGCGTCCTGACCTACCTCACCAGGCGGGGAACGGGTACGGGTACTACGTGTCTTTGCCTCCATGGCAAAGTCAGGTATCCCCGAGCCTTGTCGGCTACATGTCACCGTGTCACGGTGGTTCTGGAAGCCGGATGAGCAGCATTGCACCGCTGCTCATCCGACCGGATGGCTGCACTTGGTGTCGCCTGCCTGGGGGATAGGGGGACATGGTGGGGAGTACTCTCGCAGCATCAGACCTGATTTCTGTCCATCTGTTCGGCACGTTGACAGGGCGCGGCAGCAGTGGTGCACACTACGTCAACAGTATCCGCCGCGCGGTCCGGCCACGCTACACAACGAACGCTCGGCACCGCACGGCCAACGGCGGCTACACACCGGACCCGGAGCTCGTTGCCCTGCCCCTCCCCACTTTCCACCAGCTGATCAGGAAGGCCGCTCACTCCCCGCCCGCGGAGGCCTGCCCCCGCGGCGTCGCGAGGGAACGGCTGGCTCATCCTCGTCTACCACCGGATCTCGACTCCCGAGTCGATCGGCTCCCACGAGGACACCCTCGCGGCGGACCAGAGCAGCTTCATCAGCGCCGTCCTCGCCGCCCACGTGCAGATCATCGAAGAAAGCGGCATCGAAGTCCGGCCGGCCGGGCAGGCGTTCGAGCTTCTGCAGAGCCTGCGATCACAACACGGCGGTGCAACCAGGCGCTGTCACCCATCCGAACAGAACGGAAGTACTCATGACCAGAACCAGATCCGGCTTGCCGCGGGGGCGCGCCAAGCTCGTGACCGTTGGGTTGGCCGTGGCGGCACTGTCCGCCGCACTGCTGACGCCCGGAGCGGCGAACGCGGCGATGGACAACCCAGCACCCCAGCCGCTCGTGTCCTTCACCTTCGATGACGGCATGGCCAGCGCCATCAACCAGGCGGCGCCGGTACTGAAGAAGTACGGGCTGACCGGCACCAGCTACGTGATCACGAACTGCGTCGGCATGACCGCCACGCCGAACACCTGCCGCGCCGGCACCGATGTCCCGTACATGACGTGGGCCCAGATCACGCAGCTGCAGAACACCTACGGCTGGGAGATCGGGTCCCATACCGTTGACCATCAGTGCCTGGTGAGCATCGGCGGCGACTGCCAGGCCACCAAGCTGACACCAGCGCAGGTGGATGCCGAGCTGGCTGACAGCAAGGCCGCGCTGGTAACCAACGGCTTCAACCCGACAGCGTTCGCCGCGCCGTACGGCGACTACGACATGTCGACGGTCGCCCAGGTGGCCAAGTACTACACCTCCATGCGCGGCTTCGCCGACGTTGGCAACAACCCTTGGCCGCTCGGCGACCTCCTGCTGCACAACACGCCCGCCGTGGAGGTGACCACCCCGGTCGCCGCCCTGAAGGCGAAGGTCGACGAGGCGATCCTGAACAAGACCTGGGCCGTGTTCACCTTCCACGACATCATGCCGAATCCGAGCCAGACGCCGGACGACTACCAGTACGGCACCGCCGAACTTGAACAGCTCGCGGCCTACGTAAAGACGAAGGTCGACGCCGGCCAGATCAAGAACGTCAACGTCAGCAAGGGCCTCGTGACGGGTACCCCCAACCTGATGCCTAATCCGACGTTCAACAACGGACTCGGGGACGGCTGGAGCACTGATGCTCCGGCGACCATCACGGCCGATGCGGGCACCAACGGCAGCTTCCCGGACGCGACCAATTCCGTCAAGTTCGTCTCAGGTGCGACCGAGTCGCACCTGTTCTCACCGAAGGTTCCCGTGACACCGGCGACGACCTACCTGTTCAAGGCCTTCCTCAACGTGGCGGCGATCACGACCGGCTACGTGGGGTTCTACGTCGACGAGTACAACGCCGCCGGAGCCTGGATCTCCGGGAAGACCTATAAGACCGAGAACGCAAGGTGGGTGGAGTCGATGAACTTCGCCTACACACCCAGCTCCGCCACTGTGGCCTCGGCGAGCCTGCAGATCATTGTGAACGGCACCGGCATCACCGCCTACGTGGACAACGTGCAGATGCTGGCGCCGGGGTACATGCCGCCTGCGGTCTCGCCGTTCGCGGATGTGTCCACCGGCCAGCAGTTCTACAAGGAGATGTCCTGGCTCAAATTCAAGGAAATCTCCACTGGCTGGACTGAGGCCAACGGCACCGTGACCTACCGTCCCCTGCAGTCCATCAACAGGGATGCCATGGCGGCGTTCCTGTACCGGGCAGCGGGCCAGCCGGCCTTTACTCCACCGGCGGTTTCCCCGTTCGCGGATGTGTCCACGGGCCAGCAGTTCTACAAGGAAATGGCCTGGCTTAAAGCCCAGGAAATCTCCACTGGCTGGACGGAGCCGAACGGCACGGTGACTTACCGTCCGCTGCAGGCCATCAGCAGGGATGCCATGGCGGCGTTCCTGTACCGGGCAGCGGGTAAACCGGCCTTCGCAGCACCGGCGGCCTCACCGTTCGCTGATGTGTCCACCGGCCAGCAGTTCTACCTGGAAATGGCGTGGCTTGCAAAGGCAGGCATCTCCACCGGCTGGACGGAAACCAATGGCACGGTGACCTACCGCCCATACGAGGCCATCAACCGCGACGCGATGGCAGCGTTCCTCTACCGGATGTACAACCCGACCGACAGCTAAAGCTCTCCTAGGATCACTAACAAAAAGCAGGTCCCGGAACATCCGGGGCCTGCTTTTTGCCGCCCCTAGAATGCTGGACGGAATGTCTCTTCCTTCCTTCGGCGGGCCAACGTGGCTGTCTGATGCACCGCGAGGGGAGGCGTTTTTCCTCAGCAAGCGTAGAAACGCGTGCCGGGAGGGCGGCGGGGCAGGAGTAGGCTGGGATGACCCGGGATTCGAAGTGAATTTCGGGCTTTCGTGTTGCCTGCGCTCCCCTTGAACCCACAGGCCTTGAACACCACAGGAGTTTCTGCCATGAGTCCGAGCGCCTCCCGCACCGGTACCTCCCATCCCGGCCCGTCGCTTGCCGGACTCCGCCGGGCGCTGGCCGAGGACCGGACCTTCGCCAGGGTCAAGGCCGAGGCAGAACGGGGGTTCGAGGTCCGCGGCCAGGATTACCAGATAAGCGCACCGGCAGGACTCCGGGCTGCCCTGCTCGCGGAAATGGCCGACGGCCTGGCGGCCGCCGACGCCGCTGAAGGAACGCCCGACGGCGGGATCCCCGCGATGGTGCTGGCCGTCACCGCCACCGGACGTGAAGCCGAAGACCTGACCGCCGCGCTCCGCGCCTACCTGCCGGCCGATTCCGTGGCCGAGTTCCCCAGCTGGGAAACCCTGCCGCACGAGCGGCTTTCGCCGCGCTCGGACACCGTGGGCCGGCGGCTGTCTGTCCTGCGCCGGCTGGCGCACCCGGAAAGTTCGACGGCGGCCCCTCTCCGGGTGGTTGTGGCTCCCGTCCGGGCCGTGGTCCAGCCGATCGTGGCCGGGTTGGGGGAACTGGTCCCGGTCACCCTGAAGGTGGGCCAGGACATCCCTTTCACCGACGTTGTGCGCCGGCTGGCCGATGCCGCCTATGCGCGCGTGGACATGGTCACGCACCGCGGCGAGTTTGCCGTCCGCGGCGGCATCATCGACGTTTTTCCGCCCACCGAGGACCATCCCATCCGGGTGGAGTTCTTCGGCGACGAGGTGGACCAGATGCGCTGGTTCGCCGTCGCTGACCAGCGCTCGCTCTCAGCCCCCGGCATCCACCACCCCACTGAACTGCACGCCCCGCCGTGCCGGGAAATCCTGATCACGCCCTCGGTCATGTCCCGTGCAGCCACCCTGAAGACCCAGCTCCCGGCGGCCGCGGACATGCTGGAAAAGATTGCCGGCGGCATCGCCGTGGAAGGCATGGAGTCCCTGGCGCCGGTGCTGGTGGACGCCATGGTTCCCTTCGTCGAGCAGCTGCCTGCCGGATCGATCTCCGTGGTCATCGAACCGGAAAAGGTCCGCACCCGCGCGCACGATCTGGCCGCCACCAACGAGGAGTTCCTGGAAGCGGCCTGGTCCACCGCGTCGGACGGCGGTACTGCGCCGCTGGACCTCAGCTCGCAGGCTTCAGCCGCGCTGCACTCGGCCAGCTTCCGCTCGCTCGCCGAAACCCGCAGCTCCTCGCTTGAGCACGCTGTGTCTTGGTGGTCCATCACGTCGCTGGCCACCGACGAGGAGCTGCTGCCCGAGATCGACGTCCTGAACCTGCACGCCCGGGAACCCCGCGGCTACCAGGGTGACGTGGCCGAAATGATGGAATTTATTGGCTCGCACGTGCGGGACCAGTGGCGGATTGTGGTGGTCACGGAAGGGCCCGGTCCGGCGCAACGCCTGGCGGAACTGTTCCACGACGCCGATATTCCGTGTGCCCGGGTGGACACCCTGGACACGGAACCGCAGGCGGGCATCATCGAGGTGACCACAGCCGCCGTCGGACGCGGTTTTGTCCTGGACAGCCTCAAACTGGGTCTGCTCACCGAAGCCGATCTGCTCGGACGGACTTCAGCAGGTTCCACCAAGGACATGCGGCGCATGCCCTCCAAGCGGCGGAACGCCGTGGACCCGCTGCAGCTGGTCAACGGCGACCACGTGGTGCACGAACAGCACGGCATCGGCCGGTTCATCGAACTTATCCAGCGCAAGGTTGCGGGTGGCGGCGACGGCGTCCGCGAGTACCTGGTCCTGGAATACGCCCCGTCCAAGCGCGGCGCCCCGGGGGACAGGCTCTTTGTCCCCACGGACCAGCTGGACCAGGTGACCCGGTACGTGGGTGGCGATACCCCGGTGCTCAGCAAGATGGGCGGCTCGGACTGGGCCAGCACCAAGTCCAAGGCACGCAAGGCGGTCAAGGAGATCGCCGGCGAACTCATCCGGCTCTACTCCGCGCGGATGGCCTCCCGCGGCCACGCCTTCGGTCCGGACACGCCATGGCAGCGTGAGCTGGAGGAAGCTTTCCCCTACGTGGAAACGCCGGACCAGCTGACCACCATCAATGAGGTCAAAGCGGACATGGAGCGCGAGATCCCCATGGACCGCCTCGTGTCAGGCGACGTGGGCTACGGCAAAACGGAGATCGCCGTACGCGCCGCGTTCAAGGCCGTCCAGGACGGCAAGCAGGTGGCGGTCCTGGTGCCTACCACCCTGCTCGCCCAGCAGCACTATGAGACGTTCACCGAGCGTTTCTCGGGATTCCCGCTGCGCGTCAAGGCACTGTCGCGCTTCCAGGGCGCCAAGGAATCCAAGGAAACCGTGGAGGGCGTCAAGACCGGTTCCGTGGACGTGGTCATCGGCACACACCGGCTGCTGTCCAAGGACTTCGCGTTCAAGGACCTGGGCCTGGTGATAGTGGACGAGGAGCAGCGCTTCGGTGTGGAGCACAAGGAGGCGCTGAAGAAGATGCGGACCAACGTGGACGTTCTGGCCATGAGTGCCACTCCGATTCCCCGCACGCTGGAGATGTCCCTGACCGGCATCCGCGAAACGTCCACGCTTGCCACACCGCCGGAGGAACGCCACCCCGTGCTGACCTACGTGGGGCCGTACACGGACAAGCAGACCTCGGCCGCCATCCGGCGTGAGCTGATGCGCGAAGGCCAGGTGTTCCTGGTGCACAACCGTGTGTCCACCATCGAACGGACCGCGGCGAAGGTCCGTGAACTGGTTCCGGAGGCCCGGGTTGAGGTGGCGCACGGGCAGATGTCCGAGAGCCGGCTGGAGCAGATCATCGTGGATTTCTGGGAGAAGCGCTTTGACGTGCTGGTGTGCACCACCATCATCGAAACCGGCCTCGACATCTCAAATGCCAACACGCTGATCGTGGACGGCGCGGACAAGTACGGGCTCTCCCAGCTGCACCAGCTCCGCGGACGCGTGGGCCGTGGCCGCGAACGCGCCTACGCCTACTTCCTTTACCCGTCGGAGAAGCCGCTGGGCGAGGTGGCGCTGGAACGCCTCAAGGCCGTGGCCACACACAACGAACTTGGTGCCGGCATGCAGCTGGCCATGAAGGACCTCGAAATCCGCGGCGCGGGCAACCTGCTCGGCGGCGAGCAGTCCGGCCACATCCAGGGTGTGGGCTTTGACCTGTACATCCGGCTGGTAGGCGAGGCCGTGGCCGACTACCGCGGCGACGCCGAGGAAAAGGCCGCCGAGATGAAGATCGAACTGCCGGTGAACGCCCACCTGCCGCACGACTATGTGCCGGGGGAGCGCCTGCGACTGGAGGCCTACCGAAAGCTTGCTTCCGCGCTGACCACCGAGGCCATCGAGGAGGTCCTGGCCGAGCTGGTGGACCGTTACGGGGAACCGCCGCTGCCGGCCCAGAACCTGATCGCCGTGGCCCGCTTCCGCGTGGGTGCCCGCGAAGCCGGCCTGTCCGACGTCGCGCTGCAGGGGAACTTCATCAAGTTCTCGCCGGCACAACTGCCGGAGTCCAAGCTCATGCGGCTGACGCGGATGTACCCGGGCTCCCAGTCCAAGCCTGCGCTGGACGCGGTGCTGATACCGAAGCCCAAGACCGCCAGGATTGGCGGCCGGGACCTACAGGACGCCGAAATCCTGGAATGGGCCAACGGGGTCATCCGCAACATCTTCTCCGACGCACCGCTGGCGGTGAGCTGACCGTTGATGGGAGGACATCACGCCGCGTCGGGAGCCGCGGCGTGGGTAGCTATTGCCTCGACCGGTCCCTACACCCTGGGCTGGTATCCGCTGGATGCCACCGGCATCCTGATCGGCGGCATGGCGACGGCGGGTACAGCCCTGGTGTGCGACTGGGACCACCGCCACAGCACCGTGGCCAACTCGCTGCCGCCGCTGTCCAACGTCATTGCCCGGGGGATCGAGAACGCCAGCGGCGGGCACCGGCAGGGCACCCATTCCATCCTGGGGGCGGCCTTCTTTGTGGTGCTCGCCATGATGGCCGGGCAGATCCAGCTGCAGACCGACTGGGGCCTGCTGTCCATCGGTGCCGGCCTGCTGTGCATGTTCATGATCAACATTGCGGCCAAGGCGCTGAAGCTCTTCCCCAAGTCGGGTTTCATCAGCAACTGGATCTTCGCCCTGGCCATGGCCGGCCTGGTGACGTGGTTTGCCCCGCACCAGTGGACCTGGCTGCCGGTGTCCATGATGACCGGTGTTGTGGTCCACATTGTGGGGGACATGATCACCACCGGGGGCGTGCCGCTGCTCTGGCCGATCGTCATCAAGCCGCCCCGGTTCCTGCGCAAACTCCCGGTGCTCAACGACGTCTGGAAAGCGAATGGGGCGTTTTCGCTGCCGCTGCTGGGCCGGGCAGGGTCGCGGCGGGAGTGGCTGGTGCTGATCCCCGTGAGCGCCTACGCCATGGTGGGGATGTGCGTTGCCGCCTGGGCGGTGGCCCGGCAGCACGGACCGGAAGTCCTCACCGCGGTCTTCAACGTTATCCGCCCTTAAACAAACCAACGCGGGGTCAGATAATGCCCGATAAATCCTTGAGGACGGGCATTAGATGACCCCGCGTTGCGGTGAAGAGCGGTTGTTACTTCTCGCCGGCTGAATCGGAGCGGCCCGTGATGGTCTGCGGGATCCAGTACGCCAGGAAAAAGAGGCCAAGGCAGACGGCCATCGGCCACGGGTTGTCCAGCGTGAGGAATGAAAGCGAGTAGACGGCGCCCAGGAACAGGATGATCATGACGACAAACAGGCCGATGCTCGTTGCAAGGTTGTTTTCGTTCTCGGGGGTCTGCACCTTGGCACTGCCTGACGCTGTGGTCTTGCTGGACATTCGTTCCTCCTCGGCCCCGCGGGGCTCAATCTGTGGCGGCTCCGGGGGCGTCAGTATCCGGCTGAACCCTGTTCACCCTTGACGATCGCAATACCGGAGCTGGCACCTATACGTGTTGCACCTGCAGCAATCATAGCCTGAGCGTCAGCCAGGGAACGTACCCCGCCGGAGGCCTTGACGCCCAGCTCAGGACCGACAGTCCGGCGCATCAGGGCGATGTCTTCCGCCGTGGCGCCCCCGCCGTTGAAGCCTGTGGAGGTCTTGACGAAGTCCGCCCCCGCCTCAACTGCCGCCTGGCAGGCAAGGACCTTTTGGTCGTCGGAGAGGAACACCGTCTCGATGATGACCTTCAAAATGGCCCCGCTCGCGTGGACGGCTTCAGCGACGGCGGAAATGTCATCCACCAGGGTCCCCTTGTCCCCGGCCCGCGCGGCCGCGATGTTGATGACCATGTCGATTTCATCGGCGCCGTCCAGCACGGCACCGCGTGCTTCGAAGGCCTTCACATCGCTTGGGGTAGCACCCAGGGGAAAACCGATCACGGAGCAAGTCAGCACTCCGGACCCCTTCAGGGCGGTCTTGACCGTCTTGACCCAAAGGGGATTCACGCAGACAGACTTGAAGTGGTATTCGGCTGCCTCGGCGCACACTTTGAGGATCTCAGCCTCGCTGGCTTCAGGCTTGAGCAGGGTGTGGTCAATGTAGGACGCGATGTTGCCCGGGGTTGAGTCCGTACCGGCTCCGCGCTGGTCAGCAGAAATGGCTTCGTTGCTCATGATGGTCCTTTCCTCGTGGCCTTGGGGGCCGCTGGAGCCACGGAGTGCAGGGCTCTTTTGGAAACCATCTTGCCACAGCAGGAACCGCGATAAGCCGGAGGGTCAGGCGGCGGTCTGGAGAACCGCACCAGCCGGCGACGCGGTCATCAGCTGGGCGGCACAGGCACCCGCCGCAGAAGCCGCGGCGACCAGCAGTCCCAGCCGGACGCCGTCGAACGTTGCGGCGTCACCGAGTGCCCAGATCCCGGGCACCGAGGTGCGGAAATCCTGGGTGATGGCGATGCCGCCGCCGGGCGCTGTCCGCAGCCCGGCGCCGGCGGCGAGCCCGTCGAGGGAAACCCGTTCCTCGGCCAGGACCACGATGTCGCCATTCATGGTGCTGCCGTCCGGAAAGACGATCCCGGCGGACTGCAGCCCCGGGCCGGGCGTCCGGGGTGTCACCGCGGCGGGCCGCATGGTGGTACGGACGGGCCGGACGCCGCGGGAGCGGAGCACCGCCTCCGCCTGTCCGGCCGCGGCACCTGTGCCCACCAGAATTCCCAGCGGCCGCCTGCCCAGTTCCGCGCTGAGGTCCTTGACGGCGGACCCAATGCGGGCGGCGTCATCAATGGTGGAGTAGCTCAGGCAGTGGTCCGAACCCTCCACGGGGGCCTGCTCCGGTGCTGAACCTGTGGCGATCACCAGATGGTCGTAGCCGAATTCCATGCCGTCTGCCGTGGTCACTGTCCGGGTTCCCGGCTCGATGAAGCTGGCGGGCTGGCCGCACCGGAGCGAGACCTGGGGGAGCGTGGCGAGTTCCAGGAGTTCCGCGGAGACGTCATCCCGGTTGCTGAGGACGGTGATCGTGCCGGTGAACCGGGCCCGGTCCAACTGGCTGACGAGCGCCTGGGCGGCGGGCCCTGCGCCTGCGATGACAATGCGGGTAGCAGTGGGGGTGGACGTGGAGGGTGCCGGAGCGGACATGTGCTGGCCCTTTCGCTGGCGGCCGCTGAACGGCCGGAACTTCGTGATGATGCCAGCGTAGGCGCCCCGTTTTACCGGCGTGTTTCCCCGTCATTGCAGGTTGAACGGGGTGCGTTCGCCAATGTTTACCCGCCGGTAATGCCCTGGGTCACACCCGGATCCGGTAGCCCCGCTTGACCACTGTCTCCACCAGACGGCCGTCCGGCAGCGAGGAGCGGAGTCGGCTGACGGTCATGTCCAGGGCGTGGACCGAGCCCCTCAGCTCGAGCAGGTCCGAGAGCGCTTCCCGGGACAGTACCGCCCCGCCGGCCCCCAGCAGGGCGCGCAGCAGCAGCAGCGGTGCCGGGGCCAGCTCGACAGGCTGCCCGTCCACCCGCAGGCTGCGCCCGCGCAACTCGATGTTGCCGGAGCCGGTGTCCAGGCGCCGGACATGGTTCAGGGCGAGGTGCTCGCACACCAGCCGGATGAGGGCACCCATCCGGAACCGCTCGGGAATGAGCGGGGTGACGCCGGCGTCAAGGAGCGGCTGGGCCGTCACGGGGCCAACCACAGCGGTGGTGACGTTGGTCTTGAGGCTGTGGATCAGCTCCTTGTAGACGCCCATTTCGTGCGCGGTGCTCCACATGGCGTCAACGGCGGGCGCGCTCGTAAAGGTGAGCACATCAAGGTTCCCGCTGCACGCTGCCTCGATGAGGCGGGGAAGCCGGTCTTCGCCGTCGGGCTTCACCCAGCGGTAAGGGGTCACGGTCAGGACGGTGGCACCGGACATGCGCAGCCGTTCCAGCTGCCGGACGTCCGTGTAGCCGTGGAGCTGCACGGCCACGGTCTTGCCCCGCACCCCTTCGGTGAGCAGCATGTCCACCAGCGTGGCGGTGGTTTCGTCGCTGCTGATGCCGACGTCGGCGAGACCGGCCGCGCGGACGGCACCCCGGGCTTTGGGGCCGCGGACGAACATCCGGCACGCGCCGAGCGTCTCCAGCAGTTCCTCCCCGATCCCGAACGAATCGGCCGCCTCGCACCAGCGGCGCATGCCATACGCTGTGGTGGCGATGCAGAGGTCCGGGCGGGCCGCGATGATGGCCTTGGTGTCCTCGATGAGGCGGATGTCCTCCTGCACGGGCGCGATTTTCAGCGCCGGGGCATGCAGCACTTCCGCGCCGCGGCGTTCCAGGGCCTCGATGAGGTCCCGGGAGCGCCGGTGCGACGTGACGCCGATACGGAAACCCTCCAGCGGGGAGCTTCCGGCGTCCGATGCTTCGTCTACCTCAGGTTCTGCCGGTGCCAGTGCGTTCATGGGGGTCAATCCTTTCACGAACCCAGCAGCGAGGCCGCCAGCCTGTCGAGGTCGGCGGCAGCCTCAGCGTGCCCGCGGTTGGCTTCGGCCACCCGGACCACCTCGCCGATGACCAGCACGGCGGGGTTGCTGCAGCCGGCGGCGGCGGAGGTGATGGTACCCAGGTCAGCGATGGTGGTGCGCTGGCCGGGACGGTAGCCGCGTTCGACGACGGCCATGGGCATGTCGGGACGCATGCCTGCCTTGCGGAGCCCGGCGGCGAGCTGGTGCAGGGTGCCGATGCCCATCAGGACCACGATGGTGCCGCCCAGGCCGGCCAGGTGCATGTGTTCCTTTTCGGTGAGCGGCGCGTGGCCGGAGACCACGGTGAACATGTGGCTGACCTCGCGGTGCGTCACCGGGATGCCGGCGGCTGCCGGCACTGAGATCGCACTGGTGACACCCGAGATGACGCGGACGGGGACGCCTGCCGCGACGCAGGAGGCAACTTCCTCGCCGCCGCGGCCGAAGACGTAGGGATCGCCGCCTTTCAGCCGGACCACGTTGTTGCCCTCCAGGGCGGAAGCCACCATCAGCTTTTCGATGTCGGCCTGGCTCACCTTGTGGTGGCCGGGCTTCTTGCCCACGTCCACCAGCTCGGCCGAGGTCAGGATTGGCAGGTCCTGGCACGGCGCCAGCCGGTCGTAGAACACCACATCGGCATCGCGAAGGGCGTTGACGGCGGCGACAGTCAGCAGCTCGGTGGTGCCGGGGCCGCCACCCACGAGGGTGACCTGGCCAACAGGCCCCGCGGCCGGTTCGGCCGCTACCGGGATTCCCGCTGCGCGGCACCGGCCGAGCAGGGCCTCCCAGCCCGGCTGGCCGTCGTCGACGGCGGCGACCAGGAAGGGCCGCTCGGGAACCGGGCCGTCATGCGCGGCACCCTGCGGGGTGCTGAGGCGGTAGACGACCGCGCCCGCGGCTTCGTAGCGGCGGACCGCCTGGCGGGCGGCGTGGTCGGAGCCGGTGACCAGGACTTCACGGCCGGTCAGATCAATGCTGAGCTGCATGGCTATACCTCGTTCTCGTCGCGGGGCCGCATGGGGATGGAGGCGCCGATCAGGACCTTGCCCTTCTCCTCCGGGGTCGCCGGCCGCATCTGGCCGCGCTCGTCGGAGACGAAGGTGATGGAATCGTCCTTCTGGTCCGGGGCGTTGACGAAGGAACGGAACCGGCGCAGGCGCTCGGGATCCTTCAGGGTGTCGGCCCACTCGTCCACGTAGGTGTCAACGTGCTTGGCCATGGCCGCTTCGAGTTCCTCGGCGATGCCCAGGGTGTCCTTGACCACCACATCCTCGACGTGCTTGATGCCGCCGTCGAGCTCTTCCTGCCAGCGTGCGGTGCGCTGCAGGCGGTCGGCGGTGCGGATGTAGTACATGAAGTAACGGTCGATGTACTTGATCAGCGTCTCGTCGTCCAGGTCCTTGGCGAGCAGCTGGGCGTGGGCCGGGGTGGCGCCGCCGTTGCCGCCGACGTACAGGTTCCAGCCGTCGGCGGTGGCGATGACGCCCACGTCCTTGCCGCGGGCTTCGGCGCATTCACGGGCACAGCCGGAGACGCCCATCTTGAGCTTGTGCGGGCTGCGGAGGCCGCGGTAGCGCAGCTCGAGCGCGATGGCCATGGCCACCGAGTCCTGCACGCCGAACCGGCACCAGGTTGAACCCACGCACGACTTCACCGTCCGCAGGCTCTTGCCGTACGCCTGGCCGGATTCGAAGCCGGCGTCCACCAGTTCCTTCCAGATTTCCGGGAGCTCCTCCAGGCGGGCGCCGAACATGTCGATGCGCTGGCCGCCGGTGATCTTGGTATACAGGTTGTACTTTTCGGCCACGGCGGCGATGACGCCGAGCTTCTTCGGGGTGATTTCACCGCCGGCGATGCGGGGGACCACCGAGTAGGTGCCGTCCTTCTGCATGTTGGCGAGGGCGCGGTCGTTGGTGTCCTGCAGGGTGCCGCGGCCGGCGTCCAGGACGTAGGCGCTGTTCTGGCTGGCCAGGATGTTGGCGATGGTCGGCTTGCAGATGTCGCAGCCGGCCCCGGTGCCGTACTTGGCCATGATCTCCTCGAAGGAGGTCAGCTCCAGGACGCGGATGGCGTCGAAGAGTTCCTGGCGGGAGAGCTCGATGTGCTCGCAAAGGGCCTTGGAGACCTCGACGCCGGACTTGGTGAGTTCGGTTTCGAGCAGTTTCTTGAGCATCGGCACGCAGGAACCGCAGGAGGTTCCGGCGCGGGTGCAGCCCTTGAGTTCGCCGAGTTCCTGGACCGGGGCATTGCCGTCGCAGGCACCGCAGCCGTTGACGGTGTCGCGGATGGTTCCGGCGGAGACGTTGTTGCAGGAGCACAGGATGGCGTCGTCCGGCAGTTCAGTTTCCGGCGCGTCGCCGCCGCCGGCTGCCGTGAGGTACGCGCCGGGCTCGGCGCTCAGCTCGCGGCCCAGGAGCGGGCGCAGGCTGGTGTAAGGCGTTGCGTCGCCCACGAAGATGCCGCCCAGGAGGGTCTTGGCGTCGTCGGTGGTGACGATCTTCTGGTAGACGCCGCGGGCGGGGTCGGCGTAGACGATTTCGAGCGAGTGCTCGGTCTTGGCGAAGCCGTCACCGAAGCTGGCCACGTCCACACCGGAGAGCTTGAGCTTGGTTGCGGTGTCGAAGCCGGGGAAGGTGGCCTCGCCGCCGTGGAGGCGGTCGGCCACGATCTCTGCCATGGTGTTGGCGGGGGCAACCAGGCCCAGGCACATGCCCTCGAAGTTGGCCACTTCACCGATGGCCCAGATGCCCTCCACCTCGGTGGCGCAGTAGTCGTTGATGACCACACCGCCACGCTGGCCCAGGCTGAAAAGCTGTTCGTCGCCCTCGGCGGCGCGGAAGAGTTCGTCGCGGGGCCGGACGCCGATGGCCACGATCACCATGTCTGCGTCGATGATGCGGCCGTCGGCCATGAGGACACCCGTGACCTGGCCCTCGTCGTCGGACAGGACCTCCGAGGGGAAGACGCCGCCGTGGACTTCAAAGCCCTTGGCCTTGATGAGCCGGCCCATGGCCTGGCCAGCTCCTTCGTCCAGCTGCGTGGCCATCAGCCACTTCGAACCGTCGATCACGATGGGCGTGGCGCCGAGCTGTTCCGTGCCGGCGGCCGATTCGAGACCCAGGAGGCCGCCACCGATGGTGACGGCGTTGACCTTGCGGCCAAGCTTTTCCGTGAGCTCGGTGATGGCCTTGTTAATGGCCCACACGTCTTCAAGGGTGCGGTAGACGTGAGTGAGCTCGTTGCCGGGGATGGGCAGGCGGGCGGCATTCGAGCCGGTGGCGACCACCAGGTGGTCGTATTCGACGGTGCTGCCTGCAGCGGTTTCCACCGTCTTGGCTTCGGGATTGATCTTCACGACGCGCTCGCCGGTCTTCAGTTCCAGCGAAGCGTGGTCCCACATGGAAGCCGATCCCAGTGTCAGGTCCACGCCGGTGTCCGTGAGGGCCTTGGAGAGTGCCACGCGGTCATAGGGCAGGTGGGCTTCCTCGGTGAGGACCGTGACATGCCAGCCTTCGAGGCCACGGGAATGCATGGCATCGGCGAAGCGGTGGGCAGCGGGGCCGCCACCGGCGACGACGATGCGGCGCGGGTTCTCTGTGCTTGAAGTCTGTTCGGTCACTGTGGGCCTTTCGCATGGGCCGCAGACGGTGTTCTGCGACCTTCTCTGACGAGGTGTCCACTCAGACTACGGAGACGCAGTTTCGCTTCAGTTTCCCAATTGTTTCGTGGGCTTAACTTCTGCATCACGAACGCGTTTCCGACCGGGTGAGGTCTCTTTTACCCGCCGGACACATTCACAGCACGCCGTTGAAACACCCGGTGCCTACGTTATTAGTACGGCCACGAAGGTCATGACGGTCACACAAGAGTGGCCCAACAATCAGACAGACAAGTACGGGGAGTTGAACCGGATATGACGGCAACACTGGAATTAGGGGCACTCGCCGCCGACACCTCGGAGATCGCCGGTGGCTGGCACCGGGTTTGCGCTGTGGCGGAGCTCGAGCTCGCCTGGGGCGAGGCAGCACTCATCGCCGGCCGCCAGGTGGCCCTCTTCCGGACCGGCCCCAGTGAGGTTTTTGCTGTGGCGCACGAGGACCCGGCGACCGGTGCCCACGTGATGGCCCGCGGCATCCTGGGCTCCCGCGGCACCAGGCCAACCATCGCCTCGCCGCTGCACAAAGAGGTTTACGATCTGGAAACCGGTGAATGCTTCGGTACCGCGGCAGTGCGCCTGGAAACGTTCCGCACCCGCATTTCCGACGGCTTCATCGAAGTCGAGGTCTAGCAGGCACCACTAGAGTCCGAGGGCCTCGCGGACATCGCCGATCACGGCATCCAGGGCGAGCCGGGCGGCCTGCCGGGCCTCCGGAAGCTCGGCCGCAGACTCCACCGGACGGAGCACTTCGAGGTAGCACTTGAGCTTCGGTTCGGTGCCGCTGGGCCGGATGATCACCCGGGTCTGGTCCCGGGTCAGGTACAACAGGCCATCGGTGGGCGGCAAGTGTTCGCTCCCTTCGGCCAGGTCCACAAACGTCTCCACTGCGGAAGAACCGAAGGACTCGGGCGGGCTGACGCGCAGGCGGTTCATCATGGCATCCAGCAGGCCCAGATCCGCCACGCGGATGCTCAGCTGATCACTGGCGTGCAGACCATGCTGGAGGTAGAGCTCATCCAGCGTGTCGAAGATGGTCTTACCGGCAGCCTTGGCGGCGGCAGCCATCTCCGCGATGAGGACCGCGGCCGAGATGCCGTCCTTGTCCCGGACCAGGTCCGGCGCCACGCAATAGCCCAGGGCCTCCTCATAGCCGTACAGCAGCCCGGGCACCCGCGAAATCCACTTGAAGCCGGTGAGAGTTTCCTCGTGGGCGTAGCCGGCCGCCGCGGCGATGCGGGAGAGCAGCCGCGAGGACACGATGGAATTGGCGAACACTCCGGCACGTTCGGCACCGGCTGTTTCACCGCCGTCGGGCGTCCCGGCCCCGTCAGGTCCGGCACTGCCCGCCGTAGGACGGGCCGCCGCGAGGCGGGCCACGATATGGGCCCCCAGCAGCACCCCGACCTCATCCCCGCGCAGCATGCGCCAGTCGCCGGTGTCCGGGTCCTTTGCGGCCACCGCGGCACGGTCGGCGTCGGGGTCGTTGGCCAGGACAATGTCGGCGTCAACGCGGGCGGCGGTCTCGAGTGCCAGGTCCAGGGCGCCCGGCTCCTCAGGATTGGGAAAGCTCACCGTGGGGAAATCCGGATCGGGCTCGGCCTGTTCAGCCACCAGCGTGACGTCGGCAAAGCCGGCGGCCGTCAACACCGTCACCGCCGTTTCACCGCCGACGCCGTGCATGGGGGTCAGGACGATGCGCAGGTCGCGGGAGGGGAAGCGGACAGCATCGGCGAGCGCCGCCGTCGCGCGTTCATAGTCTGCGGCCACGGAACGGTCCAGCACAGTCCAGCCGTCCGCGGCGAGGGTGATGGAATCAAGCGCCCCCACTGCCCCAATCCGCGAGGCAATCCGTGCGTCGTAAGGCGCCACGATCTGCGCTCCGCGGCCGCTTGCCTCCACGGCATGGCGGCCCAGGTACACCTTGTAGCCGTTGTCCTGAGGCGGGTTGTGGCTGGCGGTGACCATCACGCCGCCGTCGCAGTCGAGGGCACGCACGGCGAAAGCGAGCATGGGAGTGGGCAGCGCGGCGGGCATCAGGAAGGTGTCAATCCCGGCGGCGGCGAAGATGGCCGCCGTCTCCGCCGCGAAGATGTCCGAGTTGTGGCGGGCGTCATAGCCGACGACGGCGCGCGGCCGGGTTCCGGGCGCGGCCTCACCGACGGCGTGGGTGAGGAAGGCGGCGAGTCCGGCGGCGGCGCGGCGCACCACCACGCGGTTCATCCGGTTCGGCCCGGGTCCGAGGGCAGCGCGGAGGCCGGCGGTGCCGAACTGCAGGGTGCCGCTGAAGCTGTCGGCGAGTTCCTGATTGGCGGCGGCGGAGCCGTCCTCCGCCAGCTGCAGCAGCTCTGTGAGCGCGGCGGCCGTGGCTGAATCCGGATCTTTGGCCGCCCATTCCCGGGCGTGGCTGAACAAGGAGGCGGCTTCGGTGGACGTCATGGGGTCAACGCTATCGTCATTGTTCCCGGAACGGTCCCGGACACTCGCCGGTGGCGCGTTGCAGCTAAAGCTTCGCGATGATCCCGGCCAGCAGTTTGGAGATGCGGGGTCCGGCTTCCTGGCCTGACTCGAGGACTTCCTGGTGGCTCAGCGGCATGGCGCTGATCCCGGCAGCAAGGTTGGTCACCAGGGAAATGCCGAACACCTCCATGCCGGTATGACGGCCGGCGATGGCCTCCAACGCGGTGGACATGCCGACCAGGTCCGCGCCGATCCGCTTGGCAAACTGCACCTCGGCCGGGGTCTCGTAGTGCGGTCCGGAGAACTGGACGTACACGCCCTCATCCAGCGAAGGATCAACCTCACGGGCGAGGTCCCGGATGCGCGAGCTGTAAAGATCTGTCAGGTCAACGAACGTGGCGCCCTCCAGCGGGGACGTGCCGGTGAGGTTGATGTGATCTTTGATGAGGACCGGCGTGCCCGGAGTCCAGTTTTCATTGATGCCGCCGCAGCCGTTGGTGAGGACCAGGGTTTTGCAGCCGGCGGCCGCCGCCGCGCGGATGCCGTGGACCACGGCACGGACTCCCTTGCCTTCGTAGTAGTGGGTCCGGGCGCCCAGGACCAGTGCGCGTTTGCCTTCCTTGGTCAGCACGGAGCGGATGGTGCCCACATGCCCCACCACGGCCGGGGCGTGGAAACCGGGGACCTCGTCCGCGGCCAGGGTGGCGGTGGTCTCGCCGATCAGATCGGCAGCTTCGGCCCAGCCCGATCCCAGGACCAGCGCGACGTCGTGGCTGCCCACCCCGGTCTTCTCGGCAATGTACTCAGCGGCGGAGCGCGCGGCGTCGAAAGGATCCATGGTCAGGAAGTCTGTATTACTCACTGGTACAAGCTATCGTGCCGCCGCCGCTGTGCACAGTGTCACGGGTGCCGGTGACGTGCACCATTGATCCGGGCTTTTTGTTGGTGTCCCGGCGAGATGGGGAGAGAATGGTTGATTGTGACTACGCATCCAGATTTCAGCTCACCCCGGATCGCAATCCTGGGAGGTGGACCCGGCGGATATGAAGCTGCCATGGTCGCGGCCTCCCTGGGGGCGCAGGTCACCATCATTGAACGTGCCGGACTGGGCGGTTCGGCGGTCCTCACCGACGTCGTCCCCTCCAAAACGCTGATCGCGACGGCGGATCTGATGACCCGCGTCGGGGAGGCGGGGGAGCTGGGAGTGAAGTTCGACGTCGACGGCGGCGACTTTGTGCCCGTCATGCACGCCGATCTCAAACACATCAACGACCGCCTCCTTGGCCTGGCCCGCCAGCAGTCACGTGACATCACGTCCGGGCTGCAACAACATCCGAACATCCGCATCATGATCGGCTCCGGCAAGCTCGTGGACAGCCACACCATCGAAGTCCTGACGGCGGACGGCACGGAAACCGTGGAGGCCGATACCATCCTGCTCGCCGTGGGTGCCCACCCGCGGGAGCTGCCGACGGCCCGGCCCGATGGTGAACGCATCCTGAACTGGGCGCAGATCTACAACCTCGATGAGCTTCCCGAGGAACTGATCGTGGTGGGGTCAGGTGTGACCGGTGCGGAATTCGCCTCCGCCTACAACGGTCTGGGCTCCAAGGTGACCCTGATCTCCAGCCGCGACCGTGTGCTGCCCGGGTCGGACACCGACGCCGCAGTGGTTCTTGAGGAAGTCTTCGAGCGCCGCGGAGTGCGGGTCCTGTCCCGCGCCCGCGCCGAAACCGTGGAGCGGACCGACGACGGCGTGGTGGTCACCCTCGGCGACGGGTCGAAGGTCACCGGCAGCCACTGCCTGGTCTGCGTGGGCTCCATCCCCAACACTGCCGGCATCGGCCTCGAAGAGGCCGGCGTGGAACTCAGCGAGAGCGGCCATATAAAGGTCGACGGCGTCTCCCGCACCACCGCGCCGAACATCTACGCCGCCGGCGACTGCACCGGCGTCCTGGCGCTCGCGTCGGTGGCCGCCATGCAGGGCCGGATTGCGATTGCCCACTTCCTGGGCGACGCCGTGACGCCCATCAAGCTGCACCAGGTGGCGTCCAACATTTTTACGTCCCCGGAAATCGCCAACGTGGGGGTCTCGGAGGCCGAGATCCAGTCCGGCAAGTACCAGGCTGACATCATCAAGCTGTCGCTCAAGAGCAACGCCCGCGCCAAAATGCGCAACGCCAAGGACGGCTTCGTCAAAATCTTCGCCCGGAAGGGGTCCGGCACCGTGATTGGCGGTGTGGTGGTGGGACCGAACGCCTCCGAGCTGATCTTCGCCATCTCCATCGCGGTGAAGCAGAAGCTCCACGTGGACGACGTCGCCAGCACGTTCACCGTGTACCCGTCCCTGAGCGGCTCCATCTCGGAAGCCGCCAGGCGCCTGCACGTCCACATGTAACCGTCGCTGGGTGGGCCGGGTGGGGAAAACCCAGGCTCAACCACTGGCATATGCGATAGCGTGGCGACATGACTACAGCACTTGAGCGACCCCGCAGTGGCAAAATCATCGGCGGCGTCTGTGCCGCGCTGGCTGCCCGGTTCGGGCTTCCGAAGTTTCTGGTCAGGCTCGGCTTTGTGATCTTTGGACTGGCGGGGATCGGTGAGCTGGTCTACATCGCTTTGTGGATCATGATTCCGAAGGCCCCGGCCTAGCTTCCGCGCACTCCGGCGGAGCCATCCAGTCAGGACCGGGCGTAGGCCGGGACCACGTGTCCGGCCGCAAAGGGCTTGAACCACTGCTCGAAACCCAGGCTGGCGGTGTCGATTTCGGCAGCGTCGGGGCCGTCCACGTACAACGCTGCGCTGTCCGCGTCTTCGAGAAGGACCTCCTCAACCTGTGCCCGCCAGTCCTCCGGCAGGTCCAGTTCGTAGATATCCTCGGTGATTTCCGCCTGGTCGAGCAGGCAGCGGACGGCGAGTTCGGCAGCGATGCAGCCGGGAGCGGCCCAGCCGCGGCCAAGGGAGGCAGCGACATCGGAGGCGACGACCAGGAACTTCCGCGTGAACCCGGCGTCGTAACTGGACGCGAACTGCGGCGGCAGGGAGGACAGCACGCAGGACTTGGCGATGCCGGACGGGGTGACGGCATCCGGTCCGACCAGTGTTTCGAGATCCCGGAAGAGCTGGTCGATCAGAACACCCGACGAGTTCCAGAGGAGGCCTGCCAGCAGGCGGGTCCGGCTCACAGCTTCTTGCCGATCGTCGGCCGGGACAGCAGCCATTTCGGCCAGGTCTTCCGGGTCGAACAGGAGCAGCTGTTCCGGAGTCATGTCATCCGGGTGCGGATCAAGGCCCAGCAGTTCAAGGCTCAGCCCGGTCAGCCTGCCTGCGTCAGCCAGGAGTTCCTCGGTGATGTCGTCTTCTTCGTCGGCATTCATGGCCCCGATGCTACCGCCGCGACTGCCGGCATGCCGATTCGCGTTACGCGTCCATGTCCGGACTGCCTCAACTTGCAGGCATACCATAAGACTCCGGACCCTTGCGGAGTGGTCCTAAAGTTGGTTGGGTCAGCTGCCCTGGATCCTTTGCCATCTACCCCGACCCTCGCCTGTAGAGCATCACGGCAATGACTATGCCCAAGACAACGAACCCAACTGCGGCAATGATGATAATCATGAGCGCCTGGGACTCGTCAGTTGCCCGGCCCGGTTGCCCGGCCCGGTTGCCCGGCCCGGTTGCCCGGCCCGGTTGCCCGGCCCGGTTGCCCGGCCCGGTTGCCCGGCCCGGTTGCCCGGCCCGGTTGCCCGGTAATGAGCGAGTCGATCACCGGGGCCGCCCCTGCGAGAACCATGAGAATTGCACCTATCCCGAAGTACTTCGCCGACCCGACCTCCGAGGCCAATCCTCCCGGTTTGCCCAAGCGCTTGTTCGACCTTCGGTTTAACTGAGCAATTCGGTCGCGTTGCCAAAACCCCAGGCAGTACTGCTGCGCGGGCTTGCGTCCGCTCGTTATCGGTGGGGACCAGGGACAGCAGGATTTCGACGAGGGCGCGGTGGTCCCCCGGGCGGGGGGTGGCGGTTAGGGCTCAATATGGACTCGCGCCAGTTCCGCAGTCGAAAGACCCGTCGAAACAGTCGATCGCAGCCTGGGCCGAACAGTACTGCGCAAGGTCGGAACTCTCGCCGTGCACAGGGATTGAGGATCGTAGCGCGTCACTCTGCATCGAGAAATGGGACTGCCACCTAGCGCTCCTAGTGCCCTTTGAACAAGGAGTGGCAGCATTCGTATCGGGCGGAATCTTCCAGCAACCCCAGATCTTCGCAGTTTGGCGAACCGAATCCGACCCAGAAGCCGCGAGATATGGCGGCGCCCGGAGGATTCTTGATGAGTACCTTCTCACCGTGGGGGTGTGCCCTGGCAATGGTCGCGGGAATCCACGAGGGACCACTTGTCGGTAATTCCTTCAATGCGGCCCCGACCAGGGACAGCTACGAAAACTGCTGACACCACATGACCGTTATTGGCCAGCTAGCCAAAAACGACCGGATTCCGATGCAAGTGGCGTCGCGTTACGTCCACTTATCCAACATCAATAGGGCTCCGGTCGCAGAAAGCGCCAAAAGGGCTGAGGACAGTCCCAGCATCTTCCCCAGGCCGTCCACCGCTATAGACCCACTATGAGCCCACAGGCGGGCTAAGGCGGCCAGTAAGCCGAGGACCGCAGCGGTGGCTGCAAGATATTTGAACTTCTGTACGAGGTCAGCTCCGCTGGTCAGGGAAACAATAATCAGAACAGCGCTCAAGGCTAGCGAGATGATGATTGCGTGTTTCTCCAGGAACATCGTAAGTCCCGACTTGCGCTCCTTGGAGCTCTGCGCAGCCTCTCTGCTGATGCGGTCATTTAGGAGCTTGGTTTGAACGCTCTCCCACAGTTTCTCTTCGGTTGACGGGATGGAGGCACCGTTGGGTGTGGTGTTTGTAGCAGTTGTTCGATTCTTGCTCAGCTCGTCCCTGTGAGCCTTCACGAGTTGTTCGAGATTGCTGAATCCGTTAGCAGCATCGGTCATAGTGTCCTCCTTCGAGCTGCATACGTTATGCAGCTCATCCGAACATATAGGAATCAAAGTGACCGTTGAAGGGCGCTCTCCGGGCGTGATGGGGGGGAGAGGCCGCTTTGTTCCTTGTTCTCGGGCTGTTCGGACGTCGTTTAGAACTAGTCGATAACGACAGCTTCGGAGGCGGCCGCCTTTTGTTTTTGTAATCTGCGAAAAGCAGAGCGATCCGGCAGAATGACCGTCGCGCGGCCGTTGCTTCTCAGCCTCCATGAGTCAGCGACGCCAACGACGCTGTGAACGATAAGCCACAACTGCGAGAGTGGCAAAGACCAAAGCAGCGTTAGACCTTGAAGGGGGAGATGATGCAGATACATCCCCCTCGTAAAGGGGAGAGACAGATATTAACGAGACGACCGAGCTAGCCTCACGAGTTGAGCGGAGCCACTCGAAATGAAGACTGGCTAACAATGAAGCTCCGACACCCCGGACGATTCCGCTTGCCATCAGCAAGTTCTGCCACGGCTCTAAATCGTCGATATTGGTTACGCGGGCTGAAGCGCGAAAGGCCTGCTTGCTCTCCCAAAGGATTTGCTGGTGTCGGCTAAAGAGGGGGAAGCCCCCCGATGAGCGGCCACGACTGGATTCTGCGAGGTCCATTAATGCCCCAAACATTGCCGATTCGCTCAACGGGTCGGCCCATCACCTGGGAAGGGCCACGAATCTTGCGGAAGCCGGGCGGTCCGCCGCGCAGGGCGAACCAGTGCAGCTACTCACCAGCGGTGGACCGCCGATCAACGCGCCGCCCTTGCTCACAACCAGGTGCCGCGCATACCAGGGACAACGAACTGCTCTTTAACATGAAACTGCTCCCCGTAAGTTAGAACTGAATTTTCAGTCCAACTTTCGGGGAGCAGTTCAAACAGCAGGCCTTTCTTGTGTCCTGGCATCATTGCCGCGGCCGCTGTTGGCCACTGGGTCAGCCCCCACCTTCAGCAGGTCGCACGGGATGATGAGCTGCGGTGATGTTCCCCATGGCTCATGGCCTGCGCCGCCGGCTCACCTGTCCACAGCGGCTGGGTCTCTTTCAGCAGGGACGGCGGCCAGGTGGCTGTTCGGAGGCGTGGCGTCGTCCCGATCGAGCCGGATGGACAACACAACGACTGTGGCCACCATCGAGGAGTACGGGTGTCCCGGCTGCTCGATAAACTGGCCGGCGTTGGTGAAGCACGTACCCCCGCGCGGGCGTAACTGCTGTGATAACGCCCGCGTAACGCTGGGTGGGCCACTATCGACGCGGGAGGTGATGACGATGAGCGAGGGGCCCGGCCGCGACCCGGACACGGCGCGACCCGAGGATGTGCTTGTAGTGCCCGCTTGGCACGACCCGAAGGGACGGACGAAGTTCGTCTGGGATGCCACCACCATCCGTGTCGGTCTCCTTGCCCTCGACCGGCGAAGCCTCTTCTACGCGACCGGAGATGGCGTGCAATTTTCCGGTTCCCTGGACTCCGTAAAGGTCGAGTGGCGGTCCTTTGCGAAGTGGATCAGTGGTTGTTGGTTGACGGTGAACGGTGAGAGTAACCTCATGTACTTCGCCCGGCCGTTACCCGCCGCGCCGCGGGCGACTAAGACGACGCTTAATTCCATCGCTGATAAACTGAGCAGTCCTGCCATCCAGCTTGGAGGACTGGTCTGGAGCGGACTTGGGATGTTGGACCTGGCGGGCAACCTCCTGGCTATTCCCGGTGAGTTTTCCGACCAGAAGCAGGGCATCAGGAACGGGGAAGCGGTGAAGGCGTGGCTGGAGGAGTTCGGGCAGCACTGAACGCCCTGCCTGGCAGAGTCCGCCGGATCGTGCCGTGGTAGTTCGTCACCGTCAGGGTCAGCCGGGGCAGATCGCAATGACAAGAAGGTGAGTCAATGTGGCTGCATGCTCGTGAGCGGTTCCTCGCTAATGGTGGCACTTAAGATCCCGACCATCAATGCTGATAACAGCGTCGGGATGTGTCTCCGTAATCTTGATCTGCTCACCCTTGTAAGAGAACTGTGTCTCTTTAGTGTCCATTTCCGTTCCTTTCATTGGTTACGGAATATGCGCCGAAGTCGCCGCCTGCAGTTTGCGGAGGACTTCGACGTCGATTAGCGCCTGCTGTTTTCTGGAAACTCTCCAAAATCAACTTCCGGGGCAGAACTTCCCGACAAGCTGGACGCGGTTTTACTGCGTAATTTTTTTCGCGAGAACTCCGTCAGGAATCTTCCAAAGTGTATGGCCACAGTGTAGGCCTGTGAGGACCCGCTGAGTAGAGCCCGATGAGATTCACGTAAAGTGTTCGCGAATTGAGGCACGCGCCCCATTTCGCGGGCACTTTACGTGAGTCTCGGCGCCAGAAGTGTTCGTTCAGTACCGAGCAGCATCTAGTCAGCCGCTCCCGTCGTGACCCATGCCGCAATAAGACGAGGGCTCTAGAAAAGGAGCATTCCGCCCCGGACCTCGCCGCGCAGCTCCATTTCGACGGTCATCTCACGGTGATCTCGTAGCCCCGGTCGCTGACAATGCACGTTAGATGGGAGCCGCCGCTCCCTGTAAACACCAGGTTTGTATGGCGGGCATGATCACGCGATATGCCGGGAGGAATCTGCACTCGGCTGTAACGGTACAGTAACGCGGCTCGCTGTTTGATTGCGGCTATAGACCCTTCTAAATGGCGGCAAATCATGTTGATGCTGAGCGCGTCACCCGTTCTCAGGGGCGTTTAGACGTGGCGCATAACGTTCTCCTCCATCTCCTGCGACTGGCCGCGGGAACACTGCTCCTTTTGGTCACGGCATTGGCCTGGTCTGCGCTCCCGACGGCTGTGGCTTCCATTGGCATTGGCGACCATCCGGCCCCGGCACTTTCTGCTGGCCAACCCGTTGAAGACATGCCCTCGTCTTCATTGGAAATAGTCGCTCTGCAGGCTGACTACCGGTTGGACGAATCTTCCAGCCTGACCTATCGGTTTACGAACGGCCAAATGCGCTGTATGGCCAGCAGTAGCTCCGCCGCTGCCTTGCAAGTTACGTCACTGGAGCACGACGGAAAGCCCGTCCAACCACAACTTGCCTCCGTTAGTTTCGAGGATGGGTATGCTCAGGCTGTTGCTCCGACCCTGACCGAGCTGGCGGCTGGAGGTTCATCCACGCTGGAACTTAAAGTCATGCGCGGGGAAGAGGACGCGCATCTGGGACTAATTACTGTAACTGCCGGCGACGCGGCTTCCACGTACGGGACCCAGTCTAGGTGGCCCATAGTCACCCCGGGCCGCTACCGTTTGACGGCAACCTATCAGGCGCCGTGGCTCGTAAACTCCTCGACCCCTTGTGCGGCGCACACGCCAGTTACTGTGGAGTTCAACGTGAAGGACCCCAATTCGGTGGAGGTCCTGCCCTACTTCATTGCAGGCCTTGTAGTGCTTGTCCTCGTGGCCTTTATCCTCTTTTTCCTCCGTAGACGGCGGAGACAAGGGACGACCGCCCTGACATTGCTTTTTGTATTTCTTTTCGCAGTTAGCGGTGTCACCCTCTTTGGACAGCAGCCGGCCTTGGCCTCCATCGATGTGCATCCAGGCGTTCAACAGCGTTTCAACGACTGCAAGAGCAAGTACCAGGCACACGGCGGGGATGAGGCAGGAGTATACGAGAGGACGACCACAGCCGACGGCGAAGTGAAGCTGCGCCGGTCATTCCCGGAGGGCGATAAACCACTGGATTTGCCCGGCAGCAGACACTACGATCTACCCGTTCCCGGCGGAACCGTTGCCTGGGATCTGGACCCCACGCAACCACCCCTGACGGGCGGAGTTCCCCGCGATGCCTGCAGCGAGCTTTACCACGAGCTGGCGCATGCTGATGAGCAATTGAGGAACAAGCGGACTGACCGCCGTATTTGCGTATATGACGGCCCGAACGGGGAAGTAATGAGTAATATCCCGATGACCGAAGTGGCGGCGACGCGCGCGGAGAACCAGTACCGGGCATCCCAGGGCCTTCCCCTGCGTACGTCTTATTCTGAAGATAGGAATGGGACTCCCCTTAAGTTGCCGCCTGACGGGACTCAGTGCAGGCCACGGGCGTTGATAGACATCCTGCTCGGGAACGGGGGGGCAAAGTGTTCGGCGGACCTCGGCTGTAGCACGATGTACGGAGACCCCCACATAAGAACCTTGGATGGCGTGTATCTTGACGTGCAGGCGGTGGGTGAGTTCTACGCTGCCCGGTCTCTGGCCCCGGATCCTGATCTCGCTGTGCAGGTAAGAATGGCCCCCTTGCCTGGGTCGCGGTTTGTCAGCGCAGTGACTGCTGCTGCCGTGGGGGTCAATGACAACAGGATCGGGTTCTTTCTTGCTGGCGGCGGAGTATCCCTGACCGTTCGCGTCAATGGACAAACGGCTGACATGTCTTCGGGTCACATCGCGCTTGCAGGCGGGGGAAGCATCGACCGCTCAGCGGACGGCACATATTCGGTGACTTGGCCCGACGGATCCACTCTGTGGATGACGCAGCAGTACTCCGTTCTGAACCTGAGGATCGGGTTGGCCGCCTCCCGCCAAGGCGCAGTGAACGGTTTGCTCGGGAGTTTCGACGGAAATCGGGACAACGATATATCCACACGGGAGGGAACCACGTTCATGCCACCTGTGGCATTTGGGGATCTGTACGGCGGGTTCGCGCAGAGTTGGCGGATCAATAGTGCAGAATCCCTGTTCGACTACGGGGCTGGACAGGACACGGGTACGTTCACTGATACGACGTTCCCCGACCGGTTTTTCTCCGCAAAGGACCTTGGTGACACCGGTTCCGCCGAACAAGTCTGCCGTTCCTCCGGCATTACGAGCGACCCATGGCTCGCCAACTGCATCCTGGACGTTGGGCTCACAGGAAACCCCCGATTTGCCATCTCAGCAGCCGAAGCGCAAGTCTTCACGATTTCGGGATCGCTGCAGTTCGTCACACGTTCCGGCGCGGACCGTCTCGGATCAGGCGACGGAAACCTAGCGCCCGACGGAACAGCCGACGCGGTCCTTACCGCCGAATTGAAGGGCCACATAGCGAATCTGGTATTGGCCGTGTGTAGTGAAGACGGGACACCCGCCTCCCACCACTGGGATACATACGCCGGCAGCGCGCCCATTCCGCCAGGCTTCTCGTTTGGCGTGGGTAGTCAGACATGGTCGCTGGGTATTTACAGCGGGAGCACCCAACTGAACTCCAGCGACGGTTCGATGCCCACCTTGACGCTGAATGAACCGCGCACCTTCGAACTGCATGTCCAGGATGACGGTAGCTTGGCGGCAAGCGGGCGGGTCTGCCTCAGCGTTTTCGCACCTGACGGGTCGTCCTACCGCATCGCTGCCCGTTTCTGAACCGTCAAGAACTCATATCCGTCTGGGATTCGCTGTTCAGCTGGCTAAGGTGCGGGTCGTGAGCCGATTCCTGACCGATCCGTTGGCCATTCCGTGGTCGGTGGTCGAGTCCCTGGCCGGACAGCTGGGTATTGCGGATGCTTCCGTTCTGAAGCTTTACGCGCAGCGGGGACAGACCGGTTATGAGCATGCCGAGGAGATCTCCGCCGTTTACGCGTACGTGGACTTCGCTGATCCGGAGAAGAACGAGCAGCTGAAGCTGTTCCTGTCGGCCCGGGCCTGGACTTCGCCGGAGGGGCCGGTGCGCTTGTTCGAACGGGCCGCGGTCTGGTTGGGGTCGCCGTAGTACTCGGGAAAGATCGGGCGGATATGTCTGGGTAGGCTTCTGATCAGGGGATCTTTTGGCTCAAGTGGGAAGTTGCTGGTGGTCGTTCAGGTGTTCACGGACGAGGAGCTGGAGGGGCTGCGGCGGTTTCCGGAGATCGGCCGGGAGTGCGCCGGATTGCCGCCCACCCAATGCCCCTGCCTTAGCGTGTCCGTGGACTCCTGCCTCTGTCCCAACACAGGCCCTGGGGGGAGTGGGTGACCCTGGACGTCGACCACTCCCAATGGCAAAGCCACCTGAACCGGATGCAGAACCTCCGCCGGGGAAATCCCAGCCTGTACGAGCCATCGACGGATATCCGGGAATTCGGCGAAAGCCTTTATGCACTGTACTGGTCCGTCTGGAATCTGTGAGACGCGTCAAGCCTGCTCCAGGCCTACCGGGCACTGCTTATGAGATCCTGGCGAGGGCCCTGTCGAAGAAGATCAGGACATCCGTCTTGCCTACGAGGGCGACCAGGTGGGCATAGACGCCCGCCAGGTCTGTGTCGACCGACACCTGCTGCTGCAGGCAGTCGAGGAATTCTTGATGCGGTCGACCATCGCCACATGCCGCGATCAGGCCTTTCGCTTCCGCCACTGCCAGTACCTGACGATCGACGCCACCGTCCCCGGATACCTGACGATCCGGCTCGACCCGCTCCCGACACGGCGGGCCACGACCGCGATCGCCGAACTCTGCGACCACCTTCCGCAACACCTGTTTCCGAAGAGGTGAAGCGGAGATTCAGCCGCCTCACTCGCTACATGATGGTCTTCACGCCCGTCATGCTGATCCTGACCTTCATGCCGATAGATACCGAACCGTGGGTGTGGATCAAATTGGGCATCCTCGCTATGGGAACCACCATTCTGATCGTATGGGCAACCTGGTTTTCGTTATGGCAACGGGATGAATACTGGCGTGAAAGGGGCAAGGACCCGAAGCATCCCGAACGCTTGCCCGAGGGGACGGCTGAGTGAGCAAGCTGAGCTTGCAGTTCGCTCGGGCTGTGCTTGACAATGATTCCCCGCCAGGCGTCAGGTCAACTCAGGCGGCGGGGGCCGCCTGGAAGTGTTTTTCGATCATGCCCTTGATGTCCTCGTGGCAGCCGCCGCAGCCGGTGCCGGCGCGGGTTGCCTTGGATACGTCGGCCACAGTGGAGCAACCCCCCTCGACTGCGCCCTGGATTTTGGCCCCGCTGACTCCGGCGCAGCGGCACACCGTGCCCGCAGGATCGGCCGGGCCGGAGGACGCCAGCTGGTCCGGGCCGTCCAGCCGGAGCAGCAGTGACCTGTCTGCCGGCAGCTCCGCACCGCGTTCGAACAATCCCACCAGCTCGGCAGCAGTCCGCGGCATGCCCACCGCTACCAGGCCTTCCAGCACCCCGCCGCGGGTGGTCATCTTCACGTAGCGGCCGTGCTCGGGGTCCGCCCACTGGGCGATCTGCAGGCGCGGACGGCCGTGGACGGCACCGGCCGTCAGGGCTTCCTCGTCCCACGGATCGGCCGCATTGTCCCCGGCCACTGCCATGTTCATGCCCCGGGCCTTGAGGACAATGACGCCGGCCTGCTCCTGGGGCAGTTCCGCCAGCGCGTCGGCTTCGTCCTGCGTGCCGGTGGCCAGCAGCGTCAGGTATTCGGCCAGCCATTCTGCCTGCCGCCAGCCCGGGCCCACCAGCCCGGAGGGGCCCTTGGCGGTGCGGCACTCATTGCAGCCGGGGTCCGGGCAGCGCACCTCGGCGCAGTCACCGATCGCGAAGATGTGCGGTTCGTGGTGCGCACGGAGCCGGTGGTCCACCAGGATTCCGGTACCGGTGGACAGGCCGCAGCCCTCTGCGAGCTCGGTCCGCGGCCGGACGCCGCACGAAAGGACCAGAAGGTCGCCGTCAATCGCGGAACCGTCAGCGAGCAGCAACGCCGAGAAGCCGCCGTCGGGCGCGTTGTGCTCCACCCCCGTGGAGCGGGCGTTGCCGGCCATCCGGACGCCGCACCGGCGCAGGCCGGCAGCAAGGACCGCACCGCCGCCGCGGTCGATGTTCCGGCCCAGGGGATGGGGACCGTTGTGGACCACCGTGACGGTGGCGCCCTCCTCCGCCGCGGCGAGGGCGGTCTCGAGGCCCAGGACACCGCCGCCGAGCACCACCACCCGCTTGCCGCCGTCGACCGCCGCACGCAGAACCGAAGCGTCACGCAGGTCGCGGAGCGCGGTGACGCCGGCCGGCAGGACGGGCGAGGCCGGGTCCGGGTTGATGCCGGTGAGGTTGGGGATCACAGGACGCGAACCCGTGGCGAAGACGAGGCGCTCATAGTGAACCGTCGTGCCGTCCGTGAGGACCACCTGCTGGCGCGCCCGGTCCACGCGCCGGACTTTGACACCGAGGCGGACATCCACGCCGTCGGCGATCAGGGCGGCCGCGTCGGAAAGCGCCAGGGCATCCGCCGTGGTGCGCCCCACGCCCAGGTCGGCGACGAGGACGCGGTTGTAGGCGGCCTCCGCTTCCTCGCCTACAACGGTCAGGCGGACATGCCCGTCGCGGACCGCCGGCAGCAGTTCATCGATCAGGCGGGCCGCCACCGGGCCGAATCCGACAATGACAATCTGCTCGCTCATGAGGCCTCCGTCGTTTGAAGAACGCTGTGCTGACGTTCCGTGCGTGCCGCCGCCCGGACCCACACCTTGTTGAACTTGAATTCGGGCATCCCGGAAACGGGGTCGGTGGCGGCTTCCGTGAGCCGGTTGGCGCTCTCGAGTTCCGGGAAATGGAACGGCAGGAACACCGTCTCCGGACGGATGGCGGTGCTGAGCTCGGCCCGGCAGAGCACCTCGCCGCGTTCGTTGGCCACCGAAACGAAAGCGCCCTCGGTGATGCCCATGGCGGTTGCGGCGGCGGGGTGCATCTGCACTTTGGCCTCGGGCTGGGTGGCCAGGAGCTCGGACACCCGCCGGGTCTGGGCGCCGGACTGGTAGTGCTCCAGGAGGCGGCCGGTGATGAGGGTCATGGTTTTGGCGGCAGGATCCGGATTAGCGGCAGGCGTACGACGGCGGCGGGGCGTCACTGCGGTCAGGACCGCCTTCCCGTCGGGGTGCGCAAACGTGTCCAGGAAGAGCCGCGGCGTGCCGGTGCTGCCCGCGGGGTAGGGCCAGTAGGCGGCCTCGCCGCGGTCCAGCATGGCGTAGTGGATGCCTGAGTAGTCGGCCAGTCCGCCGGCAGAGGCGAGGCGCAGCTCCTCGAACACCGTTTCCGGGTCTTCGCTGTACGTCGAGGGGGCATCGAGAGCCTCGGCCAGCCGGGCCATGATCCACAGTTCGCTGCGGGCTCCGGCCGGCGGCTGGATGGCCCGGCGGCGGCGCAGCACGCGTCCCTCAAGGTTGGTCAGGGTGCCCTCCTCCTCGGCCCACTGCAGGACCGGCAGGATGAGGTCGGCCTCGGCGGCGGTCTCGGACATAAAAAAGTCGCAGACCACCAGGAAGTCCAGGCTGCGGAGCCCGGCGATGACGGCGTTCGCGTCGGGGGAGGCCACCGCGATGTTGGAGGCGTGGACAAAAAGGCACCGCACGCCGTCGGGCTGTCCCAATGACTTCAGCAGCTGGACGGCGGGCAGGCCGGGCCCGGGGATGGTTTCCTCGGGGACGCCCCAGACGCCGGCCACGTGGGCGCGGGCGGCGGGGTCGGTGATCTTGCGGTAGCCGGGCAGCTGGTCGGCCTTCTGGCCGTGTTCGCGGCCGCCCTGGCCGTTGCCCTGGCCGGTGAGCGTGCCGTAGCCGCTGCGGCTGGAGCCCGGCAGGCCGAGAAGGAGGCTGAGGTTGATCGCGGCGGTGGCGGTGTCGGTGCCGTCGACGTGCTGTTCCACGCCGCGGCCGGTGAGGATGTAGCTGCCGCCCTTCCGTGCGCCGTCGGCCAGCCTGCGTGCGGTTTCGCGGACGAGCTCCGCCGGGACCCCCGTGATGGACTGGACGCGCTCGGGCCAGAAGGCATTGACGCTGCGGACCACGGCGTCGTAACCGGTGGTCCGTGCCGCGATGAAGCCCGCGTCAACGAGGTTTTCGTGGATGACCACGTGCGACAGGCCCAGCAGGAGGGTGAGGTCGGTGCCCGGCAGGGGCTGCAGGTGGAGGCCGCCGCCGTCGGCAGTGAAGTTTGCTGTTGCCGAGCGCCTCGGATCCACCACAATGAGGCCGCCGGCATCGCGCGCACCTTTGAGGTGCTGGACGAACGGCGGCATGGTTTCGGCCACGTTGGAGCCCAGCATCAGGATGGTGCTGGCGGTGTCCAGGTCCGTGAGCGGGAACGGCAGGCCGCGGTCCAGGCCGAAGGCCCGCATGCCGGCGGCTGCCGCGGAGGACATGCAGAACCGGCCGTTGTAGTCGATGCGCGAGGTGCCGAGGGCCAGGCGGGCGAACTTGCCCAGCATGTAGGCCTTCTCGTTGGTGAGGCCGCCGCCGCCGAAAACGCCGACGGCGTCCCTGCCGTAGCGTGCCTGGGTGTCCTTGACGGCGGTGGTCACCAAAGCCAGGGCCTGGTCCCAGCCGATGGGGCGGTGGATGCCGTCGGCACCCTTCAGGAGCGGCTCGGTGACGCGTCCCGGGTGGTTCAGGAGGGTGGCCGAGGTCCAACCCTTCCGGCACAGGCCGCCGCGGTTGGTGGGGAAGTCGCGTCCTTGGACGTTGAGGGGCGCTTCGGGGAGCGGTGACTCGAAGGTTTCCAGCACAGCAGTGCCGGCAGCCACGGGCACTGGCCCCGGCTTGGAAGCCGGGGCCAGTCCCGCTGGAGACGTGAGCGTCATGGCGCACTGCAGGGCGCAGTAGGGGCAGTGCGTGTCGGCGCTTTTGGTCATGTTAGACGTGTCCCATCGCGTTTCGGTTGGCGTTGCGGATGTAGCAGAACCAGCAGACCGCCAGCATCAGGACGTAGGCGCCGACGAATCCGTAGAACGCCGGGGTGTAAGAGCCGCTGGCCGTATTGGACGCGTTCAGCACCTGCGGGATCACGAACCCGCCGTAGGCGCCGATGGCCGAGATGAGGCCGAGGGCGGAGGAAGCGAGCCGCTGGGTGGTCACCGAGTCGGCACCGTTCCGGGCAGCCCGGCTGGAGGTGGCGAAGATGACCGGGATCATGCGGTAGGTTGCGCCGTTGCCGAAGCCGCTGGCGGTGAAGAGCATCAGGAACAGGACCAGGAAGAGCCAGAAGTTCTTCAGCGGCAGGGTCCAGATCATGGTCAGGGTAATGACGGCCATGGAGGCGAACGCGGCCACGGTCATCCGGGCGCCGCCCATCCGGTCGGCCATCCGGCCGCCGTAGGGACGGGCCAGGGAACCGACCAGCGGGCCGAGGAAGGCCAGCGACAGTGCCACGGTGCCGACTCCGATGGAGGAGAACGCCGGGAAGTAGTCCTTGATGAGCTTCGGGAAGACGCCGGCGAAGCCGATGAACGAACCGAAGGTGCCGATGTACAGCAGCGCCATGACCCACAGGTGCGGTTCCTTCAGCGCCGCGACCGAACCGGCCACGTCACCCTTGGCGCTGGTGAGGTTGTTCATGTACTTGAAGGCGCCGTAGGCCGCCAGAAGGATGAACGGAACCCACATCCAGCCTGCCAGCGGCAGGTTGACGGTGCCCGCGGCCAGGAGGGTGATGACAATGGGCACGGCGAGCTGTGCGACGGCGGCACCCATGTTGCCGCCGGCGGCGTTCAGGCCCAGCGCCCAGCCCTTTTCGCGGGCCGGGTAGAAGAAGGTGATGTTGGCCATGGAGCTGGCGAAGTTTCCACCGCCGAAGCCGGCCAGGGCTGCCACCAGGAGCATGACGCCGAACGGGGTTTCGGGGTTGGAGACGCAGAGTCCCAGGCCGACGGCGGGGATCAGGAGCAGCAGGGCGGACACGATGGTCCAGTTCCGGCCGCCGAAGCGGGGAACCATGAAGGTGTAGGGAATCCGGAGCGTGGCGCCCACCAGGCTGGGCATCGAGATCAGCCAGAAGATTTCCGACGTCGTAAAGGTGAAGCCTGCTGCCGGCAGCTGGACCACCACGATGGACCAGAGCTGCCAGACCACGAAGCCGAGGAACTCGGCGAAGATGGACCAGTTCAGGTTGCGCCGGGCGATGGTGCGGCCCGTGGCTTCCCACTGCTCTTTGTTTTCGGCGTCCCAGTTGGCGATCCAGCGGCCGGGGAGGAATTCCAGGGCCGGGGCGGCTGCGGTTCGGGTGGAGCGAATGTCTGTGGTGCGGTCAGCAGTCACGGCGTGCCTCCTTGAAAGTTTGTTGTCCCTCAAAGGTAGGGACGGCGCGTTTCGCGGACGGTCGCGGTGTGTTAACGCCCTGTGACATTTGCCTATCTGCGTCCTCAAAGCCGTGTGAGGCTAGGATTGGTGCCACCACGTGAGACGAAGCCCACAGGTCCAGATGCTGGAACATTTGTCCATTGACTGGACGGCGGGAACTAATATTGAACTCTAACTACTGCGCGCCTGGCCTCTCCATGCCCGGCCGGTTCTCATGAAAGTGTGTCCATATGTCATCCACACAAACCTCCGCGGAGCCAGGATCACCGAAGGCGGTGAACACGCGCGGCCGCGTGATCGTTGCCAGCCTGATCGGTACCACGGTTGAGTTCTACGACTTCTACGTCTATGCGACTGCCGCTGTGCTGGTCTTCCCCGCACTGTTCTTCCCCAACCAGAACGAGACCACGCAGCTGCTGAGCTCGTTCGCTGTGTTCGGCGTGGCATTCGTCGCCCGCCCGCTGGGGTCCATCGTCTTTGGCCACTTCGGTGACAAGTTCGGCCGCAAGGGCACCCTGGTGGCCTCGCTGCTGACCATGGGCATTGCGACGTTCCTGATCGGCTGTCTGCCGACGGCGCTCGTTCCGGGCTGGGAGTTCTGGGCCCCGGCCCTCCTCGTGGTGATGCGCTTCGCGCAGGGCCTGGCCCTCGGCGGCGAGTGGAGCGGCGCGGCCCTGCTGGCCACGGAGAACGCCCCCGCCAACAAGCGCGCCATTTACGGCACGTTCCCGCAGCTCGGTGCGCCCATTGGCTTCATCATCGCCAACGTGATCTTCCTCGTTGCCAGCTACGCCCTGTCACCGGCAGCCTTCCTGGCCTGGGGCTGGCGTGTGCCGTTCCTGATCAGCGCCGTGATGGTCATCATCGGCCTGTACGTGCGCCTCAAGCTGATCGAGACGCCTGCCTTCACCAAGGTCCTTGAGTCCAAAGAGGTGGCCAAGCTGCCCCTGGCCCGGGTCTTCAACACCAGCTGGCGCCAGCTGATCCTGGGCACGTTCATCATGCTCGCGACCTATGTGCTCTTCTACCTCATGACCACGTTCACGCTGACCTACGGCACCCGCGCCTCCAGCCTGGATGCTGCCAAGGCGGCCGCAGAAAAGGCCGGCAAGCCGATGTCCGAAGCGGCAGCTGCTGCGTTCGTTCCCGGCCTGGGCTTCACCCGCAACGACTTCCTCTGGATGCTGATTGCCGGCGTCGTGTTCTTCGGTATCTTCACCCTGGTCTCCGGACCGCTCGCCGAGAAGTACGGCCGCCGCAAGATGCTGCTGGCCGTGACGGCCGGCATCTTCGTCTTCGGCCTGCTGTGGGTCCCGCTGTTCAGCAGCGGCTTCGTGGGCACCATGGCCCTGCTGATCATCGGCTTCTCGTTGATGGGTCTCACGTTCGGACCCATGGGCGCCATCCTGCCGGAGCTGTTCCCCACCAACGTCCGGTACACCGGTTCGGCCATCAGCTACAACTTCTCCAGCATCCTGGGCGCAGCGGTGGCACCGTTCATCGCCGTCTGGCTGTGGGAAATGGCGAAGGGCAGCCCGGTGCTGGTGGGCGTCTACCTCACCGTCATGTCCGTCCTGACGCTGTTCGCCCTGTTCGTGAGCAAGGAAACCCGCGACGTGGACTACGAGAACAACGTGGCCTGACCTTCCAGCCCAGTTAGTGCCGGTGATGCCCGGCGTGTTCCCCGTTATTCCGGGGAGCGCGCCGGGCATTTCTGCGTCCCGGGCCGGACGACGTGGGCAGGAGCGTACGACGGCGGCGCCCGCCGCCCATCCGAAGGCTCACCCCGCGTAGCGGGACACGAAGTTCTTCAGAATGGTCATGGGCTCGGTCACGGTGAACCCGCGGGCGGACGCCATCAGCTCCTCCGCGGATTCCGGCGGAAAGTAACCGGCATGGCAGTAGATATCGATCCGGGTGACCAGGCCCTCAACATCCAGTTCGGGATGGAACTGGGTGGCGTACAGGTTCTGCTTGATCCGGAACATCTGGACCGGGCAGGCCTGTGAGGACGCCAGCAGCACGGCGTGGGAAGGCAGCGCGGTGCAGGCTTCCTTGTGCCCGGTGAAGGCAGTGAACCGGCGCGGCATCCCGCGCAGGACGGGATCCGCGACGCCCGCGTCCGTCAGCTCGATCTCCACTCCGCCCAGGGGTTCGCCGAACGTCCTGTCAATCACTGCACCCTGGTGCGTTCCCAGCGTCCCCACCCCGTAACAGGCGCCGAGGAATGGGAAGTCCTGGTCCACGATCCGGTCAAGCAGCCCGGCAAGTTCCCGCTCCACGCGATGCTGGGTGGGACTTTTCTCTTCTGCGGGATCGCTGGACGTGAACGGGCTGCCGCCCACGATCACGCCGGCGTACCCCGCCAGGTCCAGTTCCGGCAGAGGAGCGGCCTCCAGCCGGATACGGCGGAGCTGTTCCGGTGCCAGCCCGCCGTACCTCAGGTAGGCGGCGTACTCATCCTCGGCGGCGTCATCTTCGGCCCGGGAGGCGAGGAGCAGGAAAGGCTTCACACGCTAAGTCTGCCCGCGGCCCCCTGATGAGCGCCAGAGCACGCCAACGCCAAAGCAGGGTCTCAGTGCCCGGCAGGTTCACCCGCGGACTGGGCCAGGGACCGCCGCGACTGCGGCCGGGCGGCGGGGTCGGCGTGCCGGTGGACCAGCTTCCAGTACCCTTCCTCCCGGCGGAAAACACTGGTCACACGGAGCGCGAACTCCTCCGTCAGCGGTGCACCCTCCAGCCGGGCCCGGAAATGTTCGGTCTCCACCAAGAAGGCGGTGTCCCGTGCGGTGTAGGACGTGATGGTGTCGAACCCCAGCATCTCGCCGTCCTGGAACTGCCTGGACGCCTGGTCCAGGCGCGCTTCCACCTGGGCCCAGCCGCGGGCAATGCCGCCGAAAGGATTGGCCAGGGTGACGTCGTCGAGCCTTGAATACAGGTCCTTGACCGGGCCGGGGTTGCCGCGGGTGATCTCCGGAACGGCCAGGTGGTAACGGGCTACTTCTTCTTCAAAACTGGGTGCAAGCATGGGGTGCCTCCGGCGCTTCTAGTCTTCGATCCTGGCGATGACGGCGCCGGCCGCGATCGTTTCACCGGGCGCGGCACCAAGGCCGGTAATGGTTCCGGAACGGTGCGCGGTCAGGGGCTGTTCCATCTTCATGGCTTCGAGCACCACGATCAGGTCACCTTCGGCCACCACGTCGCCGTTGGCCACGGCCACCTTGACGATGGTGCCCTGCATCGGGGACGTCAGCGAGTCGCCGGTGGCGGCTGCCGCGGCGCCGCCTGAGCGGAGGCGTTTCTTGGATTTGCCGGCCTTCGCGCCGCCGCCGGAACCCGTGCCGACGGATCCAAGGGAGGCCGGCAGGACCACTTCGAGGCGTTTGCCGCCGACCTCGACCACCACGCGCTGGCGTTCACCGGCGTCTTCAGCGGCCACGCCGGTCCCGTCCGGGGACCAGGCGGGAAGGTTGTTGACGAATTCTGTTTCGATCCAGCGGGTGTGGACCTTGAAGGGGCCGTCGGCCGGAGCGAAGTCGGGATTGGTGACCACGGCCAGGTCGAAGGGGATGACCGTGGGGATGCCTTCCACCACCATCTCCTCCAGCGCACGGCGTGAGCGCTGCAGGGCCTGGGCGCGGGTGGCGCCCGTGACGATCAGCTTGGAGAGCATGGAGTCGAAGTTGCCGCTGATGATGTCGCCCTGCTCCACGCCGGAATCAATCCGGACACCGGGTCCCGTGGGGTTCTTCAGGCTGGTGATGGTTCCCGGTGCGGGCATGAAGTTCCGGCCCGGGTCCTCGCCGGTGATGCGGAACTCGATGGAGTGGCCACGGACCTCGGGGTCGCCGTAGCCCAGTTCCTCGCCGCGCGCCAGGCGGAACTGTTCGCGGACCAGGTCGATGCCCGTGACTTCCTCGGAAACGCAGTGCTCCACCTGGAGGCGGGTATTGACCTCCAGGAAAGAGATGGTGCCGTCCTGGCCGACCAGGAATTCGCAGGTGCCCGCGCCGAGGTACCCGGCTTCCTTCAGGATGGCCTTGGAGGATTCGTACAGCCGGCGGTTCTGCTCTTCGGTGAGGAACGGGGCCGGGGCCTCTTCCACGAGTTTCTGGTTGCGGCGCTGCAGGGAGCAGTCACGGGTGGAGACCACAACAACGTTGCCGTGGGCGTCCGCAAGGCACTGGGTTTCCACATGGCGGGGGGCGTCCAGGAAACGCTCGATGAAGCACTCGCCGCGGCCGAAGGCTGCCGTGGCTTCCCGGACGGCAGATTCAAACAGCTCCGGAATCTCCTCGCGGGTGCGGGCCACCTTGATGCCGCGGCCGCCGCCGCCGAAGGCAGCCTTGATGGCCACCGGCAGGCCGAACTTGTCCACGAATTCAAGGATTTCCTCGGCTGATTGCACGGGGTCGGCGGTGCCGGGAACCTGGGGTGCGCCCACCTTTTCGGCGATGTGGCGGGCCTGGACCTTGTCGCCGAGGGCGGAGATGGCGTCGGGGGAGGGGCCGATCCAGGTGATGCCGGCTTCAATGACCTTCGCCGCGAACTGGGCGTTTTCGGCGAGGAACCCGTAGCCCGGGTGGATGGCGTCGGCACCGGACTGGCGGGCAGCGTCGATGATCTTGTCCATCACCAGGTAGGACTCGGCGGCCGTGTTGCCGCCCAGGGAGTAGGCCTCGTCTGCGAGCCGGACATGGAGCGCGTCCCGGTCAGGATCGGCGTAGACCGCCACGGAGGCAATGCCTTCATCACGTGCCGCGCGGATGATCCGCACTGCGATTTCGCCGCGGTTGGCGATCAGCACCTTGGTGAGGTTCGACTGCACGGGACTTGCGGACTGCTCCAAAATTGCTGACAAGGCGTCTCCTTCTTTCCTTCAGGGAGCCTAGCGCGATTTTGAGGGTTCCGCCGATATTACTTGCGGATTCCGCGTGTAAACCGGCAATGCTTTGTAGGAAACCTACAAACGTCCGAGCAATCGGGGCGATTATGGCGCGGGCCAAAGCTCCGTGATGCGCACGTTGGCCTGGCCCAGAAGCGCCCGGAGCGTCGAAATGGAAAGGCCGACGACGGTGTGGGGGTCCCCGTCCACCTTCCGGATGAAGGCCCCGCCGAAGCCGTCGATAGTGAACGAGCCGGCGCAGTGGAGCGGTTCCCCGGTGGCGATGTAGGCGTCGATTTCCTCCGGTTCCATGTCCGTGAAGTGGACCTCGGCGGAGGTGACCGCCCCGAGAGTCGCGCCGGACCCCGGCGCCGCAGCGCCGTCGTCGGACGCTTCACCCGTGCCGTCCGCCGCCACCGCGCGGCAGTCCACCAGCCAATGCCCGGTGTGCAACACCCCGCTGCTGCCGCTCATCCGGAGCATCCGTTCGCGGGCGACCTCTGCGGTGTACGGCTTGCCGTGCGCCTCGCCGTCGAACTCAAACACCGAGTCGCAGCCGATGACCAGCGCGCCCTCCGCCTCGGGCAGCGCGGCCACGGCCTCGGCCTTGGCGCGCGCCAGCAGCAGGGCGGTATCGTGCGGATCCGTGACCCCGTAACGGGCCTGGACTGCGTCCTCGTCAACGTCGGAGACCAGCACCGAGTGCTGAATCCCGGCGTCGGCCAGGAGTTTGGTGCGGGCGGGGGACTGGGAGGCCAGGATCAATCGGGTCACGGATTCAGCCTAGTGGACGGGCTGGGCGAGCTCCTGCGGCGTGTTTTCCCGGCGTTCGAGCTTGGCGCCCTCGACGTCCACATCCGGCAGGATCCGGTCCAGCCACTTCGGCAGCCACCAGGTCTTTTCGCCGAGCAGGTACATCACGGCCGGCACAATCGTCATCCGCACGACGAAGGCATCCAGCAGCACCCCGAACGCCATGGCGAAGCCCAGGGGCCGGACCATGGTCAGGTGGCTGAAGATGAAGCCGGCGAACACGCTGACCATGATGATCGCGGCGGCGGTCACCACCGCGGCGGCATGGCTGAAGCCGATCCGTACTGCCTTTTTGGCCGGTGCGCCGTGCATGTAGGACTCGCGCATGCCGGAGGCGATGAAGACCTGGTAGTCCATGGCCAGGCCGAACAGCACACCGATCAGGATGATCGGCAGGAAGCTCAGCACCGCGCCGGGATTGGCGACGTCGAACACGGCCCCCAGCCAGCCCCACTGGTAGACGGCCACGACGAGGCCGAACGCGGCGGCCAGCGACAGCAGGAAGCCTCCGGTTGCCAGCAGGGGAACCACGATGGAGCGGAACACCAGGAGCAGGAGGATCAGCGAAAGCCCGACGACGATCGCCAGGTAGGGCGGCAGGGCGTCGCCCAGTTTCGTGGAGACATCGATGTTGCCGGCCGTCTGGCCGGTCAGCCCGATGGTGACCCCCGTATCGGCCTGGATCTGTGCGCCGCGTTCGCGGAGTTCGCTCACCACCTGCACGGTGCCTGCCTTGGCCGGACCTTCCTCCGGGATGACCTGGAAAACGGCGGTGCGGCGGTCTTCACTCAGCGCCACCGGAACGGCGGCCACGACGTTGTCCACGCCCCGGATCAGGTCGGCGACGTCGTACTGCAGTTCCCGGGCACGGGCTTCGTCCAGGCCGGCCGGGAACTCGCCCACCACCACAATCGGACCGGTGACGCCTTCGCCGAAGCTGCGGGCCGTCACGTCATAGGCCTGGTAGGCCTCGGAGTCCACCGGCTCGGAGCCGCCGTCGGGCAGGGCGAGCTGAAGCTGCGCGGCGGGCAGGGCCAGGGTGCCGAGCAGTAGCACACCGGCGACCATCGCCACGATGGGGTGCCTTGTTACCAGGCCGCCCCAACCGCGGGTGCTCTTGGCTTCGTCCCGGGCGACGTCGGCGGCCTCGTGGCCGGCTTCGGCGTTGTGGGCCTCCGCTTTGGCCCAGGCCCGCCGGGAAATGATGCGGCGCCCGATCAGGGACAGCATGGCCGGCGTCAGCGAGAGGGCAACCAGGACGGCAACAGCCACGGTGCCGGCGGCGGCCAGGCCCATCACGCTCAGGAACGGCAGACCCGGAACCACCAGGGCGGCAAGGGCGATGATGACGGTCAGGCCGGCAAAGAGCACCGCGTTGCCGGACGTTCCGGTGGCACGTGCCACGGATTCCTCCGGGTCCATGCCGGCAAGCAGCTGGGTCCGGTGCCGGTTGACGATGAAGAGCGAATAGTCGATGCCCACGGCCAGGCCAAGCATCAGGGCGAGCATGGGGGAGATGGAGCTCATCTCGAACGCACCGGACAGGGCAAATGTGATGCCCACGCCAACGCCGACGCCGATCACGGCCATCAGCAGCGGCAGCCCGGCGGCGATCAGTGTGCCAAGCATCAGGATCAGGACGAGGGCGGCCACTGCGATGCCGATGATTTCGGCCGTGCCGAAGAGCTCGGAGATGTCCTCGGTGATTTCCTTGCTGGCCAGTGCTGTGACGCCGGCGGCCGCCGTTTCATGCGCGATGTCCTGGACCTGCTGCCGCACGGCAGGGGTGAGGGCGTTGATGGAGGTGGTGAACTGCACCTGGGCCACCGCGGCCTGGCCGTCCTTCGAGACAAACCGGATCCCGCCGGAAGCCTCAGCCTGGCGCTTGCCCAGGTCCAGCTTCGCCTTAGCGGCTGCGAGTTCCTGCGTGCCGGCAGCAAGCTGTTCCTGCCCCTGGGCCAGGGCAGCCTTCTGCTGTCCCAGCCGTGCCTCGACGACGGCGGCGGACGCTCCCGCGGCCGTAAGCTGCTGCTCTGCGGCACTCAGCTGCGCCGCGCCGGCGTCGAGCTGGGTCCGTGAGGCGTCCAGCTTGGCCTGGCCGGCAGCAAGCTGCTGCGCGCCCTCGGTGATGGCCTGTCCGGCCTGGTCCAGCTGGGCCTGCGTGGCGAACGGATCGGTGGTGGCCTTGACGTCCGGGAGTTCCCCGAGTTTGGTGAGGGCGGCCGTGACGGCAGCGCGGCTCTCGCCGGTGAAGCCACCGGCGGGGGCTTCGAAAACGATCGTTGCGGAGCCGCCCGAGGCTGCGGGCAGTTCCTGCTTCAACTTATCCGCGATGCGCTGGGTCTCCGTGCCCGGAATCTGGAAATTATTGGAGAGCGTGCCGTGGAAGGCGGCAGCCGAGCCGCCGACCGCCACCAATGCGGCGAGCCAGAGTGAGATGACCAGCCATCGGTGGCGGTAGGAGAACTTGCCGAGGCGGTAGAGCAGCAGGGCCATGTCAGAGCCGTTCTTTGAGGAGGGTAGGGGCGGCGGTTGGTGGGGCCGTGGACGGTGCTTGGGCCGCGGCAGCCGCGGCTGTGCCGGTTGCCGGATGGGGACTCCCGAAGCCGGAGCCCAGGTGGCCCATGGCATCAATCAGCAGTTGGCGAAGCACGGCGAGCGAGGCGGGGGAGAGATCGGCGCCGCAACGGGCGAACCAGACATCCATGGCTGCCCGGCCACAGGAGATGACGGAACCGGCCAGGGCACGCAGGTAGAGCTCATCGACGGCGGCGCCGGGGGTTCCCGCGAAGCGCTCCCGCGCGGCGTTGATGATCTGCCCGGTGCAGTGGTCCCAGGCTTCGAGTTCGGAGCGGGAAAGGAGCGCGTTCTCCTGGGTCAGGGTGAACAGCTCAGCCAGCGGAGCCACGGTCATGGGGTCCGCCAGCTGCATGAGGGCAGCCCGTGCGGATTCGAGGATGGGCTCGTCGGCGGGACGCTGCCTGAACTGCTGCAGGGCGCTGTCCAGGAATCCGTTCGTCACTGCGGCCAGTGCGGCTTCGATGCTGCTGAAGTAATTGAAGAAGGTCCGCCGCGAGATGCCGGCCATCTCGGCAACATCCTCCACCGTGAAGTTCCCGGGCCCGTTGCTGCGCAACAGCGCGAAGGCGGCATCGGTGATTGCCTGGCGCGTGGCGGCCTTGTTGAGTTCGCGTCGGGAGAGGGTCTCGGTCACGAAATTACACTACGTGCAAGTTTGCACGCCGCGCAAATTAATTCACAGGAAGATGAAAGGTTCCCAACAGCTGGAACTGATCCTGCCGGCCGAGACTGGATTAGTCCCGACAGGGAGAAGATGACCAGCCGTCAGGGACGGCAGATTCAGGAGAAAACGAATGGCACGCACTAGGAGAATCACGCTGGGCCTGACGGCTACGGCACTCGCCCTTGGAGCCGGAATCGGGGTTGCCGGGATGGCCTCTGCAACCACGACGCCGACCCCCACCCCCAGCGCCAGCTCAAGCACCTCCGCGGACGCCAGCACCGCCCCGGCCGAGGGCAAGGGCGGCCGGGGTGGCCACGGCGGCCACGGCGGCTTTGGCTTCGGCGGCGCGGATGCAGCTGAACTGGCTACGAAACTGGGCGTGGACCAGACCAAGCTGACCGATGCCTTGAAAGCCTTCCGCGACGCCAACAAGCCCGCCGCCGGTACGGAGAAGGGTACGACGGCTGACGGAACCAGGCCTGACCCCGCAGCCCGGCAGGCTGAACTTGCCAAGTCGCTCGCAGCATCGCTGGGTATCGACGAGGCCAAGGTGACGGCGGCGCTGGAGGAACTGCGCACCGCAGAGCAGGCAGAACACGCCGCGGAACTGAAGACCCGCCTGGACAAGGCCGTTACCGACGGCAAGCTGACCCAGGCTGAGGCGGACGCAGTCACGAAGGCCGTGCAGAACGGGGTGATCGGCGGCGGCGGCCGCTGACCCGCAGGGCAGAGAGTAAAGGAGCCGCGAAAGGAAGAAGTCCCCGGAACTACTAAGTTCCCGGGGACTTCTTCGTTTGCACTCTTTGAGGCGGCGGTATTAGGCCTTTGCGCCGGCCAGTTCCCGTACGGCGTCGGCCGGGTCAGTACCCCGGGCGGCGGCGGAAGGATCCGCGGTGGCGGAGTCGGCGTCGTCATCCGCGAACGGGTTGCCGTTGCGGGGCGCGTTGTAGAGCGCCTCGTCAAGGATGCCCTGGCGCTTGGACACGATGGCGGGGACGAGCGCCTGGCCCGCGACGTTGAGCGCGGTGCGGCCCATATCGAGGATGGGGTCGACGGCCAGCAGGAGGCCGACGCCGGCCAGCGGCAGTCCCAGCGTGGAGAGCGTCAGGGTGAGCATCACCACGGCGCCGGTGGTGCCGGCCGTAGCGGCGGAGCCGAGGACGGAAACCAGGGCGATCAGCACGTACTGGGTGAAATCGAGCTGGATGCCGAAGAACTGGGCCACAAAGATGGCCGAGATGGCGGGGTAGATCGCGGCGCAGCCGTCCATCTTCGTGGTGGCGCCCAGGGGCACGGCGAAGGAGGCGTACGCACGCGGAACGCCCAGGTTGCGTTCGGTGACCCGCTGGGTCAGCGGCAGGGTTCCGATGGACGAGCGGGACACGAAGGCCAGCTGCACTGCCGGCCACACGCCGGAGAAGTACTGCTTGACGGAGAGCCCGTGGGTGCGGACCAGAACCGGGTAGACAACAAACATCACCAGGGCCAGGCCGACGTAGATGGCGAAGGTGAACTTGCCGAGTGCGCCGATGGTGTCCCAGCCGTAGACGGCCACGGCGTTGCCGATCAGGCCGACCGTGCCGAGGGGCGCGATCCGGATGATCCACCACAGGACCTTCTGGATAACGGCCAGCGCGGAAGCGTTGAGGTTCAGGAAGGGCTCCGCGGCCTTGCCCACCTTGAGGGCGGCGACGCCCACGGCGATGGCGATGACCAGGATCTGGAGCACGTTGAAGCTGACGGAGGTGCTCACGGTCGTGGCGGCGTTGGCGCTCTCGGTCACCGTGGAGCTGGCCCCGAGGCCGAGGAAGTTCTTGGGGAACAGGCCGATCAGGAAGGACCACCAGTCGCCGGTTTTGCCGGCGTACTTGGCTTCCTGGGTGATGCCGGTGTTCGCGCCCGGCTGCAGGAACACACCAAGGCCGATGCCGATCAGGACCGCGATCAGCGACGTGATGGCGAACCACAGCAGGGTGTTCCAAGCCAGCTTGGCGGCGTTGGATACCTGGCGCAGGTTGGAGATGGAGCTGACCACTGCCGTGAAGATCAGCGGGACCACGGCGGTCTGCAGCAGCGAGATGTAGCTGGAGCCGATGGTCTGCAGCGTGGCGCCGAGGCCGTTGGGCTCGGTCTTCGTGCTGCCCGTGTACTTGGCCAGCAGGCCGAGGCCAAGGCCCACAATCAGGGCGGCGATGATCTGGAAGCCGAACGAGCCAGCCCATTTGGGCAGCTGGAAGCCGGTCTTTCCTGAGGATTCGGGGGTGCGGGTTTGAGTGCTCACCAGAACACGCTAGGTCCGCAGCCCTTATCACGGCCAACGGATGTTGAGAAATGTTACGCCGACACATTCCCGTCCGGGCCCACAAATCCGCGCATCCGGCGTCATACAAGGCAATTGTGAAGTTATTCCCGCAACCCGTGTGGCAAAGATCTCTCGTTGAGCAGTGCCCGACGGAGCGTATCCAGTCCGACCGAGCCGATGTTCAGGGCCTTGGTGTGGAAGGCCTTGAGGTCGAAGCCCGGCCTGGCTTCGAGGTCGGCGCGGATCTGTTCCCAGAGGCGCTGCCCTACTTTGTAGGAGGGGGCCTGGCCGGGCCAGCCGAGGTAGCGGGTGAATTCGAAGTTGAGCTGGCCTTCGCTGATGGCCAGGTTTTCCTTGAGGAAGTCGAAGCCTTTGTCCGGCGTCCACGTGCCGGTGCCCCAGCGTTCAGGGACGTCGAGTTCGAGGTGGACGCCGATGTCGAACACCACGCGTGCCGCGCGCATCCTCTGGGCATCCAACATGCCCATGCGGTCACCGGGGTCGGCCAGGTAGCCGAGTTCCTGCATTAGCTTTTCGGCGTACAGGGCCCAGCCTTCACCATGTCCGGAGGTCCAGCAGACGTTCCGCCGCCACTTGTTGAGCAGTTCCCGCCGGTAGGTGGCGGTGGCTACCTGGAGGTGGTGGCCGGGGACGCCCTCGTGGAAGACGGTGGTGGTCTCGGCCCAGGTGGTGAACGTGTCTTCACCGGCGGGGACGGACCACCACATCCTGCCTGGCCGGCTGAAGTCGTCGGAGGGTCCGGTGTAATAGATACCGCCTTCGTCAGTGGGGGCGATCAGGCATTCCAGCTTCTTCATGACAGCGGGAATCTCGAAGTGCACCCCGGCAAGGTCGGCCACGGCTTTGTCGGAGAGTTCCTGCATCCAGGCCTTGAGGGCTTCAGTGCCCTTTAGCTGGCGCGCGGGATCGTTGTTGAGGACGTCTTTCGCCTCCGCAATGCCGGCCCCCGGCTTGATGACGGACGCGACCTTCTCCTGCTCGGCGATCAGCCGGTCCAGTTCCCGGACGCCCCACGCGTAGGTCTCTTCGAGGTCGACGGCGGCGCCGAGGAAGGAGCGCGAGGCCAGTGAGTAGCGTTCCCGGCCGACGGCGTCCTTCTCCGGTGCCACGGGCAGCAGCTCCGTGGTGAGGAAGTCCGCGAGCTGCTGGTAGGCGCCGCGCGCAGCGGCAGCACCGGCGTCGAGCTTTTCCTGCACTGCGGTGCCAAGCGGACCGTCAGCAGTCCGTGCCCCGGCGGCGAGCTTCGCGAAGAAGCCGTCCCCGGCGGCGTATTTGGTGGCCTGTTCGATGACGGCGGAGACCTGGCGGGCGGCCGACACTTTCCCCGCGTCCTTGGCGTGGCGAAGCGAATCGATGTAGCCCGCGATAGCGCCCGGAACATTCAGGGCGCGGCCGGCGATGTGCTCCCACTGCCCGGCCGTGTCAGTGGGCATCAGGTCAAAAATGGACCGGATGTCCTGCGCGGGCGAAGCGATGTTGTTCAGGTCAGCCGCGTCCCAGCCGGACCCATGGATTTCGAGCTGCAGTCCCAAACGCTCCCGCATGGCGTCCAGCGTGACGGCGTCCACGTCGTCCCCGGGTGCCAGGCCGTCCAGGGCCGCCAGCGCCTTGGCTGCCTCCGCCGCGAATTCGGCGGTGCCGGCAGGGGAGAAGTCGGGGTACTCGGTCTCGTGCCCGGGCAGCCCGAGCTCCGTGGCAAAGGACGGATTCAACCGGATGAGCGTGTCGGTGTAGGCATCCGCCACGGCATCGATGGCGGAAGGCGGACGGACAGCAGACGGGGCTTCGGTAGTCACCCCACGAGCTTATCCCCGGCTTCGCCTCCACTCGCCGGGACCCGGCGTGGGCGCGAGCCGCAACTGCTGCCGGCGCATCCAGTGCCGGAGGTGGGGCTTCCCGGTGCCCGGCGCGTCCGTGACGCCGAGGGAAAGCACGACGGCGGTCAGCGCCGCGAGCTCCTCGGCCGACGGTTCGCCCTTGACCACGGAGAACAGCGGCGGGGCAGCCTCGGCGGGGCCTTGCGAGGTTAGGGGGTGGTTGGGGATCACAGCGGGATGTTCCCGTGCTTCTTGGCGGGCAGGCTGGCCCGCTTGTCACGAAGGGCGCGCAGCCCCCTGATGATCTGGATCCTCGTCTCGGACGGGGCGATGACTGCGTCCACGTAGCCAAGCTCCGCAGCCTGGTAGGGGTTCAGCAGCTCTTCTTCGTACTGCCGGATGACCTCGGCGCGGCGGCCTTCGACATCCCCGCCGCTTTCGGCAACGGCGACCAGTTCGCGGCGGTAGAGGATGTTGACCGCACCCTGTGCGCCCATCACGCCGATCTGGGCAGTGGGCCAGGCGAGGTTAAGGTCCGCGCCGAGCTTCTTGGAGCCCATCACGATGTACGCCCCGCCGTAGGCCTTGCGCGTGATGACGGTCAGCTTGGGGACGGTGGCTTCCGCGTAGGCGTAAAGCAGTTTGGCGCCGCGGCGGATGATGCCCTGGAACTCCTGGTCCTTGCCGGGCAGGAAGCCCGGCACGTCCACCAGGGTGATGATGGGGATGTTGAACGCGTCGCAGTTCCGGACGAAGCGGGCAGCCTTCTCGGAGGCGGCAATGTCCAGCGTGCCGGCGAACTGCAGCGGCTGGTTGGCGACGATCCCCACAGTGTGTCCCTCAACGCGGCCGTAGCCGATGATCACGTTGGGGGCATAGAGGGACTGCATCTCCAGGAAATGCGCGTCATCCACGATCTGCTCGATGACGGTGCGCATGTCATACGGCTGGTTCGCGGAGTCCGGCACGAGGGCATCGAGGGCGAGGTCGTCGTCGTCGGGCTCCAGTTCCTGCTGGTGCTCCAGCACCGGGGCCTCGGCAAGGTTGTTGGACGGCAGGAAGTCCAGCAGTTCGCGGACAAACCCGATCGCGTCGGCCTCGTCGGAGGCAAGGTAGGTGGATGTGCCCGTGTTGGCATTGTGCTGCCGTGCGCCGCCGAGCGTTTCCATGTCCACGTCCTCGCCCGTGACGGTCTTGATGACGTCGGGACCGGTAATGAACATGTGCGAGGTCTTGTCCACCATCACCACATAGTCCGTGAGCGCGGGGGAGTACGCGGCGCCGCCGGCGGACGGTCCCATGATGAGGGAGATCTGCGGGACCACACCGGAGGCGTGGACGTTGTTGCGGAAGATGTCCGCGAACATGGCCAGGGAGGCCACGCCTTCCTGGATCCGCGCACCGCCGCCGTCGAGGATGCCCACCACGGGGCAGCCGTTGCGCAGGGCGAATTCCTGGACCTTGACGATTTTTTCGCCGTTGACCTGGCTGAGGGACCCGCCGTAGACGGAGAAATCCTGGCTGTAGACGGCCACCGGGCGCCCGTCCACAGTGCCGTAACCGGAAACCAGGCCGTCTCCGAGGGGCTTTTTCTTTTCCATCCCGAAGGCGGTGGAGCGGTGCACCGCCAGGGCGTCAAGCTCCACAAAGGATCCCTCATCGAGGAGGAGGTCGATGCGCTCGCGGGCGGTGTTCTTGCCGCGGGCATGCTGCTTCTCGATGGCTTCGGGGCCGGAGGGCTGCTCTGCACGGGCCTGGCGGTCGCGGAAGTCGGCGATTTTTCCCGCTGTCGTGGTCAGGTCGTGGCTCATCAAGTGTCTCCGGCTCTGTAGCAGATTGGTGCTGTAACAAAATGGTGCTGCGTCTCGGTGCTGGCGGGGCAGGTCTGATGGCGGGATTTAAGTAGCTTCCGCACAAAGGACGAACCCTGCTGGCTAGTCTAATGACGCTTTTGCGGAGGACGGCTGTAGAAAACCTACAATTTTGTGGCACATCCGCCCATCAAGCAGTATGTTACTGACCAGTAACATATCTGGACTACAGTGGAGCCCATGACTTCCAGCAATGACGCAAGGTCCGCCGCCATCACGCCGTACCAGCCCACCGGCTCCCTTCGGGGCCGCACCATTTTGATGTCCGGTGGCAGCCGCGGCATCGGCTTGGCCATTGCCACCCGTGCTGCCCGGGACGGCGCAAACGTGGTCTTGTTGGCCAAGACCGGCGCGCCCCATGCCACACTCGCCGGCACTGTCCACAGCGCGGCGGAACAGGTTGAGGCCGCCGGCGGCCAGGCACTTGCCATCGTGGGGGACGTGCGCCGCGACGAGGACGTGGCAGCCGCCGTGACGGCCGCCGTCGAGCGTTTCGGCGGTATCGATGTGGTCCTGAACAATGCCTCCGCAATCGATCTGTCCACCACGGACGACGTCGAGATGAAGCGCTACGACCTGATGCAGGACATCAACGTTCGCGGAACGTTCCTGCTGTCCAAGCTGGCGCTGCCGGCGCTGCGTAGATCGGACAACGCCCACATCCTGACCCTCTCGCCGCCCCTGAACCTGGACCCCAAATGGGCCGGCAGGCACCTTGCTTACACGATGGCCAAATACGGCATGAGCCTGACCACCCTGGGCCTGGCCGAGGAACTCAAGGCGGACGGGATCAAAGTCAACTCCCTGTGGCCGTGCACGCTGATCGACACCGCGGCGATCCGGAACATGCCCGGCGGCCGGGCCATGGTGCAGGCTGCCCGTGGACCGCAGATCATGGCGGATGCCGCCCACGCGATCCTGACCGGCGGCAATCTCGCCGGCGCTTCGGCCGCCGGATCGTCGCCCGCCGGCAGGGGTGCCTCCAGCGGGAACTTCTACACGGACGAGCAGGTGCTGGCGGCGGCAGGAGTCACCGACTTCCGGCCCTACAGTCTCGGAGCAGCCGAGGAACAGCTCGTGCCGGACCTTTTCCTCTAAAGCACATCCCGGTCAGGTGCCTGGCGTCAGGTGCGTGAAGTCATGTGCCTGGGGTCATGTGCTGGCCGGAACAGCCGCCGGAGGCCTGTGAGTCGATAGGATTCAAGTATGGCTGACTCACAAACCCCGGGAAGTCCGTTGAACCGCGGGGCCCTGGCGGACCCGGATTTCCTGGCCGCCACCGGCATCGCGAAAATGGTGGTGGTGGACTCCACCGGATCCACCAACGCGGACCTCCTGCGGGCAGTGGCCGTTGAGCCAAAGGAGTGGCCTGACTTGTCGGTGCTGACGGCCGAGTACCAGACCGCAGCCCGGGGCAGGCTGGACCGGAGCTGGGAGGCGCCGCCGCTGAGTTCGGTGTCCGTTTCCATCGTCCTGCGGCCCATGAACGCTGAGGGCAGGCCCCTGCCCACTCACACTTATTCGTGGCTGTCGCTGCTTGCCGCGCTGGCCCTCCGCGAGACGCTGCTGGAGACGGCCGGCATCCCCGCTGAGCTCAAGTGGCCCAACGATGTCCTGGTCCGCGGCCGCAAGATCGCCGGGATACTGGCCCAAATGGGCCCCCTGGGCGACGGCTCAGTGCCGGCTGTGGTCCTCGGGACCGGCCTCAACGTGACATTGACGGCGGCAGAACTGCCGGTGCCCACAGCCACCTCCGTGGCGCTTGAGCAGCCGCTGACCGATGACCGGACCCAGCTGCTCAAGAGCTACCTGGCACACTTCGCCCGGCTCTACCGCAGCTTCTGCAATGCCGACGGCGACCCCACCGCCGGGTTGGCCGGTGGACCTTCCCTCCACAAGCGCGTGGAGTCGGTGATGGTCACGCTGGGCAGGCAGGTGCGCGCGCAGCTGCCGGGAGACCACGAGATCATCGGCCATGCAACCAGGCTGGACGAGTATGGTTCGCTCCTCGTGGTGGACCAGGACGCCCGGGAACATGTAGTGACCGCCGGTGATGTGGTGCATCTGCGTCCCTGGACCCCGCCCGGCCAGGACACCGAAGGTGGTTATGCGTAAAGGCCTCGTGCCGGGCGAACAGGTCATCACCATCACGCGTCCGCAGCCGAGGAGACTGGCCGGGCCGGCCGCAGCCTTCATTGCCGCACCGGCCGCCGCTGCCTTCGCGAGCGCCTGGACCCTGCGGGGCGAGGCCGCCCGGTTAATGCCGGCCATCTCCGCGGATTGGGCACCGTGGATCGCCCTCGCATGCGCCCTGGCCGCCGTGTGGATATGGTTGGCATATTGCCTGCCGCCGCTGCTGCGCTGGCAGGGAACCCGTTACATACTCACCAGCCGGAGGATTGTTGCCCGCTACGGCATGGTGCGGCGCCGGGATGAACAGGTCAATCTCGGCTCGGTCCGCAACGTGACGGTCCACCAGTCGGTGTGGCAGCGCATATTGCGCTCCGGGAATATATCCTTGGAAACCGGATACCAAAGCGTGGTGACCATCCAGGATGTCCCGGAAGCGGCACGGTTTCGGGACTTTGTGCTGGATGCCATGGCTGAACTGCCTGCGGGCAGGGATCCGGAGACCGATGAACTGCCGGAATATGCCGATGACGAACTGCCGTGGGAGTTGAGAGAAGGTGGACACGATGAACGATGAGGACCAGCAGGACCTTCCGGCCCGCGCAGCCGAAAGTGCCCACCCGCCAACGGGTGCACTGTCCGCTGAACGGCTGGCCGCCAAAGCGCTCGAGGCCAAGCTGTTGGGCGGCGAACGCAAGCTGCGCCGCCGTGAGGTGGCTGCCGGGGCAGGGTTGTCGCTCCTGTCCGCGCGGAAGCTCTGGCGCGCGCTGGGCTTCCCGAACTTCGGAGACGAAGATGTTGCGTTCACCGAACGGGACCAGGCCGCGCTGTCCACGGTGGTGGACCTGGTCCGCTCCGGAGTCCTGACCGAAGAGGCCGCAATCTCGGTCACCCGAGCCATCGGCCAGATGACTGACCGGATGGTGGTTTGGCAGATCGAGGCCCTGGTTGAGGACATGGTCCACGAGCAGGGCGTGACGGACGCTGTGGCCCGCAAACGCCTGGTCAACGAAATGCCGGCGCTGCTCGACGCGCTGGAGCACATGCTTCTCTACTCGTGGCGGCGGCAGCTCAACGCCGGCATCCAACGGCTCGCCGTCCGCGCCGAAGCCGGACTGCAGGCGAGCGAAGAGGGCCGCGAAGGCGACGAAGACGATGCGCCGCTGCCGCTGGCACGTGCCGTCGGGTTCGCCGACCTCGTGTCCTACACAAGCCTCTCCCGCCGGATGAACGAAAAGACCCTCGCCCGACTGGTCCAGCGCTTCGAGAACAAATGCGCTGAGATCATCTCCGTGGGCGGTGGCCGGCTGGTCAAGACCGTGGGCGACGAAGTCCTCTACATCGCCGAAACACCGGCAGCCGGGGCCGAAATCTCACTGGCACTGTCCCGGGCCTTCACCGAGGATGAGATCCTCCCTGAAGCGAGGGTGGCAATGGTCTGGGGCAGGATCCTCTCCCGGCTGGGTGACATTTACGGGCCCACGGTCAACCTGGCTGCCCGGCTCACCACCCTTGCTGATCCGGGGACGGTCCTGATTGACTCCATGACGGCTTCGGCGCTGGATCATGACGAACGCTTTGTCCTGGTTCCGCAGCCCGCCGAAAACGTCCGCGGCTTCGGCGAAATCCACCCTGTGCTGTTGGCGCGCGGTGAAGGCAGGGGCCTGGTAGTCGACTAGCGTCAATCGCCTGCCTTGTGCCGACCCGCGGATTTATCCAGTTGTTGGCGTATCACGCTATAGTCGGACGTTGTGGCCGCCCGCGTCCACTGCACAGGGGGAGCGCTACCCATCGCGACCCCAGCCCCGCTTCGGTAGGCTAACGCGGGAACAGAGAGCCCGGTACCGGGTCTTTGGACGGTGTGGCCGGGGGGCCGCGACAAATTTCAGGGGAATAGAAGAGCTGTGACAACTCTGCTGGGGAAGCTTGGTCTCAAGAGACGCCACAACAAGATGGTCACCGGATCGGCTTTTGCTGCCGCGGGTGCCGTGCTGGTTGCCAGTGCGATCATCTATCCGGGGTTTAAGACCACTGAAGTGGAATTGAACGACGGCGGGGTGTGGGTTGTCAGTAAGTCCAATAACGCCGTGGGCCGGCTGAATTATCCGTCGCGGGTGCTCGACGGTGCGGTGACCCCGGCGAGCACCACCTTTGACATCCTGCAGAACGCCGGGAATGTGTTTGTGGATGATGCCACGGGTTCAACGCTGAACCAGGTCTCCCCTGCGAACATGCGCCTGGGCGGGGACAAGCAGCTGCCTGGCTCCGCGGACGTAAGCTTTGGTGCCGGCGTGATCTCGGTGACGGATCCGGCCGCCGGAAAGGTCTGGGCCCTCTCGCCTTCCACCGTGAATGGATTTGACCAGGAATCTTCCGAACCGGTGATGGTCGGTTCGGAGGGTCTGGTGTCCGCGGTCGGTGCCGATGACCGGGTGTACTCGGCGGATCCGAAATCCGGCGTGGTCACCGTGACCGCCGTGGACGCCAACGGTGACGTGGTGGCCTCGGATACCAGCACCTGGGGTGAGCTTAAGGGTGCAGGTGATCTGCAGATCACGGTGGTGGGGGACAAACCGGTGGTGCTGGACGCTGCGGCGGGGAGCCTGTTCCTGCCCGGCGGCAAGCGGCTGCAGCTGGACAATGCGCGGGATGCGAAGCTGCAGCAGGGCGGTCCTGCGAGTGACTTTGTCGCCATCTCCACCCGGAAGGCGCTGCTGAAGCAGCCCCTCGACGGTTCCACTGCCAAAACAGTGTCCTTCGACGGCGAGGGCGTGCCGGCTGCGCCGGTGCAGCTGGGCGGGTGCGTGCATGCGGCGTGGTCCGGGGCGAACAAGTATGTGCGTGACTGCACCAATGATGCCGACGATAAGAACGTGGACGTGCCCAAGGCAAGTGCGTCGCCGTCGTACGCGTTCCGGGTGAACCGGGACCTGGTGGTCCTGAACGATGTGAACTCCGGGAACGTGTGGCTGGTGAACCAGAACATGCAGCTCGTGAACAACTGGGACGACGTTGTGCCGCCCAAGAACGAATCCGACGAGCAGGACCAGGAATCGGCGGACAACAACACCATCAACGTCCTGCCGGACCGCACCAAACCCAACCGGCCGCCGGAAACAAAACCGGACGCCGTCGGTGTCCGTCCCGGCCGCACCACCATCCTCAGCGTCCTGGACAACGACTCCGATCCCGACGGCGACGTCCTGACCGCCGCCGTCGGCGACTCCGGACCCAAAGCCGGAACCCTCCAGAGCATTTACGGCGGCACGGCATTCCAGATCTCCGTGCCCGCTGACGCCAGGCCCGGCACCGAAACGTTCAACTACAACGCTGCCGACGGCCGGGGGCTTTCCGCCGGCGGACAGGTCACCCTCAACGTGGTGGGGGACGACGAAAACCGCCCCCCGGCCTTCAAACGCGGCGGTGACGCCACCACGATGCTCGTGGAACAGGGCAAGTCCGTCAGCCAGAACATCCTCACCGACTGGACCGATCCCGACGGTGACGACCTCGTCCTGATGGACGCCAAGGCAGACAACGACCAGGACCAGGTCAAAGTCCGCCGCGACGGCCTGCTGACGTTCCAGGACTCCGGCGCCACCGCCGGAAAGAAGAACGTCGAAGTCACCATCTGGGACGGCCGCGCCACGGTCACGGGAAAAGTCGTGATCAACGTCCAGCCGCCAGGTGCCCTCGCGCCGGTGGTCAACGCCGATCACGTCACTGCTGTGGTGGGGCAGGACCTGGTGATCTCACCCCTGAAGAACGACGTTGATCCCAACGGCGGTGCCCTCCGCCTGGCCCAGGTGGAGGCCAACGGTCCCGCCGAACTGGGTCCCGTCACCGACGGCGGAACCTTCACGTTCCGCAGCACCACCCCCGGCCCGGTCTACCTGACCTACATCGCCAGCAACGGGCCGCAAAGCAGCCAGGGACTGATCCGCGTTGACGTGGAGTCCGGCAACGACGCCGGCGATCCCGTCGCCGTCCACGATGTTGCCTTGATGCCAACCGGCGGCAGCGTCCTCCTGGACCCGCTGGCGAATGACTCGGACCCGTCCGGCGGCGTGCTGGTCCTGCAATCCGTGAAGCTTCCGGAGAACACCACAGCGTCCGTGAGCGTGATCGACCACAGCGTCCTGCGCATCACCGATGTCTTGGGCACCAAGGAGCCCTTCCGCTTCGAATACACCATGTCCAACGGCAGGAAGTCGGCCACCGGCAGTGTCGCCGTGGTCCCGGTCCCGGCTCCCGCCGTCGTCGAAGCACCCCAGCCCAAACCCGACGAAGTAAACGTCCGGGTCAACGACGTCGTCACCATTCCGGTGCTGGAAAACGACACCCACCCGCAGGGCCAGCAACTGACCGTTGACCCCGTCCTGCCGCAGGCCGTGGATGAACTGGACGGCAAGAGTTTCGTCTCCGAAAACACCGTCCGGTTCATCGCCGGCGCCCAGCCCAAAACGGTCCGGGCCATCTATAACGCCGTGGACCCGCAGGGGCAGAAGAGCGCCGCTGCTGTCACCATCCACATCCTTCCGCTGGAAGGCGCCGAGAATTCCCGGCCGCAGCCCCGGAACCTCACCGCCCGGGTGGTGGCCGCCGGCACAGTGCGGATACCGGTACCCCTGGACGGAATCGATCCCGACGGCGACTCCGTGCAGCTGACCGGCATTGACAGCACCCCGGCCATGGGAACCGCCACCGTGGGCAGCAACTTCATTGACTTCACCGCGGCCGGCGACGGCGCCGGAACCGACACGTTCCGCTATAAGGTGGTGGACCGGCAGGGCGCCGTCAACACCGGCACCGTGACGGTCGGCATCGCCCCGCGGGGCGAAACCAACCAGAACCCCACCCCGGTCGATGACGAGGTGAAGGTCCGGCCGGGACGGCAGATCGCCGTCGACGCCACCGGCAACGACACTGACCCCGACGGCGACCTCATCCGCATCCTCACGGACGGCATCGAGGCTGACCCCGCCCTCCAGGCCACCGTCAGCAAGACCAGCGGGCGCATCATTCTGCTGGCCCCCAACGCGGCCGGGACCGTCAACGTCCGCTACGCCATCGCCGATGACCGGGGGGCATCCGCCCAGGCCACCATCCGCGTGGTGGTCGACAACGAGGTTCCCCTGAAGGCGCCCATTGCCCGCGACGACCGGGTGACGTCCGCCCAGGCCATGGGAAAGACTGCCGTGGACGTGCCCGTCCTCAAAAACGACGAAGATCCCGACGGCGTGGGTGAGAACCTCAAAATCAGCACCGAGGCCGTCACCGCACGCCCCGGGGCCGACGGCAACATGATCGTGGAGCTCACCGAACAGCCGCAGCTGATCCCGTACTTCGTCGAAGACGTGGACGGCCAAAAATCCACCGCCATCATTTGGGTGCCGGGCCTGGGGCAGCAGGTCCCCACCCTCGCCAAGGACGAGGTCATCGAGGTCATCTCGGGGCAGTCCGTGAACGTTGACCTCAAGGACTGGGTGAAGGTCCGTGAGGGACGGTCACCCCGCCTGACCCAAACAGACCGAATCAAGCTCATCGGCTCGGACGGCAGCAACCCCGTTTCGGGCGACGGAACCTCGCTGAAGTACTCCGCCGGCGTGGACTATGTGGGGCCCGGCTCGCTGAGTTTTGAAGTGACCGACGGCACCGCCGTTGACGATCCTGCAGGCCTGAAGTCCACCCTCAGCGTCCGCACGAAGGTGCTGCCGGACCCGAACCGCAACAACCCGCCCGAACTCCTGGGCGCGAAAGTTGAGGTTCCGAAGGGGGAGTCCGCCGACCTGGACCTGAGCCGGCTGACCTCGGACCCTGACCGTAACGACGTGGACAACATGAAGTACGAACTGGTGGGCGGCAGCCCTGCCAGCTTCAATGCCCGCATGGACGGCAAGATCCTCAAGACCTCGGTGGACGGATCAACCGCCACCGGCACCTCGGGGGCCGTTCAGGTCAAGGCGACGGATCCGCGCGGACTGGAAGCGACCGCCACCTACCAGCTGTCCGTCATCGCCTCCAACCGGCCCAAACCGGTCGCCAATGACGACCTCGAGCCCAACGCCGCCGCCGGTAAGCCGGTGACAGTCAGGGTCCTCGCCAACGACGCCAACCCCTTCCCTGAAACTGCATTGAAAATCATCGCCGCCACTGCCGAAACCGGCAGCGGCAATGTGGAGGTCTCCGGCGATGCAGTTACGGTGACCCCGGCACCGGGGTTCAGCGGGTCAATGGTGGTCTCCTACACGGTGGCCGATAAAACGCAGGAAGCCTCGAGGCAGGCCACCGCCCGGATCCGGTTGACCGTCAAGGACAAGCCGTTGGCACCCACCACACCGCAGGCGCAGAGTGTCGGGGACCAGACGGCACTGCTGACGTGGAGCGCGCCCGCCGACCGCGGCTCACCGATCACCAAGTACACGGTGTACGGCGCCGGCTTCAGGCAGGACTGCCCGGCCAACACCTGCACGCTGACCGGACTGGTCAACAACACCAAGTACACGTTCGAGGTCACGGCCACCAACGAGTTCGGCGAGTCTGACCGCTCACCCGCCTCGGCGGAGGTCAGGCCGGACGTCAAACCGGACACGCCCCTGGCGCCGACGCTGAAGTTCGGCGACAAGCAGCTCGCGGTGAACTGGGTGGCCCCGGCCAGCAAGGGATCACCGGTCAAGTCGTACGACCTGGAGATTTCGCCGGCCCCGGCAGGCCAGAACGCCCAGGTCCAGAACCTGACCGCTGTCAGCTACGTCTGGAAGGGACTCCAGAACGGGGTGTCCTACAAGGTGCGTGTCCTGGCCCGGAATGACGCCAAGGAACCGTCCGAGTGGAGCGCGTATTCGGCAGCTGAAGTGCCTGCCGGCGTGCCGGCGACGCCGGCTGCCCCGTCAGCGACGGCGGCCCCTTCGGTGGGTCCCCAGAGCCAGCTTAAGGTGTCCTGGACGGCGCCGAACAACAACGGTGACGCAGTGTCCGCGTATACCCTGACCACCCTGAGGGGAGGGGCTGTAGTGTCATCCCAACAGGTCGCGGGCACCTCGCAGAACGTCACGGTGGACAACTCCGAATCGGGCTACACCTTCACCGTGTCAGCCACCAACAAGGCGGGGACCTCCGGGACGAGCGCGCAATCCGCGGCCGTGCGTGCGGTGGGCAAGCCCGCCATGGTGGGAACGCCGTCGGCCACCCTCGTCGGCACCAACGCCGACGGCGGAAAGATCGATGTCCGGTTCACGCAGCTGACCGACGCGCAGCGTAACGGATCGACGGCAAACGAGATCTCGTACATGTACCGGCTGACCTCCGGCGGCGGCAGCGGAAGCATTCCTGCCGGCGGGGGAGTCGTGGCAGCCGCCAACGGCACCGACACCGCCGTCGTCGTCTGGGCCGTCTCGTCCCGCAGCTCAACGGCAGGTGACGCAAGCCCGGCATCAAACAGCGTCAACCCCTACGGGCTCGCTTTCGCTCCGACCGTGACGGGAAGCGGCAGCGGCGGCGTCGGCGACAAGACGGTCTCCTGGAGCTGGAACCAGCCAAGCGGCAACGGCCGCGCCGTAACCGGATACCAGTACAGCCTGGACAACGGCACGTGGCAGGACACCGGCCAGCGGTCCTTCTCCAAGAGCGTCGGCTACAGCGAAACCCACACGCTGGAGGTCCGCGCGGTCAGCGCAAACCAGCCCGGCAGGATCGGCAGCGACACCTCCCGCAGCGGGGCCGCGCCGCCGCCGCCGGTCCCGACGTCGTGGTCTATCACCGCTACACCGGTGCGCAGCTGCACCGAGCCGGGATACGGAACAGACAGTTTCCGGCAGGGCAACCCGTCCTCCTGCGTCGGCGGAGGCAAGTGGATGCCCGCGAACCAGGCAGCTGATTCGGACTTCTACGTGGTCTGGTACAAGACCTCGGAGAATCCTTCCGGCATCTGGTACCACCTGACCAGCGGTGCCGCGTCAGGGAACTACGTCCGCAGCGATACCACCAACCACCCCGGCAACCCGCCAAACGGAATGCCCAAGCGCTAAGCCGGACAGCCCCGCCCCCGGGGTTCGCCGCCATACGACTCCAGCACCACAAGCAAAGGACCCCTTTCATGACGATGACCACCGAGCAGGCCGAATGGTTTGCAGGCACTTTCGACAAGCTCGTGTCCAACGTGGGCCAGGCGGTGCTCGGAAAGGAACATGTCATCCGGCTGACGTTCACCGCCATGCTGTCCGAGGGGCACGTCCTGTTTGAGGATGCGCCGGGCACCGGCAAGACCATGCTGGCCAGGGCTATGGCAGCAACGGTCCAGGGCTCGAACAACCGCATCCAGTTCACCCCCGACCTCCTGCCCTCGGACGTCACCGGTGTGACCATCTACGACCAGAAGACGCAGAAGTTTGAGTTCCACAAGGGCCCGATCTTCAACAACATCGTCCTGGCCGATGAAATCAACCGTGCCTCGCCGAAGACCCAGTCGGCGCTGCTGGAGGTCATGGAAGAATCCCGGGTCACTGTGGATGGTGTGACCTATGAAGCAGGCCGGCCGTTTATGGTCATGGCCACCCAGAACCCCATCGAGCAGGCCGGCACCTACCGTCTTCCCGAGGCCCAGCTGGACCGCTTCCTGATCAAGACCTCCATCGGCTACCCGGACCACGCCTCCACGGTGCAGCTGCTGGGCGGCTCCAACCTCAGGGACCGTTCCAAAGAACTCACTGCAGTCATCACCACGCAGGCTGTCGCGGACATGGCTGATCTGGCAGCCACCGTGCACGTTGATACGGCTGTCCTGGAATACATTTCCCGGCTCTGTGAGGAGACCCGTAACGCGCCCGAGAGCCGGTTGGGCGTCTCCGTGCGTGGCGCCATCGCCATGGTGCGGGCTGCCAAGGTCTGGGCTGCGAGCCAGGGGCGCAACTTCGTCCTGCCGGACGACGTCAAGGAACTGGCCCCCGTGGTCTGGACCCACCGCTTCGTGATGGACCCGGAAGCGGAGTTCTCCGGCGCCACAGCCGAGGCCATCCTCGCCCGGGTGCTTTCCGATGTCGCCGCACCGCAGCAGCGCGCCACCGTCTGACGCTCCCCGGCGCCTCAGATAAATCATCCTCCAGCGCGAACAAAGGTACCTCTATGTCCAGCAGCACTCCGTTGATCCGGCTTGCTGAACGCCTCCGGGAACCCTTCCACCGGAACGGCAAACCCACCAGGCTGCATCCCTCCTCCGTTTGGGGTGAAGCCAGCAGCACGGCCGCCCTCGCCCTCACACCGGCGTGGGAGAAAGTCCGTGGACTGTGGCTGCGCTACGCATGGCCCGTCCTCTCGGTGGTCAGCGTCTTGGGCTGGTCAGTTCTTGCCGCTTCGATCCTGCTGTGGACCGCGGGGCAGGCCTTCGGCTGGCAGGAGGCAAAGGCTGCTGCCATCGCGGCGTTTGTCCTCTTCCTGATCGCCATCGGGTTCATCCTGGGCAGGTCCTCGTACGGCGTGGTCCTGGATCTCGCCCGGACGCGGGTGGCAGTGGGGGACAGTGCCGTGGGAAGCATCGCCGCCTCCAACACCTCCACGCGCCCGCTGCTGCCGGCCGCACTGGAACTGCCGGTGGGCAACGCCACCGCTGTTTTCCACCTGCCCAGGATGAAACCCCGGCAGGTGCACGAGGACCTGTTCACCATCCCCACGGCCCGCCGCGCCGTCATCGTGGTGGGGCCCGTCCGGTCTGTCAGGGCAGACCCGCTGCACCTGCTCCGCCGCCAGGTGATGTGGACCGGGCCGGAAGACCTCTTCGTCCACCCGCGCACGGTGGCCCTTGCCGGTTCCGCGGCCGGCTTCATCCGCGACCTTGAAGGCATGCCCACCACGGATCTGTCCAGTGCCGACGTGTCCTTCCATGCGCTGCGCGACTATGTCCCGGGCGATGACCGGCGGCACATCCACTGGAAGACCACGGCGCGGACCAACAAGCTCATGGTGCGCCAGTTCGAAGAGACGCGGCGCGCCCACCTGGCCATCTCGCTTTCCATCAATACCGACGAATACGCCTCGGAGCAGGAATTCGAAATGGCCATTTCGGCGGCCGCGTCGATCGGACGGCAGGCCATCCGCGAGCAGCGCGAGCTCAATGTCCTCACCCAGAAGGGGCCGCTTCGCTGCGAAACCGGCCGCAACCTGCTGGACGACATGACCCGGATCGCCGGCGCACCCATGCGGCGCAACGCCGTCGACCTCGCCCGGACCCTGGCCGACACGGTGCCTAACGCTTCGGTGGTGTTTTTCGTCGTGGGCAGCCATGTGACGCCCGCGCAGCTCCGCTCGGCAGCGGCGTCCGTGCCGCCCGGTGTGCGGAGCCTGGCGGTCCGGCTCCAGATCGGGGCAGCCCCCGGCCGCGCCAATATTGCCGACCTGACAGTGCTGACGCTCGGCGACCTCGCCGACCTGGCCATCGTCCTCAGAAAGGCAGCCGCATGAGCTCCGCATCCGGCTTCCGGCCCCGGGCGTCCCCGCGGCGGCAGGATGAGTCGGCCTTCGCCGACGGCCAGCCCGCCTGGCACTTCATGCTCGACGCCGGCGCGCTCACCGTGCTGCTCGGGCTGGGCATCCTGGGATTCAGCCTCAGCTTCGGCGGCGACCCCTACTACCTGATCTCCGGATTCGGCGGCATCATCCTGGGCCTCGGCATCGCCGCCCTCAACACCCACCTGCGCCTTGGCCTGCTGATCACCACGGCCCTCGGCCTGGGCGCCTATCTGGTCTTCGGAACGTTCCTCGCTGTGCCGGATGCCGCGATCGCTGGCTTCATTCCCAGCCTCGACTCCCTGCGTACGCTGCTGCTGGGCGTGGTGTTCGCCTGGAAAGACATGCTCACCGTGGGCGTTCCGGTGGGATCCGCCGGCGGCGTGCTGATTGTCCCGTTCCTGAGTTCACTGCTCACGGCACTGGTGGCCGGGCTGCTGACCTGGCGCCGAAAGAGCCCGTACTGGCCGCTGCTTCCGGTGCTGGCGCTCTTTGTCACCGGCATTGCCTTCAGCACCAGCGCCGCCTTCCTCACCGTTGAGCGCGGCATCGGACTGACCGTCGTCGCAATTGCCTGGGCCACCTTCCGCCGGGATGTGCTGCGCCGCAGGGACACCCGGAAGGTTTCGGTCAACCGGCCGGAGGCAGACGCTGCCACGGCTCAGCGGGCGAAGCTCCGCAGGCTCGGTACCGCCGCCGCCGTCATCGCGGCCAGCGTGGCCATCACTGCCGTGGCCGCGCCGCTGGTCACCGCCAGCAGCGACCGCAAGGTCCTGCGCAACGTGGTGGTCCCGCCCTTCGATCCCAAGGACTACATCACGCCCCTGGCAAGTTTCCGGACCTTCGTCAAAGACCAGAAGGACGACACCCTCTTTGTGGTCAAGGGGCTTCCCCGGGACGGCAGGGTCCGGCTGGGCGCCCTGGATGCCTTCAACGGCACCAACTACAACATGGACCCCAACGGTTCCGGCAGCTTCAGCAAGGTGGGAGACACGGCGTCCATCAACACCCTGGCTGACACGGCCAGTGTGGTGCCCACCAAGGACTACTCCATGGACATCACCATTGAGAATTACCAGGGCTATTTCGTCCCGGGTGGCCGGAAGACGACCGGCCTGAGCTTTGACCGGAGTGCGTCCGCTGCGGCCTCGGGCCTCTACTTCAACGCGGGCACGGACACCGCTGTCACCACCCAAGGCCTGTCGAAGGGCGATTCCTACAGCGTCCAGGTGTCCGATCCGCTCAAGCTTGAGCACGGCCAGCTGACCCAGTACGACTTCGCGAAGATCACCCTCCCGGATGCCCTTGAGGTCCCCCCGGTGGTTGGCTCCCAGGCCAATGACCTCTCGGCCGATGCGCCCACCCCCATTGACCGCGTGCGCCAGATCGAAGCGCATTTCCAGAAGACCGGGGCGTTCAGCAACGGGCTGGTCACTGAGGGCCAGCTCCCGAGCGTGTCCGGCCACAGCTCGTCCCGCATCCGGAACCTGCTGACCGCCAAACAGATGCTCGGCGACGACGAACAGTACGCCGTGTCCATGTCCCTGATGCTGCGGCACCTTGGTATCCCGTCGCGCGTCGTTATGGGTTTCTACCCTGATCCGACCAGCCCGGAGAACGGCGCCGGCGAAGTCAAAATCACGGGCAAGGACGTCCATGCCTGGGTGGAAGTTGCCTTCGACCGGGTGGGCTGGGTCAGCTTCGACCCCACACCGCCCAAGGACAACATCCCCATCCCGCCGGACCCGGAAAACAAGTCCAAGCCGAAGCCGCAGGTGCTGCAGCCGCCGCCCCCGCCGCAGGAGCCGGTGGACCTGCCTACGGATTCCTCGCCGGACGCGCTTGACGCGGATGAGAAGAAGAACAACCCCTGGCTGTTCTGGGGTGCCCTGCTCGGTGCATTGGGCGTCGCGCTGATCCCGCTGGTGATCCTTGCGCTGCCGCTGCTGCTGATCGCGCTCCTCAAATCACGACGCCGGAAGGCCCGTTTCACCGAGGGGCACCCCGCGCAGCGTGTCGGCGGGGGATGGAAAGAGGTCCTGAGCCTGGCTACAGACATGGGCGCGGGGATCGACACGCGTTCAACGCGGCGAGAAAGTGCGGCAGTGGTTGCAGAGGCCTTCCCGGCCACCGGACGGACCACCACCCTGCTGGCGAACCGCGCGGATGCCTCCATCTTCGGGGCGGGCCAGCCCACCGAGGACGAGGTCCGGGAGTACTGGGCCATCGTGGACGGTTCACTGACGGAGATCACCGGCACCGTGGGGTTCTGGCGCCGCCAGCGGGCCAGGTTCTCGCCCCGGTCCCTGCTGGCCGACGGCCGTGCCGCCCTGAAATCGCGCAGTGCACTGGGGCTGCTGCCGCCGTCGCGTCCCGCCAGGAATGCGGCGGCACAACCGCCCGCCGCCGGTAGGGTGGAGACCGGTCCGGACATTCCCGGCAGCACGGCGGCTGCGTCCGAGGCTGATGAGACTACCGTTCTGCGGAACCCTGGCAGGAAGAACCACCCTGAATCATGATGACCGAGCCCGAGCGCTGCCAGCGGTGCCAGCAACTGATCCGCGGCGGCGCCACTTTCTGCACGGCCTGCGGGGCTCCGCTGCCCAACAGATCTGCCCGCAGCGGACGCAACGTGGACCATGCCCAGCGCGCCTTGATGGAAAGCGAGGCGGCGCACGCAGGCCAGATTCCCGGTACTATCCCGGTAGTGCAAACGGCTCCAGGGGGAGGAACGGGAATGGCAGCCAATCTTGAGCTAATTCCGGCCACGGCCGGCAAAAGGCTTGGCGCCGCGGTACTGGACTGGCTGGCGCCGGTCGCGGTGTTGGTGGTGACCTTTGCCATCGGCTTTGCCGGCATCACCCGCACCCAAAGCGGCGGTTTCATCATCTACGACACAGCCTCCCTGGTCCTGTTCGGCAGCCTCGGAATGGGTCTGACCCTGGTGTACCTGGTGGTCCTCACGGGCATGGAAGGCCGCTCCGGTGCCACCGTTGGCAACCGGGCCATGGGTATCCGCAGTGCTGACCAGGACGGTTACGCCCCCGGTACCGGCGCAGTGTTCCTGCGTGGCCTGGTCACAGGGGCCGGGATCATCCTGGCGGTCTTGGCTGCGGTGCTGATCGTCATCTTCAAATGGTTTGACATCGCGCTGTTCATCCTCGGGCCGTTGGTTCTGGTTGGTGCCGGGTGGGCTGTCCTGGTGGTTGTTTCCAATACGTGGGACGCCAATGGCAGGCTCCGTGGCTGGCACGATACAGCGGCAAAAACCCTGGTCTTCGACGTCAACGCGGGCCGCAACCCCATCACCACGGGCGGGATCCAGGGCCCGTACAGTTTCGCGCCCCTGGACCTGCCGCCCGTGCAGCCGGTGGCTTCGCCGGTGGCGCAGCAGGCCGCCCCCGTCCAGTCGTACGCTGCACCCGCATCCGAACAGCACGCGCCCGTACCGCACGCGCCGGTCCAGTCGTACGCTGCACCCCCCGCACCCGCGCAGCCCGGATCCGCGCAGCCCGCACCCGCGCAGCCCGCACCCGCGCAGCCTTACACCCCCGCGCAGACGTACGCACCGCCGTCGTTCTCACCACCGGCCGCCAATTCGTTCCACCCGTCGGTACCTCTTGCGGCAACCCTTCCGGTTCCCGCTTCCGGCGCAGCGCATCCCGACGATGACCTTGACCGCACGCAGATGCGCGGCGGTGCGGCCGATGCGGCGCCGGTCGCCGTGCTGCGGATCAAGCTCGACGACGGCCGGGACTTCCAGCTGGACCGCAACGTCCTGGTGGGGCGGAACCCCGTGGGGCAGGCGGGGGAGCAGCAGGCCCAGCTCCTGGCGGTCACCGATCCCGGCCGCTCGATCTCCAAGACGCACCTCCACCTGCTGACCGACGGCGCAGGCGTCTGGGTGACGGACCGCAACTCCACCAACGGCAGCGCCGTCACCACGCCGGATGGCCGGCGGTCGCCCCTGCAGCCGGCCGTGCCCGCCTTTGTCAGCCCGGGATCCACCGTCCATTTTGGTGACCGCTCCTTCCACCTAGGACAGGCATGAACCCTCAGCCCGCCAGTGTTTCCCCCGACGCAGAAAACCGTCCCGGGCTCAGCCTGAGCTACGGCTACGGCACGGACCGCGGACTGCGCCGGGAGCTCAATGAAGACTCCTTCATCGCCTCGGACCCCGTCTTTGCCGTGGCCGACGGCATGGGCGGACACGAAGCCGGGGAGATCGCCAGCGGCATGTGCGTCCGTGCCCTGGCTGCCATGCCGCAGCTGGCCACCGGGGAGCGCAGCGTCACCGCTGCCGTGCTCCAGCAGTACTTGCTCCGCGCCGACAGCTCCATCCGGGAAGCCACGGGGGCGCGGGCCGGAACCACCCTGACAGGCGCTGTTGTGGTGGAGCAGATGGGGATGCCGTACTGGCTGGTCCTGAACATCGGCGATTCCCGGACGTACCGGCTGAGCCAGGGGCATTTTGCCCAGGTCAGCGTGGACCACTCGGAGGTCCAGGAACTCGTGGACGCCGGCGAAATCACGGCCGCGCAGGCCACCGTCCACCCCCGCCGCCACGTGGTCACCCGGGCCCTGGGCACCGGCGACGAGACGGAAGCGGACTACTGGCTGCTGCCCGTTGAGGAAGGCGACCGGATCCTGATCTGCTCGGATGGCCTCACCGGTGAGCTGACGGACGATCACATCCACCGCATCCTCAGCACCGTTGCCCACCCCCAGGACGCCGTGGATGCCCTGATCCAGGCCGCCCTCCGCAACGGGGGCCGCGACAACGTCACGGTCATTGTGGTTGACGCCAGGAACGTCATGAACGACGCCGGCATTGCCACCACCGCCCCCCGGCCCACCGTTGATGCGGAAGTGGAGGTCACGCTGCCCAGGGCACAAATTGTTGACGCCAGCCGGGCGGCCGCGAACGAAGACGAAAGCGGGAAACACTGAGATGGCCACCGCCAACTACACAGCGGGCTCCTGGCTGGGCGTCCTCCGCTCGCGCACTGCCGTCTTCCTGGGCCCCGGCACCCCGCCGGCCCTCGTCCAGTCGCTCTGGGACCTGCTCGGGGAAGCTCCCGAAGTGCATGAAGTTCTCCATGCGGTCACCAGCAGCTTCGGTGTTTCCCTGGCAAAGATCCCGTCGTTCGGCATCGTGGATTTCCGCGATGCGCTGCGGGTCTTCCTCCGCGGTGACCTGGACCTGACCGTACAGCTGCCCGGCGGCCCCGTGGAACTGAATGGACGCGATGTCACCACCTGGACTGAGCGGCGCTTCGACCTGCCCGAGTGGTACCGCCTGACCGTCGCGGGCGGCACCCAGCCCGGGACTGTCTTGCCGCTCACCGAAGGCGTGGTCCTGCTGCAGTCGCTGACTGTGGCAGTAACCGGTGCCCCGGCTGCGGCACGGGAAATCATTGCAGGCAGCGGAGCCACGGAACGCGAGGTCTCGGCTGAGACGGTGTTGGGTCTCACGGACGATGACTCCCACTATGCCGCGGAGACAGCTGAGCCTGGGCAGGAGGCCCAGGGCGAACCTTCGCCGGACGTCGAGTCCGTGGCCCCTGCCGACCAAATGCCCGCCCACGAGCTGACCGGCACGTACGACCACCTGTGGGAAAAGACTGTGATCCGCAGCATCGAGGACGCAGCCGTACGCGACGAGCCGGAGGAATCCGAAGCCGGCGCACCTCACCCGGCAGCACCTGAAACTGACGCCGGGCCGGACTTACCAGCACCGGCCACCCCTCCTCCGGCCACACCCCTTCCGGCCACACCCACTCCGGCCACCCCGCCTCCAGCCGCCGTGCCGGCTCCAGGCCCCGCGGGCGGTCTCATTGACTCGGTCCCGTGGCGGACCGGCGGGAGCAGCGTTCCGGCCGTGCAGGTTCAGCCGCCGTTCGACCTGCCCCAGGTGCCCGTCCCGGCCAGCGGTCCAGCCGTCGATCCCGAAGAGTTCGCCGGAGACCATGACGGCCAAACCATCATGAAGAGCGATCTTGCCGGCATGGGCGCCCACCCGGAACCGGTCCAGGAACCGGTATCCGGCGCCGGACTCCTGGTCCTGGCCCTGGTCTGCGACCGCGGCCACGCCAACCCGCCCACCCACGCCCAGTGTGCCGCGTGCGGTTCCCCGCTGCCGCCGGACGCAGTCCGGGTTGCCCGGCCACGGCTCGGGAGGATGCGTGTCTCCACCGGTGAGCTGGTGGATCTTGACCAGTCGCTGGTGATCGGTCGTCAGCCTTCCGTGTCCCGCGTGCAGGGCGGCGTGATGCCGCGGCTCGTCCAGGTATCCAGCCCCGGCGGCGACATTTCACGCTCGCACGTTGAGGTCCGGCTCGAGGGCTGGCACGTGATGCTGTGCGATCTGAAAGCCACCAACGGCACGGTCCTGGTCCGCGAGGGTCAGCAGCCGCGCCGCCTGGCCCAGAACGAGATGGCGATCCTGCTCGACGGCGATATCGCGGAACTGGGTGACGACATCTCATTGCGTTTTGAGGAGATTCTTTGAGTTCCAAACGGCCGGTTGCGCCGCCGCCCCCTATTCCGGGGTTCACCTACATCAGCCTGCTCGGCTCCGGCGGGTTTTCCGACGTCTACCTTTATGAACAGGACCGTCCCCGGCGCAAGGTGGCCGTCAAGGTCCTCCTCTCGGACCTGAAGACCGAGGGCGCCCGGCGCCGGTTCGAGTCCGAGGCCAACCTGATGGCCCAGCTCTCGTCCCACCCGTACATCGTGACGATTTTTGAGGCCGAGGTGACCGAGGCCGGGCACTCCTACCTGGCCATGGAGTACTGCTCCCGGCCCAGCCTTGATGTCCGTTACCGCCGCCAGCGCTTCAGTGTTGACGAGGTCCTCGCTGTCGGCATCCAGGTGGCCTCCGCCGTCGAGACCGCCCACCGCGCCGGCATCGCCCACCGGGACATCAAACCCGCCAACATCCTGGTGACCGACTACAACCGGCCCGCCCTGACGGACTTCGGAATCTCGGGCACCCTGGGCGGCGACGCCGATGAAGACGCCGGGATGTCCATCCCGTGGTCGCCGCCGGAGCAGTTCACGGACGGCCCCGTTGACGGGGTGATGGTGGATGTTTGGGCGCTGGGCGCCACTCTCTACACCCTGCTCGCCGGCAGGTCGCCGTTCGTGATGCCGGGCACCGACAATTCCCAGCGTGAACTGATCTCCCGCATCACCAACTCGCCGCTGCCCCGTCTGGGCCGGGCCGACGTGCCCGAGTCACTGGAACGCGCGCTAGCCACGGCCATGGCCAAGCCCGCTGCCTCCAGGTACTCCTCGGCCCACGCCTTCGCCCTGGCCCTGCAGCGGATCCAGGCCGAACTGAACCTCTCGGTCACGCCCTTTGAAGTGCTCGAAGAGGCCCATCACGATGACAGCCACCCTGACGACGGTTACGAGGAGACCCGCGTCCGCAGCATTGCGGCGATCGATCCCGAGCGGACCGGCAGCGCCCCAACTTTCCCGGCACGCACCCGGCCCCAAGGCCCGGACGCCGGCGCCCCGCCGTCGGGCCTTCCCGCAGGAGGATTTGCCCCGGCAGCTGCGGCCGCGTCGGTGCCCCGGCCACAGGTTCCGGGCAGTCTGTTCACCGGCCCGCAGGACGGCCAGGGTGCCGGCACCCAGGTTGGGGGCCCGGCCGGCAGCAGCCCGGCCGGTAATGCCGTTGGGGATCCGGCGGGAGAGTGGGCCCATGCCACGATGCTCCGCGGCAGCGGGCCAGCCGACTACGGCTCGGTGCCCGACGCAACTGTCCAGCGCCCTGGCCTGCTCCCCGCCCAGACAGCACAGCAGGCCGTACGCCGGACGGGCCGCGCGGAACCGGAGATCGATGCGACCATCAGCCGTCCCGCGGCCGCGCCGGAAACGGCACCGGAGAGCGCTCCTGACCACGGCAAGCGGAACCTGTGGCTCGCCCTCGCCGGCGGAACCGTACTGGCTCTGGCCATCATTGTGGGGATCGTGCTGGCGTCATCGGCACCGGAGCCGAAGGTGGCCGGGACCGGCCAAATCAGCAAGCCCCCGGCGGATGCCCTGGATAACGGGACCGTGCCCGACGTCGCGGACCTGGTTGGAACAGTAAACGCCGGCAAGGCCACCTTCACCTGGACCAACCCGCAGCCGAAACCCGGCGACGCGTACAAGTGGAGGGTCTATGCCCCGGGTGGAAGCGGCGAGTACCAGTCCGCTGCCGAGCCAACCGCCCAGGTCGCGCTGAACCCGGCGGAACCCACCTGCATCCAGGTGATGATCGTCAGGAGCGACGGCGCGTTCTCCCCACTGGAAGATGACTCGATCGCCTGCATCCGCCAGTGACCGCACGGCAGACCGGAAACGAATAGCGAACGCGGGCCACGCCCGACGAGGAGAGGCACAGAACATGGGGGATCTGGCAATAGATTTCTGTGGTGAATGGTACGAACCGGCCGATGAGGAGATCTTCAACATCGGCCGGGAAGGCGATCTCGAGGTGGACGACAACCCGTACCTTCACCGCCAGTTCCTGCAGGTGGCCCGCTACGACGGGATCTGGTGGCTCAGCAACGTGGGCAGGATGCTGTCCGCCACTGTGGCCGACGGTTCCGGCGGCATGCAGGCGTGGCTGTCCCCGGGCGCACGCATACCGCTGGTATTCAGCCACACGAACATCATTTTCACTGCCGGCCCCACCACCTACGAGTTCGCGGTGCACCTCAAGACGCCGTCCTTCCGCCAGCAATCACGCGAAGACGACAGCAACGGCGACACCACCATCGGCCCGGTCGTCTTCACCGACTCCCAGAAGGCACTCATCGTGGCGCTGGCCGAACCCATGCTGCGGCGCGAAGGAACCGGGTTCAGTGCCATCCCGTCGTCGGCCGCGGCCGCCAAGTCCCTGGGCTGGGCCCTCACGCGGTTCAACCGGAAGCTGGATAACGTCTGCGACAAACTTGACCGCGTCGGCGTTGTGGGCCTTCGCGGCGGCGGCGGAAAGCTGGCCACCAACCGGCGTGCCCGGCTCGTCGAACACGCTGTCACCACCCACCTGGTGACGGTCGAGGATTTGAATCTTCTGGAAAAGATGAGGGGCGTGGACGAAGGATGAGGATCCGGCTGACACTCCGCCGGAACCCGGCGGAAACCAAGGACCTGGCCGTCACGGTGGACGGCCTGGCCACCGTCGCGGACGTCGCCACTCAGTTGTGGGTCGCGGACCCCGACAGGAAGGGATCCCCGGCACCGGACAACCTTTCGCTGCGCATCGACGAGGCCTTTGTGGGCGGCGGAATCCGCGGCAACGTCCTGACCCGGACGGACAACCTGCTGGAGTCGGGGCTGCGCCCGGGCTCCGTGGTCTCGCTGGCTGAAGTCAGCGCACACTTCAACGCTCCCGGCGCCAACCGCGGTCCCGCCGCCGCGACGTTGCGGATCCTCTCCGGGCCCGACGTCGGACAGGAGTTTTCGCTGCCCTCCGGCACCAGCTACATCGGCCGGGACCGGGACGTTGACATCCGGCTGACGGACCCGCTGACCTCCAAACGCCACGCCCGCATCACGGTGGGCGAAAGCGTGGAGATCGTGGACACCAACTCCGCCAACGGCCTGCTCATGGACGGCCTTCCGGTCACCAGGGCCACGCTCAACTCGTCGGACACCGTCACGCTGGGGGAGACCACCGTGACGGTGGTGCCGCTGGGGCACAACCACGCGGCAGCGCCGACGTCGCCCCTTGTCGACTTCAACCGCTCCCCGCGCGTTGTTCCCCGCTTCGACGCGCCCAAACGCGTGCCCCCCGCCGGGCCTAAGCGGCCGGACCACCAGGCCTTCCCGTACATCATGCTGATGGCGCCGCTCCTGATGGGCGGCGTGATATTTGCGGTCACCCAGAACATGCTCTCGGTGATCTTCATGATGATGATGCCGCTGTTCATCGTGGGCCATTACGTGGACCACAAGATGCAGGCCAGGCGCCAGCAGAAGGAGCAGCTCAAGCAGTTCCGCGGTTCCATGGCCGCCTTCCGGCAGGACATCACCGAACTGCAGCATGTGGAACGGGCGGTCCGCCTCCAGGAGGCGCCTTCGGTGAGCGACACCGTGGATTCCATCTACAAGCTGGGCCCGCTGCTGTGGACCCACCGCCCGGAGCACCTCGGGTTCCTGGGGCTGCGGTTCGGGCTGGGCACCGGTCCGTCCCGCATCATGTTCGAGGAACCCAACAACAACGACACCGAAGCCGAATACATGCGCGAGATCCAGGACTGCCTCAAGCAGTTCCGGGACATCGAAGGCGTGCCCGTGGTCTCGCAGCTGCGCACGGCAGGGGCCTTCGGTGTGGCGGGAGCACGGGGCCTGGTGGACGACGTTGCCCGCGGCATGGTGCTGCAGTTTGTGGGGCTGCATTCGCCCGCAGAGGCTGTGGTTACCGCCATTACGTCGGCGCAGTCGCGGTGGCGCTGGGACTGGCTGCAGTGGCTGCCCCATGTGGGTTCGGGCCACAGCCCCCTCAACGGCGACCACCTTGCCGCCGGTTCCGCCAGCGGGTCTTCCCTCGTGGCCCGGCTGGAGGACCTGCTCGATGCGCGGGAAGCCATGGCCAAGCGCTCGGCCCCGGAACACCGTGGATCCGTGGACCCTGCCAAGGACGAGGTCCCGGCTCCGGTGCTGCCCGCGGTCTTGGTCATCGTTGAGGACGACGCCCCTGTTGACCGCGGCAGGCTGACCCGCCTCGCGGAACGCGGACCGGACTCCGGCGTCCACGTCATGTGGGTGGCCACCGACATCCAGGCGCTCCCGGCCGCCTGCCGCGACTTTATGGTGGTGGACGGGGACAACGGCACCACCACCGGGCAGGTTCGGCTGGGCCGGCACACCTATCCCGTCAGCTGCGAAAGCCTCGACGCCGAACTGGCCGCCCAGCTGGCCCGCATGCTGGCCCCCGTGGTCGACGTCGGCAAGCCGGTCACGGACGATTCCGACCTGCCGCGCGCGGTCTCCTATGCCGCCCTGATCGGCAAGGACTTCCTGGACAACCCGCAGGCCGTCGCGGAGCGCTGGGAGGAGAACAACTCCGTCCATGCCTCGGCCGTGCCCAACCGGAAGGACAACGGAACCCTCCGTGCCCTGGTGGGTTCCAAGGGCATCGAACCCCTGTACCTGGACCTGAAGAACGAGGGCCCGCACGCCCTGGTCGGAGGCACCACCGGTGCCGGCAAATCCGAATTCCTGCAGTCCTGGGTCATGGGCATGGCCGCGGCGTACAGCCCGGACCGGGTGAGCTTCCTCTTTGTGGACTACAAAGGCGGGGCCGCGTTCGCCGACTGCATCAACCTGCCCCACACTGTGGGTTTGGTGACCGACCTCTCCCAGCACCTTGTCCGCCGCGCGCTGACGTCCTTGCGGGCGGAGCTGCACTACCGGGAGCATCTGCTGAACCGGAAGAAGGCCAAGGACCTGCTGGCACTCCACCGCGAGGCCGATCCCGAGGCCCCGCCGTACCTAGTCATCATCGTGGACGAGTTTGCCGCGCTGGCCACCGAAGTGCCGGAGTTCGTTGACGGCGTGGTGGACGTGGCAGCCCGTGGCCGGTCCCTGGGCCTGCACCTCATCCTGGCCACGCAGCGTCCCGCCGGCGTCATCAAGGACAGCCTGCGCGCCAACACCAACCTCCGGGTGGCCCTGCGCATGGCTGATGAAGACGATGCGACAGACATCCTCGGGGTGCCTGACGCCGCCTACTTCGACCCCGCCATCCCCGGACGCGGCGCTGCGAAGACCGGACCCGGCCGGATCCAGGGTTTCCAGACGGGCTACGCCGGCGGCTGGACCACGGAGAAGCCCCAGCGCCCGCAGATAGACATCGTGGAGATGGCGTTCGGGTCCGGGCAAAGCTGGGAAGCGCCCGCCCCGGAGAAGCCCGTCAAGGAAGCCCCCGCCGGCCCCAACGACATTGCCAGGATGACCACGAACATTGTCCGCGCGGCAGAGTCGCTGGCCATCCGGCCGCCCCGCAAGCCGTGGCTCGACGAGCTCGCCACCACCTACGATTTCTCCAAGCTGCCCAACCCGCGGACCGACGAGCGGCTGCTGCTGGGTGTGGCGGACGATCCCACCCGGCAGGAACAACCCACGGTGTTCTACGAACCGGACAAAGACGGCAACATGGCCATCTACGGGACCGGCGGTTCCGGCAAGTCCGCGGCCCTGCGCGGAATCGCGATCGCGGCCGCCGTCACGCCCCGTGGCGGCCCCGTGCACATCTACGGGATTGACTGCGGATCCTCCGGGCTCAAGATGCTCGACGAACTCCCGCACGTGGGCGAGATCATCGACGGCGACGACGTGGAACGGGTTGGCCGGCTGCTGCGGCTGCTGCGCGACATCGCGGACGAACGGTCCGCGCGCTACGCCGACGTCCGGGCCTCCACCATCGTCGAGTACCGGTCGTTGGCTGACCGCCCGGACGAGAAGCGCATCTTCGTCCTGCTCGATGGCATGTCAGCGTTCCGCGAGACCTACGAGTACAGCAAACTGTCCTCGCTGTGGGACATCTTCCTGCAGCTGGCCACCGACGGCCGCCCCCTCGGAATCCACCTCGTCATTACCGGTGACCGGCCCAACTCAGTACCCGCGTCGCTGCTTGCCTCCATCCAGCGCCGCCTGGTGCTGCGGCTGTCTTCCGAGGACGACTACCTGTCCATGGACGTCCCCAGGGATGTGCTCAGCTCCGCGTCACCGCCAGGACGCGGACTGCTCGGCGGCCTCGAGGTGCAGCTGGCCGTCCTCGGCGGGAACTCCAACCTGGCCCTCCAGGCACGCGAGGTCCACAAACTCAGCCAGGCGATGCTGCGCCAGGGACTGGACCAGGCGCCAAAGATCCAGCGGCTGCCGGAACAGGTGGACCTGGACCTGCTGCCGGCGGGCAGCCCGGACCTCCCGGTCATCGGCGTCGACGACGAAACGCTGCAGCCGGCCGAGATCATGGCGAAAGGCCCGCTGCTCCTGGCCGGGCCGCCGGGAGCCGGGCGTACAGTGGCGCTGGTCAGCCTGGCCTATGCGCTGCGCCGGTCCAACCCCGATACGGAACTGGTGTACATCGGCTCGCGCCGGTCCGCGGTGGCGTCACTGCCGCTCTGGAACCGTTCAGTGGTGGGCGCCGACGACCTGTCCGAGATTGTGGAAGACCTGATGGAGCACGCCAGCGGAAACCCGGGCAAGGTGGCCATCTTCATCGAAGGCCTGACCGAGTTCACGGACACGGTGGCTGAATCGGGCGTTTCGCAGCTCGTGACGGCATCCATCAAGGCTGACCAGTGGGTGATCGGCGAATCCGAGACGTCAACCTGGTCCTCCGCCTGGTCCCTTGCGCAGCCCTTCAAGTCCGGCCGCCGGGGACTGCTGATGAATCCGGGAGACATCGAAGGGGACAGCCTGCTGAGCACGTCGCTGGGCCGGGTGAGCCCGCAGTTCATCCCGGGCCGCGGTTACATCGTGGGACGCGGAAAGGCGCGCAAGCTGCAGATCGCCCTGCCGCCTGAAAACAGGGACTGAGGCCAGCCAGCACCGGGGGCCCGCAGATCCAAGGATTTGCCCGCCCCCGGCGCGTTGTAGAAGACTACCGGCAACACTAGTTCGCCGCGGAGGGATGCCGCGCGCCGTCCGCAAAGGTAGCTATGATCCGATCCTCTTCCGCACCCCGCGGCGTTGCCGCGGCCGCCATCGCGGTGCTGGCGCTCACGGTCGGCTTGTCGGCGGCTGCTCCCGCTCATGCCGATGACGGCGACACGGGCCCGGGCTGCGGGGTTGTGTGCGGGCTTCTCCCCGGGGAGCAAGAGACGCCGCCGACCGATCCCGGCACAGGGAAGCCGACCGAGCCGCCGTCGGCCACTCCTACTCCTGCACCACCGCCGGCGGAAACCGCCCCGGTTCCCATGGCTCCGCCCGCTCCGGCCGAGGCGGCTCCCGTACCCGCTGCGGTGCTACCCGTTGCCCCGGAGCCCACGGTTTCTGCAGTTGAGGAAACGCCGACGCCGGAGGCCACCACCATCGCCGCGTCACCTTCCGCGGCTTCCGCGAGCCCGTCGGCCGCATCGAACTGGGACACCCCGGTCACGAAGTCGGCAAAGCCCACCCAGGCGGCCGCAGTGTCCCGGAACGATGGCTCCGGGCTGTTTGGCGGCCCCGGGCTGCTGCCCATCATGGCGGGCGTGCTGCTGGTGGGAGTCGCCGGCCTGGCGTTCGCCTGGTGGGGCCGGAACCGGCTCTCCTCGCACTGACTGCTTTTTGGCGTTCCCGCACTTGGGGCTGATGGGGAGTGGTGCATGGGCAGCGGTGCCCATCGACGGGTTTCCTGGGCCGGGATAGGTTTGGGGCAATGGATCTTCCGGATGAGCCGGGGGCCGCTGGGGATGCCGACCCGGGTCGGATCCAACTACTTATGAGGAGAAACTGATGGCTATTTGGGGCGCAGATGTAGAGCAGCTCAGGACTCTTGGCACGAAGCTGCAGGCCGGTGCTTCGGAGATCGAGCAGCAGCGGAGCAACCTCACCCGCCTGCTGGACAGCACCGTCTGGGAGGGCCCGGACGCGAAGCACTTCCGCAGCGAATGGTCCGGCACCCACACCAGTGCCCTGAACCAGGTCGTCCAGGCGCTGAAGGATGCCGGCCAGAAGGCCACGAGGAACGCCAGCGAGCAGGACCAGGCTTCACGCTAGGCCGGCCTTGTTTGACCGAGGGCCCGGACACACTGCCCGGGCCCTCGGGTGTTAAGTGTCGGAGGGGTAAGGCAAGATAGGTCTGTGAGCACAGCAACGGGCCCCGCAGAGGACACAGCCGCCAGCAATGAGAACGCGATAGAACAGGAAGCCGTCCCTTCCGAATCGGTCCGCGAAGAATACGAGAAGCTGGCTGACTCGGTCAGGAAGTACCGCTTCGCGTACTACCAGGAGGACGAAGCCCTGGTCTCGGACGCCGAATTCGACGAACTGTTCCGGCGGCTGGAGGAGATCGAGGCGCTGCACCCCGAGCTCATTGCCAACGACTCCCCGACGCAGGAGGTTGGCGGGGAAGTCTCAGCCGCGTTCGCCGCCGTCGAACATCTGCAACGGATGTACAGCCTCGAGGACGTGTTTTCCCTGGAGGAGCTGGAGGCCTGGCTCGCCAAAGCCGAGGCCAGCATCACCAAAATGGGGGACACGGTCGGTCCCGCGTGGCTGACCGAACTCAAGATCGACGGCCTGGCCGTCAACCTGTTGTACCGGGACGGGAAGCTGGTCCGGGCCGCAACCCGGGGTGATGGCACCACGGGCGAGGACATCACCCACAACGTGCTGACCATCAAGGAAATCCCGCAGGAGCTGACCGGCAGCGGATTCCCGCCTGAGATGGAAGTGCGCGGCGAGGTCTTCATCCCGTCCAAGGCCTTCGCGGAATTCAATGAGGCGCTGATCGAGGCCGGCAAAGCACCGCTGGCCAACCCCAGGAACGCCGCGGCCGGGTCCCTCCGCCAAAAGGATCCTGCGGAAACGGCCAAGCGTCCGCTGCGGATGTTCGTCCACGGGATCGGGGCGCGTGAAGGGCTCGAAACCCTGAGCCAGTCCCAGACCTACGCGTTGCTGGAAAAGTGGGGCCTGCCGGTCAGCCCGTACTTCGAGGTTCTCGGGAGCCTGCAGGAAGTGCTTGCGTTCATCAAACGCTACGGCGACAAACGGCACAGCCTGATGCACGAAATCGACGGCATTGTGGTCAAGGTGGACGACCTCGCCACCCAGCGCGCCCTTGGATACACCACCCGGGTGCCGCGGTGGGCCGTGGCCTATAAGTACCCACCGGAGGAAGTCCACACAAAACTGCTTGATATAGCAGTCAACGTGGGACGCACGGGACGCGTTACCCCGTTCGGGGTGATGGAGCCGGTGAAGGTGGCCGGGTCCACCGTGGGCATGGCCACCCTGCACAACCAGGACGTTGTGAAAGCCAAGGGCGTGAAAATCGGCGACATTGTGGTGCTGCGCAAGGCCGGCGACGTGATTCCCGAGATTGTTGGCCCCGTGCTTGCCCTGCGTGACCAGCAGCAACCGCCGGTACGGGACTTCGTGATGCCCACCGAATGCCCGTCGTGCGGAACCCCGCTTGCACCCGGCAAGGAAGGGGACGTCGATATCCGCTGCCCCAACGCCCGGTCCTGCCCCGCGCAGCTCCGCGAACGGGTCTTCCATCTCGCCGGCCGCGGCGGATTCGATATTGAGGCCCTCGGCTGGGAGGCTGCCATCGCGCTGACCGCCGGACCCGGTCCGGACCCAGCCACCAACGGTGGAAGGGTGGAGCCGGCTGGCGAGGGCATCCTGAGCGGTGAGTCCCGGCTGTTTGAACTGGCGGCCGATTCAGGACTGGATGAGCTGCGGAACAAGCTGGCCGACGTGAATGTCTGGCGGGAGAAGCGCGCCAAGGGTGTAGGTACGGGAACGTGGGATCTGGTCCCGTACTTCTGGACTAAGGCCACGGCCAAGTCTCCGTCGAAGCCCACGGCCACCACGGAGAAGCTGTTCAAGGAGCTCGAAAAGGCCAAAACCCAGCCCCTGTGGCGTGTCCTGGTGGCGCTGTCCATCCGGCACGTCGGCCCGCGGGCTTCCCGCGCACTGGCCACCGCGTTTGGCAGCATGGACGGCATCCGGAACGCCTCCGAGGAAGACCTTGCGCACGTGGACGGTGTGGGCCCCACCATCGCGGCGGCACTCAAGGAATGGTTTGCCGAGGACTGGCACCTCGAGATCATTGACCGTTGGGCTGCGGCCGGCGTCCGGATGGAGGACGAACGCGACGAGTCAACACCCCGGACCCTGGAAGGGTTGACCATTGTGGTCACCGGCTCCCTGCCTGACTTCAGCCGGGACGAGGCGAAGGAAGCGATCCTCACCCGGGGCGGCAAGGCAGCGGGTTCTGTCTCCAAGAACACCAGCTATGTGGTGGCCGGGGAGAATGCCGGCACCAAACTGGACAAAGCCGAGCAGCTTGGCATTCCCGTGCTGGACGAGGACGGCTTTCGGGAGCTCCTGGCGAACGGTCCCGCCGCGGTTTTGGACGGCGCCGCTGAATCCGTTAACATCCCCGGACGGGAAAACGCTGCCGAATTTCACGAGCCAGCCGAACCCGGCAACATTTCCGAATTTCGAGAGGTATCAGAATGAACCAGTCAGATCTCACCATTGAACTCCTTGCGGTGGCCAAGCAGGCGGCCGCCGCGGGCGCCGCGGTCCTGGCGTCACGTAACGGCGACGCCTTGGACGTGAGTAACAAGGGTGACGCCGGGGACTGGGTCACCGCCTTCGACGTCGCCGCGGAAAACGCGGTCCGGAACATCATCACGGCCGCCCGGCCGCAGGACGTCATCACGGGGGAGGAACACGGCACCACGCAGCCCGCTTCCCCCAGCGGCTATCGCTGGTCCATCGACCCGCTGGACGGAACCACCAACTTCATCAGGAACATTGTCTACTACGCCACCTCCGTAGCAGTCGCGGATTCCGACGGCGTCTGGCTGGCCGGCGTCGTCAACGCACCTGCCTTGGGCCGCGTCTATCACGCTGCCCGCGGCCACGGCGCGTGGCTCGAAGAGAGCGGCCGGCTGACCGCGCTCCAAGGACCGGTGGCGGGCCGCAGCGGCCAGATCCTGGCCACTGGCTTCAGCTACGATCCCGCAATACGCGTTGAGCAGGCAGCGATGCTGGGTGATCTTATGGACGGGTTCGCCGACGTCAGGCGGCTGGGCTCGGCGGCGTTGGACCTGTGCCTCGTGGCGGACGGAACCCACGACGCCTACGGGGAACGCGGCCTGAACGAACATGACTACTCTGCCGGGGCGCTGATCGCGGAGGAAGCGGGCTGCTGGGTGAGGCGTCCCCGCCTGGACAGCCCCCTCGACGGCGGGCCCACGGACGCGGACCGGCTTGCCGCCTGGACCTGCGCCGGAACCTTGGAGCTGGCCGGAAAGTTTCCGCTCTGACCCCGTCCCGGCACTAGCATTGTCAGGTGCAGCCGCAAATTAGCATCCGACCCGCCGTTGAGGCAGACTTCGACGCCATCGCCAGGATCACCGCAGGCTCCTACCTCGCAGCGGGATACTTTGACAGCGCGGACCACCCGTACATGCAGCAGATCCGGGAGGTCGCGGCGCGTGCAGCGAAAGCCACCATCTGGGTTGCCGAGCGGGACGGGCAGGTGGTGGGTTCTGTGACGTTGGCGCTCGCGGGCGAACCGTACGCCGACATCGCCCTTGCGGATGAGCTGGAGTTCCGGATGCTCGTGGTCGATCCCGCTGTGCAGCGCAGCGGTGCGGGGCTGGCCATGGTGAAGGCCATCATCGAGCACGCGAAGTCGCTGGATGGGATCCACGGAGTGGCGCTGACCACCGGCGCGACATGGGAGAGCGCGCACGGCCTGTACCGGAAGACGGGTTTCCGGCGCGTCCCGGCACGCGACTGGCTGGTTCCCGGCACCGACATAAAGCTGCTGGTTTACCGGCTCGATGTCTAGCCGCCCTAAAGTGGTGCCGACTCATTTTCAGCACTGAAAGGCCCACCATGCGCAAAACATTCGGCACCGGCTCCGTCTGGGAACAGACCCTCGGCTACTCCCGGGCCGTCCAGGTGGACAACACGCTTTACATTTCGGCCACAGCCGCGAGCGGTGAAGAGGGCATCGTGGGCGAGGACTTCTACACTCAGACCCAGTTCATCCTCCAGAAGCTCGGAACTGTCCTGGCCGACGCCGGGTTCAGCTTCGGGGACGTGGTTCAGTCCAAGCTGTACCTGACGGACATCACCAAGTGGGAAGAAGCCGGCCGGGCCCACGGCGAAGTTTTTGGCGAGATCCGGCCCACCCTGTCCCTGGTGCATGTCCTGCCGTTCCTGGACCCCAAGATGCTGGTGGAGATCGAGCTCGTCGCCCAGCAGAGCGCCGACTCACGGTAGGAAGGGAGCCGGCCTACCCGGGGCAGGGGAAACCGGCAGTAGCGCCCGCGACTGTTTCTGCAGGGTTATCCACATAGGCGTACTGCCTCCGGCATGTTGCCCGGCGCCTCTGTGATGCTGGAGGCATGGAAAGCGCAACGGCTCCGGAGACGGCGGAGGACCTGGCCCACCGTGGTTCGGACAACGTCGATCCTTCGCGCTCCGCGCCGGCCGGTGGCGCTGACCTCCTGCGTCAGGAGTACGACGAGTGTTTGGGCGCTTTGGCGGAGATCCGCCGTGAGGAAGCGATGTTGGCGGCGCGGAAAGCCCGGAGAGTTGCCCGGTGCGCCGAGATTGTCCGGGCCATGGCCCCTCCTGGCATGTCGCTGCAGGAGGAGGGTGCCCAGGAGATGGCTCTGGTCGCGGAGTTGGCGGGTGTGCTGACGGTCGGTGAGCCGGCCGCCTCCAATCTGCTGGCCGAGGCCCGCGAACTGACCACTGCCTTGCCGCTGACGTTGTCGGCGCTGCAAGCCGGGTCCATGTCGTGGCAGCACGCCCGGATCATGGTGGACGAGACCAGCGGTCTGGGTCCTGAGGGGGCACGGGCGTTGGAGGCGCACTTCCTGGACCCGGAGGCGGCGAACCGGGCGCGGGGCTGCCCGGCGGGTGAGATGGTGGCCGGCCGGTTCCGGGCGAAGGCCCGGACCTGGCGGGAACGGCACCACCCGGTCAGCATCGAACAACGCCACGCAAAAAGTGCCCTGGATCGGCGCGTGCTGTTTTCCCCTGACCGGGACGGCATGGCCTGGTTCTCAACCTATTTGCCGGCGGATACCGGGTCAGGGATCTGGGAACGGGCCACCACAGCGGCCCGGGCCATGCAGGGCCGCGACGAGCCCCGTACCCTCACCCAACTCCGGGCCGATATCGTCGCCAAGTGGCTCCTCGGCGGCCACGGCATCCCCGGCCAAGTCGACGGCACCGCGGCACATGTCGCCGGCGCCACCGCGGACAGCGGTAGCCTCACAGGCAGACTAGGCGCGGCGACAGGCCAGCCATCCGCGACCAGCCGCAGCACGGACGGCAGCTCGGCCGGCCTGACCGTTGGCCTGATAGCGACAGAGTTTGCTGGCCACCATGACGCAGACGGCGGCCCCAGCAGCGGTGTCCCGTCGCCGCGGGCCCAGGTCCTGATCACCGTCCCGGTGATGGCTTTACTGGGCGTGACGGAGGAGCCTGCGATGCTGGACGGGTACGGTCCGATCCCGCCGTCGATGGCCAGGCAACTGATCGCCGACGGCGCCGCCTCCTTCCACCGCGTCCTCATTGATCCCCGCGACGGCGCACCCTTGGAAATCGGGCGGACCAGCTACCCGGTCACCAAAGCCCAACGCCGCTGGCTCAGACTCAGGGACGGCAAATGCCCGTTCCCGGGCTGTTCCAACCAATCCCTGGACAACGACGCCGACCACGTCCTCGCCTGGGCCCACGGCGGAACCACCGGCATCTCGAATCTCGGCCAGCCATGCCGCCGACACCACAGGCTCCGCCACACCACCGGCTGGACACCCACCGGGGCAACAAAGCACGAACCGCCGGGCTGGATCTCACCCTCAGGCCGGCACTACCAAAGCGAACACCCCGACTGGGAACAACCAACCTGGCCGGACGGGCCACTCACATGGAATGCAGGCGTGTCTGATGAGTTAGGGGGTCCCGAGGATTTAGGCGTGTCTGATGAGTTAGGGGGTCCCGAGGATTTAGGCATGTCTGATGAGTTAGGGGGTCCCGAGGATTTAGGCGTGTCTGATGAGGTAGGCGGTCCCGAGGATTTAGGCGTGTCTGATGAGTTAGGGGGTCCCGAGGATTTAGGCGATTGAGGAAATGAGCCGCGGGGATGGCTACTGCGCAGGCAGCCCGTAGCGATGTTCCGGCCGTCCGGTGGTCCCGTACCGGAGTTGGATGTCGACGGCGCCGTCGTCGGCCAGTGACGACAGGTACCGCTGCGCCGTGGCCCGGGAAACCCCGACGCGGGTGGCCACCTCCGCGGCGGAGTACTGCTCGCCGGCAACCAGGGACTCCAAAACCGCCGCCTCGGTGGCGGACCGCGGTTTGGCCGCTGGCGTCACATCGCCGGGGATCAGCGCCCGCTTGGCCCGCTCCACTGCGCCCTGGTCCAGGACCCCCGGATGGCCCAGCAGCCTGCGGTAACGGGCATAGGAGCGCAGCTGCTGCGACAGCGATTCTGACGTAAACGGTTTGAGCAGGTACCCCAGGGCCCCGCGCCGAAAAGCTTTGCGAAGCGACTCGGAGTCCGAGGCCGCACTGAGGATGATGGTGTCCACGTCGAGTTGCTGCAGCAGGTCCAGCCCTGACGCGTCGGGAAGGTACACGTCCAACAGCACCAGATCGGGGCGTAGGCTATGGATCGTCTGCAGCGCAAGAGATGCCGTACCGACGGGCGCCAGGGCCAGGAATCCCGCCACCGAATCGACGTAGGCGGCGTGCAGCTTGGCCACGTGGAAGTCGTCGTCCACGATCAGCACGCGGAAGTCCTCAGGCATCGTCATCCTTTTCCGAAGTGGTCATACGGCCTGCAGGCCCGGTGTGAGTTCCGTCGGCGGCCCCGGTGTAAGTTTCGTCAGTGTGAGTTTCGTCCGTGATGCCCGAGACAGTTCCTGCCGTAGTGCCCGGCAAGGAGGCCATGAACACGGCCCCTGGTCCACCGGGTGAGCCCGTTTCCAGAACCTTGAGGTCCCCTCCTCGACGCCTGGCCAGTTTCCGGGCAAGTGCAAGGCCGAGGCCCTGCCCGCCGCCATTCGGGAAGCGACGCTTCCGGCGGCCTCCTTCCAGACCGGCACCGCCCAGACCGCCCCCATCGAGAACAGCGCCATCCAAACCAGCGGCGTCCATACCGGCCCCGTCTAGCCGGGCGGCCGTCGCCGTCGTATAGCCCTCCGCGAAGACGCCCTCGGCATCCGTCCCCGGAGCCAGCCCGTCGCCCGAGTCGGCGACGACGATGAGGAGGGTCCCGCCGTCGTCGTGCGGTTCGTCCAGCACCTCCACCTCCACCCACCGGTCCGTGGCGGAGCCTGCCACTGCGGCGTTCACCGCGTTGTCGATCAGGTTGCCCAGAACGGTGGTCACGTCCTGCGGCTCGGTAACCTGTCCGCGGACCAGGGTTTCGGGCCCGATCCGCAGGGTGACACCGCGTTCGTCAGCTTCCACCCCTTTGGCCCCAATAAACGCCTGAAGGTAGGGGTCCTGGAGCAGCTCGGCCTGGTCCACCGGGAATTTCAAGGGTCCCGTAGCAGCAAGTCCGGCCAGATAGTCGCGAGCCTGCTGGTGCTGCCCGATGCTCATCAGTCCGGCGATCGTGTGCAGCTGGTTGGCAAATTCGTGGCGCTGGGCGCGGAGGGCCGTGGACATGGTGCCCACGGCGTCGAGCTGGCGGGTGAGGTGCTGCAGCTCGGTGCGGTCCCGGAGCATCACCACCCAGCCTAGGTCGTCCCGGCGGTGAAGTGCCTTGCGCGCACTGGCCACCAAGACACGCCCGGCGGCCACGAGCTCAATGGCGTCAGCCTCCTCGGCGTCTGCCCTGGTCAGGGCTTTCAGCTGGCCGGGCACGGGCGCATTGGCCCACGACGCCCCCGCGAGGTCCGGCAGGTCCAGAAGGCGCTGCGCGGCTGCGTTGAAGACGCTGACTCTGCCATCGGCCGAAACGCCGATGACGCCGTCGTCCACCCCTTGCAGGACGGCCACCTGGTCGTGGACAAGGGTGCTGATCTCCTCAGGCTCCAGGCCCATGGTGAGCCGCCGCAGCCGGTGCCGCAGCAGGAAGGAAGCCAGGACGCCGGCCAGCAGCGCCCCCGCCGCGGTGAGGGCGACCGGTCCGATGTCCCGTTCCAGGCTCTGGCCCACAGTTTCCATGGAGTACCCCACGCTGACCTCGCCCACCACCGTGTCAGTCCCCGGCGCGTAGACGGGTACCTTGGCCCCGGCCGACGGACCCAGTGTGCCGGTATTCCGGGTGGTGATGTCCTGGCCGGCGAGGGCCTCGGTGGGGTCCGTGCTGACCTTCTCACCCAAGCGGGCGGGGTCGGGATGCGCCAGGCGCAGGCCGGTTTCGTCGGTGATCACCACAAACAGGGCTCCCGTCCGGATCCGCGTCGCCTCGGCGGCGGCCATCAGGGGTCCGGCACGGAGCTCGGCAGGCGGGGGAGTGCCCTCACGCTCACTGATGGCCAGCACGTCGGCCCGCACCGACGGGTCGGCGGCCACCGCCCGTGCCAGGGTCAGCGCCTGGTTTTCGGCCTCGCGGCCCACCCGGTCGTACGTCAGCCACGCGTGGACGGCCGTGCTCAGCAGCACCACCAGCAGGACCACGCCGAGCTGCAGGAACAGGGTCTGGGTGGTGAACCGGATCGGCGGCGTGCGCCAGGAACGCGGCATGGTCCTCCTCTCGTGCGGTAGTGCGTCTTGTCGGGCGTTGCACCTCGCCCCGGTCGGTGAGCAGAATGCGCTAAATGCTCCGAATAAGCAGTATGCCAATCAATTGAGCCAAAGGCACGGCCGTGACGGCGGCCACTCTACAGTCTGTAGCACGCGTCACACCGCTGTGCCGCTGTTCACAAAGAAGGAGCCCAGCCGTGCTGGTATTACTTGGATTCGCCATGATCGCGGTGTTCATGGTCCTGATCATGACGAAGAAGTTGACGCCGGTGCTGGCGCTGATCATCGTCCCCACCGTTTTTGGCCTGTTCGCAGGTGCCGGCCTTGGCATTGGCGGCATGGTCATGGACTCGATGAAGTCCATGACGTCCACCGCCGCCCTGCTGATGTTCGCCATCATGTACTTCGGCCTGATGATCGACGTCGGGCTCTTTGATCCGCTGGTCCGGTTCATCCTCCGCAAGCTCGGCAACGACCCCGCCAAGGTTGTCCTCGGCACGGCCCTGCTGGCCGCCGCAGTTTCCCTGGACGGCGATGGCTCCACCACGTTCATCCTCACCACCGCCGCCATGCTGCCGATCTACCTCCGGCTGAAGATGAGCCCCGTGGTCCTCACCGTCGTGGCAGGCCTGGCCAACGGCACCATGAACATCGTCCCGTGGGGCGGGCCCACGGCCCGCGCCGCGAGTGCCCTGAAGATCGACGTCAACGACGTCTTCGTCCCCATGATCCCGTCGCTCATCGCCGGGCTCGCAGTCGTCCTGGTCTTCGCCTGGGTCCTCGGACTGCAGGAGCGCAACCGCCTCCGTGCCACGGCACCGGAAATCTGGGGAACGCCGTCCTCGGCAGCACCTCTCACCGCCGAAGCGTTCGACGGCGGCACGCCTGCAGCCGGCAGCGGCGGCTTCCGCAATGGTTCAGTCGGCAGTGGTTCCGGCCGCGGTCCCGCACCTGTTCCCGCAACGGGAGGCCCCGCCGTCGGCGGTTCCCCGATCGCGGTCCTGGAACGAACCGAAGACCTCATGGAGGACCGCGACACCGGCATGGCGGGCACCGCCCTGGACCCCAATCGCAAGTCCCTCCGGCCCAAGCTGCAGTGGTTCAACCTGACCCTCACCGTTGCCGTCATGGGCATGCTCATCGCCAACCTCGTGCCCCTGCCGTACGTCTTTATGGTGGGCTCCGCCATCGCCCTGCTGGTGAACTTCCCCCACGTCAAGGACCAGGCCGCGCAGATCGTGGCCCACGCACCCTCAATTGTTGCCGTGGTCAGCATGGTCATGGCTGCCGCGGTCCTGACCGGCGTCCTCACCGGCACCGGCATGGTGGACGCCATGTCCGCATGGCTGGTTCAGATCATCCCGTCCAGCATGGGCCCGCTCATGGCCGTCATCACCGGCGTCCTCAGCATCCCCATGACGTTCTTCATGAGCAACGACGCCTTCTACTTCGGCGTGCTGCCGGTCCTGAGCGAAACTGCCGCCCACTACGGCATCAGCGGCGCCGAGATGGCCCGTGCCTCCATCACCGGACAGCCGTTCCACATGCAGAGCCCCCTGGTCCCGGCCATCCTGCTCCTGGTGTCCCTGGCCAAGGTTGACCTCGGCGACCACCACAAGAAGGTCCTGTGGCGCGCCGCAGTGGTTTGCCTCGTCATGTTGGGTGTGGCAATGCTGACCGGAGCCATCGGTATCGGTTAGTCTTATGCTGCCTGTGCCCGGTCCCCGTGACCGGGGCCACGGCACCGAGGTGCCCGTCTGACGCCCGCTGGGGGTCGTCAGACGGGCATCGACGTTTCCCCACTAGACTGGTTCGGAAAACAATCCGAACTTGCAGGGGAGATCCATGGCTGCGATCAACCGTGACGACGTTGCGCACCTCGCGCAGCTCGCTCACATCGAGATGAATGCTGAAGAGCTGGACAGGATGGCCGGCGAACTTGCCGTCATCGTTGATTCAGTGAAGTCCGTGAGTGAAGCCGCCGGTGATGACGTCCCGCGCACCTCCCACCCGATCCCGCTGACCAACGTGTTCCGCGAGGACGTTGTGGGCCATACATTCACCGCGGAGCAGGCACTCTCGGGCGCTCCGGATTCCGATGAGAACCGTTTCAAGGTCCCCGCAATCCTGGATGAGGCATAAACCATGACTGACACCAACGAACTCATCCGCCTCTCCGCCGCGCAGCTGGCTGAGAAGCTCCGCGCCGGCGAGGTCACCTCCGTCGAGGTCACGCAGGCGTTCCTTGACCGGATCGCGGCGGTCGACGGCGGCGAACGCGGTGTGAACGCGTTCCTGCACGTCAACACGGAAGAGGCGCTCGCGGTCGCCGCTGAAGTGGACGCCATCCGCGCCGCCGGCGGCGCCGCAGCCGAGGAGCTCAACGAACTCGCCGGCGTGCCGATCGCGGTCAAGGACCTCATCGTCACCATCGGCCAGCCCACCACGGCCGGCTCCAAGATCCTCGAGGGCTGGCACAGCCCGTACGACGCCACCGTGGTCAAGCGTCTGCGCGCCGCCAAAATGCCGATCCTGGGCAAGACGAACCTGGACGAGTTCGCCATGGGGTCATCCACCGAGCACTCCGCGTACGGCCCCACCCGCAACCCGTGGGACCTGGACCGGATCCCGGGCGGTTCCGGCGGCGGTTCGGCAGCCGCCGTCGCCGCTTTCGAAGCGCCCCTGGCCCTCGGCACGGACACAGGCGGCTCCATCCGCCAGCCCGGCGCCGTCACGGGCACCGTGGGCGTCAAGCCCACCTACGGCAGCGTGTCCCGCTACGGCGCCATCGCCATGGCCTCTTCCCTGGACCAGATCGGCCCGGTCTCCCGCACCGTGCTGGACTCCGCGCTCCTGCACCACGTCATCGGCGGGCACGACCCGTTTGATTCCACTTCGCTGCCGGATCCCCTGGACGACCTCGTCGCGGCTGCGCGCGTGGGCAACGTTGAGGGCCTGAGGGTCGGCATCATCAAGGAACTGCACGGCGAGGGCTTCCAGGCCGGCGTCGAGAACCGTTTCAATGACTCCTTGGAGCTGCTCAAGGAAGCCGGCGCGGAAATCGTTGAGGTGTCCTGCCCCAACTTCCAGTATGCCCTCGGCGCCTATTACCTGATCATGCCGTCGGAGGCCTCCTCCAACCTGGCAAAGTTCGACGGCGTCCGGTACGGCCTGCGCGTCCTCCCCGAGGACGGGCCCATGACCATCGAACGCGTCATGGGTGCTACCCGCGCCGCCGGCTTCGGCGACGAGGTCAAGCGCCGCATCATCCTGGGCACGTACGCCCTGAGCGCGGGCTACTACGACGCCTATTACGGCTCGGCCCAGAAGGTCCGCACGCTGGTCCAGCGCGACTTCGATGCCGCATTCACAGTGGCTGACGTCCTGATCTCGCCGACGGCCCCCACCACTGCCTTCAAGCTGGGGGAAAAGCTCAACGACCCGCTGGCCATGTACCTGAACGACATCGCCACCATCCCGGCCAACCTCGCCGGCGTCCCCGGCCTGACCCTCCCCGGCGGCCTGGCCGACGAGGACGGCCTGCCGGTCGGCATCCAGCTGCTGGCACCGGCCCGCCAGGACGCCCGCCTGTACCGGGTGGGCGCTGTCCTTGAATCGCTGCTGGAGGCAAAGTGGGGCGGCCCGCTGTTGGCCCAGGCCCCGGAACTGGCCCCTTCGATCGAAACCCAGGAGGCAAAATAATGAGCACTGACGCAACCCTGAGCTTCGAAGAGGCCATGGAGAAGTACGATCCTGTCCTGGGCTTCGAGGTCCACGTCGAACTCAACACCAAGACCAAGATGTTCTCCTCGGCCCCGAACGTGTTCGGTGACGAGCCGAACACCAACGTCAACGAGGTGGACCTGGGCATGCCCGGCGTGCTGCCCGTGGTGAACAGGACGGCGATCGAGTCCTCCATCAAGATCGGCCTTGCCCTGAACTGCAAGATCGCCGAGTCCTGCACGTTTGCCCGGAAGCAGTACTTCTACCCGGACACGCCCAAGAACTTCCAGACGTCCCAGTATGAAGACCCGATTGCCTACGACGGTTACCTGGACATCGAGCTCTCCGACGGCACCATCTTCCGGGTTGAAATCGAGCGCGCCCACATGGAAGAGGACGCCGGCAAGCTGACCCACATGGGCGGATCCGCCGGCCGCATCCAGGGTGCCGATTTCTCGCTGGTGGATTACAACCGCTCCGGCGTCCCGCTGGTGGAAATCGTCACCAAGCCGATCGAAGGGGCCGGTTCCCGCGCTCCCGAGCTGGCCAAGGCGTACGTCGCCGCCGTCCGCGAGATCGTCAAGAACCTCGGCGTATCCGACGCGAAGATGGAACGCGGCAACGTGCGCTGCGACGCGAACGTCTCGCTCCGCCCGCACGGCCGTGAACGCTTTGGCATCCGCTCCGAGACGAAGAACGTCAACTCGCTGCGCGCCGTCGAACACGCCGTCCGTTACGAGATCCAGCGGCACGCCGCCGTTTTGGACTCCGGTGAGCCGGTGGTCCAGGAGACGCGCCACTGGCACGAGGACACCCGCACGACGACGTCGGGCCGGGCCAAGTCCGACGCCGACGATTACCGCTACTTCCCGGAGCCGGACCTGGTTCCGATCGTGGCGTCCCGCGAATGGGTGGAGGAGCTCCGGGCCACCCTGCCCGAGCCGCCGGCAGCCCGCCGCAAGCGCCTGCAGGCTGACTGGGGCTACTCGGACCTCGAATTCCGCGACGTGGTCAACGCCGGCGTGATGGACGAGATCGAGGAAACCATCGCCGCCGGCGCCTCGGCGACCGTGGCCCGCAAGTGGTGGATGGGCGAGATCGTTGGCCGGGCCAAGAACGCCGACGTCGATCCGGGCCAGCTGGGCGTGCAGCCTGCCACCATTGTGGAGCTGAACCGGTTGGTTGAGGACGGCAAGATCAACAACAAGATGGCCACGGAGGTTTTGGACGGCGTGCTCGCCGGCGAAGGCACCCCGGCGGAGATCGTTGAAAAGCGCGGCCTGGCTGTCGTTTCCGACGACGGCCCCCTGCTGGAAGCCATCGACGCCGCCTTGGCTGCGCAGCCCGACGTCGCGGAGAAGATCCGTGGCGGCAAGCTGCAGGCCATCGGTGCGATCGTGGGCGGGGTCATGAAGGCCACCCGCGGCCAGGCCGACGCAGCCCGGGTCCGCGAACTGATCCTGGAAAAGCTGGGAGTGGAAGGCTAAGCCACCCGGTCTTAACCCAACTGGGTCGCAGTAGATGTCGTTTTGAACGCTCAAAACGACATCTACTGCGACCCAGTTTGGCGTTTGGGTACTTACTTTCCTGCTCCGCAAAGTACGCGTATTCAACCGGCTGCCGCGGTCCTACACTGAAGAATCAGGGCGCCGGTGCCCTGGGGTGCAGTAGGAGGTGGGTCATGCCAGTTCGGGAGCCGTTGAGGCTGCGCAAGGCAATGCTGGCCGGCGTGGTGGCGCTGGCGCTGACCGGGGCGGGCTCAGCCATTGCCTGGTCCGCCTCTGACTCGCCTACACCGACGCCGTCGGCCTCGGAGTCTGCACCGGGGAAGTCGGACAACGCGCCGGGCAAAGAGAAGCCCACAAAGTCACAGCGCCCGCAGCACCTGCACAGCGAAAGCGTAGTGAAGAAAGCGGACGGAACCTTCGAAACGGTACTGATCCAGCAGGGCACGGTGGAATCCGTCAGCGGCACGTCAGTCACCGTGAAGAGCGAGGACGGTTTCACCCGGAGCTACTCGGTCAACGCGGAAACAAAAATTACTAAGTTTCCGGCGCCTGCCGCGGATGGCTCGCCGGCAAGGGGCGACGACGGCAAGCGGCTTAAGCCCACAGCCGGGACTATCGCAGACATCGCCGCGGGTGACGCCGTCCGGATCTCGGGCGTGAAGACCGGAGACCAGGCCACCGCACAGCGGATCGTCGAAGGCGCCGGGACCGGTTCTGGCGAAGGGATGGGGATGGGCAAGGGGCTTGGCCTGGGTAAGGGACACGGCAAGGAATCAGGCAAAGGCCACGGGCGAGGGCTCGAAAAGTAAGTAGCAGCGGATGTCGCTTTGAGCCCCCATAACGGCATCTGCTGCTACCCAGTTGGGCCAGCCACGCGCAGAGTCAGCTGTCCTCCACCAGTCCGGTCATGATCGCCTGCAGCGCCTCGCACACAATCATCACCGACCGGCGTTTAAGGTTCTCCGGGCGCGCCAGGATGTCGATCCGCCGCCGGGTGCTGATGCCTTCGAGCGGCCGCAGCACAATGCCGGGGTTCAGCACCGGCCGCGCGGTATGCCGCGGCAGCAGGCCCACCACGCCGCCCGCCGCCACCAGCGCGGCGACAGTGGAGTAGTCGTTGATCCGGTGGACGATGTTCAGTTCCTTGCTGGAGACGGCCGCGACGGCGGCCAGCACGTCCGCGGGGGAGTACCCCGTGTGGCTGGTCACCCAGGGTTCGCCCACGACGTCGGCCGCTGTGACCGTGTCCTGCCCGGCGAGGCGGTGGTCCGCGGGGAGGGCCACATCCAGGGGCTCGTGCGCCAGCGGGATCACCGCCACCCGTTCCGCCGGCCAGCGCGGGCTGTGGTCCATCCGGTGCGCCAACACCAGGTCGTAGCGCGCGGTGAGTCCGGGGAAGTCCTGCTGGGCCACGTCCTCGTCGGAGAGCTGGATCCTCGGCTGGCCCGGGGCGTCGAGCAGCCGCGCCAGCGGAGCAAACAGCGCCTGGCCCGCACTGTGGAAGCCGCTGAGCGTGACCGGAGCAACCGGCGAGCCGTGATACGCGCCGATCGCCGTCCGGGCATCTGCCATCGCACTGACGACGGCGGCCCCGGCATCTGCGAGCACCTGGCCGGCCTCCGTGAGCACCAGGTTCCGCCCCTCCTTCCGGGTCAGCGGAACCTCGACGTTGCGCTGCAGCAGGGACAGCTGCTGTGACACGGCCGACGGCGTCACCATCAGGGTCTCGGCGACTGCCTTCACACTGCCCAAAGCACCGAGCTCACGAAGGATCTCCAGCTGATGAATTTCCATCCAATCAGTCTACGCATTAGCCAAGTCTTCATCGTCGATTGAGAAAATACTGCTTGTGCTAACGCTTTGGAATGGCTCTAATGAAGGAAAGATTCCGCCGCGCAGGAAGCGCGGCGACAGCCAAGAGTCAGGAAGCCCATGAAGGCCCTCTACAAGTCCGGCGCCCACGCAGGGTTCGAGCTGGTTGACCGCCCGGAGCCCGAAGCTGGGCCCACCGACGTCAAGATCCGCGTCATGACCACCGGCATTTGCGGCACGGACCTGCATATCCAGTCCTGGGATGCCTGGGCCCAGAGCATGATCGAGGCGCCGCTGATCGCAGGCCATGAGTTTTACGGTGAAGTGGTGGAAATCGGCGACGGCGTCCGCGACGTCAAGGTGGGGGACCGGGTGTCCGGCGAGGGCCACGTGGTCTGCGGGATCTGCCGCAACTGCCGTGCCGGCCGCCGGCAGATGTGCATCCACACCGTCAGCGTGGGTGTGCAGCGGGACGGCGCCTTTGCCGAGTATGTGGTCATCCCCGAGACCAACGTCTGGGTCCACCACGATCCCTCCATCACTCCGGAGCTCGGCGCGATCTTCGATCCGTTCGGCAACGCCGTGCACACAGCCCTCAGCTTCCCCCTGGTGGGCGAGGACGTACTCATCACGGGCGCCGGCCCGATCGGCCTGATGGCCATCGCCGTCGCCCGCCACGCCGGGGCGCGGAAGATCGCCATCACCGACGTTTCCCAGCCTCGGCTGGACCTGGCCCGCCGGCTCGGCGTGGACCTCGCCATCGACGTCTCAAAGACCCGCGTCCGCGACGCACAGCGTGAACTCGGCATGCGTGAAGGCTTCGACATCGGCATGGAAATGTCCGGCCACCCCACCGCACTGCCTGAGATGATCGACAACATGAACCACGGCGGCCGCATTGCCATGCTTGGCCTGCCCAGCCAGGACATCACCATCGACTGGGGCAAGGTGGTGACGCACATGCTGACCCTCAAAGGCATTTACGGCCGGGAAATGTATGAGACCTGGTACGCCATGAGCGCCATGCTGTCCTCCAACCCGGTGCTGCACGCGGGCATCTCGGCGGTGGTCACAGACAGGCTTCCGGCACGGGAGTGGGAAAAGGGCTTTGACATTGCCCGCGCCGGCGTCGGCGGAAAAGTTGTCCTCGACTGGACCGAACTCTAAGGAGCACCATGTACACCTCCATCAAGGACCAGCTGCAGACCGAGCTGGACGAAATCCGCACCGCCGGGCTCTTCAAGACCGAACGCAGCATCAACTCCCCGCAGTCCAGCCACATCACCGCCGGGCAGATCGGGCAGCCGGGCGCCACGGTCCTGAACTTCTGCGCCAACAACTACCTGGGCCTGGCCGACCACCCGGAGATCATTGCCGCGGCCAAGGACGCCATGGACGCCCGCGGCTTCGGCATGGCCAGCGTGCGTTTCATTTGCGGCACCCAGGACCTGCACCTGGAACTTGAAGCCCGCGTGTCCAGGTTCCTTGGCACCGAAGACACCATCCTGTTCTCCAGCTGCTTTGATGCCAACGGCGGTGTCTTCGAGTCCCTCTTCGGGCCGGACGACGCCATCATCTCCGACGCCCTGAACCATGCCTCCATCATCGACGGCATCCGGCTCTGCAAAGCCCAGCGGTTCCGCTACGCCAACCAGGACATGGCAGACCTCGAGGCCAAGCTGCTTGACGCGAAAGACGCCCGGCGCAAGATCATCGTCACCGATGGTGTCTTCTCCATGGACGGCTACCTTGCGCCGCTGGAGGCCATCTGCGACCTCGCCGAGAAGCACGGCGCCCTGGTGATGGTGGACGATTCCCACGCCGTCGGCTTCATGGGTGCCACCGGTGCCGGAACCCCCGAGCACGCAGGAGTCTCCCACCGCGTGGACATCTACACCGGAACGTTCGGCAAAGCCCTGGGCGGTGCCTCCGGCGGCTACGTGTCCGGGCGCAGCGAGGTGGTGGCCATGCTCCGGCAGAAGGCCCGGCCGTACCTGTTCTCCAACTCGCTGGCCCCCGCCATTGTGGCCGCCACCATCAAAGCACTGGACCTGGTGGAGAATTCGGGCGAACTGCGGACCAAACTGTTCGAGAATGCAGCGCTGTTCCGGCGCCGGATGACGGAGGAAGGTTTCGATCTCCTGGACGGCGAGCACGCCATTGTCCCGGTGATGTTCGGCGATGCCGTGATGGCCGCCCAGGTGGCGGACCAGATGCTCCAGCACGGTGTCTTCGTCACCGCGTTCAGCTTCCCGGTGGTCCCGCGTGGCGCCGCCCGCATCCGTGTGCAGCTCTCAGCCTCGCATTCAGCGGACGACGTCGAAGCGTGCGTGGGTGCCTTCGTCACCAGCCGTGCGGCTGTAGCGGGCTGAACCGTCCCCTGCCGCCGGCGAACCAGTAATGATTAGATGGAGCCATGGCAGCCCATTATGACGTCCTGATCGTCGGCGGCGGCATCGCCGGCCTCTCTCTTGCAGCAGCGCTCGCCGGCCGGTGCAGCGTGGCCTTGGTGGAAGCGGAACAGGAGATGGCGTATCACTCGTCCTCCCGCTCCGCCCGCCAGCTGATCCCCAGCATGGGCCCCGCCGTGGTCCAGGAACTGACGCTCCGGACCCTGGACCTCATGGCCGCCCGGGACGCGGAACTGCCCACGCCGGTCCTGTCGCCGCGGAGTTTTATGCTCATCGGAACCGAGGAAGCCGTCCGGGCCGGGGCCAGCGGCAACATGAAGTCCATTACCCACGCCGAGGCTTTGGAGCTTTGCCCTGCGCTGGTGCCGGAATCCTTCACGGCCGCCGGCCTGGATACGGGGTCGTACGGCTGCGACGCCCCGCTGCTGCTGGCCGACCACCGGGCGCGCGCCGAAGCAGCCGGGGCGGACATCATCACCGGAGCCCGCGTGCATTCCGCCCAGCGGCTCGGCACAGGATGGCAAATCGGCGCCGGTCAGGAAGCCTTCGAGGCCGCCGTGATGGTCAACGCCGCCGGCGCCTGGGCTGACGAGCTCGCGGTGATCAGCGGCGTGGAGAAGCTGGGGCTGCAGCCGTACCGCCGCACTGCGGCGATTGTCGACGTCGAACGCTCCCTTCCCGAACACGGGCCCATGGTGGCGGCAGCTGACAACTCGTTCTACTTCCGCCGTGAGGGCGACGGCGTGCTGATCTCGCCGTCGGAAGCGGTCCCCAGCGGCCCTGAGGATGCGCAGCCGCGGCCGGGTGACATCGAACGCCTGATCGCGAAGCTCAACGAGGTGACCACGCTCGGGATCGGCGGTGTCCGGAGCGCGTGGACGGGGCTCCGGACGGAAGCGGCCGACGGCGTCCCGGTAGCAGGCTTCGACGCCGAGGCCCCCGGGTTCTACTGGCTCGCGGGGCAGGGCGGGTACGGCTTCCAGACTTCGGCGGCAATCGCGGAGTTGGCCGCTGCACAGATTCTGGCCGGGCAGGCCCCGGCACACAGCGCAGGGCAGGCCCCGGCACACAGCTCAGGGCAGGGCGCAGGACGCAGCGCAGGCCAGGGCGCAGGGCACAGCGCAGGCCAGGGCGCAGGGCACAGCGCAGGGCAGGGCACTGCACAGGCCACAGCGCCGGACGCCGCTTACCGTCCGGAATCCCGGACGGCGGAGGCACTGGCCGCCACACGCTGGTCCATCCGGCGCTGAAGAATGGTCGTATGAGTACCCTGATCACCAATATCGCCGAATTGATGACCCAGGACCTGGAACACCGGGTCCTGAAAAACGCAGCGCTGGTGATCGAAGGGGAGCGGATAGCCTGGCTGGGCGCCGCAAGGGACGCTCCCGCGGCAGATGATGCTGTGGATGCCGGCGGCCGGGCAGTGCTGCCGGGTTGGGTGGATTCGCACACGCACCTCGTCTTCGCCGGGGACCGCACCGCGGAGTTCGAGGCACGCATGGCGGGGGAGTCGTACTCCGCCGGCGGCATCGCCGTGACGGTGGACGCCACCCGGCGCACGTCAGACTATGACCTCACCAAACTGGCCCTGGCCCGCGTCGCCGAGGCCGTCTCCCAGGGCACCACGTACCTCGAAACCAAGACAGGCTACGGACTGGATGTGGAGCATGAGGCGCGCAGTGCAAGGATCGCGTCCACGGTGGCTGACGAAGTCACCTACCTCGGCGCACACCTGGTCCCCGCCGGCTCCGATGCCGATGCCTACACCGGCCTGGTCTGCGGGCCCATGCTGGACGCTGTCCGGCCCTACGTCCGCTGGGCGGATGTGTTCTGCGAGGAGGGCGCCTTCACCGCCGAACAGTCCCGCCGGGTGCTGCAGGCCTGCCGGACTGCCGGACTCGGAATCCGGGTTCACGGCAACCAGCTCGGCGTCGGCCCGGGCGTCCGGCTGGCGGCGGAGTTCGGGGCGGCGAGCGTGGACCACGTGAACTACCTGGCGCCCGCTGACGTCACGGCGCTCGCGGACAGCTGGTCCGGCTGGAATCCGCAGACCGGCACGGGCCCACGGGGGACCGTTGCCACCTGCCTGCCCGCGTGTGACCTGTCGACCCGGCAGGCGCTGGCCCCCGGGCGCGAGCTGCTGGATGCCGGCGTGCAGGTGGCACTGGCCTCCAACGCCAACCCGGGCACCTCGTACACCAGCTCCATGGCGTTCTGCGTGGCCACCGCCGTGCTGCAGATGCGCCTCAGTGTCCACGAGGCGGTGCGCGCCGCCACGTACGGGGGGGCGCTCGCACTGCACCGGGAAGCAGGGAACGACGCCGACGGCGAACGCGCGGTGGGATCCCTCGCCGTCGGACACCGTGCCGACCTGCACATGTTGAACGCGCCGTCCGCCACGCATCTGGCCTACCGTCCGGGCATGCCGCTCACGTACGCTGTGTGGCGGGCCGGGGCTCGCGCACGCTAGGCGCGGGCACGCACTGCGTAGCCCGCTGTGCGTAGCCCACGGCCTCGCCAAAATGACGTCACGTGATCGTTTGGGTCTGATATGATCATAAAACGTCACATTTTAGTGATCGTTTGACGCTGAAAGGCCCCATGACCCGCACCGACCGACTGACGGCCATCCTGGACATTCTCGCAAAAACCGGCCAGGTAGAGGTGGAGGAGATCGTCACCCAGCTCGGCGTCTCACCTGCCACTGCGCGGCGGGACCTGGACAGCCTGGCCAACCGGCGGCTGCTGACGCGGACCCGGGGTGGTGCCACCATCGGGGCGCTGGCCTATGACCTGCCCGGACGCTACAACCGTGACGACCATGCGGAGGCCAAGGAACAGATTGCCCAGGCTGCGTCGGCCCTCATTTCACCGGGCGCGGTGATCGGGCTTTGCGGCGGCACCACCAGCACCGCGCTGGCCCAGATCCTGGCAACCCGCGAAGACCTCAACGCTCCCGCGAACCAGCCGACGCTGACTGTGGTCACGAACGCGATCAATATCGCGTCTCAGCTGGCTGTCCGGCCCAACATCAAGGTCATGGTGACAGGCGGCATCCTGAATCCGCGCTCGTACGAGCTGGTGGGGCCTTACACGGACATCATCATGCAGAAGGTGGTCCTGGACATCGCCTTCATCGGTGTGAACGGCATCGACCCTGTGGTGGGGCCCACCAACACCGGCGAAGGCGAAGCATCCGTCAACGCCCTCCTTGCCAGCCGGGCCCGGGTTTCCTACGTACTGGCCGACTCCTCCAAAGTGGGTGTCCGGGCGTTCGCGACGATGGACGGCTACGAGTTCAGCCGGCTGATCACCGACGCCGGCATTTCCGCCGAGGACAAGGCAGCGTTTGAGGCCAACGGCACCGAGGTGATTGTGGCGCCGCACGGGCAGCGGTAACCCATGCGGCAACAGTGGGAATACATGCAGGCGCCTGCTAGTACATTACGGGCGGCGCATCCAGGACGGTCTCGTCCACCCGGCGGTCCACCCACTGGGTGAAGGGAATGTCGAGTTCGTACTTGCCGAGTTCAGTGCGCACCAGGGTGCGGACCTCGGCGTTGTTCGGATTGTTGAGACTTTCAAAATACTCCACGGACCAATGGAACCAGCGCATGCAGAACAGTCTCATGGTGAGGCCGTGGGTCACCAGCAGGGCATTCGGCGCGTAGTCCGGCTTGGACCAGTGCCGGTGCAGGGTCTCCATGAAGGAGGAGATCCGGTCGTAGACGTCTGAGCCGGACTCGCCCTCGCGGAACCGGTAAAAGAAGTGGCCGTAGGCGTTGCGGAGTTCTTTCTGGTCCTCGATCTCGCCGCTGATCTGGAAGTTGGCCCAGTCCTGTTCACGGAGCCTCGGCTCTTCGATGACGCGCTCCGTGAGGTCGCCCAGCTGGAGGGCCTCCAAGGTTTGATACGCGCGCAGGTAGGGCGACACGTAGACACACACCTGCCGGCCGTCCAGCTCCCGGCGGATCTGTTCGCCGGCCGCAGTGGCCTGAACCAGGCCCTGGGGAGTCAGGGGAATCCGGTAGTCCGGGATCCGGTTGTAAATGGTCGTATCCACGTTCGCCGCGGATTGGCCGTGACGGATCATGATGATTTTCCCTGGCTCGCTCATAAGGCCCAAGCATAGGACTCAGGTCATCGGAGCGAATGCGGGACCGCCCCCGGCGCGGCGCCTCCCACGCGCCAGGCGCACGCGGCAAGCCCATGCACAAAGGCCCCCGCGCTCTGCGGGCGCCCTCATGGGAGGCGCGCTTGCTGGCATCCCATAACCAGCAAAGAATCAGTTACTGCAGGCAAGATGGAACCATGTTGGTTCCCTCCCGCCGTCGGCTGCGGTTTGAAGTCTGGATTGTGCTGGGGCTGTCCCTGGGGCAGTCAGCCGTTTATTCAGTGGTGCAGTTGCTGGACAAGATGTCGCGGGCCCCGCTGGCGGAGGGGACTTCCACGCTGAACCAGTCGCGGAGTCCGCGCGAATACTTTGATCTCACGTACCAGCTGCTGGACATCGTTTTCGCGTTGGTGCCGGTGCTGCTGGTCATCTACTTCCTCACGGACCAGCGGCAGGCGGCCGCGGGCGGGAGCACACGCGGCAGCTCGGCCTTCCGGAAACTCGGGTTCAACTTCGCGCGGCCCGGCCGCGACCTGCTGCAGGGCCTGGGGCTGGCGGCGCTCATCGGGATTCCGTCCCTGGGCCTCTACGCCGCGGGCCGTGCGCTGGGGATAACCACCGCCATCATTCCCAGCGCGCTCGACGCCCACTGGTGGACCATCCCCGTCCTGGTTCTCTCCGCGCTGCGGCATGCCGTGGTGGAGGAGGTCATCGTGGTGGGCTACCTCCTGGACCGCTTGGGCAAGTTCGGTTGGAGCGTTCCGGTGGCGATTCTTACCAGTGCCGTGTTGCGGGGCAGCTATCACCTCTACCAGGGCTTCGGGCCGTTCATCGGCAACGTCGTGATGGGGCTGGTGTTCGCCTGGCTCTACACCAGGACGAAGCGGGTGATGCCGCTGGTGGTTGCCCATGCGCTGCTGGACATTGTCGCGTTTGTGGGCTTCAGCCTCTTCGGCAGGGCCGTGGGCCTGGGCTGAAAAGTGATTCGGCCGCCGTCAGCGGGTGGCGGCATTGGCACCCGCTGATGGCGGCCGAAGATATGGGTCCGGGCGGCACTGCCCGGGAGACCGGAAACCGGTCAGGACGGAACGGCTAGATGGTGACTGCTCCCGTGGCAGTTTCGAAGGTCACGGACAGGATGCCTGGCGTCCCCTTCGGAGCCACCCACTCAACGGCTACATCCTCCAGCGGTTTCTCAACCGGCTCACCCAGCCATTGCGTCACGCGCTCAGCAGAACCTGCAATGGTCAGGCAACTCATCTTGACGTTGCTTTCGTAGGCGTTGGACGGGTGGAGGGCGGGATCGCCTTCCCACTTCAGCATGTAGGGAACCTGCGGGTCCGCAATGAGGCCCAGAATGCCGATCTGCTTCCAGACCAGCTCGCGGCCGTCCGGGAACTTTCGGTTTCCGTTGACGGCGGCGCGGCCCAGGCGGTCTTCGAAGGGGGTGAGGTCGTCCACTTCGACGCACCAGCCCATCCAGCCGCCGCCGGCTTCGGAGCGGGCCCGGACAGCCTGCCCGAAGGGAGCCTTGTCCGAGGCGGGGTGGTTCAGTACCTCCACAACTTCCAGGTATTTGTGGCCGGCGAGGGGAATGATCATGTTCCGGGTTCCGAAACGGGGATGCACTCCACCCTTCACGGCTTCAACGCCGAGGGCAGACGAAATACGTTCGGTGGTGGCAGCGAGGCCATCTTGTTCACAGGCGTAAGAGACGTGATCCATGCGCATGCCATCATCTTGGCACTTTGTGATGTCCCTCTCAGCTAAGGGTGTCCTTACCGTGTTTTTTGTGTCGTTCCGGAGAGGAAATGTCCCCTGCGGCGCCGACCTCGCCCCTACCGACCACCTTCGTCATAATCCTGTCACCGGTCAGGCGGCCTTCCTAGACTGAACGCACACGTGCAGTGCCACACCTCGTCAAAGGAGTCCTGAATGTCGAACGGATGGTCTTTCGAAACCCGCCAGATCCACGCTGGACAGGAGCCGGACAGTGCAACCGGTGCCCGCGCCCTGCCGATCTACCAGACGACGTCGTTCGTCTTCCCCAGCGCGGAAAGCGCCGCCAACCGGTTCGCCCTCGCAGAACTCGCGCCGATCTATACACGCATCGGCAACCCCACGCAGGACGCCGTGGAACAGCGGATCGCCAGCCTGGAGGGCGGGCTCGGGGCCCTGCTGCTGAGTTCCGGACAGGCAGCGGAAACCTTTGCCATCCTGAACATCGCCGAAGCCGGGGACCATGTGGTGGCCAGCCCGAGCCTCTACGGCGGCACCTATAACCTGCTGGCGCACACGCTGAAGAAGTTCGGCATCTCCGTCACGTTTGTGGCGGACCCGGACAACCTGGACCAGTGGCGCGACGCCGTCCAGCCCAACACCAAGCTCTTCTTCGCCGAGGTGGTCTCCAACCCGCGGCAGGACGTACTGGACATCGAAGGCGTCTCGCAGGCCGCGCACGACGCCGGTGTGCCGCTGATTGTGGACAACACCCTGTCCACGCCGTACCTGATCCGCCCGCTCGAATGGGGCGCGGACATTGTGGTCCACTCCGCCACCAAGTACCTGGGCGGCCACGGGTCGGCCATCGCCGGCGTGATCGTGGACTCGGGCAAGTTCGACTTCGGCAATGACCCTGAGCGGTTCCCCGGCTTCAACACCCCGGATCCGACGTACAACGGCCTGGTCTACGCCCGGGATCTGGGCGCGGACGGAGCACTCGGCGCCAACCTGTCCTACATTCTGAAGGCCCGCGTCCAACTGCTTCGCGATCTGGGCTCCGCCGTGTCCCCGTTCAACGCCTTCCTGATTGCCCAGGGGCTGGAGACGCTGAGCCTTCGGGTGGAACGGCACGTGGCGAACGCCGTCGAAGTAGCGCGCTGGCTTGAGGCCAGGGACGACGTCGAATCGGTCGCCTACGCCGGCCTGCCGTCCAGCCCGTGGTACCAGCGGGGACTCAAGTACGGGCCCAAGGGCACCGGCGCGGTAGTCGGCTTCAACCTGGCCGGCGGCGCGGAGGCAGGCAAACGCTTCGTGGACGCCCTGGAGCTCCATTCCCACGTGGCCAACATCGGGGACGTCCGGTCGCTGGTCATCCACCCGGCTTCCACCACGCACAGCCAGCTCTCGGCCGAGCAGCAGGCCATTGCAGGCGTAACGCCGGGGCTGGTCCGACTTTCCGTGGGCATCGAGCACATCGATGACATCATCGCCGACCTCGAAGCGGGCTTCCGGGCAGCCAAAAGCGCGGAAGAGGCCGCCGGAACGGGGGAGGACACAGCGGGCAGCCGGCAGTAAGCCGCCTCAGGAGTCAATTCCGTGAAGTCACAACCGGTCACACGCTTAGCCAGAAGCCGGGGCTGTTTCGTACACTCGAACCAGGTCATGAGTGCCAGCGACAGCCCCGGCTTGCTGGCCGGCAACCCTCTTCCGTGGTGGGGTGCCCCGGGTGAGGACCTGGCCAGCCGGTCAATTGACGGCGGGCAAGCGCGTAGAAGAGGTCCTTACCATGACGATCACCATCTCCCGAACGGCAGCTCCCGGAAACGGCGTGGTCCGCTATGCCACCATCGGTGGCCTGGAACTCGAAGCCGGCGGTTACCTGCCGGACGTCACCCTGGCGTATGAAACGTGGGGAACCCTGAACGCGGACGGCTCCAATGCCGTCCTGATTGAGCATGCCCTGACCGGCAGCACACACGTGACGCGCGGCGACAGTGACGAGCCCGGCTGGTGGGAACAGCTGGCCGGACCCGGCGCGCCCGTGGACACGGACCGCTTCTTTGTGGTTTCCATCAACATTGTGGGCGGCTGCTACGGCTCCACAGGCCCGTCGTCGGAAGCTCCCGACGGAAGGCCATGGGGGTCCCGGTTTCCGCTGGTAACCCTGCGCGACACGACGGCGGCCGAGGCCCGGCTGGCGGACCAGCTGGGCATCCAGAGCTGGTTTGCCGTGCTGGGCGGCTCCATGGGAGGGGCGCGCGCCCTGGAGTGGGCGGTCACGTTTCCGGAACGGGTGCAGCGCTGCGCTGTCATTTCCGTGGGGGCCGCGAGCACGGCTGAACAAATCGCCTTCGCGCAGGCGCAGACCCTGGCCATCCGCCAGGACACCAACTTCAACGACGGCGACTATTACGGCGGACCGCTGCCCGAGGACGGCCTCGCCCTGGCCCGGCGCATTGCGCACATCACATATCGCTCGGCTGAGGAATTCGACGGCCGGTTCGGACGCTCGGCGCAGGTCCCCGAATCGCCGCTGAAGGCTGCGGCGCTGGGGGAGCGCGGCCGCTACCAGGTGGAAAGCTACCTGGACCACCAGGGCAAAAAGCTGGTGGGCAGGTTCGACGCGAACAGTTACATCGCGATCACCGACGCTTTGATGAGCCACGATGTCACGCGCGGGCGGGGTTCCCTGGACGAGGCCCTGGGCCGCGCCACTGCCAGGTTCTTTGTGGCCGCAGTGGACAGCGACCGGCTCTACTTCCCGTCCCAGTCCCGCGAGCTGGCTGACGCGTTGCCCGGGGATGTTGATGTCCACGTCATCGAGGCCCCGATCGGCCACGACGGCTTCCTGACCGAGATCGGCCAGCTCGGCAGCCAGTTGCGGAGCACGTTCCTGGTCTAGCGCGGACGCACCCGCGTCGGCGGGTCTGTTCCTGGCGACCGTGGTCCTGGCCACCGTGTTCCTGATCCCGGTGTTCCTGGCCACCGTGTTCCTGATCCCTGGTGTTCCTGATCCCTGGTGTTCCTGGCCGGACAAGGATCTGCGTCTAAGACATGGTTTGCGTCCAGCGGGGGCCTGGCGCGGTTCCAGACGTGACGGTTCAGCCGTTCATGATGTCGGAGCGGCGCTTCATGTACTCCTCCATGGCGAGCTCGCCATTGCTGTACTGCTGGTCCAGTTCGGCGAGCTTCCGGGCGCGGTAGCCCTGCGGGGCCGACGGCGCCGGGGGAGTTGCCGGGGCGGGAGCCTTTGGTGCTTCTGCGTGCTGCCCTGGCTGGCCAAACTGCTGAGGCTGTCCATACTCCTGGGGCTGGCCATACTGTTGTGGCTGTCCGTACGGCGGGAACTGCTGGCCGGGGAACTGCTGATTCGCGGGCGGGATCGGCTGCATGGGCGGCAGCGGCTCGCTCGGCGGGAGGGGCTGCGGGCTCATGATCTCCCGGTAGCCGCCACTCATGTAATCCTGCTGCGTGTAGCCGTCGCGGGGCTGCTTGCTCTGCGTCCCGGGAAACTGACCAGGATACTGGCCGGGGTAGCCTCCGGAGAAGCCCTGCCCCTGGTTCCGTTTGTTGACAGACTTCCGGTACATCCGCATCGCCATCGGTATCACGAACGACAGGATGATGATCCAGAAAAACAAGCTGTTCACGGTGTAGTGCCTCTCATATGTGTCCCTCCAGCTTAAGCCCCGGGGCCGCCTAAGTCCTCGAACCCACCCAGACGGCCGGGATTCCCAGGAAGGCCCCATACCGTTCCACGGCGCTGTGAACGGCGCCCTCCACGGCCTTGCCCTCTAGCGCGCCCGGATCCGAAGGGCCGGCCAGGCGGATCTCCAGCTCGCAGCGGCCCGGAAACAGCGTGTGCCGCCAGGAGCCTGCCATCCGCCCGTCCAGCAGCACAACGTGCATCGGCGCGCCGCCCAAGGGGAACGCCGGGGCGCTGCCGCCAAAATAGTGCCGCGTCGCGGAATAGCCCATGACGTATTCGTCGTAGCACTGGATCAGGTCGATCCGGGGAACTGCCCCGGCCGATCCGCCGTCGCGCTCGGTAGCCCCCGAAGCAGCACTGCGGCCGGAAGCAGCCGCGCCCCCGGAAGCAGCCGCGCCCCCGGAAGCAAGCCTGCCGCCGGAAGCGGCCGCTGCGCCGGAGGCAAGCCTGCCGCCGGAAGCGGCCGCGGCGCCGTCCGTACCCGCCTGGAAATAGTGTTCGACGCCGTCAATCGCCACCGTCTCCAACACCGCCGGAGCGGAGTCCAGGACCCGCGCCAGGCCGTGACGGACATCGGTCATCGTGACGCCGGACCAGTCGGCGCAGTCCTTGACCGTGGCTGGACCCCGGCTCGTGAAGTACCGCCGGGCCAGCTCGTCGAGCGCTTCCTCCCGGGGCAAAGGCTCGACCGGTCCGGCCGGCACGCGCTCGTCGAAAAGGGCGTATGTCTGTTTCAAGGCCCCGCCCGGACTACGCACGGGCGATCCGCTGGCCAACACGCCGCTGATTTCGGCGTGCATGATCAGGTATGCCAGTCCCAGGCCAGATGCCGCGAACCCGGCACGCTGCAGCTGCTCCGCTAACTGTTCCCGTGTGAGGTGCCGGCCGCCCCGAACCGCATCGGCCAGGACCCGGCCGCTCCGTTCCGCGGCGGCCGCATCGATTCCAGTGCGGCGGTAGGTTCCGGCGTTGGCCCGATGGAGCCGGGGTGCCGACAAAGCCCGCAGCCAGCGAAGATCATCCCGGTGCACAAAATGCCAGGTGGGCCGCAAAATATGGGTGCGAAGGATACGGCCGTCTGAAACCGCCTGCTCCACATCCGCTGCAGTGGTGGTAGCTGAAGCGGTGGCGGCAGCGGCGGTGGCGGCAGCTACAGCGGTGGCAGCTATCGTGGCGCCGGACTCACGGAGGGTGCGTTGCGCCAGGCTCCACCGGGCGTAGGGAAATTCCTGGGCCTGGACGGCCAGGAGGTGCCGGACGACGTCGTCGGGCGACTGAACCCGCGACCCCCGCAGCAACTGGGCGTCAAGCCGGCGACACACCACCTCTTCCTGTTCCATGGCGGCTGCGTTTCCCTCCCGGGTTCCCTGCGACGGGCGCTTGCGCCCGTGGCTAGCGACGGGCTTCGGTGGTGCCCAGCGGACCCTCACCCGAACCCAAGGGGACGCCCGGGCCGAACACCGGCCCCGGCGTCGGGCGCTTGGCCGTAATTCCGTCACCGGAGGAGCGGTTACGCAGCCGCCGGACCACCCACGGGACGAAGTATTCGCGGGCCCACACGAGGTCTCCGCTGCGTGCTTCCCGCCAGGTCCGCGGCGGCAAGGGCTTCGGCATGCGGGGTTCGAGCGTGTGGCTGACGTTGAGCGAATCGAGCACCATGGCGGCGATGGTGTGATGGCCCAGCGGCGAAAAGTGGAGCCGGTCCACGTCCCACATCTGCGGATCGTTGAGCTGTTTCAGCGACCACATGTCCGCGATGACGGCGTCGTGGCGGGCGGCCACGGTGCGCAGGTTCTCGTTGTAGATGGCCACCTTGCTACGGATCCGGCCCAGGACCGAGGAACCTGTGTCCGGTCCGTTGAACAACACCACCGTGGCACCGCCCATCGAAAGGATCTGGACCACAGAATCGAGCTTTTCGGCGAGGGCATCCGGGTCGCCGCCGGGCCGGATGAGGTCGTTGCCGCCGGCGGAAAGGGTGACCAGGTCCGGCTTGAGTGCGAGGCAGGCAGCCAGCTGCTGGTCCACGATCTGCTGCAGGAGCCTGCCCCGGACGGCGAGATTGGCGTAGGCGAAATCATCCTGGCCGCGGCCCAGTTCCTCGGCCACCCGGTCCGCCCAGCCGCGGAACCCGCCCGGGCTTGAAGGTTCCGGGTCCCCGATGCCTTCGGTAAACGAGTCGCCCATGGCCACATAGCGCCTCCAGGGGTGGGCCTGCGTAGCAGGGAGGTGGTTCTGCATGGCTCTTGCGTCAGTCACGGTCCTATCCTGCCCTTTCGTTCTCGAGCTACGCCACCGTAGGTAGTTACCACTGGGTAACTGTAAGAATGGAAACCATGACTGACGCCGAAGTATTTCCTGCCCCTGTTGTTATGTGGTCCCGGCCCGAGGACCAGCGCCCGGGCCGGCCGCTGCTCGTGCTGCTCCATGGCTACGGGGCCAACGAACATGACCTGCTGAACCTGGCCGACATGCTGCCCCAGGACTTCGTTGTTGCTTCGGTCAGGGCGCCACTCGCTACAGGTCCGGGATTTATGTGGTTCCCGCTCACGAACACCATCGACTACTCCCTGGAAGCGGTCAAGAAGGCAGCCAGCTATGTGCAGGAGTGGATCGACGCAATCAAGGCCAACCACCCGTCGGTGACGCTGCTCGGCTTCTCCATGGGAATGGCCATGGCCACCACGTTGCTCCGGTACAGGCCTGCGGACTATGCCGCCGTCGTCGGGCTTTCCGGTTTTGTGATTAACGCCGACGGCGATCCCGACTTCAGGGACAGCGAACTGGACGGATCCGTCCCCCTGTTCTGGGGCCGCGACCAGCAGGACCCGGTGATCACCCCGGACAAGATCGACTACACCATGGGCTGGGTCCGCAAGCACGTCCACCTCACCAAAGTCCTCTACACGGGCATGTGGCACGGCATCAACCAGCAGGAGATCGGGCACGTCTCCGAGTTCCTGACGCATGAGGTGCTGAACAAGTGAAGTGCTGACCGCGCAACGCACGACGGCGGCCCGGGGCACAGTGCCGCAGGTCGCGTTGTCATCGCAAGAGGTCGCCGCCCCGCCCGCGCGTTTGCGTCGGGTTTTCAGGCCTCCGGGGCAACGACCTTCACGGTCTGGCCATTGGCGGTTACGGTGTCGCCGTTGTGGAGCTGGCGGCCGCGCCGTTCATCGATCTCGCCGTTGACCTTGACGAGGCCGTTCTTAATGAGCTCGGCAGCCTCCACACCGTCTTCCACCAGGCTGGCGAGCTTCAGGAGCTGGCCAAGGCGGATCATGCTGTCACGGATGGGGATCTCTTCGATGTCCTGGTTGCTCATACAGCAATGATGCCTGACGTAAGGTGAATTCAATGACCCACACCCCGCGCCTGCCGCTGCTCGCTGGCCTCCCACTGGCCGTCGGCGCAGGGCTGGCCATTCCGGTCCAGGGCCGCATCAACGGTGCCCTCGGGGTCCGGCTCAACGACGGCATCGCCGCGGCGGTAGTGAGCTTCAGTACGGGTCTGATCCTGATCGCGGCCATCGCGCTGCTGCTGCCCAAGGGCCGGGCCGGGCTGACGCGCATTGTCCCCGCCCTCCGGAAACGCAGCTTTCCCCGGTACTACGTCCTCGCAGGCGGCGTGGGTGCCTTCTTCGTTTTTGCCCAGTCCACCACTGTGGGCCTGCTCGGCGTGGCCCTGTTCACCGTGGCCACCGTCACCGGACAGACCCTTAGCGGCCTCCTGGTGGACCGGCTCGGGATCGGCCCGGGCGGCAAGCGCGGCATCACGGGAGTCCGCATCATGGGGAGCGTGTTGACCATCATTGCCGTGGCCTGGGCCGTGTCCCCGCGCTTTGGCAACGCCGCCGATGCCGGTTTGCTGCTGCTTCCCCTGATGCTGCCCCTGGCGGCGGGATTCCTGATGAGTTTCCAGCAAGCCATGAACGGGACCGCAACCCTCCACTACGGCACGCCCATCGCGGCGACGCTGGTGAACTTCGTCGCCGGCGGCATCCTCCTGTGGATGGTATGGGGCATCAAGGTTGCCGTCGCGGGTGCGGGCAATCCGCTGCCCGGGGAGTGGTGGTATTACCTCGGCGGGCCCATGGGCTGTATCTTCATCGGGCTGGCCGCCGTGCTGGTCCGCGGCCTGGGCGTCCTGGTCACGGGCCTGGGCATGATTGCCGGCCAGCTGGTGGGCTCGCTGATCCTTGACCTCGTGGTCCCCGCCCCCGGCTCCGTGGTGGCGCTGCCCACCATCCTGGGGACCATCCTGACCCTGGCTGCGATCCTGGTGGCTACACTTCCCTGGCCGCGCGGCGCCTTCCGACGGTAGCGCGCCGTCCCGCGGCATGGCCGGTAGGCTAGGACACGCAGTCCTCTGCACCTTATTTCCTGCACCCTGCTTCCTTCGTCTGCCCGCCCGCACCCAGCGGGACCGCACACCCGTGCGTCAGGGCCAAAATAACCGCGGACCGCACCCAGCGGCCCTGTAGAAACTGGAGTTCCACCATGGCACCAAAGTCCGTTCTCGACCAGGTCATCTCCCTCTCCAAGCGGAGGGGTTTCGTCTTCCAGGCCGGTGAGATCTACGGCGGTTCGCGTTCTGCCTGGGATTACGGGCCCTTGGGTGCCGAGCTGAAGGAAAACATCAAGCGCCAGTGGTGGCAGTCCATGGTCCGCGGCCGCGAAGACGTGGTTGGCCTGGACTCCTCCGTTATCCTGCCCCGCCAGGTCTGGGAAGCGTCCGGTCACGTGGAGGTTTTCTCCGATCCGCTGGTGGAGTGCCTCTCATGCCACAAACGCTACCGCGCTGACCACCTCGAGGAAGAGTACGAGGAAAAGAAGGGCCGCCCCGCCGAGAACGGCCTGAAGGACATCGCCTGCGCCAACTGCGGCACCCGTGGTGAATGGACCGAGCCGCAGGAATTCTCCGGCCTCCTCAAGACCTTCCTGGGCCCGGTGGCCAACGAGGAAGGCATGCACTACCTGCGCCCGGAAACGGCCCAGGGCATCTTCGTGAACTTCAGCAACGTGCTCACCACGTCCCGGAAGAAGCCGCCGTTCGGCATCGGCCAGATCGGCAAGTCCTTCCGGAACGAGATCACCCCGGGCAACTTCATCTTCCGCACCCGCGAGTTCGAGCAGATGGAAATGGAATTCTTCGTCGAGCCCGGCACGGACGAAGAGTGGCACCAGTACTGGATGAAGGAGCGCATGTCCTGGTACACCGGACTGGGCATCCGGGAGGAGAACCTGCGCTTCTTCGAGCACCCGCTGGAGAAGCTCAGCCACTACTCCAAGGGCACCACCGACATCGAATACCGCTTCGGGTTCCAGGGCTCGGAATGGGGCGAGCTCGAAGGCATCGCCAACCGCACCGACTTTGACCTCTCCACGCACTCCAAGGCATCCGGCCAGGACCTGAGCTACTTCAACCAGGCCACCAACGAGCGCTACACGCCGTACGTGATCGAGCCCGCCGCGGGCCTGACCCGGTCCTTCATGGCCTTCCTCGTGGACGCCTACACCGAAGACGAGGCACCCAATGCCAAGGGCGGCGTCGACGTCCGCACTGTCCTGCGCCTTGACCCGCGCCTGGCCCCGGTCAAGGCAGCCGTGCTGCCGCTGAGCCGCAACGAGGACCTGTCGCCGAAGGCCAAGGACCTGGGCGCCCAGCTGCGCAAGAACTGGAACATTGACTTCGACGACGCCGGCGCCATCGGCCGCCGCTACCGCCGCCAGGATGAAATCGGCACGCCGTTCTGCATCACCGTGGACTTCGACACCCTCGACGACCAGGCCGTGACCATCCGCGAGCGGGACACCATGAGCCAGGAACGCGTCTCCCTGGACAAGGTGGAAGGCTACCTGGCCGCCCGCCTGATCGGCGCCTGAGCATGGCCATCGAATACCGCGAATGGCGTGAGGGCGACGACCTGGCGCTGCTCGAAATCTGGGGCGGCCCGGAGACCGAACAGGCCAGGCAGTTCCGCGGTGCCCTCACCGTTTCCTCAGCCGGGACGGACGGCACCCCGTGGCGCCGCTGCATCGTGGCCGAGGACGTTATCGACGGCGTCGGCATCCCCGTTGGGGCCGGCGTGGTCTACGAGGCATCGCTGCACCCGGATCGGCTGTGGGCCTACATCGAAGTGGCGCGGGACCACCGGCGTGCCGGCATCGGCGCCACGCTCCTGACCATGCTGCGCCGCGAAGTTGAGCAGGCGCCGTCGGGCGTCTTCAAGCTGCGCGCCAAGGTACAGCCCGGCAGCCCCGGGGCCGCGTTCGCCGAGGAGTACGGGCTGAGGCCCATCCAGCGCTCGCGGCTGGTGGTGGTGGAACCCGGCGCCCTGAAGCTGCCGGTCTTCCCTGCAAAGAACGACGGCGGCCGGCCGGCGAACGACGAAAACGCCGGTTCCGATGTGGTCATGGACCTCGCCACCGGCTCCGTTGAGCTGACCGACGTGGTGGGCCGTTACTACACTTCCATCCACGGCTGGGATTCGCCCGGCGTGCTGTCGGTGGGCCAGGTGCAGAAGCTGTTCCTGGACGACCTCACCGGAGCCCACGGCGCCATTGTGCTGCGGGCCGAGCCGGCATCCGCCTTCGGCGCCGGGGTTGCCCCCAGCAAAAAGGGCCGCATCCGGGCCTTTGCGGTGAGCTACGCTGCGCCTGCCCAGGACCCTGCGGGGGGAGCCCCCGCCGAGGGCAACCAGGCGACGGACGTCTTTGTGGGCCACGAACCCGCACTGGATGCCGACGACGCCGCGGCCGCGGTCCGCGACCTGCTCGCGCTCCTCGCGTACCAGCACCCGGTCATGCTGGAACTGGACGATTCGATGACAGCGCTGCGCTCCGCCGTCGAGCCTTTGCTGGAAAGCGGCAAGGCGCACCAGCAGGGGGCCGACACCCTGGTCGTCTCGGACTGACCGTTCCCCGCCAGGGAACGTCCCGTTCCCCAAGTAAGTAGCGCCATCCGTCGTTGTGAACCCTCACGACGACAGATGGCGCTACTCAGTTAAAGCGTGCCTCCTAAGGCAGGGTGGTCACGGCACTGTGGTGCCGGCCGGGAACACCGGCGGGACGAACTCAAACGTCATCCCGAGCAGCCACACCAGCAGCAGCACCACCGGCAGGTGGAACACAAACTGCAGGAACGTGAACCCCACCAGGTCACGGGCACGCAGCTTCAGCACTGCCAGGAGCGGCAGCATAAAGAACGGGTTGACCAGGTTGGGCAGTGCCTCGGCGATGTTGTAGATCTGCACCGTCCAGCCGAGGTTCATCTGGACATCGGTGGCGGACTGCATCACGTACGGCGCCTCAACGAGCCATTTGCCGCCGCCCGAGGGAACGAACAGTCCCAGCAGGGCGGTGTACAGCGCAATGACGACGGCGAACGCACCACCGCCGCCGATGTCCGAGAAGAACTCGGCCAGGTGTGAGGACAGGGTCATGCCGCCGTGGCCGGTGGCCCTGGTCAGGATGGCAGCCATCGCGGCGTAGAGCGGGAACTGGACCAGGATGCCGGCGGTCGCGGGGACGGCCTTGTTGACGGCCTGCAGGAAGTTCCGCGGCGTGCCGTGCAGCACCAGGCCCAGGATCAGGAAGACCAGCAGGTAGCCGTTGAGGCTGCTGACCACGGTCAGGAACGGCTTGGTGACAAACTGCGAAATGAGCCAGCCAAGGGTCAGCAGGCCCGCCAGGATGGGCAGGATCATGCTGTACTCCAGCCATTCGCCCGGGCGGGAGCGTGGCGCCGCCGGGGCGGGTTCGTCATCGAGGTCCACGCCGAGGTCCTCAGCGGTCCGGATGGACCCGCCCCGGGGTGCGGAAAAATGCGCGATCACCGTGGTGAGGGCCACCAGGATCGCCAGGGTCACCAGGGACTGCCAGGTGAAGATGGTGGTGCCGAAGTCCAGCACGCCGGTGATCTTCAGCAGCGCCGGGGGCAGTGATCCGGCCGTGGCCTGCAGCTGCGCGGCGGAGGAGGACAGGCCCAGCGCCCAGACGGCTCCGAGGCCCATGAAGGCGGCCGCACCGAGGGCCCGGTAGTCCACGGTCAGGTCCTTGCGCCGGGCGATGGCGCGTGCCAGCAGGCCGCCGAAAATCAGGCTGAGCCCCCAGTTGAGGAAGGAGACCGACATGGACATCAGCGCCACAAAGCTCACGGCCGAGCGGGCCGTTGCCGGCATCAGGGCGAGCCGGTTGATGAGTTTGGCCACGGGCGGGGATGTCGCCACCACGTAGCCGGTGAGGACCACCATCGCCATCTGCAGGGTGAAGGCGGTCAGGTCCCAGAAGCCGTTGCCGAAGGAGTCGGCGATGGACTGGGGTGAGGCGCCGATGGCCAGCGCCGCGACGGCGATGAGGACAACTCCGGCCAGGGCGAAGATGTAGGCGTCCGGGAACCATTTCTCCGTCCACGCCGCCATCCGCTGGGCTACCCGGGCGAGCCCGCGTTCTTCAGGGCCGCGGTTGGTCAGGACTGCGTCTGCCACAGGAATACCTCTCCATTGGGTTCAGTAATACCCCAAGGAGTCTAGCCATGCGGCGGGCTGGTTAGCCGCCCGTCCGCCGCTGCCCGGGGCCGGACCCGCCCGTCGCCCGCCGTGGCCTGGTCAGGCGGGGTCGGCCGGGTGTGGTCCTGGGCCGCCCACTGGCTTGGTCAGGAAGCTCCGGTCCTGCGCCGGCGGGGCGGGAGCGGCAGGAATCCCGACGTCGACTCCAGGTATTCCTGATAGCCCGGCCGGCCGGACATTGCCTTCTCCGCGAGGGGCTTGCCGGTCTTGGCCGTCAGCGTCCAGACCATCAGGGCCGGTGACAGTACGGTGAGGATGCCCGGCCAGGAGTCTGCGGCAATGAGGAAAAGTCCTGTCCAAACAGCAGCATCACCGAAGTAGTTTGGGTGCCGGGTGTACCGCCACAAGCCGGTGTTCAGCACCGTTCCGCGCCGCGCCGGATCCTTCTTGAACCGGGCCAACTGCCAGTCGCCCACGGTCTCAAAGACGAACCCTGTGACCCACAGCAGGATGCCCAGGACCGCAACCCAGCCCACGGCACCCGCGGCGAACATCCCCACCTGCAAAGTCAGGGACACAAAGTACATCACCACGCCCTGCGGCAGGTAGACACGGCGCAGGGCATAGGCGTTCCGTGAGCCCGGTGCTGGCTTCAGCAGATCCTTGTAGCGCGGGTCCTCATGCCCGTCCCGCGCCCGCCAGCCAATATGGACTCCGAGCCGCAGACCCCAGGCAGCCGTCAGCAGGACAAGCAGCAGGCGCCGCGTGTCGTCACCCTGCCCGGCTGAAAGGAACCAGGAGACCACCGCCACCGCCACGAATCCCGGGCCCCAGGCAACGTCCATCACCGAGTGCCTGTGCTGCCGGACGGCCACAACAAACGTCACGGCCAGGACCACCGCCACCGCCAGCGCCGTCCATGGCAGCGAAGCGGCAAATTCCGGCCACGGAAACGGGGTCACAGGCTGACCTGGGCAGCGGACTCCGGCAGGATCCGGTCCAGTGTGCCGGATGCCGGGTAGGTGAAGCCGGTGCGTTCGGCGAAGGACTTCATCACAAATCCTGTGGCCAGGGTGTGCCATAGCCGCACCCGGCGGATCATGAAGTGGCCCGCGCCGTTGAGCGAAACGTACTGCATGGACGCCGCCGCAAGGGCGGCGCGGCGGGCAAACTTCAGGGACTGGGCCGGGCTGGTCATCCGGTCTCCCGTGCCGTGGACGATCAGGATTTTTCGCCCGGCAACCCGCTGGGCAGGTGTCTCCGGTCCGAGCCACGGGGCCAGGGCCACCACGGCCTCCACCTGCGGGTCGTCGGCCGCGCAGACGGCGGTAAGTCCGCCCATGGAGTGGCCCACCAGATAGACGGGAACGCCGGGGTGCTGATCGCTAATCTGCTGGAGGGCCCAGCGGGCGTCGTGGAGCGCCGACATGGCCTGTCCGTTCCAGCCCCGCACACTGTTCCGCAGGGACCAGACAGCCAGCCCGTAGTCCTTACCCGCGCGGTGCAGGTGGCGGGCGAACGGCAGCATCCGCAGCGGGCTCAGGTGCCTGGCTTCCACCGGCTCATAGCTGTGCGCCTTGCCGCCGTGCAGCACCAGGGCCACGCCCCTTGTGGGGCCGGTGGCTTCCAGCACGGTGAGCGACGCCTGCTGCGTGGTTCGTACTGCTCCTGACGGGTGTCCGGCGCTGCCTTCGCTGATGCCTCCGGCGCCGCTGCCTGCCCCGCCGGCGGGGGGAGTGCGGCTGCCCTCGGTGCTGCGGTCCGTCATGCCTGGGTCCTTCCCGCTTCCTACCATTTATCAACCCTAAGGTGCCGGACGTAGAGTTCAAGGTATGAGGATTAGCTGCTGATGGGATCCGGTCACTCCCACGCTTCAACAGGTCATTCGGAGCCAACTGCAGAAGCGATTGCCGCCCGCCGGAAGGCGAACCGCATACTTGCCGCCATCCTGGTGCCGCTGACGCTGCTGACCCTGGCAGGCATGGCCATGCTTTGGCCATCCGGGTCCAAGGAGGGGATTTCGCTCGCCAGCCCGTACTCGGCAGCGCCCGGAGTGAGCTTCGATACCGGCAAGATCCAGAGCGTGGTGGAAGAAAGCTGCACGCAGGGCTCCCCGGCCGGCGTTCCCTCCGGCCAGCCTGCCCCGCAGGGGTCGGACTGCATGTTCGCCTTCACCCAGCCTGACCAGGGCGGCAGCCCGGTCAAGGTGGTGATCAACCCGGAGGTGGCGAAATCCCACGGTGTGAAACCCGGGGACCAGATCAGGTACCTGAATCTTTCCAATGCACCGGGGGCCGCGGCGTCGCAGGGGTCTCCGGCCTACATTTTTGTCGACTTCGTCCGGACGCTGCCCATCGTGATGCTGGCGCTCCTCTACGCGCTGGTGGTCATCACGGTGGCGCGCTGGCGCGGGCTGCGGGCGCTGCTCGGATTGGTGGGCGCGTACTTCGTCCTGGCCGGATTTATGCTGCCCGGCCTGGTGGAGGGAAAACCGCCGTTGCTGCTGGCACTGGTGGGGTCAACGGTGATCATGATCGGGGTCCTCTATTTTGCCCACGGCTTCTCCGCCCGGACGTCCACGGCACTGCTGGGCACCATGTTCGGGCTGGGCATCACAGCGCTTCTGGCCGCCTGGGCCACCGACGCCGCCAACCTCGCCGGAGTGGGCAGCCATGACGCCACCACCCTGATCAACACTTCCGCCAACATCTCCATTTCCGGGGTGATCCTGTGCGGGCTGATCATCTCGGGGCTGGGTGTGCTGAACGACGTCACCATCACCCAGTCGTCGGCCGTCTGGGAGCTTTACGAGCTTGCCCCCGGCACCAGCGCCCGAAAACTGTTCACGTCCGCCATGCGGATCGGCCGCGACCACATCGCCTCCACCGTTTACACCATCGCGTTCGCCTACGCCGGCGCAGCCCTGCCCATCCTCATCATCGTGATGCTCTACAACCGGCCGTTGGGGGACACCCTGACCAGCGCGGAGCTTTCCGAGGAAGTCATCCGCACGCTCGTCGGCTCCATCGGACTGGTGCTCGCCATTCCGATGACCACCCTGATCGCGGTGCTGGTGGTCAAGGCCACGGGCGTCCGGCCGGTGGCCCGTCCGGACGCCGGATCCGGGGACGCCGTGGAAAGGCGGGCGCCGGAAATCAACCCGGACGACGTCGGCGATACGGGCGCGCTGTCAGCGGCAGCCGAGGCTGGCCGGTCCCGCCGTGCAACGCTGGCAGGTGCGCGGCCGGGCGGGCCGGAGAATGCGGGATCGGGCGCGGCGCCGGAAACCCGCAGGGGCCGCCGCGCGGACCGCAACTAGTCCTGACAGGGCGGTTGTTGACACCAGCGGGCGGACCGTGGCCGGCCCTCGACCGCCCATCGACTGACCCTGCACGGGGGTGTTGACACCTGCGGGGGACCGTGGCTGGCTCTCTACCGCCCACCAACTGACCCTGCACAGTGCCGATTCCCGCCGATTTGCCCGCCTTTGCGACAATGGACAGGTGACTGTTACCGCAACCCCTCCCGCCCCCAAGCTGGAACTCCCGCCCCTGAAGCTGGGCAACATCACGGTGGACACCCCCGTGATCCTGGCTCCCATGGCGGGCATCACCAACTCCGCTTTTCGTCGTTTGTGCCGTGAATACGGTGGCGGGCTGTACGTAGCGGAGATGGTCACCTCGCGTGCCCTCGTGGAGCGCACCCCCGAATCCCTGCGGATCATCTCCCACGACGACGACGAAAAAGTCCGCTCCGTCCAGCTCTACGGCGTGGACCCCGTCACCGTCGGCCAGGCGGTGCGCATGCTGGTGGACGAGGACCGGGCAGACCACATCGACCTGAACTTCGGCTGCCCCGTTCCCAAGGTGACCCGGCGCGGCGGCGGCTCCGCCCTGCCCTGGAAGATCGACCTGTTCACCTCCATCGTCCAGACGGCGGTCAAGGAGGCGTCCAAGGGCAACGTCCCGCTCACCATCAAAATGCGCAAGGGCATCGACGATGACCACCTGACGTACCTCGACGCAGGCCGCATCGCCCGCGATGCCGGTGTCGCCGCCGTCGCGCTTCACGGCAGGACAGCCGCACAGTTCTACTCCGGCACGGCCGACTGGTCCGCGATCGCCCGGCTCCGCGAAACCCTGCCCGATATCCCGGTCCTGGGCAACGGGGACATCTGGTCCGCCGAGGACGCCGTCCGCATGGTCCAGGAAACCGGGGTGGACGGCGTTGTGGTGGGCCGCGGCTGCCAGGGACGGCCGTGGCTGTTCGGTGACCTGATGGCTGCCTTCGAGGGGAGCGATGTCAGGCACAGGCCGGACGTTCGGAAGGTGGCGGACAGTGTCTACCGGCATGCCGAACTGATGGTGGAGACGTTTGCCGATGAGGGCAAGGCGCTGCGTGAGATCCGCAAGCACATCGCCTGGTACTTCAAGGGCTACGTCGTGGGCGGGGAGCTCCGGACCAAACTGGCACTGGTAACCAGCCTGGAGGTCCTCCGGGAGACCCTCAACCAGTTGGACCTGGATTCGCCGTACCCCGGCGTCGACGCCGAAGGTCCGCGCGGACGGGCAGGTTCGCCCAAGAAGCCCGCGCTGCCGAAAGACTGGCTGGAATCCCGGGCCCTGAACGATGCACAGTCCAAGGACATCTCCGCCGCGGAGCTGGATGTTTCCGGTGGCTGAAACGCGCACCACAGCGCCGGTCCTGCCCGGCTACGAGGCCCAGGACTCCGCCCGCTGGGTGGAGGAACCGCCCAAGAGCACCTACCGGTCCGACTTTGAGCGCGACCGCGCCCGCGTGCTGCATTCCTCGGCGCTCCGCAGGCTTGGCGCAAAGACCCAGGTAGTGGCTCCGGACACCGACGACTTCGTCCGCACCCGCCTGACCCACAGCCTCGAAGTGGCGCAGGTGGGCCGGGAGCTGGGCCGTGCGCTGGGCTGTGATCCGGATGTGGTGGACACCGCGTGCCTGAGCCACGACCTGGGGCACCCGCCGTTCGGACACAACGGCGAGTCCGCCCTCAACGAGGTGGCACATGCCATCGGCGGGTTCGAAGGGAACGCCCAGACACTCCGCCTGCTGACGCGCCTGGAGCCCAAGGTGTTGGCCAGTGACGGCCGCCCCGCAGGACTGAACCTCACGCGCGCCAGCCTGGACGCGGCGTCGAAATACCCTTGGTCGGCGCTTGACGCGCCGGTGATCCACGGGCAGCGCACCAGCAAGTTCGGCGCCTACGAGGACGACCTCCCCATCTTCAACTGGATCAGGGAAGGCGCCCCGGCGCGGCGGTCCTGCCTCGAGGCCCAGGTCATGGACCTGGCCGATGACATTTCCTATTCGGTGCACGACGTCGAGGACGCGATCGTGGCAGGCCACTTCCAGCTGCGCTGGATGGACAACCCTGACCACCGCGCCCGGGTGGTGGGCTACGCCAAGCAGTGGTACCTCCCGCACAATGATCCCGCCGCCATCGACGCTGCCCTGGCCCGGCTCGAAGCCACCGACGTGTGGGTCCGCGAAGCCGACGGCAGCCGCAAATCCATGGGCGCCCTGAAGAACATGACCAGCCAGCTGATCGGCCGGTTCTGCCAGAGCGCCCTGGAGACCACCCGTGCCCTCTACGGCCCGGAAAACCTCACCCGGTACAACGCCGAGCTGATGGTCCCGGACGGGACAGTGATGGAGATCGCAGTCATGAAGGGGCTGGCCACCACGTTCGTGATGACCACCGAGCACCGCCAGCCCATCTACGAGCGCCAGCGCGAAGTCCTGCACGCCCTGGTCACCGCCCTGAACGCCACGGGGGACCGGCACCTGGAGCCGATGTTTGCAGCGGACTGGCGGGACGCGGCCGACGACGGAGCGCGCCTTCGCGTGGTCATCGACCAGGTGGCGTCACTCACCGACGGATCGGCGCTGGCCATGTACGAACGGCTCGTGGGGAGCCTGCCGTCGCTTTGGTGAGGACTAGGATGGCTCTGTGGCTGGCCTGATCAAACGTGAAGACATTGACGAAGTACGCCAGCGCACGGACATCAAGGAAGTGGTTGACGGCTACGTCACGCTCAAGGGTGCCGGGCTGGGAACCTACAAAGGACTGTGCCCCTTCCACGACGAGCGCTCGCCGTCGTTCACCGTCCGTCCGCAGGTGGGCAGGTACCACTGCTTCGGCTGCGGCGAAGACGGCGACGTCATCGCCTTTGTCCAGAAGCAGGATCACACCTCCTTTCACGAGGCAGTCGAGAAGCTGGCCGCCCGCATCGGGTACGAGCTGCGCTACGAGGACGGCGGCACCGGCCCCAACCGTGAGGAAGTGGGCAAGCGCCAGCGCCTCCTGGACGCCCACAAGATCGCCGACGAGTTCTTCCGCGCCCAGTTGCTGACGCCCGGCGCCGCCGAGGGGCGGAACTTCCTATACCACCGCGGCTTCGACCGTGCAGCCTCGGAGCAGTTCGGGGTGGGTTACGCGCCGCAGGGCTGGGACGCCCTCCTGAAGCACCTGCGCGGGCGCGGCTTCACGGACGCTGAACTTAAGCTGACCGGGATGTTCTCGGAAGGCAACCGGGGAATCTACGATCGGTTCCGCGGCCGCCTCATTTGGCCCATCCGCGACATCGCCGGCGACACCATCGGCTTCGGTGCCCGGAAACTCTACGAGGACGATCAGGGGCCCAAGTACCTCAACACCCCCGAAACCACCCTGTACAAGAAATCGCAGGTGCTCTACGGGATCGACCTCGCCAAACGGCATGTCGCCAAGGACCGGCAGCTGGTGGTGGTGGAAGGCTACACGGACGTCATGGCCTGCCACCTCGCCGGAATCCCGACGGCGGTGGCTACCTGCGGCACCGCGTTCGGCACCGAGCACATCAAGATCGCCCGGCGCCTGCTGTCCGACGACGGCAGCGGCGGCGAGGTCATCTTCACCTTCGACGGCGATGCCGCCGGGCAAAAGGCCGCGCTGCGTGCCTTTGAGGAGGACCAGCGCTTCGTGGCGCAGAACTATGTGGCCGTTGACCCCACCGGCGCCGATCCCTGCGACCTCCGCCAGACCAAGGGCGACGCTGCCGTCCGCGACCTGATCAACAGCCGGCGTCCGCTGTTTGAATTCGCCATCAAAGCTACGCTGAAGCGCCACAACCTGGACACCGTGGAGGGCCGGGTGGCGGCCCTGCGCGAAGCTGCTCCGGTGGTGGCCCAGATCCGGGACGCCGCCATCAGGCCTGCCTATGCCCGTCAGCTGGCCGGCTGGCTCGGCATCGCCGTTGAGGAGGTCAGCCGGGCAGTCGCCGTCGCCATGAAGCGTGAAGGCAGCGGGGCACCCGCGTCGCCGGGAACCCCGTCCGGTGCTTCCGCTCCGGTGCGTGGCACCCAACCCGGCGGACCCGGTGTGGCCGCCGGACCGGCGTCGGGCGCCGTCCCTTCCTACCACCGCCCCGATCCGCGCGACCCGGTGGCGTCCATGGAGCGGCAGGCGCTGGAGGTGGCGCTGCAGGAGCCCGCATTCCTGGGCGGCGGCATCTGGGAGCGTTTCTCGGCTGCGCGGTTCGTGACGCCCGCATTCCAGGCCGTTCACGACGCCATGCGCGCCTCGGGTCCGGGACTGATCGGCGAGCCGGTGCGCTGGGTGGAGCAGGTCATGAACGAAGTCCCCGAACCCCTGCGTCCGCTGGTATCCGAACTCGCCGTGGTGCCGCTGCCGGCCAGCACCGCCGAAGCCGTCCAGAAGTACTGCAAGGACATCCTGGCCCGGCTGTTCGAGCTCCAGATCACTCGGGTGAAGGCGGACAAGATGGGCCAGCTCCAGCGGCTGGACCCTGCAGCCAATCCAGAGGACTTCCAACGGCTTAACCGCGAGCTGATGATGCTGGAAATGGAGCGCCGGGCGTTGCGCTCGGACGCCTAGCTTCCACGCTTCCGATCCCCGATTTCAGTTCTGATTTCGCTTCCAGCCGGGGTGTTTGCTAGGCTGATACCCGCTTCATTCCTCCTTAGCTCAATTGGCAGAGCATTCGACTGTTAATCGAAGGGTTGCTGGTTCAAGTCCAGCAGGAGGAGCGCGCAATCCCCGTTCCGGTTCTCCGGAACGGGGATTTTTCTTATACCAGGGGAGGGTATTCCAACCCATCCGGGAGCCGATTTCACATTGTCGGGAATCCTTTGCTAATGTCGTACCTGCTTCATTCCTCCTTAGCTCAATTGGCAGAGCATTCGACTGTTAATCGAAGGGTTGCTGGTTCAAGTCCAGCAGGAGGAGCCAACACCAAAAAAGTCCCGTCCTCCGTGTGAGGGCGGGACTTTTTTTGTCTTTCAGACGAAGTCCATTTCCACCTGCAGGAAACGTTCGGCCTCCGCGATCGCGGCCAGGAAGGCCTCCTGCTCGGTGGGGGACTTGCGGGGTTCGCGCGGGTGCCATTCGTGGGGCGCTGAGTGGACGCGGGCGAAGCCGGCGCCCGGCGGCGCGTAGAAGATCCCGAAGCGCTGCACCGGCCATTCAGGGGAGGTTTCCGGGGCCACCAGGAGGGCCGCGCTGAAGCCGGGGTTGAACCACTGGGCGATGGGCCGGCGTCGGTCTTCGGTAAAGAGCCCGGCCGCATAGAGGGCCGCGGATTGCTGGCCGGTCTGCGCGCACAGCCGGTCCCACCACAGTGGCAGGATGCCGGAGTCGCAACGTTGCCATGTGGCCGGGAGCGGCGAGGAGTACTGCCAGCTGGGCACGGAATTATTTTATCGCGGGAGCGTGCCTCACGGCAGGTGCCGGCACCCTACAGCGCCGTCACGACTGTTACCGGCGGTTCCAGGGACCCGGATTGACGCGGTACAGCAGGGCAGCGCCCGCCAGCGCGCCAACGATGATGCCCAGGGCAGCGCCGCCGAATATCCGGCCAACGAAGTAGCCGGCGACGGCGCCCAGCACCGCCCCGAGGAACAGACCCCGGGGGTTGCGGTGCGGTTTGCCTTTCACTGGATCGCCGGTACGGTCCGCGGCCTGACGATCAGCCAGAGACCGGCGATCGCCACCAGGATGCATGCTGCCTGGACGGCGCCCATGGGTGAGGCGCTGGTGATTCCCAGCCAGCCCACCACCGGCGAGATCAGGCCCGCCGTCATGAAGGTCGCGGCACCCAGGAGGGACGCCGCCGTCCCGGCCTGTGCGCCGTGGCTGGACAGCGCCAGGACCTGCACGCAGGGGAAGGTAAAGCCGGTGCCCATGATGTAGAACCAGAGCGGCACCAGCACGCCCCAGAGGCCAAAGCCGGCCTGGTCGAAAATGACGATCAACGAAGCCATCAGGAACATCCAGGCTGTCGAGCCGGCAAGGATCCACTGCGGCGGGACGCGCCTGATGAGCCTGGAACTGATCTGGACGCCGGCCACAATGCCCAGGGAGTTGATGCCGAAGAGCAGGCCGTACTCCTGCGCGGAAAAACCGAAAATGTCCTGGAACAGGAACGGCGAGGCCGACAGATAGGTGAAGAGGCCGGCGAAGTTCATACCGCCCACCACCAACAGGCCCACGAATATCCGGTCCGTGAAGAGGGCCTTGTAGCGCTGGCCTGCGGTCATGCCGGACTGGCCGCGCTTCTCCGGGGGCAGGGTTTCCTGGACCAGGACGAGCGATGCAACGATCACCAGGGCCCCGTAGCAGGCCAGGAACACAAAGATGCCCGGCCACGGCATCACCAGGAGAAGCTGGGATCCGATGACGGGAGCCAGGATCGGCGCCAGTCCATTCACCAGGGCCATGCGGGAGAACATCTTCACCATGGCGTAGCCGGAGAACAGGTCCCGCACCATCGCCATGGCCACCACGCCGCCGCCGGCGGCGCCCACCCCCATCAGGACACGGAAGAATCCCAGCGTGGCGATGTCGGTGGACAGCGCCGCCCCGACGGAGGAAGCGATGTGAACGGCGGTGGCCAGGATCAGCGGGAGCCGCCGGCCAAACTTGTCGCTGAAGGGACCCACTATCAGCTGTCCCAGGGCAAAACCGATGGTGGTGCCCGCCAATGTCAGCTGGACCTGCGCCTCGGAGACTCCAAGGCTGGCCTCAAGGGCAGGGAAGGCAGGCAGGTAGAGGTCGATCGTGAAGGGTCCCAAAGCGGTGAGCGCACCGAGCAAGAGGATGTACAGCAGTTTCCGTCGGCGGCTCAGGGCGTCGCCCGGATTGGAGTGAATGGTCACGGAGACCAATCCTAGGCCCGGCCCGGTCCGTCTTTGCGGTGTGACGGGCGCGCCGTGAGGCCACCCGGAAGTTTGGCCTGAGCCTGAATGATAGTTTTGGGGACGGGACCATGCTGGCGCACGCTCCCCCAGAACACGGCAGCCGAATCGACCAACCAACATGTAAGGCGGGAACCGATGAGCGGACGACACACCGGGCGCACCAGCCAGGGACTGCGCATCACCGCGCTGCCCAGAACGCTGAAACTACTTTTTCGCCTCGCGCCCCGCCAACTCAACGACGAAATCGCCTTCGCCAAGGTAGAGCTCAAGCGCAAGGGCATCCAGGTAGGGGTAGCAGCAGCGTTCCTCGCCGTCGCCCTCGTTTTCGTGGCCTTCCTGGTAGTCGGCCTCATCGTGGCTGCCATCATGGGCCTTGCCACCATCATGCCGGCCTGGCTCGCGGCCCTGCTGGTCTGTGCGGTGTTCCTGATCATCGCCCTCATCGGGGCCCTGATCGGCATGCGCAAACTTAAGAAGGCCATGCCCCTGATGCCGGAAGAGACCATCCGGGGCATCAAATACGATCTGGGGATCGCCAAGGAAGGCACGGGCTTCAACGCTGCCCTGCTTGACCCGGCGACCCCCGAGGCCAAGGCCGCAAAGGCCGCCAAGGATGAGGCCGCTGCGAAGGCCAAGGCGGAAAAGGAAGCCAAAGCCGAGGCGCAGAAGGTGGAATTCCCGCATGCATCCGAGCCCGAGCTTCACCGCAGGCTGGAGCAGCGGCGGCGGCACATCGCGGAGGTCCGGGACGAACTGGACACCGAGTTGGACGTCAAACCCCAGGTCAGGTTCCTGGTTGGCGCCGCCAAGGAAAAGCTTGGAGAGGGCAAAGCCGTTTTGGAACAGGGCAAAGCCGTTGCCGCCCAGAAGTTCGCCGCGTTGTCTGAGTCCACGGAAGGTGCCAGCCTTCGCTGGAAACCTCTGGCGGCCCTCGCGGCTTCAGCCGCTATCTTCGTGGTATTGCTGCGCAGGCTGCTCCGGAATCCGTAACGGACCGCCACGTTCACGCTTTGCTTTAGTTCCACGTTCACGCTGTGCTTTAGGAGGAGGAGGGGAGCGGAGTGAGGTTCATCGGCGCTGGTGCGCGTTCCGACCGCCCCCAGATCGACCACGACCGCGTCTTCACCGTCCCCAACGCCCTGACGGTGCTGCGCTTCATGGGTGTGCCGCTCTTCATCTGGCTGGTCCTCGCGCAGAAGGAATACGGCGTCGCCGTGGTTGTCCTGGCCGTCATGGCGGGCTCCGACTGGATAGACGGTTATGTCGCACGCCGCTTCGACCAGGCGTCCAAACTGGGCCGAGTCATGGACCCCCTTGCTGACCGGCTTGCCCTGATCACGGTGGCAGTCACCCTGGTGATCGCCGGCGTCCTCCATTGGCTTTATCTGGCTGCACTCCTGGTGCCCGACGCCGTGCTCCTGGCCATAACACTCTTCTTTTTCCGCGGCCATCCTGATCTCCCCGTGAGCAGGGTCGGCAAAGTCCGCACCGGGCTTCTGCTGCTCGGCACACCCCTGCTGGTCCTGTCACGGCTGGATTCCCCGTTCGGCGGGCCGCTGTTCCTGGCTGCCTGGATTGTCCTGGGCCTCGGCCTCGTCGGCCACTGGATTGCCGCCTACAACTACTTCTGGGCCATTCTGCGGAAGGGCAGAATGCAGTCACATCAGGACGCGGCGGGGCACGACGCCGCGGGGCACGACCGCGCGCGTCGCGGCGGCGAAAATAAAGACGGCGGCACCGCCTGATGGTGTGGGTCGCGGTCCTGCTGGCGGTGCTTGGGGCGTTCTGCCTTGCCTTGGGTGCCCAGAAGCAGGGCAGTGCGGTCAAGGCCGATACCGGGGGTCTGGCGCTGAGTTCAAACGGCTTCCTCCGCCTGCTGCGGAATCCCCGGTGGGTGATCGGGCTGCTCCTGCTGTGCCTGGGGATGGCAATGAACGCGGTGGCGCTGGTCTCCGCGCCGCTGACCGTGGTGCAGCCGATCGGGGCCATCGCGCTGGTCATCACCACCGTGGTGAATGCGCGCGACCAGGACATCACCATCAACCGGGCCACCATGGTGTCCATTGCGGCCTGCGTCACCGGTTCGGCGCTGTTTGTCCTCCTTGCGGTGAACGTGACCCAGGAGAACCACCATGTGAATCAGGAGGACGAGCTCACCATAGTGCTGCTGCTTGCCCTGGCAGTCGGGGTGTTCGGCACCCTGGCGGTGATGTTCCGGCACCGGATGAGTGCGTTTGTCTACATCCTTGGCGCCGGTGTTCTTTTCGGCTTTGTGGCTGTCCTGACGAGGATCATCGGCAAACACCTGCTGGATCCGAACGGGTTGTTCCTGCTCAATGTCCAGTGGTACTCGGTGGTGGCCATTGCGGCAGCGGGCGGCCTCGGTTCCTGGTTTGTCCAAAGCGCCTACTCGGGCGGGCCGCCGGACCTGGTCATCGCCGGCCTGACGGTCGTCGATCCGATCGTGGGAATCGCCATCGGCATCGTGATCCTGGGTGAATTGCGCCCTGACGTCCACGCCGTGATGGCGATTGCCATGGCTGCGGCAGCTTCCCTTGCTATCGTGGGGGTGATCGCTCTTTCCAGGCACCACCCCGAGGTCACCAAGCGCAAGAAAGATGCGCGCAAGGCGGCGGGCAGGGCATCCCACTAGCCTGCTGGCCTGACCAGTCCATTTCCATCACAAGACATTTCCATCCGCAGACTTTCCACCCAGCCGATTTCACCCAGCCGATTCTAAGAGGCCCCGCGCCACCGCGCCGGCGGCCACCCGGTGTTTTCAGCGTCAGCTGCGCACCGTGACCTTCAGGAGCTCTCCACGTGACAACGCCCGCCGACCAGCGTCCCCTGACCATCCTGATAGCCGCGGATACGTATCCGCCCCACGTCAACGGCGCCGCCCAGTTCAGCTACCGCCTGGCGAAGGGCATGACCGGCCGCGGCCACAACGTGAATGTGCTGGCCTGCCGCGCGGACAATGGCGCGAGCTTCACCGAATTCCGTTCAGAGGCCACTGTCCACAGGCTCCGCTCGCACGGCGTCTTCACGCACGAGTACTTCCGCATCTGCTTCCCGTGGGAGATCAAAAAGGAGATCAGCCTCCTCTTCGACCGGGTCAAGCCTGACGTGGTGCACATCCAGAGCCACTACATGATCGGCGAACACGTCCTGTATGAAGCTGTGAAGCGTGGCGTCAGGATTGTGGCCACCAACCACTTCATGCCGGAGAATCTGAACCCCTTCCTGCCGTTCCCGCAGTGGTTCAAGGACATCATCGGCAAGATCTCCTGGAAGGACATGGGCAAAGTCATGGGCCAGGCCGATGTCGTCACCACGCCCACACCCCTGGCGGCCAAGGCCATGCACCAGCACGCCTTCCTCCGCAAGGTGCTGCCCCTGTCCAACGGCATTGATTCGGCCGCCTATGAATTGCAGCCCGGTGAAGTCATCGAACCGCATGCCAACCCGACGGTGGTTTTTGTGGGCCGGTTGGCAGAGGAGAAGCACGTTGACGTCCTCATCAACGCGGTATCCAAGACCCCGGCAGAGCTGAATGTCCATCTGGAGATCGTAGGCGGCGGGGAAGTCCGCCCAGCCCTCGAGGCGCAGGCCAAACGGCTGGGCCTCGAGGACCGGGTAAGGTTCCTGGGCCTGGCCAGTGACGAAGACCTCCGGGAGACCTACATCAAAGCGGACCTGTTCTGCATGCCGGGCACCGCCGAGCTGCAGTCCCTGGTAACCCTCGAAGCCATGTCCGCCTCGACGCCCGTCCTCCTCGCGGATGCCATGGCACTCCCGCACCTGGTGCGCGACGGCGAGAACGGTTACCTGTTCATCCCCAACGACAGTGACGACCTCGCGAAGAAAATCACCCGCATCCTGGAGCTGTCCGTCGAAGAGCGCGCAGCGATGGGCCAGGCCAGCAGGCGGCTGGTGGAACAGCACAGCATCGAGGGCACCCTGCAGACCTTTGAGGACCTGTACCGCGGTGCAAGCTACGAAGACAAAGTGGTCTGAGGCCGGCAGGAAGTCGGCGCCCCGGCACCCGCCGCGACCTGACCAGCACCAGCCGTGGTCTGAGGAAGCGCCCCGGTTTGCTAGAGTGTTTTTGCCCTGCTGAAACCAAAGTCCTCATCGGACCGGGCAGGCAGCGGGCATGGGGCTATAGCTCAGCTGGTTAGAGCGCGGGACTCATAATCCTAAGGTCCTCGGTTCAAGTCCGAGTAGCCCTACCGTGCGGATGCCCTCCGGCCTGCGGGAACGCAGTCCGGAGGGCATCCGTGTCAGAACGATGCCGTTTCAAGAATCCCAGCCGTGAGCCTCTGGCGGATCACCTGTTCTTCTCCGCTCCCGGTAGTCGGTAGGCGCAGGAGCGGAATGCCATGCGTGCGGCAGATCGCGTTCTTGAGGCCGTCCCGGACGCTTTGCCGAGCATCGGCCTCGTGGAAGGCAAAACCGTCGACTTCCACAGCGAGGACAGGCATGTTGGTAATGCGGTTGTAAACGACGAAGTCGACCGTGGCCCGGTTCCTCACATAGGAGACCTGCTCTGGTGTGAGCCTGGAAAGGTCGGGGAGCAGATTGCGCAAAACGACCTGCTGGACAGCGGCAAAATCCTTGTAGGCTTCCTCGGCAAGCATTTCGACGAGCAGCGTCCACACGATGTTTTCCGAAGCAAACCTGGACGTGTTCTGCAGGCGGGATGCCAAGGGCGTGAGCAGCGCAGAGTATTCCTTGTAGAGGAGATCAAATACGGATAGGACTGTGCTTTCAAAGACGCCGTTTCCGGGGTCCTGGTACTGGATAAATTGGACCAGATCGCGAAGGTGACGGCTGGCTGGCAGCATGTCGTGATTGGTCACCAGAACAAACCGTTTCACCGCGCGGGAGACGGCCACGTTGACCAACTGCGGGTTATCCACGAATTCAACCCCGGAACGCCCGTTTCTGGTCTCGTCCAGGACCGTGCTCATGATGATGATTTCCTTCTCACGGCCTTGGAACTTATGGACTGTGTCAGCCTCGATATTGTTCTTGAGAGCTTCCGCGACTTTATCGACCTGCCGACGGTACGGCGTGACCACGCCAATGTCTTCGTGTCGTGCGCCGGAGCAGTAGAGTTCCAGCACCTCCTTCGCAATGACGTCCGCTTCCCGCTGGTTCGTGCGGCCGCCAGCGTGCTGCCGCATATGGTTTCCCTGGACAGTGCGGACGACCGCGAGCGCCCTATTTCCCGGGTCGCGGACGGTGTAAGGGACGAGTTGCCCACCATAAAACTTCCTGTTGCAGAAGTCGATGATTGCAGGATCGCAGCGGTAGTGTTCGCGGAGCATTGTGCGGGGGAGTCCAGCGCCGAAGCGCTCGATGATTGAGGACAGGATGTTGTGCTGCCCGTAGTCGTAACTGGGGGCAGGCGCCGGCCGGGCGCGCGCAGCAGCGCTCCTCTCCGGGATGTGCGGGAGTTGCATTAGATCGCCTACGACGATCACGTTCCGTGCGCAGGAGAGCGCCAGACCCGCAGCCAGCAGATCTACCTGGGAAGCTTCATCGATGATCAGGTAGTCCAGCATGAAGCCCGTTGGGATGCTTCGCCGAAGCGAGTGGCAGGTACTCAGAACCACTGGGTAATCGTTGGTAAACGACTTGAAGTGCCGGAAATAGGTGGCGTCCGAATAACTTGGCGACCGGGCGCCGGCATAGCGTTGAGACAAACTTGCTTTCAGTGCCTGCCGTGACACCTGCTGCAGTTCGTCCTCCAGAGCTGGATAGTTGCCCTGGTCGAGCTGCCCCTCGGCTTTCTCGATCTGCTGTTCCAATTCCGCGATTTTGTTGTCGTAGTAGGCAGCCTGAAGACGAAGGACGACGTCGGTGTCGTAGGGGTCTACGTTCCTCGTTGATCCATATCGGAAACGGCCTTTGAACCGTCGGAAAAGTCTTTTTAGGGGACGTTCGTTGGCGGGGACGGCCGCCGTCTCGGCTAAGTACTCGAGGATACGGCTGGATGGCAGCTTCAGGAGGGGCAAAGCCCGGAACGCTGGCAGCCCGTGACCATCGACGTGGCGGCTGAAGTGACGCCGTTCCAGACTGTAAGCATCCAGTTCCTGCCGCCGCAGGGCCAGTTCCCTGGCCACCGCCTGCAGGTGCTGAAGACGCTCGTCGAGGGCCGAAATCAGGCCGACTGGCGGCATCGGAACAGGGGAGCTTCCGACCCGGCGCTGCACCTCGACGTTTCCGGCGTGCTGTCCCGCGAAAAACTCACGTCGCAAGTCGCTCTTCCTCAAGTCTGCAACGACGTGGCCGAACCCTTCCCCGGCGAGCTTGTCCCGAACGTTCTCTACCGCAGCGTTGTTGAAAGAGACAATGCCCACGGTCTTCCCCTGTGAACGGATGATGTTGGCAACCAGGTTGAGTATTGTTTGCGTCTTTCCTGTGCCAGGCGGCCCATCGATGACGGAGACGCGGTGGGTGAACCCTTTCTTGAGGGCTTCGCGCTGGCTGAGGTTGGACGGGAACGGAAAGATGAGTTCTTCGACCCCGGCCGAGGCCTCCGGGGCTTCCCCGCGAAGATAGAGATCGAGGACGCTCCCGTGGGGGACTGTCTGAAAGTTCTTGTACAACGAGCGCAACGGATCGTTCTGCCCAAGATGGGACACAACGTCTTGCCAGTAGTTGAGGACTTCATAAGCCTCGGTTGGGAGCTCAGCTGCCCGGACGATGCTGAACTCGTCCTGCCCGCATGTTTGATAACTCTCGCGCCCGCCGGCTGAAGAGAAAACTCGCCACCACGTCTGGCCGTGCCCGTCGAAGCGCCACACCTCCGTCACGCCTTGCACGGGTTGGCCGTGAATGCTGACAGTGTCCATGTCGCCTATGGGTGCCTGCACTGGATTACGGAGGATCCGGACTTTCCGGGCCGAGTACCCGTACTTCTTCGGGCCGCCGGAAAGCTGGAAAGTTAAGTGGGTGAAGTCTGCGCCTTCCACGTATTCCAAGACTTCCGAGGTTTTGTCGTCAAAACCCGACTGATCCTGGCGTCGGATGAGAACGGCCTCGCGGCGCGGGTCAGTCATTGCGGTTCCCCCAACCAAAAGAGTGCATCCTTGCACCCCGACCATACCGAAAGGTTCGTCGCACGCCTGCCGTCTGCAGCGTTGAGGTCCAGCGTCCTTCCATCGCCGCCGTTGCAGAGGGTATGGCCAATGCAGTAAGTTACTCACCAGTAACTTTAGTGGGTTTCGGGATCTCCATCCCTTGGAACCCTTCGCCAGCACCGATCCCCAGCGAGGAACCCATGTCCACGAAATCCATTGACATCAACGACCTGCCGTACGCCGACGGTGACTTTTTTGCCTTTGAACAGTTGCTGACCGGCAAGGAGCAGGACCGGCTGGCCGAGATCCGGGGCTTCCTGTCCCGCGAAGTCCGGCCGATTGCCGTGGACTGCTGGAACCGCGGCGAATTCCCCATGGACCTCATCCCGAAGCTGGCCGAAATCGACTTGGTAAGCCCCGTGCGTCGCCAGGGCTATTCGAACGTGTTTGCCGGGCTGGTCCACGCCGAGGCCACCCGGGCCGACGCCTCCATTGCAACGTTCCTGGGCGTCCACGACGGTCTCTTTACCGGCTCAATCGAGGCCCTTGCCTCCCAGGAACAGCAGGAAGCCTGGTTGCCGGACATCTATTCGCTGAAGAAGATCGGCGCCTTCGGCCTCACGGAACCACTTGGGGGCTCAGACGTGGCCGGCGGCACCCGCACCACGGCACAGCGCGATGGCGACACCTGGGTCCTCAACGGCGCCAAGCGGTGGATCGGCAACGCGACCTTCTCCGACTGGGTGGTCATCTACGCCCGCGACATTGCAGACAATCAGGTCAAGGGCTTCCTGGTGGACACGGCGCTTCCCGGCTTCCGCGCCACAAAGATTGAAAACAAGATCTCACTCCGGACCGTCCAGAACGCCGACATTGTCCTGGACGACGTGGTGGTTCCGGACTTCTTCAAGCTCGCCGGTGCCAACAGCTTCCGCGACGCCAACAAGGTCCTCAAGGTGACCCGGCTCGCTGTCGCCTGGCAGGCGGTGGGCCAGCAGCTCGCTGCCTTCGATGTAGCGCGCCGGTACGCCGTGGAGCGCCACCAGTTCGGCCGTCCGCTGGCGTCCTTCCAGCTTGTCCAGAGCCAGCTGGTCCAGATCCTGGGCAACGCAGTCAGCTCCATGGGCATGATGGTCAGGCTTTCCCAGTTGGAGGACGCCGGCCAGGCCAAGGACGAACAGTCTGCACTGGCGAAGGCATTCACCACCGCCCGGATGCGCGAAAGCGTGGCAATCGGCCGCGGCCTCCTGGGTGGCAACGGAATCGTGACCGACTTTGAAATGGCCAAGATCTTCGCTGATGCAGAGGCTATCTACTCTTACGAGGGAACCCATGAGGTCAACACGCTGGTGACCGGCCGCGCCATCACGGGGATCTCAGCCATCGTCTAGCCGGTGATCACCGGTGCCGCGTCCACCCAGGTGACCGAATGACCGCTCACCGGGCCTGCCCGGATGACCGGCAGCAGGATGGACGGGCGCAGGTCCGTCACGAACTCCAGCGGATTGACGTAGTTATCGGCCCGCCTGACGCCCCAGTGCACGCATGGCACCGCTCCGCAGTGACCCGGCTGGAGGGTTCCAATGACATCGCCCTTCGCCACCAGGGATCCGGCTGTCAGCGGGCTTACAACGGGCTCAAAGCTGCTTCGCAGTCCGTCCCCGTGATCGATGGTGATCACGGGACGGTCAACCACCACGCCCACGAAGCTCACGGTGCCGGACGCCGGTGAGGTGACCGGGACGCCGTCGTGCGCTGCTCCAAGATCCACGCCGCGGTGCCCGCTCATCCACGGTTTGTCCGGCGGGTCGAAAGCGCGCAGGACTGCCGGTTTGGGGGAGAGCGGCCAATCCCAGTCAGGGCGCGGGGCTGCCGGCGGCGAGGCCGCGGCCACCGGCAGCAGAAGGGCGGCGGCAAGGACAAGTATCGCTTTCATCTGCCCAGCTTTCCGTGCCGGGTCTGCCGCCGCGAGTGTCCTGCGCCGCCATGTGGAAAACGCTGGCCGAAGGCCTGAATGTCCGGTGGATATCGGTGCCTGTAGTACACTTGGTGGAGCAGTTTGCTGTGCCCTCAACGCATTTGCGTCGGCACGCCTCATTCAGGAATGCGGGGGAGCAGCAACTGACTACGCGCATCCAGACCTCTAATTCCAAAGCCCCGGCTTTGTTTGAGGAGGATTGTGCCTCTTGCGGTCAGGGCCCCGGTCCTGATGAGAGTCGCAATGGGTGCCAGGAGCACGGCCCGCCTTGGGCCACGCTAATCAACCGTCAACTATTGGCAGGGTAAGAGGGCCGCGAGGCTTTCTCATGAATGACCTGCCGGAAGGAGCGTCGGCATGCCCGTCGTAACTATGCGCCAGCTGCTTGACAGCGGCGTCCACTTTGGACACCAGACCCGCCGTTGGAACCCGAAGATGAAGCGATTCATCTTTACGGAGCGCAACGGCATCTACATCATTGACCTTCAGCAGTCGCTGTCCTACATCGACCGCGCCTACGAGTTCGTGAAGGCCACCGTTGCACACGGCGGCACCGTTCTGTTCGTCGGCACCAAGAAGCAGGCCCAGGAAGCAATTGCTGAGCAGGCCACCCGCGTTGGCCAGCCCTACGTGAACCAGCGCTGGCTCGGCGGCATGCTGACCAACTTCCAGACCGTTTCCAAGCGCATCCAGCGCATGAAGGAACTGGAAGAGATCGACTTCGACGACGTCGCCGGTTCCGCGTACACCAAGAAGGAACTGCTGCTCCTTCGCCGTGAACTCACCAAGTTGGAAACCAACCTCGGCGGTATCCGCAACCTGACCAAGGCACCTTCCGTGCTCTGGATCGTGGACACCAAGAAGGAACACCTGGCTGTTGACGAAGCCAAGAAGCTGAACATCCCGGTTGTGGCCATCCTGGACACCAACTGCGATCCTGACGAAGTCGACTTCCCGATCCCGGGCAACGACGACGCCATCCGCTCCGTAAACCTGCTGACCCGCGTTGTCGCCGACGCCGTTGCCGAGGGCCTCATCGCCCGCAACCAGCGTGCAACCGGCACCACCGAAGCTCCGGAAGAGCCGCTGGCTGAGTGGGAGCGCGAGCTCCTCGAAGGCAGCAAGACCGAAGCTGCCGCTGCAGCTCCGGCAGCAGAAGAAGCCGCTCCGGCTGCAGAAGAAGCTGCCGCTCCGGCTGCAGAGGAAGCCCCGGCCGCTGCCGAGGCTCCCGCCGCCGACGCGGACAAGTAAGACAAGTAAATCCGGATTCTCCGACGCTGTCCGCAGCGCCGGATCACTGACAGGATGGCGGCTCACGCGGTGAGCCGCTGTCCTGTCGGTCCGTACACCACATAAATTTTCTAGACAGAGGGGTTCACATGGCGAACTACACTGCCGCTGATATCAAAGCTCTGCGCGAGCGCACCGGCGCCGGCATGATGGATGTCAAGAAGGCTCTCGACGAGGCCAACGGCGACGCCGAGAAGGCCATCGAGATCATCCGCATCAAGGGCCTCAAGGGCGCTACGAAGCGCGAAGGCCGCTCCACCGCTGAAGGCCTGGTTGCTGCCAAGGTCAGCAACGGCGTCGGCGTCATGATCGAGGTCAACTGCGAGACGGACTTCGTTGCCAAGGCTGACAAGTTCATCCAGCTGGCCGACAAGGTCCTGACCGTGGCTGTGGAGTCCGGCGCTGCCGACCTCGACACCCTCCTGGCCACCGAAGTTGACGGCAAGCCGCTGTCCGAGGTTGTCGTCGAAGAGGGCGCAATCCTGGGCGAAAAAGTTGTTGTCCGCAGGATCTCCCGCATTGAGGGCGGCACTGTTGACGCTTACCTGCACAAGACCTCCAAGGATCTCCCGGCGCAGGTCGGCGTCCTGTTCGCTGTCGACGGTGAAGGCGAAGCCGCCGCCACCGCCGCACACGATGTTGCAGTCCACATCGCCGCGATGTCCCCGAACTACCTGACCCGCGAAGACGTTCCGTCTGACCTGGTCGAGTCCGAGCGTCGCATCGCCGAAGAGACTGCCAAGGCTGAAGGCAAGCCCGAAGCCGCCATGACCAAGATTGTCGAAGGCCGTGTCACGGGCTTCTACAAGGGCGAGGTCCTCGTTGACCAGGCATTCGCCAAGGACGCCAAGAAGTCTGTGGCGCAGGTCCTCGAAGAGGCCGGCGTCAAGGGCACGTCCTTCGCACGCTTCCGCGTCGGCTCCTAGTCGAATCCGCAAAGGGGTGGCCACTTCGGTGGCCGCCCCTTTTGCATGCACCGGGCCAGGGCCGGATGAGACCTTTGACCGCCCGGCACGATAACCTTTTTCAGAGTTAACCAACGGGAAGGCACCCATGGAAGCCGTCAATACTTCAAGCCAGGCAGAAAAGAACCGGCGCCGCGTCCTCCTGAAGCTCTCAGGTGAGGTCTTCGGCGGCGGAAAGCTGGGCGTTGATCCTGACACTGTCCGCGGCGTCGCCAAGCAAATCGCTGCAGCAGTTCCCGACGTCGAAGTTGCCATCGTTGTTGGTGGCGGAAACTTCTTCCGCGGGGCGGAACTGTCCCAGAGCGGCATGGACCGTTCACGCGCAGACTACATGGGCATGCTCGGCACGGTCATGAACTGCCTGGCACTCCAGGACTTTTTGGAGCAGGCCGGCGTTGAGACCCGGGTCCAGAGCGCCATCACCATGGGGCAGGTTGCCGAGGCGTACATTCCGCGCCGGGCCATCCGGCACATGGAAAAAGGCCGTGTCGTGATCTTCGGTGCAGGCGCCGGACTGCCATATTTCTCCACAGACACTGTCGCCGCCCAGCGTGCACTGGAAGTCCATGCGGACGTTGTCCTGATGGCCAAGAGCGGCGTGGACGCCGTCTACACCGCTGATCCCAAGAAGGATCCCGGTGCCGAGCGCCTGGACACCCTGAGCTACGACGACGCCCTGCGCCGCGACATCCGTGTGATGGACCAAACCGCGATGACCATGTGCAAGGACAACAACCTGTCCATGGTGGTCTTCGGGATGGAAGGTGAAGGGAACGTTACCCGCGCCATCCGAGGCGAAAAGCTGGGTACCCTGGTGACCCCCTAGCTACGGCTAGGATGATTTCAGGACGGTTCCATCCCCGCTGGCGGGACCAGCGATGGAACCAGGAACACTGAACCAAGATTGTGCAGCCGGCATGCGTGCTGCACTGATTTCTGAGGAGAGACCGTGATCGAAGAAACCTTGCTCGAAGCCGAAGAGAAGATGGACAAGGCTGTCGAGGTAGCCAAGGAAGACTTCGCCTCGATCCGCACCGGACGGGCAAATCCCGGCCTTTACAACAAGGTGCTGGTGGACTACTACGGCTCACCCACCCCGCTGCAGCAGCTCGCATCTTTCGCCATCCCGGATGCCCGCACCATCCTCATCACGCCGTTCGACAAGACCGCGCTGCGCGACATCGAACGCGCCCTCAGTGACTCCGAGGTGGGTGCCAACCCCTCCAACGACGGCAACGTCATCAGGATCACCATTCCGGACCTGACCCAGGAGCGCCGCAAGGAATACGTGAAGATCGTCAAGACCAAGGGCGAGGACGCGAAGATCTCCATCCGCAACATCCGCCGCAAGGCGAAGGAAACGCTGGACAAACTCGTCAAGGACGGCGAAGCGGGCGAAGACGAAGGCAGCCGTGCCGAGAAGGAACTGGATGCCCTGACCAAGTCACACGTTGACGGCATCGATGAGCTGCTTAAGCGCAAGGAAGCAGAGCTGCTCGAAGTCTGATGAGCCAGGCAGAGCAGGCCCCCGCACAGAGGGCGCGCACAAAGGGGAAGCAGCCGCGGAACAACCCGACGCCCAAGGCGGGCCGGAATCTTCCGGCGGCTATTGTGGTGGGGTTGGCCATGCTCATCGGCGTGCTCGGGGGCCTGCTCTTTCTCCCGCTCGGATTCGTTGCCGTCACCACGGGGTTCGCTGTTTTCGGCGTCTGGGAGATTTTTCGCGCCCTCGAGGCCAACGGAACACGGATGCCAATCGTCCCGGTCATGGTGGGCACTATCGCCATGCCGTTCGCAGCATACTTTGGTGGCATGGAAAGCCTGCTCTTTGCCATGCTCCTGAGCTGCGTGGCGGTGCTGCTGTGGCGGTCGGTGGAAAGCCCCGCCGGATCGGCGAACAGCATCTTCGCCGGAGTTTTCACACTCGGCTGGGTGCCGTTCTTCATCAGCTTCGCGGCACTGCCGCTGCACGCCGTCGGTGTGGCCACCCCGGTGGGACTCTGGCCGGGCGGGACTATTCCTCCGGGAGCGTGGCAGGTGGCAGTCATGCTGCTGCTGGTGGTCTCTAACGATACATTCGGCTATCTGGTGGGCGCTTCCCTGGGCAAGCATCCCATGGCGCCGAAGATCAGCCCCAAAAAATCCTGGGAAGGCTTCGCCGGATCAATCGCCGGCGCCATGCTGATCGGAATCCTGGCCTGCATCTTCATTTTGGACAAACCCTGGTGGGTGGGCGTGATCCTGGCCGTGGGCCTCGTCGCGGCGTCCACCGCGGGAGATCTCGCCGAGTCGATGGTCAAACGTGAACTCGGCATCAAGGACATGAGCAGCATTCTGCCGGGACATGGCGGTGTCATGGACCGGCTGGACTCCATCGTTTTTGCCTCACCCGTGGCGTTTGTCCTCTTCTCCACAGTCTCGGGTGCCTGAACCAGCCCGCACCCACCTGATCACGCCCGCCTACCTCGCCGGACATCGGCGGCACCAATAGACTGGTGCCCAACCCGACCCAGCTGAAAAGCAACAAAGGAACAACAGTGGCATTGGATTTTCAACGGAAAATTCCCGCGTCGTTTGAGCGCGTGCGGGGCAACGAGTTTGGTTACAACGCCAAGCAGGTGGACCAGTTCCTGCAGCGGGCCAAGGTGGCGCTCGAGACACCCAAGGCCGCCATCCATGCTGTCAGCAGCTCCGATGTCCGCAGCGTCTCCTTTGACCCGGTCAAGGGGGGCTACTCCGCCGCCGTTGTGGACGCGGCATTGGACCGCCTTGAAGATGCCTTTGCGCGCCGCGAACGGGACGAATTGATCGCTGCGCGGGGCGAGGATGCCTGGCTCCGCGAGATCGGCAACCTGTCCGGGATCCTTCGTGGCCGCCTGCACCGGCCGGACGGGGAACGCTTCCGGCGCCCCGCCAAGAAGAAGGCCCGCAGCTACAACATCCTGGACGTCGACAAGCTTTGCTATGACCTGATCGGCTACCTCGAGGAGGACAAGCCACTCAGCGTTGACAGCGTACGCCGGGCCGTCTTCCGCCCCGCATCGGGCCATGAAGGCTACGAGGAAACCCAGGTTGACGCCTTCCTGGACCGCGTGGTCGAACTCATGGCAGCCATCGACTGACAGGTCTCGGGCCCGCGTCTTACCCAGGGGCCGGCCGCCGTCCCGCCCAGGGGCCCAGCGGCCTTGCGCAGGGCCGGCGGCCTTCCGAGGACGGGGGAGACACCCGGCGGGCTGGCGGCACATGGCGTCCCCGCTCAGCGTTCGGTGACCAGTGGCCGTTCCGGCGTGTGGAGCCGCGTCATGACCCGTGTCATGGTTTTGGGAATCCGGTCTTTTGTCCGGCGTGAGGCGAACACCATCACGGCGAACGCGGCCGGCACGGTCCACGCCGCCGGCTGGGCAAGCCAGAACGGGGTCTCGGCGCCCAGGACGGCACCGCACACCATGGCGCCGCCACAGAGGACCGCGCCGGTCACCATTCCGGCGATGGCGCCGGTGTCCGTGAGTCCGCGCCACCAGATGCCCAGCAGGAGGACCGGGCACACCGTGGAAGCGGTGAACGCGAACACGAGCCCCACACTGCCGGCGAGGGCCATGGAATCGGTGGTTACGGCGAAGCCCAACGGGACGATGGCGGAAACGACAGCCGCGAGCCGAAAACCGCGGATGCCGCCGCCAAGCACGTCCTGGCTGATAACGCCGGCCAGCGAAACCACCAGCCCCGACGTGGTGGATAGGAAGGCGGCAAACGCGCCGGCAACCACCAACGCCGAGAGCAGGTCGCCGGCAGTACCGCCAATCAGCTGTCCCGGCAGGAGCAGAACCACCGCGTCCGCCCGCCCTGACCGGGCGAGCTCCGGTGCGAACATCCTGCCCGCCAGCCCGTACGCGGTCGGAAAGAGGTAGAACACCGACAGCAGGCCAAGCACGATCAGGGTGGTTCGCCGCGCCGAGCTGCCGTCGGGGTTTGTGTAGAACCGCACCAGGACGTGGGGGAGTCCCAAGGTGCCGAACAGCAGTGCCACCAGCAGTGAGACGTTCTGGTACGCGCCGGCGGGAGCCATTGCAGTGGGGTTCACGGCTGCGGGGGCCACGGCAGCGGTCCCGTTGCCGGCCAGAGTGAAAACAATAAACAGGACGGGAACAGCCAGGGCAGTGAGCTTCAGCCAGTACTGGAACGCCTGCACAAAGGTGATGGAACGCATGCCGCCTGCCACTACAGTCAGGCACACCACGATCACCACGGCCGCTGAGCCCACCCACGGCGGCAAACCGGTGGTGATGCGGATGGTGAGGGCGGCGCCGTGGAGCTGCGGCACGATGTACAGCCAGCCGACCACCACCACCACCAGGCTGGTCACCCGCCGCACGGCTCGGGAATCCAGCCTGGCCTCCGTGAAGTCAGGGATGGTGTACGCCCCGGACCGGCGCAGCGGGGCTGCCACAAAAAGCAGCAACATCAGGTACCCGGCGGTGTATCCGACAGGGAACCACAGCGCGTCCGTTCCCGAGAGCAGGATCAGCCCGGCCACACCCAGGAAGCTGGCCGCGGACAGGTACTCGCCACCGATGGCCGAAGCGTTCCACCACGGCCGGACCGTCCGGGAGGCAACATAGAAATCGCCGGTGGTGCGGGAAATCCGCAGTCCGTAGAAGCCGATCACGGCCGTGGCCACCGAGACGACAACTAGGGCCACCACACCGACCGCAGGATTCATCGGGAGATCACTTGTCCCCGGCCAGATCGCGGTACCTGGCCTCATTCCGGGCGGCGGTGCGGATAAAGAGCCAGGCGCTGAGTCCAATGATCGGGTAAATCCCCGCACCCAGCAGCAGCCAGTCGAAGGGGATGCCCCAAATCCGGGTGTCGGCCAGGCCGGGCACTGCTGCCAGCAACACCGGGAAGGCGCCCAGGATCAGCATGAAGCCGACGGCCACCACCAGGGCAAGCCGAAGCTGGGAACGGATCAGGGACCGGACGAAAACCTGTCCCACCTCTGATTCCTCGGCAGCTTCGCGTGTTTCGCCGGCCGGGCGGGGCACCGAGCGCGGTGCGGTAACGCGGACGCGGGTCATGCCTGCGGCCGGATGCGGGTGGCTTCCAGCTTTTCCCTGACCGTGGGAAGGTGGCGGCGGCTGATGGGAAGGCTGGCGCCGGCCACCGAGACGCTGGGCCTGTCGGCAGCCAGCTTCATGGACGAGACGTGCTTCAGTGCCACCAGGTAGGACCGGTGTGTCCTGATGAAGCCCGCGTCCGCCCATTGCTGCTCCAAATCGGCCAGCGGCACCCGGATCAGGAAACTGGCGTCGGCAGTGTGCAGCCGGGCGTAGTCTCCTTGCGCCTGGACGTACGTGACGTCGTCGCGCCGGATCATCCTGGTGGTGCCGCCCTGGTCGACGGTGATCATCTCAGGTGCGGCGCCGCCGTCGCGCAGCAGCTCACTGATCCTGCCCACCGAGCGGGCCAGCCGCTCAGCCCGGATGGGCTTGAGCAGGTAGTCCACGGCGGCGAGTTCGAAGGCTTCCAGGGCGCAGTCCTCGTCCGCGGTGACAAACACGACGGCCGGCTTCTTGGTGCTGCGGGAGATGGCGCGGGCAACATCAAGGCCGGACACGGCAGGCATGTGGATGTCCAGGAAAACGGCGTCCACGGATTCGCTGGTGAGGGCCCGCAGCGCCTCGGAACCGGAGGAGGCCCGGTGAATGGTGCCGATGCGGTCGTCCCTGCCCAGCAGATAGGCCAGTTCCTCGACGGCGGGTAGCTCGTCGTCGGCGACGAGGACATTAATCATGGTCCTACATTATCTGCCGGAGGCGGTTGGAAGCAGGCGGCTGGATCAGGGCGCCGGATTCAGGCATCATGGCCGGGCTGGGACTTCGGTACGCGCAGGGTGATCAGCGTCCCTTCACCCGGTGCGGTCTCTATCACCAGTCCGTGCTGGTCCCCGTAAACCTGGCGGAGCCGGGCGTCCACGTTGCGCAGCCCCACGTGGTCCCCGTCCCGGTGCCCCGCGAGCATGGACTGGAGTTCGGCGGGATCCATCCCCACGCCGTCGTCCTCGATCGTTACCTCCGCGAAGGCACCCGAATCGTTGGCAGTGATGGTGATGTGGCCGGCGCCCTCCTTGGCCTCAAGGCCGTGCCGCACCGCGTTTTCCACCAGCGGCTGCAGGCTCAGGAACGGGATGACCGTGCCCAGCACCTCGGGCGCGATCCGCAGGCTGACCTGCACGCGCTCCCCGAACCGGGCCCGCTCCAGCAGAAGGTACCGGTCGATGCAGCGCAGTTCCTCGGCGAGGGTGGTGAAGTCACCGTGCCGCCGGAAGGAGTACCTTGTGAAGTCCGCGAACTCCACCACGAGTTCCCGGGCCCGCTCGGGGTCCGTGTTGATGAACGAGGCAATGGCGTTGAGCGAGTTGTAGATGAAATGCGGGCTGATCTGGGCCCGCAAAGCCCGAACTTCGGCCTCCATCAGCAGCGTCCGGGACGCGTCCAGCTCCGCGAGCTCCACCTGGACGGCCACCCAGTCGGCCACTTCGCTGGTGGCCCGCACCAGTCCGGCACCTGCCGAGGGGGCAAACGCCGCCACCGCGCCCACCACTCGTGAGCCGGCGCGCACCGGTGCGATGACGGCGGCCAGGGCGCCGGAGGCAGGCTCCGCACCCAGCTCCCTGGCCTGGAGCACAGTGGTGCGTCCACCAGTCAGGACGTCAGCGGCCAGGCCCATTAGCAGCGGCTTCAGCTCCTCGGCCGCCCCATCCCAGGCGAGCACGCCCGCTGTGTCTGTGATGGCCAGCGCATCGCAGCCCAGCAAGGCGCGCAGCTGCTTGCTCGCCTTCGCAGCGCCCGTCGGATTGAGTCCTGTGCGCAGGTGCTGCCCCGCCCGGGACGCCGCGTGGAGGGTCTTGTAGGTAGCCTGCTCGGCGTCGGTGCCCAGCTCGCGGAAAGACCGCAACAGCTTGATTCCCAGACCAACGACGACGGCGATCGCCAGGGTGATCACTGCAACTGCGGCGGCAGTCAGGAGGGGGGAGTCCGGCATGCTGCCAGCGTAGCGTCGGCTGCCGTTAGGCGCAGCATCGTGACCGTTGGGCGACCGTTCAGGCCGTCGCTATGGAATGCAGCCCCTGCGCGCGCGCACAGTGATTGCAGTCACATTGGCGGCACCCCTGTATGCAGGAGTGGCTGGCTGGTGGACCAGTCAACTCTCAACGAGGAGGAACGATGGGTAATGATGCCCGGATTCCGGACGCAGCGGCGCCCGTGGACTTCGAAGAAGTCCAGTCGACCGCGCGGTTCCAGGAATTGCGCAAACGTCACCGCAGTTTTGTATTCCCGATGGCCGTAGCGTTCCTGCTGTGGTATTTCGCGTACGTCCTGCTGGCGGACTACGCAGTCGGTTTTATGTCCACAAAGGTGTGGGGCAATATCAACATCGGCCTGATCCTGGGCCTCCTGCAGTTTGTGTCCACGTTCGCCATCACCGGCTGGTATGTCAGCTACTCCAACCGGAAACTTGACCCCATTGCGGCGGAGATCCGCCACGAGATCGAAGGCCATGAATTTGATAAAGACGGCAACCGCGTGACCGGAGTGAACAAATGATCGGGATTGCCACGTCAGTTGACGTCGCCCAGCTCAAGGAAACCACGCTCCTCAATATGGGGATCTTCGGCCTGTTTGTTGCCGTCACCATGGTGATCGTGCTGCGGGCAAGCCGGAACAACAAAACGGCCGCGGACTACTACGCGGCCGGCCGTTCGTTCACGGGCTCCCAGAACGGAACCGCCATTGCAGGCGACTACCTGTCCGCCGCCTCATTCCTGGGCATCACCGGGGCCATTGCCGTCAACGGCTATGACGGCTTTATGTACTCCATCGGTTTCCTGGTGGCCTGGCTCGTGGCTCTGCTGCTCGTGGCGGAACTGCTGCGGAACACCGGCAAATTCACCATGGCCGATGTCCTCTCGTTCCGGCTCAAGCAGCGGCCGGTCCGCATCGCGGCCGCCATTTCCACCCTGGCCGTCTGCTTTTTCTACCTGCTCGCGCAGATGGCCGGAGCCGGCAGCCTGATCTCGCTGCTGCTGGGCATCAGCGACTGGGGCGGCCAGGCTCTGGTGATTATCGTGGTGGGTGCGCTCATGATCATGTACGTCCTGATCGGCGGCATGAAGGGCACCACCTGGGTCCAGATCATCAAGGCGATCCTGCTCATTGCCGGTGCAGCCGTGATGACGCTGTGGGTGCTGGCCATCTACGGCTTCAACCTCTCCAGCCTCCTCGGCGCAGCCGTTGAAACCTCGGGCAACCCGGCCGTGCTGAACCCGGGCCTGCAGTACGGCAAGAGCGAAACGTCCAAGCTGGACTTCATGTCCCTGGGCCTCGCGCTGGTCCTCGGCACGGCTGCCCTGCCCCACGTCCTGATGCGCTTCTACACCGTCCCGACGGCCAAGGAAGCCCGCAAGTCCGTGGTGTGGTCGATCTGGCTGATCGGGCTCTTCTACCTCTTCACCCTGGTGCTCGGTTACGGTGCAGCCGCACTGGTTGGTGCGGAGACCATCAAGACGGCCCCGGGCGGCGTGAACGCGGCAGCACCGCTGCTCGCTTTCCACCTGGGCGGCCCGCTGCTGCTGGGCTTCATCTCGGCTGTGGCCTTTGCGACCATCCTCGCGGTAGTTGCCGGCCTCACCATCACCGCGGCCGCATCCTTTGCCCATGACATCTACGCCAACGTGATTTCCAAGGGCAAGGCCGACGCCGACACCGAGGTCAAGGTGGCCCGGCGCACCGTAGTGGTCATCGGCATCCTCGCCATCCTCGGCGGCATCCTCGCCAACGGACAGAACGTGGCCTTCCTGGTGGCCCTTGCCTTTGCCGTGGCGGCATCGGCCAACCTGCCCACCATCGTCTACTCCCTGTTCTGGCGGCGGTTCACCACCCAGGGTGCGGTGTGGAGCATGTACGGCGGTTTGGGCTCGGCCATCCTCCTGATCATCTTCTCGCCCGTCGTCTCCGGCGCCGCGACGTCCATGATCAAGGACGCCCACTTCGCCCTCTTCCCGCTCAGCAACCCGGGCATCGTGTCCATCCCGCTCGCGTTCCTGCTCGGCTGGCTCGGCACCGTGCTGGACAAGAAGCGCGAAGACACCGCCAAGCAGGCTGAAATGGAAGTACGGTCACTCACCGGCGTCGGTGCGGAGAAGGCCGTGGACCACTAACGGCAGGCAAACGAACGACGGCGGCCCGGAAGCCGCCGTCGTTCGCTTGGCAAGGCCCGCAGCCCCTTCGGGGGCCGCGGGCCTTTCCTGTGCCTTGAGTATGCCTTGGGCCCTATGCCTTGGGCTTGATCTTGATGTTGATCATCTTGAGTTCGTCGGTGCCCTCGAAGCGGTAGACGAGGTCGATGTTCTTGCCGTCATTGCACGCGATGAGGCCCGCCACGTCGGCTGCCTTGGCGCCGTTGTCCGTGCTGGCCTTGACCTCGTTGTACGTGGGCTTGCAGGAGTTGTCCATCTCCAGCGTCTTGATGCCGGCAATGAACGCTTCCTTGGATACCTGCTCCTGGAGGGCAGGGTCAAGGTAGTCGTCGTAGGCCCTGGACGTGTCGCCGGCAATCACGAGTTTCGTGAAGTTGTCCGCGAGGCTCCTGGCTTGGTTGGTGGGTCCGGCAACAACATTTGCCAGGATCACCACGCCGAGGATGACCAGCAGCAGGACGCCGCCCGCCACACCCAGGATGGTCCACAGCCGCCGGCGGCCCCGCGCGGGGGGCTGCTCACCGGGGAGCCCGAACGGCCCGTCGGCCGGGGGCTGCTTATCGGGGAGCCCGAACGGCCCGTCGGCCAGGGGTTGTGCGGGAGCGCCGTACTGTGCGGGAGCGCCGTATTGACCCGTGCCGCCGTATTGCCCGGGGGCCGCATACCGTCCGGCCCCAGCGTACTGTCCCGGCGCAGGATATTGACCAGGGGTGCCGTCCTGTCCCGGGGTCTCAGGCTGACCCGCCACTGGCTGTTGCTGCGGCTGCCGGGGCCAGGGCGCCGGCTGGACAGGCTGGTGCGGTTCCTGAGGGTTGCTCACATGGAGCCTTTCCGGCAACGCGGTGGCACTGCCTTTTTGCTGGGGGCCGCTGGGCGGTACCCGCGGATCTACCTGGGACCAGCCTATAGCCCCGTCCACGGGGTGGGCGTCGGCCAAAGTACCGCGGAAACACAATTTTGGGTCAGGTTTTCGGCGCCCTAGCTATCCTGGCCGGATCCCCGGTCCAGGAGTGGCTGGATGCGGAAGGGAATGAGTTCGCCCATCGCCAGCGCAGTATCGGTCCGGTCCACTCCGTCGCACGCCAGGATCTTTCCGTTGATCCGGAAGAGGTCTTCGGCGTCCAAGGCCACCACACGAAGCAGGAGATCGGCGGAGCCCGTCAGGCCATACCCTTCGAGTATCTCCGGTATGCCGGCAAGGTCATGGGCCAACTGTCCCAGCTTCTGCTGCTGGACGTGGACCGAGATGAAGGCCATCAGCGGGTACCCCAGCGATGCCGGGTTGATCCGGCGCTCGAAGGACAGGAAGACGTGTTTCTTCTCCAGCTGGGCCATGCGCGCCTGGACAGTGTTCCGGGACAGTCCCAGCTTCTGGGCAAGTGCCACCACCGTGCGCCGGGGGTCGCCGGCCAAGGCTGAGAGCAGCCGGGTGTCGGTGCCATCCAGAGTGTGCATAATGCGCAACGTTAGCACGGTAAAGCCACCCCAGACAGGGCATACTGCTCAGTATCCGCGGCGGTAGTTGTACCCATTGAACATTGTGAGTAGGGTCACAATTATCCGGGGCAACGGCGCCCGGGCGGCTGGCGGCCGGCGGGACCACAAGTCTCCAAGCTCCGGTCAAACGACGTGAGAAGGTTGCGTGCCATCGTGTCTACAGACGAAACGGGCCAGGGCGGAACGGCGGGGACTCCCGCCGGCAGTGCAGGAAGCCACAGTGGATCCGGCAGGAACCTGATCCAACTGATCACCCCGGAAGGGGAGCGGATCAGCCATCCGGAATTCGACCCCTGGGTCAAAGACATCGGGGACGAGCAGCTGTGCTCCCTCTTTGAAGACCTGACGGTCGTCCGGCGCATCGACGTCGAGGCGACCGCGCTCCAGCGCCAGGGGGAACTCGGTCTTTGGCCGCCGTTGCTGGGCCAGGAAGCTGCGCAGACCGGGTCGGCCCGGGCACTCCGCAGCGATGACTTTGTCTTCTCCAGCTACCGGGAAAACGGTGTGGCCTACTGTCGCGGCGTGGGCCTGACGGACATTTTGCGGGTCTGGCGCGGAAACGCCGCCTCCGGCTGGGACCCGTACACCGTGAACATGGCCACCCCCCAGATCATCATCGGTGCACAGACCCTGCATGCCACCGGGTATGCCATGGGCATCCAGAACGACGGCGCCGACTCAGTGGCGGTAACCTACTTCGGCGACGGTGCCACGAGTGAAGGCGACGTCAACGAGGCCATGGTCTTTGCCGCAAGCTTCCAGGTGCCGGTGGTCTTCTTCTGCTCCAACAACCACTGGGCCATCTCGGAACCGGTGCGGCTGCAGTCCCACGTGCAGCTCGCGGACAGGGCTGCCGGATTCGGAATTCCGAGCCTCCGGGTGGACGGCAACGACGTCCTGGCCGTGATGGCAGCCACGCGCGTGGCCCTGGACCGTGCCCGGCACGGCGGCGGACCCACGTTCATCGAAGCCGTCACCTACCGCATGGGGCCGCACACCACTGCTGACGATCCCACCCGCTACCGCGACGCCAATGAACTCGAAGACTGGGCCGCGAAGGACCCCATCGAGCGGATCAAGACCCTCCTGGACCGGAAGGGCCTGTTCACGGACCAGTTCCAGCAGCACGTCAGGGACAAAGCGGATGAAGTGGCCCGCGAACTGCGTGCCGGCTGCATCGGAATGCCCGAGCCTGAGCCACTGGATGTCTTCAAGCACGTGTACAGCTCACCCAACTCATGGCTTGACCGGCAGCAGGATCACTATGCCCGTTACCTTGCTTCTTTCGGCGACCCCGCAGAAGCCACGTCCCAGGAAGGTGCACGCTGATGACCCAGATGACCTTTGCCCGTGCCATCAATTCCGGCCTGCGCAAATCACTCGAAAATGATCCCAAGGTCGTCCTCCTGGGCGAGGATATTGGCACCCTCGGCGGTGTGTTCCGCGTGACGGACGGTCTGCAGAAGGACTTCGGCACACACCGCGTGGTGGACACACCGCTGGCTGAATCCGCCATCATCGGCACCGCCGTCGGCCTCGCCTACCGCGGCTACCGGCCCGTAGTGGAAATCCAGTTCGACGGATTCATCTATCCTGCCTTCGACCAGATCGTCAGCCAGGTGGCCAAGATGCACTACCGCACCCTGGGTACGGTGAAGATGCCCATCACCATCCGCGTCCCCTTCGGCGGCGGCATCGGTTCGCCCGAACACCACTCCGAGTCGCCCGAGGCGTACTTCACCCACACCTCCGGGCTGAGGGTGGTGACAGTCTCCAATCCGCAGGATGCCTACACAGTGATCCAGCAGGCCATTCGTTCTGATGACCCGGTCCTGTTCTTCGAACCCAAACGCCGTTACCACGATAAAGGCGAAGTGGACGAGGGCCTGGACCTATCGAACGCACTGCCGATGGACACTGCCCGTGTGCTTACCGAAGGCACCGATGTGACCCTCGTCGCCTACGGACCGCTGGTCAAGACTGCCCGGGATGCCGCCACCGCTGCCGCCGACGAAGGGATCTCCATCGAGGTCATCGACCTGCGCTCGCTGGCGCCGGTGGATTACGCCACCGTGGAAGCGTCCGTGCGGAAGACGGGCCGGCTGGTGATAACGCACGAGGCCGGCCAGTCAGGGGGCGTTGGCGCGGAGGTTGCTGCCAGCATCACCGAACGGTGCTTCTACCACCTTGAAGCGGCCCCCGTCCGCGTCACCGGGTTCGATGTTCCCTACCCCTATTCCAAGGTGGAGATGCATCACCTGCCCGGGCTGGACAGGATCCTCGACGGCGTGGACCGTGCACTGGGGCGGCCCAACTCACTCAGCGGGCTGGAAGGATGAGCGCCACCATGATCAAGGAATTCAGGCTCCCGGACCTTGGTGAAGGCCTCACGGAATCCGAAATCGTCAGCTGGAAAGTCGCGGTGGGGGACACTGTGAGCCTGAACCAGGTGATTGCCGAGGTTGAAACGGCCAAGGCTGTGGTGGAGTTGCCGTCTCCTTTCGCCGGCGTGATCGCTGCGCTTCACGAACAGCCCGGCACGGTGGTGGAGGTCGGTAAGCCGATCGTCTCGTTTGAGGTGCCGGACGACGCCGGCGCGTCACCTGCCGGGGCTGCTCCGGCTGAGGCGGAAACCCCCAAGCGGCAACCCAACCTGGTAGGGTACGGCGCCGTCGTCGAAAGTTCCGGCCGTCCGGCGCGGCGGCAGCGCAACTTTGGTACTCCCGCGGTTAAGTCCGTCGGAACCCAGCCTGCCGCCACCCCTGCGGTTGAGCCGGCCGAAACCAAGGCCGCTGAGACCCATTCCTTCGAGCGGCCGCGCTCAACACCGCCGGTACGGAAGCTGGCCAAGGACCTCGGCGTCGAGTTGGCAGCAGTCCCCGGCACGGGAGTCCATGGCCTGATCACCCGGGAGGATGTCCGCAATCACGTTGGCGGCGGAGACGTTCCGGTGGCGGCACGCCATCTGTCCGCCGTATCCGACGCCGCTGCCCCGGCCGGTCGGACCGCTGCCCAGGGCGGCAGGGAAGTCCGCACTCCCATCAAGGGCGTCCGGAAGTTCACTGCGGCCGCGATGGTGGCAAGCGCGTTCACCGCCCCGCATGCCACGGAGTTCCTCACGGTGGATGTCACCCCCACCATGGATCTGCTCGCCAAGCTGAAAACAAGCCGGGCTTTTGCGGACCACAGGCTGACTCCGCTGACCCTTGTGGCCAAGGCAGTGCTGGTCGCGCTCCGGCGGAACCCGTCGCTGAACTCGAGGTGGGACGAGGCCAACCAGGAGATTGTGCAGTTCAATTACGTGAACCTCGGCATTGCCGCAGCGACGCCCCGCGGGCTCACCGTTCCGAACATCAAGGACGCCGAAGCCATGTCGCTGCTGGAACTCTCGGAAGCGCTGACTGCGCTGACCGAAACAGCCCGGGCAGGCAAGACCGCTCCGGCTGAGCTGGCTGACGGGACCATCTCCATCACCAACATCGGGGTCTTCGGGATCGACGCCGGCACGCCCATCCTGAACCCGGGCGAGGCAGCCATCCTGGCCGTCGGCGCGGTCCGGAAGATGCCGTGGGCATTCCAGGACGAAGTGGCTCTTCGCCAGGTCATGACCCTGAGCCTCTCGTTCGACCACCGCCTGGTGGACGGGGAGCAGGGCTCACGGTTCCTTGCCGACGTCGGCGCCATCCTCGCCGACCCCGGCATGGTGCTCACGATGGTCTAAGCGGCAGGTCTACAGCAACGCGAGGTCACTTTCCGCCCGATAATCCGACTTTATGGGCAGGAAGTGACCCCGAGTTGCCGGGTGGAACCACAGGCATTGTCAGGCTGCCGGGCCGTCCACCGTCAGGGCCGCCAGCGCCATGCTTTCCAGCAACGGGCGGGCAGTCCTGGGCGCGATCTTGCGGCCGTGGCTGCGCACCGAGTGGGGCGTGGAGTTGATCAGGCCGAAGGTGGCGTGCGCCCGCATCCGCAGTTCGGCCGCGTCAACGGTGGGGTGCAGCCGGGCCAGGACATCCACCCACAGTTCCACATAGCTTCGCTGCAGCGCCCGGACCTCCGACTGGTCCGCGAGGGTGAGGTTGCTGAAGTCCCTGTCCTGGACGCGGATGACGTCCGGCTTGCCCAGGGCAAAATCGACCTGGAACCCCACAAGCCGACGGAGCGCCGCGAGCGGATCACTGGTTTCGGCGGCCACGCGCCGGCCACCTGCCAGGAGGTCCCGGCTGACCGTCAGCAGCAGGTCGCCCAATACCGCCTGCTTGCCCGGGAAATGGCGATACACGGCCGGGCCACTGACGCCCGCCGCCGCACCGAGATCCTCCAGCGACACGCGGTTGAACCCGTTCACCGCGAAGAGCGATGCTGCGGCAGTCAGCAGTGCCTGGCGTCGGATCTCCTTGGCCTGGCTGCGCTGGGTCCCGGGAACCGGCTGGGCGCCGGGGACCGGTTGCGCAGGTGGGGTGATGGACACGATTCCTCCTCGGACCCGCAAATTTTAGCAACGCGTCCATGTGTTGGACATCACAGTTAATAAAGACTAACCTAAATCTCAGTTACACAACACTAACCGAGTAGTGTTCGCGGCTCCGCAGGGGGACTTGCGGCAGCAGCTCTCACAGAACAGGATCGGACCGCGTCGATGGAGACCCTCATCAGCCGGCTTGACGCCGCAAGTGACGCGTTTGCGGCCAACAGGACAGCGCAGCTGAGCCTCGCCAGTGAACTGCGGGCCAGGCTGGCCGGGGCTGCCCTGGGCGGGCCGGAGAAATCGCGCGAGCGCCATGTGGCCCGCGGGAAGCTCCTGCCGCGCGAACGCATCGACCGGTTGCTGGATGACGGCAGCCCGTTCCTGGAAATCGCACCGCTGGCTGCCAACGGCATGTACAACGATGAGTCGCCGGGTGCCGGGGTTATCGCCGGCATCGGGCTGGTGCACGGCCGGCAGGTGCTGGTGATCTCCAATGACGCCACCGTCAAGGGCGGCACCTATTACCCGATGACGGTCAAGAAGCACCTCCGGGCCCAGGAAATCGCCCTGGAGAACAGGCTGCCGTGCGTCTACCTCGTGGACTCGGGGGGAGCGTTCCTGCCCAAGCAGGACGAGGTGTTCCCCGACAAGGAGCATTTTGGCCGGATCTTTTATAACCAGGCCAGGCTCTCCGCGGCGAAGATTCCGCAGATCGCCTCGGTCATGGGCTCCTGCACGGCCGGCGGCGCGTACGTTCCGGCCATGAGCGACGAGACGGTCATTGTCCGGAACCAGGGCACCATCTTCCTGGGCGGTCCTCCGCTGGTGAAGGCCGCGATCGGCGAAATCGTCACCGCTGAGGAGCTCGGCGGCGGCGACGTCCATTCGAAAATCTCGGGTGTCACGGACCATCTGGCCGAGAACGACGAACACGCCCTGCAGATCATCCGCGACATCGTGGCCACGCTCCCCAGGCCGGCAGCCCCCGCATGGGAGGTGGACGCCGTCGTCGAGCCTGTAGCGGACCCAGCCGAGCTCTACGGTGCGGTGCCCACGGACGTTAACGCGCAGTATGACGTCCGCGAGGTGATTGGCAGGCTGGTGGACGGCAGCAAATTCCACGAGTTCAAGAAGGAGTACGGCACCACTCTGGTCACCGGCTTCGCCAGGCTGCACGGACACCCGGTGGGGATCGTGGCCAACAACGGCGTCCTGTTCAGCGAGTCGTCGCTGAAGGGAGCGCACTTCATCGAACTGTGCGACCAACGCGGCATCCCGCTGGTTTTCCTGCAGAACATCTCCGGATTCATGGTGGGCAAGGCTTCCGAGCAGGGCGGCATCGCCAAGAACGGCGCCAAGATGGTCACCGCGGTGGCCACGGCCCGCGTGCCCAAGCTGACCGTGGTGATCGGCGGGTCCTTCGGGGCAGGCAATTACTCCATGTGCGGCCGGGCTTACTCGCCGCGTTTCCTCTGGATGTGGCCGGCCAGCAGGATCTCGGTCATGGGCGGGAACCAGGCCTCGAGCGTCCTCGCCACCGTCAAACGCGACCAGTACGAGGCCCGGGGTGAGGACTGGTCAGCCGCGGACGAGGACGCTTTCAAGGCCCCGATCAAGCAGCAGTACGAGGACCAGGGCAGCCCGTACTACTCCACCGCCCGCCTCTGGGACGACGGTGTGATCGACCCTGCCGAAACCCGCACCGTCCTGGGACTGGCGCTCGACGTCGTCTCCCGCACCCCCCTGCCGGAGACCTCCTTCGGCCTCTTCCGGATGTGAGCCCGCTGTGACTATGCCTTCACGGACATCTCCCGCACCAGCCAGCACCCCCACACCCGAACAGCCCCTCTTCGGCACAGTCCTCGTGGCCAATCGCGGCGAAATCGCCTGCCGCGTGATCCGCACGCTGCGCGCCCTGGGCATCCGTTCCGTGGCCGTCTACAGCGATGCCGACGCCGGAGCCCGCCACGTGCGCGACGCCGACGCTGCCGTGCGGATCGGCCCGGCCTCCGCCGCGGAGAGTTACCTGAAAATCGAGGCCATCATCCGGGCCTGCCGCGACACCGGCGCCGAGGCCGTCCACCCGGGCTACGGGTTCCTGAGCGAGAACGTCGACTTTGCCCGCGCCCTGGAAAAGGCCGGCATCACCTTCATCGGACCGGGCGTCGAATCCCTGAATGTGATGGGCGACAAGATCCGGTCCAAGAACCACGTGGCGGGCTACGGCGTTCCCGTGGTGCCGGGCGTTGCCGAGCCGGGGATGACGGACGCGCAACTGATGGAATCGGCGGCCGCCGTCGGCTTCCCGTTACTGATCAAACCCTCCGCAGGCGGCGGCGGGAAGGGCATGCACATCGTGGAACGGCCCGAGGAGCTCGGGTCCACGCTGGCCACTGCCCGCCGGGTTGCCGCCAGCGCCTTCGGTGACGACACCCTCTTCCTGGAGCGGCTGGTGCGCACGCCGCGGCACATCGAGGTCCAGGTCCTCGCCGACAACCACGGCAACGTGATTCACCTGGGGGAGCGCGAGTGCTCGCTGCAACGCCGCCACCAGAAAGTCATCGAGGAAGCCCCGTCGCCGCTGCTGGACGGGCTTAACGACGGCGGCGCCACCCGTGCCAGGATCGGCGAGGCTGCCTGCCAGGCGGCACGCAGCGTCCACTACAGCGGTGCCGGCACCGTGGAGTTCCTCGTGTCCGACGAGGCACCGGACGAGTTCTTCTTTATGGAAATGAACACCCGGCTCCAGGTGGAGCACCCCGTCACCGAAATGGTGACGGGCATTGACCTCGTTGAGTGGCAGGTGCGGATCGCCGCCGGCGAGGAACTCACCGTCCGCCAGGCCGACGTCGAACTTAACGGGCACGCCGTTGAAGCCCGCGTCTACGCGGAAATCCCGGAACGGAACTTCCTGCCGTCGGCGGGCGAAGTTGTGCTGCTGGACGAGCGGGGCGCAATCTTCACTGCCATGGACGACCTTGGTTCCTTCACCCCTGCGTCCGCTGATCCGGAAATCCGCATTGATTCCTCGCTGGTTGAGGGTCTCGAAATTTCCAGCGACTACGACCCCATGGTGTCCAAGGTGATTGCCTGGGGCCGGGACCGTACTGCGGCGCTGGACAAGCTGGACACCGCACTCTCGCGCTACACGGTGCTGGGCATCGACACCAACGTCGAATACCTGCGCCTGCTGATCAACGACGCCGACGTCCGCGCCGGCCGGCTCGACACGGGCCTGATCGAGCGGAAGATGCCGGACTTTGCGTTCCGCCGCATCGGAGACGCCGAGCTGATGGCCGCAGCCCTGCAGTTCTGGGTCCTGGCTAAAGGGCCCTTGACCGTGGGATCCCCTTGGGACACCACGCAGGGATGGCGCCTCGGCGCACCGGCGTCCTGGCGGATGAGCTTCGGCGTTCCCGGCGGCGGGATTGCCACCGTGGCCGTCACATGGCTGAGCAACCTCGATCTGGGCCACGCGCTTGTCAGCGTCAATGACGGTCCTGCCCACAAGGTCATTGTGATCGGCCTGTCCAGTAACAACATCTACCTGGAAATCGACGGTCCGGAACTGCGGTTCGCGCTAGGCAGTTTCCGGGACGACTACCCGCCCCAGGGCAATCCGCAAACCGTGTATGTGGGCAACGGCGGGTGGTCCTGCCGGCTGGAAGTACTGAACCGGGAGTCACGGCTTGCCCGGGTACTCGCCGCCATCGAGCGCGAGGAAGGTATTGCCGACCCGGAAGTCCGCTCGCCCATGCCCGGAACGGTGGTATCCGTTGCCGTCAGCAACGGTGACACCGTGGAGGCCGGCCAGGTCCTCCTCTCCGTGGAAGCCATGAAGATGGAGCACCAACTGGTGGCGGAGGTGGCCGGCACGGTGCACACCAGCGTCAAAGCGGGCGATCTGGTGAAGGCAGACCAGATACTGGCCACCATCCACGCATCGACCAACGATGCACTTTCCAACGATGCACTTTCCAACGACGCGTTCGGGGATCCAGCCATGAACGCAATCAACGAACCGACCACCACAGGCGAGGGAGCCTAACCATGCCGGATTTTGAACTCAGCGGGGAATACCAGGACCTCAGCGACACCGTCCGCGACTTCGCGGATAACGTCGTGGCACCGGTGTCCGCCAAGCACGATGAGGAACACAGCTTCCCCTATGAAATCGTGAAGCAGATGGCAGACATGGGCCTCTTCGGGCTGCCGTTCCCGGAGGAACACGGCGGGATGGGCGGTGACTACTTTGCGCTCGCGCTCGCCCTCGAACAGTTGGGCCGGGTGGACCAGTCCGTGGCCATCACGCTGGAGGCCGGCGTCTCGCTGGGCGCCATGCCCGTCTACCGGTTCGGCACCGAGGCGCAGAAAGAGGAGTGGCTGCCGATGCTGGCCTCGGGCCAGGCGCTCGCAGGCTTCGGCCTCACGGAGCCGGAAGCCGGTTCGGACGCCGGTGGCACCAAAACCCACGCCAAACGTGACGGCGGGCAGTGGGTCATCAACGGCAACAAGGAGTTCATCACCAACTCCGGCACAGACATCACCCGTCTGGTCACCGTCACCGCCGTCACCGGCCAGTCAGAGCGCGCGGACGGCAGCATCAAGAAGGAGATCTCCACCATCCTGGTGCCCACCGACACCCCGGGGTTCAAAGCGGAAAAGGCCTATAACAAGGTGGGCTGGAACGCCTCGGACACGCATCCGCTGACGTTGAAGGACGTCCGCGTGCCGGAGGAAAACCTGCTGGGCGAGGAAGGGCGCGGTTACGCAAACTTCCTGTCCATCCTGGACGAGGGCCGGATCGCCATCGCCGCGTTGGGGACGGGGGCAGCGCAGGGCTGCGTGGACCTGTCCGTGAAATACGCGAAGGAACGCAGCGCCTTCGGGCAGAACATCGGCAAGCACCAGGCCATCGCGTTCAAGATCGCCCGCATGCAGGCGCGTGCGCACACCGCCCGCCTGGCGTACTACGATGCCGCAGCCAGAATGCTGGCGGGCAAGCCGTTCAAGTCGCAGGCAGCCATCGCTAAGATGGTCGCAGGTGAGGCAGCCATGGACAACGCGCGGGACGCCACCCAGGTGTTCGGCGGCTATGGTTTCATCAACGAATTCACCGTGGCACGCCACTACCGCGACTCCAAAATCCTGGAGGTGGGGGAAGGCACCACGGAGGTCCAGCTGATGCTGATAGCCCGCGAACTCGGACTGTAGCAAGCCAGCTGGTTCGGGAACGCCACCCGGTGGTCGAGCCTGTCGAGACCCTTGAAAGGACCAACGATGATCAACAAGGTTGTTGCCAGCGCCGAGGAAGCCGTAGCTGACATCCCGGACGGCGCGTCGCTCGCAGTCGGCGGGTTCGGCCTGTGCGGAATCCCCGTGGCCCTGATTGATGCCCTGCACCGGCGTGGAACCAAAGACCTGGAGACGGTGAGCAACAACTGCGGCGTGGACGACTGGGGGCTTGGCGTCCTGCTCCACGACGGCCGCATCCGGCGGACAACCAGCTCCTACGTCGGCGAAAACAAGGAGTTCGCCCGCCAGTACCTGGCCGGTGAGCTGGAAGTCGAGCTAACTCCGCAGGGCACCCTCGCAGAGAAACTCCGCGCGGGCGGAGCCGGGATCCCGGCCTTTTACACCAAAGCGGGGGTGGGCACGCAGGTGTCCGAGGGCGGGCTCCCGCAGAAGTACGACGCCGACGGCGGGGTTGCGATCGCCTCCGCACCTAAGGAGGTGCGGACTTTCAACGGGGTTGACTACGTCCTTGAGGAGTCACTCACGCCCGATTACGGCCTGGTGCACGCGTGGAAGGGTGACCGCCACGGCAACCTGGTCTTCCACGCCACGGCCATGAACTTCAACCCGCTCTGCGCCACGGCAGGCAGGATCACCATCGCCGAAGTGGAGGAGCTGGTGGAACCGGGCGAACTGGATCCGGAGCATGTCCACGTCCCAGGCATCTTCGTCCAGCGCGTGGTGCTGGTCCCCGACGGCGAAAAGCGGATTGAAAAGCGGACCGTGTCCCTGGCTGCGACCCCGGACGCGGTGGGCGGCGCTGAAACCGGCGCGTCGCCAGCAACCCAACAGGCAGGAGCGTAGCCATGGAGTCCACCAGCCCGCAGGGAGCGCCTCCCCGCCCGGAAGCCGTCCGGCCCGAATACCGGCGTGCCGCCGTCGGGCACGCCGATGGCACCAACCCGGACACCAAAGGATGGACCCGCAACGAGCTTGCCGCCCGGGTTGCACGTGAGCTCAGCAACGGCCAGTACGTCAACCTGGGCATCGGCATGCCCACGCTGATCCCCAACTACATCCCGGCCGGGATTGAAGTGGTGCTGCACTCGGAGAACGGCATTTTGGGCGTCGGACCCTACCCGGCCGAGGACGCCGTGGATCCGGACCTGATCAACGCCGGCAAGGAAACTGTCACCGTCAACAAAGGAGCCGCATTCTTCGATTCGGCCTCCTCATTTGGCATGATCCGAGGCGGCCACGTTGACGTGGCCGTGCTGGGCGCCATGGAGGTGGCACAGAACGGGGACCTGGCCAACTGGATGATCCCCGGCAAGATGGTCAAGGGTATGGGCGGGGCCATGGACCTCGTGTTCGGCGCCAAAAAGGTGATCGTGATGATGGAACACGTTGACCGCAACGGCCGCCCCAAGATCGTGGAGAACTGCACCCTGCCGCTGACGGGCAAGGCCTGCGTGGACCGGATCATCACAGACCTCGCCGTGATCGATATTGTCACCGAGGGCGGACGGTCCCGGCTGGTGCTGCGTGAACTGGCACCCAACGTGTCCGTCGAGGAGGTCGCGGCGGCCACGGGCGCCGAGCTCTTCGAAGAGGACCAGGAGCTCACCGTATGACGGACGGGGCAACCACCGAGGGAACAGGCGCAACCGCCGGGGGCGCTGGCGCAAGTGGCCGCACCAGAGTGGTCGAACAGCGGGGCCTGTACTTCGACGAGCTCGAGCAGGACGTTGTGTACGCGCACCGGCCCGGACGCACCGTGACGGAGACGGATAACGTCCTGTTCACCACCCTCACCATGAACACCCAGGCACTGCACCTGGACGCCGCCTGGAGCGCAGCCCAGCCCTTCGGCCAGCGGCTGGTCAACTCCATGTTCACGCTATCCACGCTGGTGGGGCAGTCCGTGTCGCAGCTGACCCAGGGCACCATTATCGCCCAGTTGGGCCTGACAGATGTGTCCTTTCCGCACCCGCTCTACCACGGGGACACGCTCTATACAGAGACCGTCATTACGCAGAAGCGGCTCTCGAAATCACGGCCCGGCCAAGGAATTGTGACCATGCAGCACACCGGCAGGAACCAGGACGGCAGGGTGGTGGCCCTGGCCACCCGGAGCTGCCTGATGTGGACCCGCGAGGCTCACAGCGGCCAGCCGGCAGATCCCAACCGGGGGAGCCAACAGGGGAGTGGCCAAGGCAGCGGACAGGGGAGTCAACAGGGCAGCGAAAAGGGGACAATATCCCTATGACATTTGTAATGGGACCCGCCCTCCTGTTCTGCCCCGCGGACCGCCCGGAGCGTTACCAAAAGGCCTCCGAGCGCGCGGACGCCGTCATCCTGGACCTGGAGGATGCCGTGGCCCCCGCGGACAAGCAGCGGGCCCGCGGCGCCATACTTGCCCAGCTCGGAGCAGCCGGCGACGGGCCCGAGCTGGACCCCAGCCGGACCATCGTCAGAATCAATCCGGCCGGCACCGAGGAGTTCGGGCGGGACCTGCACTGCCTGGCGCACACACCCTACCGGACGGTGATGCTGGCCAAGGCCGAGAACGCGGCCCAGCTCGAAGCACTGGCGGACTTCCACGTCATTGCCCTGTGCGAGACCGCCGCCGGAATCCTCAACGCGCCTGCCATCGCAGCGGCGCCCAACGTGGTGGCCCTCATGTGGGGCGCCGAGGACCTCCTCGCGTCGTTGGGCGGGACCTCCAGCAGAACGGACGACGGCGGCTACCGCGCCGTGGCGCTGCAGGCCAGATCCACCGTGCTGCTCGCCGCCCGCGCCTTCGGAAAGGAAGCCGTGGACGCCGTCTACGTCAACATCCCCGACCTTGACGGACTCGCGGTCGAAGCCGCCGATGCCGTGGCGTCCGGGTTCAGCTCCAAGGCGTGCATCCACCCCACCCAGGCCAACGTGGTCCGTAGCGCCTACGCCCCGTCCGAAGCCGACGTGGCAGCCGCCCAGGAACTGCTGCGGGCCGCCGCCGCGGCCGGGTCAGGCGTCTTTAAGCACAAAGGGAACATGATCGACGGCCCCATCCTCAAGCACGCCGAAGCAACTCTCCGCCGGGCCGGAGCGCAGGCACGGGTCACTGGCTCCTGAAACCGTCCGGCCTGAAACCTGCCGTCCTGAACCGTCCGTCCTCAAACCTGCCGTCCTGAACATTGCCGTCCCTGATTAGCGCCGCCGCCTTTGGGAACCGCGCAGCGACAGCGGCGGAATGGCCTCATACAGCAGTGTCCGCACCCACCGCTCCCCGCTACCCCGGAACTCAGACCGGGTAGCGAAACGGTACAGGTAACTGTTGACGCGCACCCAATGCGGCGGTTCGCCGTCGAACGGGTCCTCACGAAGCAGCCGCAGGGTCCGGGAATCAGCCTCGAGGAGCTTGCCCAGGAAGGCGTAGAACCATTCCTCGTGGACTGTGCGCAGCGGAAGGAACCACATCAGCCAGTCCAGCCGCAGGTGGTAGGGCGCCCACTGCCGCGGCAGTCGGCGGACGTCGCCCGGCTTGCCTTTGAACCCGTACTCGCGCCAGTCCGCAGCGTCGTCCGGTTCCGCGTCCAGTGTGCCTTCAACGACGATCTCGATGCGCTGCTTGGTCACTGTCCCGAACGCACCGTAGGTGTTGACCAGCTGCCAGCGGTTGAAGCTGGCGTTCATGAGCTGACCCTTGGAGATGAGGTTCCGTAGCGGCCAATAACTCAGGACCACCAACAGCAAGGTCGCGGCGAGGAAAATTGCGAGCCAGTAGGGCGGATTTCCGCGCGAGCCCGCCTCGGGGTCCCAGTCCAGGGGCAGGAACGGGAGCACGGCATGGGCCACCGAGTCGCTGACAGCGGCGAATGCCAGCACAATGGCCATCCAGTTCAGCCACGCAAAGTTGCCGCTGGCCACAAGCCACAACTGCGTAAAGACCACAATGCCCGCGGCGATGCTGGCCAGCGGCTGCGGGGCGAAGAGGAAAAACGGGACCACCAGCTGGGCGAAGTGATTCCCGAGCACCTCCAGCCGGTGAAAGGGCTTCGGGAGCAGATGCGCCTGCCGGCTCAAGGGTCCGGGCATCGGCTGGGTTTCGTGGTGATAGTACAGGGCCGTCAGGTCACGCCATTCCCGGCCGCCCCGGATCTTGATCATGCCCGCGCCGAACTCCAGGCGGAACACCAGCCAGGCCACCAAAATCAGGATCGTGCGGGGCGGTTCCGTTTGGTCTGAGCCAAGGAACGCGACCGTGAACCCGGCCTCCAGAAGCAGCATTTCCCAGCCGAAGCCGTAGAACGTCTGGCCAACGTTCGATATCGACATGTACAGCAGCCACAGGGCCAGGAACGCGATCAGCGGCACCCATGGCGGGCCCCGCTGGGGAAGGCCGGCCACCAGCGTCGCCGAGATGGCCAGTCCCGCGGCGCACACCCAGCGCAGCAGCCTGTCCGAGTAGTGCCAGCGGAAGAGGGTGGGACGGCGCAACACGCTGAACCCCTCCAGATAACGGGGAACCGGAAGCAGCCCGTGTTCACCGAGCAGCGCCGGGAACTGGTTCAGGGTGGACAGGAAGGCCACGAAGTACAGCACTGCGATGCCTCGCTGCAGCACCAGCCGAGCGAATTCGTAGTCCGGAGCGTCGAACCAGGAAACCCAGTCCACGCACTCCACGTTACGCCCCCTGCGCGACGCCGGCGCGTTAAAGAACGGCGGCCCGCCTAGCCCGGTGCTTCAATCGGGCAGCTTTTGCGCTCAAGCCTTCATTCTGATTCTTGAGGTCCATGCTGAACCGTCCCAGTATCGCAAAGGTGCCACACCCTGTGGGTCCGGGTAGAAGCCGGGCGAGAGTGCGCCCGCCATGGAGTGGGCTGATGCCGGTTGGGATGGGGCCGGTGGCGCGTCTTCATCGAACGAAAGATCTATGATGGCCGCCTGCAGGACCGGAGCCGCCTCCGCCCGGCGGGCCGTCTGCAGCGCGCGTGCGGCCACCTTTTCTGCCCGCAGTCTTTCTGCCTCGGTGCGCTTCGCTTCCTTGGCGCGCTCGGCTTCCTCGCGTTTCTGTTCCGCTATCCGGGTTTTCTCCCGGGCGGCATCGGCTTTCTCTTGCTCGACTTCTTCTTGCCGACGCTGGATGCGGGTGAGCGCCTCCCGGAGGCCCGGAACGCTGGAGTCCTCCGCCAGGATCTTCTCTAGGTCCGCCGTTGCACGCGCAAATGCGCCCTCAGCCAGACTGATCTCGGAACGAAGGGCCAAGGCCTGAAACCGCAAGCCGCTCCCGTACTTCTTGCTCGCCGTCAGGGCCTTAATGCACTCCTTGGCAGCGACGAGCTCACCCAGTGCCAGGTGCGACTTGGCCCGGAATATGGCCAGCATGGCGGTGAATTCTGAATCAATGCCGACGCCGTTCGTAAGTCGAAGAACCTCGTGCCAGTCCTGCAGGTCGACATAGAGGTCGGCCAGGCTCAACAGAGCCGGATAGCTTGGATCCAAGGCCTCAACGTAGTTCACTGCTGCTTGCGTCTGACCCTGAAGCTGCAGCACTTCGGCAAGCGCGAGGGTCGCCGCATCGTGTGACAGTGGCAACTCCACGGACACATCGCCGGCGATGCCGAGCCTCAGCCAGTAGCCCGAGAGGTATTTTTGGGTAAACGCATGCGATTCCAGTCCGCCCCCAAGAGAGAGTGCCGTGCGGAGGTACTCGGCTGCCGGGTCCATCCGTCCGTGGCTCAAGTGCCTCAAACCCAGCAGAACGTTTCCAAGCTTTGCGTATTGCGGGTGCGCCAGCACCGTCTCGTCGAGGCTTAGCGCCTCCGGCTGCGAGAGAAAGCTATAGAGGGCCTTTTCTTCCTTCGGCGCGAAGATCCCTGGACGCGCCGACGCGATTGCCGGAGCCGGGGCCGGCGTTCTGACAGAAGCGGGCCTTGAAGAAGCCGGGGCCCTTCTTGCCGTAGTCTTGCGGCCGCCCACATAGGTGCTCACGCCGCTTGTGGAGACCCGGACCCGCACTCCCGGCATCACCTTGAAAGATTTGCTTTTCCTGAATCCCACTATTCCCCCTTGGACATCGACATACTGCGCCGAAACTCGGAGGCTTCGGCTTCTTCCTTGAATTCCAGTGTCGTTGCACCGACAATTCTTCGCACCGCTTCACGGACCTCGTGCGGGGTGGCGTAGAAAAACTCCCTACGTAGATTGATCCGGTTGACGCGACGGTCTTCGAATTCCCGGTGCAATTGACTTTCCAAGCCGGAGGCGTCGTCACTGAAGAACAGAACGTGAATGTCGTACAGGAACGGGACCCCCGCTCCGCTGAGTTCACGGATTCTCTCTGTGGGCTCAAGGCGCCTCGTCATGCCTATCTTCACGATCTGGTCGCCGAAGGCACCGAGATTTGAAATGACATAAACATATCCGGCCCTGGCGTTAGCCTCTCGGTTCTCGATGTCGCGAAGGTTGAGTTCGGCTTGGTCGAGCCGAGCCTGCATCGTAGCGATGGCTGACACATCGCCACTGTTGATCGCTATCTGAAGAGCAGACTCGTATTGATCGCGTTCCTTTTCGAATTTTTCTCTGGCCTTCTGGAGTTCGCGTTCAACCTTTTCCTGTTCACGGAGTTCCTCGCGAAGAGCCCTCTGCATCTCGCGCTCTTCGGAGACCTTCAGGTGATAGTCCGCGGTGAGCTGGATTTCAGCAAGGCGTAGTTCGTGGTACTCCTCCGTAATCCGAATGGCCATGCTTCGACCCAGTTTTTGGATCGAGTCTTTTGCCCGGGTCAGCCTCGATCTGGTCGGCTCAAGGTTGTGGCTGCGGACCACACGGATGCAATTGTCAGCCTCGGCATTGTATGCGCGGAGCATTAGCCGGCATTGCTCTCGTACCATCCGTGCGCCATCCGGCAGGCTGCCGTTAACAGCCCAGTTCGCGGCACCTGTCACGGCACGTTCCTTCGCCGTTTCTTTGATCTTGGCGCGCAACTGGTCCAGTCGGCCTTTGTATTGGATGGCATCATCGAGCGGGTGCGCGAATTCGTAGATGCCGAGTTCTTGGAGGAGTTTGATCTCCCGGGTCTCGACAATCAGCGACTGGAGTTCCTTTAGCACTGCTTCTTTCTCACGTATCCGGTGCTCCAAGTCATGGAGATCACTGAGGCGCTGCTGGCCAAGTGCCGGGGGGACGCGACCCGCGGTAGGAGCTGTCGAGACCTCCCCGCCCAGTGTCACTCCGTGCTCAGCGAGAAAGGATTCAAGCCCGCCCGTCCAACCCTGCGATACGCTGCGGACCTTCCAGCCATCGCTCCTGCGGTAGATCTCGCCCATCACTGCCACGTTTTCACTGGACAGATCTGAGGCGGGGACTTCGAAAGAGACGCCGGAAGTTGATTTGATGATCAGGCGCAGGTCTCGCAGCTGGCCAAGGACTTGATCCGAAGAATCCAGGCTGGCTGCTATTGCGATTCGCTGGACGGAGTGAGGGATTCGGGACAGTGAAATCGTGGCTGAGTGTTCCTGGGCGCCAGCCCCCGCAGACTTCCTGCCGACGTATTCAACCGCACCATCGAGATATTGCCGCTGATTATAGAAGACGAGTGCTTCATTGGAAGATACTCGTCCATTGGAATCGACCATGACTAGGAAGAGGTCTACGTCAAAACTCGACGACTGCCACTGAAGGTCAACGGACAGTCTTTCGCCGTTATGCGTTGGCAGGGTCGAATTTCCACCCTTGGACAAGACTGAGTGCGGCATTCACAGACCATATAACAATGAACTGACATGAATATGCGTGGGCCCCTTCCAAGTCTTCAATTGCCTGCTTCAGCACAGGGTGCAACGCCGGCCGCCGACAGGCCGTCGCCTTTGACCTCAAGGCACTGATCAGAACCCGCGTGCGGGATACTTAAGCCATGCAGCCTCGCAGAATCGTCCTCCTCGGATCCACCGGTTCCATCGGCACCCAGGCGATTGACGTCGTCGACGGCGCCCCGCACCTTTTTGAGGTAGTGGCACTCAGCGCGGGCGGCGGGAACCTCGAGCTCCTCGCCCGCCAGGCGGTCCATACCGGCGCTGCCGCCGTCGGCATCGCATCCGGTGATCCGAAGCAGCTGCAGGATCTGATCGCCGCGGCTGCCCGTACGGCAGGACGGCAGGACTACCGCCCGGAAATCATCGCCGGCCCCGATGCCTCGGCGCGCATCGCAGCCGTGGATGCAGACGTGGTGCTCAACGGCATTACCGGCTCCATCGGCCTGGCGCCCACGCTGGCCGCGCTGAAATCCGGGGCAACACTGGCGCTTGCCAATAAGGAATCGCTGATCGTGGGCGGGTCGCTGGTCAAGGCTGCCGCGCGCGAGGGCCAGATCGTTCCGGTAGACTCCGAGCATTCGGCCATCGCCCAGTGCCTGCGCTCCGGCTCGGCGGCCGAGGTGGAGAAACTTATCCTGACAGCATCGGGCGGCCCGTTCCGCGGCCGCACGCGGGAGCAGCTCCACGATGTTTCCCCGCAGGAGGCCCTGGCGCACCCCACCTGGGACATGGGCCTGATGGTCACCACCAATTCAGCCACCCTGGTCAACAAGGGCCTTGAACTCATTGAAGCCCATCTGCTGTTCGACGTGCCGCTGGACCGGATAGACGTTGTGGTCCACCCGCAGTCGGTGGTCCATTCCATGGTCCAGTTCTACGACGGGTCCATCATCGCCCAGGCCTCACCACCGGACATGCGCCTGCCCATCGCCCTGGGGCTCGGCTGGCCGGACCGGGTGCCCCAGGCAGCGTCCCCGTGCGACTGGACCCAGGCCACCAGCTGGACCTTTGAGCCCCTCGACGCCACAGCGTTCCCCGCTGTGGACCTGGCCAAGGATGCCGCCAAGCAGGGGAGCACGTACCCCGCCGTCTTCAACGCGGCCAACGAAGAAGCAGTCCTGGCTTTCCACGCCGGGCGCATCCGCTTCACCGACATCGTGGACACCATCGACGCTGTCCTCAGCGAACACCCAGGATCCTCGGAGCTGACCCTTGAGTCAGTGCTGGATGCTGAAGAATGGGCACGAACACGCGCCCACGAACGTTTGGCAGTAAGCAGTCTCTAGGAAGCAGCAGATCCACGCATGAGCCCCATCCTCCTATTTATCCTCGGCGTCGTCTTTGTGGCGATCGGCATTGCTGTGTCCATCGCGCTGCACGAAGTGGGGCACCTGGTCCCCGCCAAGCTGTTCAAGGTACGCGTCACCAAGTACATGATCGGCTTCGGGCCCACTTTGTGGTCCAAGCGGAAAGGCGAGACCGAATACGGTGTGAAGGCCATCCCGCTGGGCGGCTACGTGTCCATGATCGGCATGTACCCGCCCAACAAGGCCGACGGAACCGTCCGCCCCTCCAGCACCGGCATGTTCCAGACCCTCGCCACCGAAGCCCGCTCGATGGCCCACGAAGAGGTAGGCCCCGAGGACGGGAACCGCGTGTTCTACCGGCTGCCCGTCTGGAAGAAAATCATCGTGATGCTCGGCGGTCCGGCCATGAACCTGCTGATCGGCGTGGTGCTGACCGCCGTGCTGCTGATGGGCTTCGGCGTCGCCACTGCCACCACCACCATCGCCGACGTGTCGAAGTGCCAGGTGGCCGCCGGCCAGACGGTGGACCCCGATTCCGCCGACTGCCGGCTGACCCCCGCCGCGGCCGCCGGGCTCCTGCCGAATGACGTGGTCACCTCCTTCGACGGGAAAGCGGTCACCGGCTGGGACCAGCTGACGGAATGGATTCGTGCGTCCGCCGGCCGGGAAGTCAGCATCACTGTAGAGCGCGACGGCGCCCCGGTCACCACCACTGTCACTCCGGTACTGTCCGCCCGCCCGGTCGTGGGCGTCGACGGACGGCAGGCCAAGGACGACGCCGGCAATCTGCGGTACCAGGACGTGGGCTTCCTCGGCATTGGTGCGCAGACAGAACTGGTACCCCAGCCGGCGTCGTCCGTCCTGCCCATGGCGGGGGAGAACATCCGGCAGGTGGCCGGAGTTGTCCTCAACCTGCCCGCGAGGGTTGTGGGCGTAGCCAAGGCCGCGTTCAGCGAGGAAGAGCGCGATCCGAACGGCCCCATCAGCGTGGTGGGCGTCGGACGCGTGGCGGGGGAAGTCGCGGCCATGGAGGCAGTCCCGGTCCAGTCCCGGCTGGCCGTGCTGGTGGGACTGCTGGCCGGACTGAACTTCGCGCTCGCGGTCTTCAACCTGATCCCGTTGCTTCCACTCGACGGCGGGCACGTGGCCGGAGCGCTGTACGAGGGGGCCCGCCGCCGCGTGGCCAAGCTTTTTGGCAAGCCTGACCCGGGAGCCTTCGACATCGCCAAGCTGCTTCCCGTGACCTACGTGGTGGCCGCCCTGCTCATGGGAATGAGCGTGCTGTTGATCTACGCCGACATCGTGAAGCCGGTGAACCTCTTCGGCTGAGATGCTTCCCGCAGCCTGATGCCGCAGGTGGAGAAAGGTGAACACAAATGGTCCCGCACAAGATCAGCCGCTGGATCCGGGCGGGGCTGTGGGTGCTGGCGGCCGCATGGCTCGTCACTGCCCTCTCCACGCTGGAGCCACAGCCGGACCAGACGAAGGACCCCGAAGCCTGGGCCCGCTTTGTCAGCTCCGACTCCTACCAGTTCCGCCATCTGTTTGGCAGCACTGCGGGCACCATTCTTGCCATTTTCGGGCTGTTCGCCCTGGGCTGCTGCCTGGCCGGCAGCCGGACAGTACGGCTTGCCCTGACAGCGATGGTCACAGCCGTGGCCGGGACGGCGTTGCTGCTGGTGCCGGCCGTGATTTCCACCTTCGCCACGCCGGCCATCGGAAAGGCCTACCTGGCTGGAAACCGGGACGTGATGCAGTTGGAATTCCCGGGATCCATGACCGGGGCGTTCCTGCTTGGCCTCCTGCTCGCCTTCGTCGGCAACGTGCTGCTGGGGCTCGCGGTTTGGCGTTCCGGTGTCCTGCCGCGTTGGGCCGGGGCACTCTGGGCGGCCGGTGCCGTGCTGTTCTTTCTTTTGGGCGTTGTCTTGGGGCAGGCTACGACGGGAAGCAGCCTGCCAACCCAGACTGCCGGGGCGCTACTCATGGCCGGTGCCGCGTCCTGGATCGCATGGGGCGGCCTGCGGCCGGTCTTGAAGGCTGCAGGCCGGAGCCAGAGACACATGAGCTGATTCGGCAATCTCAGCCTATTTCGGCTGATATTGATTAATCAGCTATTTTCGATTGATTATTAATGATCACCTCCGTACGGTTAAGGCATGTACGTACTAACCATCGACCAGCGCGGCAGTACCACCGACGTGGACAGGGTTCCGGGCCTGATAGCAGCACTGCACAGCCTCGCCCCGGACCCGTTTGAGCGCTCCGTTGGTGACGAACTTCAAGGCGTTGTCGAACAGGCAGCGGATGTGGTGGACATCGCCCTCCATGCTCTCCGCGACGGGCACTGGTATGTCGGAATCGGGATCGGCGCTGTTCAGCTCGCTCGCGGTGGAAGTCCGCGGGAGGGAAGCGGGAGCGGTTTTGTGGCAGCGCGAAAGGCGGTGGACATCGCCAAGGGCGCGGCAGCCCAGGTTCCGCTGTCAGTGGTGTCCGGCAGTATGGGACGTGGCCGGGACATCCCGCCCGGTGCCGGGGAAGGAGCCATGAGCAGTGCAAACGCCCAGGCGGTGCTGCGCCTGATCGGGCGCGTGGTGCAGCAGCGCACGCCAGCGCAGTGGCGCGTGGTGGACCTGCTGCGCGTCCTGGACGGCGGCCACGTCCGTCACGGCAGCCAGAAGCAGGTGGCCCGGGAACTGGGAATATCCGAACAATCGGTGAGCCGTGCCGTACTCCGGTCCGGCTGGCAGGAAGAATGGGCCGCCAGGCCGGCGGCAGCCATGCTCCTCGAATACGCCCACGCCCGGGTGCTGGCGCACTCCGACCCCGTCAAAGGAGAACAGTGAACGCACTCTGGATCGCGGTGGCCCTCTTGGTGGCCGGATTTGCCGGCTGGCCGGTGACCTCGCTGGTGTTCCGGCTGGCCAGGACCATTGATGACAAGGCGGACGCAGCGGGGAGGGGCCGGGCAGCCGAGGATGCTTCCGGCCAGGACCCGTCGGCGGATGTCACGGTGGACACCCTGCCGGCTGTCCCGCCCGGCGCCCCGGAGGCGGGGCCGGATCATCCGGAACGCGGGCAAAGCGTGGACGGTGAGCTGACCGCGGACGGCGGGCGGCCGCCGTCGGACATCTCCAACCCGGCACCGGCAGCCGGGGGACAGGCCGCTTCCGGGCAGGCCGGTCCCGGCCAGCGGATCCTGCGCGGCGGGGCGATCATCGGAGTCCTCGAACGCCTGGGCGTTGGTGTGGCCATCCTCACAGGACAGCCGGTGGCCATCGCCTACATCGTGGCGATCAAAGGCCTGGGCAGGTTTGCCGAGCTGAAGGAAACTCCCGTGGCGGCAGAACGGTTCATCATCGGAACACTCACGTCGATGCTGTGGGCGGCAGGCACGGCAGCGATCGTCAAGGTGTACTTCCTGAAGTGAGCACCCGGATCCTGAAGTGCGCTCGCGGATCGGTGTCAGTCCGCCCCGGGGGATAGGCTGTCCTTATGACTGTTTTTGCCGTTGAGTATGTGTACGCCGCCGATTCCGACGCCGCCCGTGATGAGCACCGTCCCGCGCACCGCGCCTGGCTGGCAGGCCTGGCGGACGGCGGCCAGTTGCTGACCAGTGGACCGTACGGTGACGGGGCAGGTGCCCTCTTGATCTTCAAGGTCCAGGACGAAACCCAGCTGAACGACCTGCTGAAGCGAGACCCTTTCGCCACCGCCGGGACCATTGCCGGCATCCGCTCTACGGAATGGACGCCCGTAATCGGCATCCTCGCTCCGCACGCGTCCTGATTCCCGGACCACTTTCCCCTCTGAAACACCTACCCAAGGAGTCCATGTGACCTCGGTCAGCCTGGGAATGCCGTCAGCACCGCCGCCTGTCCTCGCCCCCCGCCGTAAGACCCGCCAGATCAAAGTGGGCTCGGTCGGAGTCGGCTCGGACTCGCCCATCAGCGTGCAGTCCATGACCACCACCCCCACCACAGACATCAACGCCACCCTGCAGCAGATCGCGGAACTGACCGCCTCGGGCTGCGACATTGTGCGCGTCGCCTGCCCCTCGGCCGATGATGCGGAGGCGTTGCCCATCATCGCGCGCAAGTCGCAGATCCCTGTCATCGCGGACATTCATTTCCAGCCCAAGTACGTCTTCGCTGCGATTGAAGCCGGGTGCGCGGCCGTGCGCGTGAACCCGGGCAACATCCGCAAGTTCGATGACCAGGTCAAGGAAATCGCCCGCGCCGCCAAGGACCACGGCACCTCCATCCGCATCGGTGTCAACGCCGGCTCCCTCGAGCCAGGCATCCTCAAGAAATACGGCAAGGCCACGCCCGAAGCGCTCGTTGAGTCGGCAGTTTGGGAAGCGTCGCTGTTCGAGGAGCATGGTTTCCACGACTTCAAGATCTCCGTCAAGCACAACGACCCCGTGATCATGGTGGCTGCCTACGAGATGCTGGCAGAAAAGGGCGACTGGCCGCTGCACCTCGGCGTCACCGAAGCCGGCCCGGCGTTCCAGGGAACCATCAAATCCGCCACTGCCTTCGGAGCCCTCCTGGCCAAGGGAATCGGTGACACCATCCGCGTTTCCCTCTCCGCGCCGCCGGTGGAGGAGATCAAGGTGGGCAACCAGATCCTCCAGTCCCTGAACCTCCGCCCGCGCAAGCTCGAGATCGTTTCGTGCCCGTCCTGCGGCCGTGCCCAGGTGGACGTCTACACCCTTGCCGAGCAGGTCACCGCAGGCCTGGAGGGCATGGAGATTCCGCTGCGCGTCGCCGTGATGGGCTGTGTGGTGAACGGGCCAGGGGAAGCCCGGGAAGCCGACCTCGGCGTGGCCTCCGGCAACGGCAAGGGCCAGATCTTTGTTAAGGGTGAAGTCATTAAGACTGTGCCTGAGAGTGAGATTGTTGAGACACTGATCGAAGAAGCCATGCGCATTGCCGAGGAGATGGGGGAGGCCGATGGCGAAGATGCTGTCAAGGGTAGCCCCGTGGTTAGCGTCTCATAAGGAGGGCGCCGCGCCGGAGGGGATCATCGTCCGTGCCCTTTCCGGCGCGGATACCCCTGCCCTGCGGTGCCTGGCAATGCAGGATCCGGTGGCGAACGTCTTTATGCTCGCGCACCTCAGGGCGGCAGGGTCGGCCGCACCCACCACCGGCGGCGCCGCAGTGTTGGGAGTCTTCGACGACGGCGTCCTGCTGGGTGCGTGCTGGGCGGGAGCCAACCTGGTCCCGGTGGAGCTGGACCCCGGGTTTGCCGGGCTGGTGGCCGAAGCGGCCAGCGCGTCCGGCCGGCGCTTTGCTTCGGCCTTTGGTCCCGCAGCTTCAGTCCTCGCCCTCCACACTGAGCTTGCGGAACTGGGGCATGCAGCCCACGAGGTGCGGGATGAACAGCCACTGATGACCCTTTGCGGGCCCCCGGCAGTGGTGCCGAACGCCGATCTGGAGTTGGGCCGCCTGGCCGATTTCGAGCGGATTCTTCCGGCCTGTGCGGCCATGTTCGAAGAAGAAGTGGGCTACTCACCGTTCCTTGGTGGCAAGGAGTTCTACAGCCGCCGCGTTGAAGGCCTGATCCGGCAGGGCCATTCCCTGGCACACGTCAACGACTCCGGCGAAGTGGTTTTCAAGGCCGAACTCGGGGCTGTCACTGCCGACGTCACACAGATCCAGGGTGTCTGGATGAACCCTGACTACCGCGGCCAGGGTCTGAGTGCCGGCTACATGGCAGCCGTGGTGGAGAAGGCCCGGACCCTGGCGCCGGTGACCAGCCTTTATGTCAACGGCTTTAATCTCCGGGCGCGGTCCACGTACGAGCGGGTGGGCTTCCGGCAGGTGGGCACGTTCGCTACGGTCTTGTTCTAGGGTCCGGCAGCAGACCAGGGAAAGGGTGGCGCCTAGGCCTTCGAATGGAGAAACCCCTTGTCAACGTGGCCGCCATCCCATAGGTTCGACCTAGCTGCGCTGGAGTGGGTGGGCGGTCTCACCAGTCCTCACCAGTACCTAAGCGTCAACGGCCGTAGAGCCACGCCCGGATGCAATGACCAGCCGTTTACGGCCAGGGGCTTTGCACTGCCAGGCGTGGCTCTATTGCGTCCGGCCCTCTGTGGCCTTTGCCCTACCGCCAAGCGGGGCGTGGTTTGCCGGTAGATTAGTACCCAGAAGAATTGCCCGGCTCTGCTTTCCAGCAGCCATTCCCCAGAAACGGATACCCGCCCGTGGTCACAAGACTGTCCCAGCTTTTCCTGCGCACCCTGCGTGAAGATCCCGTTGACGCCGAGGTGGCCAGCCACCGGCTCCTCGTCCGGGCCGGCTACATCCGGCGCGCGGCACCAGGCATCTACACCTGGCTTCCGCTGGGGCTCAGCGTGCTGCGCAAGGTTGAAGCGGTCATCCGCGAGGAAATGGCGGCCATCGGGGCCCAGGAAGTGCATTTCCCGGCCCTGCTGCCGCGGGAACCCTACGAAGTCACCAACCGCTGGACCGAGTATGGCGAAGGCCTGTTCCGGCTCCAGGACCGTAAGGGTGCCGACTACCTGCTGGCCCCCACCCACGAGGAAATGTTCACCCTCCTGGTCAAGGACCTGTACTCCTCGTACAAGGACCTGCCGCTGAGCCTCTACCAGATCCAGAACAAGTACCGTGATGAAGCGCGTCCCCGGGCCGGCCTGCTGCGCGGGCGCGAGTTCATCATGAAGGATTCCTACTCCTTCGACATTGACGACGCCGGCCTGGACGCCAGCTACGCGGCGCACCGCGCAGCCTACATCCGCATCTTCGAGCGGCTGGGCCTGGAGGTCATCCCGGTCGCGGCCACCGCCGGCGCCATGGGCGGCTCCAAGAGCGAGGAATTCCTGCACCCCACCGAGGTCGGCGAAGATACCTTCGTCCGCTCCGCTGGCGGCTACGCAGCCAACGTCGAAGCCGTCACCACCGTGGTGCCCGCGGACATCGACTTCAGCGAAGCCCCCGCCGCCGCGGTCCTGGACACGCCGGACACCCCCACCATCGACACGTTGGTGGCATCCGCCAATGTGCTCGCCCCGCGTACAGAGGCCGACGGCGGCGCCTGGACTGGCGCTGACACGCTCAAGAACGTTGTCCTCGCCGTCACCCTGCCCACCGGGGAACGCCAGCTGGTGGTCATCGGGCTGCCCGGCGACCGTGGCGTTGACCTGAAGCGCGTGGAAGCCAACATGGGCTCCTTCCTGCCCATCGCCGGCGAGATCGGAGTGGAAGCAGCCAACGACGACGACCTCAAGAAGCAGCCCCTCATCGTCAAGGGTTACCTTGGTCCGGGCCTGACCCTGGAGGACCCCCTGCTGGGCAGCGAAAGCTCAACCAAGCTCCTGTATCTCGTGGATCCCCGCGTTGTCAGCGGCACGGCCTGGATCACCGGCGCCAACGATGCCGGAAAGCATGTGTTCGGCCTCGTGGCGGGACGCGACTTCGGCTGGGACGGCGTCATCGAATGCACCGACGTCCACGAAGGCGACCCCGCACCGGACGGCTCCGGCCCGCTGGAAATCGCCCGCGGCATCGAGATGGGCCACATCTTCCAGCTTGGCCGCAAGTACGCCGAGGCCCTGGATTTGAAGGTCCTGGACCAGAACGGCAAGCAGGTGGTGGTCACCATGGGTTCCTATGGCGTCGGCGTGACGCGCGCCGTCGCTGCCCTGGCCGAATCCAACCACGACGACAAGGGCCTGACCTGGCCGCGCGCCGTCGCCCCCGCGGACGTCCATGTGGTGGCCGTGGGCCGCGGCGAGGAAATCTTCGCCGCCGCCGAGCAGCTGGCGCTGGACCTGGAAGCCGCCGGCCTGGATGTCATCTATGACGACCGCCCCAAGGTTTCCCCGGGCGTCAAGTTCGGCGATGCCGAACTGGTGGGTGTCCCCACGATCCTGGCCGTTGGCCGGGGACTGGTGGACGGCGTCGTCGAGATCAAGGACCGTCGGAGCGGCGTAGCGGAGAACGTGGCCGTGGACAAGGCTGTTGACTACGTGGTCACTGCCGTCCGCAGCTGATTTCCGGCGGTGATATCTGGTTTCGAGTCGATCCAGCTCACCACGATCATCCTGATTGTGGTGGCTGGATTTGCCGCCGGCTGGGTGGACGCCGTAGTGGGCGGCGGCGGGCTGCTGCAACTGCCCGCCTTGCTGCTGGTTCCGGGCATCACTCCGGTCCAGGCCTTGGCCACCAACAAGATGGGGTCGATTTTCGGGACCACCACCAGTGCGGTGACGTACTACGGCCGGGTCAAACCCGACCTTCGAACCGCGATCCCCATGGCGGTGATCGCACTGGCGGGCAGCTTCGGCGGCGCTGTGCTGGCCGCCAACCTGCCGGCGAGTGTGTTCAAGCCGATCATCGTAGCGGCACTGGTCGCCGTCGCACTGTTCACCGCACTGAAGCCCAGCGTCGGCGACATCACCCTGCTGCGCCATGACGGGCGCACACACTATGTCGTCGCGTGCCTCATCGGCGCCGTCATCGGTTTCTATGACGGCCTGATCGGGCCGGGCACCGGTTCCTTCCTCATCATCGCGCTGGTATCGGCGATGGGCTATGCCTTCCTCGAAGCCAGCGCGAAGGCCAAGATCGTGAACATGGCCACCAACGCCGGGGCCCTGATCTTCTTCCTGCCCCACGGCTCGCTCCTTTGGGGTGTCGGCCTGGTGCTGGGCCTCGCCAACATGGCCGGCGGCTACCTGGGGGCCAGGACTGCCGTAAAGCAGGGAAGTAGGTTCATCCGTGCGGTGTTCCTCCTCGTGGTGGGGGCCCTGATCATCAAGCTCGGCTTCGACGTCTGGCAGGAAAACTTCGCCTGAGCGGGGTTAGGGCCCCTCGCCGCCCTGGCGTACCATGCAGGTATGTCCGCAGGTGGGGAACCCTATTCGGAAGCATTATCAGTCGCGGCCCGGCGAGCCGCCGAATGGCTGGCGAGCCTGCCGGACCGGCACGTCGGGCCCGCCCAAAGCGCCCACGACCTCGCGGCCGACTTCAACGGACCCCTTCCGGACCGGGGCATGCCCGCCGCAGCGGTGGTCGAATATCTCGCGGACAAGGCCGAGCCCGGACTGATGGCAATGCCCTCCGGGCGCTTCTTCGGCTGGGTGATTGGCGGGACGTTGCCTGCAGCGCTGGCCGCCGACTGGCTGGTGAGCGCCTGGGACCAGAACTCCGGCCTGCGCTACGCCACCCCCGCAATAGCCGCCATCGAAGAGGGTGCCGGCCACTGGCTGCTGGACCTCCTTGGCCTCCCCTCGGAGTCCGACGTCGGCTTCACTACCGGCGCCACCATGGCCAACTTCACCGGCCTGGCCGCTGCCCGGTGGCGGTTGCTGGCCGACGCCGGCTGGGATCTTGACGGCGACGGGCTGGCAGGCGGCCCCCGGATCAGGTGCTTCGTGGGCCAGGAACGCCACGAGACCATTGACCTGGGCCTGCGCTACCTCGGCCTGGGGCTGCCCATTGCGGTACCGGCAGATGCCCAGGGCAGGTTGATTCCCGCAGAGTTGGACCGGCTGTTGGCCGAGGGATCCGGGCCGGCGCTTGTCTGCCTCCAAGCCGGAAATCTTCACTCCGGCGCCTTCGACCCCTTCGACGCTGCCATCGAGGTTGCCCGCAGGCATGGTGCCTGGGTCCACGTGGACGGAGCGTTTGGGCTGTGGGCAGCGGCGGTCCCCGAACTCGCCCATCTCACGCAAGGCATGGCCCTGGCCGATTCGTGGGGGACCGATGCCCACAAGACCCTCAATGTCCCATACGACTGCGGCATCGCCGTCGTCAAGGACACCACCGCCCTGCGGAGCGCCATGGGCCTGCACACCAGTTACCTCATCCCGGATGCCGAGGGTCCCGGGGACCCGTTCGAGAAAGTGCCTGAACTGTCCCGCCGCGGCCGCGGCGTGCCGGTGTGGGCCGCCCTCCGGTCGCTGGGACGGGACGGTGTGGCCGCCCAGGTGCGCGGACTTGCGGACGCCGCTGCCAGCATCGGCAGCCGCCTGGCAGACGTGGACGGCGTCGAGGTGCTTAACGACGTCGACTACACCCAGGTTTCGCTGGCCTTCGGGGACGACGCCACTACCCGCGCCGTGACAGCCCGGGTGATCGAGGACGGCAAAGTTTGGATGTCCGGGTCACACTGGCGGGGCAGGGACGTCCTGCGGGTCTCGGTCAGTAACTGGAGCACAAACACGGACGACGTCGGTACTGCGGTCGAGGCGGTCAGCTCCGCTCTTGCGGCGGTCCGTGCGGCCGGCTGACAGGCCTGGAGGGCAGGCCTGGAGGACGGTGCCATTGATCTCAGCGGTCCGCCTCGCCCGGTTTGGTACTTCCTGGTTCGGGCAGGTCGTGGGCGATGGGGAGGTCAGCAAGGGTCTGCCCGGCAAGGGTGCTGGCAACCCACAGCGACCTCGCCACATCGCCCTGATGGCCTGGCCGGGCGGCATACCAGAGCGCGTTTTCCACTTCCCGCACCACTGCCCATTGGCGTGCAGTTTCGGCATCAAGACCCGCCGCGGCGCTGAAATCCAGGCAGCGCTGCCTCAGGCCTGCGGCCGGATTGCCCCGCGGTAGGTCGGCCAGGCGGTTCCACAACAGCGGGGCCACAGCGAATTCGGGTTCACCGATCATGGGCTGTGGGTCGATGGCGACGAAGGTTTTACCGCCAGCGCCCTGAACGCCAGCGTCCGGAACGCCAGCGCCCGCAGCACCCGCGGCCTCGGGCCGGGCCAGGATGTTCAGGAAATGGAAGTCAGTGTGCACCAGGACGTCCCGGCCCGAGCGCCGGCCCACCGCACCGCGGGTCTGGCAAACTTCAAGGGCCGCTTCGAGAAGCCAGCGGGGAAAGGGTCGGCCCTGCTGTTCCCAGTCGGCGGGGAGGTCGTCGCTCCATTGTTCTGCTTTGCCTGCTATCTGATCGAATTCCTGCCATACGGGCTCATCGCCGGGCACCAGGCTTAACTGCCGCATGAGCCCGCCCCAGACAACGGCCGCTTCCCCGAGGGGGACAGTCTGTAGTGAGCACCCCGGATCCAGCCGTTCCAGGAGCATGGCGCAGGTTCCGGCGTCGGACTCCAGCAGCCGGACGGCGCCGGAGCCTCCCCAGAGGGAGAGCGCATGCCGTTCAGCCTTGGCTTCGTCGTGGGGAAAGGCGATCTTGAGCGCAGCCGGGCTCCCGTCTTTCCTTCGGACCGGGATCACCATGCCGCCTTGCCCATGCCACGGGAACGCGCCAGTTTGCAGGTCCAGAGCCAGTTCCCAGCGCTCCAGCCGTCCGTGCGTGAGGTCCGGCAGCGAAGAAAGCCAAGCCCGCCCGGCGCTGGTGCGTCCGTAGCGCACGCTCAGCGCCGGCGGTACGGGGACCTCTGTCCGGAGGCTCACATCACGCCGCTTGCCCCGAGCAGGCTGCCGATGGAGAACGTGGCCACGAGGGCCAGTGCGCCGCCCACCACCACGCGCACCGCGGCACGCAGCTTCGATCCTCCGCCGATCCAGGCGCCCAGCGCCCCGGTGGCCGCGAGCGCCACCAGGACGGCAACAAAGGTCAGCGGAATCCTGACGTCTGCAGGCGGCAGGAGGATGGCCAGCATTGGCAGGACGGCGCCGATGAGGAATGCCACGGCGGAGGCAAACGCGGCGTGCCAGGGGCTGACGAGGTCCGTCTCGTCGATGTTGAGCTCAGCAGACAGATGGGCGCTCAGTGCGTCGTGGGCGGTGAGCTCGTGGGCAACGGTCAGGGCAGTCTCCACGCTGAGCCCCTTGGACTGATAGATCGCTGCGAGTTCCGCGAGTTCCTCGTCGGGCTCTTCGAGCAGCTCGCGGCGTTCCTTTTCGATCAGTGCTTGCTGGCTGTCCTTCTGGCTGCTGACGGAAACATACTCGCCCAGGGCCATGGAGATGGCGCCGCCAACTACGCCGGCGGCGCCGGCCACCAGGATCGGACCCGGCTCGTTGGTCACGCCGGCGACACCAACCACGATGGCTGCGACCGAGACGATTCCGTCGTTGGCGCCCAGTACACCGGCACGGAGCCAATTGAGGCGGTGGGCGATGTCATTGTGGTGTGGCTCGTCCTCATGAAGGGCGGGCACCGGTGCATTGTCCATTCCTACAGCAAATCATTAGTGCCGGTGGCTGGCCACTGTTTGAGACCGGGTCATGTACCTTGGGGCGTTCCTGGCCAGGTCACGGCAGATCAGCTCAGGGCACGGAACTGGTTGCAGGAATGCCCGGTGCCTGCGGCGGATACGGCAGCGCCGGGAGCGCTGATGCGTCCAGGACCATGCCCGGTACCGGGCCGGGTGAAGCACCCCAATGAGCTGCCCTCCGCGCCGCGGATTGCAGCGCGGCGAGCGCCCATGACCGCTCGGCTCCGTCGCTGAGGGCGACCAGGTCGCCGTACACCGGGAGCGTGCCGGCCTCCAGCACGCCCAGCGCAGCTGCCGGATCTGCCAGGAAGACTGCGTCCAGGGCATAGCCGGCGGGCGTCGGAGGCAGGGCGGCGCAGCGGGCACCGGCCGCCGCTTCGGCCTCGCGGCTGGCGTCTTCGTGCTGGGTGAGAAAGTCCGACGCCGGGGCAACGGACGCCGGGGGAAGCCGGGTCAGTGCCGCCTGGTAGGCGTACACGAGTTCCAGCTCCGCGCGCGCTACCGAGGTGAAGGAAGAGGCCACGTCGGCACCGCCGCTGGTCGCCGTTGCGGTGCAGCCGGCAGCCGCCGACTCAGCCGAGGACGCTGCGGGGGAAGGCAATGCGGGGGAGGCCGGGGCGGGCGCGGGCACGGTGCGGCCGGGAAGTGAGTCCAGCGCGGTACCCGTCGCCGCCGCCATCTCCTCGGCCGCCAGGAGTTGGGCAGTGCCGGTGCCTGCGAGAAGGCGGGCTATGCCGCCGTCGGCCTTTTCAGCGTCACGGAGCCGCTGGGCACCACTCGCGTGAAGAGCGGTGGCGAGCTCAGCAGCTGAAGACTGCGGCTCCTGCGCTGAAGACGGCGGGGCTGAACTGATGGCCATGGACCTGTCAGTCGGCAGCTTGTCGGCCGGCAGCATCAGCGCCCGCGCCTGCACAGTCAGCAAAGTCACAGCGCGCTGAGACGCGGCGGCCATGGGTTCCTGCCGGGCTGCCTCGGTGGCCTCTCCGCTAGCCAGGGCAAGTGCCCTCAGATCCACGGCATCCGAGAACGCTGCGGCCCGGGCCTGCTCCGAAAACGGCGGCGCGGCGGGGGCATCCGGTTCGCGGGGGATCAGCACAAAACCAAGGCTCAGCACCAGCAACGCGGCCAGGGCGAAAACGGCGTACCGGAAATAGCGTCTGCGCGGGCCGGATTCCATGGTGTCGTCGTTCACAACAGACCATGTTGTCACGGGCAGGGGGCATCCTCGTGCACCACTGCGGCCGGAAAATCGCTAGTCTAGTAGTCACAACATCATCTATTGGAAGGCGGCCGGCATCGTGAGTAATGCAGAAGCCACGACTTCATCAGACCCTACCGGATCGGGTACGGCTGAAGCTGCGCCCGCCTACAATCCGGAAGCTGCACGGCTCCGGGCCCTGCTGGAGCCCGCGGTCCAGGCCAACCGCCTGTACCTGGAGGACGTGTCCATCGTCCCCGGCTCCCACCGCGTGGTCCACGTAGTGGTGGACCTGCCGCAGGAGGAAACCGGCGGCGTGAATCTTGATGTCATTGCCGATATTTCCAGGGTCCTCTCGGACGTCCTGGACAATGACCCTGCGGACGACGGGCGGCCCTACGACCTCGAGGTGTCCTCGCCCGGCGTCGGGCGTCCCCTGACGGAACCCAGGCACTGGCACAGGGCCAAGGGCCGCATGGTCAAGGTCAACGTCATCCAGGGCGAAAACGTCACCGGCAGGGTGCAGTCCGTGGACGATACCGGCGTGACCATCGTCCCGGAGATCGCCGCGGTCAAGAAGGGCATGAAGCCCAAGCAGGGCGAGCCCCAGAATCTTCCTTTCGACAGGATCCGTAACGGAAAAGTCGAGATCGAATTCAGCCACCTTGAAGAAGCTGGTCTGGAACCTGAGCACAATGGACCTTCTGAGGAGGCCTGATGGATATTGACATGAGCGCACTGAGGCTTCTGGAGCGTGAGCGCGAAATCCCGCTGGACCTTCTGATCCCCACCATCGAGCAGGCGCTCCTGGTGGCCTACCACAAGTCGCCCGGCGCCTTCGAGAAGGCCCGTGCCGAGCTTGACCGCAAGAGCGGCCACGTGACGATTTGGGCTGTGGAGATCGACGACGACGGCGCCCCCATCGGCGAGTTCGAGGACACGCCTGCCGGGTTCGGCCGGATCGCGGCAAGCACCGCCCGCCAGATCATCCTGCAGCGCCTGCGCGACGTCGAGGACGACAACATCCTCGGTGAGTTCAAGGGCCGTGAGGGCGAACTGGTGGCCGGCCTGATCCAGCAGGGCAACAACCCGCACATGATCCAGGTCAACCTGGGTACGGTGGAGGCACTGCTGCCGCCGCCCGAACAGGTACCGGGGGAGAAGTACACCCACGGCAACCGGCTCCGCGCCCTGGTCATTGATGTCCACCGCGGCACCAAGGGCCCGTCCGTCACGCTGTCCCGGTCGCACCCCGGCCTGGTACGGAAGCTCTTCGAACTGGAGGTCCCGGAGATCGCGGACCGCTCGGTGGAGATCGTCGCCCTGGCCCGCGAGGCCGGCCACCGGACCAAGATCGCCGTCAAGGCCAACACCCAGGGCATCAACGCCAAGGGTGCGTGCATTGGCGAAATGGGTTCACGCGTCCGCGCAGTCATGACCGAACTGAACGACGAAAAGATCGACATCGTCGACTTCAGCGAGGACCCGGCTACCTTTATCGCCAGCGCACTGTCCCCGTCCCGCGTGAATTCGGTCACGATCATTGACGAGGCCACCCGCTCCGCCCGTGTGGTGGTTCCGGACTACCAGCTCTCCCTGGCCATCGGCAAGGAGGGCCAGAACGCCCGCCTGGCGGCCAAGCTCACTGGTTGGCGGATCGATATCGTCTCGGACGCCGTCGCACCAACGCAAAGCTGAGCCGTCTCCACCGCAGCGGCCGGCTCAGGATGATGCCGGCCGATGCGCCGGTTTCGGGCAGAACGGCCCCGAGGGGCTAGAATAGACAATGACCGCGCCTAACGGCCGGTATTCGTGTGCCCTGAGTGTTTCCGTTCCGCTGACTGGCGGAGGGAACCCCGGGGCCGGCAGTTATGAACGTCAGGAAGATGCTCACCGTGGCAGAAGTGCTTCACAGCGCGAATCAGCACAGCGAGGATCAACCGCAGCGTACCTGCATCGGATGCCGGAAGAAGGCTTCGCGGTCTGAGTTACTCCGGCTCGTCGCCGAAGGCAGCGGTTCCACCGCAGTGCTGGTAGACGAACGACGCCGGATGGCTGGCAGGGGTGCATGGCTGCACCCCAGCGAAACCTGCCTGGCCCTGGCGGTCAAACGGCGAGCATTCGGAAGGGCCCTCAACGGCGCAACCGGGGCCACCGCCGTCGAACGCTGGATCCTGGCAGGTAAGCAGGCCGCCGGCCCGCTGCAGAAGTCTTCGGTCACTGCAGCAAAAACCGTCCAACCTGAAAGCGGGTCAGAAAACTGATGGAAACCCGATGAGTTCCCAGCGATGAGTGCGCAACGATGACAACTTTGTTGCGCTCTGCAATGGGCCCTTCAGCTGCAACCGCGGCTGGGGCCCGCAGTAAGAAGTAGACGGTTCGTACCTGGCTCGGTGCGGACCGAGACAGGAGAAATGTGGCCAAGGTCCGCGTACACGAGCTCGCCAAAGAGCTCGGTATTACTTCCAAAGATGCAGTGACAAAACTGCAGGAACTGGGCGAATTCGTTCGCTCCGCCTCTTCAACGATTGAGGCCCCGGTGGTGCGGAAGCTCCGCAACGCCTACCCCGACGCCGCGGCCAAGGCCGCAGCTCCGGCAGCAGCACCCAAGGCGGCTGCCCCGGCGGCAGAATCACGTCCCGCAGCACCCGCTCCGGGTCCCGCAGCTCCCAAAGCCCCGGCAGCACCTGCTGCTGCGGCTCCCGCTGCCGCCGCTCCTTCAGCGCCGGCCGCCCCTGCTGCCGCAGCTCCCGTTGCGCCCGCAGCACCCGCTGCACCAGCCCCGGCCGCAAGTGCCCCGTCCACCGGCGCCAAGCCCGGCGCCCGGCCCGCACCCAAGGCCGAAACTCCGTCGGCACCCACCCGCTCCGGCGGGTCGGGCTCGCAGGGCGGCTCTGCACCGCGCCCCGGCGGTCCCCGCCCGGGCAACAACCCGTTCGCCACGTCACAGGGCATGCCCCGCGGCCGCGGTGGCGACGGAGAACGTGCTCCGCGTCCGGGTAACAACCCGTTCGCTCCCTCGCAGGGTATGCCCCGCGCCGGTGGCCGTCCCGACGGCGACCGTCCCGGTGGTCCGCGTCCCGCAGCCGGTGCAGGTGGCCCCCGTCCGGGTGGTCCGCGTCCCGCAGCCGGTGCAGGCGGGCCCCGTCCCGCTGCTGGCGCAGGTGGACCCCGCCCGGGTGCACCCCGTCCCGCGGGTGCCGGTGGAAACCGTCCTACTCCGGGCATGATGCCCAACCGCACTGAGCGTCCCGCACCGGCTGGTGCAGGACGTCCCGGTGGCGGAGCCCGTGGACCCGGACGCCCGGGTGGCGCTCCCGGTACTGGCGGCGCTCCCGGTGCCGGTGGCGGCGCTCCGGCCGGCGGCGGCTTCGGCAAGGGTGGCCGCGGTCGCGGTGGCACCCAGGGTGCCTTCGGTAAGGGCGGCGCAGGCCGTGGCAAGCAGCGCAAGTCGAAGCGCGCCAAGCGCCAGGAACTTGAGCAGATGAGTGCCCCGTCGCTGGGTGGCGTGAGCGTACCCCGCGGCGACGGCAACACCGTAGTGCGGCTCCGCCGCGGTTCGTCCATCACGGACTTTGCCGACAAGATCGAGGCAAACCCCGCAGCACTGGTCACCGTCCTGTTCCACCTCGGCGAAATGGCCACGGCCACCCAGTCACTGGATGAGGAAACGTTCGCACTGCTCGGCGAGGAGCTTGGTTACAAGCTCCAGGTCGTGTCGCCGGAGGACGAGGAGCGCGAGCTGCTTTCCGGTTTCGACATTGACTTCGACGCCGAGCTTGAAGCAGAAGGCGACGAAGACCTCGAGGCACGTCCTCCGGTTGTCACCGTCATGGGCCACGTTGACCACGGTAAAACCCGACTGCTCGATGCCATCCGCAAGTCTGACGTTGTGGCGGGCGAGCACGGCGGCATCACGCAGCACATCGGTGCCTACCAGGTCACCCACACCCACGAAGAGCAGGATCGCAAGATCACGTTCATCGATACTCCGGGCCACGAGGCGTTCACCGCCATGCGTGCCCGTGGTGCGAAGGTCACCGACATCGCCATCCTGGTGGTCGCAGCGGACGACGGCGTTATGCCGCAGACCGTTGAGGCCCTCAACCACGCACAGGCAGCAAACGTGCCGATCGTGGTTGCAGTGAACAAGATCGACAAGGAAGGCGCCAACCCGGAAAAGGTCCGCGGCCAGCTGACCGAGTACGGCCTGGTTCCCGAGGAATACGGTGGCGACACCATGTTCGTGGAGGTCTCTGCCCGCCAGAACCTCAACATCGACGAGCTGCTTGAGGCTGTGCTGCTCACCGCAGACGCAGCCCTGGACATGCGCGCCAACCCGAACAAGGACGCCCGCGGTATTGCGATTGAAGCGAACCTGGACAAGGGCCGCGGTGCAGTTGCCACCGTCCTCGTGCAGTCCGGTACGCTGCGTGTCGGTGACACGATCGTGGCAGGCACGGCCCACGGCCGCGTCCGCGCCATGTTCGACGACGACGGCAGTGCACTGACCGAGGCCGGCCCGTCCCGCCCCGTGCAGGTACTGGGTCTGTCCAACGTGCCGCGCGCCGGCGACACCTTCTTTGTGACTGCTGACGAGCGCACCGCCCGCCAGATCGCCGAGAAGCGTGAAGCAGCCGACCGCAACGCCGCACTGGCCAAGCGCCGCAAGCGCATCAGCCTCGAAGACTTCGACCAGGCCGTGGCCGATGGCAAGATCGACACCCTCAACCTCATCCTCAAGGGTGACGTGTCCGGTGCCGTGGAAGCCCTCGAAGACGCCCTGCTCAAGATCGACGTCGGCGAAGGCGTGCAGCTGCGCGTCATCCACCGCGGTGTTGGTGCCATCACGCAGAACGACGTCAACCTGGCGACGGTCGACAGCGCCGTCATCATCGGCTTCAACGTCAAGCCTGCCGAGCGTGTTGCCGAACTGGCAGACCGCGAAGGCGTCGACATGCGCTTCTACTCCGTCATCTACGGAGCGATCGACGACATCGAGATGGCTCTCAAGGGCATGCTCAAGCCGGAGTACGAAGAGGTCCAGCTGGGCACCGCCGAGGTCCGCGAAGTGTTCCGTTCCTCCAAGTTCGGCAACATTGCAGGCTCCATCGTTCGCTCGGGCATCATCCGACGCAACACCAAGGCCCGCGTCAGCCGCGACGGCAAGATCATCGGTGACAACCTCACCGTTGAGACGCTCAAGCGCTTCAAGGACGATGCCACTGAGGTCCGCACGGACTTCGAGTGTGGTATCGGACTTGGTTCGTTCAACGACATCACCGAAGGCGACATCATCGAGACCTTCGAGATGCGCGAAAAGCCGCGCGTCTAAGGTTCGTTGCTTTCGCAGGTGGGGCCGCTGGGATTTTTCCGGCGGCCCCGCCCCTTCGCTGGGTGGCCAACGTCTTACGACGTCGGCCACCCAGCTCCGGAAGGCCCGATGCCACTCCCAGGCCGCCGGAAAAATCCCAACGGCGTCCGTCGTAGACTCGCCGTAGGTGCGTGGCATCAAAACCCAACAGTTGTGCGACAGCCGCTAGCGTGCCGTCGTACATCCCAAATTTTTAGGAGTGGAAATGGCTGATCCCGCACGGGCTGCCAAGTTGGCGCAGCGGATCAAGGTTGTTGTGGCGGAGGCTCTGGGCCGGAAGGTTAAGGATCCCCGGCTCGAAGGCATTACGGTTACTGATGCCCGCGTGACCAATGATCTGCAGCACGCCACGATCTACTACACCGTTTTCGGTGACCAGGCTGTCCAGTTGGATGCCGCCAAGGGCCTGGAGAAGGCCAAGGGTGTGCTCCGCCAGGAAGTGGGCCGGAACGTTACTGTTCGGCTAACCCCCACGCTGGAATTCGTGGCCGATCAGATTCCTGTGGTCGCCTCCAATCTTGAGGAACTCCTTCGGGAGGCCAAGAAGCGCGACGCCGAAGTGGCCGCCCTGGCCGAGAACGCCAAGCACGCCGGCGACGCCGATCCCTACAAGAGCGATATTCCCGCCGATGTGGAGATTGACGAGGACGACTTCGACGAAGAGGACCTTGACCTCACCGACGATGAAGATCTCGACGAAGACGGCAATAAGTAACTGGCTCAAGAAGTAACTGGCACGAGTCGAAGGCCCGGTCCGCACTGTGAACTGCGGACCGGGCCTTCTTTCGTCTGCCGGGCTGTGCTCCCAACAGGATCTATTCGATATGGGCCTTCAGCACGGTTCCAGTCGGCTGTCCGAAGCTGAAGCCCGCTGTGGCGTAGAGGGTGTCCCCGCTCAGTTCAACAGCTGCGGGGCCGTCCACAGCCAGGAACCGGGAAGCCTCACGCGTCCGGGCATCGATCTTCACAATCTCGTTTCCGAACATCGAAGCCGCGTAGACGTCCCCATGGCCGGATACCGCGATGCCGGTGGGGCTCAGGAGGCCATCTGCCCACAGGTGCGTGTGTCCGGTCCACGGGTTGACCCGGAAAACCGCACCACGGGCGCCGAGGGACGCGTCCTCAGGACCGCCGGGGAGCGACGAAACGTAAAGCCACCCGTCAGGGCCGAACTCCACATCTGTTGGCACAGGTTCAAACGCATACTCCTCGCCAACCACGCAGGCAGGGGCCTCAACCGTGCCTCCCGCCATATCGATGGGGATCCTGGCGCCGGCAGGGATGACGGCCGGCCGTGGCGGCAAGACAGCGAGCGTCGAGACGTCGCCGGTGTCCGCGTCGACTTCCAGGATGGCATTCGCACCGGCGTCAGCAACATAAACAGTGGACCCTTTGACCGCGGTGGCATAGGGATGGGAATCCAGTGCCCCGGTGTATCGTGCCGGCGGGAAGGCAGGCCATTGCTGCAGGCAGTCAGCCGGGACATCGGAACCGAAACCATACTCCTGTTCGCCGTCCGGGTTGTTGGTTCGCTCATAGCTGGCTAGGTCGGCAATGGTCTGCACGTCACCCGAGGCGTCGATGGACTTCAGGTAGCCCTCGAGCGCATCCGGATTGCCGCCTCCACCGCCCCCGCTCTCCACGAAGTAGGTAGTCCCACGCCTCGTTTCTACACCTCCGACGTCCCAATCTGCCTTCGTGTAGACGTTGGCGAGCTGGCCGCCATCCTTCACACGGTCCAGGCGGCCGGCAAAATTCTGCGTGACAAGGACGGAGTCATTTTTGTCGACCGCGAGGCTCAACGGCGCGAGCAGCCCCTTGGCTAGCGTCTCCGGCTCTGATGATGAGGATCCGGCTGCGGCCGGGCCCATAGGAATGACTAAAGCCGCTGCGGCAAGACAGGCGACAAAGGGAAACTTCTTCTTCATTGCATCCTCCGGGTTGAGGTGCGCAACCCCGCGACGGGGCCGGGCAATGAGACCAAAGTTGATGTGAACTTAGACAGCCCCCGGGCGCAAGAGTAGTCCTCCGGACAGCCAACGTCGACCGGATTTGCCTCTCCGATGCCCCCTATTTTGCGCGCGGAGCGCCGGGTCATGGCTAGGATCTAGCTATGATCCAGCCGAGCGAGCACCACGATGCCACCCAGTACCTGCAACAGGCTATTCAGCTGGCCATCCGTAACGTTGAAGACGGCGGTGGTCCTTTCGGCGCGCTGGTTGTGACCCCGGATGGCGGCATCCATGAGGGCGTTAACCGGGTCACCCGCGACAACGATCCCACCGCCCATGCTGAAGTGGTTGCCATCCGGACGGCAGCCACCGCCACTGCGAACTTCGATCTCAGCGGTGCAGTGCTTTACACCAGTTGTGAGCCATGCCCGCTCTGCCTGTCAGCCGCCCTGTGGGCACGGATCGACCGTGTCTATTTCGCGGCGGACCGTCACGGCGCGGCCGCCGCCGGTTTCGACGATGCCGTGTTCTACGACTATTTTGAAGGCGGCAGGCCGGAACTGATGCCGGTGGCGCACGAGGCGATTCCGACGTCGGACGCCCCGTTCGAGGCGTGGCGCGCCAATGCGCAACGCACGGAATACTGAGTCCGGAAGGCACCCGTGGAACCTGCACTGATCAACTGTCCGAGTTGTGGCAAGACAAACCGGGTCCCGGCAGCCGCGTCCGGCCGTCCGCGCTGCGGAAACTGCAAGCACGGACTGCCATGGATCACCGCCGCGGGCGACGACGACTTTGCCGTCGTCGCAGAGCAGTCCCCCGTCCCGGTGCTCGTAGACTTCTGGGCCGCCTGGTGTGGACCCTGCAGGATGGTGAGCCCTGTGCTGGATAAGCTGGCCACCGAGCGGGCCGGCAGTATCAAGCTCGTCAAAGTCGATGTTGACCGGGCGCCGCGGCTCTCCAGCCGGTTCGACGTCCAGGCCATTCCCACGTTGATGGTCGTGGCCGGGGGCAGGGTGCTGGCTAAACAGGCAGGGGCAGCGCCGGCTGCCGCCTTACGCTCCTGGCTCGATTCGGCACTGGCCGGCCATTCTTAACCGCGCTGTCTTGTCCTTACCGCGCCGTCTTGTCCCACCGCGCCGTCCCGGGCGCGCTGATTTAACCGCGATGTGCTAGTTGCGTTCCGGTAACCGGCCGAGGCCTTCAACGAGCTGCGGCCGGTCGCCGCACAGTGCGATCCGGACCCAGCCCTCGCCGATGGAGCCGAAGGCTGTGCCCGGGGCCAGTGCCACGCCGGAGTCAGCCAGGAACGTGTGGGTCCAGGCGCGGACGTCGCCGCCACTGGCATGGGAGACGTCGGCCCAGAGGTAAAACGCACCCTGCGCACCCAGGTAGCGAATGCCTTTGGCCGCCAGCACGGCGGAGGCCGCGTCCCTGTTGGCGCGGTAGTGCGCGTGGGCATCACGCACGTAGTCCTGGGGGCCGGTCAGGGCCGCCAAAGCCGCATACTGCGACGGCGAAGCGACGCAGGAGACGATCGCTTCCATCACGTTGTTCATGGTCCGCTCCAGGCCCGGCGGACAGATCAGCGCGCCGATCCTCAGGCCCGTCAGTCCGTACGTCTTGGACAGGGTCAGTGAGGTGAAGACGCGTGCCTCGCCGGGGACATCGCTGTCGAAACGCGCCGGGCTGACATGGGGAACATCGTAGGTGAACGCCTCATAGCACTCGTCAGAAATGATCCAGAGGTCATGCCTGCGGGCCAAGTCCACGAGTTGCCGGGTCAGGTCCTCGCCCAGGACGGCGCCGAGCGGGTTCGACGGCGAGTTTAGGATCAGGACGCGCGTCCGGACGGTGATGAGCTCCTCAAGGTCCTGGATCCGGGGCTGGAAGTCCTGGTCCGGATACAGCGGGTATCCCACCGGCACGGCGCTCAGAAGCCGTGCGGTCATGGCGAATGTGGGGTAGCCGGGGTTGGGGATCAGGACCTCATCGCCGGGGGAGAGGAGGAGGCTCATGGCAAAATGCAGGCCCTGCTGGGCGCCGTCCACCACGTAGGCGCGCTCGGCACCGATCCTGCGCCCGTCCAGACCGGCTCGCTCGCTGAACCTGGCGGCAAAAGCGTCGCGGAGTGCCGGGATGCCGGCGTTGGGTGTGTAGTTGGTCTCGTCCCGGTCCAGGCAGGCCATGCCGGCCTCCAGGACATGGCGGGGAAGCGGGAAGCCCGGTTCGCCGATGCTGAGCACTATTGCACCTGGTGTCCGCCAGGCAGCTTCGGTGATTTCACGGATCTGGTTGACGGGGACGTCGCGGGCGTGTGCGGCAAGCTCAGGCATGCCTGCCATCCTAACCGGCGAGCCATCGCCCGGGCGGTGGCCGCCTGATGCGGGCGGGGCCATCACCTGGGCGGGGACCTGTGCCGGCGCCGATATACTGTGGAGCGTGCTTTCTGGACTGGTGATAGTGGACAAACCGCAGGGATGGACCAGCCATGATGTGGTTGGTCGGATGCGGCGTATTGCCGGAACCCGGAAAGTGGGCCATGCCGGGACCCTGGACCCCATGGCGACGGGCGTGCTGGTGGTGGGGATCAACAAGGCCACGCGCCTGCTGACCTACATCGTTGGCACCTCCAAGACGTATACGGCCACCATCCGGCTGGGCGAGTCCACCATCACGGACGACGCCGAAGGTGACGTTATCGCTACGGCCAGTGCCGCCGCCGTCGTCGACGAGGCAATTCACGACGGCGTCACAGCCCTCACGGGCGCCATCCAGCAGGTGCCCAGCAGCGTAAGCGCCATTAAAGTCAACGGTGAACGCGCCTATGCCCGGGTCCGCTCCGGCGAAGAAGTGAAGCTCGCGGCGCGCCCCGTCACCATTCACCGCTTCGACATCCACGGCATCCGGCGGGAGCGGGGCGGTGACGTCATAGACATCGACGTCACCGTGGAGTGCTCCTCCGGCACATACATCAGGGCGCTCGCCCGGGACCTCGGCGACGGACTCGGAGTAGGCGGGCACCTCACGGCTCTCCGGCGGACCCATGTGGGGCCCTATTCTCTGGACCAGGCCCGCACCCTTGAGGAGTTGGCCGAAGAACTTACTGTCCTGGAAATGTCTCAGGCGGCCCGGGCACTGATGCCTAACCGCGAACTGACTCTTGAGGAAACCACCGAGATCTCCTTCGGCCGCCGGATTGCAGCGGGGGCGCCCGCAGGAAGTCCCGGGGCTGCCACCACGGAACATCCCGCGGCGGCTTTTGCGCCCGACGGGAGCCTGGTGGCGCTGCTGGCCGATGCGGGCAATTTCGCCAAGCCGGTACTGGTGTTCGCGCCCGGCAACGCTTCGTCCGCAAACGTTGCCGGCGGGGACGCGTAGGAATGGACGCCTTTTTCTACATCATTCTTGTGGTGGGCCTGCTCTCGAGTGGAATCTGCCTGGTGGCCGGCATTCTCAAGAAGGCACCCAACGACATCACCATCCTTTCGGTCGCGGCCGTGGAACTGGCACTCATGGTCTATTTGGTGGGTTCCATCGTGAGGGTGATCGCGGGCGAACCGATCGCCGGAGAGGCCTGGGAGTTCTGGGGCTACCTGGCCACGGCAATGCTCCTGCCGCCGGCCGCCGTTTATTGGTCCATCCTCGAACGGACCCGCTGGAGCAACTTTGTCCTGGCCGCCGTCGGCGTCACCGCGCTGGTGATGGCCGCCCGAATGAACCAGATCTGGTACTGACATGGAAGAAGCCCGCAACGTGAATGCTCCTCATCCCGAAGCGAGTCCGGACCACGGATCAGCCTCCGCCAGGGACGCCCGCAGCACCGACACACCCCACGGCGACACAGGCAGCACTGACAGCCGCAGCACCGACACACCCCTCGGCGACACAGGCAGTACCGACCCCCGCAGCACCCGCAATACCGGGCCGGGCCGGCTGCTGATCGCCGTCTATGCGGTGTTTGCCATCTCGGCCACCGCCCGGGCCGGCTACCAGATCCTGACCAAGTTTTCCGATGCCCCGCTCGCGTATCTGCTGTCCGCTTTCGCTGCGGTGGTGTACCTTGTGGCCACCGTTTCCCTGGCCAAGGCAGGCAGCACCTGGTTCAAGGTATCGCTGGTCGCAGTGCTGGTGGAGCTCGTTGGAGTACTTGTGGTGGGCGCACTGAGTATCTTCGATCCGGTGGCCTTCCCGCACGAAACGGTCTGGTCGCTTTTCGGCCGGGGTTATGCGTTCATTCCGTTGCTGCTCCCCATCCTCGGGCTGGTCTGGCTGTACCGTCGCCGGCCGGGCACGCGCCCGTCCGGCGCGCAGAACTAGCCTTTACTTCTTACCGAAAAGGCCGCCAAGAAGGCCGCCCAGCCCGCCGGACTGGTCCTCTTCCTTCGGCGTCTTTTCCCCGCTGGGAAGATCCACTTGGATGGCCTCGGAGGGCTGAACCGAGCGCTCCCCGGGCAGGCGCTGAAGCCCGGGCTCCTGTGCTGCGTCGGGACGCTGACCTGCCGGAGGCTCTTCTGATGTGCCTGTACCGGCGCCGCTGCCAGCGCGAGTCCCGTCGGCGGCGCTCGTGCCCGTGCCAGCGCCCGCGCCAGTCCCGTCGTCAGCGCTTGTGCCCGTACCGGCGCCAGTCCCGCCACCGAGCAGCCCGCCAAGGCCGCCCAGAATGCTGTCCAACACCGAACCCTGCTGCCCCGGTCCAGCGTTTCCTCCGGCACCGGCTCCCGCACCGGCTCCAAGTATTCCGCCCAGAATGCCGCCAAGGTCGAGGCCGCCAGCCTGTCCTGCTCCAACTCCGCCTGCTCCAACTCCGCCGGCTCCAGCTCCGCCGGGCTGCGAAGCCTGACCGCCGCCCTGGCCGCCCTGCCCGAAGAACTTCTTGGCGAGGTAGGACATAACGATGGGCGCCAGGATGGGCAGGGCCTTGCGGATGAGGTCACCGCCCACGCCACCCAGCCCCGCAGTACCGGCCAGTTGCGCGGCCACCTGGTCCTGTTGGCCGCCAAACACGTGACCAACAATCTTTTCGCCGTCGGCCGTGTTCACTTGGCTCACGTCCACGCCGCCGTCGAGCAGGCCGTCCTGGTGCTGGCCAAGCGCCGACTGAAGCGAGGCGGCGCCGTCGGGAGCCTGGGCGTTGGTGTGCATGCCCGCCAGCAGGGTGGGCAGGGCCGCTTCCACGGCGGACTGCGCGGTGGCCGGGTCGGTGCCCAGCAGGGACGCCACCTGGTTGACGTCAATCTGGTTCAGGAGGTCGTGAATCTCGGTCATGAGGTACTCCTTCAGCGCCGCGGCTGTTCGCGGACATGGTTTTTTACGGTACGCGCGGGGTGTCGCAGGAGGACTGCCCTTGAATCGTAGTCCCGGTGCCAGGCCTGCTACTAGGGGATGGGCGCGTACTAGGGGATGGGCGCGTGATTTCGCGTCTGCCGCGCGCCACCGGTCCCCGTCAGGACGGCATGCTTAATGCGGGTAATCTTAGAGAGTTCCGGCGCCGGCGCGTTCGGATAGATGTCAGTGCAGGCAGTAAAAGGCGAGGGTGATGGTCTACATCTGGAACGATCCGTCCGAGGTCCCGGCGGACTTTGGTCCCTCCGTTGTCACTTTCGGCAACTTCGACGGCGTCCATCGCGGCCACCAACAGGTGCTCTCCGAGCTCATCCGGTCCGCCCGCCTCAACGGGACCAAAGCCGTTGCCGTGACCTTTGATCCGCATCCGGCGCTGATCCACCGGCCGGAGACCGCGCCCGAGATGATCATGGGCCTGGAGGACAAGCTGGTGGCCTTGGGGGAGCTGGGCCTGGACGGCATCCTGGTCATGAAGTACTCGCTGAACCTCGCGAGCCTGACGCCCGAGGAATTCGTCGGCCAGGTCCTGGTTGACAGCCTCCACGCCAGCCACGTGGTCATCGGCCATGACGCCCGTTTTGGCCGGGGCAACTCCGGCGACCTCGACACCATGAAGCAGCTGGGCGAGAAGTTCAACTTCGACGTTCAGGTCATCAGCGAGTTCGGCTCCGAAGGCTACCCCCTGCACAAGGACGGCGGCACTGACCGCCGCTGTTCCTCCACCTGGGTGCGGGAAGCGCTGCAGGAAGGCGACGTCGCCACAGCGGCAGAGGTACTGGGCCGTCCACACCGCATGCGTGGCGAAGTGGTGCACGGCGCTGCCCGCGGCCGCGCCCTCGGGTTCCCGACTGCCAACCTCGCCCACGAGGCCAGCGGTTTTGTCCCCGCAGACGGCATCTACGCGGGCTGGCTTGTTGACCAGGCCGGCAAGCGCTGGCCGGCGGCCATCTCGGTGGGGTCCAATCCCACGTTCGACGGCGTCAGCCGCCAGGTCGAAGCCCACGTGATCGACCGCCCGCATGAAGACGTGGGGGACTTCGATCTGTACGGCCAGACAGTAGTTGTGGAATTTGTGGCGCGGCTCCGCGGCATGGTGGCCTACCGTGGGCCTGAGGCTCTCGTTGACCAGATGCGGCTGGACGTCATCCAGGCCCACGATCTCCTGGCGCGGCGCTGACCGGGCCGCCGGTAACCAAAGCGGCCGTCGTGTAGGAGAAAGGCAGCGCAGTGACCGTTGAAAAGAACACCCGCAAACTGGACAAGGGAATCGTCCGCGATTTCAGTTCCCGGATGAGCTACGCGTCCTACCTCCAGCTGCCCACTCTTCTCAGTGCCCAGCAACCGGTCAGCCAGCCCGAGCACCACGACGAAATGCTGTTCATCATCCAGCACCAGACCACGGAGCTGTGGCTGAAGCTGGTCCTGCACGAGCTCCGCAGCGCGGCAGCCTGGCTCCGCGCCGACGATCTTGGCTCCGCGCTCAAGGGCATCGCCCGGGTCAAGCACATCCAGAAAACCCTCACGGAACAGTGGTCAGTCCTGGCCACCCTGACGCCCACGGAGTACTCCCAGTTCCGCGGCTTCCTGGGCAATTCCTCGGGCTTCCAGTCCAGCCAGTACCGGGCCGTGGAGTTTGTCCTGGGGAACAAGAACCGCAAGATGCTTCCCGTGTTCGAATCGGATCCCGCTGCACACGCCATGCTGGACGAGCTGCTGAACGCCCACAGCATCTACGACGAGTTCCTGGCCTACCTTGCCCGGCAGGGCTACGATGTGCCCCAAACCGTGCTGGATCGGGACGTCACCCGCGCCCACGAATTCTGCCCGGAGCTGGTGCCGCTGTTCAAGCACATCTACGAAAACGCGGCAGACAACTGGGGAGCCTACGAGGCGTGCGAGGAACTTGTCGACCTTGAAGACAACTTCCAGCTGTGGCGGTTCCGGCACCTGCGCACCGTGCAGCGGACCATCGGCATGAAATCAGGAACCGGCGGATCCAGCGGCGCCGCGTTCCTGCAGAAGGCCCTGGAACTCACCTTTTTCCCGGAGCTTTTCGCGGTACGGACGGAGATCGGCCAATGAGCAGCGACACGGACGCACAGATGGAAGATCACGACGCCGCCGCCCTCCTGGAGCGGGCTGGGCACCTTGACGCGGCGGACCCGTTGGCGCGCTGCCGCGATCATTTCATCGGCACGGACACCGACCTGTCCTACCTCGACGGCAACTCCCTGGGCCGGCCGCTGAAAAGAACCGTGACCGACATCAGCGCCTTCATCCAGGACGGCTGGGGCGGGCGGCTGATCCGCGGCTGGGATGAGGAGTGGCTGGACCTGCCGCAGGACATCGGCGACCAGCTTGGCCGTGCCGTCCTCGGCGCTGCCCCGGGCCAGACCATCATCGCCGACTCCACCACGGTGGTGCTCTACAAACTGATCCGTGCGGCCCTGGCCGCCGTGGGCGACGCCGCCCGGACCGAGATTGTCCTGGACACCGACAACTTTCCCACCGACCGGTACCTCGTCGAGGGAATCGCCCGGGAGGAAGGACTGACCCTCAACTGGATCGACGCCGATCCGGCAACGGGGGTGACCCCTGACCAGGTGCGGGACGCAACCGGACCAGCCACCGCCGTCGTACTTTTAAGCCACGTGGCGTACCGCTCGGGGTTCCTCGCCGATCTGCGGACCATCACCGAAGTTGCGCACAACGCGGGGGCGCTGGTGGTGTGGGATCTCTGCCATTCCGCAGGTTCCGTGGAGCTGGACCTCGACGGCGCAGGCGTGGATTTTGCCGCCGGCTGCACGTACAAGTACCTCAACGGCGGACCTGGCTCGCCTGCCTTCGCCTACGTCAACGCCCGCCACCTGCCCGGCCTCCGGCAGCCCATCTGGGGCTGGATGGGCCGCAAGGACGCGTTCGAGATGGCCGCCGGCTACGAACCGGCGCCCGGCATCCGGAGTTTCCTCAGCGGCACACCAGCCATTTTCGGGATGCTGGCGATGCGCGGGACCCTGGACCTCATCGAGGAAACCGGCATGGCGGCCATCAGAGACAAGTCGCTGAAACTTACCGCCTACGCCGCCGAGCTGTACGAGGCGTGGCTCGCGCCGCTGGGGGTGGAGCTGGCGTCACCGCGGGATCCCGAACGCCGGGGGAGCCACATCACCCTGGACCATCCGGCCTTCCGGAACGTCACCGCGGCGCTGTGGGAACAGGATGTCATCCCGGACTTCCGGGCGCCCCAGGGTATCCGGATCGGACTGTCGCCGCTGAGCACCAGCTTCGCCGAAGTGCACCGGGGAATGGCCGCAATCCGGGACCTCCTGCAGCGGTAACTGCCCGCTCGCGGTGTCCCTGCTTCCTCGCGGCGGAGCGGCTGTTTCGACAGTTCACGGCGCTGCCGGTAAACTGAACGTTGGATCTGGCTGCAGTCCGTGGCGGCTGGTTCCTGCCATGCGTGGAAAGCCCCTGAAAATTCAGGGAATTCCTGCGCGGGCAGACCCGGCAGTGAAGTACTGATTCGGGCCTCACGGCACATCTCTAGGAGTTATTGTGGCACTTGACGCCGCTGTAAAGCAGTCCATCATCAAGGATTTCGCAACGTCCGAGGGCGATACCGGTTCGCCGGAGGTCCAGGTTGCAGTCCTGACCCAGCGGATCAAGGATCTGACTGAGCACATGAAGGAGCACAAGCACGATTACCACACCCAGCGCGGTCTGCTGGCCATGGTTGGTCGTCGTAAGCGCATGCTTGGTTACCTCAAGAACACTGACATCACCCGCTACCGTGCGCTCATTGAGCGTCTCGGCCTGCGCCGCTAGTCAGGCTTAAGGGGCGGCCCTTTCCTTGTGGATCGGGCCGCCTTCTTCAGAAGAAAAATTAAACAGGAGGATCAACCGCATCACGCATTCGCGGTCCTCGGTAGTGATCCCCGGGAACGGCTTCCACGATGGAAGCCCCGGCCCGTGGGTCTCGATCGATGACCGGGTGCAGTGCAGGCCAGTAGACAGATGCTGGCCTGGGTTGATGCGGCTGGGCTCCGTTAATCATGAAACGGAGGTGACTCTCTTGGAGGGTCCCGAAATCCAGTTCTCAGAAGCAGTCATTGACAATGGCCGCTTTGGTAAGCGTGTAATCCGCTTTGAAACCGGCCGTCTTGCTAAGCAGGCCGCCGGCGCAGCCATGGTGTACATCGACGAAGACACCGCGCTGCTGTCCGCCACCACCGCAGGCAAGCACCCGCGCGAAGGCTTCGACTTCTTCCCGCTGACGGTTGACGTTGAAGAGCGCATGTACGCCGCCGGCCGCATCCCGGGTTCGTTCTTCCGCCGTGAAGGCCGCCCGTCCACCGAGGCCATCCTGGCCTGCCGCCTGATGGACCGCCCGCTGCGTCCCGCCTTCGTCAAGGGCCTGCGCAACGAGGTCCAGATCGTGGTGACCGTCTTGGCCATCAACCCGGACGAGCTCTACGACGTGGTGGCCATCAACGCCTCCTCCATGTCCACCCAGCTCTCCGGCCTCCCGTTCTCCGGCCCGATCGGCGGCGTCCGCGTTGCCCTCGTCGCCGACGAAAACGGCTCACAGTGGGTTGCTTTCCCCAAGCACTCCCAGCTTGAGAACTCCGTGTTCAACATGGTTGTAGCCGGCCGCATCGCCGGTGACGACGTCGCCATCATGATGGTTGAGGCCGAAGCGACCGACAACTCCTGGAACCTCATCAAGGAACAGGGCGCCACTGCCCCCACCGAAGAGGTTGTCTCCGAGGGCCTCGAGGCTGCCAAGCCGTTCATCAAGGCACTCTGCGACGCCCAGGCGGACCTGGCTGCCCGCGCCGCCAAGCCCACCGTTGAGTTCCCGGTCTTCCTGGACTACCAGGACGACGTCTACGCAGCTGTTGAGGCCGCCGCCGCTGAGAAGCTCGCCGCTGTCTTCCAGATCGCCGACAAGCAGGACCGCGACGTTGCCACGGACGCGCTGAAGGACGAAGTAACTTCTGCCCTCGCCGGCCAGTTCGAAGGCCGCGACAAGGAACTGTCCGCAGCATTCCGCTCGGTCACCAAGCAGGTTGTGCGCCAGCGCATCCTCAAGGACCAGATCCGCATCGACGGCCGCGGCCTGACGGACATCCGCCAGCTCACCGCCGAGGTTGAGGTTCTGCCCCGCGTGCACGGCTCGGCTATCTTCGAGCGCGGCGAAACCCAGATCATGGGCGTCACCACGCTGAACATGCTCAAGATGGAACAGCAGATCGACTCACTGTCACCCGTCACGCGCAAGCGCTACATGCACAACTACAACTTCCCGCCGTACTCCACCGGTGAGACCGGCCGCGTGGGTTCGCCCAAGCGCCGCGAAATCGGCCACGGTGCCCTGGCGGAGCGGGCACTCGTGCCCGTGCTGCCGTCCCGCGAGGAATTCCCGTACGCCATCCGCCAGGTGTCTGAGGCTCTCAGCTCCAACGGTTCGACGTCGATGGGTTCAGTCTGCGCCTCCACGCTCTCCATGCTCAACGCTGGCGTGCCGCTGAAGGCAGCTGTTGCTGGTATCGCCATGGGCCTGGTCTCCGACCAGGTTGACGGCCAGACCCGCTACGCAGCCCTTACGGACATCCTGGGCGCCGAAGATGCTTTCGGCGACATGGACTTCAAGGTTGCCGGTACGTCCGAGTTCGTCACGGCCATCCAGCTGGACACCAAGCTCGACGGCATTCCCGCCTCCGTGCTGGCTGCAGCACTGAAGCAGGCCCGCGAAGCACGCCTGCACATCCTGGATGTCATCAACTCCGCAATCGACACCCCGGACGAGCTCTCCGAGTTCGCGCCGCGCGTCATCGCGGTCAAGATCCCGGTTGACAAGATCGGCGAGGTCATTGGGCCCAAGGGCAAGATGATCAACCAGATCCAGGAAGACACCGGCGCTGACATCTCCATCGAGGATGACGGCACGGTCTACATTGGCGCCACCAACGGTCCGTCTGCAGACGCAGCACGCTCCGCCATCAACGCCATTGCCAACCCGCAGATTCCGGAAATCGGCGAGCGTTACCTGGGCACGGTCGTCAAGACCACCACCTTCGGTGCCTTCATTTCCCTGACCCCGGGCAAGGACGGCCTGCTGCACATCTCCGAGCTGCGCAAGCTGGCCAACGGCAAGCGCGTGGACAACGTTGATGACGTGGTTTCCGTCGGCCAGAAGATCCAGGTGGAAATCACCAAGATCGATGACCGTGGCAAGCTGTCGCTGTCCCCCGTAGTGGCTGAAGAAGAAGGCGCCGGCGACAGCGTTGACGCTTCCGCTGCAGAGGGCGCTGCCGAAGCGGAGTAGTCCACTGACGCGGAGGAACATCCTCCTGCATCACAGCATGAATCGGCGGGGCCGGTGGATGATCCACCGGCCCCGCCGCTGTTACGATGGCAGCCAGATCCGGCTGCCGCTCCTGAAAGGCTTCAATTGACTGTTGTACCTCTGCCGCTTGAGCAGAACCAGCCCGGCGATACCCTGGTCCACGGCTCCGACGGCGGCTCCGTGGTCCGGCGTTCAGTGCTGCCCGGTGGCGTGCGGGTGCTCACCGAGGCGATGCCGGGCCAGCGCTCGGCAACCATCGGGTTCTGGGTAGGGGTAGGCTCGCGCGACGAGGCCCCGGGCCAGCACGGCTCCACGCATTTCCTGGAGCACCTCCTGTTCAAGGGGACCAAGCGCCGCACGGCCCTGGAAATCGCCTCGGCTTTCGATGAGGTGGGCGGCGAGTCCAATGCGGCCACGGCCAAGGAGAGCACCTGCTACTTTGCCCGGGTGCTGGACACGGATCTGCCCATGGCCATTGACGTCATTGCGGACATGATCACTGGTGCCGTCCTGGACCCGGCCGAAATGGAGCAGGAGCGCGACGTCATCCTGGAAGAAATCGCCATGGACAGCGACGATCCTACAGACGTGGCACACGAAAACTTTGTCGCGGCCGTGCTGGGCACGCACCCGCTGGGCCGGCCCATCGGAGGCACCCCGGCGGCTATCCGAGCGGTCGCGCGGGACTCCGTCTGGGATCACTACCGGCGCTACTACCGCCCGGACGAGCTGGTTATCACCGCCGCCGGAGGCCTGGAGCACGACGTCGTCTGCAGCCTTGTGGTGGATGCCCTGCACTCTGCCGGTTGGTCACTTGAGTCCGACGCCGCCCCTGTTGACCGCCGCTCCACCGTGCGTGCCGAGATCGTCGGCACTGCCGGCCTGCACGTGGTCAAGCGTGCGGTGGAGCAGGCCAACATCATCATGGGCTGCCCCACGATCGTGGCCACGGATGACCGCCGTTATGTCATGAGTGTCCTCAACGCCGTCCTGGGCGGCGGGATGTCCTCGCGGCTGTTCCAGGAAATCCGCGAGAAGCGTGGCCTCGTGTACTCCACCTACTCGTTTGCTTCTTCCTACGCCGATGCCGGCTACTTCGGGATGTACGCCGGGTGTACGCCGTCCAAAGTACGCCAGGTGCTGGACCTGCTCGGGCGGGAGCTGGACAAGCTCGCCGAAGGCGGGATCTCCGATGACGAGCTCCGCAAAGCCGTGGGGCAACTCTGCGGCGGTATTGTCCTGGCCCTTGAGGACACTGGTTCCAGGATGTCGCGCCTGGGCCGGGCCGAGCTAGTCTCGGGCGAATACCAGGACATCGACGAAACGTTGCGGCTCATCAAGTCGGTCACAGTCCAGGAGGTCCAGGACCTTGCCCGCGAATTGGCTGCCGCGCCACGGACCGTCACGGTGGTGGGTCCGTTCGAGGAGTCTGAGACGTTCGGCCTCTGACGGGCGTCTTCCCGGGGCCGGGTCTCCCCGTCCCGGGTCATCGAGCCTAGAATCTCATCGTCCCGGATCGCCCTGTCGAGGACCTTGCTGTCCGGCGATAATGAAGCCATGAACCCTTCGCAGCCTGGCACCGTGCACGCCGTGCTGGAAGACTTCCTGGGGCATTGGCGCGGAACCACACGCCTTGCACCGTCAGCGTGGGGGCCTGCACGCTCAGCCGCGGCGGAAATCAGCTTCACCCGGGCGGCCGGAGGGTTCGCCGTCGTACAGAGCTACCGGCACACTGAAGCAAACGGCACTCATTTCGACGGCCACGGTGTGTTCACTGTCGACCCCGACCACCACGATGTCCTCTGGTATTACGTCGACAGCACGGGCCTGCCCCCCGGAACACCGCTCCGCTGCACATGGGTGGATGCGGTCCTGCGGGTGGAGCGTCACAGTGACAGGGGGACCGCACGCCACACGTTCCAGGTTGCCGACGGCGTACTGACCTACTCCGCCGAGCTGCGCCTCGGCGAGGGCCAGAACTTTGTCCCGTTCATGACCTCCGAGTGCCGCCGCGCGTAAGCAGTCCGGCGGGTTTCCCCGGCTAATGTCACGCTATGCCAGCCTCTGGACCGGTGCGCGGCACTGAGATTTCAGTCATTGGTCCTCAGGGAGGCGATTTCGCCGAACCTCGCCATCCACGGAACCTCGCCATCCACGGAACCTCGCCATCCACGGAACCTCGCCATCCACGGAACCTCGCCATCCACGGAACCTCGCCATCCACGGAACCTCGCCATCCACGGAACCTCGTCATCCACGGAACCTCGTCATCCACCGGACTCAGTCGTCCACCGGTGGCGCCGTCAGGGAATGTGAGCCGTCAGGCACGTGATCCTTCAGGCACCCGGGGACGGTGGTTAGGCGGGCGTGCATCATCCGCCTCGATGCCATTGATCGCGCCACTGTCACTGAGCGCATCACTGTCACTGAGCGCATCACGGTCGCTGGGCGCATCACTGTCACTGAGCGCATCAGTGCCGTTGAGCGCATCACTGTCACTGAGCGCATCAGTGCCGTTGATACTGACTCCGCCTGGCCAATGGGGTGGTTCCCAGTCGGGGTGTTCGCTTCGGTAGTGGCGGCCGGTGGGTGAGATCCAGCCGGGTGGTTCGGTTTTGGTGGCTTCGGTGGGTTTCCAGGGTGTGGTGTGTTTGAGTCGGTGGTGTTTGGGGCAGGGTTGGCCGAGGTTGGAGATTCCGGTGGTTCCGCCGTGGTGCCAGGCGAGGAGGTGGTCGGCTTCGTTGTCCAGGGACTGGTTGGAACAGCCCGGGAAGGGGCATTTGCCGTCCCGCATCCGAAGCCATTGGCGCAGGGCGGTGGGGATCCGGTAGCTGTCCCGGCCGATTTCCAGGGGTGCTCCGTTGCGGGGGTCGGTCAGGACGCGGTGGAAGGATGCGGCGCCGTCGGCGACGAGGGTGCGGGCCATGGACGGCGGGATGGGCCCGTACCCGTCCAGGGTGGCGGGTTCTTCGGTCAGGCCCATGAGCGCGAACACCGGCACGGTGACGAGGACTTGGGCTTTCGGTGAGGGGATCAGGTCAGCACTCCCGCCGAGGAGCCAGGCTGCGGCGGTGTCGGCGCGGAGTTGGGTGAGGGTCCTGGTCTCGGTGGGGCCTTGGAGGGCCCGGGCGGCGGTGGTGGCGCGGTCCCAGATCCCGGTGGCCTGATCGGCCGGGAGGTAGGTCGAAATCCAGGCCATGCCGTCCCGGTCCGGGGAGTACTCGACGCGCCGGTCCGCGGCGGAGCGGGTGTGGCGTTTTTCGATGCTCTCGGGGTGGTGGCGTTCGCGCCAGGTGCGCGCTTTGGCGCGGAACCGGGACGGGATCATTTCCCCGGCGGCGCCCCGGGCCGGGTTGGGGGCGGCGGGGTCCAGGAAGTGGGCTTCCAGGGCTGCCGCGCCGGCCGGTTCGAGGTTGAGGGTTTCGTCCACCATGATCCGGGCGTGCTGCCACGAAATCGCACCTGCTTCCAGAGCGGCCAGGGTCAGCGGCAGAGCAGTACGTAAGCGGTGTGCTTCGCCCAGCAGCGCGCTGCCGGTACGTTCGCTCACGGTCAGGGCGCAGGCGACCTCGGCCACGATGCTCATCTCCTGACCGGTGTGGTCCTCCGGCGACACAGGAGGTTCCAACAAGGCCTCCGCTGCGCCGACGTACCCGCCAGCCAGATGGATTCGCACGGCGGCCACTTGGGCATCAATCCGGCTGGTCTGAGCTAGCCCGTCCAGGAAATCATCCGCTGACAGCCGCAGCGGATCCGCATTACCGGAGCCGAGCGATTCTTCAGCCCGCAATGAGGCAACCAGCGCGGCGGCAGAGGCCGCTAGAGCCTCTGCCGCCTTCACCGCCGCTCTGCGTTCCATACCTCAAGCATCACAGAGGGGTCCGACAAAAACCGCGGAGCTAAGCGGCTATGTGGATAACCTGAAAAATCGATTAACCTCCGGCGAAGGGCGGCAATACGTCAACTACGTCGCCCGGATTTAGCACAGTGGCGCGGTCCCGCACGGCCACCTCGTTGAGGAGGAAACTGCTCCGGGAGAGGATGCGCTGAAGGGGAGGGGTGCCGTCCGGCGGAGCAGCACGGTCCATTGCCAGGACTGCCTGCAGCAGGTCGGCCACGGTGGAACCGGAGGGAAGGTCGTAGGCTTCCTCTTCCACGCCGGCGGCGGCGCGTGCGGCAGCGAAGTATCGTACGTTCAAGAAATTCAGCCTCCGATGGCGCTCATGCTGCGGTCCGGCTGGACGAAGTCCGCGGCGCCAAGACCCGTGTGGTCCATTCCGTGCGCCTTGGGCTTGACCCACATGGCGTCCTGCCAGCGTTCGGCCAAGGCTTCATCGCTGGCCCCTTGGCGGAGAAGGCCCAGCAGATCAAACTCCTCCCGCGAGAACAAGCAGCTCATGATCTTGCCCTCGGCCGTTATCCGCGTGCGCCGACAATCCGCGCAGAATGGCTCGGTGACTGAGGCGATGATCCCCACGGTACCCAGCACCGGCCCCGCAGCGCCCAGCGCAGACCCGGACGAGCCGAGCGCAGACCCGGAGGTACCCACAGACCCGGCCACCCGCCGTCGTACTTCAAAGCGTTCTGCCGGGGCGCCGTCGCGGGCGCGAGGGTCCGGGCTCAGGACATAGTCCACAGAAAGCAGCGAACGGATTTCGGCCGCCGTGATCATGTTCCGGCGCGTCCAGCCATGGTCGGCGTCCAGCGGCATCTGCTCGATGAACCGCAGCTCGTAGCCACGGTCCAACGCCCAGGCGAGCAGCGAGGGCGATTCGGCGTCATTGATGCCGCGCATCAGCACAGCGTTGAGTTTGACGGGGCCCAGCCCGGCCGCCCAGGCGGCGTCGACCCCGGCGAGCACGCGGTCCAGGAACGGGCGACGGGTGAGCTTGGTGAACGTCTCTTCGTGCAGCGAATCCAGGGAAACATTGATGCGGGTCAGGCCGGCAGCCTTGAGTGCGGCGGCCTTTTTGTCCAGCCCAACCCCGTTGGTGGTCATGGAGATCGGCAGCTCGGGATGATTGCTGCGGAGCGCAGCGATGATGTCCACCAGGTCGGCTCTCACCAAGGGCTCGCCGCCCGTCAGGCGAAGTTCCCGCACACCCAGCAGTTCCACGCCGATGCGGACAATCCGTACGATTTCGTCCGCAGTCATCACTGCCTGCTTGGCGAGCCACTCAAGCCCTTCGGCAGGCATGCAGTAAGTGCAACGCAGATTGCACTTGTCCGTCAGGGAGAGCCGCATGTCGGTGGCGCGGCGGCCAAACCGGTCGGCCAGCCCCGCCGGCGCGTCCGCCGGCCGGGCAGGCGGCAGGCCGGGACCAGCACCGTCCCGGGGTTGCGGCATGCCTAGCTGAACGCTCATGGATTCAGGCTACGCCACGTTTGCCCCGGGCATCGCGCCCGTGACGCGCAGCAGCCCGTGACACGCAGTATCGGACACAACATCCGGCAACCCACCTTCCCGCGGATAAGCGGCCGAAGCCGGTGCCGCCAGCCTGCGGCGAGCCTATGCTGGAGGTGTGAACAGGTCCCAGCGCGTGGAGGAAACCGCCGACGACGGCGCGAGCTCCGGAATGCGGCCAGCAACCTCGCGTGCCGCTCACGGCAGCCGCCGCTGGGCCGCTGCGTCGGGGATGGTTTCCGCGGTCGCGGCCGTGGTGGCCGGAGAGCTGCTCGCCGGACTGCTGAGCCCCTCCCTGTCACCGCTGACGGCCGTGGGCGGGGCCTTGATCGACGCTCTTCCGCCCGGCGTGAAGGAGTGGGCCGTCAGCCTGTTCGGCACCGCAGACAAGGCAGTATTCGTTACCGGCATGCTGATCGTCATCGCGGCCGTTGGGGGTCTCGCCGGAATCCTGGAACAGCGGAGACGCTTTGCCGGCGCGGCCGTGATTGCCGTTTTTGGGCTCGTGGGGCTCGCCGCCGTCCTGACCCGCGCCCAGATGACTCCGGGCGCCGTTCCGGTGCCGCTGGCCGCAGCGGTTGCCGGCGCGCTCCTGTTGCGGTTCCTGATCCGCCGGCTGAGGGAAAACACTCCAGCCGCGCCGGCCCCAGAGGGAAAACGCGGTACTGGGCGGCGCACGTTCCTACAGGTCCTGGCAACGAGTGCCGCGGTGACGGCTGTGGGCGGGATCATTGCCGGAGTCTGGCGGGGCGCGGCCGCGGGCATCAGCACCGCCCGCGAAAAGCTGAGGCTGCCCGCCGCGGCTTCTGAGGCACCTGCGATTCCGGCGGGCGCAGAAGTAAGCCTGGACGGCATGCAGCCGCTGGTCACGCCGAAGAGGGATTTCTACCGGATCGACACGGCCCTGATCGTCCCGGTCATCGACCCCGATACCTGGACACTCCGGGTGACGGGGATGGTGGAGCAGGAGATCGAACTTAACCTGGCCGACCTGCTGGCCAAGCCGCTCATCGAACGCCACGTCACCATCGCCTGCGTGTCCAACGAAGTGGGCGGTGACCTGATTGGCAATGCGCGCTGGCTTGGGTGGCCGGTGCGGGAGTTGCTCGCCTTGGTGCGCCCGCAGGCCGGTGCAGACATGGTGCTGTCGCGAAGCTCCGACGGCTGGACCGCAGGCACACCGCTGGAGGTCCTCACCGATACCAGGGACGCCATTTTGGCCGTGGGAATGAACGGCGAACCGCTGCCGCTTGAACACGGCTTTCCCGTCCGGATGATTGTGCCCGGCCTCTACGGCTACGTTTCCGCCACCAAGTGGCTGACCGAGCTCCGCCTCACCAAATTCGCCGACGACGAAGGCTACTGGACGCCACGAGGCTGGTCCGAGCGCGGTCCCATCAAGACGGCGTCCCGGATCGATGTCCCGCGTACGGGCAGGCGCGTCGGCGCCGGCACCGTGAAGTTCGGCGGAGTGGCCTGGTCCCAGCACACCGGCATCGGCAAGGTGGAGCTGCGGGTCAACCGCGGTCCGTGGCAGCAGGCTGACCTGGCGCCCGGGATCTCGCGGGACACGTGGTACCAGTGGCAGCTGGGCATCGAGCTGACGCCGGGCCAATACGAAGTGCAGGTCCGCGCCACAGACCTCAGCGGCAAACCGCAGGCTGAGGAACGCCGGCCCGTTGCGCCGGACGGAGCCACGGGCTTCCACACCATTAGAGTGGACGTGAATCCATGACGGCGTACACCGAAGGCAGGACCATGCACAGCTCCCCGCACGAGCACGGCGGCGCCCTGCACCAGCACGGCGGCGCCCCGCACGGGGCGCGGTCCGTAGCCCGGCACCGCGCCGCCGTCGCCGAACTGCTGGCTCCGCTGCTGACTGAAGCACGGGCGGAAACGCTGGCGCTGCGGGACGCTCTGGGGAAGGGCCTGGCCCATGACATTGCGGCGCCCCTGAGCCTCCCGCCGTTCGCGAACTCCCAAATGGACGGCTTCGCCATCAACAGTGCACACGTGCCCGACGGCGGTGCGGAGCTGCGGACCGTCGACCCGGTTCCCGCAGGTGCCACGCCCGCGGCCCTCGAGCGAGGCTGCGCCGCCCCCATCATGACCGGGGCCATGATTCCTGACGGTGCCGACGCCGTCGTACCCGTGGAGCAGGCCGTCCCGGACAGGTTTCCAGCCCCCGGAGTGGCTGGCACTGTGTGGCTGCCGGCGACGGCGGCAGGCACCTTTGTGCGAGCAGCCGGCAGCGACATTCGTGCGGGAGAGCGGGCGCTGGCAGCCGGAACGTTCCTCGGCCCGGCACAGCTGGGTTTGCTCGCTGCCCTGGGCATCGGGGAGGTGACCGTGCACCGGACCGTGACGGTTCTGCTGGCCACCACCGGGGACGAAGTGGTTGAGCCCGGCCGGCCGCTGCCGGCCGGCAAGATCTACGACTCCAACGGAACCCTTTTGGAGAGTGCCCTGCGCCAGGCCGGCCTGGCTGTGGTGCGCACTGCCATCGCCTCTGACCGGCCCGAAGAACTCCGGGCACTGCTGCGCAGCCACGCCGGCTCCGTGGACCTGATTGTCACCACCGGCGGGGTCAGCAAGGGAGCCTATGAAGTGGTTCGGCAGGCGATGGACGGGCAGGCCGCCGAGTTCGTGCACGTGGCAATGCAGCCTGGCGGTCCGCAGGGTATCGGGACGTTCGACGGCGTGCCCTTCCTGGGGTTTCCCGGCAACCCCGTGAGCTGCCTGGTGTCCTTCGAAATGTTCCTGCGGCCGGTGCTGGCCGGGATGTTCGGCTCGCCCGCTCCGCGGACCGCCGTTCCCGCGCGGCTGGCCCACAGCCTGACATCTCCGGAACACAAACACCAGGTCCGCCGCGGAAGCTACCAGGCTGACGGCACGGTCCGCCTTGAAGGGGGCGACAGCTCCCACCTCATGCATGCACTGGCCGGCTCCAACGCGCTTGTTCATGTCCCGGCCGGGGTCTCGGCGCTCGCCGAGGGCGACGAGGTGGAAGTATGGATGCTGTGAATCCAGAACAAACCCCGCCGGTGCTGACCCACCTGCGCCAGGACGGCAGTGCCCAGATGGTGGACGTGTCGAACAAGGCCGAAACCACCCGGGAAGCCACCGCCACAGCCACCGTCCGCACAACGAGCGAAGTGCTGGGCCTGCTCGGCTCCGGCGGACTGCCCAAGGGCGACGCCCTGGCGGTGGCGCGCATCGCAGGGATCATGGCGGCCAAAAAGACGCCGGAACTCATCCCGCTGTGCCATCCGTTGCCGCTCTCCAAAGTCACCGTCGACTTTGAGTTGGGGGCGGCGTCCGTGGACATCCTTGCCACCGTTAAGACCCGCGGTGTTACCGGAGTCGAAATGGAGGCCCTTACGGCGGCGTCCGTGGCGGCCCTCAGCGTTTACGACATGATCAAGGCCGTCGACAAGCACGCGGTACTGACCGACATCAAAGTGCTGGCGAAAAGCGGCGGCAAGAGCGGGGACTGGACACTATGAGCGGAACCACCGAAGACACCTTCCTGCCAGAACCGGATACGTCTGAGCCGCATACGTCTGAGCCGCACCCGCCAGAGCCGCACCCGCACGAGAACCACACACACGGCGAGGTGCAGGGCCGGAAAGCCGGGGTCGTCATAGCCTCCACCCGGGCCGCGGCCGGCATTTACGAGGATGAGACCGGCCCCGTGATCATCGACTGGCTCACCGAACACGGCTTCGATGCCTATCCCGCCATGGTGGTCCCCGACGGTGAGCCCGTTGGCGCTGCCATCCGCGCGCTCCTGACCCAGCGCCCCGCCGTCGTCATCACCAGCGGCGGGACCGGGCTCAGCCCGGACGACCGGACCCCGGACGTGACACTGCCCCTGCTGGACCGGGAAATCCCCGGCATCATGGAGGCCATCCGGCGTGCCGGGGCGGCCAAAACGCCGCTCGCAGCGCTGAGCCGCGGCTACGCCGGGGCCGCCGGGCGGACCTTCATTGTCAACCTGCCCGGTTCGCCGAAGGGCGTCATGGACGGGCTCTCCGTCCTGGACCCAGTGATCGGGCACCTATGCGACCAGTTGGAGGGCCGGAATGGGCACTGAAACAGTTTTTGAAGTTGTCCACGCGGTATTGAGTGCAGAGCCGATCTCCGTGGAACAGGCCATCGCCGCCGTCGAGTCGGACACCGCCGGCGCCGTTGTCAGCTTCAGCGGGGTGGTAAGAAATCACGACGGCGGCAAAGCAGTCGAGCGACTCAGTTACAGTGCGCACCCCACGGCGCACCAGGTGATGGCCGACGTCGTCGCCGCCCTTGTCGCAGAGCATTCCGAGGGTTCGTCCGGGGCGCAGCCTGTCCGGATCTGGGCTGCCCACCGCATCGGCATGCTGGAAATCGGTGATCCCGCACTGGTCTGCGCCGTCTCTGCCGCCCACCGGGGCCAGGCCTTTGCGGTGTGCTCCGAGCTGGTGGACCGGATCAAAGACCAGGTTCCCATTTGGAAGGAACAGTTCTTCGCCGACGGCACCGTTGAATGGGTGGGCGCCGGCAGCTGACTGCAGCGGCAACTTGCTGTCGGTCCTGGCTGCCGGCGCTCACCGCGGGTGGTTCCGCCGACCCCAGGCATGCGAGGTAACGCACGTCCGCAGGTTCCGTCCCGTGCCCGGCCCGACGGTAGGGTTAAAGGCATGACCGAACAACACCCCGATCCCAGCCGTGTGGCTGTCCTTGGCGCCAACGGGCGCATGGGCGCCGAAGCCGTCAAGGCTATTGAAGCCGCCGCCGATATGACGCTTGTAGCCGCCCTGGGGCGCGGCGATTCGCTCGATCAGTTGGCCGCCTCCGGAGCCGAATTCGTCGTCGATCTCACCGTTCCCGAGAGCACCGAAGCGAACGTACGGTACGCCGTCGAGCACGGCATGCACGCCGTGGTGGGTACCACAGGGTGGGATGCCACCCGGCTCGCCGCCCTCGAAGCCCTACTCGCGGAGCACCCCGAAACCGGCGTGCTGATCGCCCCCAACTTCGCCCTCGGTTCGGTGCTGGCCTCGGCGTTCGCCGCCAAGGCCGCCCAGTACTTTGAATCCGTGGAAATCATAGAACTGCACCACCCGGACAAGGTGGACGCACCCTCCGGAACCGCCGTCCGTACCGCCCAGCTCATCGCCGCGGAACGGGCAGCGGCAAACGTGCCGGCCAGCCCTGACGCTACCACCAGCGAACTCGCCGGCGCCCGGGGCTGCGACGTGGACGGAGTGCGCATCCACAGCGTCAGGCTTCGCGGACTCGTGGCACACCAGGAAGTCCTGCTCGGCGGCCCGGGGGAGCAGCTGACCTTCCGGCACGACTCCTTTGACCGCGCTTCCTTCATGCCCGGTGTGCTGCTGGGCGTCCGCAAGGTCGCGGCGAACCCCGGGCTGACCGTCGGCCTCGACGGCTACCTGGACCTGGGGCTCTAGGCCGTGGACACATTCCTCGCCGCGTTCCGGAAGAACCGCACCAAGATCTGGGTGGGTGCCGTTACGCTGCTGCTGGTCTTCTATCTCGTAGTGTCCTTCCAGCGTTCGATTTTGCTGCTCACGGACAACAATCTTGCGGCCAAGGCCATAGGGGCCGCGTATCTGGTGCTGCCGATCGTCGGCGCCTGGGCCCTCATCCGGGAACTGATGTTCGGGGCCCGCACGGAAAAGATGGCCCGGATCCTGGAAGCCGAGGGCGGGCTGCCCGTGGACGACCTCCCGCGGACTCCCGCGGGCCGGATCATCCGGGCAGCGGCTGACCAGGAATTCGAGAAGTACAGGGCCGAGGCTGAAGCGGCTCCCGAGGACTGGCGCTCCTGGTTCCGGCTGAGCTGCGCCTACGACGCCGCCGGGGACCGCAAGCGCGCCCGCGCCTCCATGCGGGACGCCGGCCGCCTCTTCCGCGGCAACGTTCCCGCCAGCTGAGGGCGCAGCGCACTGGCTTTCCAACTGGACTCCAGCTGACGTCTTCCTCCAACTAACCCCTGCCTGCTAACCGGGACCGACCCGTCCGCTGCGGCCAAGCTGATTGGCTCCGTGGCCCAGGTACTCCAGCGGCCCACGCCATTTCAACAGCACAAACACCGTCCCTACGATGATGGCTATGGCGGCCTGCGCAAAGTACATACCGTCCTCCGTCCAGCCGGCCGGCAGGGGCTTGAGGTAGAACCCCGACACCACCCAGACGTGCGCCGAGTAGAGCGTCAGCGTCATGGCGCCCGCCCCGCGCAGCGGCAGCAACAGGTCAAGGTCCAGCCAGTCCGCCAGCCTGCCGAGCAGGAGGCACGCACCAATCACCGCCGCGGCCACCCCTGAGGTGTGCGCCAGGTCCAGGGATGTGGCGGAATGCGGTGCAGCGGACGCCAGCCACCACCACGATCCTTCCTGCCGGATTCCGGTGAGGTTGACCTGGAGCACGCTATCCAGCGGGTAGCCCGGGGCGTTGAGCACCTGCTCCAGCGCTGCCCGGCCACCCCAGTTCTCCATGGCGGCCGTCCCCAAGGCCTTTGCCAGTGCGGCCACCGCTGTGCCGCCGGTCAGCAACAGGACCGGAACCATCGCCTTGGTGAGTGGCAGCCGGCCTATCACCAGGCCAACCAGCAGATACGCCAACCATTGGAAGGCAGGGTAGTAGCCGGTCAGGAACAGGTCGCCCAGTAGGGGGAGGGGCGTCGACAGGTCCTCCCAGGACGGGTTGTGGCCCAGGTGCAGGGGCGGGTCCGCTGCCATCAGCCAAGGCCGCAGCAGGTAGGCGAGCACCGGTGAAAGCACGGTCCAGCCCACGGCCCACGCGCAGAGCGCTTTCAGCTTCAGTCCCAGGAACGGCAGGACGCACAGAAACAGCAGGGCGTAGTGGACCAGGATGATCGCAAGGTTCACTTCCAGCCCGCCAAGCGAGAGTCCGACGGCGGCAATCACCAGTGCGCGCAGGGCGACACCGCGGCGGGCAGCGTTGAGGGCAGTTCCTTCCGGCGGCACCTGCTTGCCGGTGGAAAGCGCCAGCCCGACGCCCGCCAGCACGGCGAACAGGGCGGCCGCCCGGCCCGAAAACGTCAGGCCGATCCAGGTTGGAGTCAGGTCTGCATTGGCCTCGAACGTCGGCAGCAGGTGCGTGGCCATCATGCCCAGGAGCGCCAGCCCCCTGGCCGCGTCGATTCCACGGAGACGGCTGGCGGGGGAAGAGGCTCGGGGCGCCCGCGAGGGTCTCGCTGTGGCTCGGGACGTCATGAGGCGATGGTCTCATACTGACCCGCCCGGCCCCAGTCAACATGTCACCAAAGAGGCTCCCCGGTGGAAACCCGCTGGTAGGAAAACTGCTCACTCGCACTTGTATTCGAATATATGTTCGAATAACATGAGCGTTATGCACACTCCATTCGAGCCGCAGCAGTCCCCGGAACCTCCAGCCGCGGGTGGCCATGGGCGGCCCGCGCCTGGCGCCAGCGCCGCGGGGCAGCCGACGGGGCTGATGAGGGCCATGAGCCCGGGCGTAGTGGACTTCCTCTTCCGCCAGCTTGTGGCGGGACGGTCCGCGGAGGACATCCAGTGGCAGCAGGAAGGCATTGCCCTGACGGCCCAGCCGCCGGGAGCCGAACTGGCACGCCGTTTAGCCGAGACCGACGTCGACGCTCTCACGCCCACCGAGCTGTTCCACTATGTGCGGTCCGCCCAGCGGCTGGCGGCCTGGGCTGAAGGATTGCGGGAGGCCGCGGTCCAGAGATACTGCCATCCGGCCGAGGCGCAAGACGCCGGGGTGCAGGATGCAAAACTGCCTGGTGCGCGGCTGCAGGGTGGTTGCCTAGGATGAAGGGGTGACCGAGGCCCTGACAGTATCCGCCATCCAGTACCAGGCGCTGGACGGCGGGATCATGCCGAATGTCGAGGAACACGTCCGGCTGATCGAAGACGCCGAATCCCACGGCGCGAGGCTGGTGATCTTCCCGGAACTGTCTTTGACCGGTTACAACTTGGCATTGCTGTCTGCCGATGACGCCTGGCTTCGCCCGGATGATCCGCGGCTGGGTGACCTCCACGAAATCTGCCGCAGGACCGGGATCACCGCCGTGGCAGGGGCTGCCTACCGGGAGCCTGACGGCACGCCGCGGCTGGCGTGCGTTGCCATCCACCCGGGCGGCTCCATCGATTTCGGGTTCAAGACCCACCTTCGCGGGCCGGAAAAGGATCTCTTCACCGCAGGCGACGGTGCCCTCCTCCTCAACCTGGACGGCTGGCAGGTAGCACTGGCCATCTGCGCCGATGCTTCCGTTCCCGCCCACTCCACCGAGGCCGCGCTGGCAGGCGCAGACATCTATGCGGTGTCGGCGGTCTACACGGTGGAGGAGGAGCGCCGGCTTGCCCTGCACCTCGGGGCCACGGCCATGGACAACCGGATGTTTGGCGTCCTGGCGAACCTCGGCGGAACCACACCGTTGGGTCCTTCCTGCGGGCTGAGCGGGTTTTGGGGGCCTGATGGCCGCCGGATGCGACACGCGGCCGGAACCGGCACCGAGGTTATCACCGCGGTCCTCCAGCGAGGTGCCTTGCGCAAATTCCACTGACGGGGGCAGCTATTTGACGCTTATCACCCCTCCGCCATTGTCCTAACCGGTGGCGGACAGGGTAACGTTTTTTCCATGCCTCACAAATCCGCCACCATTCCTGCCCTTGGTACCCTCCTCACCGCCATGGTCACGCCCTTCACCAAGGACGGCGCCGTGGACTACCGGCAGGCGGCGGAGCTGGCCACCAAGCTCGTGGACGAGGGCTGCGACGGCCTCGTGGTCACCGGCACCACCGGCGAAACGTCCACCCTTGCGGACGAAGAAAACCTTGGCATGTTCCGTGCCGTCAAGGAGGCTGTGGGGGACCGCGCCGCCATTATTGCCGGCACCGGAACCAACGACACCGCGCACTCCGTGCACCTCTCCCAGCAGGCGGCCGCCCTCGGCGTCGATGGCCTGCTGCTCGTCACGCCGTACTACAACAAACCGAGCCAGGCCGGCGTCCGTGCACACTTCGAAACTGTCGCGTCTTCCACCGATGTGCCGGTCATGCTTTACGACATCCCGGGCCGCTCCTCCATTGCGATCGAGCCCGAAACCATGATTCGCCTGGCCCAGCACCCGAACATTGTCGCGGTCAAGGATGCCAAAGCCGATTTCATGGCGGCCAGCCGCGTGATGGCAGAGACGGACCTGTACTTCTACTCGGGAGATGACGGGCTGACCCTGCCTTGGATGTCCCTGGGTGCCGTCGGACTGGTGGGCGTGACAACCCACATCGCTACCCGTCGCTTCCGTGAACTGATCGATGCCGTCAACGCGAACGATCTGGAAACCGCCCGCAAGATCAACTTCGAGCTGCTGCCCGTGGTCCGGGCTACGATGACCCGCGTCCAGGGAGCCGTTGCAGCCAAACAAATTCTTAAATGGCAGGGAGTCCTGCCCAACTCGATTGTCCGTTTGCCCCTCGTGGAGCCGGACGAAGCCGAGATCGAAACCATCCGCGAGGACTTGGCGGAAGCGGGGCTGGTCTTTTCCTGAGGGCTAAGACCGGCACCCTTCCGCCTGGAAAGTAGTGCACTATGACCCAAACCGCCCTTCCCGGCCTTGTCACGCCCCCACGCCTGCCGCAAGGCACCCTCCGCATTGTTCCGCTCGGCGGGCTGGGGGAGATCGGCCGGAACATGGCTGTCTTCGAGATCGACGGCAAGCTGCTGATCGTCGACTGCGGTGTCCTCTTCCCGGAGGAAACCCAGCCCGGCGTTGACCTTATCCTGCCCGATTTCTCCTACATCGAGGACCGGCTGGACGACATCGTGGCCGTTGTTCTTACCCACGGCCACGAGGACCACATCGGCGCCGTTCCTTATCTCCTGCGGCTGCGCGCCGACATCCCCCTGGTGGGCTCACAGCTGACGCTGGCCCTCATCGAGGCCAAGCTGCAGGAACACCGGATCCGTCCGTACACGATGACCGTTGAAGAGGGCCAGGTCGAAAAGTTTGGCCCCTTCGAATGCGAGTTTGTCGCCGTCAACCACTCCATCCCCGACGCTTTGGCCGTGTTCATCCGCACGGCCGGTGGCACCGTCCTGCACACGGGCGACTTCAAGATGGACCAGCTGCCCCTGGACGGCCGGATCACCGACCTCCGGCACTTCGCCAAACTGGGTGAAGAGGGCGTTGACCTCTTTATGTCCGACTCCACCAACGCCGACGTCCCGGGCTTCACCACCGCCGAGAAGGAAATCGGCCCAACGCTGGAACGGCTCTTCGGCCAGGCCAGCAAGCGCATCATCGTGGCGTCCTTCTCCTCGCACGTCCACCGCGTCCAGCAAGTCCTTGACGCAGCTGCCAAGCACAACCGCAAGGTGGCCTTTGTGGGCCGCTCCATGGTCCGCAACATGGCCATTGCCGCAAAACTCGGTTACCTCGACGTCCCCGAGGGCCTCCTCGTGGACATCAAGAACATCGACAACCTGCCTGATAACCGCGTTGTGCTGATGTCCACCGGATCGCAGGGCGAACCGATGGCCGCGCTTTCCCGCATGGCCAACGGGGACCACCGCGTGGTGGTTGGCGACGGCGATACCGTGATCCTGGCGTCCAGCCTGATCCCGGGTAACGAGAACGCCGTGTTCCGGATCATCAACGGCCTGCTGAAACTGGGCGCGGACGTCATCCACAAGGGCAACGCCAAGGTCCACGTCTCGGGACACGCAGCTGCCGGCGAACTGCTCTACTGCTACAACATCCTTGAGCCGCTCAATGCCATGCCGGTACACGGCGAGACCCGGCACCTGATCGCCAACGGCAAGATCGCCATCGAGTCCGGCGTTCCCACGGCCAGCGTCATCCTTGCCGACAACGGCACCGTCATCGACCTCAAGGACCACCGCGCCGACGTGGTGGGCCAGGTCGAAGTGGGCTTTGTCTATGTCGACGGCTCCAGCGTCGGTGAGGTCACCGAAGCTGACCTCAAGGACCGCCAGACGCTCGGTGACGAAGGCTTCATCTCCATCATCACGGTCATCCACCGCGCCACCGGCAAGGTGGTATCGGGACCGGAGATCCACGCCCGAGGCGTGGCCGAGGACGATTCGGTCTTCGACGAGATCATCCCGAAGATCAACGCCGCCCTGGAAGAAGCCGTGCTTAACCGCACGGACCACACCACGCACCAGCTCCAGCAGGTTGTCCGGCGTGTGGTGGGCACGTGGGTCAACCGCAAGCTGCGCCGCAAGCCCATGATCATCCCGGTGGTCCTGGAGGCGTAGCCAGTCTCATCATCGACTGCTCCCCACCGGCACCCTCGCCTCGCAAGCTCGGCCAGGGAACCCTGCCGGCGTGGGCCCAGCGCGGTTTTGGCGTCGTAAAAGGGCCGTTACGGAGCAATCGATGAAGGCCCTGTTCAGAGGGGAGCCCAAAGGCCCGGTTCTTCGGAACCGGGCCTTTGGCTGTGCCGGGACGGGGTGGAGCGGGCGCTGATGGGCAACATGGAAGCCTCGAATCAGGCGGAAATTCGCGGAATACCGGACCAGTTCCGGTACCGTGGCAAGTATGGCCACTCGTACTACCCCCGCGCCCAAAGGCACCGCCCGAGGCACGAACACCGCCAAATCCGGCAGCTCCGCGGGCCGCGGCGCAGGGTCGGCAGCGTCCAGAGGCGGCGGCGCCAGCGGACGGGCGGGATCCCCGGCCGGTGCCGCGCGCACCCGGCAGCTTCCCGCCGTCGAACAGCGGCAGCCCTGGCTCCTGCGCGTGGTCGGTGGCGCATGGCTGGGTGTAGGGCACCTGGTGGGCGGGGGAGTCCGCAGGATCGGTTCCGACGTCAGCGACCTGCCGGCGGAGGACCGCCGCGACGGCGCAGCCCTGTTCAACCTCGCGCTGGGCGTCTTCATCGCCACGTTCGCGTGGTGGGGGCTGACGGGCTGGTTCCCGGACGCCGTCTACAGCGTGGTCAACGGCACCTTCGGGTGGGTGTCACTGCTCCTGCCGCTGATGCTCTTTGCCTGCGCTTTCCGGCTCTTCCGGCAGCCCGACGACGGCCGCGGCAACAACCGGGTGGGCATCGGATTCCTCATCATGACCTTCGCAGGCTGCGGCCTCGCGCACGTGCTGGGCGGTCAGCCCACCGTCGCCGATGGCTTCGACGGCCTCCGCCAGGCGGGCGGCATGCTCGGCTTCCTCGCGGCATCACCGCTTGCCGCCATCCACGCCGTGGTGCCCCTTGTGCTGTATGGCGTCCTGGCCTTCATCTCACTGCTGATCATCACAGCCACACCCTTCGGGGCCATTCCCCGCCGGCTGCACTCGGCCTACGAACACCTGATGGGCATCGACCTGCAGGAGCCAGGCGACGCCAGTGACCGTCACGACCGCAGCTACCTTGAGGAAACGCGAGCCGCCGCGGCCCCGAAGAAGAAGAAGAAGCGGCGCCTCTTCGGCAAGGACGAAGACTCCGACGCCGGGCTGGAAGGCTATGTCGGTGACGAGGCCTTCGAGCATGCGGTCATCGATGACGAGGATGCCGAAGGCGGAAAAACAGGCCGCGGATCCCGCCCTGCCCCCGGGGTGCGGCGTCCCACGCAGGCGGAAATCGCCGTCGAAAAGATCAAGGCCGCCCAGGGCCTCGGAAGTACAGGGCACAGCCCGGCGGACAACGCCACCGAGGCCATTCCGCTTGTCACCCCCGGCATGGTGGCCGCAGGCTCGCTCAACCCTGTCCCCGCCGCCGCCCCGCAGGTGCCGGCCAAACCCGTCACCCCCGTACCGCTGCCCACGCCCATCCCGCAGCGGACCGAGCAGCTCTCGCTGGCGGGCGACGTCACCTACACCCTGCCGTCGTCGGACGTTCTCACCCCCGGTTCCATCCCCAAGGAACGCACCGAGGCCAACGACGCCGTCGTCGCCGCCCTCACCGACACCCTCCAGCAGTTCAATGTGGACGCCACGGTCACAGGCTTCAGCCGGGGCCCCACCGTCACCCGCTACGAGATCGAACTGGCATCGGGGACCAAGGTGGAACGGGTCACTGCCCTGTCCAAGAATATTTCCTACGCGGTGGCTTCCAGTGATGTCCGCATCCTCAGCCCGATTCCGGGCAAATCCGCCATCGGCATCGAGATCCCCAACACAGACCGTGAGACGGTCTCCCTCGGCGACGTCCTCCGCAGCCAGAACGCGCGAAGGACCGAGCACCCGATGGTGATGGGCGTGGGCAAGGACGTCGAAGGCGGCTACGTCGTAGCCAACCTCGCGAAGATGCCCCACCTGCTCGTCGCCGGTGCCACCGGTGCGGGCAAGTCCTCCTTCGTGAACTCCATGATCACGTCCATCCTGATGCGGGCCACCCCCGATGAGGTCCGCATGGTCATGGTGGACCCCAAGCGCGTGGAGCTGACCGCCTACGAGGGTGTCCCGCACCTCATCACCCCGATCATCACGAACCCCAAAAAGGCCGCCGAGGCCCTGCAGTGGGTGGTCCGGGAAATGGACGCCCGCTACGATGACCTCGCCAACTATGGCTTCAAGCACATTGACGACTTCAACAAGGCCGTCCGGGCCGGCAAGGTCATCCCGCCCGAAGGTTCCAAGCGCGTCGTGCGGCCGTACCCTTATCTGCTGGTGATCGTTGACGAGCTCGCCGACCTGATGATGGTGGCCCCGCGCGACGTCGAGGACTCCATTGTCCGCATCACCCAGCTGGCCCGTGCGGCAGGTATCCACCTGGTCCTCGCCACGCAGCGGCCCTCAGTGGACGTCGTCACCGGCCTGATCAAGGCCAACGTGCCCTCCCGCATGGCGTTTGCCACCTCCTCCGTCACCGACTCCCGGGTGGTCCTTGACCAGCCCGGCGCCGAGAAGCTCATCGGCCAGGGTGATGCCCTGTTCCTGCCGATGGGCGCCTCCAAGGCCATGCGCGTCCAGGGCGCCTGGGTCACCGAGTCCGAAATCCATAAGGTGGTGGAACACGTCAAGGGCCAGCTGAAGGCCGTCTACCGCGATGACGTGGCACCCGAGGCGCAGAAGAAGCAGATCGACGACGACATCGGGGACGATCTCGACGTACTGCTGCAGGCCACCGAACTCGTGGTCACCACGCAGTTCGGGTCGACCTCGATGCTCCAGCGCAAGCTCCGCGTCGGTTTCGCCAAGGCCGGCCGGCTCATGGACCTGCTGGAGTCCAGGGGAGTGGTTGGCCCGTCGGAAGGTTCCAAGGCACGCGACGTCCTGGTCAAACCGGACGATCTGGCCGCCGTGCTGGCAGCCATGAAGGGGCAGGACGCGCCGGCTGTTGCGGATACCCACACCGCCGCCCTCAGCGACAACGCCAATGCCAACATCGCCCAGGGCGGTTACGCTGAGGACCTCGTCCAAGCCGACCTGGACCAGCGAAGCCAGAGCGTCGAATACTTCGACGGAGCAGACACGAGCTCCAATGGCGACGACGAAGACGGGTCCGAAGACGCCTGGTCACTCACCGGACGGTAGCCTAGAAGGGTGACTAGCACCGAAGCAACTGCCGCCGGCTCCAGCAGCCCCGGGATCTGGAATCTGCCAAACATCCTGACCATGCTGCGTATCGCCCTCGTGCCGTTCTTCGTCTGGTTCCTCCTCCTCGATGCCCCCGGGCTGCGGAGTGAGTCAGGTCCCTGGCGATGGGCGGCGGTGGTGGCGTTCGCCGTCGCGATCTACACGGACAAGCTCGACGGCGACATCGCCAGGAGCCGCGGGCTCGTCACCAATTTCGGCAAGATCGCCGATCCCATCGCCGACAAGCTCCTGATCGGCTCCGCGCTCGTTATGTTGTGCGTGCTCGGTGAGCTGCCCTGGTGGGTCACCATCGTGATCCTTGTCCGGGAATGGGGCATCACGGCGCTTCGCTTCTTTGTCATCCGCTACGGCGTCATCCCGGCGTCGCGCGGCGGCAAGCTCAAGACCGTCGTGCAGACTGCCGCGATCTTCCTGTACCTGCTGCCGCTGGGCGCGCTGGCACCCTGGCTGGTCTGGGTGGCTTTCGCAGTCATGATGGTCGCCGTACTCATCACGGTATGGACCGGCGTCGAATACGTGGTGGAAGCCCTGCGTCTGCGGGCGCAGGGAAAACAGTCCCGAAACACAACGCCCGGCACCTAGGAGCTGACGTGACAAATCTTCACCATCTGGCGGAACAGGCAGTCAGGAATGCCTTGGACACCGGCCGCACCGTTGCTGCCGCGGAGTCACTTACTGCGGGGATGGTCACCGCCGTCCTGGCCGATACTGCCGGGGCCTCGGGCATGCTGCAAGGCGGGGTGGTGGCGTACCAGAACTCCGTCAAAGTTGACGTCCTGGGTGTTTCGGCTGAACTGCTGGCCGCCGTCGGCTCGGTGGACGGGGACGTCGCCGCGGCCATGGCCACGGGTGTCCGGTCTGCGCTGGGCGCGGACGTTGGCCTCGCCACCACAGGCGTGGCCGGCCCCGAGGAACACGACGGAAAAGCGGTGGGAACGGTCTTCATCGGTGTTGCAACCGCCGAAGGCGCTTCGGCCTTCCAATACAGTTTCACCGGGAACCGCGCCGATATCCGCGGGCAAGCATGCGGCGCAGCACTGGAAAGGCTGCTCACAGTTCTGTCTCCCTAAGGCTCTGTCCCCCCGAAGCTACCGGGCGTAAAGTTGCCGGGAACAAATCTCCGAACCTATTAGTTATTACATTGTGTCGCTTTGGCAGAGCTGAGGCGCCTAGGATAAATAACAACTCCGGTTTCCCATGGTGAGCCGGACTGATGAAGGAGCAAGGCGATACAGATGGTAAAGCAGCCCGTATCCGTAAACGGCGTTGTCCGCTGGAAGGATGTGGGCCTCGCCGATCAGGCAAAGAGCGAACAGAAGGAGCGCAAAATGGTTGTACTTCGCCACGAAATCGGTGATGTCCTGCGCGATGTCCGCCAGCGCCAGGGGCGTACGCTCCGCGAAGTCTCGCACAGTGCCCGAGTATCCCTGGGCTACCTCAGCGAAGTGGAGCGGGGACAGAAGGAAGCCTCGTCAGAGCTCCTGTCGTCGATCTGCTCGGCCTTGGACGTGCCGTTGTCCATCATGCTCCGTGAAGTCAGCGACCGCGTAGCCGTCGCTGAGGGCGTTGCCGTTCCAGACACCGTTCCCCAGGAATTCTCACAGCGCTACGGCCGCGATCTTGACCGCGACCTGAATGCTGAACTCACCAACGAACTCTCCACAGGCCTCCTTTCCGGCGCACGGTAAGCGGGCCCGCAGGGGTCTTACGCATAAAAGGCGAAGCCTCCGGCCAGCGGCCGGAGGCTTCGTTGTGTGCGGTTACCTGGCGGTGCTGGCCGACCGGTTGGTGGTGCCGCCACGGGCGGCTGCGTCTTTGCCGAGGACGTCCAGGTCGAAGATCGCGTTGAGCTTGGCCATGTATTCGGCGAGCGTCTGCAGTTCCTCCACCGGCCATTCCCCCAAGCGCTCACGGAAGTCCTGCCGGCGTGCGTCCTGGACCTGGTGCATCTTCTCCTCACCCTTTTCCGTAAGGCGGATCGACTGCGCCCGCCCGTCCAGGGGATCAGCTTCCTTGGAGACCAGCCCGATGCTTTCCAGGAACGCGATTTGGCGGCTGACCGACGGCTTGCCCACGCCGATGTTCTGGGCCAGGTCGGTCAAACGGATGGGACCCTCACGCCGGATGACCGCCAGCAGTCCGTAGGCGGCCGGTTCCATGTCCGGATGAACCTGGCGCGAGAGTTGCTGGGATACCGAACGCGCACGCCGCCAAAAAAGACTGATCTGGTGTTCGACCGTGTTGAGCGTGTCGTCGAGGGTGTCCCCGCGGGCACCCGTATCAGGAGCGGCTGCATCAGCAGGTGCTTCCATTGGAGGGCCATCGGCTGGGTTGCTCATGGCAACAATTCTAGGGTCCGGGATCATGAGAGACTCTATTGGTGCGGATCAGTGACTATTGGCGGCTTATGGACGACGAATTCGGGGCAGGCTACTCCCGGGTCCTCAGCAGCACCCTGGTTCTCGCCGGGGTCGGAGGACGCACGGCTGACCAGGCCCTCAGCGCCGGCGTGAGCCCCCGGAACGTCTGGCTCGCCATGTGCGAGGTCCAGGACGTTCCGCCGGACCGGCGCCTGGGCCGCGACGTCAAGCCCCGCGACTGACCTCTTCCTGCTGACCCACTGCACCTCTCTGCGGCTGACACGCCGTCGGATCTGTTCGAATATCTGTTCGGGTAAAGCTATGCTTTTTGTAGTGGGTTATCCACATACGCGATGTCGCCCGGCTTGAATGTCGGAGGGTGCCATTAGCGTCAGAGATGACCAATAAAGGCCCCTGAGGCCACTCCAAAGCGAGAAAGCATTAGAGGTGTGAACCATGGCGGCAGCCCCGGATCGTGCAAAAGCGTTGGAAGCAGCGCTGGCCCAGATTGATAAGCAGTTCGGCAAAGGATCGGTCATGCGCCTGGGGGACGAAGTCCGTGCCCCCATCGAGGTCATTCCCACCGGCTCCATCGCACTGGACGTGGCCCTGGGAATTGGTGGCCTGCCCCGCGGACGCGTCGTAGAGATCTATGGCCCGGAGTCCTCCGGTAAAACCACAGTGGCCCTGCACGCCGTCGCAAACGCCCAGCGTCTGGGCGGCATCGCCGCGTTCATCGACGCCGAGCACGCGCTGGACCCGGAATACGCTGCCAAACTGGGTGTCGACACCGACGCCCTCCTGGTCTCCCAGCCTGACACCGGTGAGCAGGCCCTGGAAATCATGGACATGCTGATCGGTTCCGGCTCGCTGGACGTTATCGTCATCGACTCCGTTGCCGCCCTGGTGCCGCGCGCGGAAATCGAGGGTGACATGGGTGACAGCCACGTTGGCCTGCAGGCCCGCCTCATGAGCCAGGCGCTGCGTAAGATCACCGGCCGCCTGAGCCAGACCAAGACCACTGCCATCTTCATCAACCAGCTCCGTGAAAAGATCGGCGTGTTCTTCGGCTCCCCGGAGACCACCACCGGCGGCAAGGCCCTGAAGTTCTACGCCTCCATCCGCATCGACGTCCGCCGGATCCAGACCCTTAAGGAAGGTGCCGACTCCGTCGGTAACCGCACCAAAGCCAAGATCGTCAAGAACAAGATGGCGCCGCCCTTCAAGATCGCCGAGTTCGACATCATCTATGGCCAGGGCATTTCCCGCGAGGGCGGCATCATCGACATGGGCGTTGAACACGGCATCATCAAGAAGTCCGGTTCATGGTTCACGTATGACGGCGACCAGCTGGGGCAGGGCATGGAGAACTCCCGCCGTTTCCTGCGCGACAACCCCGAACTGGCCGCTGAGCTGGAACGCCTCATCAAGGAGAAGCTGGGCGTGGGCGTCAAGCCCGCTGCGGACGAGTCCAAGGATTCGCCCAAGCTCAAGGCCGTTGACGGCTTCTAAAGTCCACGGCTTCCAAGGTTGACGGGTTACAGGGCCGTGCGTTCGAAGGCAGCGCGGATTTATGGGTGAAGGGGACTCCGGGGCAGGACGCGGGCGGCGCAGGAGCGCGGGCGGCTGGCGCGGCGCCGGCGCGGACGGGCCTGATCCGGAGTCGTCCGTCGCTGCCGACGCCGAGCCTGACCCCGCCTCCGTCGCCCGCGCCATCGTCCTGCGGCAGCTGACCAGTTCGGCGAAAAGCCGACTCCAGCTGGCCCGCAAGCTTGCGGAACGGAACATCCCCGAGGACGTGGCCGAAGCCGTCCTGGACCGGTTCCAGGAAGTCCGCCTGATTGACGACGCCGACTTCGCCGACATGTGGGTACGCAGCCGGTCCCAGTCACGGAAGCTGGCTAAGGGGGCCCTCCGCCGCGAGTTGTCGGACAAGGGCATCGACGCGGACACGGCCGCTGCCGCGCTGGAGCAAGTCTCCGACGCGGACGAGGAAGAGGCCGCCCGCGTACTGGTGGAACGTAAGCTCCGGCCCGGCACGGACCTGTCGGACAGGGCCGAGCGGGACAAGATGACGCGGCGCCTCGCTTCCATGCTCGCCCGGAAGGGCTACCAGCCCGCCCAGGCTTTCAGGGTGGTCGGTGAGGTCATAGACGCCCGGCTGGACGGCCGCCAGGCCAGCCGCGACGGCTACGAGCCGGAGCTGTAGGCCGGCGGGGCGGCGCCTCCGCTGAGCCGGTACCCTTAACAGGTGAGTTTGACCATTCCTTCCCCCGCATCCGGCACAGTCCCTTCCGCAGCCTCCGGCGCACTGCAAGCTACAGGTGCACCGCAGCCCCGCACCTATCAGGTGCGCACTTTCGGCTGCCAGATGAACGTCCATGATTCGGAGCGGATGGCCGGCATGCTTGAGGCCGCAGGCTACGTACCGGCCCAAAGTGAGCAGGCCGACGTTGTGGTGTTCAACACCTGCGCCGTCAGGGAGAACGCGGACAACAAGCTCTACGGCAACCTGGGCATGCTGGCGCCCGTGAAGGCCGCCAACCCGGGAATGCAGATCGCCGTGGGCGGCTGCCTGGCCCAAAAAGACCGGGAAGCCATCCTCAAGAAGGCGCCCTGGGTGGACGCCGTGTTCGGCACCCACAACGTCGGTGCGCTTCCGGCGCTGCTGGACCGGGCCCGGCACAACAACGAGGCCCAGTTGGAGATCCTCGAATCCCTCGACGTTTTCCCCTCCACGCTGCCCACCAAGCGGGATTCGGTTTACTCAGGATGGGTCTCCATTTCGGTGGGCTGCAACAACACCTGCACGTTCTGTATCGTCCCGGCCCTGCGCGGCAAGGAGAAAGACCGCCGGCCCGGTGACATCCTCGCCGAAATCCAGGCGCTCGTGGACGACGGCGCGATCGAAGTCACCCTCCTCGGGCAGAACGTCAACTCCTATGGCGTGGAATTCGGCGACCGGCAGGCCTTTTCAAAACTCCTGCGCGCCTGCGGTGAAATTCAGGGCCTGGAAAGGGTCAGGTTCACCAGCCCGCACCCCGCCGCCTTCACGGACGACGTCATTGACGCGATGGCCGAGACTCCTAATGTCATGCCACAGCTGCACATGCCGCTGCAGTCCGGATCGGACAAGGTGCTGAAGGACATGAAGCGGTCCTACCGGTCCGCCAAGTTCCTGGGCATCCTGGACAAGGTCCGGGACAGGATCCCGCACGCCGCCATTTCCACCGATATCATCGTGGGTTTCCCCGGTGAAACGGAGGAGGACTTCCAGGCCACCCTCGACGTCGTGGAGAAATCGCGCTTCGCCACCGCCTTCACGTTCCAGTACTCCAAGCGGCCGGGCACCCCCGCGGCGGACCTGCCGGAGCAGCTGCCCAAGGCCGTAGTCCAGGAGCGCTTCGAACGCCTGACCGCCCTGCAGGACCGGGTTGCCGCCGAGGAAAACGCCAAGCAGCTCGGCCGGCGGGTGGAGGTCATGGTCACCGCCCAGTCGGGACGGAAGTCTGAAGAAACACACCGGCTCTCCGGCCGGTCCCGGGACCAGCGGCTGGTGCACTTCTCGGTACCGGAGGGCGCCGAGTCACCCCGGCCCGGTGACCTGGTCACTGTCACCATCACCGAGGCCGCAGCCTTCCACCTCGTCGCGGACCCTGCACTGCAGGACTACAGCCTGCGCCGGTCCCGTGCGGGGGACGCCTGGGACAGGTCGCAGGCTGACTCCTGCGGCGCTCCCGCACCAGGAACCGCAGGCAGCGGCGCAGGTGGCGGTGGCCGGACCGGGGTCTCGCTGGGCATGCCCGCGCTGCCGGCCCGGAGCCGCTGACCGGTGGCCCAGCCTCCGGTCATCGCGGTCGTTGGTCCCACCGGCTCAGGCAAGTCCGATCTTGCGGTCAGCCTTGCACTTGAGCTGGATGGCGAGGTGATCAATGCCGATTCCATGCAGTTCTACCGGGGCATGGACATCGGTACCGCCAAGATCACCCCGGCCGAACGGCGCGGCGTGCCCCACCACCTCCTGGACACCCTGGACGTCACCCAGGAAGCGAGCGTTTCCGACTTCCAGCAGGAGGCCCGGGAGCTCATCAGCGGCATCCACGCCCGCGGCAAACGCGCCATCCTGGCGGGCGGATCCGGTCTCTACGTGCGGGCCGCCCTGGACGTTCTTGAGTTCCCGGGCACCGACCCCGCAGTCCGCCGCAGCCTGGAGGGCGAGCTCGAGCAAGCCGGGCCGGAGGCGCTGCTCGCCCGGCTCCGGGACGTGGATCCCGTCTCCGCCGGCCGGGTCAGTGATGCCCGGCGCATCATCAGGGCCCTGGAGGTGCACCAGCTCACCGGCCGGCCCTTCAGTTCCTATATGCCCCAGCGGGAGTACTACCAGCCGACAGTGCAGGTCGGGCTGTCCGTGGACCGCGAGGCCCTCCGTGAACGCCTGGCCCTGCGTGTGCACAGGATGGTGGACCAGGGCCTGCTGGCGGAAGTCCGCCGACTGGACGCGGCAGGACTGCGCAGCGGCAAAACCGCGCCCCGGGCACTGGGCTATGCCCAGTTCCTGAGGGTGCTCGACGGCGTCGCAACCGTCGCGGAGGCAACCGAGGACACCATCGTGGCCACCCGCCAGTTCGCCCGACGCCAGCTCACCTGGTTCCGGGCGGATCCCCGCATCAGCTGGCTGGACTGGCAGGCACCGGACCTGACTGCCCAGGCCGCGGCAGTGTGTGTAAATGACGCCGGGTAACGTGCGCGGCCCGACCCAGGTGGTGTAACTGAGGCAGCAGCGAACGTGGCACAACCCGCATGGCGGGGCAGCCGCCGTCGGCCGTTTTAGCCGATCAATGCCCGGCCGGTAACCTAGGAGCATGGACGCCACCCCCGCAGAGACCACCGAGCCCGCCTTCCGTTCGCTGGGCGGACTTCGCTTCTCCAAGGGCCACGGTACGGGCAACGACTTTGTGTTGATCGCCGATCCTGACGGCGTCCACACCATCGACGCCGGGCAGGTCGCCGCCCTGTGCGACCGGCACCGCGGCATCGGCGGGGACGGACTGATCAGGGCCGTTCCGTCCCGCTACCTGTCCGAAGGCCGCGAACTCCTGCAAACCCGCCCGGAGGCGGAATGGTTCATGGACTACCGCAACGGTGACGGGTCCCTCTCGGAAATGTGCGGAAACGGTGTCCGCGTTTTTGTGCACTTCCTGCGCGCCGAAGGTTTGGTTGACCTGCCCGACGGCGGATCGCTCACCGTCGGAACGCGCGGGGGCCCCAAGGCAGTTGTCCGGACAGGCGACAGCTACGCCGTGGATATGGGGCCGTGGGAGTTCATTTTCCCCGGGGAAGCAACTGCCAAAGCCATGGATTCCCTCGTGACCGCGGACGGCCTGGAAGTTCCCAGGCCGGCGCTGTCCGTCAGTATGGGCAATCCGCACACTGTGGTGGCACTGGCCGAACTGTCGGAACTGGAAGCCACCAGGCTGTTCACCGCACCGCTGGTGGATCCGCTGCCCGCCAACGGCACCAATGTTGAGTTCGTGGTGCCCGCCGAACCGCTGATTCATAACGGTGTCGCCACCGTCACCATGCGTGTTCACGAACGGGGTGTCGGGGAAACCCAGTCCTGCGGCACCGGCGCCTGCGCTGCAGCGGTGGCCACCCGGCACTGGGCCGGGGCCGAGGCGCCGGACTCCTGGCTGGTCAACGTGCCGGGCGGCGTAGTCGGGGTCAAGTTCTTCGCGGGGGCAGCAGGCCACGAGCACGTCGAACTCAGCGGCCCGGCCGTCATTGTGGCTAGTGGGACGCTTTCCTGACCCGCAGGATCCGGAAGGACTTTGCGGTGCTTTCGCGGGTGACGGTGAACGAGTCGTCCAGCTCGGCGGTGAGCCAGCGCTGAAGCGAGTCCGAACCCAGGTTCTTCTGCACCACCAGCCACGCTGAGCCGCCGGGTGCCAGCCGGGGGAGCCACAGCGTGAGCAGGCCGTGCAGTTCGTCCTTGCCGATCCGGATGGGCGGATTGGACCAGATGGTATCGAAGCGCAGGTCGGGGTCCACCGCGTCAGGGGTGCTGGCCACCACGTTCCCCAGCCCCAGCAGGGCCGCGTTTTCGTTAGTCAGCGTGATGCAGCGTTCATTGACATCCACGGCGTACACCCGGGCATGTGGCGCGCGCAGGGCAAGGGTCAGGGCTATGGGTCCCCAGCCGCAGCCGATGTCCAGGAGGTTCCCGCCGGGGGACGGCGCCGGGACTTCGTGCAGGAGGACCGCTGTACCCTTGTCGATGCCGTCAGGGCTGAAGATCCCCGAAGAAGTCTGGAGGGTGCGCGTTTCGCCGGCCAGTTCCACTGTCAGGGGCTTGCGGGTGAACGGCCCTGCGGGCGATGCGCTGAAATAGTGTGCGGACTCCATAACTGGCCAGATTAGTTGGCCGAACAGGACAATGCGAAACGGCCCGTGCGAATCGAAGGGTCCGGTTCTGCTAATCTTGAACCCATGTTCTTGATCTTCGAGTAGCCGGACCGGGGCTGCGCCTTCCGCAGCTCGCCGTCCCGAAGCCCGTGCCCCACAGCGATGCAGGTATCAACCTTCCGTCTGTGCGCCACAGGGCAGGTCTTCAGCACCTGTCCTGCCGCAGGGCCAGACTCGAGCGATCAGCCCCAGCGCCGGTCCCTTTTCTGACATTGCCTGCGCCACCTCCATCACTCCATGCATCAGCTGTGATGCGACCCACCCTGCGCGACACCGCTGTGACCGGACCGCAGAGCAGACCAGGAGGCCAGGATGACCGCAAGCCGTCAGCCCAGCGCGAATACTTCACCAGACACCAATAAACGGCACTATTCTGAAATTGCCGACCCTTCAAAGGAGAACATGACCAGCCAGCCCAACACCGGTTCCGATCCAGCAGCCCAGGACATGAGTCCCGAGGAGATCCAAGCTGTCATCGACCGGATCCTCGCCAAGGACGTCCCTGCCAGGAACGTCAAAGCTGCCGACGGCGAGAAGGCCGTGCTTGGCAGGGCACAGGCCATTTCCCGCCAGGAAGACGAACACACAAGCTACGACGGCGACCAGCAGGACCTCGACGAACGTCGGGCGCTGCGGCGCGTGGCCGGCCTCTCCACGGAACTCGAAGACGTCACCGAAGTCGAATACCGGCAGTTGCGGCTCGAACGGGTGGTGCTGGCAGGTCTCTGGTCCGAGGGCACCCTCGCGGACGCTGAGAACTCCCTCCGTGAGCTCGCAGCCCTCGCCGAGACGGCAGGCTCGGAAGTCCTGGACGGGCTGGTACAGCGCCGTGCCAAACCGGACCCGGGCACATTCCTTGGCTCCGGCAAGGCACAGGAGCTCAAGGAAATCGTCACGGCTACGGGCGCGGACACCGTGGTGGTCGATGCCGAACTGGCGCCATCCCAGCGCCGTAGCCTCGAGGACATCGTCAAGGTCAAGGTCATTGACCGGACGGCCCTGATCCTGGACATCTTTGCCCAACATGCCAAGAGCCGTGAAGGCAAGGCCCAGGTTGAGCTGGCGCAGCTGGAATACCTCCTGCCACGCCTGCGTGGCTGGGGTGAATCGATGTCCCGGCAGGCCGGCGGCCAGGTGGGCGGCGCCGGCGCCGGCATGGGTTCGCGTGGACCCGGTGAGACGAAGATCGAACTGGACCGCCGCCGGATCCGTACGCGCATGGCCAAGCTGCGGCGGGAGATCGCCGCGATGAAGCCGGCACGGGAAACAAAGCGGGCCAGCCGCCGTCGTAATTCAGTGCCGTCGGTGGCAATCGCCGGGTACACGAACGCCGGAAAGTCCTCTTTGCTCAACCGGCTCACCGACGCCGGGGTGCTGGTGGAGAACGCCCTGTTCGCCACCTTGGATCCCACTGTCCGCAAGGCAGAGACCTCCGACGGCCTGGGGTACACGCTGGCGGATACCGTGGGTTTCGTCCGTTCCCTGCCCACCCAGTTGGTGGAAGCGTTCCGCTCCACGCTGGAGGAAGTGGCTGACTCCGATCTGATCCTGCATGTGGTGGATGTTTCGCATCCGGACCCTGAAGGCCAGATCGCTGCCGTCCGCAAGGTGTTCAGCGAGGTGGACGCACGCAACGTGCCCGAGATCATCGTCCTCAACAAGGCTGATGCCGCGGACCCGTTTGTGGTGGAGCGCCTCAAGCAGCGTGAGCCCCGCCATGTGGTGGTGTCGGCCCGGACCGGCCAGGGAATCGCCGAACTCCTCAAAGCCATCAGCGACGGCATTCCGCGGCCCAGCGTCAAACTCGAGCTGCTGATCCCGTACGACCGCGGTGACCTGATCAGTAAGCTGCACGAGACCGATGCCGAGATCCTCAGCCTGGAGCACGGTGAACACGGCACCCGCGTTGTGGTCATGGTCCGGGAGGGCCTCGCGGCTGAACTGGAATCCTTCGTCAGCAATGACTGACCTGGTGGCAGGGGAGGTCTCCGAGACGGCCGGCGAGGAGTTCGTGATTGAACTGCTCGACCGTGCCGTCGCCGGGATGGGCGGCCAAAGCCGGGCCGGCCAGCACGAAATGGCCCGGCAGGTGGCGAAAGCCATCGAAACCGGCGACCATCTCCTGGTCCAGGCCGGGACCGGCACCGGCAAGTCACTCGCCTACCTCATCCCGCTCATCGCGCATTCCCTGGTGAGCGACAAGCCCACCCTCGTTTCCACGGCAACCCTTGCGCTGCAGACCCAGATCGTGGGCCGGGACCTTCCCCGGCTGCTCAAGACCATCACCCCTGCACTGGACCGCCCGGTCAAGGTGGCTCTGGTCAAGGGCCGTTCCAACTATGTGTGCAGGCACAAGCTCGAAGGCGGGTTCCCGTCCGAGGAGCCCGCGGAGGGCCAGCTCTTCTCTCTCGGCGAGGACACCAGCGTTCCGCACTTCGCCGCCGCCGTCGGCGGCCCGTCGTCGCAGCTGGGCAAGGAAGTGGTGCGGCTGCGTGAGTGGGCGGAAAAAACCGCCACGGGAGACCGCGACGAGCTCCTTCCCGGGGTCACCGACCGCGCCTGGCGGCAGGTCTCGGTGACGTCGCTGGAATGCCTGGGGGCGCAGAAGTGCCCGATGGCGGCCGAATGCTTCAGCGAACTGGCGCGCCACGATGCGGCCGAAGCTGACGTTGTGGTGACGAACCATGCCATGCTGGCCGTCAGCGCGTTTGAGGGCCTTGCCGTGCTGCCCGAATACGACGTTGTGGTGGTGGACGAGGCCCACGAACTCCAGGACCGGGTCACCGGCGCGGTCTCCGGGCAGCTTTCCGTGGCCATGGTCCACGCGGCGGCGGCCGGCGCCCGTAAGCACACCGCCATCACCGTTGACGCCCTTAACGCGGCCGCCGCCAACCTCGAACTCGCCCTGGCCGGAGTGCCGAACGGGCTGCTGCCCAACGGGCTCAATGACGAACAGCTGGACTGCGTGGATCAGTTGCGGGAGGCCTGCCGGGCTGCCCTTTCAGATTCAAAGGGGGACGGCAGCCAAACGGCCGACGGCGGGCGGCAGCTCGCCCGCTCGCGGCTGATGCTGATCCTGGAACTGTGTGAACGCCTCATCGTCGCGCGTGAGAACCGCGAAGTCGTCTGGTTTTCCCGGGCCAGCTCCTTCGACCCGCAGCAGGGCTACTCGCAGCCGGACGAGACAGCTCCCGCGCTGATCAACATTGCGCCGCTCAGTGTTGCCGGTAAGTTGCGTGAGGGCCTGTTCGCCGGCCACACGGTGGTGCTGACCTCGGCTACCCTGGCCATCGGCTCAGCGTTCGAACCGGCCGCCGGAGGCCTGGGGCTGGTAGGGGAGGGCGCGCCGAGTTGGACTGGCATCGACGTCGGCTCGCCGTTCGACTACCCCAAGCAGGGGATCCTCTATGTCGCCGGGCACCTGCCCAAACCCGGGCGCGGAGCGTCACCGGAGGCCCTGGACGAGCTGGAGGCGCTGATCCGGGCCTCCGGCGGCGGTGCGTTGTGCCTCTTTTCATCGCGCCGTGCGGCAGAAGAAGCGGCTGAGGCGATGCGACCACGGCTCGGGCTCAGCATTCTTTGCCAGGGCGACTCCACCATGACGGCGCTGGTGAAGCAGTTCGCCGACGAGCCCGATACCTGCCTGTTCGGCACCATGTCGCTGTGGCAGGGTGTTGACGTTCCCGGCGGATCATGCCGGCTGGTGGTGATCGACCGCATCCCGTTCCCGCGGCCCGATGATCCGCTCATGACCGCCCGCTCCCGCGCCGTGGCGCAGGCCGGCGGCAACGGCTTCATGGCAGTTTCCGCCACGCACGCGGCCATCCGCCTGGCCCAGGGGGCAGGCCGGCTGATCCGTTCGACGGGGGACAAAGGAGTGGTGGCCGTACTCGATTCACGTCTTGCCACGGAGCGTTACGCCGGCTTCCTTCGCGCTGCGCTCCCGCCGTTCTGGCCCACCACGGACCGCAAGACGGCATTTGCGGCACTCGAAAGGCTGGCCGGGAAGGGCGCCTGAGGTCTGCCTGGCGTCCGTGACTCGCCTGCGCCGGCCGGTGCCGGCGAGTCACAGTGCTAGAGCGACAGGTGGTCCAGGGCTACAGCGACCGAAGAACCGAGACGACCTTCCCCATGATCGTGGCGTGATCACCGAGGATCGGCTCGTACTGGGTGTTCTGGGGCAGCAGCCAGGTGTGGCCGTCGCGCTGGCGGAAGGTTTTGACGGTGGCTTCGTCGTCCAACAGGGCCGCAACGATATCGCCGTTGGCGGCGTCCGCCTGCCGGCGGACCACGACCCAGTCGCCGTCGCAGATGGCGGCGTCCACCATGGAGTCGCCGGCGACGCGCAGCATAAACAGTTCACCCTGCCCCACAAGTTGGCGGGGCAGCGGCATCACGTCCTCCACCACCTGGTCGGCAAGGATCGGTCCGCCTGCCGCGATGCGCCCGACCAGCGGCACCATGGCAGTGTCCATGGCAGTGGGAAGTTCGGTGACAGCACCGCCGACGCTGTGCAGGACCGCCGGCTTGGCCGAGGCGCCGTTTTTGCCGGTCCCGCCGTCCAGTGTTAAGGGCATGAGGACCTCCATGGCGCGGGGCCGTTTCGGGTCCCGGCGGAGGTAACCCAGCTTTTCCAGCTGGGAGAGCTGATGGGTGACGCTCGAAAGGCTGGCCAGGCCGACAGTGTCGCCGATTTCCCGCATGGAGGGCGGGTAGCCGTTGTCATTGACGGAACGCTGGATGGTTTCGAGGATCTTCTTCTGGCGGGCAGTGAGCCCCTTGGGGGTCCTCTGGGGCTGGCGGCCCTGCGGAGTCGCCTTGCCCTCGGCGGCTGGTGCTGCCATGTTCGCCAATGCCTTTCGGTTGCGCCGGATCCGGTCCGGCCGTTCGTTGCCGGAATGTCCGGGCTGCTGTGAATGTCAGACCCTGCTGATCAACTACACGAGTGGTTGATCCTTGATCCAAACGTAGGCCAGCCACATGGCTTTTTCAAACATTTGTTCTAGCGAGTCTCGACAATGTTCGTTGATAAGTGCTAAAACTAAGGAAGCAAAGTTCGAATATGTGTTCTACTCGTTGCCAGCGGATTCGAATATCCGCCCGATGCGGAGGCGTGAGCCTCAGGGCATTGGCGACGGGGAGGCAACGCCGGGCAGCACAGTATGGTCCAGGAGGGCTCATCTCATGTCAGCTATATCTGCTTCACAGGATTCCCAGCCGCAGTTCGTTTCCGTCGAGCACCTGACGTCACAGCAGCACAGGGAATCCCTGCCGCCGCTCCGTCTTACCCGCAGGGGCCGGGTTGTCCTCATCGGCATCCCGCTGGTGCTCCTGGCAGCGCTCCTTCTCTCGCTGGCCGGTTTTCTCACTTCTCCGGCTAAGGCGGCCGATTCCGCAGCTGATCTCACCGTCACGCCCACCATCACGGTGACCGTCCAAGCGGGGCAGTCCCTCTGGGCCATTGCGGGCGCAGTAGCACCCCAACGTGACGCCCGGGACGTCATTGCGGATATTGTTCAACTGAACAACCTCACCGGCGGCGGCGTGGTGCCGGGCCAGCAGCTCTTTGTCCCCACCCGGTAGGCACCGGCATGGGCCCGTTGAGGCAGGGGCAGGTCCACTGGTGGCCGTCACATTTTCCGGCCGTCTCCTTCGGAACTAAACTGTTCAGGTGAATGACCAGCTAGAGCGTCTGAACCGACTTCCCCTCCGGACCAACCTTCGCGGGCTTACCCCCTACGGTGCCCCGCAGTTGGATGTTCCCATCCTGCTGAATGTCAACGAGAATACCCATGGCGTTCCGGCGGATGTGCAGGCCGCCATCGCAGCAGCCGTAACGGAAGCGGCAACCGGGCTCAACCGCTACCCGGACCGTGAGTTCACCGAGCTCCGGAAAGCGCTGGCCGAATACCTCGGCCACGGACTCGATGCCACAAACATCTGGGCCGCCAATGGATCCAACGAGGTCCTTCAGCAGATATTGCAGGCATTTGGCGGCCCGGGTCGCAAGGCCCTGGGGTTCCCGCCCACGTATTCCATGTACCCCTTGCTGGCAAGCGGCACCGACACCGAATACATCGTGGGTCAGCGCGCGGAAGGGTACGGACTCAGCGCCGAATCGGCCGCGTTGCAGGTCAAGGAACTTCAGCCGAACGTCGTTTTCCTGTGTTCGCCCAACAACCCCACCGGTACAGGCCTTGGCCTGGACGTCGTGGAAGCCGTGTACGCTGCCGGCGAGGCCAGCCAGACCATCGTGATCGTCGACGAGGCATACCACGAGTTTGCCCATGACGGCACGCCCAGCGCCCTTACCCTGCTGCCGGGCCGGGAACGCCTGATTGTTTCCCGCACCATGAGCAAGGCGTTTGCCCTTGCCGGAGCGCGCCTCGGCTACATGGCGGCGGCGCCGGAGGTGACCGATGCCCTCCGCCTGGTCCGGCTGCCCTACCACCTCTCCGCGATCACCCAGGCGGCGGCCCTGGCCGCCCTCCAGCACCGGACAGCCCTGATGGCGGACGTCCAGGACATCAAGGAACAGCGGGACCGCATAGTCACGGAATTGACGCGGATGGGCCTCAAGCCGGCGGCCTCGGATTCGAACTATGTCTTCTTCGGCGGCCTGGACAGCCCGCACGAGGTCTGGCAGCAATTGCTGGACGCGGGCGTGCTGGTTCGCGACGTCGGGATTCCCGGCCACCTGCGGGTCACTGCAGGAACTGAGAGGGAGACCACAGCCTTCCTGACCTCCCTGGAGGGCATCCTGGCCAGCCAAGCGAAGCTCCCCGCCTAGACTTGAAGTACCGGCGCCTCAGCGCGCCCTACCACTCCTGCGTTATAAGGACCAGATGATCATGAGTTCCACCGGATCGAACGCTGCCGAGCCCCGGACCGCACGCATGGAGCGTGCCACCAGCGAATCGTCAGTGCTCGTGGAGATCAACCTCGACGGCACGGGCGTATCGGACATCGACACGTCCGTCCCGTTCTACGACCACATGCTGACGGCGCTGTGCAAGCACTCGCTCATTGACATGACGGTCAAGGCCACCGGTGACACGCACATTGACGTCCACCACACCGTGGAGGACGTCGCCATCACCTTCGGTGAGGTCCTGCGCACCGCGCTGGGCAACAAGGCCGGCATCCGCAGGTTCGGAGAGGCCACTGTGCCCCTCGACGAAGCCCTGGCGAACGCCGTCGTGGATGTCTCCGGACGGCCGTACCTCGTACACGGCGGGGAGCCCGCCGGGCAGGAATACCACCTGATTGGCGGCCACTTCACCGGGTCGCTGACCCGTCACGTCTTTGAGGCCATCACACTGCACGCGGGCATCTGCCTGCACATGAACGTCATTGCCGGCCGGGACCCGCACCACATCGTGGAAGCACAGTTCAAAGCCTTCGCCCGCGCCCTGCGTGCCGCCGTCGAACCCGACCCCCGCGTTGAGGGGATTCCGTCCACCAAGGGTGCCCTGTGACCGGCCAGATCCTTCGTGATGGCGCGGTGATCGACCCGGCCGCGGGTAAAAAGCCCGTGTCGCCCGAGGGTAAACCCACAGTCACCGTTCTCGACTATGGCTCCGGCAACGTCCGCTCGGCCGTGCGCGCGCTTGAACGGGCCGGCGCCGAGGTCATCCTGAGCTCCAAGCCTGAGGACGTGCTTAATGCCGACGGCCTGGTGGTGCCTGGCGTGGGTGCCTTTGAAACCGTGATGCGCGAACTCAAGGCCGTGGACGGCATCCGGCTGATCGGCCGGCGCGTGGCCGGCGGCCGGCCGGTCCTGGCCATCTGCGTGGGCCTGCAAGTGATGTTTGAAGCCGGGGTCGAGCACGGGACCGAAGCCGAGGGCATGGGAGAGTGGCCCGGAAAGGTGGAGCTCCTTCCCGCGGAGGTTGTGCCGCACATGGGCTGGAATACCGTGCAGGTACCCGAAGGCTCAAAGCTCTTCGCCGGCGTTGAGAACGAGCGGTTCTACTTCGTCCACTCCTACGGTGTCCAGGACTGGAACTTCGATGTGATCCAGCCCCGGATGACGGCGCCGCTGGTGACCTGGTCCGAGCACGGCGCCCGCTTCATCGCGGCGGTGGAGAACGGCCCGCTCTGCGCTACCCAGTTCCACCCGGAAAAGTCCGGCGATGCCGGAGCCCGGCTGCTGCGCAACTGGGTGGACGGCCTTCGCAAGCCGGCCCCCACGGATGCAGCCTAGATGTGGTCCATCGTCCTGATGGGCCTGGCGGGCCTCCTGGTAGGCGGGGCCTTGTCCTTCCGGCAGCAGCGCAAACCGCTGTGGACGCAGATCAGTTTTTATGTCTTGGCGGGAATGTCGCTCTTGGCCGCCTACCTGCTGACGCTTCCCGGCAACTAGACTCCCGCCACACCACCAGACTCCGCACCAGCATCACAACATTGAAGAGGATTTGAGATGACCACCGCAACCGACCTGCCGGTTCTTGAACTGCTGCCCGCCGTCGACGTCGTAAACGGCCAGGCCGTTCGGCTGGTCCAGGGGGAAGCCGGCAGTGAGACGAGCTACGGCACACCGCTGGACGCGGCCCTTAACTGGCAGCAGCAGGGCGCCGAGTGGGTGCACCTGGTGGACCTGGACGCAGCGTTCGGCCGCGGCTCCAACGCAGAACTGCTCCGCGAAGTCGTAGGCCGGCTTGACATCAAGGTGGAGCTTTCCGGTGGCCTCCGGGACGACGAATCCCTCGAAGCGGCGCTTGATCTTGGCGTGGCCCGCGTCAACCTCGGTACGGCGGCGTTGGAGAACCCGGAATGGACCCGCAAAGCCATCGAACGCTTCGGCGACAAGATCGCCGTCGGCCTTGACGTCCGCGGAACAACGCTGGCGGGCCGGGGCTGGACCAAGGAAGGCGGCGACCTCTGGGAGGTTCTGGGCCGCCTGGAAGAGGCCGGCTGCGCCAGGTACGTTGTCACCGACGTCACCAAGGACGGCACCCTGCAGGGACCCAACGTGGAACTCCTGCGTCAGATGGTGGAGAAGACCGGCAAGCCGGTGGTCGCCTCGGGCGGCATCTCCAGCCTGGACGACCTGAAGGTACTCCGGTCGCTGGTGCCGCTGGGCGTGGAGGCCGCGATCGTCGGTAAGGCGCTCTACGCCGGTGCGTTTACGCTGCCCGAAGCCCTCGACGTCGCCGGACGCCGCTAGCCGGCCCGTGGACAGCACACACAATCCAGCAACGGCTGGCGGGGCTCCCGTCCAGCGCCACCTTCCCGGACACATCGCCGCTGCCCTTGCCGGCGCGGGCGGCCCCAGCGATTCGGCGGGGAGGCCCTGGGAGGGCCGGAGCCTGGCCGGGGACGACGCCAAGATCCACAACTTCGAGGACGACGACGGAACGGCCGACGCCGGTTACCTCGCCGCCGTGGAGGCCCTGGTTGGCGGCGGCGGTAACGAAACAGCGGTGGTGGCCTCGCTCGCCACTGCCCGTGTCTTCATCCCCATCATCGCGCAGCTCGGCGCCGAGGCGGAGGGCGTGGCCGGGCTGACCGCGGACAAGCAGGCCGACATGGCCCTGGTCACCCTGAAGGCAGCTGACGGCCGGACAGCCATGCCCGCCTTCACATCAGCTGGCCGCCTGGCCGCCTGGCACCCTGACGCACGGCCTGTGGCTGTGTACGCGGCGCGCGCCGCGCTGTCAGCCGTCGCCGAGGGGGCCGAATTGCTGGTCCTGGACCCGGGCTCGGACGTTACCCTCGTGGTCCGTCGGCCTGCCGTGTGGGCACTGGCACAGCAGCAGGAGTGGGTGCCCTCCTACACCGATGCCGTGCTTGCCGCCGAAATGGCCGCCACCGCCGGGGGGTTCCCGGCGGTCCGGAACATCGAGCTGCTTCCAGGTTCGGGCGTTGCCGCTGTGACCGGCGGGGGAGTCCCGCTCTCAGGGGGCGGCGCCGGACCCGAACTGCAGGTGATTCTTTACCTCGAGGATGGTCTTGATGCCGCCGCGGTGCAGGAGCTCGTCGCCGGACTTCAGGCTGCCTGGTCCCGGAATGTATTGTTTGGGGAGCGGGTCGATTCGATGGAAATCAAGTTGCGGCGCGCGGTTCAGTAGCAGACGGTCAGCGGGGAGACCCCTCGGGCTGCCCGTGCCCGATCCAAAGGATTCTCCGTGAATTTCGCTCTCTACCGGGAGTTGCTCGCCGTCGGGCCCATCAGGCGGCTCCTGCTTGTGGGCATGGTGGCCCGCATCCCGCACTCTGCCGCCGGCGTCCTGCTGACCTTGCACATCGTCCTCAGCCTGGACAAGGGCTATGCCGCGGCTGGCGCAGCTGCAGCGGTGATGACCATCGGCATAGCTGTGGGCGCGCCATGGCGCGGCCGGCGTGTTGACACGGTAGGCCTGCGCCGGGCCCTTATCCCGTCAGTGGTTTCCGAAGCGGTCATCTGGGCCGTGGTACCGCATGTCAGCTACGAATTGCTGTTGCCGTTGGTGTTCATCGGTGGCCTGCTGACCCTGCCGATCTTCAGCGTGATCCGCCAGTCCTTGGGCGTCCTCGCGGACGGTACCCAGCGGCGGACCGCTTTTGCCCTGGACTCCATCACCACTGAGGTGGTGTTTATGATCGGACCGGCGGCAGGCGCCGTCGTGGCCACCAGCGGCTTCACCGTTCTGGGCCTCACCGTGGTGGGGGTGTCCACCTCCCTGGCCGGCCTGTTCCTGATGTGGTTCAACCCGCCCACGCGCAGCGCCACGCAGACCGAGGAAGGCGAGGCGGACCAGCGGCATGCGGCGGAGGTGGCAGTCGTGTGCGCAGCCCCCGCCCACGTCCAGGAAGCAGCGGCCGACCTTGTTCCAGCCGGTGCCGAAACCGCCCGCCGTGGCCGCGCGGGCCTGCGCGGCAAGGTGTCCCACAATTTTGCCTGGTTCACGGCCACCGTCGCGGCGGTCTTTGCGGTTGCGGCGGGAACCGGGATGGTGCTCAGCGGCACCGACGTCGGAATTGTTGCGGCCCTGGAAACCGGCGGGCACCAAAGCGAAATCGGCATCGTTTTCCTCTTTTGGTGCGCCGCGTCCGTGATCGGCGGCCTGGTCTACGGCGCCATGCACAGGCCGGTCCCGCCGATCGTCCTGCTCCTGGGCATGGCGGCCCTGACCATTCCGATGGGCTTCGCGCACGATACCTGGACCCTGGCGTTCGTTTCGATCCTTCCGGGACTCTTGTGCGCGCCTGTGCTCTCAGCGGCTTCCGAAAAGGTTGCCGACCTGGTGGCTGAGGACCGCCGTGGCGAGGCGATGGGCTGGTACGGCTCTGCGCTGACCGCCGGCGTAGCTCTGGGCGCTCCCCTCGCCGGAGTGTTCATCGACGGGACGGGGCCGTCCGGAGGGTTTGTGGCAGTGGGCCTGGCCGGCGTTGTGCTTTGCCTGGTGGGACTGCTGCTCCAGGCGATGCGGCGCCGCAGAGTGGCCGCCTGACGCTTCCTCCCATCGATTGCTCCGTAACGGCCCTTTTGACCCCTCAGAACGGCGGTTACGGAGCAATCGATGGAAATGCTTCTTCAAGGTGCGGCGGGCAACGTCAGGGAACGACGGCGGCGGGCGGACCTCCGTGGTCCGCCCGCCGCCGTCGTGATTTAGTTTTTTGAACGAATTGCCGGGTGAGGTACTAGTTGACCGCGCCGGTGTACTTCTCGCCGGGGCCCTTGCCCGGGGCGTCCGGAATGACAGACTCTTCGCGGAAGGCAAGCTGCAGGGAACGCAGTCCATCGCGCAACGGCCCTGCGTGCTGGGAACCGATTTCAGGGGCAGCAGCCGTCACCAGCCCGGCCAGGGCGGTGATAAGTTTGCGGGCCTCATCCAGGTCCTTCAGTTCCTCCGCGTTGTCCTCGGCGGCGAGGCCGAGCTTTACCGCTGCCGCACTCATCAGGTGAACGGCGGCGGTGGTGATGACCTCGATGGCCGGCACCTCGGAGATGTCGCGGATTTGCTGGCTCACGTCAGCCTCGGCAGGGGCGGCCTCGAAAACGTGTGAATTGCTGTCTGGGGTACTCATACTGGTAAGCTTGTCACAGACCGACTGAATGTCGTTATTTTGCTATGTTAAGGTCCCGCCGGCGCCCCGCTGCGTCGATAGGGATTTTTTCTGTAGAATGGCATGCAGTTTGCAAGCGGAGTTCTCTCCCACCCGCGTCAGCCGTTTTCCCACCGGAAGTCATTCCGGGGAAGCAAGGTTGCCGGGTACCGGTCGGACAGTTCATCTGGCATTGTGCCCGAAAGAACTGCGCACGGTTTCTCTTCGGAGAAGCGTGTATCCGATCATCGAGGCCTTCGATTGCTCCGGCAATTGGGGGCCTTCTCTATTTGCCGGTGGGTTTACCACATCAATCACAGGAGCTTTAACATTAGCGAGCCAAGAATCAATGAGCGTATCCGCGTCCCCGAGGTGCGGCTGGTCGGTCCTGCAGGTGAACAGGTAGGGGTCGTCCGTATTGAGGATGCCCTGCGTTTGGCTGCTGAATCCGATCTTGATCTCGTTGAAGTAGCACCTCAGGCCAAGCCTCCGGTGTGCAAGCTGATGGACTTCGGCAAGTACAAGTACGAGGCCGCAGTCAAGGCACGTGAAGCCCGGAAGAACCAGACCAACACGGTTCTCAAGGAAATCCGCTTCCGTCTGAAGATCGACACCCATGACTACGAGACCAAGCGCGGCCATGCGCTTCGCTTCCTCGGTGCAGGTGACAAGGTCAAGGCCATGATCCAGTTCCGTGGCCGCGAGCAGCAGCGTCCGGAGATGGGCATCCGCCTGCTCCAGCGTTTCGCTGACGACGTCGCCGAGGTGGGCGTTGTTGAGTCCAGCCCGCGTATTGACGGCCGCAACATGGTGATGGTCGTGGGCCCGCTCAAGAACAAGGCGGAGGCCAAGGCTGAGGCGCGCCGGGCATCACAGCGTGCAGAGGCCAAGGCGCAGAACGAAGCCAAGGCTTCGGGCCGCATCGATGTCACCGGTGACGACCAGGCGCCGCTGACCCAGTCCCTGGCTGACCTTCTTCCGGAAGGTTTCGCCATCACCACGCAGCCAGAGACGGAAGCCCCTGAAGCTGAGGCCACCGAGGCGGCAGCTCCGGAAACGGCAGCACCCGCCAACGCCGAAGCAGCCGAGGCGCCCGTTGCTGCTCCTGTAGCCGAGGCCCCGGCGAAGGAAGCTCCCGCGAAGGAAGCCCCTGCAGAGGAAGCTGCTGCGAAGGAAGCTCCGGTGAAGGAAGCCGCTGCACAGGAGGCGCCCAAGCAGGCTGCCCCGAAGGCCGCTGCTCCCAAACGGGAGGCCCCCAAGGCGGCCCCGGCTCCGGCCAAGGCTCCCGAGGCCAAGCCCGCTGAGGCCCCCAAGGCAGCCGCTCCGGCTCCGGCAGCTCCGAGGCCGCCGGTGCCGATGCCCAAGCCGGTAGCCCGGCCGGCAGCTCCGAAGCCTGCTGCGAGGCCTGCCCCCAAGGCAGCTCCGAAGCCGGCCGGTAAGAAGACTACCTAGTTCAAAGCTGCAGGAGGTTTCCTCCAGTAGTACGCAACCAGCACGCCGCCTGCAGGGGTGGCTGCTCGAAAGAACTGCAGACAATGTCTGCGGACACGTAAGGAGATCGGTTCCCATGCCGAAGATGAAGACCCACAGTGGTGCTAAGAAGCGCTTCAAGCTGACCGGTAGCGGCAAGCTGCGCCGCCAGCAGGCCAACCGCCGCCACTACCTCGAGCACAAGTCCTCCAGGCTGACTCGTCGCCTCGCCGGCGACAAGATCGTCTTCAAGGGTGACGCTAAGGTCATCCGGAAGATGCTCGGCATCTAAGTTCCAAGTTCTCTGACTGATGCCACCTGGCAGCAGTCAACTACCAAAAAGGCTTCTCAGGCCAGCCGGTTGTACCGGCAGTAGATGCTTGGGATCAGATTTTCGAAGGAGTACGCACGTGGCACGTGTGAAGAGGGCGGTCAACGCCCACAAGAAGCGCCGGGTTATTCTTGAACGCGCAAAGGGCTACCGTGGACAGCGTTCACGCCTGTACCGCAAGGCCAAAGAGCAGCTGCTGCACTCGTTTGTGTACAGCTACGGTGACCGCAAGAAGAAGAAGGGTGATTTCCGTCGCCTGTGGATCCAGCGCATCAATGCTGCATCCCGCGCCAACGGCCTCACCTACAACCGTCTGATCCAGGGCCTGAAGGCCGCTGAGGTCGAGGTTGACCGCCGTATGCTGGCCGAGCTGGCCGTCTCCGACGCCAACGCTTTCGCCGCACTGGTGAAGATTGCCAAGGATTCCCTGCCTGCTGACACGTCGGCTCCGGCTGTAAAGTAGCACTCAAGGCCGTTCAAGGACTGGTGGCTGAAGCCACTAAGGTTCTTATATGAACGAAACCGGGCGCCCGCAAGATTTTCCACTTTCCAATCCCCGAGCTGATCGGGTGAGGAAGGTGGCACAACTTGCCGGGCGCCCGGCCCGTTTAAAGCGCAGCGAGTTCCTCGTGGAGGGTCCGCAGGCTGTCCGTGAGGCCCTGACGCTGCACCGGAAGCGTGTCGCTGCGGGGGAGCCCGGCGTCGTCTATGAGGTCTACGCGAGCGAGGCGTGCCTCGACCGGCATCCGGACCTGGAGTCCCTGGCCGAGGGCACTGACGCTTACCTCACGACTGACGAAGTGCTTGCGGTGATGGCGGACACGGTCACCCCACAGGGCATTCTCGCGGTCTGCGGTTTCCTGGACGTGAGCCTTGAACAGGTGCTCGACGCCGGCCCGCGGTTGATTGCCGTGCTGTGTCAGGTCCGGGACCCCGGCAACGCCGGCACCGTGCTCCGGGCAGCCGATGCGGCCGGGGCGGACGCCGTCATCCTGACCGCCTCCAGCGTCGATATCTATAATCCCAAGGCAGTCCGTTCCACCGCCGGTTCCCTGTTCCATTTGCCAGTGGTCCTGGGCGCCGATATTGCGGAGGTGACAGCCGCCTGCCGGTCACGGGGCGTTGGGATACTGGCCGCTGACGGCGGCGGTGACGTCAACCTGGATATGCTCCAGGACGAAAACGCCGCCCGTCGCATTGCCTCCTCCGGCGTCGAATCGGTCTATGCGTTGGAGGCACCCACGGCGTGGCTCTTCGGAAACGAAGCACAGGGGCTCTCCGAAGCTGAACTGGTGTTGGCGGACCACCGCGTGGCTGTGCCCGTCTATGGAGCTGCGGAAAGCCTCAACCTCGGTACGGCGGCTACGGTATGCCTTTACGCAAGTGCACGGTCCCAGCAGGAACAGGCAAGTTAACTAATCACGTCAGCTCCTGGCATGGCACCCGGCCCCAGGACACTTTGCACGACTTAAAAGGCAGGGCCCCGGAACTTCCGGGGCCCTTGCTGTATGAATTAGATGAGGGGATCAGGGTGCGCGGGTGGACCCTCGACGTCCGGTGATTGCGCCGTAGACGCCGGCAACTACCAGGCCGCCAACGATGGCGAGGATCCAGGTACCCAGATCAAAGAAGGCAAGGTCACCCTTACCGAACAGGAGGCTGCCAATCCAGCCGCCTACAATCGCGCCGACTACACCCAGCACGAGGCTCGTCACCCAGCCGCCGCCGACCCTGCCGGGCATAACGGCCTTGACGATGGCCCCCACTATGAGGCCGAGAATAATCCAAGCAAGAAAACCCATGTCTCCTCCTTCATATTCGTCGGGATTAATCGTCCCGATTAGTGTTCAAGCTAACATAAGGGCGCTCCATTGTCAGCAGGCTTAGTGCCTGTCGCGCGTGCGTTTTTTTCGGCCGAAAAGGTACGGTAATCGTGGGCGGAACCAGTTCCGGCGTCGCGAATCATCCTGCTTGTTCCGTAATCCTGAAGGGGTGAAGCCTCCGTGGCTGCAAATGGCGGTACCAAGGCGATCGTCGCGGCCCTTGCCGCAAACCTGACCATCGCCGTCCTTAAATTTGTTGCGTTTATCCTGACGGCTTCGTCGTCAATGTTGGCCGAAGCGATCCACTCTCTCGCCGACTCGGGTAACCAGCTGTTGCTGCTGATCGGCGGGAAGCGCGCCGGCAAGGCGGCCAGCCCTGAGCATCCGTTCGGGTATGGCCGGGAACGCTACATCTACGCCTTCATCGTCTCCATCGTGCTCTTCAGCGTGGGTGGCCTTTTTGCGCTCTTCGAAGCGTGGAACAAGTTGCAGGATCCGCATGGCATTGAAGGGGACTTCTGGTGGGTGCCGCTGGCCGTGCTGATCGGGGCCATCGCGGCGGAGTCCTTCTCCTTCCGGACGGCGATCATCGAGTCAAACCGCATTCGTGGCAAGCAAGGCTGGGTGAGCTTTGTGCGCACGGCCAAACAGCCTGAGCTGCCGGTGATCCTGCTGGAGGACTTCGGGGCGCTTCTGGGCCTGTTGTTCGCGCTCATCGGAGTTGGCATGACGCTCATCACCGGCAACGGCGTCTGGGACGCAGCCGGCACCGGCATGATCGGCCTGCTGCTCGTGGCTATTGCGGTGGTGCTGGCGATTGAAACCAAGTCCCTGCTGCTGGGCGAGTCTGCCACACGGGACGATGTGGTGAGGATCAGCGAGGCCATCGAGGCCGGAGGGCACAACCGCATCATCCACCTCAAGACCCTTCACCTCGGACCGGAGGAGCTGCTGGTGGCGGCAAAGATTTCCGTGGGGGCCGCCGAAACGGGTAGGGACATCGCAGCTTCCATTGACGCCGCTGAGTCCAGGATCCGCAGCGCCGTTCCGATTGCACGCGTGATCTATCTGGAACCGGATCTGCACCGCGACGACGTGCAAGGCGCCGGCCGGGCCTCGGCAGAGGCACGGCCGCAGGACCTGCAAAGTTGATCATTGCTCAGAGCACCCTGAACTGAGCTCACGGCACCGGTTCCCGGTGAGGCCGGTGCACCGGTTGTCCGGTGAGGCCGTTGGCTGCCCGTTCCCCTGGATCAGGCAGCCAGCGGCCTTTTACGTTCCAGCAGGCCGCTGGTCACTGCGACGGCAAGGCCCAGCAGGGCGAGAACCGCACCCACGAGCGCGGGCGCCACGAAGCCCCAACCCCATGCGATCACCACACCGCCCAGGAATGCGCCTAATGCGTTGGCCACATTGAGCGCCGCGTGGTTAAGCGAAGACGCCAGGGAAGGGGCGTCCGGCGAGGCGTCAAGCAGGCGGGTCTGCAGTGCCGGGATGAGCAGGGACCCCGACGCGCCCACCACAAAGACCATGACCAAGGCTGACCACGGCCAGTGAACGGCAACGGCGTAGGTTACCAAGGCGGCCGCGATGCCTGGCAGGACCCAGTAGAGGGTCCCCATCACCGACTTGTCAGCCAGCCTGCCGCCCACCACGGTTCCGGCAACCATGCCCAGACCGTACAGCGCAACCACAAGGGGGAGCAGTGAAGCGGGGATACCGGCCACCATCGTCATAGTGTGGGCGATGTAGGTGTACGTGGCAAAGAAGCCGCCAAAGCCCACGATGCCGATGAGGATGGCCAGCCAGACCTGCAGCCGTTTGAGTGCACCCAACTCGCGGCGGATGCTGGCGTCCGGATGGGGTGCCTGAAATGGCACGTATTTCCACAGCAGGACCAGCGTCAGGGCACCAATGCCGCCCACGAGGACGAACAGCAGCCGCCAACCGAAAGTCTGGCCCACCCAAGTGGCGGCAGGAACGCCGATGACGTTGGAGACTGACAGGCCCGCCATCACCATGGAAATGGCCCAGCCGCGTCGGCTGGCAGGAACCAGGGAAGCGGCGATCACGGCCGCGACGCCAAAGAAGGCACCGTGGGGCAATCCTGCAGCGAACCGGGAAACCAGCATGCTTCCGTAGTCCGGAGCTAGGTAGGAAGTCAGGTTTGCCAAGGTGAAGAACAGCATCAGGCCGAGTGCGAGGTGTTTGCGGGGGAGCTTGGCGCCCACCGCGGCGAGCAGTGGCGCGCCCACCACCACTCCCAGGGCGTAAGCGGAAATGAGGTGTCCCGCTTCCGGAGTGCTGATGTTGAGTCCCTGCTCCACTTCCTTGAGCAGGCCCATCATGGTGAATTCCGTGACGCCGATCCCGACGCCGCCCATGGCCAAAGCGAAGATGGCCGCACCAATGTTGGGAGTCTTCACTCTGGACGTGGTGGGCGTTCGGGTGGTGCTGCTCATGTGCCTGCTTTTCAATGAGGATGCTGGGATGGTGCCGGGGGATGGGCTGCCGCGGCCACTGTACGCAACCCTGAATCGGGTACAGGTATTCCAGTCCGGCCGCCGGCGAACGCCTGCCGTCCATTGTCCCCCATCGCCAAGGCCCCGCAGTTCCGGAGGCCCCGCGCCGAGGTTGTGCCTATCTGATGGCCGGCGCTTCTCCACCACTGAGCCCGCGCTCATAGACTGGGGCGGTGAGTGAACAGATACAGGTAGTTGGCGCAGCGATACTGGACTCGTTGGAACATCCCGCCCGCTTGCTGGTGGCGCGGCGGACGGCTCCCGAGCAGTTTGCCGGACTTTGGGAATTTCCCGGCGGCAAGGTGGAAGCCGGCGAGGTGTGCGAGGCCGCGCTGCATCGTGAACTCAAGGAAGAGCTTGGTGTCGGTGTCAGGCTCGGAGCCGAGTTGCCTGCCGGCACGCCCGAGGGGTGGCGGCTGAATGAGCGGGCGAGCATGCGGGTTTGGCAAGCCGAAGTCACCGAGGGGGAGCCCCATCCGCTGGAGGACCACGACGAACTGCGGTGGGTGGCCCTGGCAGACCAGCAGGCGGTTCTTGAGCTTCCCTGGATCCCAGCCGACTTTCCCATAGTCCAGGCTCTGTTGGACGTGCTCAGCTCACCGGTGTTGCACTCCCGCACACGCTGAGGGTCCGCAGAACCTGGACGTCGAACCGGCTGAAACTTCGGGTCAGAAGAGGGTGGGCTGGCGAAGAGCCGGACCGCCGGCCCCATGCCCCGTGTCTGCGCCGGCCTGCCCGGAAACCGGCAGGATGCCCTCCGGATACTGTGCCTCCTCGCTGCGGGGATCGTCCTCCAGGTCGCGGTGGCTGAACCCGTGGCCGCTCGTGAATCCGTGCCGCTGCTTGAAATAGCGCACTTTGGCAGCGAGCCAGGTGCGGTATTCCTTGGAGGCGTAGGATCCCGTGCCGTAGAGGCGGCGGTAGCGGCCGGCGAGTTCAGGGTGGTTCTTGGCGATCCACTGCATGAACCATTCCCGGGTGCCCGGCTTCAGGTACAGGGCGCCGGCCGTCACTCCGGTGGCACCCGCCGCGGCCAGGGACCCGAAGAGGGCATCCAATGCTTCGTCGCTGTCCGAGAGCCACGGCAGGATGGGCATGGCCATCACACCGCAGGGGAGCCCGGCGTCGCGGAGGCGGGAGACCAGCTTGAGCCGGGCCCGGGGGCCCGGCGTGCCCGGTTCCACAGCCTCGGACAGTGCCTCGTCCGTCATGGCAAGCGAAATGCCAACACCGACCGGAACCTGCGCGGCAGCGTGCTTCAGGAGCGGAATGTCGCGTGCCAGCAGCGTCCCTTTGGTGAGGATGGACAGCGGGGTGCCGGAGTCCGCCAGTGCTGCAATGATTCCCGGCATCAGCTGGTAGCGGCCCTCTGCGCGCTGGTACGGATCTGTGTTCGTGCCCAGTGCGACCTGGTGGCGGCCCCAGGAGGGCTTGGCCAGTTCCTTGCGGAGGACTTCCGCAGCGTTGACCTTGACCACCACCTGGCTGTCGAAATCGAGTCCGGCGTCAAAGTCCAGATACGTGTGGCTCTTGCGCGCGAAGCAGTAGACACAGGCGTGGCTGCAGCCGCGGTAGGGGTTTACGGTCCACTCGAAGGGCATTTTTGAACCGGAGACCACCTTGTTGAGCACCGATTTGGCGGTGACCTCATGGAAGGTGATGCCGGCGAATTCGGGAGTAATGATGGAACGGACCAGCCCGGCCAAAGGAAGTAGGGCGGGGGATGCCCCGCTTCCGGCGCCGTCGGCCGGCCGCTGCATCAGTGCTTGTGCATCCCATCTCATGCACTCTATTCGAAGGTATGTTCGAATTTAAGTCAAGGCCGACGGGATGTGCGAGCTTTTACGCAGAAGAAGGTGTGTGGATGGGTTGATCATCCGGAGGGGTATTCGAGAGTGAATCGATGAGTTCCAGGCCACGCAGGCCCCATTCGATTTCCGTCTCTGCTCTGGCTATGAGCCCCTGGTAGGTGAAGATCTTGTATTCAAGGATGCGGCGGTGATCCTGTGGAGCGGCTGCAGCCAAACGCTTGCTAAGCATCTCGTTGGTCCCGTCCCGCAGCCCCGCGATCATGTCCGCCCATTGGCCCCGGCGCATCCTGTGGTACTCAATATGGGCCTGCATATGTTGCTTCGCCATGCTCGGCTCAGCCCATTCGAGGTAAGCAGCTTTCAGGTGGACCGGATCACGCTCGCGGGCGTACTCCAGAGGCGTGTTCATCCACTGCTTGAAGGCCGCGCGGCCTTCAATGGTTATGCGATACTGCGTCTTTTTGCCGTTGGGTCCCCAAGGGATTTCTTCGGCCGTGAGGAGCCCCTCTTTCGCCATCTTCCGCAGCTCAGGGTAAATCTGTGAATCCGGCGCGTGCCAGACAAATGCCACGGAGGACTCGAATCGCTTGGCCAGGTCGTATCCGGTCATCGGTTCGACGGTAAGGAGTGCCAATAGCGCGAAGCGAAGACTCATGGAGATTCCTTTCGAGGTCTTGCCAACTAACTACAACTATAGATAGTCTGTGACCCCAGCCACTACCTATGTTCATAGTTAGTTGTCCGGTGCGAACGATTCCATATCTGGCAGGCACCCTCACCGCAGGTTGCCCGGCCACCCCGAAAGAGGTCAATGATGACTGTGCTTGAGTCCAGCAATTCCACCACCAACAAAGTCCTCGGTCACCCACTGAACGCCTGGTACGTGGCCGCCTGGGACCACGAAGTGACGCGCAAACCGATGGCCCGCAGGATTGCGGACCGCCCGCTGGCGCTGTACCGCACCGAGGACGGCAAGGCCGTTGCCCTGGCGGACGCTTGCTGGCACCGCCTTGCACCGTTGTCCATGGGGAAGACCGTTGGCAAGGACGGAATCCAGTGCCCCTACCACGGCATTGTCTACAACTCCGCGGGCCGCTGCGCGTCCATGCCGGCGCAGGAGAGCATCAATCCCTCCGCCACCGTCCCGTCATTCCCGGTGGTAGAGCGGTATCGCTTTGTGTGGGTCTGGCTGGGCGATCCCACCAAGGCGGACCCCGACCTTGTCCCGGACATGCACCAGATGGACAGCCAGGACTGGGCCGGCGACGGTGAGACCATTTTTGCCCCCTGCAACTACCAGCTGGTCCTGGACAACCTGATGGACCTCACCCACGAGGAGTTTGTCCACGCCTCCAGCATCGGCCAGGAAGAGCTCAGCGAATCCGACTTCGTTGTCACGCACGATGACCGGACCGTAACTGTGACGCGATGGATGCTCAACATCGATGTCCCGCCGTTCTGGCTCAAGAACATGCGGGACAAGTTCCCCGGCTTCGAAGGCAAGGTGGACCGCTGGCAGATCATCCGATTCGAGGCGCCCACCACCATCCGCATCGACGTCGGCGTTGCCAAGGCCGGCACGGGCGCCCCGGAGGGCGACCGCAGCCAGGGGGTCAACGGTTACGTCATGAATACGATCAGCCCGGAGACCGCCAAGACCTGCCACTACTTCTGGGCCTTCATGCGCAACTACTGCCTGGACAGCCAGCTCATCACCACGCAGCTCCGCAACGGGGTACACGGCGTGTTCGGTGAGGACGAAGCCATGCTGAAGGCCCAGCAGGAAGCCATCGACGCCAATCCTGACTACGAGTTCTACAGCCTGAACATCGACGCCGGCGGCATGTGGGTCCGCAGGCTGATCGAGCGCATGCTCCAGGCAGAGGGCCGCCTCGCAGCGGCACTCTGACCGGACAAGGACCCCAAGGAAAAAGACAATGGCAGCAACCAACAACGAAGTCTGGCAGTCTGCAACGGTGGCGGCCGTCACGGACGTGGCCGCAGGAATCCGGCGCATCGAACTGGAACCATCAGCACCGAAGCATGCAGAACCCGGATCGCACATCGACCTCATGGTCACCATCAACGGCGAGCAGGAGAAGCGCTCCTATTCAGTGGTGGAATCCATCGACGGCGGAAGCACCCTGGCCATCAGTGTCTTCAAGGCCCCCGTTTCCCGGGGCGGATCCGTCTTTATGCACACACTCAAGCTGGGTGACACCCTGCGCATCACCCAGCCCCTGCAGAACTTTCCGCTGCGGGTGGGAGCTGCGCGATACGTCCTGCTCGCAGGCGGCATCGGCATCACCGCGATCATGAACATGGCCGCGGTGCTACGCAACGTCAAGGCAGACTACACCTTGGTCTACGCCGGCCGGTCCCGGGCTGCAATGGCCTACCTGCAGGACCTGCAGGAGATCCACGGGGCCCGACTGCGGGTCCACGTCGACGACGAAGGAAGCGCCCTGGACGTGAACAGCCTGGTAGGCGGAATCGATCCGGGAACCGAACTCTATATGTGCGGGCCTATCCGGCTGATGGATGCAGTCCGCCGCGGCTGGACCGAACGGGAGCTGGCAGTGCCTGACCTCCGCTACGAAACGTTCGGGAACTCCGGCTGGTACGACCCTGAGGAGTTCCTCGTCCGCATCCCACGGCTCGGCGTCGAAGCCACAGTGGGGCCGGGCCGCTCCATGCTCGAAGCGCTCGAGGACGCCGGCGTGGACATGATGTTTGACTGCCGCAAGGGTGAGTGCGGCCTGTGCGAGGTCCGGATCCTGGACTTGGACGGCGCCGTCGACCACCGCGACGTTTTCTACAGCGATCGGCAGCACCATGCCAAAGAGAAGATGTGCTGCTGCGTCTCACGGGCCGTCAGCTCTGCCACTGGTTCCCGTACGGAGGCCAGCCGTTCAGGCGCCCCTGCGGTGGTCACCATCGACGTGTCCTGAATACCACAGACTGGCCCCACCCTGGCTGCCCCCATCCAGCGCAGCCGTAAACAGCTTTTGCTCCCGCGCGGAGCTCCCAAATTTCAAGGAACACGCCATGAATCTACGCGAACGTATCAACGACTCGAAAATGTCGCCATACCAATGGGCCATCATCGGAATGTGCGTCCTGCTCAATGCCCTGGACGGCTTCGACGTCCTGGCTATGGCATTCACGGCCAACGGGGTCACCAAGGAATTTGGCCTGACCGGCTCAGAGTTGGGTGTTTTGCTGAGTGCGGGACTCGTCGGTATGGCGATAGGATCCCTCTGCCTCGCCCCACTGGCAGATGTCATCGGACGGCGGCCGATGATTTTGGCTGCAGTCGGCGTAGCTGGAGCAGGAATGCTGCTGGCCGCCACTGCCGGGGACATGGTGCAGCTGGGAATCTGGCGTTTGCTCACAGGACTCGGCGTCGGTTGCATCCTGGCGTGCACGAACGTTATTGCCAGCGAATACTCGTCCAGGCAGCGCCGGGGACTGAGCATCGGCATTTACACGGCCGGCTACGGCGTCGGGGCGACCCTCGGAGGTGCTGCAGCTGTTTACCTCCAAAGCCAGCACGGCTGGCGTTCCGTCTTCGTTTTCGGCGGCATCAGCACTCTCAGCATTCTTGTTGTCCTGCTGTTCCTGCTGCCCGAATCCGTCGACTTCCTGCTGACAAAAAGGCCCCGGAACGTCCTGGACCGCTTGAATCGAATCGCACGCAAGACGGGGCACCCCGAAACTGATTCCCTGGGGGACGCAGTTGTCCCGGCCAGGAAGAAGGCCAATCCAATTTCCGAGCTCATGTCTGCCTCGAACCGGCGGTCAACGCTGCTGCTCTGGTTGGCCTTCTTCACCACAATGTTCGGCTTCTACTTCGTCAACAGCTGGACCCCACGCCTGCTGGTCACCGCTGGCATGACTGAAAGCCAAGGCATTACCGGCGGACTCATGCTGACCTTGGGCGGAATCTTTGGAGCAGTCCTCTACGGCGTCGTCGCCACCAAATGGAACAGCAAGATGGTCCTCGTGGCCTTCACCGTCCTCTCGTCCGTGATGATTGTCGTCTTCATCTCCTCTGCCTCTGTCATCGTGCTCGCCTTGGGCGCAGGCGTCCTCGTCGGCATGCTGATCAACGGCTGCATCGCCGGCCTCTATACGCTCGCCCCCTCCCTCTACCCTGCGTCGGTCCGCAGCACAGGGGTCGGATGGGGCATCGGCATCGGCCGAATCGGTGCCATCATTGCGCCCCTGATCACCGGCGCCTTGCTCGACGCCTCATGGTCGGCCGTGCAGCTCTACCTCGCTGTCGGTGCCGTAGTACTTATCAGCGCCGTCGCTGTTGGAATGATCCGGTCCAAAAAGGTCGTCACGAAGGACGCGTCGGTCGAGGAGCTAAGCGGCGTCTGACGACCACCTGACGTCGTGCACCTGGCTCTCGACAACCTCCCCGCATCGAGGGCCAGGTGCAGCCCCGGAGGCCTGATCAGGCGAGCAGCTCCCACACCACGGTGACGCTGGCGCCGAGGCTGGCGTGGCCTGCCTCCACACTGATGGCGTCCGTGGCTACTGCCCGTTCGAGCCTGGCCACCGGGACCGGCCCGGATGACAAGGGGTGCTCTGAGACGGACACCACCGCGCCCAAGTGCGCCGAGGCGAGGGCGGCAAACTTCTCCGCCGCGGCAACGGCATCCTGCCACGCGGCTTCCCGGGCCCGGGCAAGCACAGCGGATTCGTCCGCGAAGCCCAGCTCGAGGCCGTTCAGCCGCACATCGTCGCCGCCGGCGTCAACCACGGCCGCGATAACGGCGGAAGCGGCAGCCACCCGCCGGACCCGCACGGTGAGCATGCTGGACGCGACGTACCCGGCCACCTGCTGGCCCTCGCCTTCGCGCCAGACAAGCTCCGGCCGGACGTTGAGCCCGGACGTCCGGATATCCGCGTCCGCCACGCCATTCTGTCGGAGCACCTCCGAAACGGCGGCCGACGCGGTGCCGGCGTCGGCGTAGGCGGAGCCAACGCTGGCCCGCCGGCATTCGACGCCCACGGAAATGGTCAGCAGGTCAGGCGGTGCCTCGGCGGCTCCCGTGCCTGTCACGGTAATGGTCCTGATGCCGGTGTCGCCAGCCATGGTCAGACCTCGATTCCGCCGGCGCCGCCAGGTGCCGGCCTTGGTGTCCGGGTGTCAATGTATCCGCCGGCGGCCAGCCCGGCCTGCCGTTCGAAAAAGTTCGCCGAGGCCGGATTGCCGGTCCGAAGCTGCGACCAGGCCGCAGCCAGGAAATACAATGGAAGGAAAGGCAGCCCCAGGCACCAGGCGTACTGGCTGCAGTGCCTTGCCTCATGTCCCAGGAGCGCACTGTTGGCTGTCAGTTGCCCGGCACCGACCCGGCAGATGACCACGTTGCCCACGGTGAACGCCCCGGCGAAGGGGACCCGCCACCTATAGCCGGAAGCGATGATGAGCCCCGCGGGCCCCCGCGTGATGGCCGTCCCGGCAGAGCGCGCCAGCGCCAAGCCCAGCAGCGTTGTCCCGTTGGCAAAGTTGGCAAACTGCCGCGCGCGCTGACCCGCCGTCGGGTGCGTCCTTGGCTGCGCAGACACAGCCGATATTTGCACAGGCGCCACCGGCCATACTCCTGCCAGACGCCGACGTTCTGTCATGAGGCCATCGTAGCCGGAGGGTTCAATTAGACTGATGGATAGTGGCCGCCGGTAATTCTTCAGTCGGTAATTTTCCAACCGGGTATTTCGCCAGCGGCCCTGCCCTGGTCATCGAGTGGATCCGTCCTGCATGGATTCACGAAATGACCTGCCAGTGACGGATGCGCTGCCGGGAGACCGCGCACTGCTGCACCTTCACCGGCAGCCCCGACTCGTAGCTAAGAACAGTAGATGACTGAAACTTTGCCGGGCGCCGCCATCCCGAACCCCACGGATGAAGCCGCCATCACTGCCGCTGTAGACCAGGCCATCGCCGCCATTGCCGGCGCAGGCACCCTTGACGAGCTCAAGGCGGTGAGGCTGGCCCATACCGGTGAGAAGTCACCGCTCAGCCTCGCAAACCGCGAAATCGGCAAACTCGCCAAAGACCAGAAGGCCGTAGCCGGCAAGCTCATGGGCGCCTCCCGCGGCAAGGTCAACAAGGCGCTCGCGGACCGGACGGCCGAGCTGGAAGCCGAGAACGACGCCCGGATCCTGCTGGAAGAAACGGTGGACGTCACTGCCGCACCGCGCCGTCGTCGGGCTGGCGCACGCCACCCGCTCTCCACGCTGCAGGACCGCGTGGCGGACATCTTTGTGGGCATGGGCTGGGAAATCGCCGAGGGCCCCGAGGTGGAATCCGAATGGTTCAACTTCGATGCGCTGAACTTCAAGCCGGACCACCCGGCCCGCGAGATGCAGGACACGTTCTTCGTGGAGCCGCCCGAGGCCCACCTGCTGATGCGCACCCACACCTCCCCGGTGCAGGTCCGCTCCATGCTGGAACGCGAAGTTCCCATCTACGTGCTGTGCCCCGGCAAGGTGTTCCGCACCGATGAACTGGACGCCACCCACACCCCGGTGTTCCACCAGTTCGAGGGCCTGGCCATCGACAAGCACCTGAGCATGGCTGACCTCCGCGGCACCCTGGAGCACTTCGCCCGGCAGATGTTCGGCGACGAAGCCCAGATCCGGCTGCGCCCCAACTACTTCCCGTTCACCGAGCCGTCCGCCGAGCTGGACATCTGGCACCCGGGCGCCAAGGGCGGCCCGCGCTGGATCGAATGGGGCGGCTGCGGCATGGTCAACCCCAACGTGCTCCGCGCGGCCGGCATCGACCCGGACATCTATTCAGGTTTCGCTTTCGGCATGGGCATTGAACGCACCCTCATGTTCCGCAACGAGGTAGGCGACATGCGAGACATGATCGAAGGCGACGTACGTTTCAGCGAGCACTTCGGGATGGAGATCTAACAGTGCGTATCCCACTTTCCTGGCTGCGTGAATTCGCAGCAGTACCGGCCGGAGCAACGGCCGAAGACGTCATGGCCGAACTGGTCAAGGTCGGCTTTGAAGAAGAGGCCGTCCACCGTCCCACGGACGCCCTGCGGGGCCCGGTTGTGGTGGGCCAGGTCCTGAGCATCGTCAAAGAACCGCAGACCAATGGCAAGACCATCAACTGGTGCCAGGTCCGCGTTGTCCCCGAAGGCCACGCGCAGACCCTCACCGGCGAGGGCATCGACCCCTCCGGCGTGCAGGGGATCATCTGCGGCGCCCACAACTTCGTGGAGGGCGACAAAGTGGTGGTCACCCTGCCCGGCGCTGTCCTGCCGGGCGACTTCCGCATCTCTGCCCGGAAGACCTACGGCCACCTCTCCGCCGGCATGATCGCCTCCGTCCGTGAACTGGGCATCGGCGAGGACCATGACGGCATCCTGGTCCTGTCCCGGATCGGGCTTGACCCGGAAATCGGCACGGATGCCATGGACCTGCTCGGTCTCTATGATGAGGCGGCGGAAATCAATGTGACCCCGGACCGCGGCTACGCGTTCTCCATCCGCGGCGCTGCGCGGGAATACGCGCATGCCACCGGAACGTCGTTCACCGATCCGGCGTCCAAGGTGCAGGCCCCTGCGGAACTTTCCGGCGGCCACGGCGTCAAGCTCAACGACGACGCACCCATTTACGGCAAGCCCGGCTGCGACCGCTTTGTGGCCCGCACCATCCGCGGCGTGGATGCCGCCAGGCCCACTCCGCCGTGGATGAGCTCGCGGCTGCGGCTGGCCGGCATCCGCTCCATCTCCCTGCCGGTGGACATCTCCAACTACGTGATGCTCGAGCTGGGCCAGCCCACGCACTGCTATGACCTGGACAAACTGTCCGGGGACATTGTGGTCCGCCGCGCCGTGGCAGGGGAGAAGATCACCACCCTGGACGACAAGGAGCGCACACTCGACGTCGAGGATCTCCTCATCACCGACGGCTCCGGTGCCATCGGCATCGCCGGCGTCATGGGCGGCGCCGCCACCGAGGTGAGCGATTCGACGTCGAACGTCCTGGTGGAGGCCGCGCACTTCGACGAGGTGTCGATCGGCCGTTCCCGCCGCCGCCACAAGCTGCCGTCCGAAGCATCCAAGCGCTTCGAGCGCGGCGTTGACTGGCACGTGGCGGACATCGCCGCCCAGCGTGTGGCTGACCTCCTGGTGGAGCTCGCCGGTGGCGTGGCTGATCAGGCGGGGACCGACGTCGGGACCGCACCTGACGCCGTGACCATCACTTTGCCGGCGGCCTTTGCCGCCCAGCGGATCGGCATCGACTTCACCGAAGAGCAAATCACCACCTCGCTGGTGGACCTCGGTGCAGTGGTGGAGAAGACCGACGGCGGCTGGACGGTTACCGCCCCCAGTTGGCGGAACGACCTGGAAACCAAAGAGGATCTCTCCGAGGAAATCGCGCGGCTGGTGGGGTACGAAAACATTCCCGCCACCCTCCCGGTGGCCCCTCCCGGACGTGGCCTGACCCGCGTGCAGCAGCAGCGCCGCCGGCTCATCCAGGCACTGGCTGACGCCGGCCTGACCGAAGTCCTGGCCTACCCGTTCGTCTCCAAGGCAGCCAACGACACGTTCGGCGTGGCCGAGCAGGGCGCTGCCCGGAGCGCGGTCAAGCTGGCCAACCCCATCAGCGAGGAACACGGCTACCTGCGGACGTCCATGCTGCCCGGGCTCATCGAGGTGGCCAAGCGGAACCATTCCCGCGGCTTCCGCGACCTGGCGCTCTTCGAATCGGGCCTCGTCTTCCTGCCCGGCGAGACGGTGGGAACGCCGTCCATCCCGCCGCTGGGCGTCAAGCCTTCCGACGAGGTACTGGATGCACTGTACGACGGCGTCCCGGACCAGCCGCTGTACGTCGCCGCCGTCCTGACCGGCCATGATTCACCGGCCGCCGCCGGCCACACCCCGCGCTTGTGGGACTGGTCCGACGCCCTGGATATTGCCCGGCTCGCCGGCGATGTCCTGGGCGTGGAGGTGGTGGTCAGCCAGGGTTCGCACCAGGCATTCCATCCGGGCCGTGCCGCGCAGCTCTCGCTGCGCACCGGCGAGGTGGTGGGCTACGCCGGTGAGCTGCACCCGAAGCTCCTTGCCGCGCACGACATGCCTGCCCGTTCGGTGGCGCTGGAGTTCAACGCGGACGCCCTGTTCGAAGCGGCGGCGGACGTCATCGTGGCGCGCCACATCTCCACGTTCCCGGTAGCCACCCAGGACGTGGCCCTGGTGGTGCCGCAGGATATTCCCGCGGACCGGGTCCTCGAGGCCCTGCGTGAAGGCGCCGGCGAACTGCTGGAGGACGTGGCGCTGTTCGACGTTTACGCCGGCAAGGGCATCGAGGAAGGCAAGAAATCGCTTGCCTTCGGCCTGCGCTTCCGCGCAACGGACCGGACGCTGACGGCCGATGAGGCCTCGGCCGCACGCGAGAGCGCAGTGGCCCTGGCCGCCGAGCGCTTCGGCGCCGTCCAGCGGTAAGCCTGATCTCCGTGGCGGGACCGGCAACGGTGGTTCCGGTCCTGCGTTCCTGCCCTCCCGGTGATCCGGGAGGGCAGGACTTGCTTAAGCTGGATGTTGACGAGCTGGCAGCGGGAACCTTTGCGCAATGTTCGACGGCGGGTGGCCGGTTCCCGCTGTTGGGCCCCGCCGAGCTGCAGCGGGCAGCCGCCCTGGCGCCGGGCCCGCGAGCCAGTTTTGTGGCTGGCCGGCTGGCTCTGCGAAGGTTCGCCGCCGAACTGCTGGACGTCCCGGCGTCGGACCTCACCACAAACTTCAGCTGCCCCCGGTGCGGGAGCGGCCCCGGCTTATCCCACGGCAGGCCGGGCTACGCGTTCCGGGGAGAGCCGGTGCCGCTGGCGCTGAGCCTGTCCCGGAGTTCCGGCTGGATCCTGCTGGGTGCCGTGGTGGAACCACCTGCCGGTGTAACGATCGGCGTGGACCTGGAGGACCCGGCCCGGCTGGACTTTGACGGGTTCGACGCTGTTGCCCTGACCCCGGCCGAGCGTGCGGCACTCGCCGGGCTGTCCGGGCCTGCCCTCCTTAACGAGCGGGCACGGCTGTGGGCGCGCAAGGAGGCGTGGCTTAAGATGACCGGCCGCGGCCTCACCACCGCCCCGGACACCCTCGATGTCCTGCAGCGTGCGGAAATCCGTGACCTGGGCGCCGGGGAGGCAGGCCTGCCGCTGGACCTCCGTGCCGCCGTCGCGCTTTCAGCCCCGTCCTAGGGCGCAGGCCGTCAGCGAATGGGCAGGGGCGGCAGGGCCGTTTCGTGGAGCCACGGGTGCAGCAGCGCCTCGGTGTCCAGGCCGGTGGCCCGGTCCGCGGCGAGAATAAAAGCCGCGGTGCTCACCGAAGCGTGCCGGTGGGCAGCGGTCCAGTCGTGCAGGAGGGCGAAAAACGCCAAATCGCCGCACCGGACACGCAGGGCGTGCAGGGCCAGGGCTCCGCGCTTGTACACGCGGTCATCAAACATCAGCTCCGGACCCGGGTCACCGATGACGATGTCCTGGCTGCCGGACGCCAGCTTCCGCCAGGCCGCGGCGGCCCGGTTGGCCACCGACATAACGCTGGCTTCCTCGGACCAGATCCACTCCGCGTAGCAGGCGAATCCTTCGTGCAGCCAGATGTCCGCCCATGTTGCGGCCGTGAGGGAGTTGCCGAACCACTGATGGGCGAGCTCGTGGGCGATGAGCCGCTGGGACTCCCATTCCTGCGTCAGGTGGTTCCGGCCCAGGATGGAGAGCGTTTGCGCCTCAAGGGGTATCTCCAGCTCGTCTTCAGTCACCACCACGGTGTACTCCGGGAACGGGTACGGCCCGAAGCAGCTTGCGAACGTACGCATCATCTCCGCCTGCCTGGCCAGGCCTTCGCGGGCAGCGTCACACAATAGCGCCGGCACGGCGGCATACTGGGGGACCTGCCCGTTCGCGGTGGCGGCATCCAGCCGGAGGAGCTCGTACCGGCCGATCTGGACCGTGGCAAGGTAAGTGGCCATGGGCTCCGGCTGCTCGTAGACCCACGTCTCGCGGCTCGACCTGCTGCTGTGGGAGACAAGAGTGCCGTTGCAGACCGCCCGATAATTGGCATCGGTGGTCACGCTGATGCGGTAACTGGCCTTTTCGCCGGGGTGGTCGTTGCAGGGGAACCAGGACGCAGCGCCGTTGGGCTGGCCTGCAACGAGGACGCCATCGGTTAACTCCTCCCAGCCGACTTCGCCCCAGAACCCTCGCCGGGGAGCAGGATTGCCCTCGTACTTGATGTCCAGGGTGAAGACTTCGCCGGCCGGCAGCGGCATGTCAGGCACTATCACCAGCTGCTCCGCGCGCTGGCTGTACTTGCGCACGCGCCGCCCGCTGAGCTGGATCTTGGTGGCCCGCAGCCCGGTCAGGTCCAGCACCAGGGCCGCCGTGGTGTACTGCGTGACAGCATGCAGGACTGCGCGCCCGCTGAGGCGGTTGCTGCTGAGCTTGTAGTCAAGTTCCAGTTCGTAGCGGTTCACCCGATAGGCGTTGGTGCCATGGCCGGGCACGTACGGGTCCGGCGCTGACGGGCCTTGCTCCGAGGTGGGTGACGGGCCGGTACTGGCGACCGCGGGGCTCGGTGCAGGGGAACTCATAAGACGGTCTTTCCGATCAGGAGGGCGGACAGCTGGGTGGTGCGTGGCTATCTTGGTTTGGGCGCAGACTTCGCGGGGCCACTCCAGGGACTCACCGGGTTGCCCATCCAGTACGTCGCGGCCGGAACGGATTCGCCACGCATGACCAGCGACGCCGGTCCCACGGTTCCACCGTTGCCGATGCTTGCCTGGGGCAGGATCACACCGTGGGGTCCCATGGTTGCTCCGTCTTCGAGCGTAACAGTGTCCAGGCTCATGACCCGGTCATGGAAGAGGTGCGTTTGGACCACACAGCCACGGTTGACGGTGGAATTCCGGCCGAGGGTGACGAGGTCCGCTTCCGGAAGCCAGTAGCTTTCGCACCACGTGCCGCGGCCGATTTTTGCGCCGAGGGACCGGAGCCACCAGACCAGGGCCGGCGTCCCGGTGGCCGCGCGTGCAAACCAAGGGGCGCTGACCATCTCGATGAACGTGTCCACTACCTCGTTCCGCCAAATAAAGGAACTCCACAACGGGTGCTCGCCTTCGCGGATCCGGCCCACGAGGACCCATTTGGCGACGACGGCGCTGCCCGCAGCCACCGCACCGGCCAACAGCATGACTACCCCGCCCACGGCGGCAGCAATCCCGTAATTGTAGGCGGCAGCCAGCCAGTCGAAGGCGAGCATCACGCCGGCGGCAATGGCCACCGTGGTCACCACCGGGACGAATCGGCCCAGTTCCCACAGGCAGCGGGCAAACTTGAGCCGCAGCGGGGGCTCGTAGGTGCGCGTATCGTCCGAGGCGATGGCGGTGCGCCGGAGCCGCACGGGCGGGCTGCCCAGCCATGAGGTTCCGGCCTTTGCCTTGGCAGGCGTGGCGGACAGGACGGCGACGAGCGAGTTCTTGGGCACGTTCCTGCCGGCAGCGGTCATGCCGGAGTTGCCCAGGAAGGAGCGCTTGCCGATCTTCGCAGGAGCGATCCGCAGCCACCCGCCGTCGAGCTCGTAGGACGCCACCATGGTGTCGTCGGCCAGGAAGGCGCCCTCACCCACGGTGGTCATCTTGGGGATGAGGAGGACGGTGGAGGCCTCGACGTTTTTGCCGATCTTCGCCCCGAGCAGGCGAAGCCAGACCGGCGTGAAAAGGCTCGCATAGACCGGGAAGAGCAAATCACGGGCCAGGTCCAGTACCCGTTCGGTGGCCCAGACCTGCCAGCCGATCCGGCTGCGGACACGGAAGTAGCCCTCCTTCAGGCCAAGGCCCAGCAGCCGCGTCGTGCCCAGGATCAGCAGGAGGTTGACCACGAACCAGGCAAGGGCCGCAGGCGCCAGGGCGGGCAGGATGTGAGGCGCGGCGGCGGACAGTGATTGGCTTCCGCGGATGAAGGCGAAGATCACGAGGGCGGCGGCCGCGGCGGAGATGTAGGGGATGAGCGCCAGCGTGGCTGAGGCGAGGGAGAACCCGGCGAACCAGAGCCGGCCAATCAGCCGGTGTTCCACCGGGGTGTCCGGAAGGGTGTGTTTGGCCTTGCCCCGGCGTTCGGCGGGGGAACCGGCGACGTGGTGCCCGGCCTTCACCTTGCCGAGGACGGCCGAGCCCGGTTCCACCTGTGCTCCTGCACCGATCGACGCGCCGGGCATGAGCGTACTGCGCGCACCGACGGTGGCACCGGCACCGATGCGGACGGCGCCGATGTGGACCACATCACCGTCGATCCACCAGCCGGAAAGATCCACCTCGGGCTCCACGTTGGAACCGCTGCCGAGGGACAGCAGTCCCGTGACCGGTGGCAGCGAGTGCAGCTGGACGTTATTGCCGATCTTGGCGCCCAAAGCCCGGGCATAATACGGCACCCACGGTGCGCTGGCCAGGCTGATCGCACCCGCCAAATCCTGGATCTGTTCCGCCAGCCACAGGCGCAGGTGTATCTTCCCGGAGCGCGGGTACGTGCCGGGGACCACCTTCCGGAGCAGGAACCGGGCCGCGGCGATGGAAATCAGCATGCGGCCGGCAGGGGAGACGAACACCAGCCAGGACGCGCCCACCCACCACCAGGACACGGTGGGGGCGGCGCTGAAGCCCGCGAACGCTGACAGCAGGTTGTTGGCCAGCATCAGGTAGGTCAGCCAGCGCATCCCCACCAGAATGTGCAGGGGAATGCCCATCAGCGTCTGGAAGATCTGCGACTTCAAGGCGGTGGGGCGGACGGTCCTGGCCGGGGCCGGTCCGGCAGCAACTCCCTCAGGAAGGGACTGGCGGGCCGTATCAATCAGCGCACCGATCCTGGGCGTCGCGTAGATGTCGGCAACAGTGATGGTGGGATAACGCACCCGGAGGGCCGAAACCAGCTGCGCGGCCGACAGCGAGCCGCCGCCGTACGCGAAGAAATCGGCGTCGAGGCTCGTCACCGGACTGCCGAGGACGGCGGCCCACTGTTCGGCCACCCAGGCGGCATCTTCGGGGAGGTTCAAGGGTGCGGCGGCAGCATCGGCTGCGCCGGACCCGGTCAGCGGCCACGGCAGCCCGTGGCGGTCCACCTTACCGCTGGTTTTGGTGGGCAGCGAGTCCACCACAGTCAGCAGCGGAATGAGCGGGGCGGGCAGGCTTGCGGCCAGGTGTTCGCGGGCGGACACCAGGTCGAGCTCCGCGTCTGCGGCCAGGTAGCCCACCAGGATCTGGTTGCCGGCCGCGGTTGTCTTGACGGCCGCCGCAGCTCCCGCGACGTGGGGGAGAGCCTGCAGGGCAGCGTCAATTTCACCCAGCTCGATCCGGCGGCCGCCCAGTTTCACCTGTTCATCGGCGCGGCCCATAAAGATCAGGCCTTCGGCTTCGTAGCGGACCAGGTCGCCCGAACGGTAGGCGCGCTCCCAGCCGAAGGCGGGCATCGGCGCGTACTTCTCCCGGTCCTTGTCCGGATCCAGGTAGCGGGCCAGCCCGACGCCGGCGATGATCAGCTCACCGATTTCGCCTGTGCCGACGGGCAGTCCGTCGGTGTCCACCACGGCCAGGTCCCAGCCGTCCAGCGGCAGGCCGATGCGGACGGGGCCGGGGCCGCCCAGGGGAGCGGCGCAGGCCACCACCGTGGCCTCGGTGGGTCCGTAGGTGTTCCAGACTTCACGGCCGGGGACGGCGAGGCGCTCGGCGAGTTCGGGCGGGCAGGCCTCACCGCCGAAGATGAGGAGCCGGACGTTCTCGAGGGATTCAGCCGGCCACAGTGCGGCCAGGGTGGGGACGGTGGACACGGCGGTGATGCCGTGGTTGATAAGCCAGGGACCAAGATCGGTGCCGGTCCGGACGAGGGCGCGCGGGGCCGGTACCAGGCAGGAGCCGTGGCGCCAGGCCAGCCACATCTCTTCGCAGGAGGCATCAAAGGCAACGGAAAGACCGGCCAGGACCCTGTCCTGCGGACCGAGGGGTTCCTCCTGAAGGAAGATCCTGGCCTCGGCGTCGACAAAAGCAGCGGCGGAGCGGTGCTGGACGGCTACGCCTTTGGGCGTGCCGGTGGACCCGGAGGTAAAAATGATCCACGCGTCGTCGCCCGGCTCCGCAAGGCGGCGCTCGGCTGCGTTGTGCACGGTTTCACTGCGCCCGGCGTCGCCGCGGCCGGTGGAGTCCCGGGGCCCCGGGAAAGTGACTGCGTCCACGCCGGTGAGGACGGCCGCAACACGCGCCTCACCGAAGACCAGCCGGGCACGCTCCTCAGGGTCGTCCGCGTCCACGGGCACGTACGCGGCGCCGATGTACAGGATGGCCAGGATGGAGATGTAGAGCTCGTTCGTCCCGGAGGGAATGCGGACGCCGATCCGGTGCCCGGCGCCGAGACCATGGGCCTGCAGGTCACGCCCCTTGGCCCGCACTGCGGCCATCAGGTCGGCGTAGCTCAGGGACTGCCGTCCGTCGTCGAGCGCCGAAGCTTCGGGGAAACGGGCAGCCGAGTCCTCAAGGACAGCCATCAGGGTCCGCTCCGGCGGGGCCAGGGGCAGACCGGGCAGCTGCGGCCGGTACAACTCTTCAGGCAGGGATGCGACGACGTCAGACAAGTGCTCACTCACCGTCGGATTATGCCCGCCCAAGGTGAACGGAAGGTGTCCGCAATTGGTTGAAGGTTCACATTCCGTTCACCTGGACCGTGGCGGATGTCAGGGAACCAGCAGGACCTTGCCGGTGGTGCGGCGGCCTTCGAGGTCCTCGTGGGCGCGCCGTGCCTCCGCCAGCGGATAGCTCGCGCCGATCCGCACGTTCAGGCTTCCGTCCGCCACGGCAGCGAAAACTTCGCGGGACCGCCACAGCCGTTCCTGGGGATTGGCGAGGAAATCGGCCAGCTTTGGCCGCGTCAGTGACAGCGAGCCGCCGGCATTGAGCCGCTGCGGATCCACCGGCGGCACCGCGCCGGAGGCAGCTCCGAACAAGACAAGGAAGCCCCGGGCGCGCAGGCTGGCAAGCGAGCCGTCGAACGTGTCCTTGCCCACGCCGTCGTACACCACATCAACGCCCACGCCGTTCGTGATTTGCCGGACGGCCTCCGCGAAACCCTCGTAGCGGAGTACTTCGTCGGCGCCGGCGGCGCGCGCCAGTTCTTCCTTTTCGTCGGTGGAGACGGTGGTGATGACCCGGGCGCCCCGGGTCTTCAGGAGCTGGGTGATGAGCAGTCCGACGCCGCCGGCTCCCGCGTGGACCAGCACCGTATGGCCGGGCTGCACGTTGAAGGAGGAGTTGATGAGGTAGTGGGCGGTCATGCCCTGCAGGGGAAGTGCAGCGGCAGTGTGGAGGTCCACGCCGTCGGGAACGGGAAGTGCCTTTGCCGCATCCAGGACGGTGTATTCGGCGTAGCATTCCTGCCCCTCGGCGGTTGCCACCCGGCTGCCCACGGTGAAGCCCCCGACGCCTTCCCCGACTTCCTCAACCGTCCCGGCAGCCTCGGAGCCAGGGGTGAACGGATACGCCACTTTGTACATGCCGCCGCGCTGGTAGGTCTCAATGAAATTGACCCCGGTGGCCGCCACCTTGATCAGCAACTGACCGGGGCCGGGCGTGGGCCGCTCCACCTCCGCGGACTCGAGGACTTCCGGACCTCCGGACTGGCGGGCAACGACTGCATGCATGGAACGTCTCCTCTCCGGGCGGGGATTTCCCGGGCCGGCTTCTCTGACCATCCTAGGGATGCCGCGGCGGGACAACGAAGCGACGGCCGGTAGCCGGCCGTCGCTTCGGGTCACACGGTGGATTCGGGATGCCCCCGCTCGGGAATTAGTAGCGGCGGGTGACCGTTGCCATGGGGCACTCGAAGTGGCGCCCGGCGGAGAGTCCAACGTTGTTGAGGTAGCGGACGATGATGCCGTAGGACTGGAACAGGGTGGTTTCCGTGTAGGGAACCTGGTGCTTTTCGCAGTACTCGCGGACGATCCTGGCGGCCTTGTCCAGTTGGGGACGCGCCATGTCCGGGAAGAGGTGGTGCTCGGCCTGGCGGTTCAAACCACCGAGCAGGATGTCCATAAAGCGGCCGCCCGAGATGTTCCGTGAGGTCAGGACCTGCCGGCTGAAGAAGTCCACGCGGCTGTCCGCCGGCAGGACCGGCATGCCCTTGTGGTTCGGCGCGAAGGATGCGCCCATGTAGAAGCCGAACACGGCAAGCTGCACACCGATGAAGGCGAACGCCATTCCCAGCGGCAGGAACGTGAAGGCCAGGACAGGCAGGGCGCCGAGGCGTACCAGAAGGATGGGGATCTCCACCCAGCGGTGCGTGACCTTGGCGCGGCGGAAGACGAACCTGACCGAGTCGATCTGCAGCCCCAGGCCCACCAGGAACAGGAGCGGGAAGAAAAACCAGCCCTGCTTGCGGGTCAGGAACGAAAACCGGCCCCGGCGGTCGGCAACAGCTTCGGTATGGAACGCAATGGGGCCGGGGGCGATGTCCGGATCCTTGGAGATGACGTTGGGGTGGTTGTGGTGCGCGCCGTGCTTCTGCTCCCACCAGGAGTAGCTCATGCCCGCCACCGAGGTGGCCAGGAGACGGGCTGTCCAGTCGTTGGCCCGGCGGGAAGCGAAAATCTGGCGGTGCCCGGCCTCGTGCGCCAGGAAACTTAGCTGCGTGCAGAGGACGCCCACAGCTGCGGCGATGAGCAGCTGGAACCAGCTGTCGCCGATCAGGGCGAAGCCGAACCAAGCCGCAGTCATCAGCAGCACAAGGCTGGAAAACAAGGTGATGTAGAAGCCGACGCGGCGTTCCAGCAGGCCTTCAGCCTTGACGCTCTTCAGCAGCTCCGAGTAACTCAGGACAACCGCGTTGGGCTTGCGGACGCGCGATTGAGGGCGCTCGGCGGTGTGTAGGGTGGTGGACATGAAGCGGGGCCTCGTCACAGTTACGGGCAACGCTGCAGCCGACATTCGGACTGCGCGGTCAGGATCACCCTCACTCAAGCTTACCCGGGCGTGACCCGCCGGCCGTCGGGCAAGATGCTGCGAGTGCATAAATATCGGGCACGATGAATACTTTTGCTGTAAGATTGCGGCTATGACTATTTCTGTTGCCGTCTCCGGGGCCAGCGGTTACGCCGGAGGGGAAGTCCTGCGGCTGCTCGCGGGCCATCCGGACGTGACCATCGGTGCCATCACTGCGCACAGTAATGCCGGCTCCCGCCTCGGCGAACTACAGCCGCACCTGCACGGGCTCGCCAGCCGCATCCTCGAAGACACCACCGTGGAAAACCTTGCCGGTCACGACGTGGTGTTCCTGGCGCTCCCGCACGGCGCATCCGCGGAGATTGCGGCGCAGCTTCCCGACGGCACCGTGGTGATCGACGCCGGCGCGGACCACCGCCTCGAGGATCCGGCCGCGTGGGAAAAGTTCTACGGCTCCGCCCACGCCGGAACGTGGCCCTATGGGCTGCCTGAACTCCCTGGTCAGCGGGACGCCCTCAAGGGTGCCACCCGGATCGCCGTCCCCGGCTGCTACCCGACGTCGGCGCTGCTCGCGCTGACGCCAGGTTTTGCCGCCAAACTGCTCCAGCCCGACGACGTCGTGATCGTTTCCGCCTCCGGCACCTCCGGAGCGGGCAAGGCTGCGAAAGTGAACCTGATCGGCTCTGAGGTCATGGGCTCCATGAGCCCCTACGGGGTAGGCGGCGGTCACCGCCACACACCGGAGATCGAGCAGGGACTCTCCAACGCCGGCGGGGAACGTGTCACCGTCTCCTTTACCCCCACACTGGCACCCATGAGCCGCGGTATCCTCACCACGGCCACCGCCAAGGTCAGGCCGGGCACCACTGCCGCGGAGCTCCGCCAGGCCTGGACCGACGCCTACGACGACGAACCGTTCGTGCACGTGCTCCCCGAAGGACAGTGGCCCACCACCAAGTCCGTGGTGGGGTCCAACCATGCAGCGATGCAGCTGGCACTGGATGAACACACCGGCCGCGTCATCGTGACGTGCGTCCTTGATAACCTCACCAAGGGGACTGCCGGCGGCGCCGTGCAGTCCATGAACATTGCGCTTGGCCTGCCGGAAACGGCCGGCCTCAACCTGCAGGGAGTTGCCCCGTGACCGTTACCGCCCCCTTGGGATTCCGGGCCGCAGGCGTCACCGCCGGCCTGAAGACGTCCGGGAAGCCGGACCTCGCCCTGGTAGTCAACGATGGCCCGGCCAAGACGGCGGCCGCGGTCTTCACCAGCAACCGGGTGGCCGCGGCACCTGTTCACTGGTCCCGGCAGGTTGTCTCGGACGGCCGGGTGGACGCCGTGGTGCTCAACTCCGGCGGCGCCAACGCCTGTACAGGTCCCCAGGGCTTCCAGAACACGCACAGCACAGCGGAGAAGGTCGCCGCGGTCCTCGGCATTTCAGCCACGGACGTGTTCGTGTGCTCCACCGGCCTGATCGGTGAACAGCTGCCGATGGACAAGATCCTGCCCGGCGTCGAGGCTGCCGCCGCGGCGCTCAGCACAGACGGTGGCCCGGACGCCGGAACCGCCATCATGACCACCGACTCCGTGCCGAAGTCCGCGCTGTTCATCGGAACGGATGCGGACGGCCAGGAATTCACCATCGGCGGGATCGCCAAGGGCGCCGGCATGCTCGCACCCGGGCTCGCCACCATGCTGGTGGTCCTCACCACCGACGCCACTGTCGAAGCGGAAATGCTCGACGTCGTCCTGCGCGACGCCACGCGGGTCACCTTCGACCGGGCGGACTCCGACGGCTGCATGTCCACCAACGACACCGTGGTCCTGCTGGCCTCCGGCGCGTCGGGCGCTGTCCCGTCCGCCGAAGCCTTCGGTACCGGGCTGACGCAGGTGTGTGCCGAACTGGCGCGCAAGCTCATCGGGGACGCCGAGGGTGCCAGCCACGACATCGCCATCCGCACCTTCAACGCAGCCACCGAGCGGGACGCCGAAACTGTCAGCCGCTCCGTGGCCCGGTCCAACCTCTTCAAGGCGGCCATCTTCGGCAAGGACCCCAACTGGGGCCGCGTGCTGTCCGCAGTCGGGACCACGGACGCCGTTTTTGAACCGGACCAGCTGAACGTCGCCATCAACGGCATCCAGATCTGCCGGAACGGGAGCATCGGGGACGACCGCAACCTGGTGGATCTGGAACCCCGCGAAGTCCTGGTGGAGATCGACCTGAAGTCCGGTGACGCCGAGGCCACCATCTGGACCAACGACCTCACCCACGATTACGTCCACGAGAACAGCGCCTACTCAAGCTAGATCCGCCAGCAACCCTGGAGAGACCGCCGCATGAACACCCAGACCCGCGAAACCACGTCCATGAGTGATGCCCAAGGCAAGGCAGGCACGCTGATCGAGGCGCTGCCCTGGATCCAGCGCTTCGCCGGCACCACCATGGTGATCAAGTACGGCGGCAACGCCATGGTCAACGAGGAGCTGCGCCGGGCGTTCGCGGAAGATGTCGTGTTCCTGCACCATGTAGGCATCCATCCTGTGGTGGTCCACGGCGGCGGTCCCCAGATCAACGCCATGCTGGCGCGGCTGGGCATCGAGTCAGAGTTCAAGGGCGGCCTGCGCGTCACCACCCCCGAAGCCATGGATGTGGTCCGGATGGTGCTCACGGGGCAGGTGGGCCGCGAACTGGTGGGCCTCATCAACTCCCACGGCCCCTACGCGGTGGGCATGTCCGGCGAAGACGGCGGTCTGCTGCAGGCCGTCCGCACCGGAACCGTCATTGATGGCGAGGAAGTGGACCTTGGCCTGGTGGGCGAAGTGGTTGGTGTGAACCCGGAAGGAATCCTGGACATCCTGGCCGCCGGCCGGATCCCCGTCATCTCCACCGTCGCCCCGGAGATCGAGTCCCACGGCGCCGAAACGGCCGCCGGAGAGGTCCAGACAACGGGCCAAGTCCTCAACGTCAACGCCGACACGGCAGCGGCGGCCGTGGCGGAAGCCCTCGCGGCATCCAAGCTGGTGATCCTGACCGACGTCGAAGGACTCTACGCCAGCTGGCCGGACCGGTCCTCGCTCATTTCCTCCCTGACGGCGTCGGAATTGCGCGAACTGCTGCCGTCCCTCGAGTCCGGCATGATCCCCAAGATGGAAGCGTGCCTCAAGGCCATCGAAGGCGGAGTGGAGCGCGCACACATCGTGGACGGCAGGCTGCCCCACTCGATGCTCCTGGAAACCTTCACGACGGCGGGCATCGGCACGCAGGTCGTCCCCGACGAAGAGGTAAAAGCATGACCAACACAGAACTAAGCCAGTCCGCCGCCAGCGCCCTCGTTGGCCACACCAGCGGAGCCGAATGGCTGGCCCGGTACTCCACGTCCCTGATGGGAGTTTTTGGTACACCGCAGCGTGTCCTGGTCCGTGGTGCGGGTTGCCTGGTATGGGATGCGGACGGCAAGGAATACCTGGATCTGCTCGGCGGCATTGCCGTCAACGCCCTGGGCCACGCCAACCCGTTTGTCACCTCCGTGATTTCCAGCCAGCTGGCCACCCTGGGGCACGTCTCCAACTTCTTCACCAGCCCCGCCCAGATCGCTTTGGCCGAAAAGCTGCTGGCGCTGGCGCATGCCCCGGCCGGTTCCAAGGTTTTCTTCGCCAACTCCGGCACGGAAGCTGTGGAGGCCGCCTTCAAGCTGGCGCGGCGGAACAGCACCGGCCCCCACGGTGCGCCCCGGACCAAGATCATTGCCCTCGAAGGTGCCTTCCACGGGCGCACCATGGGTGCCCTGGCCCTGACAGCCAAGGAAGCCTACCGGGCGCCGTTCGAGCCGCTGCCGGGCGGCGTGGTCCATATCCCGTTCGGCGACGTTGCAGCACTCGAAGCGGCCATCGACGAAACCGTTGCCGCCGTCTTCCTCGAACCCATCCAGGGCGAAGCCGGCGTCCGGCCCCTGCCCGCCGGCTATCTGAAGGCAGCCCGGGAAGCGACCACCAGGGCCGGCGCCCTGCTGATCCTGGACGAGGTCCAGACCGGCATCGGCCGGACCGGCAAATGGTTCGCCAGCGAGGACGCCGGGATCGTTCCGGACGCCATCACCCTGGCCAAGGGCCTGGGCGGCGGCTTCCCCATCGGCGCGCTGATCACCTTCGGCGGGCAGACGTCGTCGCTCCTCACTGCCGGCCAGCACGGCAGCACCTTCGGCGGGAACCCGGTTGCGACCGCGGCCGCCCTGGCCACGCTGCACGCGATCGAAAGCCAGCGGGTTTTGGAGAACGTCGTGAAGGTGGGGGAGTACCTCCGCGCCGGACTGGCCGACGTCGACGGCGTCACGGAAGTCCGCGGCGAAGGCCTGCTGATCGGCTTTGACCTGGACGCGGAGGTAGCCCCCGCCGTGGTCACCGCCGGCCTGGACGCAGGCTTCATCGTGAACAGTCCAGGGCCCCGCACCATCCGGCTTGCCCCGCCGCTGGTCCTCACCACCGATCAGGCCGGCACGTTCCTCGCCGCCCTCCCGGCCCTCCTCCAGACAGCTAAGGACGCGAAGTGACCCCCGTAGTTTCATCCGCCGGTGCAGCACCCAGCACCACCCGCCACTTCCTGAAGGACACCGACCTCAGCCCCGCGGAACAGGCAGAGGTCCTGAACCTTGCTGTCCGGATGAAGGCCGCACCTTACAGCGTGCAGCCGTTTGCCGCGGAGGGGAACGGCCGCAAGACCGTTGCCGTCATCTTCGACAAAACCTCCACGCGGACGCGGGTGTCGTTTGCCACCGGCATCGCGGACATGGGCGGCAACGCGCTGATCATCAATCCCGGCGAAGCGCAGATCGGCCACAAGGAGTCGGTGGAGGACACCGCCAAGGTCCTGGAGCGCATGGTCTCCACCATCGTGTGGCGCACCGGTGCCCATGCGGGCCTGGTGGCCATGGCGGAAAACTCCAAGGTGCCCGTCATCAACGCCCTGTGCGATGACTACCACCCCTGCCAGCTCCTGGCGGACCTGCTCGCAGTGAAGGAGCATAAGGGCGAACTCAAGGGCCTCACCATGGCCTACCTCGGCGATGCCGCCAACAACATGGCCAACTCCTACCTGCTGGCGGGCGTCACCGCCGGGATGCACGTCCGCATCGCCGGGCCCGAAGGCTACCTGCCGGCCGCGGAGATCGTTGCCGCAGCCGAGGAACGCGCAGCCGAGACAGGCGGGTCCGTGCTGGTGACCACCGACGCCGCGGAGGCCCTCAAGGGAGCCGACGTCGTAGCTACAGACACGTGGGTCTCCATGGGTCAGGAAGCCGAAAAGGAAGCCCGGCTGCAGCTGTTCCGGGAGTACTCGGTTGATGAGGCGGCCATGGCACACGCCGCGGATGACGCCGTCGTGCTTCACTGCCTGCCCGCGTACCGCGGCTATGAAATTTCTGCGGGTGTCATCGACGGCCCGCAGTCCATCGTGTGGGACGAGGCCGAGAACCGGCTGCACGCCCAGAAGGCGCTGATGGCGTGGCTTATGCACCGGTCCGGGCTGGCATTCGTCGAGGGCCTTTCTCCGGTTGAAGGCACCGGGGAGAGCACGTTCTAATGTCCGTCCCGTCCGCAGCGCCGGGCTCCAGCCCGGCCACCAAAACGGCCCGCCAGGCGCGCATCGCGGCCATCCTGACGGGTGAATCGGTGCGCTCCCAGGCGGAGCTGGCCGCGTTGCTGGCGGACGACGGCGTCCAGGTCACCCAGGCGACCCTGTCCCGGGACCTCGTGGAACTCGGCGCCGTCCGCGTCCGCGGCAAGGAGGGCGTGCTGGTCTACGCCGTCCCCGGCGAAGGCGGCGAACGTGCGGCCAAGAGCGGTGTCAGCCAGGAAATCCTGGACGCCAGGCTCGCCCGGCTGTGCAGCGAACTGCTGGTCACTGCCGAAGCGTCGGCCAACATCGCGGTGCTCCGGACCCCGCCCGGCGCGGCCAATTTCCTGGCACTGGCCATCGATCACTCGGTGATGCCGTCCATCCTCGGGACCATCGCCGGTGACGACACCGTGCTGCTGGTCTCCCGGGATCCGCAGGGCGGGCAGGACCTCGCCGTCCGGTTCCTGCAGCTGGCCGAGGAAGCCGCGCAATAAACTTCGCGCCATAAACTTGAAGACAACCAAGAACCAAACAACTAAGGAGCATTTTCGTGACTGAGCGTATTGTTCTGGCCTACTCCGGTGGCCTCGATACATCTGTAGCCATCGGCTGGATCGGTGAAGCCACCGGCGCCGAGGTCATCGCGGTAGCGGTCGACGTCGGACAGGGCGGCGAGTCGCTGGAAACCATCCGCCAGCGCGCCCTGGGCTGCGGCGCCGTCGAAGCCTATGTGGCCGACGCGTCCGATGAGTTCGCCAACGAGTACTGCATGCCCACCCTGAAGGCCAACGCCCTCTACCAGGGCCACTACCCGCTGGTCTCCGCCATTTCCCGTCCGGTGATCGTCAAGCACCTGGTCAAGGCTGCCCGCGAATTCGGCGCCACCACCGTTGCGCACGGCTGCACGGGCAAGGGCAACGACCAGGTCCGCTTCGAAGTCGGCATCCAGACCCTCGGGCCGGACCTGAAGTGCATTGCCCCGGTCCGCGATCTTGCCCTGACCCGCGACAAGGCCATCGCCTTCGCCGAGGAAAAGGGACTGCCGATCGAGACCACCAAGAAGAACCCGTACTCCATCGACCAGAACGTCTGGGGCCGCGCCGTCGAAACCGGCTACCTCGAGGACATCTGGAACGCCCCCACCAAGGACATCTACGACTACACCGCCACGCCGGAGTTCCCGCCGGCACCGGATGAAGTCACCATCTCCTTCGAAGCCGGCGTGCCGGTAGCGATCGACGGCGTCCGGGTCACCCCGCTGCAGGCCATCAAGGAACTCAACCGCCGTGCCGGCGCGCAGGGTGTGGGCCGGATCGACGTGGTCGAGGACCGCCTCGTGGGCATCAAGTCCCGCGAAATCTACGAAGCTCCCGGCGCCATGGCGCTGATCACCGCGCACAAGCACCTCGAGGACATCACCGTCGAGCGTGAGCAGGCCCGCTTCAAGGCCACGGTGGGCCAGCGCTGGGCCGAACTGGTCTACGACGGCCAGTGGTTCTCCCCGCTGAAGCGCTCCCTGGACGCCTTCATCGAGGACACCCAGAAGTACGTCTCCGGTGACATCCGCATGACGCTGCACGGTGGCCAGGCAGTGGTCAACGGACGCCGTTCCGGGACCTCGCTCTACGACTTCGACCTCGCTACCTACGACACCGGCGACACGTTCGACCAGTCGATGGCGCGCGGCTTCATCGAGCTGTGGGGCATGTCCGCCAAGGTTGCCTCCGGCCGCGATATCCGCGTCGCAGGAAAGTAGCCCCTGTGGCTGAGTCGGAAACACAGTCGGAGATGGGCCCACGGGCGCAGGGGTCCCCGGCCGAGCGAAGCGAGGGTGGGGTGCGCTCGGGGACGAACACCGGTGCGCTGTGGGGCGGCCGGTTCGCCGGCGGCCCCGCAGATGCCCTTGCCGCGCTGAGCAAGTCCACGCATTTTGACTGGCGGCTGGCCCGTTACGACATCGCCGGTTCCAAGGCGCACGCCCGCGTGCTGCACAAGGCCGGACTGCTGGACGGCGCCGAGCTGGAGGGCATGCTCGACGCCCTGAGCCGGCTGGACGAGGACGTCGCCTCCGGCGCGTACCTGCCGGCGGAGTCCGATGAAGACGTGCACGGTTCGCTGGAACGCGGCCTGATCGAGCGGGCCGGCACCCAGCTGGGCGGCAAGCTCCGCGCCGGGCGGTCCCGCAACGACCAGGTGGCCACATTGGGCCGCATGTTCCTGCGTGACCATGCCCGGATCATCGCCCGCGGCGTGCTCGCCACCATCGAGGCGCTGGTGGACCAGGCCAAGGCGCACCAGGGTGTGGCCATGCCCGGCCGCACGCACCTGCAGCACGCCCAGCCGGTCCTGCTCAGCCACCACCTGCTGGCCCACGCCTGGGCGCTGCTGCGCGATGTGCAGCGGCTCCAGGACTGGGACAAGCGTGCCGGCGTGTCGCCCTACGGTTCGGGCGCCCTCGCCGGCTCCTCGCTGGGCCTGGACCCGGAAGCGGTGGCTGCTGATTTGGGCTTCTTCTCCGCCACCCACAACTCGATCGACGGCACCGCTTCCCGCGACGTCTTCGCCGAGTTCGCCTGGGTGACGGCCATGATCGGGGTGGACCTGTCCCGCGTGTCGGAGGAAGTGATCCTGTGGGCCACGAAGGAGTTCTCCTTTGTCACCCTGCACGATTCGTACTCCACGGGCTCCTCGATCATGCCGCAGAAGAAGAACCCTGACGTGGCGGAGCTGGCCCGCGGCAAGGCGGGACGCCTGATCGGCAACCTGACCGGCCTGCTGGCGACGCTCAAGGGCCTGCCGCTCGCGTACAACCGCGATCTGCAGGAGGACAAGGAGCCGGTCTTCGACGCCGCCGATACCCTGGAGCTGCTGCTCCCGGCGGTCTCGGGCATGATCGCGACCCTGAAGTTCAACACGGAGCGGATGGAGTCCCTGGCACCCCAGGGCTTCGCGCTGGCCACGGACATTGCCGAATGGCTGGTCCGCCAGGGTGTTCCGTTCCGCGAGGCGCACGAGCTCTCCGGTGCGGCGGTCAAGCAGGCCGAAAGCCGCGACGTGGAGCTGTGGGACCTGACGGACGGGGAATATGCTGCCATCTCGGAGCACCTCACCCCCGAGGTCCGCACGGTCCTGTCCACGGAGGGGTCGCTCAACAGCCGCAACTCCCAGGGCGGCACCGCACCGGCCGCCGTCGAACGCCAGCTGGTTGCGCTGGAAGCCGAGCTGGCCGGCGTCAGGGACTACGCGAACTAACCGTCAGACGCTCTGAGCCCCGTCCGCAGGGGTTCCCGGGCCGGGCTTTTAGGGCCACAACGCTCTCTCACTTAATGCGGGTTTTTGGGCGATGCTCTCTCACTTTCTTCAAGAAAGTGAGAGAGCATCGCCGTTTTTATTGCATCAAGTGAGAGAGCGTTGTGCGTTGGGACCGAGGCTCCCCGCTACCATTGCGCCATGAGCGACGCCTTCCGCAGCCAACTCCGTGCCCTGCCGGATTTTCCCTCCGACCTGCCGGACTTCGATCCCGCCACGGCGCCCGCCGATCCGGTGGCGCTGTTCAAATTATGGCTGGATCAGGCGCTGGCTGCAGGCGTGCTGCAACCGCACGCCTGCAGCCTGGCAACGGCGGACGGCAACGGCCACCCGTCCGCCAGGATGCTGATCCTAAAGGACATCGACGACGACGGCTGGCACTTCGCCACGTCCCGCACCTCACGGAAGGGCCGGGAGCTCTCGGTCAACCCCGCAGCGGCCCTGAACTTCTACTGGCCGCAGCAGGGCCGGCAGGTCCGAGTGGCTGGCCCCGTGGTTGAACTGTCCGCCGAGGCGTCGGCGGCAGACTGGGACGCGCGGCCCGCAGCGGACGGCGGTCACAATCCCGACTGGCAGCTCTACGCGGTAAGGCCGACGGAACTGGAATTTTGGCAGGCACGCCACGACCGGCGGCACATCCGGCACCGCTTCGGCCCGGACGGGAAGCGGCCGGGCTAAGTTGGCCGGCGACAGCTCGAGTGCGCCCGCCTGCGGCAGACCCTTCATCACTTAATGCCGCTTTTTGGGCAACCCTCTCTTACTTTCTTCAGGAAAGTGAGAGAGCGTCGTCGCTTAAGGTGCATTAAGTGATAGAGCGTCGTGCGTTAGAGCCCCCCGGAGGGAGCAGGCTCACCCGGCTTCGCGGGCCAGCAGGCTTTCCCTTGCCTCCCGCGCGAGCAGGCTCTGTTTGATGGCCAGGCCCCAGCGGAAGCCGCCCATGGAACCGTCGGTACGGATCACGCGGTGGCACGGCACGAACAGGGCTGCCGCGTTGAAGGCGCAGGCGCTGGCGGCGGCCCGGACCGCCTTGGGGTTGCCCGACAGCCCGGCGTACTCGGTGTAGGTCACCGGCGAGCCGGGACGGACCGTCCTCAGCACATCCCAGGCGTGTGCCCTGAACGGCCCGGACCTCTGCAGTACGGGAATAGCCATCGCCGGGGCGGGATCCCCGGCATAAAACGCTTCGACCGCCCGGGAGATCGGGCCCAGATCGGCCACGGCCTCCACCTCGGCCGGACGCAGCTGCGGGTGGATCTGCCCGGTCAGCTCGCCAAGCTCGGCGGTCCAGCCGGAAGCCAGGACCACGCCGTCCTGCGCGAGGATGGTGAAGGGACCGTCTGCGGTGGACATAGTCAACAGCTGGGCTTTCATTGCATCGCTTTCTCTGGAATGTTCTGTTTACGCTTGGCGGCCTTGGACGACGACGACGACGACGACGACGACGACGACGACGCCGCCCGCCACAGGTGCATGGTGGCGTAGGACCGCCACGGGCTGACTTCCCGGAAATCCGGCGCAGGGTTGCCAGGCCCCGGCGCGCCGGCGCCGGGCCCGGTGCTGTCCGGGGTGAGGGCGCGGATGCCGTTCCGCACGGCGGCGTCGTTCGCCAGGAAGACGTCCGGGGCGCCGAGGACACGCATGGCCACGTAGCCCACCGTCCAGGGTCCCACGCCCGGCAGGGGGAGCAGCTTGGCTGCCAGCCCGGGCAGGTCGTCGCCGTAGCCGAAGTCCAGCTCGCCGCCTGCGAGGGCTGACGCAGCGGACCGAAGGGAATCAATCCGGCGCCGGGGACCACGCAGCAGCGAGTAGCCGGAACCGGCGATTTCGGCCGCAGTGGGGAACAACCGGTCCAGTCCCTCGCCCGGGACCATGCTGGTGCTGCCGGCGGCGGACAGCTGCGTCAGGGCGGTCCGTGCCGCCGCCACCGTGATCTGCTGGCCGATCATGGCCCGGACCAGGAGCTCCTGCGGGTCCACCGCGCCCGGCATCCTGATGCCGGGGACACACGCAACTGAGGGGGCCAGGCGCGGATCAGCAGCCAGCGCACTGTCGATCGCCACGGGGTCCGCATCGAGGTCGAACAGCCTGCGCACCCTGCTCAGCAGCGCCGGCAGGTCCCTGAGGTCCACCGCACCGATGGTGAGGGTCAGCGGCCGCCCCGGTGCGCCGTCGTCGTAATTCACACCGAAGCGGGCGTCACCGTGGGGGAGCCGCAGGGTACGGGCGTACGACGTCGGTGTTCCCGCCTCAATCCCGGGGATCGCCCTGACGGCGAGGAAGGAAAAGACGCCGGGGTCGAACGGTTCGCGGTACGGCAGGCTCAGTGTCAGCGAGGTTGTCGCGGCGGTGGCTGCGTGGTGCCGTGCCGTGGCGCGCAGGGCGGTGGGCGTCATGGCGAAGACCTCCACCATGGTGTCGTTGAATTGCCGGACGCTGCTGAAGCCGGACGCGAAGGCGATGTCTGCCAGTTTCATGGACGTGGAGACCAGCAGGGTGCGCGCGGTCTGGGCACGGCTGGCCCGGGCCAGGGACAGCGGGCCGGCGCCGAGTTCGTGGCTGAGGATCCGGTTGAGCTGGCGGGCGGAGTAGCCGAGCCGTGCCGCCAGCCCTTCCACGCCGTCGCGGTTGATCACGCCGTCGTTGATCAGGCGCATCGCCCGCCCGGCAAGGTCCTGCCTGACGTTCCAGGCGGGCGTCCCGGGAACGGCTTCGGGGAGGCACCGTTTGCAGGCCCGGTAGCCGGCGTCGTGCGCTGCGGCGGAGGTTTCGTAGAAGGTGACGTTGGCCGCTTTGGGGGTCCGGGCCGGGCAGGACGGGCGGCAGTAGATTCCGGTGGTCCGGACAGCGGTGTAGAACTGCCCGTCGAAACGGGTGTCCCGCGCGTCGATGGCGCGGTAGCGCTGCCAGAAGTCCATCCCCCTATCCTGCCAGCCCGGCGCAGGGTCTGCTAGCGGGAATCGGACATGGCCGTGGGCGTTCGGTAGAGTCGGTGGATGACCGTCAGCAGCACTCACTTCGGGCCGGAGCAGTCCCCGGAGCAGCTCCGCGACCTGCTCTCCGGTGACGCGCGGAAAATCGCGCCCCTGCTGCTGGGTTCCGTCCTGAGCCACAACAGCCACGAAGGAACGGTCGCCGTGCGGATCACCGAGGTGGAGGCCTACATGGGTCCCGGCGACTCCCTGCATCCGGATCCCGGCTCGCACACCTTCCGGGGACCCACGGCCCGCAACGCGCCCATGTTCGGGCCGGCCGGCCACCTGTACGTCTATTTCACGTACGGGATGCACTACTGCGCCAACATCGTCTGCGGGCCTGCCGGAGCGGCGTCCGGCGTGTTGTTGCGCGCGGGCGAGGTGGTGGAAGGCCGGCACCTGGCGCAGGTGAGGCGGCCGACGTCGAAATCACCACTTGACCTTGCGAGCGGTCCCGCCCGGCTCGCCACAGCCCTGGCCCTCACCACCGCGGACAGCGGACGCGATGCACTTGCGGAGCCCTTCGAGCTGCGGCTGCCGGCGCTTCCCGTTCTTCCCTACAGCTCCGGGCCCAGGGTGGGGGTTTCCGGCGACGGCGGTTCCGCCGACTATCCCTGGCGTTTCTGGCTGCCGGGGGATCCCACCGTCTCCCGCTACAAGGCCGCGAAGGTCCGGCGGGCATAGATGGCGGCGCCGGAGTGGCCGGCTTGGCCTCCCGGCCGGATCTCGGCGTGCTTTTCAGCCCTGTCGCCCTGTTGGGCGAACGGCTCCAGCCGACGCTGTAGGTCGCGCTGCACGGAAGGCCATTCCGGCCGCAGGATCGAGAACACGGCAGAGTCCGCCCGGGTGCCGTCGGGCGCGGTGCGGTGACTGCGCAGCACACCCTCGAACGTGGCCCCGAGCCGTTCGATTGCCGCGGCGCTGCGCACATTCCGCGCGTCACACCGGAAGGCGACGCGCTGGACGTGGAGTACCCCAAACGCGAAGGTGAGCAGGGCGTGCTTGCTGGCCGGGTTGACGTGGCTGCCCCAGAACTGCCGGCCGAAAAACGTTCCGCCCACCTCCACCCGCTGCTGTCCGGCGTCGAAAGCGTTCAGGGCAGTCGTTCCCAGGATGGCACCCGTCCGCTCGTCCGCCACGGCGAAAGCCAGGCTGGCCGGATCGGAAATCCTGGCCTCAAACAAGGCCGCGAGCTCCCCGGCGGTGCGCGGCTGCGATGCGGCCATGCCGGCCCACATGCCGGCATCCACGAAGTCATGCAGGGCACGGGCATGCTCCGGTGCCAGCGGGATGAGGGAAAGCCCGTATCCGGGCAGGACAGTCTCGTGGTGCATTGCAGTATTGAATCAGTCCGGGGCCAGCGCCGAAACTGATGGAGGCGGCCGGAAAAGTGAACATTGGATGACATCCGGGGCGAGGGGGCAGGCGGGCACGTTAACCGAAATGGTTGTAGAATGGACGGTCTGTCTTTTGCGATAGGGGAACGTTTAAATGCTTGACGCCGATTTGGCCCACGAACGCGATTACGTCGCTGGCTTGTACACGCGGCTCGAAGAGCTGCGTGCTGAGAAGCGCCAGCAGTTGGCACAGGTCCGCCGGGCCGGTGCCGTGGGCACCATGCAGAATGTTTCCGAACGTGACGCCTTCGCCGCGCTCTACGAGGACCGCCTGGCCCAGCTCGACGCTGTCGATGACCGCTTGGTGTTCGGCCGCCTCGACCTGGATTCCGGTGAAGCCCAGTACATCGGCCGCATCGGCCTGACCACCGATGACCTGCAGCGGCTCATGGTGGACTGGCGCGCGCCCGAAGCCGGGCACTTCTACCAGGCAACCGCGTTTGACCGGCAGGGGGTCCGGCGCCGGCGGCACCTCATCCTCCAGGGCCGGGAAGTCAAGGCCATCGAGGATGACGTGCTCGACGCCGGAATGCTGGCCGACAACGACTCGCTGCAGGGCGAAGGGGCCCTGCTGGCCGCGCTGGACTCCAAGCGCACCGGCCGGATGTCGGACATTGTCGGCACCATCCAGTCCGAGCAGGACCGCATCATCAGGTCCTCCATCTCCGGGGCCCTGGTGGTTCAGGGCGGTCCGGGCACCGGCAAGACGGCCGTCGCGCTGCACCGTGCGGCATACCTGCTGTACACCCACCGGGAACGGCTGAAGACTGCCGGCGTGCTGCTGGTGGGGCCGTCGTCGTCGTTCATGAAGTACATCGAACGCGTCCTTCCCTCACTCGGTGAGACCGGCGTGGTCATGGCGAGCCTGGGACGCCTGATGCCGGGCATCAACGCCGTTCCTGAACCCGAGGCCGACGTCGCGGCGATCAAGGGGCGGCTGGACATGGCGAAGGTTGTGGCCAATGCCGTGGCGAACCGGCAGCGGATCCCCGCTGAGGACCGCATCCTCGAGGTCGATGGCCGGAAGCTGGTGCTGACGCCCCGGCAGGTCAGCCGCGCCCGCGAACGTGCCCGGTCCACCGGCAAGCCGCACAACGAGGCACGCCTGACGTTCGTCAAGATCCTGCTCCGTGAGCTGACAGAACAGATGACGGAGCTTGTGGAGGCCGGGAGCATCGGCAACAATGCTGACCGCTCCTACCTGGCGGAGGACGTCCGCACGGCCCGCGATGTCCGGATCGCGCTCAACCTGTGCTGGATGCCCATGACTCCGGAGAAGCTGATCACCGAACTCCTGAGCAAGCCCGCCGTGCTGGCGGCCTGCACACCGCACCTCAGCCTCAAAGAGCAGTCGCTCCTGCTGCGCCCGGCAGATGCGCCCTGGACCGAGGCGGATGTCCCGCTGCTGGACGAAGCGGCCGAACTCCTTGGTGAGCTCGATCCGGCTGCGGGCCGCGGGCTCGCCCAACAGGAGCATGACCGTGCCCGGGATCTCGCCAACGCCAAGCAGACCCTGGTGAACATGGAGCACATGGGCGTTGATGTCATGATGACCGCCGAAGAACTGGTGGACCAGAACCAGGAGCGCCAGAACCGTCTCACGGCCGCCGAGCGGGCAACCACCGACCGCACGTGGGCCTTTGGCCACATTGTGGTGGATGAGGCACAGGAGCTCTCGCCGATGCAGTGGCGCCTCCTGGTCCGCCGGTGCCCGCTGAAGTCCTTCACGATCGTGGGGGATATCGCCCAGACCAGTTCCGTTGCCGGGGCCAACTCCTGGCAGGGTGCTTTGGGACCCATGTTCGGTGACCGCTGGCAGCTGGAGGAGCTGACGGTCAACTACCGTACGCCGTCGCAGATCGCCGAAGCCGCGGCCCGCATGGCCAACGCGGCCGGGCTGGTTGTGTCCGCCCCGAAGGCCGTTCGGGAGGGACGCTGGTCGCCTGTCATTGACAAGGTGGATCAGGGCCAGGTGGTCAGCCGCCTCGTGGAGGTGCTCCCCGAGGAACTGGAAGCGCTCGACGGCGGCCTGCTGGCGGTTATTGCCGACGGCGACCTCCTTCCCGCTGCAACCTCAGCCCTCCGCGCGGCCTACGGCCGGCGTATCGGCAACGGGGCGGGCAGCTACGAACAGGACATCGTGGTCATCAGCCCGCGTGAGGCCAAGGGCCTGGAGTTCGACGGTGTTGTGGTGCTGGAACCGTCAGAGATGCTCAACCATGAGCACGGCCGCGTCGGTGACTTGTACGTGGCCATGACCCGTCCCACGCAGCGGCTCCGGCTGATCGCCGCGGAAGGTATTCCCGCCGGTATTGAAGGCTGAGCTGGTCCGCTTTTGCCCTTCTGACGCCCGGCTCCGTTCATGACGGCGCCGGGCGTCGTCGATCCTGCTAACTTAGAAGTCGTGTCAGAACTCAACGATCTTGAATCCCAGCAGAACGACCCCACCTTCGCCAATGTCTGGCAGGAGCTGAAGTGGCGCGGACTGGTCCACGTCTCCACCGACGAAGCGGAACTGGAAAAGCTCCTCGCCGGGGAACCGGTCACCTATTACTGCGGGTTCGATCCCACGGCGCCGAGCCTCCACCTGGGAAACCTGGTCCAGCTCCTCCTGATGCGCCGTCTCCAGCTGGCCGGCCACAAGCCCCTGGGACTTGTGGGTGGTTCCACCGGGCTGATCGGTGACCCGCGGCCCACAGCCGAGCGGACGCTGAACACCAAGGACACCGTGAATGAGTGGGTGGGCTACCTGCAGGCCCAGGTCCAACGCTTCCTGAGCTTCGACGGCGCAAACGCTGCACGCATGGTCAACAACCTTGACTGGACCGCGCCCCTGAGCGCCATTGATTTCCTGCGGGAGATCGGCAAGCACTACCGAGTGGGCACCATGCTCCGCAAGGATGCTGTGGCCTCCCGCCTCAGTTCAGACGAGGGCATCAGCTACACGGAATTCAGCTACCAGATCCTGCAGGGCATGGACTACCTGCAGCTCTTCCGCGACTACGGCTGCATGCTGCAGACCGGCGGCTCGGACCAGTGGGGCAACCTCACCAGCGGCACCGAACTGATCCGCAAGGTGGAGGCCAAGACCGTCCACGCCCTCGGTACGCCGCTGATCACCAATTCTGACGGCACCAAGTTTGGCAAGAGCGAAGGCAACGCCATCTGGCTCGACGCCGGCATGTGCAGCCCGTACGCCTTCTACCAGTTCTGGCTCAACACTGCCGATACTGACGTGGTGGACCGGCTGAAGGTTTTCACGTTCCTGAACCGCGCGGAGATCGACGGGATTGCCGCTGCGGTGGCCGAGCGTCCGTTTGCCCGGGAGGGCCAGCGGAAGCTGGCGTTCGAAGTTACGTCACTGGTCCATGGTGTTGCGGCAACCGAGAAAGTCATCGCCGCGTCGGCTGCCCTCTTTGGCAACGGCGACCTGTCCGCGTTGGACAGGCCCACCCTTGAGGCCGCGACGTCGGAACTGCCGTCCGCCCGGATCCAGGTGGACGGGCTTGGGATCGTTGATCTGCTGGTTGCTTCCGGTCTGTCGGACAGCAAGTCTGCTGCCCGGCGCACGGTCAGCGAAGGCGGCGCCTATGTGAATAACGAGAAAGTGTCCGATCCGGAGGCTGTCATCTCCGAAGATGAACTGCTGCACGGGCAATACCTGCTGTTGCGCCGCGGCAAAAAGAACCTTGCCACCGTGGAAGTACTGGTCCCTTAGGCGGCTTTCCGCCTCAACGCACGCTCCTCCGCAGCCGATTTGCACGGCCGCGGGGGAGCGTGTATTGTTTTCTGAGTCGCCGCCGCTGAGTGGCGACAAACCCCCTTCAAAATCAAGCAATTCGTCATGTGCAGTGCACAAAGATGATGGAAAGCTTCGTATCTTGCTGGGCGGATTCAGCTTACTGAAGTGAATATCCGGAAAATACCGGGATTTGCAAAGTAAACTTGAATGAACTAATGTATAAACATCGCAGCGAAGAAAAACGAAGCAAAGAATTCAATTACTGAATTGTTTCGGGAAGTATTCGAATGTGTCTGTTGTTTGAGAACTCAATAGTGTGCCAAGTTTGTTGATACCAATTTATTGTATTGAATTGGTTGAATTGGCCAGGCCTGTCCACCCCGTGGATTGGGTC
>NZ_JACXBW010000040.1 GCF_014712225.1 Pseudarthrobacter sulfonivorans
TATTCGCGTTGGGGTGGTGGGGGTGGTTTGAAGTAGTGGTTTTGTTGGGGTTTTTGGGTGGGGTCGATGTGGCGTGGGGGTGTGAACCAGGGGATGCCGTTGGTGGTGTGGATGGTCCATTGTTCTTTGTGGATGAGGTGGTGGTGGTGGGAGCAGAGCAGGGCGCCGTTGCTGAGGTTGGTGGGGCCGTTTTGTGACCAGTAGGTGATGTGGTGGGCTTCGCACCAGGGGGCGGGGATGGTGCAGTTGGGGAAGGTGCAGCCTTGGTCGCGGGCGGTGAGGGCGAGGCGTTGGGCGGTGGTGAAGAGGCGGGTTTTGCGGCCGAGGTCGAGGATTTCGCCGTGGGTGCCCAGGAGTGCGGGGATGATGTCGGCGTCGCAGGCGAGTTTGCGGATGGTGGCTGCGGCGACGGGCCCGGTGAAGGTGTAGTTCCCGGTGCCGGTGCTGCTGCCTGTGCTGGTGGCTGGGAGGTGGGGGAGGAGGTCTTGGTAGTTGATGGTGGCGAGGATTTGGGGGCGGTTTCCGCCGTTGGTGGGCAGTTTGTTGGTGGTGAGGGCTGCTTTGAACGCGGTGATGATGCCGTCGAGTTGTTTCTGGTTGCGGGTGCGCCGGTCCAGGTCCGGGTCATTGTCCTGCCACACGCCGGTGTCCTGCCACCCGCCGTTGTCCTGAGACGTGCCGGCGCCTGCGCAGGCGCCGGTGCTGGTGCTGTCGCGGGTGGGTTGGTGGGTGCGGGGGTTGGTGGCGGCGTTCATGATGGTGGCGAAGATTTCGTATTGGTCGGTGGTGGCGAAGATTTCGAGGTGGTGCAGGCCGTGGCGGGGTTTGCGGATGAACGCGCCTTGGGTGTGGCGGAGGGCTTCCTCGGTGGGTTCGGTGCCGTCGGCGTCGAGGGTGTCGGCCCAGCGGCGGGCGACGCGGGCGAGGAAGTCGGGGTCGGCGGTGGCGGCGGTGCGGGTGAGGTCGTGTTCGATCCGTTCCAGGTTCTCGGTGGTGGTGTGGTGTTTGAGGCGGTCCAGGGTGGCGCTGATGATCGTCCCGGCCCGGGAGGAGAGCACCGGCCCGGTCAGGGGATTTCCCGGGTGCTGGTCGGGGGTTTGTTCGGTGTTGGCGGGGGAGAAGGCTGCGGCGAGGTGTTCGCGGGGCGGTGGGATCCGGTCTCCGGTGAGGGTGGTTTCGGGGAGGATGGCGTGGGCGAGGTGGAGGCGGCGTTTGGCTTCGCCGAGCCCGATCCGTAGCCGCAGGCGGAGGAACTCGGCGGTGTTCTTGCAGCCGTCGTCCGCCGGAGAGCGGGGAACAGTATCGGTGTCGGGTCCGGTGGGACTGGCGGGCCATGCTGTGTCGGTTTCGTTGACGTTTTCGACGCCGTTATGGTCCCAACCGGTGGTCCAGGACCGGGTGGCACGGGCGGCCCCGGCGTTGGTGATGGCCCGGGTGCGGGTGCGGTCCACGGCTCCTGCGGAGAGGATCTGGGCGTAGTCCACGGACCGGGAGAGCTCCTCGACCTGGGCGGCGAATTCGGCTGCCTCGACGTAGCCTGCCATGGCCAGGTGGTCAGGGGCGGCAGCGACCGCGGCGCGGACCACCGCGATCGCCGCCGCCAGGCTCATCGGTGCAGGCACGGCGGAAGTTCCGCCGCTCCCGGCAAGCCGCTCCGCTAAAGCCTCCATAGGAACACTCTGCCAAGGGGGTACGACATTATTGCCG
>NZ_JACXBW010000041.1 GCF_014712225.1 Pseudarthrobacter sulfonivorans
GTTTCCGGGGGCCGCTCATCGTGTGCCGGGCCGGTTGTGGTGTGAGTGGTGGCGAGTCGTTTTCGACTGGCAGTGTCAGGCTGATATTCGCGGGTTGGTTGCCGCATGACGATGTGTTCGGCTGGAGCATTATCGGTGTCTAGGATCGGGCGTCGACGCTTTGGGTGCGTCTGCTCATAGTGGGCTCTCGAGTTAGCTCCGGGTGCTGCCACCGCACTTGCATCACGTCCCGGGGGCACGTTCGGGTCAGGCCGCGTTCATGCGTTCTCCTTGCTGGAGCGGGGCGGCCAGGGACCAGCACCAGCCGGCGAGTTCACGGGCGATCGCGGTGTTGGCCTTGACTGACATTTTGTGGCGCTGATCGAAGACTTCCCATTTGTGGTGGAGCCGGTGGTTTCCTTCCAGTGCCCGGATCCGGGTTGCCGGTGCGACGCGGTTGAGCTGGCGGATCAGCCGTTCTCCGGGCCGGGCGTAGGGGCGCCGGTGCTGCCAGGCGGCTTCGATGAGGAGTTTGCGGGCGTAGGTGTTCCCGGCCTTGGTGATCGGGCCCTGGTGCCGGGACTGTCCGGAGGAGTTCTCGCTGGGCACCAGCCCGAGGTACGACCCGATGGAGGAACCGGTGAACCGGGTCCAGTCCCCAATCTCCACGGCGAGGCCGAACGCGGTCGTGATCTGAATCCCGCGCAGACACATCAACGCCTCAATCACCGGGGCGAAACGGCAGGCCGCGGCCGTGGCGGCGACCTGCTTGTCGATTCTTTTGAGGTGCCTGTCGAGCAGCTCCGCCTGCTCGACGTCGGCCTCGTAGGTGAACTGCAGCGCCGGTTCGGCAAAGCGTTGGCGGTGCAGCCACCGGCTGTGTTCCTGCGTCCACCGGGTCTCTTTGGGGTAGCGGATGCCGTGGCGCAGCAGGATCGCGTTGACGTGCTGGCGGGCGTGCGCGAGGTCCCTGGCGGTGCCCGAGCGCAGCCGGGAGAGGTCCCGGAGGGCTTCTTCCTCCGGGTCCGGGATCCGCACCTCGGTGACCGAGCCGACCGCGAGCATCTCAGCCAGGACCCGGGCGTCCCGCCGGTCGGTCTTGATCCGGTCCCCGGGTGCACGGAGCAGTTTTGAGGACGCTGTGACAACGCAATTAATGCCGCCAGCGTGCAGGTAGCGGGCCAGGACGAACCCAGTCGGGCCCGATTCGTAGACGACCTTGACCGGCGGGTCGAACCGGCGGACCCACTCCAGCACCGCGGCCGGGTCAGCGGCCATGGTGTGGGTGCTGATTTCTCCGGTGGCCGGGTTCATCGCATGGCCCACGACGTTGACCGCGTGAACATCCAGACCAATGAAAGTATGCTCAAACATAGCCGGGACCTCCCAAACTTCACATGTGGCACTACCATTGCACCCCCGACGAGCCGAGAGGCCAAGGGAGCCGTAAATGGCAACCCACGGACCCTGTGAAACAGAAGGCCCCGGCCTCTCGCCGTTACCTGGCCCCCGTCCGGGATAAAGGACATCACCGCCGGGATCAGGCCCCGCAGCGCCGCCCACCACGCAGAGGGCCACGGAACACACCAACGCCGGCGCTGCGGCGCCGCCCGGCGATAATGGGCCGGTCCCGGAC
>NZ_JACXBW010000042.1 GCF_014712225.1 Pseudarthrobacter sulfonivorans
CGCAGATTGTCAAGCTGTGTGGAGTCATTGGGTTGGTTGTTTTGTTGCCGGGAGGTTGATGCCGGCGTGACTGGCGGGGGTTGGTGTGCTGGGTCGCCTGTGGAAGCGTTCGGGGTTTTTGTCGTAGTAGCGCTGTAGTGCCTGATCGCGTGTTTTCCAGACCTTTTTCCAGGAGCCGTCGTGGACCTGGGAGGGCGAGAAGAGTGCGATGCCTGAGTGTTTGTGTTGGGTGTTGTACCAGGGCACGTAGTCGGCCAGGTAGGCCCGGGCGGTCTCGAGTTCTTTGAACACGCGTGGGTAGCCGGGCCGGTATTTCATGGTCCGGAACCCGGACTCTGAGAAGGGGTTGTCGTTTGAGACATAGGGCCGGTTGTGGGAGAGTTCCACGCCGTGGCGGGTGAGGGTGTCGCGGAGCAGGTTTGATCGCATCGCCGGCCCGGAGTCGGCGTGAACGATGCGCGGGGCGCCGTGTTCGGCGATGGCGGTTTCGAACATCTCCGCGGCGAGGTGGTCGGCTTCCCGTTCCTCGACCCGCCAGGCAACCATGTGGCGGGAGTAGATATCAAGGATTGAATAGGCTTTGAACGCTCTTCCCCGCCAGGGTGAATACAGATCGGTGATGTCCCAGGACCAGACCTGGCCCGGGCCGGTGGCCTTGATAACGGGTTTCTCCCGTGGGGGCTGCTTGTTCCCGCTCCTGGTAGGGATGGTGGGGCGGAGCATCTGGTTTTCGATCTGGGCCGCGACCCGCCACCATGTGCGGCGGGAAGCGAGCATCACCCCGGCGTCCCACGCCGCCGCGTAGGAATGGTCAACGGAAACCTGATCGGCCCAGCCGTCCAGAATGTACTCCGCGATCCGGTCACGATCATTGGTGCTGATCCGCGATTCATAGGCCCGCTCAGACTGTCCGAGCGGGTCCTGCACGCGTTCGCGGGGGTTCTGCCGGTAGTGCCAGGTCGAACGCGATACGCCGGAGAACTCGAGGGCTTGCCGCTGCGAGCCGGTGAGCGTTGTCAGCTCCCGGACGAGGAGGTTCTCGGCTTCGATGAACCTTTCGGATCTTTCGTCTGGGCCGTATCGGGCTCTGGCACGCTCAACTCGTGCAAGAGCCCGATAGCTTTTCCCAAAGCTGTATTCGTGCCCTCAAGTTCACGGATACGGCCCTGGAGCTGTTCGACTTCGGACTGGTGTGCAGCGATCTCTTTGGCGCGCGCTTTCTCAAACGCGGACCACTCGCCATTTGTGCGGGCCATGTTCCCATGCTCTCGTGGAATCAGATTCCGGTCGAGATCACCCTCCTGAATCATCTTCCGCCACCGCCGGAACGTCCATTCAGTCACTGGCTGGGAGGCAAGCCATTCCTTCCTCGTCCCGTACGGCTGCACGTAATACTGATGCACCAATTCCCGGATCTCATCACGGCTAATACCTCGCGGACCAACAGACATGGCTGCTCCTGCTCCCTTCAATCGACTGACTCACAACCAGCCTGACGTAGAGGG
>NZ_JACXBW010000043.1 GCF_014712225.1 Pseudarthrobacter sulfonivorans
GGGGGGTGTCCCTATGCTTTTGGTCAAGCGGCTTGGGGAGCTTTTTCCTGGTAGAGGGTTCCGTTTTTGAGCATGGCGTAGATGACGTCGCATCGGCGCCGGGCGAGGCAGATGATGGCGGCGTTGTGTTTCTTCCCTTCGGCGCGTTTCCGCTCGTAGTAGGCCTTGGATAAGGGGTCGTGGCAGGAGGCTATCCATGCGGATCGGAACAGTGCGTTCTTGAGTTCCTTGTTACCGGAGCGGGCAGGGAATTCTCCGCGGATGGAGGTGCCGGAGCGCCGTGTGACGGGTGCGATGCCGGCGTAGGCGGCGAGGTGTCCCGAAGTGCGGAAACTGCTCCCGTCGCCGATGGCCAGGAGTATGGTGGCGGCGGTCTTGATGCCGACTCCCGGCATGGACATCAAGACCTTGGAAAGAGGGAAGTCGTCCAGGAGTTTCTCGACTTCTTCTGCCACGATGGTCCGCTGGTGTTTGAGCTCCTTGATCTGGGCGGCCACGCGCGGGATGACCAGCTCCACGGCCTCGGTCCCGGCGACGGTGACTGTCTGCTCGCCCAAGGCGGCGAACACGGTGTCGATGAGCGTGGCCGGGTCTTTGCGGCTGTGGTTGCGGGCCCAGCGCAGCACGTTCCCACGTCCGGCGGCACGAAGACCGGTCGGGCCCGCGTATTTGATCAGCAGTTCCAAGACCAGGGAACGGGTCAGGATGGTGCCGGGAAAGGCTCGTTCCAGGGCAGGAAAGATCTGCAGCATCAGTGATCGGAGCCGGTTGATTGCCCGCGTGCATTCGTGAGTCAGGTCGGTATCAAACCCGGAGAGCACCTTAAGTGCCGAAAGCACCTCGCTGTCACGGTCGACCGCGCGAAGGGTGTGCGGCATCGCCCGGGCCGTCTCGGCGATGATGAACGCGTCACGGGCATCAGTTTTTGAGTTTCCGGGATACAGATCCGCTGCTTTTCGCATTGCCAGGCCCGGCAGGTAGGCGACTTCGCACCCGCAGTCCCGGGCCACTGCCACGGAAAGCGCGCCAATCGTGTTCGGCTGATCCACGACGATTAGCACGGTCCCATGGTGCTGCAGGCTCATAAAGAGCTCCCGCAGCCGGGCTTCGTCCTGCGGCAACGGCTTATCAAAAAGACGTTCGCCGGCGCGGTTCAACGCGGTGGCATGGTGTTCGCTCTTGCCGACATCGAGTCCGCAATAAACGTCGAATCCCTGATCCATATCGGCGCTCCTTTGCACCACTATATGGCCGCAGTCACGACACCCGATGCCGGCACCCACGTTACGAAGAGACCTGGACCCGTTGGTCCGGCCTTGTCCCTATCAGCGGTCAACAAGTGCCTCCGAACCCGGCGACAACACCCCCCGGATCATCAGTGACAGGGCGAGAAAGTCATACCGGGTCCAGCGACCATGCCCCCGGCGCTCGGGGACCCAATAAATGTAACGGG
>NZ_JACXBW010000044.1 GCF_014712225.1 Pseudarthrobacter sulfonivorans
CGCCATGAGGCGTGCTGGTATTGGACGCCTTGGTCCGAGTGCACCAGCGGCTGCTGCCCCGGCTCAAGACAGGCGAGGGCACCGCGGAGCGAACTGTTGGTCAGCTCCAGGTTCGGCGAGCTGCCCACGGAATAGGAGATGATCTGCCGGTCGAAGAGGTCCATGACCGGGGAGAGGTAGAGCTTCCGGTCCCCGACGCGGAACTCCGTCACGTCCGTGACCCACTTCTGGTTCGGCGCGTCAGCATCGAACTTCCGGTTCAGCAGGTTCGGGGCAATCCTGCCCTGTTCGCCCTGGTAAGAGTTATAGCGCTTCCTGCGCCGGACCTTGCAGAGCAGCTGAAGTGCGCGCATCAGTTTCAGCACAGTCTTCTTCGCGACCGTCCACCCTTGCTTGAGTAGCTCCGTATGGACCCGCCGGTGCCCATACCGGCCATGGTTCGTTTCGAAGATCTCCGTGACCGCCGTTTTGAGTTTCTCTTTCGGGTCCGGGGCCTGGAGGCGGGCCTGGTGATAAAAGAACGTCGAGCGGGCCAGGCCCGCGACCTCCAGCAGGACCGGGAGTGGGTAGTCAGCCTTGAGGGAAACGACGGCCTGGACCTTCAGCGTCGTTCCTGATCCCTCAAGGCCCGCAGTTTTCCCAGATACGCGACCTCCGCGCGGAGCCGCTCGTTCTCCCGGCGCAAGCGTTCCAGTTCGGTTAACTCTGCCGGTGGAGGTGGAGCTGCGGACTTCGCGGGCCTGCCTTGGGCCTTGGGACGCAATGCCTCCGCACCATCACGGCGATACGCCCGGACCCACTTTTGCAGCAACTGACGCGAGGACAAGCCGGCCTCCACAGCCAGATCCGGGCCGGTCTCGCCCGCCAGGAACCGTTCCACTAAGGCGAGCTTGAACTCGAACGAGTACGACTTTGCCGGTTTGCTCACCAGCACTCCTTGCCCATGAATCCTCCACCGCCCATAGAGTGCCCTGACCGGCACACAAGGCGCATCAAGCAAACGCGCCGCTGCCCGATACCCAACGCCCTTCTCAAACCACGCTACCGCCGCCTCGCGCTGAACCTCAGACAACGAACTATATGCACGCATAAAACTGCTCCCCGAAAGTCGAAACTGAATTTCTCAGTCCAACTTCCGGGGAGCAGTTCA
>NZ_JACXBW010000045.1 GCF_014712225.1 Pseudarthrobacter sulfonivorans
GACGACGTCGATCCCGCCGCCGTCGGGCTGCTTGGCTGCGGTGTGATGGCCGGCATCGGTGCCGCCATCAACACCGGCGAGGTCAAGCGCGGCGAGTCCGTGGCCGTGATCGGCTGCGGCGGGGTGGGCATCGCCGCGATCGCCGGTGCCAGGCTCGCCGGCGCCACAACGATCATTGCCGTGGACATCGACGCCAACAAGCTGGAGATGGCCAAGTCCCTGGGCGCCACCCACGGGGTGGATTCGGGCAAGGAGGACCCCGTCGCGGCGATCCGGGCCCTCACCGGGGGCAACGGCGCGGACGTGGTGATCGACGCCGTCGGCCGTCCCGAAACGTTCAGGCAGGCGTTCTACGCCCGCGACCTCGCCGGCCGGGCGGTGCTGGTGGGTGTCCCGGCGCCGGACACGACCCTGGAACTTCCCCTGCTGGACGTCTTTGGCCGGGGCGGGTCGCTGAAGTCCTCCTGGTACGGGGACTGCCTGCCCTCCCGCGATTTCCCCATGCTCGTGGCGCACTACAAGCAGGGCAACCTTGACCTGGACGCCTTCGTCACCGAACGGATCAGCATCGACCAGGTGGAGGAAGCCTTCGCGAAGATGCACGAGGGCAAGGTCCTGCGCTCGGTTGTTCAAGTACAGACCCTGAAGGAGTTCTCATGACAGTTAACATCGACAACCTGGTCACCTCGGGCACGTTCTCGCTCGACGGCGGCACCTGGGACGTGGACAACAACGTCTGGATCGTGGGCAACGACACTGAATGCGTGATCATCGACTCCCCGCACGACGCCGCAGCGATCATCAACCAGGTCCGCGGCCGGAAAGTCCTGGCCATCCTCCTCACCCACGCCCACAACGACCACATCGGCGCCGCCCGCGAAGTCGCTGCCGCCGTCGGCGCACCGATCATCCTGAACCCCGAGGACCTGGTCCTCTGGAAGCAGGTCTACCCCGACACGGAACCGGACCGGTACCACGGGGACGGCGACGTGTTCGAGGTGGGCGGCACCGCGCTGTTGGCCATCCACACCCCGGGCCATTCCCCGGGCTCCACCTGCTTCTACCTCGAAAGCGAGGGAAC
>NZ_JACXBW010000046.1 GCF_014712225.1 Pseudarthrobacter sulfonivorans
GCTCACCCGCCGCGGCGGCGACGTCCAGCTCCACCGGCCCGGGCTCTCCATCGCGGAACTGACCCAGCCCGGCCAGCCCGCACAACGCATCTCCCTGCCCCGACGCAGCCTCAAAGACTGCCTCGCCGAAGAACTCCGCCGCCTCGACCCCGACGAAGTCTTCGGCGAAACAATCACCAACCTCCCAGCCACCGCAATCCAGCAGGAACCGGACATAACGTTCACGTGCAGCGGGGAACCGGAACATCATCAGGACCGCCAGTCACTGATCACCGTCTAAATGGACCGCATCAGCGGGATCGCGCAACCAAAGACGTGGAACCCCATCACGTCAGTGAGATTGGCACTTGGTGCCGATTCACCGGATCCGGACGGGTCCAGGAAAGGAACACAAGAATAATGGTCCATAAAGTTCAGGCTGTCATTGCCAGGGAGAAGAATGCCCCGGTTTCAGTGGAGACTATTCTGGTCCCGGATCCGGGGCCGGGGGAGGCCCTGGTGGACGTCCTTACGTGCGGGGTCTGCCACACGGACCTGCATTACAAGCAGGGCGGCATCGGGGATGATTTCCCTTATCTGCTGGGCCATGAGGCCACGGGTGTTGTCAGTGCCGTCGGGCCCGGCGTCACGCAGGTGGCTCCGGGTGACCGGGTGATCCTGAACTGGCGTGCCGTGTGCGGGGAATGCCGGGCGTGCGCCAAGGGCCGGCCGCAGTACTGCTTCAACACCCATAACGCGACGCAGAAGATGACGCTTGAGGACGGCACGGAACTCTCTGCCGCGCTGGGCATCGGCGCGTTCGCGGAGAAAACTTTGGTTGCCGCGGGGCAGTGCACCAGGATTGAT
>NZ_JACXBW010000047.1 GCF_014712225.1 Pseudarthrobacter sulfonivorans
CGGACGCGGCGGATGCCGGTCCCGGCGGGGTCCGCGACGATGGTCACGGGGGCCTCCAGGGCCAGGGTGAGCCAGGCCGCGAGGAGGATGGTGGAGGGTGAGTCCGAGGCCCCCTCGACCGCGACGGCGGTCACGGGGGAGGAATCCACCTGGTCCAGGACGGCCGCGAGCTGGATCCGCCAGTTCGTCAGCCGGGTCCAGGCGAGGTCGGTGTCCCCGGCCTTGTAGGTGGTCCGGATGTTCTCCAGCGCGCGCTGGGGGTCCGGTTCGTTCGCCGAGTCGGTGATCCGGCGGTGCGCGATCCGGCCCACGGAGGTTTCGCAGGCGTTCTCCGGTGCCCCGTGCGGCCACCAGGCCACGATCGGGGCGTCCGGGAGCAGCAGGGCAGCGACCAGGGATTCGGACTCGTGGGCGAGTTCGCCGTACCCGCGCAGCACGATCACTTCCGAGGCGCCGGCGTCCCCGCCGACCCGGATCTGCGCGTCGAGCCGGTTCGGGGCCGAGGTGCCGGCGTCGGCGAGGACGATGATCCGGCAGGGGTGTTCGCGGCTGGCCTCGTTCGCGGCCTCGATCGCTTCTTCCTCGAGCCCGGACCGGGTCACGACCACCAGGGTCAGGACCCGGCCCAGGGCGATCACCCCGCCCTGCTCACGCAGGGACATGAGTTTCTTGGAGACCTTCGAGGTGGTGGTGTCCGGCAAGTCAACAATCATGGCCTTCTCCAGGTTCGTCCGTCACGGGCCAGCAGCTCATCCGCGGTGGCCGGGCCCCAGGACCCCGGGGCGTAGGGTTCGGGCTGCTCATCGAGCCCGGCCCAGTA
>NZ_JACXBW010000048.1 GCF_014712225.1 Pseudarthrobacter sulfonivorans
TTCTTGAACTACACCCTTGTTGGTTTAGGTCGTCTGGATGAGGCTCGTGCGGTAGGTGCTGAACTTGCCCCACTCGCGGTTCGTGTCGGGAACTACGCGGCCCAGCAACAGCACACTCGGATGAACGCGATGATCGAGTTCTTTCAGGACGGAAGTCCGGCCGCCCTGGAAAAATTTGCCCGCAAGGACCTCGCATTCTGCGAGGCTGTCGGGCTCGCAACGCCTGAGCATTCACTTGCCTGGCTTGGGCTGGCCAAATTCCTCGGCGGAGAATGGGAGGAAGCAAAGGATGCCTACTCAACCGCGCTGGAAACAGAGGCTGACACAGGAATGGTCGGGTGGGGATGGTCTGCCCTGTTTGAACTGCTCGCCTATATGGGCGACTCCCAGGCCGCCATGGGATTGCTTGAAAAGCATCGACACACCATTCCGCAACTGGATCAGGCCAACACCTGCGGGTCATGGGTGGCGGCGCTGACCGCCGTGGAAGGTTTAGTCGTTTTGGGAGAGTTGGAGCAGGCCGCCAAGTTGCTCCCGGCCATCGAACAATGCATCGAGCGCACCGGGGTCGTGTGCATCGAGTTCCGGGGTGGCCGCCTGGTCAAGCGTGCAGCGGCAATTGCCGCTGCAGCAGCCGGCGACTGGGCCCGCGCGGAAAAGTATTTTCGTGAGGCACGCCGTGACGCTGAAAACATACCCCACGTCGTAGAGCATGCACACACCTTGAGATTCCACGGGAAAATGCTTCTTCAAACCGGTGAGGAAGCATCGGCCGCCCGGGCAAAATCGTATCTGCAGGAGGCGCG
>NZ_JACXBW010000049.1 GCF_014712225.1 Pseudarthrobacter sulfonivorans
AGGTGGCACTCGAACTACATTCCAGCCCTTACAAACACTGGGCTCCCGCGGAAACATGCGGAATCCGGCCCGATCCGACCTACGGACGACCCAATCTGACGGCCAAAGTGTGCACATTGTGCACACCCCCAAACTCGCCTTATGCGCGCGCCAAACAATAACCGCTCCCCACTGAGGGAAAGTGGTTTTTCTTTGCACTGGGACTACGGACGGGTTCGCCCCGTCCGATGTTGTGGGTGACGTCGTCTACAAGTGACGGAGCATGCACTCGCTGGGCAGGCCACGCAACAAAGTAGAACTTCGGCAAACACGCACATGACCACGCCAACAAGGGCTAAGCGGCCATCCGGCTCCACACCAGAACCGGTGGCTACTGGAGTGGGCGAGTGACAGGCCGGGACAAGATCCCAGAAAGCGTGGACCGCGCCCCGCCTAGGCTTGCCGGCGTTTCCACGCGGCGTGCCCCGCCGTGGCAGCCGCCGTCAGGACGATGCTCACGACGAAGCTGAAAGCGAAGATGGTCCCGTACCGGCCTTCTGCGGCGAGTCCGGACGTGAAGTAGGTGGCCAGGGAAGCGCCCAGGAATAGTGCGCAGGCAAACAGGGACACGGTGGTGGCGCGTGCCTGCGGGGTGACGTCGGTGACCCAGCCCTGCATGGATGAGTGAAGCACGGCGTTCGACACGCCAATCAGCACAGTCGTCGCCGTCAGGGCCGCGGGTACCTGCCACAGGGATGAAGCAGCGAAG